>CAVTQN010000005.1:0-492592 GCA_963736885.1 uncultured Pseudomonadota bacterium
GAGGAGCGGCTGCCGATGGTTTTCTTTGATTCACGATGAGTTCGCCGACTGGATGCTCGACGACGCCTACAAAGCGGCGGTAGGGGCTGCGGTGCAGCGTTTGGGCGTGAAGGCCCGCGCGGCTGGTATTCACCTGATCTTCGCAGCCCAGCGGCCTGACAAGGATGTCATGCCCATGCAGCTCCGCGAGAATCTGGGCAATCGCTTGATCTTGAAGGTCTCCAGCGAGGCTACGTCCAAGATCGCGCTCGACAGACCTGGGGCAGAACTGCTCTTCGGTCGGGGGCATTTGGCAGCCAAGCTCAACGGTGAGCAGGGCTTGGTTTTCGCCCAAGCTCCATTTCTCGTCGATCAGGACATCGAAGCAGCGGTTGCAGCAATCAGAGCTGATGGTGAAATGAACCTTTGTAAAGGTTAAAAATTCATTGATATCATCGTAAAATTCTTTAACGATCTCATCGAAGCTTGAGTTCCTGGAACGGTATTGGCTGGCCGTTGACTTGGCCGTCCATACACTTGGGGTCGGCTAAGGTCACCGAAGCATGGAAATGAGCGCCGAAGCGTAAATCCGGCAGGAAACTGTGCAAGCTCTTGATATAATGGACGAAATGGCTCGTTGGCTGGGGTCACGATCGGCGCCGGTTGTGGCACCAGCCAAGTCAATTCGGTCTATTTTTTCAATGAGTTGTTTTGATCAGGCGTGGGGTCACAGTTCGGCGCCTGTTCACATCCGCCCTACTGCCGCGCCTTGCTTCGGGCCCCAAGGCCTGCGCCGGGGGCTCACGCCGTCTCTGTCAGTCGGCCTTCCCGGATTTGGCTTTACGCTGCCGCATCATCCCTTGTAGTTCCGCGTAGCGCGGCCCTTTTCCTTCCTCGTCGACGATCCCCGCTGCGATAAGCTTCTGATCGAACAGAAGCTGTTCGGCCACGCCCGGCGCGTCGGACGGCAGGAAGCGCCCCTTGAGATAGAGGATCATGCCCTCGGGCTGGTCGACAGAGACCTTCAGGCGGCCGAGATCGACGCGGGTGCGCTCGGTGTAGATGGGCAGCCGTGCCGACGCATCCACGCAGGCAATGAAGGCGACGCGGCGCCCGTCCATCTTGATGTCGATGAAGTCCGCGCCTTCGGTGCCGCCGCGCAGGACGCCGGCGCAGCCCACAAGCACGCGCAGCACAGCGGGCAGGCGGTTCAGGGCAGGTGCATGCATGCGGAAAGTGTCGCCGTCGCGCATCGCGCCAAGGCCCGCCTGCCACGGCCGCGCTGATGCCGCCGCGCACGGTCTCCGCCTTGCCCACGGAGAACAGCAAGGCGTTCGCTTCCTGGATGCGCCGCAGCATGACTGCCGAAGAAGGCGCGTACGTCCCTCTGGATCGAGCGCGCTAGCGTCGTGTAGCGGGGCGCGCCGGGGAACAGGGTTAGCGCGAGGTGGATCGAGGAGATCTTCCCGGCGGGTCGCCGCGGCTGCCGCGAGTTGATCGCGGTTGGACGGGTCGGACAGGCAGATGTCGGTTGCCCGTGCCGGCGACACCTTGGCGGCGCGGAGCCGCTCGCGAAGTCCGTCGGGAAATTCCTCGACATCGAGAATGCGGCCGCGCTCGGCAATCGCGGTCCACAGCGTCTCCAGCTCGGCCCTGATCCGTTCGGCGAGCTCCGGGCGGGCGGCAACCGCCCTGCGCGCGCGTTCCGGCGGCGCAGCCAACCGACCGGCCGAACGATGTCGCGGGCCTGGCGCTTGAGCAGGACTTCTTGCTCAAGGTCTTTGTCGCGGAACACCACGAAGATGCCCGGGGCGAAGGCAACAGGCGCCTCGCCGAGGGCCTGCGCGATGAAGTCGCGCAGTTCCTGCTGGGCGAAGTATTTCTGGAAGGTCCCGCGCGCCGTGACATAGCCGTCGCCATAGGGCTCGAAGGCCGTCGAACGTGTATTTGCCGAGCGGCATCACGGCAACCGACAGAGCCCGCCGCGCAAAACCATACGCCGCCATGAGGGTCTCGGCGCGCTCGTGGCGATCCTCGATGACGTTCAGCACGAAGCCAAGATTGACAACATCGGCAGGGCGGCGGGGGCCGTCCGGCGCGTAGTGAGGGTCCCACCCGAACGCCTGGAAGCCATTGGCGGCCAGTGCCGCAACGTCGTCGCCCTGGCCGCAACCATAGTCGAGCACGGTCGTGCTCTCCGTGACGATCCGGTGCGAGACCAGCATCTGGACAGGCTGGGACAGGTCCCGGCGGATGATCGCGGTGCGGTGGCGGACCACGTCCACAGGCGCTGTCTCCCGGCGCAGCAGCTTGGCGCCCTGCACGACCAACCCGGCGGCCTCAACGCGCTCCAGCCAGGCCTTGCGGGTGCCGATGCGGTGCGGCTCGGCAAACAGGTTGTGTTCCTCCGCCAGCCGCGTCAGCGCAGCAAAGGCCGGGCGCCGCGGGTCGTCGAGCCGCAGCAAGGTCTCCTTGCGATGCAGGATGGGCGGGTTGGCACGGCGCCGGTAATCCGTGTGGACCACGCTGCCGTCGCTGAGGTTGACACGGACGGCGGCGAGCAGGGCAGGGAAGGCGGCATCGTCAAACGGCTCGTAGAGCAGAAGCGAGACAGCGTCGCCCTGAACCTTGGCGACATTCCAGCCGTTGTCGTGGCGACGGCGGCGGCACGTTCGATGCGGCCACGGAAGGTCGGGTCCGCATCCGGTACCGCGGAGGCGTGCAAATAGAGCGCGCCACCGACGCGTTTGCCGGCACTACGACCTTTGTCAGTCACGCTCGCCCGGCGCGTACGGCACCGTTCAACGGCAGCGCCAGGGGAAACGCTCCTGTCAATCGCTGCCCACCCTGCCGGCAGCTCCCTCTTCGACACAAGGTGCACCTATGCCGAACAACGCGACCGGGGCTAATACATCGCCAAATAGCATGTACAATTGAATTCGAAGCGGCAGAGAGGAGGAAACTAGAAACTATTATTGCGGTGGTAACCTGACACTTTGCACGTTTGTCAACCCGCCAGCATGTCGGGCCAGACTCACGGAGCCGCAAATAAGTATTTTTCACTCAGTCGCGAGTCCGCAGGCACGGAACGCAAGCCGAAAGACGCTTAAGTTTTTTCGGTGATTGCTATATGATTACCAATGCGATTGCCAGATAAAACACGTATTTTGTAATGCATTGATTTAATTGGCGTCCCCGGCGGGATTCGAACCCACGCCCCCAGGATTAGGACATACAAGTCTCAGGTTACAGGCTAGGAGAAACCACTCAAAAACGCGCCAACCCACTCGTCACCTTGGTGAGTATTTGGTGAGTTTCTAATTTTTGGTCGGTTTCCGTGGGGTTAACCCATTGAAAACATTGGCGGACCCGACGCGATTCGAACGCGTGACCTTTGCCTTCGGAGGGCAACGCTCTATCCAGCTGAGCTACGGGTCCGGCATGGCCCTTCTAACCGCATCAGCCCGGCGGGGCAACAGCCCGCACGCACAGCTTTCCCTCCCCTTCAAGCCGCAGCGCCGCGGCAATCGGCTACGCAGGTGCTTCGATCAAAAATCATCCCGCTCTCGGCTCCTCATCTCGGCCGCAGCTCGAAACCTCAGACGCGCATCGCTGCCCGCGGCGGCGCGCAGGGCGAGGCGAAGAGCGAGCCATGATAGGCCCCGCGCAGCGTCCGCAGCGCGACGATGCTCCACAGCACCACGAAAATCCCTGTCAGCACATGGCCCGCGATCATGAAGGCCAGCATCCCGGTCTGCGCCCCCAGCGCGTTGGTGGCCAGAATGAACACGCCGAGCGGGAAGGTGAAGCCCCACCAGCCCATATTGAAAGGCAGCTTATGCGGCCGGTGCGCCAGGGTCATCGCCACCGCCAAGGCCAGCCACCAGGCGCCATAAGCCCAAATCACCAACCCGCCGACAATGCCAATCCCCTGCGCCACGCCGCCCACAAAAGCCAACCCGCTGCCGGCAAAGGCATAAGGCGCCGCATGGCCCAGCAGCAGCAGCCCGAGCGCGCCCGTGCCCAGCGGCCCCAGCGCCAGCCAGGAGGACGCCGCCAGCTCCGGCGGCGGCAAAGCGTGCAGAACCAGCCGCAGGAACAAAATGGTCAAAACCCCCAGCGCCAGCGGCACCGAAAGCGCCCACAGCCCATAGCCCGCCAGCACCAGATTCGCCGCCACCGCCGGCGCCATATGCGGGGCCAGCAGCGCGCCGCTCGCCGCCGCCACCTCGCAGGCGACAATCGGCAACAGCCACACGCCGGTCATGCTCTCCAGCCTATGTTTCTGGCTCACTACCATGGCAAAGGGCACACCAAGCCCGGTCAGCACGGAGAGCACCGCATCCACCTCCCACAGCCGCAGGGCGAGCTGCGGATCATGGCCAAAAACCAGCGTGCCGTTGATGATGGTGGCCAGCCCCATCGGAATGGCGCCCAGGAACATCGGCATCACCGGATGGCTGAAAATCTTCACCGCCTGACGCGGATAAAACACCCAGCGCGCCGCATAGAGCACAGAGAACAAGACAAACAGCGCGATATTCACCCGCCATACGGCAGCCGCCAGAGCCGGCAACCAGGCGGGCCCGGGGACCTGGCTCAGCAGCAACGCCAGCACGCCGGTGCCCATGGTCACGGTGAACCAGTTGGGCGTGAATTGCCGCACAATCTCGGCCGGATGCTCGTGATGGGAGAAGGGTCTGCGCAACATGATGGACCTGCCTTTCGACCCGGTTCAATTAGGCCCAAAAAATTCACTTTAAAAACTGATTATTTTTGTCATATTGACAATTTTTATTTATGTATTCTCCATGACCCTGGAGCAATTGCGCATTTTCACCGCCGTGGCGGCGCGCCAGCACATCACCCGCGCCGCCGCAGCGCTTAACCTCACCCAGGCGGCGGTCTCCGCCTCCATCGCCGCACTTGAGGCGCAGCATGACGTGAAACTGTTCGACCGGGTGGGGCGCAACATCGCCCTGACCGAGACCGGGCGGCTGTTTCTGGAGGAAGCCCGCGCCGTGCTGGCCCGCGCCACGGCGGCGGAAACGGCGTTGCGCGACTATGCCGGGTTGAAGCACGGGCGCCTTGCCGTGCATGCCAGCCAGACCATCGCCAGCTATTATTTGCCCCGGCTGATCGTGGAATTCCGCCGCCTGCATCCGGGTTTCAGCATCGATCTGGCGATCGGCAATACCGGCCAGGTAGCGGCGGCGGTGAAAGCCGGAACGGCGGAGCTGGGCTTCGTGGAAGGGCCGCTGGCGTCGCCCGAGCTGCATGTGGAGCCAGTGGCGGCGGAGCGCATGGCGGTGGTGGTGGCGCCCGGCCATCCCTGGGCCAAGGGAGCGGCGCTGACCGATGGTGATCTGCGCCGGACGGACTGGGTGTTCCGCGAGGAGGGCTCTGGCACGCGCGACGCGTTTTTGTCAGCCCTGGCCGGGCGCGGGGTGCTGGCGGAGGAGCTGAGGATCGCCCTCATTCTGCCCTCCAACGAAGCCGTGCGCGAAGCGGTGGCGGAGGGGGCGGGTGCCGCCTGCCTCTCACCGCTGGTCTGCGCCCGCGCGCTCAGTGCCGGGGCGCTGAAACGAGCCAATATCCTGCTGCCGCCCCGCCCTTTCCAGGCCGTGCGGCATAAAGAACGCTACGTTCCCAAAGCGGCGGCGGCGTTTCTGGAGCTGGCGTACGCCATGCCGCCGTTCATCCCCTGAGGACAGGCAGCCCGGCTTGCATCCAGGCGTTGATGCCACCTTCAAGATGGCCGGAAACCGGCATGCCCGCCTGCTCGCACAAATTCGCGGCCATGCGCGAGCGCTTACCGATGCCGCAGAGCAGCACGACCTCCCCGGCCGGCAGCGCTGCCGGGTCGAAGCAGGAAAGCGGCAGATTCGCCGCCCCCTCGATGCGCACAGCCTCGAACTCGCCCGTCTCTCGGACATCGACGAGGATCACGCTGTTGGCCGCCAGCGCATTCTGCAAGGCGGCGGGCTGGAAGAGGGTGAAGGGCGAGGCCTGGGTGCCAGCAAAACTCATGGGGCGGTGTTCCTGTGTTGTGTCAGGGGCTGCGAAGCATGTAGGCGCCAGTGCAGGTTGCGGCAAGCACAACCCGGTTACAATGCCTTAAACCTTGACTTTCAAGGCGCCGGCGCCGCACCATTCCAGTCCCGAAAGACCGCGCCTCAGACGGTCACGGATTTCCGGAGGACCAAGCATGTGTACCATCTATGCCAATCAGGCCCCCGACTCTTACGCGCCGATCACGCGCTCCGTACGCATTGGGGGGGCTGCCACCAGCCTGCGGCTTGAATCCGCCTTCTGGACGCTGCTGGATGAGCTGGCTTCCAGCCAGGGCATCACCACCAGCCGCTTCATCAACATGCTGCATGACGAGGTGCTGGCGCTGCGCGGGGAGGTGACGAATTTCGCCTCGCTGCTGCGGGTGAGCTGCCTGCTCTATGCCAAGGGCCAGCCCTTTTTGTTTCCCGGTTTTACCGCCGCGCAGAAAGCCTTCGCCGCATAAAAGCCTGATGTAGTATCAGGCCAACACCCGCGCGCGATTTGGCGGTGCTACGGTGCTGGCATGCTCAAGGCCCTTGCACCTTTTTCCGCCGGGTTCTTCCTGCTTTTCGCGGCCTCGGCCATGGCCTTGCCGCCGGGAGATGCCGCGCGCGGAAAAACGCTGTTTGCCTCCAATTGCGCCGCCTGCCATGCCGCCGCCAAGGGCGCGCCGGATGGGCAGGGACCTAATTTATGGGGCGTGTATGGCCGCAAGCCGGGCTCCGAGACGGGCTTCGCCTATTCAGCTGATTTCGCCAAGGTGAATTTCGTCTGGGACGAGGCGCATCTCGATCAATGGCTGACCCAGCCGACCAGCCTGATCCCTGATTCCTACATGATGTACCAGCAGCCCGACCCGCAGATCCGCGCCGACATCATCGCCTATCTGAAAACGCTGAAGGATCAGTGATGCCGAAACTGATCCATATGATGATCCGCGTGCTGGAGGAGGAGCGCTCCTGCGCCTTCTACAAGGCGGCCTTCGGCTTGGTGCCGAGCCACCGTTTGGGCTTCGATGATTTCACTTTGGTCTATCTGCGCAATCCGGAGGCTGATTTCGAGATCGAGCTGACCATTAATCACGGCCGGACCGCGCCTTATGATTTGGGCACCGGCTATGGGCATGTGGCCTTCGCGGTGGATGATCTGGACGGCGCGCATGCGCGCCTTGCGAGCGCCGGGCTAAACCCAAAGGACATCAAGCAATTCGACCGGGGGACCGAAAAGCTGGCGCGGTTCTTCTTCATCGAGGATCCGGACGGCTACAAGATCGAGCTGCTGGAAAGATACGGGCACTACCAATAGTGCGCGCGGGGATGGTGGGGCGGCCGCGCGCAAAATCAATATGAGACTTTGAAAAAGCCGGGCAAAAAACCCGCCCGGGACGGAGGAGGACATGAGACCAACAGAAAAAACCACAAAAGTTTCGCGGCGTCTGTTTCTGAAAACCTCGTCTTTCACGGCCTTCGGCACCGTGGCGCTGGGGAGCGGCGCCATGCTTCTGGACCCCAGGGGCGCCTGGGCGATGACGCTCAAATCCCTGCAGCCGCAGACCATGGCGACGCTGATTCTCATGGCGCGGGACATCTACCCGCATGACCGCCTCACCGACGCCATTTATGCCAAGGCGGTGGCCGGGTATGACGACCAGTCCGCCACGGACCCGGCCACCAAAACATTGATCGAGGAGGGCTGCGCGGGGCTGGATAAATCCGCCCAGGCGGCCTGGAATGTCGACTATGTGCGTGTCGGCTGGGAGGAGCAGCGCACCGCTCTGCTGCGCGGCATCCAGGAGAGCGCATTCTTCCAGACCATCCGCTCCGGCCTCGTCACCAGCCTTTATAACCAGGAGGATATCTGGATGAAGTTCGGGTATGAGGGCGCCTCCGCCGACAAGGGCGGCTATCTCCATCGCGGCTTCGACGATATCAACTGGCTGCCGGCGCAAGCCCCGCAAGTGGTGCAGTCATGACCGCCTCATTCAATGAAAATGACGACCATGTTGTCGTCATCATCGGCTCGGGTGCCGGTGGCGGCACGTTGGGCAATGAGTTGGCGCAGAAGGGCATCGATGTGGTGATCCTGGAAGCTGGCAAGCGCTATACGATTCCGGATTTCGTCAATGACGAATGGGCGGCCTTCCATCAGCTCGCCTGGACGGATAAGCGCACCACCTCCGGCTCCTGGCGCATCGCCAAGGATTTTCCGAACCTGCCGGCCTGGATCGTGAAAGCCGTTGGCGGCACCACCGTGCATTGGGCCGGGGCGAGCTTGCGCATCCAGCCCTATGAGTTCAAGGCGCGCACCACCTATGGCGATATCGCCGGCGCGACGCTGGAGGATTGGCCGATTACCTATAACGATCTGGCGCCCTATTACGACAAGGCCGAGGACAAATTGGGGGTCACCGGCACCAATGACATTCCGCGCCTGCCGGGCAACAATAATTACAAGGTGCTGGAAACGGGCGCGCATAATCTCGGCTACAAAATCGTGCATACTGGCAACATGGCCATCAACTCCAAGCCGCGCGACGGGCGCGGCGCCTGCCAGCAGATCGGCTTCTGCTTCGAGGGCTGCAAATCCGGCGCAAAATGGTCGACGCTCTATACGGAGATTCCCAAGGGCGAGGCCACCGGGCATCTGGAGGTGCGGCCCGAAGCCCAAGTGCTGCGTATCGAGACCGACGCGCAGGGCAAGGTGAATGGCGTTGTCTATGCCGATGCGCAGGGCAACCAACATAAACAAAAAGCCCGCCTGGTCTGCGTGGCGGGCAATTCCATCGAAAGCCCGCGTTTGCTGTTGAACTCCGCGAATTCGCAATTCCCGGACGGGCTCGCCAACTCCTCCGGCCAGGTGGGGCGGAACTATATGCGCCACACCACCGGCAGCATGTATGCGATGTTCGAGAACCCGGTGCATATGTATCGCGGTACCACCATGGCCGGCATCGTGCGCGACGAGGCGGTGTTTGACCCCAAGCGCGGCTTTGCCGGCGGTTATGAGATGGAGACGATCTCGCTCGGCCTGCCCTTCATGGCCGCCTTCCTGAACCCCGGCGCTTGGGGACGGGATTTCACTTCGGTGCTGGATAATTACGACAATCTCGCCGGGCTGTGGATCGTGGGCGAGGACATGCCCCGTGCGGAAAACCGCGTCACGCTGAACCATGACGTGAAGGATGCCTTCGGCATGCCGGTGGCCAATGTGAATTACGACGATCATGAAAATGACGAGGCGATGCGCAACCATGCCTATGGGCGGGCGGCGGCCTTGTATGAATCGGTCGGGGCGGTGCGCACCTTCCCCACCCCGCCTTATCCCTCCACCCATAATCTCGGCACCAATCGGATGAGCGACAACCCGCGCGACGGCGTGGTGAATAAATGGGGCCAGACGCACGATATCAAGAATTTGTTCGTGTCGGATGGCTCACAATTCACCACCGGGGCGGCGGAGAACCCGACGCTCACGATCGTGACGCTGGCGATAAGGCAAGCGGATTACATTGCGGCGCAGATGAAGAGCAACACCATCTGAACCGCCGCAAACCAGTTTTGGCTCCGGGCCCTTGGCGTATCCGGCTTCACCGCCGGATACGCCCTTTTTTATGCGCCTTGGGGCGTGAAGTCCGGCGGGGCCAGCTCGAAACCTTCAAAGCGGAAGGCCGGCGCCACCACGCAGCCCGCCAGGCTCCAGGCCCCCAGCGGGCGCGCCGCCTGCCAGGCCCCTGCCGGCACCATCGCCTGCAATTGCTCGCCAGCGCCAAGGTCTGGCCCCAGGCGGATGGCCTCGAGCCCGATGCCAAGCTCCAGCGCGGCACCGCCCTGCCAGAGCCACAGTTCCACCGCGTCCACACGGTGCCAGTGGGAGCGTTCGCCCGCTTCCAGCAGGAACAATATGCTGGTGGCCGCACCACGTGCGCCGTCTTGCGGGCTGTCACGCCAGAGTTCCCGGTAATGCCCGCCCTCGGGATGCGGGGCGAGGTTGAGGGCGGCGCGCAGCCGGGCGGCGGTTAAGGTCGGGTCACGCAGATCAATGCTCACAAAGCCAGCCTAGCTTGCGTTGTGGCGCGTTGCCAGCGCCGCGCGGCAGGATTAACTCAAAACGAAATGACCCCGCAAACGCCCCCTGCCCGCCCGAAACTCAGCCACAAGGCGCTGTTCAGCGGGTTTTTCATGGCGGGGATCATGGGGTTCGGCGGGGTGCTGCCGATCATCCGCCGCGTCATCGTCGATGAGCGGCGCTGGCTGACGCAGATGGAATTCAACGAGCTGTTCTCCCTCTGCCAGTCTTTGCCTGGGGCGAATGTGGTTAACCTCAGCTTCGCCTTCGGGGCACGCGAGGCCGGGGTGAGCGGCGCCGCGGCGGCGGTGACCGGGCTGCTGGCCGCACCGGTGGCCATCGTGCTGGGGCTGGCCTGGCTCTATGCCCGCTATGGCGAGGTGGCGCCGGTGCGCCATGCGCTGCTGGGGCTGGCGGCCACGGCGGCGGGGCTGGCGCTGGGCTCGGGCCTGCGCATCGCCGCGCCGATTTTGAAACTACCGCGCAATGTGCTGCTGGCCGCCGCCGTGTATGGGCTGGCCTTCGGGCTGCATTGGTCCCTGCCTTTGATCGTGCTGCTGATGCTGCCCCTCTCTCTGGCGCTGGCCTGGCGGGCGGTGCCTTGAACCTGCTGGGGCAGATCGCGCTCTTGTTCGGCAAGCTCTCGCTGTTGGCGGTGGGCGGGGTGAACAGCACGGTGCCGGAGATCGCGCGCATCACGGTGAGCCAGAAACATTGGCTTACTTCCTCACAATTTTCGCAATTCTATGCCATCGCCAATACCGCGCCCGGGCCGAATGTGATGATCGTGACGGTCATCGGCGCGCATGTGGCGGGGATGCCGGGCGGGCTGGTGGCCACCGCGGCGATGGTGTTGCCCGCGGGGATCACGGCTTCCATCGTGGCGGGTTTGTTCGACAAGCACCGCGAGGCACGCTGGCGGCGCCTGGCGCAGGCGGCGCTGCTGCCGTTAACCGCCGGGCTGGTGCTGGCCGCCTCCTGCCTGTTGGCCCGGCAGTCCGACACGGGCTGGCTGACGGCGGCCCTCACCTTCGCCACCGCGCTGCTCACCTGGCGCACCAGGCTGCATCCGCTCTGGCTGCTGGGCGCCGGGGCGCTGGCGGGGCTGCTGTTTTTGTAGGATTGGTCAGACCAACAACGGCTTGCGTACGACAAAATCCGGCGGCAAACCTTGCCTTACACGCAGACAAGCGGAAAATTGGTCAGACCAATGGCAGACACGACACTCCCCGAACGGCTGGAGGCCCTGATCAGCGCCACAGGGCTACGCCCAGGCGACAGGCTACCCGCCGAACGCGCCTTGGCGGCGCAGCTTGGCGCCTCCCGTGCCAGTCTGCGCGAGGCACTGCATGGGCTGACGCATGCGGGGCGCCTGGAGACACGCCGTGGCAGCGGGCATTACCTGCAGGCACCGCCACTGGCCGCCAGCCTGGTGGCGCCGCTGGCGCCGCTGATGCGGCAAAACCCCTCCTACTGGCAGGATGTGATGGAGATCCGCAGGGCGCTGGAGGCTGAGGCCGCCTATCACGCCGCCATGCGGGCCACCGATGAGGACAGAAAAAAGCTTGCCGCGCAAAGTGCGGCCATCACCCGCGCGCATGAGGCTGGCGACCCGCAAGAGGATGCGCGGGCGGATGCGGGCTTGCATCTGCTCATCGCCGAAGCCTCGCATAACCTTGTGCTGCTGCAATTGATGCGCGGGCTGTTCGAGCTGCTGGCCGCCAGCATCTCCCACAGCTTGGAAAAACTCTATACCCGGCCGCAGACCTTCCGCACGCTCGCGCGCCAGCACCAGGCGCTGACGGAAGCGATTCTCGCCGGACAGCCCGAGCAGGCGCGCCGCGCGGCGCTGCTGCATCTCGATTTCGTTTCCGCCACGCTGCACCGTATTGAAGATGACGAGGCGCGGCGGTTGCGGCTTTCACCACCACATCTGCAACAAGCGAGCGACAAGCCATGATCATTTCCTCCACCACCGATTTCCGCGAGGGGGCGCGCCGGCGCCTGCCGCCCTTCCTGTTCCATTACGCCGATGGCGGCGCCTATGCCGAGCAGACCTTGCGCCGGAACGTGTCCGATCTCGCGGATCTCGCTTTGCGCCAGCGGGTGATGAAGAATGTCGCGGATGGCTCTCTGGCCACCACTGTTCTGGGCCGTGAGATGGCGATGCCGGTGGCCATCGCCCCTGTCGGCCTGGCTGGCATGTATGCGCGCCGGGGCGAGGTGCAGGCCGCCCGCGCCGCCGAGAAGGCGGGCATTCCCTTCACCCTGTCCACCGTCTCCGTCTGCCCGATCGAGGAGGTGCAGGCCGCGGTGAAACAGCCGATCTGGTTCCAGCTCTATGTGCTGAAGGATCGCGGCTTCATGCGCAACGCCCTGGAGCGGGCCTGGGCGGCGGGCATCACCACGCTCATCTTCACCGTGGACATGCCGGTGCCCGGCGCGCGCTATCGTGATCTGCATTCGGGCATGTCCGGCCCTGGCGGCCCGGCGCGGCGGATTTTGCAGGCCATGACGCATCCGCGCTGGGCCTTTGATGTCGGCTTGTTCGGCCGGCCGCATGATCTCGGCAATATCTCCGCCTATCGCGGCGAGCCCACGAAGCTGGAGGATTACATCGCCTGGCTGGGCGCGAATTTCGACCCCTCCATCGCCTGGGCGGATCTGCAATGGATCCGCGATTTCTGGAAAGGCAAAATCGTTATCAAAGGCATTCTCGATCCCGAGGATGCGCGCGAGGCGGTGAAGTTTGGCGCGGATGGCATAGTCGTCTCCAACCATGGCGGGCGGCAGTTGGATGGCGTGCTCTCCAGCGCCCGCGCTCTGCCGCGCATTGCGGAGGCGGTGAAGGGCGAGTTGGCCATTCTGGCGGATTCCGGCGTGCGCTCGGGGCTGGATGTGGTGCGCATGCTGGCGCTGGGCGCCGATGCCGTGCTGCTGGGCCGGGCTTATGTGTACGCCCTGGCCTATGGCGGCGAGGCGGGGGTGACAAAACTTCTGGACCTCATCGCCAAGGAAATGCGCGTGGCGATGGCGCTGACGGGGGCAAGGAAAATCTCCGACATTACGGCGGAGAGTTTGGAGCGCGGCTGAGCGGCGCGTGCGTTTCAAAACCGGCCTGTCCCGGCGGGAGGGGCCGGGTTGTGTGGTTTAGTGACTGTCCGCTTCGGAGCCCGGCGATCTGTCACCGCCGGGCGGTTTTGCATGCGGCCATGATGTCTTCGTACGCAGCCCGTCTCAACGGGCTGCTATCTGGTGATCAGATAATTCGTGACCGCGACCACGATCGGGATGGATATGAAGGAGAATAACCGGGTCGAGAGGATCATGGTGGCGGATTCGGCTTCTAACATGCCACGCTCTTCGGCGAACATGGTCGTAATCACGGCAGAGGGCAGGCCGACCAGCAAAACCGCCTCCTTCGCCAGGACGCCGGTGATCCCAACGGCAAGCACGATGGCGAGCATGATGGCGGGACAGAGCAGATTCTTGATAAAGGTGTTGACCACGATGGCCCGCGTCAGCCTCACCTTTTCCTGCGAGATGATGATCCCGGACAAGAGAAGGGCCAGACCGGTCGTCCCTGCACCGATCAGGTTAAGCGAAGCGATGACGAATTTCGGCATCTGGACATTGAGCAGAACGAGCGCGACGCCGATGAATGGCAGCCAGACGCGAGGCTGAGCCAGTCCCTTCAGGATGATCTTGACGGCGGCCTTTGCCCCGCCGCCTCCGCCCTTGTTCTTGCCCGAGTCGATGTTCAACAGGACAATGGTAATGGGCTGAATGAACAGCACCGGGATCAGATTGGCGACGAGGATGGGATAAAGGCTGGCAGGGCCAAACAACTGACCCAGGATCGGAATGCCCATAAAGACCATGTCCGGGAAGATCTGCAGGGCCGTTCTCAGGGTCGAGGTGCTCAGGTCGTGCCTCACCAGATAACGGCTGACGAGCAACACAACAAGATAGGGCAGCAGAAGCCCGAGGGCGAAGAGCAACGGAATCCTGTAGTCCATCAGTTCCGCGCGCGGGGTCTTTAGCATCCCGGCGATGAGCAGCGGCGGCAGCAACCAGGTAAGCACGAGCTTGTTCAGCTGAGCCCGGTCCGCGGTTCCAAAACTTTTGCGGCGCCCCGCAAAATAGCCGAGGAATAGCACGAAGGTAACCGGAATGAGCGTCGTGGCAATTGTACTAATCATTCGTTGGATTCAATCTGCATGAAATGTAAATACACGCGTGGAGGCACCGCAGTACAGCCTGCGGGCGGCGCATACAGGCCAAGCAATTGTGTCGATTGCACGCATCCAGTCGGCCTCACCCATTATTGCTTGACTCAATTCACCTGCCCGGCCAGCGCGGGCGCATTGCTGTTAGCCCCGGGCGATGTCGATTCTCCCCTCCTGAGATCTCCTCCCGGGCCGGCCTATACCTGACATAAGTCGAAAGCCAAACTTCCGACCCTCTCCCTTGTTGCGCCGAAACAAAACCTTGCCTCTGTCAGCCCCGCTCGTCAGGACCCATGCAAACCCGGGTGGCTGTTCCGGTCATCAAAGAGCCAGAGCGCGTTGAGGGTGGCGCGCATGCGTCAACCTATCGCGCTCTAAGGTCCGCAGACCAAGGCGGCGCAGCCCATTTGCGCCGCCACCGCCCGGCTGGCGTCATCGGCGCGGATCGCCACGCGCACGGAACCCGGCGGTACAACATCGCCGGGGCGCAGAAGCAAAATCCGCATGGAGTCAGGCGCGGCTTCGATGAAGGGGCCGGGAAGGCCCACGCCGTCATTGCCGTAAGGCAGCGCCACCAAAGCCCCGGGCCAGGCGGCGGCCAGACGCGCCGTGCGGCCCTGCGGCTGCATGGTGGCGGGGGCGAGCAACAGCCCCGCCACGGCCAAAGCCTGCACGGCCAGCAGCGGCGCCAGCAGCCAGCGCGGCAAGGCGGGGGCGATGGCGAGCGCCACCCAGGGCAAGGCGAAGGCGAGATAGCGGATCTCGATGGGCGTGTTGTGGAAGATCACGCCCAGCGCCAGCAGCCCGGCGGGGGTGGCGGCGGCCAGGAGCAGAAACCCCCTGCCCGCCGCGCGCCGCATTGCAAAGCCGAGGCAGGCCAGGGCCAGCACCGCCAGCAGGGCGGCCACCAGCCCTCCGGCGCGGCCCGCGTAAAGCGGCAGCCCGCCGAACAGGGCGGCGCCGCCATCGCGCGCCATCTCCGCCAGCGCAGCGTGCCAGGCGAAGGGCGCGAACTGGCCGTTGCGCGAACCGTGCTGGCCCATGAAGAACCAGAAACAGGCCGCCAGAAAGGGCAGCATGGACGCCAGGGCCAAAGCCGCCTGACGCCGGTTTCGCCAGCACAGCCAGGCCAGCATCGCGCCCCCTGTGAACACGGCCAGATAATCCGCGAAGGCGGCCGCGCCGAAGGACGCCCCCGCCAGCAGCGCCCACGCGGCGCGCTGGTCCTTATCCGCGCGCAGGGCGCAGAAAACCCCCGCGATGTTACAAGCCTGCGCCAGGGCAAAAGGCCGGACCAGAATGCCGGTATAGGCAAACCCATAGGAGAGCAGCGCCATGGCCAGCACCGGCCCGGCTGGCAGGCGGCAGAGCCGGGCGATGCGCGCCAGCCCCGCCAGCCCCGCCAGGGTGAAGCCCACCGAGAGCAGGCGCGCGGTAAACCAGCCCGCCCCCGCCGCGCGCCGCCAGAGTTCCAGCCCCCAGAAATAAAGCGGCGGATGCACATCCCCCCGGCGCAAATCCTGCGCGATCTGCCCTAACCCTTCATGCCCCTGATACAGCCAGCGCACCGCGCCAGCAGCGAACACGCCCTGCGGCCAGGCGGGCCGGGCATGGCCCGCGGTAAGGAAGATGGAATAGGCCTCGTCATATTCCGGGCCGCGCGCCCAGGCGGCGAGGCATAAAAGCGCCGCCGCCAATGGCAAGAGCACGAAGAGCCCGCCGGGCCAACGCCTCAGCTGCCGAACTCCTGCTCGATCTTCGGGTCATATTGCCGCGCCAGGGCGATATCGGCCTTCGCGGCATCCACATCGCCGCCTTCCTGCTCGGCCAGCCCGCGCCCGTAGAGGGAACTGGCAAGCTTCGGGTCGGCTTTCAGGGCTTGGTCGTAATAGCTGATCGCCTGCTTATCGTTTTTCAGCTTCAGATAGACGAAACCGGTGGAATCCAGGGTCGCGGCGTCAGCGGGATTGAGGCTGAGCGCCTGCTGGCAATAGCCCAGCGCCTGCGTCAGCTTGCCATCCAGCGCCAGAAACCAGCAGCGATTATTCAAATCGCCGGCCGATTTCGGCTGCAATTGCAAAATCCGCGCCTCGTCCGCCGCCGCGTCCGCGTAGCGGTGCCGGCCGCCATAGGCCACGGCGCGGTCCTCATAGGCGGGCACATATTTCGGGTCGAGCGCGATGGCCTGGCTGTCATCGGCGATGGCGGCACCGATCTGCCCGCCCGCCTGCTCAAGCGCGGCGCGCACCGCGTAGCCATCCGGCGCCTTCGGCTTCAGGGCGATGGCGCGCGCCGCGTCGGCCAAAGCGAGGTCTGGCCGGCTGCTCTGCTTATAGGCGCCCGCGCGCAGAAGCAGCGCCTGATAAAGCATATCCTGGTCGCTGCCGGCATTGTTCACCGCCACCGTCAAATCGTCGATCTCGGCCGCGATCTGGTTCAGCGCATCCTCGACGCCCGCGCGCTGGAGGCGCAAGCGCGGATTATCCGGCGCGAAGGCGATGGCGCTGCTGACATCCGCCAGCGCCGGCTGGGGCTGGTTCTGGTGCAGCTCGATCATCGCGCGCTTCTCGTAATAGTTCGGATCGCCAGGGGCGAGCTTGATCGCCTGCCCCTCATCGTCCAGCGCCGCCGGGAGGTTGTTCTTCATCACCTGGGCGGTGGCCCTGGCGTCGTAGCCCTGGGCATTGCCGGGGTCGAGCACAATGGCCTGGCTGGCATCGGCCAGCGCGGCATCGGGGCGCTCCAGCGCCGCTTCGGCCAAAGCGCGGTTGGTGTAGGCGGCGGCGTCATGCGGGTTGCGCTGCAAGGCCGCCGAGGCATCCGCCAGCGCGGCGGGGAAATCCCCTGCCTGCAGCTCGGCGAAGGAGCGGTCCACATACGGCCCCGGATTATCCGGCGAGAGCGCGATGGCGCGGCTGGAATCGGCGATGGCGGCGGGGAAACTGCCCAGATGCGCCTGCGCCTCCGACCGGGCGGAGAGGCCGAGCGGGTTGTCCGGCGCCGCCTGGAGAAGCTGGTTCTCCTCCGCCAGCGCGCTTTGCCAGTCGGACGCGGCGGCGGCCGCCAGCCCGCGCACCAGATGCACGCGCGGGTCCGTGCTGCCGAAGGCGGCGGCAGCGTCGGCATCGGCAAGCGCGGGGGCTTCCTGGCCGCTGGCCAGCTCGGCCATCGCGCGGTCCAGCAAGGCGGTGGCGTCGCCCGGGGCATGGGTGAGGGCAGCGGTCTGGTCCGCCACATCCGCCTGCCAATTGCCGCCCGCCAGCTCCATCTCGCCGCGCAGGATGAGCGGGGCGGGGTCGTTGGGAATGAGGGCGATGGCCTGGCTCACCGCCTCCAGCGCCGCCTGGGGCTGGTGCAGGGCCATATAGGCGCGGGCGAGGGTGACATGGATGCCGCCATTCTCGGGGTTGAGCGCGATGCCCGCCTGCGCATCCGCCAGGGCCGCCTCAGGCTGGTGCAATGGCAGCTCGGCCAAGGCGCGGTTGTTGTAGGCCTCGAAGGCAAGCGCCTCCATGTCCTGCCCGGCATCGAGAATATCGCCGCAGCCCTTCACCGCCGTGGCGGGGTCATGGCTCTCGCAGGCGGCGACGCCTGGGGGCGCGGCGTCAGCCCAAGCTGGCGGCGCCGCCACAAGCAAAGAGGCGGGCGATGCCGCCAGCAACGCGATCAGAGAGACGAGGGCTTCACGCCGCATCATTCATCCTTCAAGGCACGGCCCATCAAGGCCGCCATGGTTTGCGGCACATTCATTTCACCTGACAGAAGTTTTGTCACGGCTTGGGTGATCGGCATCTCCACCCCGGCCTGCGCGGCGCGGGCGAGAAGCGCCGGGGCGGTCATCACCCCCTCCGTCACGGCGCTGCGATTGCCCAGGATTTGCGCGAGGCTCTGCCCCTGCCCCAGCCCGAAGCCGAGCGAATAGTTGCGGCTGCTCGTGCCCGTGCAGGTGAGCAGCAGATCGCCCAGGCCCGAGAGGCCGGAGATGGTCTCCGCCTTGCCGCCCAAAGCCGCCGCGAGCCGGGCGATTTCCGCAAGGCCGCGGGTGATGAGCGCGGCGCGGGCATTTTCGCCCAACCCGGCGCCCATCACCGCCCCGGCGGCGATGGCGATGACGTTTTTCGCCGCCCCGCCGAGCGCCGCGCCGGTGATGTCCGCGGCGCCATAGAGGCGCAGCGTCGGGGTGTGCAGGGCGGCCATCAGCCTGGCGCGCAAGGCGGCGTCCGGCGTGGCGAGCACGGCGGCGGCGGGCAGCCCGGCGGCGATTTCATGCGCGAAGTTCGGGCCGCTGAGAATCGCACAAGGGCGCGGGGCGGCGATGTCCGGCGCCAGCAGGAAGCTGCCCTGCTCCAGCCCCTTGCAGCACAGCACCAGGGGCGCCTGCGGCGGCAAGGCGGGCAGGATGGCGCGCAGGGTCTGCAGCGGCACGGCGACGAGCAATATATCCGCCTTGGGCATCTCCGACGTCGCGCGCAAAGCGGGTGGAAACAGCGCCCCCGGCAGGCGCGGATTGACCCGACCGGCCTGCATGGCGGCGGCTTTTTGTGGATCGCGCGCCCAGAGTGTCACCTCGCGCCCCGCCTTGGCAAGCAGGATGGCCAGTGCCGTGCCCCAGGCCCCGGCGCCGATGACGGCGATGGATGGGCTGGCGCTGGCTTTACTCATGGATGATCCTCTCGACCCCGGCGCTGGCCCCGGCCTCGCCAAACGCCGCAACGCAGGCGGCGAGGATGGGCGCGGCCTCCTCCGCGAACCCGTAAGGCGGGTTGATGATGGCAAGCCCCGCGCCGTTCAGCCGGGCGGGGTCGGTATCGGGCCGGCGCAGCAACTCGGCGGCGATGACGTCGCGGATGGGGGTGCCTTTCAGCGCGTCGAAAAACGCCCGCACCGGGGCGCGGTGCTTGATGGGGTACCAGATGACGTAAACGCCGGTCGGGAATTTCTTCCAGGCGTTTGCAAGCTTTTTGGCAAGGAGTGGAAACTCGTCCGTGCGCTCGAAGGGCGGGTCGATGAGCACCAGAGCGCGTTTTTCCGGCGGCGGCAGAAAAGCGCCCAGGGCCTCGTAGCCGTCGCGCTCATGCACGGCCGCGTTTTCATAGGGGCGCATGGTCCGGCGCAACGTGGCGGCGTCCTCGGGGTGCAGCTCGCAGGCCACCAGGCGGTCATCCGGGCGCAGCGCCTCGGCGGCGAAGACCGGGGAGCCGGGATAAAGGCCGAGGCGCTGCACGGTTTGCACGTAGTCCGCCAAGGCGGACGGCGGGGCGTCGAGCAGCCTGCCCACGCCCTCGCGCCATTCGCCGGTTTTCTCGGCCTGTTCGCTGGTCACGTCGTAGCGGCCGATGCCGGCATGGGTGTCCAGCACCAGGAGGGGCTTGGGCTTGCGCTGCATGCCGGCCAGCAGGCGCAGCAGCAAGGCATGCTTCATCACGTCGGCGAAATTCCCGGCGTGGTAGATATGGCGGTAATTCATAAGGCTTCCAAAGGCCAGCGCGGACGGCAGGGGGCGTTGAGGGGTGAGAGATGGTTTTCGCGCAGCCGCTCGATGGCGGCCCAGGCGACCATCACGGCATTGTCGGTGCACAGCCGCAAGGGCGGCGCGATGAGGGGCTTGCCCGCCTGCCCCGCAACCTCGGCCAGCCGGGCGCGAATGGCCTGGTTGGCCGCCACCCCGCCCGCGACGATGACGCCATGGGCACCCGGCAGCATGGACAGCGCGTGGGCGAGGCGGTCGCCCAGAATATCCGTCACCGCCGCCTGGAAGCTGGCGGCGATGTCCGCCGCGCGGGCGCGGGGCAGCGCCCCCGGCGGCTCGGCGGCCAGGAGCTGGGCGATGGCGGTCTTGAGGCCGGAGAAGGAGAAATCGCAGCCCTCCCGGCGCAGAAGCGGGCGGGGCAGAGGCACGGCTTTCGCATCGCCCTCGCGGGCCAGGGCCTCCAACGCCGGGCCGCCGGGGTAAGGCAGGCCGAGCAGCTTGGCGGTTTTGTCGAAGGCTTCGCCCACCGCGTCATCCAGCGTGGCGCCCAGCAGGCGGTATTTGCCGATGCCCTCCACCGCCACGCATTGGCTGTGGCCGCCCGAGAGCAGCAGCAGCAGATAGGGAAATTCCACCGGCGCGGTGCTGAGGCCCGGCAGCCGGGCGGTCAGCGCATGCGCCTCCAGATGGTTGATGGCGAGATAGGGCACATCAGCCGCCAGGGCTGCGCCCTTGGCATAGCCGGTGCCCACCAGCAGCCCGCCAATAAGCCCCGGCCCCGCCGTGGCGGCGATGGCGGCGAGGTCTTTAAACCCCACACCGGCTTCGCGCAGCGCGTCCCGCACCATGGCATCCAGCGCCGAAAGATGCGCCCGCGCCGCGATTTCCGGCACCACACCGCCAAAGGCGGCATGGTCGGCGATCTGGCTCAGCACCCGCTCAGAGAGAATCCGCCCGTCCGGCGCCAGAACCGCAGCCGCCGTCTCGTCGCATGAGCTTTCAATGCCCAGAATTGGTGCATCACCTTTTCTTTCCATGCCTCACGCTCTAGACCACGCGCGTGAAAACCGAAACGCCCCCCTCCCCGTCTGTAAAGCCGCATATGCGTAACCTGCCGATGCGGGTGGGCACGCGCGGCTCGCCGCTCGCCCGGCAGCAGACAGAGACCTTCCTGCATCTGCTCAGCACCTTCTGCCCGGTGCTGAGGGGCATGCAGGTGTTCCAGGAGCATATCATCGTCACCACCGGCGATGCGGTGCAGCACAAGGCGCTGGCGGAGATTGGCGGCAAGGGGCTGTTCGCCAAGGAGATCCATGAGCAACTCCAGGCCGGGACCATCGACTTCGCGGTGCATAGCCTGAAGGATCTGGAGACCGTGCTGCCGGAGGGCATCGCCCTGGCCTGCACGCTCAAGCGCGAGGATGCGCGCGATGCGCTGATTTTGCCTGCCGGCACGGAGATTGACCCGGCGGACCCGTTTGGCGCCCTGAAACAAGGAGCGCTGGTAGGCTCGGCCAGCGTGCGGCGCCAGGCGCAGATGAAATATGCGCGCCCGGACCTGAATTTCACCCTGTTGCGCGGCAATGTCGGCACGCGGCTCTGCCAAGGTGGAGGGTGGCGACCTGGATGCGACGCTGCTGGCCTATGCCGGGCTGCGGCGCCTGGGGCTGGCGGAGAAGGCCAGCGTGCTGCTGAGCCCCGAGCAGATGGTGCCCGCCGCCTGCCAGGGCATTGTCGGCATCACCGTGCGCGCCGCGGATAGCGAGCTGCTTGCCCTGCTCTCGGGCATCGAAGACCCGGAGGCGAAGGCCGTTGCCACCGCCGAGCGGGCCTTGCTGGGGGCGCTTGATGGCTCCTGCCGCACGCCGATCGGCGGCTATGCGCGACTGTTGGAGGATGGCGCGCTGCATCTCACCGGGCTGGTGGCGCGGGCGGATGGCTCCTTTTTGCTCAAGCGCAGCGTCACCGGCGCGGTGGCGGATGCGGAGCGGATGGGGTGGGAACTCGGCGCCTCGCTGAAGGCGGACAGCCCCGAGGATATTTTCGCGCCGTGAGGCTGCTGGTCACCCGGCCTGAGCCCGGGGCCAGCGCCACAGCCCAAAGGCTGGCGGGCATGGGCCATGCGCCCGTGCTGCTGCCCTGCCTTGCCGTCACCCCCCTGCCCGCGCGCCTGCCGCCGCACCCCGCCGCCCTGGTGGTGACCAGCGGCCAAGCCGTGCCCGCCTTGCCCGGCAGTGCTGCATGACGTGCCGGTGTTCTGCGTGGGCGATGCCACGGCGGCGAAATTGCGCCTGGCCGGGTTCACCAGGGTGGAAAGCGCGCAGGGCGATGCCGAGGCGCTGGCGCGGCTGATCATCGCCCGCAATATCCCTGGCCTGCATGTGCTCACGGTGGGGGAGCGCCATGGCCAGAAGCTGGCTGTGGATTTGCGGCAGGCCGGGTTTTCAGTCCTGCGGCGGCGGGTTTACACGGTGACGCCCTTGCGGGGGCTGCCGGAGGAGATCCGCACCGCCCTGGAAACCGGGGCGTTTGACGGCGCGCTGTTCTATTCCGCCGAAACCGCGCCGCGCCTTCGCCAAGCTGAGCCCGCCCGGCACGGCGGCAGATACAGGCTTACGCGCTGAGCCAAAACGTCGCAAAGAGCTTGCAGGACTTGCCCTGGGCGCGCGATTCATGTGGCAATAGCACCAACGGAGGCGGATCTGATGGCGTTGCTGGCATGAGCGGAACCGAAACGAACAGCCCGGAAACGGACAAGGCACAAGAACGGTGCAGGATCCTGCCCCGCTGACGCTGCCCGCCCCCGAACCCGCCGCCACGCCTGAACCCCCGCCTGCCCCGCCGCCCGAGGCGAAACCCGAACAAACCGCGCCAACACCGCGCCGCTCGAGCTGGCCTGTCTGGTGCGGGCTCGGGCTTTGTGATCCTGGCCGGGGGCGAAGGTTATCTCTTCACCCAACAGCAGGCGCATCAGGCGGACAGGACCAACCTCGCCGTGCTGCAAACCCAGACTGGCCGACATGCGCGCGGCGGCGGCGAAACCCTCGCCTGTGGCGGAGTCTGCTCAGCACCCAGGCCGATCTGGCGCAGAAACAGGCCATGCTGGCGGCGCAAATGAACGCCATGCAGGGGCAGGTGGCCGCCGACCATGGCGCGCTGGCGGCGCTGCAGGCCAATACGGCGGATCTCGGCAAGCTGACGGCGCGCATGGCGCAGCTGAACGCCGTGGCCGCCGCCGAATCTGGCGCTGGCGGCGGGCCAGCCTTTGGGCGATGTTGCCAGAATGCCCCGCCTGCCCTGGCGGTGCTTCGCCGACATCGCGCCCCCCACCATGGCGCAATTGCGCGAAACCTTCCCCGCCGCCGCGCGCGATGCCGAGGCGGCGAGCCTCTCCAATAATGGCGAGGCCGGGTTCTGGGCGCAGGTGAAGCTGCGGCTGGAGGGGTTGATCACCATCTCCAACGGCAACCACGTGATCTTCGGCCCGCCCGCCGCGGCGGCGCTGAACCAGGTGCGCGCGGCGCTGGCCAATGACGATCTCGGCGGCGGCGGTGGCGGCGGCGGACAGCGCTGAGCCCGCCGACCCAGCAAGCCATGGCGAGCTGGCTGACCCCGGCGCGGCAATTGCTGGCGGCGCGCCAGGCGCTGGCCGCGATGGCCCAGCAGGGAAGCTGAGCCGGGATGTGGAAGGCGCTGAAATTCTGCGTCATTGCCGCCATCATTCTGGCCGCTGGCCTGGTGGGTGGCCGCGCTGCCGGGCGAGGTGACGGCGAGCGCCGGGGATTACCAGATCAACACCTCCACCCCGGTATTGCTGCTGCTGCTGGCGGTGCTGGTGGGGCTGCTGATCATTCTGCTGCGGGTGCTGGGCGGGCTGCGCCGGGCGCCGGGGCGCTTTGCCGGCTGGCGGGGCGGGCGGCGCGCCCAGGCCGGTGAGACGGCGCTGCAGCGCGGGCTGGTGGCGGTGGCGGCGGGCGATGCCGGCGGGGCCAAGGCGGCCGCGGTGAAGGCGCGTTCTCTGCTGGGGGATACGCCCTTTGTGCAATGGCTGAGCGCCGAGGCGGCGCGGCTCTCCGGCCATGAGGAGCAGGCGCGGCTGGCTTTTGAGCGCCTGACCCACAGCAAGGAAATGAAATTCCTCGGCCATCAGGGGCTGCTGCGCGAGAGCCTGAAGGCCGGGCGGGCGGATGAGGCCGCCAGGCAGGCCGAGGCCGCCGAGGAGGCCTATCCCGGCGGCAGCTGGACGCGCCGCCAGCGCCTGGCCCTGGCCGTGAAAGAGCAGAATTACGCCGCCGCGCTGCGGCTGACGCAGGAACCGCGCGAGCGCGCGGCCCTGGCCGTGGCGGCGGCGGATGCGGCGGCAACGCCGAAGCTGGCGCTGGACTTCGCCAAGCAGGCGGTGAAGGCCGACCCGGCCTCCCCCGCCGCCGTGGCGGCTTTGGCCAAGGCGCTGCGCAAGGCGGGGAAAGAGCGCGCGGCGCGCAAAACCCTGCTGAAAGGCTGGGCGCTGGCGCCGCACCCCCTGCTGGCGGCGGGCTTTCTCTCGCCGGACTCCACGAAGCTGGAGCGTGCCCAGGCGGCGGCGCAGCTCGCGGCGGCAAAGCCCGGCCATGTGGAGTCAGAGCTGCTGCTGGGCGAGACGGCTTTGGACGCGCAACTCACCGGCGAGGCGAGGCGCCATGCCCAGGCGGCCCTGGATGCGGGCAACCAGGACGGGCGTGCGGCGGCGATTCTGGCGAAGCTGGACGGCAAGCCCGCCCCTGCCATGACCCCCGCCTGGCGCTGCACCGCCTGCCAGACGCAGGCGGATGATTGGTCCTGCACCTGCCCCGGCTGCGGCAAAATTGGCACGCTGGTGGCGAACGCGACTGGCAGCGCGCTGGCGACTTTATAAAAGTTTTGGCGCGGCTTTCTTCAAAAGCAGCGAATCAAATCACCTGATCGCGCCGCAGCGTTTGCAGCTCGTCTTCTGAAAGTTTTAGAACCGTGGCCAGGGTTTCCGACGTATCCGCACCCAGTTGCGGCGGCGGGCGGTCATCCTGCACCTCGGAGCGGGAGAAGCGCATCGGGTTCGCAACGCCGCGCAGCCCCGGCGCCAGCTGCTTGAAAATGCCGCGCGCCTGCACCTGCGGGTCGGCGTCGATATCGGAAAAATTGTTGATGGGGCCGCCGGGAATGCCGAATTTCTCCAGCGCCTCCGTCCAGTCCTTCGTGGTGCGGGCGGCGAGCAGCGTTTCCAGAATTGGCACCAGAACCGCGCGGTGTTTCACCCGCGCCGGGTTGGCCGCGAAACGTTCATCCTGCGAAAGCTCAGGCGCGCCCGCCAAGTCTGCGAAACGCGCGAACTGATCGTCATTGCCGATGGCGAGGATGATATGCCCGTCCGCCGTTGCAAAAACCTGATAGGGCACGATGGAGGGATGCGCGTTGCCCAAACGCGGCGGCTGCTCGCCGGAGACGAGATAGGAGGAGACCTGGTTGGCCATGGTGGCGATCTGCACATCAAACAGAGCGAGATCGATATGCTGGCCCTGGCCGGAGCGCTCACGCTCCAGCAACGCCGCCATCACCGCGTTGGCGGCGTAGAGGCCGGTGAACACATCCACCACCGCCACGCCGGCCTTCATCGGCTCGCCCTCCGGCGCGCCGGTCACGCTCATCAGCCCGCCCATGCCCTGCATGAGAAAATCATACCCCGCGCGGGCGCGGTAAGGGCCTGTCTGGCCGAAGCCGGTGATGGAGCAATAGACGAGGCGGGGATTGAGGGTGAGCAAATCCTCAGGCCCCAGGCCGAGCTTCGCCAGACCGCCGCATTTGAAATTCTCCAGCACCACGTCGCTGCGCTCTGCCAGGCGCTTGATCAGTGCCTGGCCTTCCGGCTTGCCCATATCGATGGTGACGGATTTCTTGCCCCGGTTGGTGGCGCAGAAATAGGCGGAAAGCCCGCTCTCCTCCACAAAGGGCGGCCCCCAGGCGCGGGTGTCATCGCCCTTGCCGGGGCGCTCGATCTTGATGACTTCGGCGCCGAGATCGGCAAAAATCTGTGACGCCCAGGGGCCCGCCAGCACGCGGCTGAGATCGAGAATTCTGTAGCCGGAAAGCGGCCCCATGCTCAGAAGGCCGCCAAGCCGGTCTGCGCGCGGCCGAGGATGAGCGCGTGCACGTCGTGCGCGCCCTCATAGGTATTCACGGTTTCCAGATTCACCATGTGACGGATGACGTGATACTCATCCGCGATGCCGTTGCCGCCCAGCATGTCCCGCGCCTGGCGGGCAATATCCAAGGATTTTCCGCAGTTATTGCGCTTGAGGAGCGAAATCATTTCCGGCGCGGCCTCGCCGGCATCCATCAGCCGGCCGAGGCGCAGAACGCTGTGCAGGCCGATGGTGATCTCCGTCTGCATGTCGGCGAGCTTCTTCTGGATCAGCTGGGTTCCGGCGAGCGGGCGGCCGAACATCTTGCGGTTCAACGTATAGTCCCGCGCTGTGTGCCAGCAGAATTCCGCGGCCCCCAAAGCCCCCCAGGCGATGCCGTAGCGCGCATTGTTGAGGCAGGAGAACGGGCCGCGCAGCCCTTTCACGTTCGGCAGCATGGCATCATCCGGCACGAACACGTCATCCAACATGATCATGCCGGTGATGGAGGCGCGGAGCGAAACCTTGCCCTCGATCTTCGGGGTGGCCAGGCCCCTCGCGCCGCGCTCGATGATGAAGCCGCGAATATCGCCAGCGTCATCCTTTGCCCAAACCACGCAGACATCGGCGATGGGGGAATTGCTGATCCAGGTTTTCGAGCCGCTGATGAGATAGCCGCCATCGACCTTCCTGGCGTGGGTGCGCATGGAGGCGGGGTCGGACCCGCCATCAGGCTCGGTGAGGCCAAAGCAGCCCACCCATTCGCCAGTGCGCAGTTTCGGCAGGTATTTATCCTTCTGCGCATCAGAGCCGAAGGCGTAGATCGGGTACATCACCAGCGAGGATTGCACGGAATAGGCGGAGCGGTAGCCGCTATCCACACGCTCGATCTCGCGGGCGATGAGGCCGTAGGCGACGTAGGAGACATCCGCGCACTCATGGGTGGAGAGCGTGGCGCCGAGCAGGCCGAGTTCGCCCAGCTCATTCATGATCTCGCGGTCGAACCGCTCCTCACGGAAGGCGGTGAGCACGCGCGGCTGCAGCTTCTCCTGGGCGTAGGCATGGGCGGTGTCGCGGATCGCGCGCTCCTCCTCCGTCAGCTCGGCGTCCAGCCGCAGCGGGTCCATCCAATCGAAGGATGACATTTGGCCTTTGGCCATTGGTTTTCTCCCTAAACTTGGCGAGCGAATTTGTGCCGCACTGGTGTTGTTTTGGCAATTGCATCAAACTGTCGATTATGATGCGGAAAACGGATTAAACATGGAGTTGCGGGAGCTGCGTTGCTTTGAGGTGCTGGCGGAGGAGCTGCATTTCGCCCGGGCGGCAGAGCGGCTGGGGCTGGCGCAATCGGGCGTGTCCCGGCTGATTGCGGGGCTGGAGACGGATCTGGGCGCCAAGCTGTTCAACCGGGGCAAGCGCAGCCAAGTGAGCCTGACCACCACCGGCGCGCTGTTTCTGCCCGAGGCGCGGGCCATTCTGCGCCAGGCCGAGCGCGGGGAAAGCCTGGGAAGGCGGGCGGCGCGTGGCGAGCTGGGGCGGCTGGAGATCGGCTTTGTCGCCTCCGCCGCGTGGGATGGCACGGTCTCGGCGCTGGTGCGGCGCTATCATGAGGCGGCGCCGGGGGTGGAGATCCATCTGCAGGAGATGGAGACGCCGCGGCAGCTGGAGGAGATCGCCGCCGGGCGGCTGGATATCGGGTTTCTGCGCGCGCGGGCGGATTATCCTGTTGAGGTAAAGGTAACATCGCTGAAGCGCGACGCGCTGATGCTGGCCCTGCCCGCTTATGGCGCGTTGGCGCAAGCCCCTGCCCTGACGCCGGCGATGCTGAAGGGGCAAAAATTCCTGCTCCCGCATTTTGGCGAGGAGGCGGGGTTTCTGGCCCGGCTGCAGGCGCTGGGGGCGGCGGGCGGGTTTACCCCGGACATTTTAACGCCGGTGCGTGATTTTATCACCGTGCTCACCGCCGTGGCGGCGGGGCTGGGGTTGGGGATGGTGCCGGCGCCGGCGAGCAGCCTGGGGATTCCCGGCATCGTGCTGCGGAAAATCGAGGGCATTACGCTGGAGTCAGAGCTGATGCTGGCCAGCCGCCGGGCGGAAACCTCGCCCGCGGTGCGGCAGTTCCTGGCGCTGGCCAGGGCGAAAGGCTAGAAGCCCCGCCCATGCAAAAGATTTACGATGTTGTGGTGATCGGCGCCGGGGCGGCGGGGCTGTTTTGCGCTGGCAGCGCCGCGCAAGCGGGGCGGCGCGTGCTGGTGCTGGAGCATGGGGCCGAGCCGGGGCGGAAGATTCTTATCTCCGGCGGCGGGCGCTGCAATTTCACCAATTTGGAGGTCAGCGCCAAAAATTTTCTTAGCGCCAACAAGCATTTCTGCAAATCCGCACTGGCGGGCTTCACGCCGCGCGATTTTCTGGCGCTGGTGGAGGCGGCGGGCATCGCCTGGCATGAGAAAACGCTGGGGCAGCTATTTTGCGATGGCTCGGCGCGGCAAATTCTGGATTTGCTGCTGGACCGGATGGGCGGCGCGGAATTGCGCTGCGGGGTGAATATCCGCGCGATCGCGCAGGATGGCGCGTTCCGGATCGAGACGGATCGTGGCCTTGTGACAGCCAAAAATCTTGTGGTGGCGACGGGCGGGTTATCGATTCCGAAACTCGGCGCCACGGATTTCGCGTATCGTGTGGCGCGGCAATTCAGGCATGAAATGGTGCCGCCCCGCCCGGCTTTGGTGCCTTTGGTGTTCGCGCCGGAACAGGCCGCCTGGATGCAGGCTTTGGCGGGTGTATCGGCACCCATCATCGCCAGTGCGGGCGGCACGAAATTCGCGGAAAACCTGCTCTTCACCCATCGCGGCCTGTCTGGCCCGGCGGTGCTGCAAATCTCGTCCTATCTGGCGCCGGGCGAGCATTTTGCGGTGGATTTCCAGCCCGGCACAAGGATGGAGGCGGCGCTGCTGGCCGCCAAGCGGGCGCGGCCGAAGGCGGGGCTGAAGAGCGTGCTGGCGGAGCATCTGCCCGCGCGTCTGGCGGCGCATTTCGCTGAGGCGCTGCCGGGCAATCTGGCGGATCTGCCGGACAAAACGCTGCGCGGGCTGGGGGCGGCGCTGAACCGGTTTGAATTCACGCCCTCCGGCACGGAAGGGTTTGCCAAGGCCGAGGTCACGGCGGGCGGGGTGGATACCGAAGGGCTGAATTCGCGAGATTGCAGCAGCAAGAGCGTGCCGGGCCTCTACTTCATTGGCGAGGCGGTGGACGTGACCGGCTGGCTTGGCGGCTATAATTTCCAATGGGCCTGGGCCAGCGGCCATGCTGCCGCCAAGGGGCTGCAAGCGCGCGGCGATTGAAGGAGGCACACATGGCCAATGACAAGCAGAAAACCTATTGGAGCGAAATCGCCGCGCCAAAATGGCTAAGCCTGGGCGGGGCGATGGAAGCGCGGCTGGCGCCGGTGAGCGAGGCGGTGATCGCGGCCGCGGCGTTGACGCCCGGCGAGCATGTGCTGGATATCGGTTGCGGTGCGGGCCTCACCAGCCTGGAGGCGGCGCGGGAAGTGGGGCCGCAAGGCCATGTGCTGGGGGTGGATATCGCGGCCCCCATGGTCGAGGCGGCGCGGGCATTGGCCAAAACCTCAGGGGCGGTGAATTTGGATTTCACGCTGGGCGATGCACAAACGGATTTGTTCACGCCGCCCGCCAATGTGCTGATCTCGCGCTTCGGCGTGATGTTTTTTGAAGATTCTGTCCAGGCGTTCGCCAATCTGCACCGCAGCGCCGCGCCGGGGGCGCGCATGGTTTTCGCCGCTTGGGCGCCTTTGCAGGATAATCCGCATTGGGCCGTGCCGCTGCAATTGGTGGAAGCGCTGGTGGGACCGGGCGCGCCCCGCGTGCCGCACGCCCCCGGGCCGCTGGCGTTCGATGACGCCTCCTATGTTCTTTCCATTCTCCAAGCTTCAGGCTGGAAGACTGGCAAGGTGCAGGCGCAGACGGTGTATCTGCGCGGCGCCTCGCTGGATGACGAAGCGCGTGTGGCCTGCTTCATGGGCCCCGCTGGCGCGCTGCTGGATGAGAAGAAGGCTGATGAAGCGCAACGCGCCGAGGCTTACGCCGCCATCCGCGCCGCGTTGCCTTCGTTTTCGGAGAGTGCACCGGATGGAAGCGTGAAATTGCCGGGCACCATTCATCTGATCACGGCGCACGCTTGATGCTTTAAAATCATTCCTTAAATTTACAGACGTTTTTGGTGCAGCTTTTTTCAAAAAGCTGCAAAGCGCGGCCTTTTCCACAAAAAACCACATCCCGGAGGAAAGGAATGCCACCGCGCGCCGCTGCGTGATACGCTGCAAAAAACGCCAGGAAACGCCCGAGGAGAAACCGGCATGAGCAGCATTTTCGAGACCGATCTGGACCGTGACCCGGCCAATTACGTACCGCTCTCGCCGCTCAGCTTCCTGCGCCGGGCGGCGCGGACTTATCCCACCAAGATCGCCGTCATCCATCATGACCGGGCCTACACGTATAGCCAGTTCACGGACCGTATCCGGCGCTTTGCCAGCGCCATTTCCGCCGCCGGGGTGAAGCCGGGCGAATGCGTGGCGGTGCTGGCCCCCAACGGGCCGGTGGCGCTGGAGGCGCATTATGCCGTGCCGCTGGCCGGCGCGGTGCTTTCCATGATCAATACGCTGCTGGACCCCGCCGCCATCGCCTTCATTCTGGAGCATGCCGAGGCCAGGCTGTTCCTGGTGGACCGCGAATGGGCGCCGAAGGCCCGCGCGGCGCTGGCGGAGCTGGCGCAGAAACCCATCCTGGTCGAAATCGCAGATGAGGCGGCACCGCCCGGCCTCACCCTCGGTGCGCCGGAGTATGAGGACTGGATTGCCCCGCACGAACCCGCCCCCTGGCGCCTGCCCGCGGATGAGTGGGAGGCGATTGCGGTGAATTACACCTCCGGCACCACCGGCAATCCCAAAGGTGTCGTGTATCATCATCGCGGCGCCTATCTTGGCGCGCTCGGTATCGCGCTCACTGTCAACCTCACCCAGAACAGCGCCTATCTCTGGACGCTGCCGATGTTTCATTGCTCGGGCTGGACCTTTACCTGGGCGGTGACGGCGCTGGGGGCCACGCATGTCTGCCTGCGCAAGGTGGAGGCGGGGGCGATTTTCGAAAAGATCAGCCGCCATAATGTGACTCACATGTGCGGCGCGCCCATTGTGCTCGGCCTGCTGATCAACGCGCCGGAGGGCGTGCGCCGGGTGCTGGCGCAGGACGTGACCGTGGCCGTCGCGGGGGCGGCGCCGCCGAGTGCGATCATCGAAGGCACGGAGAAGCTCGGCTTCAAGGTACAGCATGTCTATGGGCTGACCGAAGTGTACGGCCCCGCCGCCGCCTGTGAGATCCAGCCGGGCTGGGCCGCGCTCGACATCACCACCCGCGCCCGGCTGATGGCGCGCCAGGGCGTGCCGGGCATCACCCAGGAGGACCTGACCGTGCTGGACACGCAAGGCGCGCCCGTGGCGGCGGATGGCAAAACCATCGGCGAGCTGGCCTTCCGGGGCAATGTGGTCATGAAGGGCTATCTGAAAAACCCGAAGGCCACGCAAGAGGCGTTCCGCCATGGCTGGTTTCTCACCGGGGATCTCGGCGTGCTGCACCCTGACGGTTATGTGGAGATCAAGGACCGCTCAAAGGACATCATCATTTCGGGAGGAGAGAACATCTCCTCGCTGGAGGTGGAGGAGGTGCTCTACCGCCACCCGGCGGTGCGCGAGGCGGCGGTGATTGCCGTGCCGGACGAAAAATGGGGCGAGGTGCCGCTGGCCGTGATCGCGCTGAAGGACGGGGTGCGCGTGACGGAGGAGGAGCTGACCGCTTTTTGCCGCCAACATCTGGCCGGGTTCAAGATTCCGAAAACATACGCCTTCGCGGACCTGCCAAAAACCTCCACCGGTAAGGTGCAAAAACATATGCTGCGCAAAACCTATGGCAGATGAGACCAGCCGGGGTTGCCATCGCCATGCCGCGCCGCCACATGGGCCTCATAACCACTTCGAAATGGCAGGACCGTACAAATGCCCCTTCCAGCCCCCACCCCCGCTATTTTCCATGACAGGCTGCGCGCCATCTCTCCCCGGCTGTTCTGGCTGGGGGTGCTGCTGACGCTGCTTGGGCTAGCCGCCATCATCTTCCCCGAATTCAGCACCATGGCCGCCGCCCTGCTCACCGGCTGGACTTTGCTGATCGCCGGCCTGTTGGTCTTCATCAGCTCTTTCTGGATTCACGGCACCGGGCCATTCTTCGCCGCCAATCTGTTCGGGCTGCTCTCGGCGGTGGCGGGGGTATTCCTGCTGTTCAACCCGCTGGCCGGGGCGGTGGCGCTCACCCTCATCCTCGGCATCATGTTCATGTTCCAGGGCGCCGCGGAGCTGGTTTTCGCGCTGGAGGCCCGCCCGGCCAAGGGCTGGGGCGGCATGCTGGTCTCTGGCCTTGCCTCCATCGTGCTGGCCATCATCATCGTCTCCGGCTGGCCGGGCATTTCGGCCATTGCGCTTGGCATTCTGCTTGGCGTCAACTTCCTGACCACCGGCATCGCCTATATCGCGGTGTCGCGCGCCACGAAGGGCTGAAACGTTACAAAACGCCCTACATGACTGCCTGCTCGAAGAAGAGCGGATCGATGCCCAATTGATTGAAAAGCTCCAGCAGCCCGTCAACTTCCGGCTTGCCGGGTCCAGCCTTCATCAAATCGTTATAGGCCGCCTCTTCGCCGTTTATGTGCACCAGCAGGTGCCAGCCCGGCCCGCGGAACGCCGCCAGGGCCTCCGGGTCGTCGACATTCACGAACGGGCGCAGCTTCTCCTTGCCCGCCTTCACCTGCTCCGCCCAGGATTTGTGATGGAAGTGCAGATAGACCAGCGGTGTCTCCCGATTGGCAGCCCCCCGGCCCGATACGTCGGCATGCGAGCCATGATCCACCACGCCCACATGCCCGCCGGCAAAAAACACCTTTTGATAGGGAAACACCCAGAACCGGCCAGCATGGCCCAGGACATTGAGCAGGTTCTGCTTGATCTCGAATGTTTCGGGCCGCCCCTGATATGAACGCAGACACTCCAGTATCTCGCCCCGGTGGCAGGTGAACTCGCCATTTTCCCGGCGCAGGGCCAAGAACTCATCGCAATCGACAGGCAGCAGGAAATCATACAAGCCCCGCCCGTCCAGCGCCTTCAGTTGCGCCGTCACGAACTCACCTTTACGCCGGTAGTCAGCCTCGGCCGGAAGGCGCACGACGTTCAGCCCCTCGGCCTCGTACCAGTTCAGCGTATTGATAACCCGCGGATGGGTAGAGCCGTGATCGATAACGCAGAGATTTTCCATGCCGAACAGATGGGCGTGATAGAGCAGCCACGGCTCCAGGGCGTTGACCTCATCCTTCTGCATCAGCACGCACCCGACCCGCATAAACAATCCCTTCGTTTTCGGGCTTATAGCAAGACTGAACCAACCCCCAAAATGGAACGCCTCACACCATTCAATCAACCGCGATAAATCTGGGGGATGTCTCAGGAACTTGCCAGGACGAGCCACACCTTCGCAAACAGCCAGATCAGAAGCGCCCCAACCATATGGTTATGCATTTTCGAAAACGGCTGCGCGCAGCGTTTTGTAAAGTCAAACCGATGTTGATTTGAATCAATGTCGGCAACGATCGCAACCTGTAAAGTGACAAAGGTAAACAGCGTGTAACCAAGGAGAATTCACAATGCGCGCTTACACTTCCAAGTTGAGCATGGCCGTGCTTGCGATTGCGACTCCGCTTGCGCTATCTGCTTGCGTCTCTCAGAGCGCCTATGATTCCCTGCAGACGCAAAACCAGCAGTTGCAGACACAAAACCAGCAGCTTCAGCAACAGCTGGCAGATGCGACGGCCCGTGTGAGCCGGCTGCAAGGGGCCATTAAATACACAGTGAATAGCGACCTGCTTTTTACCCCCGGCGGCTGGACGTTGTCGGCCCGGGGACAGCAAATCATGGCTAAGATGGCGTCAAAGCTCGCGCCGACGCAGCAGGACAAGCTTTACGTTAACGGATACACAGACAATACACCGATCGGCGCCGCGCTTATGCAGCAAGGGGTCACAACGAACCAGCAACTGTCAGAGAAGCGTGCCGATGCCGTCATGAACTTCCTCATTTCCCAGGGGGTTAAGCCTGACCTCGTGGAGGCGAAGGGGTATGGGGACGCAAACCCGGTTGCCTCAAATGCCACAGCAAGCGGGCGCGCCCAGAATCGCCGTGTCGAGTTGACGCTTTCGCCTGAGTGATCGTGACCGGCATTTCGTTGCCGTACTGCGGTCATGCAAATAAGTACGAGGGGATCGGAAGACGACGGATATGTCTGCCCCGTTGGCGCATGCGCCGATGGCAAACCTGCCCAGACTGAACGATCCTGGTAGACAGAGATTGACGGTTTCAAGCCCCTCGTTCGGCGACATGTTCATCAGTCAAATTGGGCAAGCCTAAAGCGCCCCATGGAGTTAGAAAACGCTGCGAGGCCATAAAATGCAAAGACATCGAAAGGCTATTTGCCTGCCTTTCGCGGCGGCTCTATTGTTTGCTGCACCGCAAGCCAAGGCTCAGAATGCCGCCGCATCTGAAAACGCAACAGACTTGGCTAAAAAGCTGCAAAACCCAATCGGTGATCTCTACAGCTTCCCATTCCAGAGCAACACGAATTTCAATTACGGCCCGAACAAGGGCACGCAGGAAAACCTCAACATCCAACCGGTGATTCCAATCCAGATCAGTCCGGATTGGAACATCATCACCCGCACCATTCTGCCGCTCATCTGGCAACCTTCACTAGCCCCAGCGCATACTGTCCCATTTGGAACAGGCCCCACAATTTTTTCGGCCTTTCTTTCACCTGCCACGCCCACGAATGGCTGGTTATGGGGCGCTGGCCCCGCCATTCAAATACCAACAATCAGCGATAAAACCCTAGGCTCCAATGTCTGGGGCGGCGGCCCAACCGGCGTGCTTGTTTACATGAAGGGGCCGATTGTCGCAGGCGCGCTCGCCAACAACATCTGGTCCTTCGGCGGCACCTCCGGCAGGGACGGCACGAAATACAATAATTTTCTGATCCAGCCCTTCTTTAACTATAATTTTGGCGCAGGCTGGTATGTCACGACAGCGCCAATCATCACCGCCAACTGGGAAGCCACCGGCAACAACGCCTGGACATTGCCCCTTGGCGGCGGCTTTGGCCGGGTTATAAAATTCGGCGGCAAACTGCCTGTGAATTTCGGCCTAAGCGTCTACTCCAATGTTCTGCGGCCAAAATACGGGGCCACATGGCAACTGCGCGCGCAGGCAACGCTTATTTTTTAAAACAAAAAGCCGGAAACAGGAACAATCATAGCCGATGAGATTCCGCTTGCCGAGGCCCCGTTGATCCGCCGCCATCTCGCGGCTGAGCGTGGCGGCATCCGCTTTAGCCTCTTCAATCGAAGCGGGAAGCATACCGTATTGAGTCGACGTGGAAGTTCCATTTTATCATATGTTCTCCAGGCTGTGCCATGGAAGATCTGATCCGCCTTCTGTGCGGCTATAGCGCCATCGCCGTCGAGGCAGGGGCGGCCTTGATCATTACTTATGGCGCGATCGAGGCCCTGGCCCAGCTTGCCCCAACTCTTATCGGCTACGGGGCGCCCGGGCGGCGGCGTGACGTATGGCGGCGCCTCGGTGTTTGGCTACTGCTTGGCCTGGAATTCGAGTTGGCGGCTGATATTATTCGGACAGCCATTGCGCCGAGTTGGACAGACATAGGGCAATTGGCCGCGATTGCGGCGATCCGCACGTTCCTGAATTATTTCCTTGAATTGGATATTGAGAAGCAAAAAACACGCAATGCAGACTAGGCTGCATAGGTAATTCAGCTCGTTTATAGCCGGCGCTCTCAACAGCTTGGAGGCCCGGCTATTGACCGGCCATAGCTCCTGGTTCCCCGCGGCGATTTTTGCCCTGGTGTTTTTTTCTTGACCCGGGCGGCACAGCTAATCAGCCTCCCCCGCATGACAAGCGAGTCCAGCAGGCCGATGAGGTCAATATCGACCGCGTTGTTTCCAAGATCGCCCTGCACTTCAGGTACTCAACGCAGCCAAAAGGAAAGTTCGGAATGAACGCCAAGACGCCGATAGCCGATGAGGAGGTCCTGCGAAAGTCGGAGAATTTCTCATTCGTTCTGGGCGGACCGCTGTTTCAGATCCTGTGCCGGGCGCACCTGTCCAATGATGCATTGGCATTGGTGTATAGGCGCATTCTTGTCATTTCACTGTTTGCGTGGCTGCCACTCTTGGTATTCTCGGTTCTGGAGGGCCATGCGCTGGGCAAGAGCGTGTCCCTCCCCTTCCTGCTGGACGTAGACGCCCAGCTCCGCTTTCTGGTGGTGGTGCCTTTGCTGATTGGCACTGAGCTTTTGGTGCATCGGCGCATGCGTCTGGCGGTACGGCAATTTCCAGATAGGCAGTTAATTTCCGCCGACGGGGTAAAGCAGTTTAATGCTGCGCTGGACTCATCAATCCGACTTCGAAACTCTGTTCTTGCCGAATTGCTGTTGGTCGCCTTGGTGTACGGCGTCGGCGTCCTGATTATCTGGCGCCATTTTCTGGCACTCAACATGGCAACCTGGTATGGAACCCCCTCGGTTGCCGGCACCAGGCTCTCATTTGCGGGCATGTGGTACGGATACGTAAGTCTGCCCATTTTTCAGTTCCTGCTCTGCCGCTGGTATTTTCGCCTTGGCATATGGGCGCGTTTTCTCTGGCAGGTGTCTCGTATCAAGCTGAATTTGATTCCAGCGCATCCTGACGGCAATGCCGGGCTGGGATTTCTTTCGAATACGGCCTACGCCTTCAGGCTACTCGCCATAGCGCATGGCGCGATGCTTTCCGGGCTCATTGCCAACCGCATCCTTTATCTTGGCGCAAGACTAACCGACTTTAAATCTGAGATTGCTGTTCTGGTTATCTTCCTATTATGCGTTACCCTTGGTCCGCTGCTGGTATTTGCGCCACAAATTGCACAGGCCTACCGGACGGGAAATCTGGAATACGGCATCCTGGCCATGCGTTACGTTCGCGCATTCGACGCCAAATGGCTTCACGGAGGCGCGCCCGCTGATGAGCCATTGATTGGCAGCTCCGATATCCAATCCCTCGCTGATCTAGGCAATAGCCTGCAAGTGATACGGAATATGAGTGTGATTCCTGTCACGAGGGACGCCGTCCTTCAGCTTGTGGCTGCAACAATTTTGCCCATTGTGCCGCTGGTGCTCACCATGATGCCGCTGGAAGAGGTCATGAACAGGATGCTCGGCATGTTGATTTAGAACTCGCCCGCCAATGCGGCTTCGGCCATTCCTGGGTGCCACCGGATACACAAAATAAGCCGGGTGGAATTTTGAGGCCAATACGATAAAGTGAGGATAAGGATGATATAACGATACCGTTATGACTGGAATTATCACCTGGCCGCCGAGACCTCACCATTTCCTGGAGTGCGTCTGATGAGTTCGGTTCATGCCTCGCCCCCTACGCGGCGGCGTTTGCTCGCTGGCATCGCGGCCACCACCCTGGTGTCCGGCTGCTCTGCACTGCCGCGCATGCCGGCTGTTCCATCGGCACCTTCATGCGATGTGACCGTTCTCGGACTGCGGGACATCCGTTACTGGGGAGATGAGGCGTCTGCGCAGCTGGTCCAGGAAGGGATTGAGAGCTACCAGCGCGAGATCGCTTACCGACAGATGCAGGGATCCACCGGGCCGTTGCCAGAGGCTGACTTCCTCGCCATCTCCGGCGGCGGCGAGGACGGTGCCTACGGGGCAGGATTGTTGGTGGGCTGGAGCAAGGCTGGCACAAGGCCAACCTTCAAGCTGGTCACCGGCATCAGCACCGGGGCGCTGACGGCGCCGTTCGCCTTCTTGGGCACCGCTTACGACCCGCAACTCACGCAGGTCTATACCGGCATTACCGCGAAGGATGTCTTGAACGAGCGTGATGTCTTCGCCATCCTGACCAATGACGCCATGGCCGATAACCGTCCCTTGCGGCTAACCGTGTCACGCTTTATCGACCAGAAATTTCTGGATGGCATCGCGGCGGAGTATAATAAAGGCCGGCTGCTGTTCATCGGCACCACCGACCTGGATGCCGGCCGGCCCGTGATTTGGAATATCGGCAAGATTGCCGCCAGCGGCGCCCCAGGCGCCGGCAAGCTCATCGAGGATATTCTGCTGGCGTCGGCGGCCATTCCGGGCGCATTCCCGCCAACCATGATCACGGTGGAATGCGATGGGGTCCCGCACCAGGAGATGCATGTCGACGGCGGCGCAAGCGCCCAGGTGTTCGTCTATCCTCCAGCATTCAGCTTGCGCCGTTTCGGGCAGGCCCAAGGCATAACCCGCATACGCAAGCTCTATGTCATCCGCAACGCCCGCCTCGACCCCGACTGGGTTCAGGTGAGGCGGCAAACCCTCAGCATCGCCAAGCGTGCAATATCGACCCTTATCCAAACCCAGGGCATCGGCGACCTCTACCGGCTATATGCCGTCGCGTTGCGGGACGGCGTGGATTTCAATTTGGCCAACATCCCCAGCACGTTTACGCAAACGCTCAGCGTGCCGTTCGACAAAGCCTATATGAACGCACTTTTTCGAGTTGGATATGACGCCGCCAAAGGCGGCTATCCGTGGCGCAAACTCCCGCCGGGCTTTAACGCCATCGAGCAGGAATCCGCCCCCAGCGATCCGGTGACGTAAAAGCAGACCCGCGGAACGCGCGTGAAATCCGGCGGCAAGGCCAGGCGCTGGTGCTGCACGTCCGGCTAATTCCCAAGTCTTGGCCGGCTCTGCCCGCCCCCGGGGCGTGTGGCGTTGCCGCCCTGGCTCACCGGCGGGCGGGTGGCACCTGCCGGCCTTGCCGCAGGCTGCTGCCCGGCAGGCTTATTGCCAACACGGGGTGTGCCCTGCCCGCCTCCGGGACGGGTGGCGTTGCCGCCCTGGCTTACCGGCGGGCGAGTGGCACCCGCTGGCCTTGCCGCAGGCTGCTGCCCGGCTGGATTGGCGCCAATACGGGGCGTGCCCTGCCCGCCCCCGGAGCGGGTGGCGTTGCCGCCTTGGCTTACCGGCGGGCGAGTGGCACCCGCTGGCCTTGCCGCAGGCTGCTGCCCGGCAGGATTGGCACCAACACGGGACGTGCCCTGCCCGCCTCCTTGGCGGGTGGCGTTGCCGCCTTGGCTTGCCGGCGCGCGGCCAGCATTTCCGGCCGTCGCGGGAGGCCGTGCAGCGCCACCCGGCGGCCGCCCAGCCACGCTCGCTGGCGCGGCCGCCAGGCCGCCCCACCGGGCCGTTGGCGGGCGGGCGGTAGCCGCCGGCCGGCGGGTAGCCACCATTGGGCCGCCAATTGGGATTATTGATCGGCGGGCGGTTCACATTGATCGTGTTATAGCGGTTGACGTTGACGTGGACGTTACCATAGCCCCAGTTGGGGCTGGCCCAGCCCCACAGCCCAGCGGTGAGGGCAACGCCGGTGCCAAAGGCAAGCCCGGTCAAAAGCGCCGTGCTGGCAACGTACCCTGGCGGCGGCGGAAGATAGACAGGCGGATAGGCCGGGTATGGCCATGCGCCATAAACAACTGTCGGGTTGTACACCGGCACGTAGACGACATTCGGCTGCGCCGGCACGATGACGATGGCCTGCCCTTCCGTGCGGACGGTCTGGTGCTCCGTCGATTTCAACTGGCCCGCGATCTCGGCCTGCCGGCGCAGGCGCTGGATGGACGCCATCACGTCGCTCTGCTGCACATCCATTGCGTAGCCAAGTTGCTGCAACCAGTCGAGTTGGTTGCTCATCATCTCCAATATCTGCGGAAACGGCACGAGCGACTTCACCGAAGGATCCCAGCTCTGCTGTGTGAGCGCCTGGGTCAGAGCATCGCCCTGCAGGGCCTGATTGGCGGGGTCTTTGACCCAGCGCGCCGCGGCAACAACATCAAGCGGGTATGCCGAGGCCATAAGAACCTGCCCCAGCAAATCATCTGGATACAGCGCGATCGGGGCCAGCAAGGCGTCGAGTTGCTCATCGCTGTAGCCTTGCAGCGCGGCACCATTTGTCATCGCGGCGTCCTGCGCCTGCAAGGGTGCGGGAATTGTGCCGATTAAAAATGCGGCACAGGCCACTGACGCCGCCAGACGATGCAGAAAGACGCCAGCCAATGAACGGCGCTTCTTGGCGGAACATTGACCCGCTGGTTCGTGCTTGTTCATGATCCGCTCCTCAGGCCGAATGATCCGCCAGATCCATCTCTCTCTGATTGTCTTGGATGATCTTGAATATGAATCCCGCCCTACGGTGTTTTGGAGACGCCTGCCCGCCGCCTCAAAAAATTCCTACCCAGAACCAGACCCTGCAAATGGCCGCGCGGCCTGGTATTGGGCGATGATCGCCGCGACCTGATCGGCCATGGCCGCCCAAAGCGCACTCATCTTCGCCACGATTTCGGATGCGTCCGGGCCATTTGAATCAGCCCCGCTCATGCTCAGAGCGCTGCTGCGCTCGAAGCTTCGCGCCGCCCACAGCGTGCGGGTAGGCCCGGCCTTGATCGCGATCTGCGCGCTCAGGACAATATTCCCGCTGCTATCGGGATCAAAGCGCAGGACATTGATCTCGACCAGAACATCGGAAGACGCTTCAATCGACCCCCCGCTGTCGAGCACGGTTGCCGCTGGCAAACGCTGTGCCAGATCCTGCACCATAACAGCTTGCAGCATGGTGGCGAGCTCGTCCGCCCATAAATCGTTGCCGTAAAATTCAAACCGATACGCACCGCCAGCCTTGGCGATTGCATCTCTCGTGAGATAGCCAGGAATGCTCACACTGCGAACAGCCACGGTCATTGGCGCGCCATTCTGGGCAGCACCTGGAAGCGCCATCAGACGATAATAACGCGTCGCGGGCGAGGAACAGGCTTCCAGCGCCGCCGCCAATATGACCGCCCCGGTGAGAAGGCAGGCACGCCTTGACGCGTTCATTGGTCGCTCCGCCCGCGCAACAGCGCTTCAGGGTGTCTGTCGAGATAGCTGGAGAGTTGATCCAGAGATTGTAGCGTGCTGCTCGCCTGGGTCATGAGCTGTTCCAAATTACGTTGGAAATCGGAGTCGTTGCCATAGCCCTGATTCAGGTTGTTCAATGTCTTGGACAACGCCGCCAAAGTTTGCTGAATATGCGCATCGGCGATGGTTTGATTGGTGGTCACGATCAACTTGTTCAGATTATCGCCAAGCTTACCGAACTGAATTTTTGCCAGATTATCCGAGATGACAGAGAGCGATGCGGCAATGGCGGCAAAGGCGCTGCCCTGGCCCGGCAACACAAAGGCATCTCCCTCCGTGGTGACCTGCACCGGGGGGGCGCCCGTCACCGTGACGAGGGAGATGATCTGCTGGCCCGTGACGTAATTGGCCGTGGCCACCTCCGCGCGCAGCCCGCTATCCACCAGCTTCTGGATGCCCTGTTGAAGCGTCATGTTCTTTGGCAAAATCTCGGTCTGGAAGACCCGTTCGGGCTGCAATTCCATGGCCACCCGCACCTGCGGCACGGCATTACTCTTCATATCGAGAATAAGCTTCACATCCGTCACTTGGCCGATCTGGAGGCCCAGAACATCCACCGGCGCCCCTGCCACCAAACCATTCACCGAAGATTTAAAATAGGTGACGACAGGTATCTTGCGCAGATAGCCCGCGGCATTCGCCGCGTCGTGAGATTCATACAAAGGAAAAATGGCATTGTCCGGGCTGGATGCGCTGGTTTCGGCATTGGGCGGCAGATCGAAGGTCACACCACCCGAGAGCAGCGCCTGCAGCGACTGGAACTCGACATGGAAGGCACCGCCCTGGATGCCGGCCGTAATGCCGGAGGAGTTCCAGAAATGGCTTTGCGGCCGGACCAATTGATCATAGGGCGCCCGCACGAAAATATTCACGGTCACTGGACCAAGTCCATTGCCGATATCGTAGCCGAGCACCTCGCCCACGGGAATGTCGCGGTAGAAAACCGGCGAGCCCGTGCCGAGTGCGCCGATGTTCGCGGCTTTGAGCACAAAGGTCCGGCCGGGCTCATCCGAGCGTACGCCCGGCGGCTCCTCCAGCCCTGTAAAACTGGTTTGGTAATGGCCGCCGGGCAGACCCGGGTCCACGGTGATGTAATCGCCGGAGACCAAGGTCTGCAGGCCGGAGAGGTCGCCCCCGCCAAAGGACGGCCGCACGACCCAGAAGCGGGCATGGTCGGTCAGGAAACGGGCGCCGACATTGTTCATGCGCACCTTGACGATCACATGCTGATTATCATTGCCGAGGTCGACCCCCTCGACGACGCCAAGCGTCACGGATTTATATAGGAGCTGTGTCTGCCCCGAGGTGAGCCCGCTGCCGGTGTTGAACGTAAGTGTCAGCAACGGCCCGCGCTCCACCACGGTCCGGTATCCTAAATAAGCCGCCAGCACCGCGGCGATGATTGGAATGATCCACACCACGGAAAAGCGGGGGCGGCGTGTTTGGGCCCGGGGCGGCGTGCCATCGTCTCCGCTGGCGGCGGGGGTATCGGTCATGCTGGGGCTCTTTCCGCTTCGGCCCTGCCGGCATCGGAAGCCGGCATTCTGGATGGGGCCTGCGCATCCCACATCAGCCTTGGGTCAAAACAATCCACCGCAAACATGGTCAGCACGACGACCGCGGCAAAGCAGGTTGCGCCAATTTCCGCGACAAAATTCGCAAACTGGGCGAACTGAACCAGAGCGACCAGGATCGACAACCCAAAGACGTCGATCATCGACCACCGCCCAATGAATTCGACAATCCGGTAGATTTTTGTGCGGCCGAGAAGATGTTTGGTGCTGTGTGTCTGCGTCTGCGCGAGCAGGTAGCCAAGCAAGACGATCTTCATCATGGGAACGGTGAAGCTTGCAAAAAACACCAGTGCCGCCAGCGGCCACAGCCCGGCTTCATACAAATCGACGATGCCGCCCATGATGGTGTAGGGGTGCGCCACCGCAACCTCCGTCATGGTCATGATCGGATAAATATTCGCGGGAAGGTAGAGCATTGCCGCAGCGACCAGCAAGGCCCCGCTGCGGTTGACGCTGTCATGCTTGCGCCTGTGCAGCACAACGCCGCACCGGCGGCAGGGCTCACCGGGTTCGGCGTGGTTGACGAGATCGCAGCAACGACAACCGATGAATCCAACGGGAACACCGTTTGATGAGGTGCGTATGGGCGGGGGGGCCTGCCCGGTTTTGCCGGGCGCCTTTTTATGATCCGCAACATCAAGCGCGCGCCATACGGTTTCAGGATCAAGCGTGGCATCCGCCGCCGCCATCGCCAGCATGACGCCGACCAGGGAATAGAGCGCGGTGTCCAGATGGATCGCGGCAAGGGCGACGATACGGGTAAAGGCCACCAGGAAGCCGAGCAGATAGACATCGATCATCGCCCAGGGCGTGATGGGACCATACCAGCGGAACAGCTCCTTCAGCAGGCTGGCCGGCAGGAGGCGGGTTTTGAGGCCGAGCAGGACGAGCAACAAAATGCCCAGCTTGAGGCCGGGAAATATGACCGTCGTGGCCAGCACGAGCCAGCCAACCATCTGGAAGCCCTCGCCCATGAGCTCGACCGGTCCTGTCGAAAGGCTTGCCAGTTGATACCGGCCATAGGCCGATATCTCCAGAAACGGGGCGATCAGTGCAAAGCAGTACAACAGCAGCGCCGACACGCCGCATGCAAGAGGAATTTCAAACGGGTGCTGGCGCATGCTCCACAAAGCGTGGTGGCAACGCGGGCACACGGCGACACGATTGGCCTGTATCGGCGGCAATGCGGAGATCAGGCCGCAATGCGGGCACTCGCGCCAGCTCTCGGCAACCGGATCGTTCGAGACCAGCCCTGGCGCGCCGTTCGCCGTGGCCATGGCTAGGGACCGACGCTGATCGCTGTGATTTTTGATCCTTCAAGGCCAATTCCGGCCATCAACCCCTTCTGTCCAAATGGTATCGCATACACGTCCTGGGTCAGCGTGGTGGATGTGAGGCTCGCGGCTTTACCTTTATCGAGCACCACAACGCTTGGCCCCGCGCCGATGGACCAGCCATAGCTTTGTTCAAGATAAGAGAGCCCTGAGTTTGTCATGAAAAACAACGCATAGCTGAAAGACTGCACGCCAGCCTGCAACCCGTACGACCCGGCGGAGATGTTGTAGTAATTCGTGGGGACACCATTCTCGAACAGAACGCCATTTCCAGACTGCGCGCCAACGATGAAGCCCGCCTTGACGATGGACGGAAACACAAGAATCGCCTTGGCACGGCTACCGAGAAGCTTGGCACTTGGCTGATTGGCGTAAAGATTCGCCAGCGCCGTATTTGAGTCCCGGATCAGTTCCGCAGCCGACGCGGCTGAAGCAGGTTCGGCCAAGGCGATCGTAACCCCGGTTACCGAGATAAAACCTATCATGGCGTCGCGACGTTTGATGTTCATCGGCGTGCTCCCTTTGCCGTATCGAATATTGTACAATTCATAGCGCACCATTTTAGCGCTCTATCCGATTGATCCTCAACTCTCTTTCACGAGCCGATCTTTGACATGAATGCGCCAGGATAGTTCGCCGCCTCACGACGCCCATATTATTTCATAACGATCTCGACGCGGCGGTTTTGCGGCTCGCGCACATTGGGGCCTGTCTGCACGAGAAGCTTGGTCTCACCGAACCCCTGCACGGTGATGTCGGAGGCGGGGACACCATCGGTAACCAACTGCCCCTCTACGGACCTTGCCCGGCGCAGGGAAAGATCCTGGTTATAGGCGGGGCTACCCGATGTATCCGTATAACCATCCACCTCGATCATCGTGACCTGGTTTGTGCGGCTGTCCGAAGCGGCCTGGGCAATGACCTGGGTGGCACGCGGGGTGAGCGTGGCCTTATCCCAATCAAAGAACACAAGATATGTCTTGGCCGGGGCGGGGGCTGGTGCCGCGGCCGGGGCCATGGCTGGTTGCGGCGGTGGAGGCAGGGGCGGCGGCGGGAACCTGAAGCCGACACCTAAAATCGGACCATAGGTGGTGAGATGCAGCGACCGCCGCACCCCGAGCGTATCGCTGCCGAGCCCAAACCGCTCGGTGCTCAGCGCCCGGGCGGCCAAGGTTACGCTGAACCATGTATTTACGGCGTAGGAGATCGCGCCCGATGCGCCCCAGCCCCAGGAGCCGCCATCGACACCGAAGCCCTGCACCAGCCCGCCGAGTTCAAGGCGCCAGCGCGGCGCGGGGATGAAGTCAGCCCGCAGGCCAAGCCAGGGCTGCACGAAGTTGGTGTTTTTGCTCGAGCTAAGTCCAGCCAAGTCTTCCTCGCCAGTATAGCCCTGCCAGGTCGCAAAGAAGGCGAAACCTGCTCGTACGTCTAAGGATGTAGGCACGCCATACACATTGCCGGCGTAAACCTGATAACCGACCCCAGGCGCCACTCGCAAGTATTGGAGGGCCGAGTTCACCCGGAGACTACGCCCCAACGGGCCGGAGGGCAGGTCTTGGCTTTGGCTTACGGAGACATACTGCAGATCCATCTCGGCTGAGTAGGGACCATAGCGTACAAGGCCATCGCCCATGAAGGCGGCATGGAGAATATGTACAAGATCACTCGGACTCAGCAAGCCGGTATTGAAGGCGTTGGGTAGCCGCTCATTGGCGATCGGCGTGGCAAAATTCACCGAGCCGGCGAAGCCAGGCCACCATAAATAGGGGTCGAGCTCAACCTGTACGCGATACGCACCGGTATCCGTGTAACCATCCCGATTGGAGAAATATTGAGCCCGAGCCGGCGGGCTGAACGAAGCCGCCAGACAAAGTGCCATCGAAAAAGGCGCGAGAGACGCAATGTACCGAGACATCATGACCCACCCAATCAAAAATGCCGCCACTAAACTGTGGCGTTTCTATTTTTCAGGCACGTTCCGAACCGGGTAAGCGTTACTACCTGCTTCGGGTTTACGCATCATGGCATCTTAAAAGCCACTTAAGAGGCATCCTGAGGCAAGCTTCCAAGCCTCGCAGAGGGCTTATCAGCAGCATCATGTCCTCAACTCATAATCGCGCACTGGCGTCGTCTCCAGTGTTTTAGAAGCGAGTGCCTTAGCCTAGCAAGACGTGATCTATTTTGTATTTGACGCAGATCAAATACACGCGGCCAACAGGCTTGTTATGGTTACGATTGTGGGACGGTGGCGGACCTTATAGCAGCAGAAGGGGAAGGAAAAAACCCTTCCTTGCGCATAATGTTGTGCCTCCCTGCACCCATCATCTTAGCGGGGGGTGGGCATGCAAGGCTTTGATGCACCAAATTGAAACAAGGTTTGCTCGATGCCTGAAACCTCATCAAAGCGACAAATCCTGCTGGCTCGCCTCATTACAATAGTGATATGCGCTTTGCTTGTCCTTGGCCTGATCCGCTTCGTCTTGTCGCCCACAACCTTGCAGGCCTTCTGGCATGACCTCGTCGAACGCCCCGGCGGCCCCATGACCTTTCGCTTCATTCTGCAGCCCGCCATGTCGGCAATTGTGGCCTTTCGAGAGGGCGTTAACGATGCGAAATCAGGACGTTCTCCCTATATCTGGACGATCCTTACCAATCCGGCAGAACGTAAAGAACGCCTGCATGAGGGATTGGTTCATACAGCCCGGATCATTCTCCTGGGGCTGGTGATGGACGGCATCTACCAGTTCGTGGTCTTCAAGACGTTTTACCCCACTCAGGCTGTCGTCATCGCAATCGTGCTCGCCTTTATTCCCTATTTGCTGTTGCGCGGACCGATCGCGCGCATCGTGCTCTGGTGGCGCGGCCATGCTTAACCGCAAAGGAAACCGCAATGAGAGATGATCCGCCAGCGGTGCAACCGCCACCGGCGAACAGCTCATTCGAACTGGCGTCCAAGAACACCGGCTTGGCCTTGCAACGCACGCGCATGGCCGCCGACCGCACGCTGATGGCGGTGCTTCGTACATCTCTGGCGCTCATCAGCTTCGGCTTCACGATTTTTAACGTGGTCAAGGAATTGCAAAAAGAAGACCTCTTTAAAGAGAACGTCGCGATGCCCCATTTTGGGGTCGGCCTGGTGCTTCTTGGCATCGTCATGCTCGCCATCGGCATCATTTATCATTTGCAATTCATGTATTGCTTGCGCAAGGAGCGAAAGCGATTAACCCTGGCCGGCCTCATTCGTGGTGAAAGCCCGTTTCCGCCGTCGTTAACTTTGATAATCGCTGTCATACTTCTTGGATTTGGCCTCGCGGCAATCATGCGCATGCTCTTTCACTTCGGTCCGATCTGACAAGGATCCTCGCCAGACAACACAACGGCGCCACTTCACGAACACGAGCAAAGATACAACCAGACAGGAGGAAGCAAGTGACCCAAGCCAAAAAGCCAAACATCCTTATCCTTTGGGGCGATGATATCGGCTGGTGGAACATCAGCTACAACAGCCGCGGCCAGATGGGATACCGCACCCCCAACATCGACCGCATCGGCAATGAAGGCGCATCCTTCACGGACTATTATGGCCAGCAAAGCTGCACGGCCGGCCGCGCCGCTTTCATCACTGGCCAGAACCCACTGCGTACGGGACTGACCAAGGTGGGGATGCCGGGGGCAACTGTCGGTCTTCACGCGGAGGACCCGACCATCGCCGAATTGCTGAAACCGCTGGGCTATGCCACCGGCCAGTTCGGCAAGAATCATCTGGGGGACAGGGATGAATATCCTTCCCACCATGCACGGTTTCGATGAATTCTTCGGCAATCTCTACCATCTCAATGCCGAGGAAGAACCGGAAAACCCCGACTACCCGAAGAACCCGGAATTCAAGAAGAAATTCGGCCCCCGCGGCGTGCTCCACTGCCTGGCTGACGGCAAGGGCGGGCAGACGATCGAGGATACCGGGCCATTGACCAAAAAGCGCATGGAAACCATCGATGACGAGGTCACGGAAAGAGCGCTCGCCTTCATCGACAAAACCACAAAGGCAGACCAGCCCTTCTTTCTCTGGTACAACACGACCGCCATGCATTTTCGCACCCACCGCGCCGACAAGCATAAGGGCAAAAGCGGCCAGGGTGTCTATAATGATGTCATGGTCGCGCATGACGAGCATATTGGCCAGATGCTGGCCAAGCTCGATGAACTCGGCATCGCCGACAACACGATCGTATTATACTCAACGGATAACGGCCCCCATTATAACAGCTGGCCGGATGCCGGAATCACCCCGTTCCGCAGCGAGAAGAACACCAACTGGGAAGGCGGCTGGCGCGTGCCTGCCTTCGTGCGCTGGCCGGGCAAGATCGCGCCGGGCACTGTTTTCAACGACATCGTCTCGCACCAGGATTGGCTGCCGACGCTGCTCGAGGCCGCTGGAGAACCAGACATCAACGCGAAGCTTCTTGCAGGGCACAAGGCGGGCGACAAAAATTTCAAGGTGCATATCGATGGCATCAATATGACAGCCTACCTGACCGGCGCGGTGAAGGAGAGTCCTAGGAAATTCATTTTCTACATGAGCGATGACGGTGACGTTCTGGCCATTCGTGGTGGCGATTGGAAAATGGTGCTGATGGAGCAGCGCGCCAAACAATTGATGTGCTGGTTCGAACCGTTCATAAAACTGCGAGCGCCGAAAATATTCAACCTTCGCCAGGACCCGTTTGAGAGGGCGGACGAAAACTCCAACACCTACTGGGACTGGGTAATTGACCACGCCTTCCTGATCTATGGAATGCAGGCGCTGGTGGCCGGGCAGATCGAGGAGTTCAAGAAATTTCCGCCGCGCCAGAAGCCGGCATCGTTCAACCTCGACGCAGTGCTGCAAAATCTCCAGGATGCAAGCGGCAGCGCCAATCACTAGCGAACCGGCGCACACACCCGCCGGAATGGATCAGTGCACGCCTTGGATCGTGTCCACCATGAGGTCACGCGGTGCACTGACGGCATTTGTATACCCCTGTATCAACTCCGGATGACAAACTTTAATCGTCAATCATCGACTAAATATCCACTGAAAGTACAAATACATCCGCGTCACGCCAGCACAAAACTCCAGCGGTCAGCATTTTAAGTGACGCGAATGTATTTTGACAATTACACTGATTATTGTTATGAAGTCAGTAGGATTGTGGTTGCCTCCGCTTTCTCTGGCGGCGAAAATGCCGTGATGATTGGCACCCACCTGATCTCTTGAAGATTATTCCCCGGCAAGCGCTCAAGACCCCATGGTAACGGAGCGCTTTAAGGGGATTGGTCATGTGAATACGCAGAGATTTATCGAATAAGGAAAAGGGCCATGATGTCACGGAGCGTGACCGCGCTGGCGCTTGTCGCCGGACTTCTCATAACCGGCGGGGCGCAGGGGCAGACGCCAGCCCCCCCTGCTGGTGCGGCGGCACCTGAATTCAAGCTCATCCTTGAACCTCGGGCCATCGATGTGCTCAAGGCAGCATCCGCACGCCTTGCCGCGGCAAAATCGATGTCATTTACCGCTGTCGTGAGCTATGAATTCCCCAGCCGGCTGGGGCCACCGCTCGTCTACACAGTGCGCAGCGATGTGACGATGCAGCGGCCGGACAAGCTCAAGATCGTAACCCCCGGCGACGGGCCCGCGTCCAGCCTGTTTTACGACGGCAAGACGATGGTGGAATACTCGCCAGGCCCCGACCTTGCCGCGGTGGCCGCTGCCCCGCCGACGATCGACGCGGCCATGAGGGCAGCCTACCAAAATGCGGCGATTTACTACCCGTTCACGGACCTCATTCTCTCAGACCCGTATGACGCCCTGGTCGCCGGCGCGACCCTGGTCTTCTATGTCGGGAAATCCGAAGAGGTTGGCGGCACCGAGACGGATATGGTCGTCTGGGCCGACAATGACATATTTCTCCAGATGTGGATCAGCACCAAGGACAAGCTGCCCCTGCGGATACGGGCGATTTATCGCAACGACCCGCTGCAGTTGCGCCACGACATGGTGCTGTCGAACTGGCAGATCGACCCGGTGATCCCGCCGGGCACGTTTACATCCGACCAGGCGCTTGCCGCCAAGCGTATCCCCTTCGCAAATCCGGGGTCGGAACCCCCGCCCGTCGGCACGCCGCTCTTCATGGCGGCGCCAGCCAAGAGCGCGCCGGACGCTGCGAAACCGAAGCCTTGATGAAAGGATGCACGCCATGAAAAAAATGGCAGCCGTCACCGCCACGCTGATCGCCTGCGCGGCGCCCTTGTGGCCCGGCCAGGCGCTCGCCTGGCGGTCCGCCAATAGCTGGGGCGGCAGCACCACCCACAGCTATGGCGAGACCAGCCACGAAAACGCGATGGGCGGGAGTTCCGCCCACGAGGCCGGCGAAGGCACCGAGCACACAAACGCCTATGGCGGCAGTTCAGCCCACGCCTACGGGGGCGGCACCGAGCACACAAACGCCTATGGCGGCACGACGTCCGGCGCTTACGGCCAGGGCGCAACGCATACCTACACCAACGGGGCTTCGACCTACCACCCGCCCGGATACGCCGGCTACCCAGCCTACCACCCGCCGGTTGCGGTGCCGTACTACTCTTCCGGCTGCTATGGCTGCGCCGCGGCGGCTGGCGCGGTGGCCGGTGCCGCCGTCGGCGTGGCCGTGGGTGCGGCGGCAGCGTCCGCCCCAGCGGCGCCCGCCTATGCTGTGGGCTCCGACTACGCAACTTTGCCGCCTGGGGCCACGCAGGTCTACCGGGGCGGAAATACCTATTACGTGAGCGGGAACCTCTGGTTCCAGCCGGTCTATGGTGCCAACGGCCTCTACTACGTTGCCGTGCCCGCGCCGTGATGCCGTTAGGGAACCTCTGATCATCTCCGCGCCGGCTATAAAATTTTCCATCACCATATCGACCCGGCAATGACGATCATGGCCAATCTGATCCGGCACGGCCGGACATTATGGGCGGACCGGCGGCCCGATAAGGGCCGCCGGTCGCCCGTGCTTACTGCCGCGCCATGGCGATGCGCAGGGCTTCCTCCGGCGAGACAAGGTGGTCCGCGCTCTCGGCCGCATCGGCGATGGCGATCTGCACGCCCCTCACCCGGCCGTTGAAGCCATTGCCCCGCGGGCCGTAATCCGGAGAGACAGGGGCGCCGCTATCCTCGCCGACATCACAGCCATCATCGCAGGAATAGATCATCGCCAGCGTCATGGGGATGTCGCCTTCGCCGACCTTCGAACCGTCGACATAGAGACTGGCCTTGCCGCCTTTGCCCAGCCCGCCGCCAGCGTAAGCGAACTCCATGCGTACCTGATGCGCACCTGGAGGCAGCGTGCTCGCGGCCTCGACAAAGAAGTGCTGCACGCCCCCCAAATTGTAGCAATATTTGAGCTTGCCGCCTTTGGCATACAGGCTCCAGCCGCCGATATTTCCGCCCTGGGCGATGATCACACCTTCGGCACCAGACGCCGGCACCTCGATCTCGGCGGTGACGGCGTGTGATTTGTTCTTGATGCTGATGACGCAATTCTCAGAGAGGCGGCCCATGCCAGGAAACAGGAGCTGGCTATTCCCTTTGATCAGCACCGGCCTGCCAGCGACATCCGGGTTCATGCGCCTTGCGAGATCATCATCCATCGGCAACACATTGTAGCGCGTTGCCTCGATGAGCCACAGACGCTGCAGCTCATGCAACTTCTCCGGCATCTGCTTGGACAGGTCGTTGGCCTGGCTCCAGTCTTTTTCGGTGTCATAAAGCTCCCATACATCGTCGTCGAAGGCGGGCGTCTTCTCGCCGACGAGCAGCCATGGCGTCTTGTGCCGCGTCACCGCTGTCCAGCCCTTGTGGTAGATGCCGCGATTGCCGAACATCTCGAAATATTGCGTCTCGTGCCGCTCAGCCGCCTTGGCGTCATTGAAGGAGTAGAGCATGCTCACACCCTCGATCGGCTGCTGCTGCACGCCATTCACCGAGACCGGCTCAGGCAGCCCCGCCGCCTCGAGGATCGTCGGCGCAACATCGATGACGTGGTGGAACTGCCAGCGCATCTCGCCCTTTGCCTTGATCCCGTTCGGCCAATGGACGATCGTGCCGTTGCGCGTCCCGCCCCAGTGCGAGGCAACCTGCTTGGTCCATTGGTAAGGCGTGTCCATCGCGTGCGCCCAGCCGACCGCGTAATGGTTATAGGAGTCTGGTCCGCCGAGCTTGTCGATCCGGGCGTTGAGGAACTCCGGCGTTTCGATGGCGGAGAGGCCGTTGAAGTTCAGCATCTCGTTATACGTGCCGTTCAGCGTGCCTTCAGCCGAAGCGCCATTATCGCCGATGATGTAGTAGATCAGCGTGTCGTCGAGAATATTGAGTTCTTTCAGGCCATCGAGCAGACGCCCGATATGATGGTCGGTGTACTCAAGGAAGCCCGCATAGACCTCCATCTGCCGGCGCAACACGGGCTTGAGCGCCTCCGGCATCTCATCCCATGCCGGAATTTCCTTGTGGCGCGCCGTGAGCTGGCAGTCTGGTGGAATAACCCCCAAAGCCTTTTGCCGCGCAAAAGTCTCTTCGCGCAGCTTGTCCCAGCCCTGATCGAACTTGCCCTTGTATTTATCGGCCCATTCCGCGGGGACGTGGTGGGGGGCGTGCGTGGCGCCGGGCGCGAAATAAGCGAAGAAGGGTTTGTCTGGCGCCAGCGCCTTTTGCTGCGATATCCAGGACATGGCCTTGTCGGTCATGTCCGCCATGAAATGGTAGCCTTCCTCTGGCGTCTGCTTCGGGTCAACCGGCGTGGTCCCCTCATAGACCGTCGGGTACCATTGATTCGCCTCGCCGCCGAGAAACCCATAGAAATATTCAAAGCCGCCGCCGCCCGTGGGCCAGGCATCGAAGGGCCCGACCGGGCTTGTTTCCCACACCGGCACCTCGTGGCACTTGCCGAACTGCGCGGTGGAGTAGCCGTTGAGCTTCAACGTCCGCGCCAGCGGGGAAATGGAATTGGGAAGCACAGAGCAATAGCCCGGCGAGCCGGTGGCGATTTCGGTAATACCGCCCATGCCGGCGGTATGATGGTTGCGCCCTGTCAACAGTGCCTGACGGGTCGGCGAGCACAGGGCCGTGGTGTGGAAGCGGTTATATTTCAGGCCATAAGCGGCCAGCTTCTCGGCATTCGGCGTTTGGCACGGGCCGCCAAAGGCGCTCGCGGCGCCAAACCCCGCATCGTCAAGCAGAATGATCAGAACATTGGGCGCTCCCTCCGGAGGACGAAGCTGCTCGATGGGCGGGAATTTTGTGTCCGGATCTTTTGCATCGTAGGTGATGAGGCCGCGCCGCGCCGTGTTCGGTATGGGAAGATGGGCACGGTGTTTCGTATGTTCGCTGCTCATGATCTCGGATTCCTTTGCATGGACGTATTTTTGTAGCCTTCTCATCTGCGCGGCGGGCATATTGGGGATGGAAGGTGAAAGGCAACGCTGGCCACAGAAAGCCGTGCCGAAAAAATTGTACGAAAACCCGAGTCACTGCCTTGATATTTATCAAGGCCATCAAAATCCCCCTTGCGCAGCCTGATGTCCATCTCGTTTGCCAGATGATTGAAGGCTGCAACCATCCGGTGCGCCATCAGATTGTTCCGAGGGGCTGACAATGCCGCCCGCGACAAAAAAGCTGGCGCTGGCGCCATTCATGCCATCCTGGCCGCGGGCCGGGTCTGGGGCGATGAAACATGCGCAGGATAATGGCGCGTGCATACCGGCTTGCCCTGCGCCCCGGAACGACAATGCGGCGGAGACGGACTGCCCCCCCCTACAGGCCCGGCCAGCCACAGCCTTCATGAGTTTGGTCTCCGGCCCGCCAGCAGCAGGGCGTGCCCTGTAAATGGCGGCGGAATTATGCGAATAGCTGCGCCATGTGGACCCGAACCTCAAATTTGCCCCTGGGCTGGTGTTTGCCCCAAACGCCGGGCGCCCGCGCCGCCGCGGCGCATATGGCAAGCCACTCACCAAGCTCGCTTTTTTGGCCTGGACCGTTCCTGGACAGCTCCAATTTAGCAGAATTTATCCAAGGAATTCAATAAGATGGCCAGTTACCAGTACGTGTATGTGATGAAGGACCTCACCAAAGCCTATCCGGGCGGGCGCGAGGTTTTCAAAGGCATCACCCTCTCCTTCCTGCCGGGCGTGAAGATCGGCGTGCTGGGCGTCAACGGCGCCGGCAAGTCCACCCTGCTGAAGATCATGGCCGGGATCGAGACGGAATATGGCGGCGAGGCCTGGGCGGCGGAAGGCGTGAAGGTCGGCTATCTGGCGCAGGAGCCGCAGCTCGACCCCACCAAGAACGTTGGTGAGAACGTCGCCGAGGCCTTCCAGGAGGTCCGCGCCGCGCTGAAGCGCTTCAACGAGATCTCCGAAGCCTTCATGGAGCCGATGGACGACGACAAGATGAACGACCTGCTGGCCGAACAGGCCAAGCTGCAGGAGATCATCGACACCAAGGATGGCTGGGACCTCGACCGGCAGATCGAGATCGCGCTCGACGCGCTGCGCTGCCCGCCGGCGGAGGCCGATGTCGGCCCGCTTTCAGGCGGTGAACGCCGCCGCGTGGCCTTGTGCCGGCTGCTGCTGGAAAAGCCCGACATCCTGCTGCTCGACGAGCCGACCAACCATCTGGACGCCGAGTCCGTGGCCTGGCTGGAACGCACGTTGGAAAATTACACCGGCACCGTGATCCTCATCACCCATGACCGCTACTTCCTCGACAACGTGACCAACTGGATCCTGGAAATCGAGCGCGGCCGCGGCTACCCGTATGAGGGCAATTACTCCTCCTGGCTGGAGCAGAAGCAGAAGCGCCTGCAGCAGGAGGAGAAGGAAGAATCCGCCCGCCAGCGCGCCTTGGCCGAGGAACGGGAATGGATCAACGCCTCCGCCAAGGCCCGCCAGACCAAGAGCCGCGCGCGTATCCAGCGCTATGAGGAAATGCTGCAGAAGAGCCAGGAGCTGGCCGGCGGCGTGGCGGAAATCGTCATCCCCCCCGGCCCGCGTTTGGGCGGCACCGTCATCGAGGCGCAGGATCTCTGCAAGGGCTTCGGCGACCGCGAGCTGATCGAAAACCTGAACTTCAAGCTGCCGCCGGGCGGCATCGTCGGCGTCATCGGCCCCAACGGCGCCGGCAAGTCCACGCTGTTCAAGATGATCACCGGCGCCGACAAGCCGGATTCCGGCGCACTGAAGATCGGCGAGACGGTGAAGCTGGGCTATGTGGACCAGAGCCGCGACAGCCTGGATGACAACAAAAACGTGTGGGAGGAAATCTCCGGCGGCACGGATGTCATCTATCTCGGCAAGCGCTCCATCGCGTCGCGCGCCTATGTCGGCGCCTTCAACTTCAAGGGCGCGGACCAGCAGAAGAAGGTCGGCATCCTCTCCGGCGGTGAGCGCAACCGCGTGCATCTGGCCAAGATGCTGAAGACCGAAGCCAACGTCATCCTGCTCGACGAACCGACGAACGATCTGGACGTCGACACGCTGCGCGCCCTGGAAGACGCGCTCATGGAGTTCGCCGGCTGCGCCGTGGTCATCTCCCATGACCGCTGGTTCCTGGACCGCCTGGCCACCCACATCCTGGCCTTCGAAGGCGACAGCCATGTGGAATGGTTCGAAGGCAACTTCCAAGCCTACGAGGAAGACAAGCGCCGCCGCCTGGGCCAAGACGCCGCCGAACCCCACCGCATCAAGTACCGGCCGCTGACGCGCTAATTCCAGGCACAGTGCCGGGGCATGGGCATTCCAAGGGGGGACCCCGTCCCCCCTTGACCCCCCAGCAAAGGGTCTCAGACCCTTTGATCCCATTAGTTCGGCTTTTGGGCAGGGGAGGCGCGCGCCCGTGCCCTCTCCGCGCCCGTGCCAGCGCGCGCCTCCCCTGCCCAAAAGCCGGGCGGGTTCCAAGGGCCTGCGGCCCTTGGCAGGGGGTTCAGGGGGACAGCGTCCCCCTGAAAACGCCCCCGCCCTGGCAAGGTGTCCCGGGATGAGCGTGTCATCGGCCTGGGTGGTGACCACGGCGCGGTTGCGGCTGACGCCGGTGGGGTATTGGGATTTGCCGGATCTGGTCCGGCTGAAGGGGGATCCGCGTGCGTATGCGCTGATGCTGGGGGGCGTGCGCTCTGCCCGGCAGGCGGCGGATGAGCTGGCGCACGACATCCAGGGCTGGGGCCAATATGGCTATGGCATGTGGGCGGTGCGGGCAATGCGGGGCAAGTTTCTCGGCATCACGGCGCTGATGCACCGGCCCGATGGGCGGGGTGTGGCGCTGCGCTTTGCCTTCTTTCCCGAGGCGCGCGGTCTGGGGCTGGCGCGCGAGGCGGCCTCCGCCGCCTTGATCTACGCCCATGATGAAGCGCGCCTGCCCCGCGTGGTCGCGGTGGCGCGGGAGGATAACTTCGCGTCACGCCAGGTCCTCAGCTCCGTCGGCATGTCACGAATTGGTGAATTCCAGAGGGACGGAAATTTACTATTTGTTTACCAATCGGTTAGGGAAAAAACCCCGGTGTGAATTCGTAGTAATACCGGACAAACCCTCTTGCCCCCGATGGCCATTTTGCCGCTTACAATGACCTTGTGACACTACAAGAGCACAAAACCATCCTGGCGTTTCTGGACCATGCCCTTGGCGGCCCGCAGGAGCCGTTGGACGTAGAGGCTGACGCGATCATCCGCGCCTACTTCAAGCGCAACCCGGATGCCGCCTACCGTGTGACCAAGCTCGCCATGTCTCTGCTGCAACTCCCCCTCCTCGAAGAACCCAGGGCGCCCAAGCGCCGCCGCTGGCTGCATGTATTGCGCGACCGCGAGGCCTGACCCCCCGCTTGCCGCGCGCCCGGGCGGCGCATAAACCCGGCCGTATGACAGATTTTGCCGCACGCATTGGCCGCACGGAGCTGGCCGCCACCTTTGCCATGGCCGCCCGCGCCCGCGCCTTGCGTGCCGAAGGCAAGGATGTGATCTCGCTTTCGCTCGGCGAACCGGATTTCCCAACCCCGCCCCATGTGGTGGAGGCCGCGCACGCGGCGGCCCAGCGCGGCGAGACCAAATATCCGCCTTTGGGCGGCATAGAGCCCCTGCGCGTGGCGGTGGCCGAGACATTCCAGCGCGCGCATGGCATCGCCACCCGCCCGCAGGATGTGCTCATCACCAATGGCGGCAAGCAGGGCATCTTCAATGTGGTGATGTCGCTGATCGGCAAGGGGGATGAGGTGATCATCCCGGCGCCGGCCTGGGCGGGCTATGAGCAGACGGTGAAATTCGCGGGCGGCGTGCCAGTGTTCGTGCCCTGCCCGCAGGAGCAGGGCTTCGTGCTGCAGCCCGAGGCCCTGTCGCGCGCCATCACCGGCCGCACCAAGCTGGTACTGCTCAACTATCCCAGCAACCCATCCGGGGCCACCATCTCAGAAGCCGCGTTGGCGGCGCTGGCGGAGGTGCTGCGGCAGTATCCGCATGTCTGGGTGCTCTCCGACGATATTTACGAGCATCTGCTCTTCGGCGGGGCAAAGCATCATACGCTGCTGGGCGTGGCGCCGGACTTGGCGGGGCGGGTGGTCACACTCTCCGGCGTGTCCAAAACCTACGCGATGACCGGCTGGCGCATCGGCTGGTGCATCGGCCCGGCGGAGATGATCAAGGCCGCCACGGTGGTGCAGGCCACGGCCACATCGGGCGTCTCCTCCGTCGGCCAGGCCGCAGCGCTGGCAGCGCTTACCGGCCCGCAGGATTTCCTGGCGGACCGCGTGGCCGCCTATGAGCAGCGGCGCGACGTGGTGGTGGCGGCGCTGAACCAGGTGCCCGGCCTTTCCTGCCACCGGCCGGACGGCGCCTTCTACGTGTTTCCCAGCATCGCGGGTTGTCTGGGCAAGACAACCCCGGGCGGGCGCAGGCTCACCTCCGACAGTGACTTCGCCATGGCGCTGCTGGAAGACGGGCTGGTGGGCGTGGTGCAGGGCGAGGCCTTTGCCATGAGCCCGCATATCCGCATCTCCACCGCCACCGCCCTGCCCCGGCTGGAGGAAGCCTGCCGGCGTATTTCAAACTTCTGTAACGCGCTGGGGTGAAGCCGCCCTTGCGCTGCTGCGGGCAGACGCCACATGCTGGAGACCCCAAAGGAGGAGACCCAAAATGAGCGTCAAGGAAGTGCTTTACACTGCCCATGGCCATGCCACTGGCGGGCGCGCCGGCAAGGGCGCCACGGACGACAACAAGGTGGACGTGACGCTGAGCGTGCCGAAGGGCCTCGGCGGCGATGACGGGCCGGGCACCAACCCGGAGCAGCTCTTCTCCGTGGGCTATTCCGCCTGCTTCCTCGGCGCGCTGAAATTCGTGGCCGGCAAGGCGCATGTGAAGCTGCCGGAGGACGCCAAGGTCTCCGCCGATATCGGCATTGGCGGCCGCGAGGATGGCGGCGGCTTTGGCATTACCGCTGCGCTCACCATCACCGCCCCGGGCGTGGACAAGGCGGTGCTGGAGGATCTGGTGCAGAAGGCGCATATCGTCTGCCCCTATTCCAACGCCATTCACAAGAGCGTGGATGTAAAACTCACCGTCGCTTAATCTCTCCCCGGCGCCGTGGAGCCGTTTTCACGGCGCCGTCAGAATATGTTCATCCGGACCGGCAGCTCGATGAGCACCTTCGCCGCTGGGGCGTAGGGGCCAACGCCGATCCCCACCCCCACATTCAGGCTGGTGCGCGCCGTGAAGGTATAGCCCAGGCCGAAATTGAACGTGCCGAAATCATAGGCCGAACCGGCTATCTGAGCCCCCCCGGCGGAGGCGGGAAACACATGCTCCTCCTGATAGCTCAGCGTCATGGAGGCTTTGTCGTTCAGCGCGAAACCCAGCCCGAACGTCGCCGCCAGGGCCATCCCCGGCTGGAGATCAACCGGCGTGCCCGGCCCGCCGCCGGTGTTGGGAAGATCGTAGGTGTGGCTGAAATTATAGATATATTGGAGATTCCCGAACAGCACCCCGGGGGCGGTGGGGTAGAACACCGTCACGCTCGGCTCCAGCGCGTTGAAGCCGGTGCCGGTGGGCAGTTTCTTGGGGATGCCGAATAAAAGCTGGTCGCTGGTGTTGGTGGCGTCGTAGATCGGCACCTCATAGGGGTTCTGCCCCGTCGCGGTTTTGAAAATGAAATTGCCTACAAAAATCGGCCAGCCATTGTCACCGCTATTGAACTGATAGGACGTGCCGAACTGGATGTCGCCGATATTGGCGGCGTTGGCGCTGGCGGTAAGAGGCAGCGCGTCGACGCCCGCCTGCTGCGCGGTGGTGCTGCCCCAGCCCGCCACGAACGGCACTTTCAGACTGACCTCCCACCTTCCGGTGATGCCATAGCGCAGCGTGAGCGCGGGCATCACATAGCGCTGATCGACATGGGAGATGAAGATATTCCCGAAGGTGATGCCGGGAATGATGGTGAAGCCGTTGAGGTTGAGCTGGTTCTGCGTCCAGTAATCATACTCCATCGAAGGATCGATCACGAGCTGGCCTTTCGGCGTCAGCACCCCGCCCGTGCTCGACAGCACAGTGGAGGATTGCAGGATCACCTTGGTCTGCTGCTGCTGGTTTTCGGTCTGCGCCTGCTGCTGCTCGGCCCCTGCTGTTTGGGTGGGCGCCTGCTGTTGCTCGGCCCCTGCCGTTTGGGTGGGCGCCTGGGATGCCACGGGCGTGTCCTGCGCCGCCGCCTGGGTCTGCGGTGCTGGCGTGCCGGCCCCGCGAAGGGTCGCCATCTCCCGGTCGAGCAATTGCTGCTGCTGTTGCAGTTGCAGCGCCTGCTGCTCAAGCTGCTGCTCCTCCTGCTGCAGCTTGGCTTGCTGCGCCGCAATAGAGGCCTGCAGCTTGGCCAGACTATCCGCTGCCGACTGCGCCTTTGCCGGCGTTATCGCCGCCATGCACAGCAGCAATGACAGCGGCCAGGCGGCGTGCGATATGCCCGCCATATAAGCGGCCCTGCGCGGCACCGCGCTCGCGCCCAAGTTTGTTTCGGGTACAGATACTCCTGAAGCGTTACCAAGAAAACCAGAGGTCGCCTCCATCACGCGCTCCCTTTTTATTATTCTGGAATATTCACCACCATGTTTAAGCCAGATGTTTTTTGGAGGCCAGAGCGCATTCTCACATTCGACCGGCATGATGCCGAAATGATACAGCCAGACGTTACAAGTTACCGTAACCCCTTTACAGCTAACAACCGACCCGGCGCCTTCAACCAGGCCTCAAGAGCGCCTGACAACACCATGAAGTTCCTAACCAAAACCGGCAAACAACGCGACCGGAACCGCCTTGGCACAGGACTTGCTGAATACGTTGCGTGATCGTTGTTAGGGCATCGGCCACAAATAATGATTTCAAAAAGCCCTCCATTAAACGGGAAGGATCCCCATCATGCGCTCACTGTTCCTTGCAAGCACCACCGCACTTCTGCTCACCGGCGGGCTGGCGCTTGCCTCCCCACCCGGCCCGGGCCCCGCCCCCGGCGGCAGCACCCCGTCCACCACAACCACCAACACCTCCACCAATACGTCCACCACCACCACCTCCACCGCCACCTCGGTGCCCGTCGTCAAGAACGCCCTCGCTGCGGACGGCAGCAGCGCGGCCACCACCGGCGGTACATCGGTCAACGCCCAGGACAACACGTTGACCAACAACTCTAACAATACCACGGACGTCACCAAGACGCTGGTTTCTGTCGGCGACGTGTCGCTGAGTGACACCACCACCAATACGAACATGCATGTCACCTTCGCCACCTCCGGCAATACCGGATCGATCAGCTCGATCTCGCTCTCGGGTGGCGGCAGCGGCGGAGAAGGCCGGGGCCAAGGCAGCAGCGCCGCTCTGGTTTCCACCGGCAGCGCCACGATGAGCTATGCCAATGGCGGCGCCTCCGGCATCAACACAGCGCAGCAGAACACCGGCATCGGCTCCCTGCAGCAGAATTCCGTGGCGCTCGGCTCTTATGTCGGCAACGGCAGCACGGGCTTCAACGGCTTCTAACAGCCGGGGAAGGGCAACGCGGCAACCCGCATGGCGTTCCACCCGCCATGCGGGGCCGCGTTGTCGGCTTTATCCAGGAGCTGGCATAATGCCTCTATGCAGGAGACGTTTATGACAAACAGGAAAGCATCGGCAGCGCTCATGCTTGCGATGGGCTGCACCCTGCCCTTCCTCGCTTATCCCGCGCGTGCCTCCGGCGCCAATAACGGCATTGACGCGACTGACAACGGCGCTATGATCGCCAGCCTGGGGACCAGCGCGGTGCCCAGCGCACAGCTTGATAAAATTCGTGCCGGCTCCGGCACGGTCTCCGCCATCAATCTCGGCACGAATACTGGCAACAGCGTCGAGAATTCCTTTACCGGATCGATTTCAAACGCACAATCGATCGACGGCAACACCGGATTGACCAATGTCATGCAGAATACCGGCAACAACGCGTTGCTGCAAAGCAGCATGACGGTGAACATAACTGTCCATTAGCGGCAGTTCTGGGAGCTGATGATGAAACATACCGCCCTGGCCGCCGGCCTTCTCGCCATCCTTCTGCCGCTCGCACCGCCTTGTGCGCAGGCCGGAGAGATCACCCTGAACGGAATGACGACCGGCGCCGGGACGGCCAACATCACCGTGCAAAGTTTCCAGGCCCGCAAATTCAACACGACGATCAAGCAACAATATGATTTCTCATGCGGGTCCGCCGCACTGGCGACGCTGCTTTTATACACCTACCATATCCAGGCGAGCGAGAGCTCGGTCTTTACCAGCATGTTCCTGAATGGCAACCGTGAGGCCATTCAGAAATCCGGATTCTCCCTGCTGGACATGAAGGAATATCTGGCCCGGCAGGGCATTCCCTCCGGCGGGTTCCGCGCGCCGTTGGAAAAGCTGGCCGAGGTCAGCATCCCCGCGATCGTGCTGATCAACGAGAATGGCTACAAGCATTTCGTGGTTCTGCGCGGCATACGCAACGGGCAGGTGCTGCTGGCCGACCCGGCGATCGGGCTGCGCACCGTTTCCGTCTTTCAGTTCCGCCAGCAATGGTCTGGCATCTTCTTCATCATCACCACCAACCTGGCCGTCGCGCGGGCTGGCTTCAATGATGGGCAAGACTGGTCGGGCGAGCCCAGCGCACCTCTCGATATCAGCCGCTTCATGGTCAATCTGGCCACACTGCAACAAGTCAGCGTACCTGACACCTTACGATTCTAGCAGAATTTGCCTAAAGGGAGAGCTTCAATGGTCCCAATCAGTCTAAAAGCCGTTGGGCAGCTTGCCGCAGCGTCGCTGCCGCTGCTGGCCACACCGGCATTGGCTGCCCAGCCGGAGGGGCCATCGGCGGTCTCCGCGCTTGGCCTGTCAGGAGAGCAGCTCAGCCTCACTGAACTTAGCCGCATCAGGGGCGGGTTCGATCTGAACAATTCGCTTTCCATCAATTTTGCGTTCCAGCAGATCGAGGCGATCAACGGCATCGTCGTGAAAAGCATCATGGTGCCGGAAACAAATGTAACCGCGGCAACGCCAAGCTTCACCACGCCCTTCGCGGCCTCAACACAATCTTCCACGCTGGCAACAACGGTGTCATCGGCAGCCACGTCCACGGCAACAAGCACAACCTCACCCGCCGTTTTGGTGACGGATGCCGCAGGCAATACGCAAACAGTCGCCCCCTCCGCCAGCGGCGCCATCAACCTCACCACCACGGCCAATAGCGGGCTGACCGCCATCACCACCCAGTTTGGCGCCAGCGGCCTTTCCAACACAACCATGAATCAGGCCAACAACACCGCCGTCAGCGTGGCGGCGACGATGAATATTTCCATTTCCGGCATGAGTCAGTTCCTGACACAGCAACAATCTTTTGCAAACGCCCAATCAGGACTATATTATGCAGGCAGCGCCTTTAAGTAAGGATCGCGCCGGCAGAACCAGCCTCCGCAGTGTGGGATGGCCGGCCTTCAAATAAGGACACAAGATGGCTGGTTTGAAGACATACTGGCAAAGCGGAGTCCGCCATGAACCAAGGTGTTCTTGGCTGTTATTGGCAGGTTTCGGCCTTTTGTTTCTGGGCGTCCCGCCCGCCCCCGGCCGCGCGCAGGATGCACCGGCGAGGCTGATCAACGTCGCCAGCCTCACGCTGGTGCCGCTGCCCAACCAGTCGATCGCCGGAATCAAAGGCAGTGGGTTGCAGGGGCCGGGGATCGGCAATACCGCCTCCCCTACCGGGACCATCACATTATGGGATGAGCTGAAGCCGCCCGCGCAACCGCAGAACGCTATCAACGGCGTCTCCACCATCACCATCAACGGCGCCGTGAAATAGCGGCGCCAGCCGTTCAGCCCCCTTCCTCATTCATCAGGCCGGACTTACCGCCATGGCGCTTCAGCTTGCGGTAGAAGGTCACGCGTGACACGCCCAGCTCCGCCGCGGCCTTGGTGATGTTGTTGCGGTGGCGGGCCAGCGCCTGCATCAGGGCGCCATATTCCTCATCCGATCCCGGGCGGCACCTGGGTGGCGCGCAGGCCGGGGTAAGACGCGCGGCTTGGCGCGCCTGAATGGCGAGATCCTCGGGATTGATGGCGCCGCCTGCATTCATCACCACGGCACGGCGGATGGCGGCGATCAGTTCCCTGACATTGCCGGGCCAGGAATGGGCGCGGATGGCCGCCTGCGCGGCTGGCGTGAACTCAGCCCCGTCCATCCCCAGCTCCTGGCTGATCCGCCGCAGAAAATACGCCGCCAGCAGGGGCACATCATCTCCACGCTCGCGCAGCGCGGGCATGCGCATCAGCAGAACATTGAGGCGGTAATAGAGATCATCGCGAAAGCTGCCGGACTCGATACCAGCTTCGAGATCGACATGCGTGGCGGAGATGATGCGCGTATTCACATGGATGGCATTATGCCCGCCCAGCCTGGTGATGGTGCTTTCCTGCAAAAACCGCAGCATATGCCCCTGCAGATCATGCGGCAGGTCGCCAATCTCATCCAGGAACAAGGTGCCGCCATCGGCGCGCTCGATCAGCCCCAGCTTGCGGCCCACCGCGCCGGTGAAGGCGCCTTTCTCATAGCCGAACAGTTCGGACTCAATCAGCGTCGGTGGCAGCGCGGCGCAATTGATCGCCACGAAAGGGCCGTTTGCCCGTGCGGAACGTTGATGAATGGCCCGGGCGGCAAGCTCCTTGCCCGTTCCGGTTTCACCAGAGATGAGCACCGGCGCGTCAACCTGTGCGAAGCGCCGGATGCGGATAAAGATCTCCTGCATCGCAGGGCATTCACCGACAAAAAACTCCTGGTCCAGCGTCACATGATCTCCGCGTTGCGCGGCGGCACCTTGGCAACCCATCTCCGCCTCTGCAGCGAATATCCCCCCGAGATGGCGCTGAATGTCTAAGCCTTCAGTCTTTTTCTTGAAATTTCTTGATAAGTAGATCGTCACATAGCCCTCCCGTTGCGGGAAAGAACGGTGTTCCTACGGTCTTTTACACACGATACGCAGTGTTTCATTATAGCTTCGGATCTGAAATGATACAAACCAAAATCCGCAAAAACCATTTAAAAAATTGGACTTTTCTTTGAACCTAGAAAATTTTAATGAATTGATTTTAAATTTTCTGCAACGCACAAATACTTCACACCTACGCCGCACGCGTCTCATTCGCTGTTCCGCACACACATAACTGTACGACAAGAAAACAAACCTTCGCGCAGAGGCGCCATGCCGCGCCGCACAAACGCCCGCGGCGCATTGCCCTGGCTTATGCGCCAGCAAAAGGCAGGCATCCGCCAGGCCCAATCCAGGGCTGCGTAATCTTCATACTTTGATGTCAAAGGGAGAATGGTGGAGCTAAGCGGAATCGAACCGCTGACCTTCTGCATGCCATGCAGACGCTCTACCAATTGAGCTATAGCCCCGTACCTTTCGGTGGAGCGCCGTATAGACCGGGCTGCGCTTCGGGATCAAGAGGGGACGCACAAGAAAATCGCACCCCGGTTTTTCGGCCCCCATCCGGGGCTGGCCCGCCCCCTCACCTTTCCCCCGCCCGCAAAAAGGGCTAACCCCCCGGCAATGGTCAAAGTTCGCTTCGCCCCCAGCCCCACCGGCTATCTGCATGTCGGCAACGCCCGCGCCGCCTTGGTGAATTTTCTCTTCGCCCGGCACGAGGGCGGGCGCCTGCTGTTGCGCCTGGATGATACCGACACCGAGCGCGGCCGCCCCGAATACGAGCAGGGCATCTATGACGATCTGCGCTGGCTGGGCATTGAATGGGACGAGCAGGCCCGCCAGTCCGACCGTTCCGCCCGCTATGCAGAGGTCGCCGAGCAGCTCAAGCGCGCCGGGCGGCTCTATCCCTGCTTCGAGAACGAGGATGAGCTGGCCGCCAAGCGCGCCGCCCTGATCAAGCGCAAGCTCCCCCCGGTCTATGACCGCGCCGCCCTCGCCATGACGGCGGAGCAGCGCGCCAGCGCCGAGGCCAATGGCAAAGCGCCCCTATTGGCGGTTCAAGCTGTCGGATGACGCGGCCTCCTGGAACGACCTCGTGCTCGGCGCGCGCAGCATCAGGCTGCCCACCGTGTCCGACCCGGTGCTGATCCGCGCCGACGGCACGCCGCTCTACACCTTCACCTCGGTGGTGGACGATGTGGATATGGGCATCACCCATATCATCCGCGGCGAGGACCATGTGTCGAACACGGCGGTGCAGATCGACCTGTTCCAGGCCGATCACCCGGCGATCCGGTGCCGCGCTTCGCGCATCTGCCGCTGATCTCGGGCGGGGACGGCGAAAAACTCTCCAAGCGCATCGGCTCCATCTCGCTGCAAATCCCTGCGCAAGGATGGCATCGAGCCCGCCGCCATCACCGCCTATCTGGCCCGGCTTGGCACCAACAAGGATGCCGCGCCCCTGGCGCTGCCCGAGCTGATCGCGCAATTCTCGCCTGAATGATTTCTCCCGCTCGCCGCCGCGTTTCGATGCCGCGCAGCTGCTGGGGCTGAACCGCAAGTTGCTGCACGCTTTGCGTTACGAGGCCGTGAAGGACCGCCTGCCCGAGGGCGCGGCGCAAAATTCTGGGAGGCGGTGCGCGGCAATCTGGACCTGCTGACCGAGGCCCGCCGCTGGTGGGAGGTGGTGCAGGGCGAGATCATCCGCCGCACCTGCCGCCGGGGCGACTGGCGGTGATCAATGCCGCGCAGGCGACGCCTGCCCGCGGAGATGACAGCGGAGAGCTGGAAAGCCTGGACCGCCGCGATCACCGCCGCCACCGGCGCCAAGGGCAAGGCGCTGTACCACCCGCTGCGCCTGGCGCTGACCGGCGAGGAGCATGGGCCGGAAATGGCCCCGCTGCTGGCGCTGATGGGCCCTGAGCGCGCGGCCAGGCGCCTTGGCGCCTGCGTTGCCGCCAGCGCCAGCCCCGGCTAAGACAAACCGGCAAAAGGAAGAGGCCGCGTGGTCGATATTTTTGACGAGGTTTCGGAGGATCTGCGCCCCGAGCGGGCGCATCACGCTCGCCAAGCGCTATGGCGGGCTGCTGATCATCGCCGCCATTCTGGTGCTGGCCGGCGTCGCCGGGCAGCAGGGCTGGCAGGCGCACCAGGCCAAGCAGGCCGACAAATCCGCCACGCAATATCTGGCCCTGACGCAAGCGGTGGACCAGCCGGGCGCCAGCATCACCCCGGCCCAGGCAGACAGCGCCGCCCAGCAGCTGCAGGATTTCGCGCAGACCGCGCCGGAGGGTTATAAGACCCTGGCCAGCCTGCGCGCCGCCGCCCTCTATGCCCAGGCGCAGGAGACCGACAAGGCCGCCGCGCTGTGGAACGCGCATCGGCGCCGACGAGGCCGCCGACCCACTTTGCTGCGCGACGTCGCCAACCTGCTCTGGGCCCAGCATGCGCTGGGCATCGCCCCGGATGCGGACGTGCTGGCCCGGCTGCAGCCGCTGGAGCGGGAGCAAAACCCCTATCACGGGCTGGCGCGGGAGACCCAGGCGCTGGTCTATCTGCACCAGGGCAACAAGGCGATGGCCCAAGTCCCTGTTCCCCAGGTGCCGGACGACCCCAGCGGCACCGAAGGCGTGCGCAACCGCGCCCAGGCCTGCTTGCCAAGCTGAACGGATGACCCATGTCCATGATGCGCCGCCGTACCGCACTGTCGGCCTCCCTCGGCCTGCTGGCCTCCTGCTCGACGCCCAAGAAAGTCATCCCTGGCACGCAGATCCCCGTGCTGCCGGACCAGACGGGCATGGACGTCGCGCCGGACGCGCCCGCCGTGCACCCTGCCGCGCCGCCGCCCCGCTCAGCGCCTGGCCGCAGCCTTTCGCCAATCCCACCCATGCCCCCGGCAATGTGGCGGCGCCCGCTCGGCTTCAAGCCGCGCTGGCAGCGCCGATGTCGGCAGCGCCGGCGGCTACCGCCAGCCGCTGGCCGCCAGCCCGCTCGCTCGGCCAACGGCCAGGTCTTCACCATGGATGCCGACGCGCATGTCCGCGCCTTTTCGCTGCTCTGACGGCCACCAGACTCTGGCGCACCAACACGCGCCCCAAACACGCCACCAACCAGAATATCGGCGGCGGCATCGCCTATGATTCCGGCACGATCTACGCCAGCACCGGCTATGGCGAGGCTGCTGGCGCTGGATGCGGGCTCCGGCAAGATCCTGTGGCGCCAGACGCTGGACTTCCCGGCCCGCACCGCCCCGCTCGTGGCGGGCGGGCTGGTCGCCGTGATCATCCAGAACGACCTGATGCTGACCTTCAACGCCGCCTCCGGCACGCCGGGCTGGCGCTTTAGCGGGCAGGTCGGGCACCCCGCCAATGACCGCCGTCGGCGTCACCGGCGCGCCCGCCTTTGCGGATGGCATCGTCGTCGCCGGGTTCTCCACCGGCACTGCTGGCGGCCATCGACGCCAATTCCGGCACGCCGGTGTGGGAGCAGAGCCTGGCGGCCGGCTTCGGCCAGGCCAGCACGCTGGATATCTCGGACATCGTGGCCACGCCCGGTCATCGCCAACGGGGTGGTCTACGCCATCAATCTCGGCGGCACCTTCATGGCGGTCGGACCTGCATTCCGGCGCCAAGGTCTGGACGCACAGCGCCACCGGCAACGCAGGCGCCGGCGGCCTGCCGGCGGCTTCCTGTTCCTGCTGGATCCACCCAGACCTCGTTTGCCGTCCATGCGGATGACGGGCTGGTGAGCTGGTCCACCCGCTGCCGGCCTTCAAGAACATGAAAAAGAAGACCGACCCGCTCATCTGGTCCGGCCCGGCTCTGGTGAACGGCACGCTGATCGCTGGCGAACGACCATGGCGATGCCGCGCTGGTCGACGCCGCTGGCGGGCAAGCTGACCCAGACGATCAAACTCGCCGCGCCCGGCGGATCATGCCGCCCATCGCCACCGGCGGCGTGCTGCTGCAACTCACCCGCGACGCGCGGCTGACAGCCTATGGCTGAGCTACCTCGCATGTCGTAATCGCCGGCCGGCCCAATGTCGGCAAATCCACTCTGTTCAACCGCCTTGCCGGGCAACGCGCTGGCGCTGGTGGCCGACACGCCAGGGGTGACCCGCGACCGCAAGGAAGCCGATGCTGCGAGCTGGCCGGGCGCAAGGTGCATGCTGGTGGATACGGCCGGGCTGGAGGAAGCCGCGCCCGACACGCTGCCCGGGCGCATGCGCGCCTCCACCGCCACGGCGGTGGACCAGGCGGACCTCGTGCTCTTCGTGTTCGACGCGAAAGCGGGCTGCTGCCGGAGGACCGGCATTTCGCCACCTGGCTGCGCCGCAAGGCAGGCCGGTGCTGGTCGTCGCCAACAAGGCCGAGGGGCGCGGCGGCATCGCCAACGCCATGGAGGCCTATGAGCTGGGCTTGGGCGAGCCGGTGGGCGGTCTCCGCCGAGCATAACGAGGGCGTGTACGACCTGATGAGCGAAATCGCCGACCGCCTGCCCGAAGCGCAGGCGAGGGCGAGGATGACGAGGAAAACCGCCGCTGCATTTGGCCATCGTCGGCCGCCCCAACGCGGGCAAATCGACGCTGCTGAATTACCTGCTGGGCGAGCAGCGCATGATCACCGGGCCGGAACCCGGCCTGACGCGCGATGCCGTCTCCGCCGATTTCACCGGGCCGGACGGCAAGCTCTACCGGGTGGTGGACACGGCCGGGCTGCGCAAGCGCGCGAAGGTGGATGAGGGTCTGGAGAAAATGTCCACCTCCTCCTCCATCGAGGCGCTGAAGCGCGCCGAGATGGCGGTGCTGGCGGTGGATGCCGTGCAGGGCGTGCAGGAGCAGGATCTGCAGATCGCCCGCCTGATCGAGCGCGAGGGCCGCGCCTGCGTGATCGCGCTGACCAAATGGGACGCGGTGGAAGACCGTGGCGATGCCCGCAAGGCTGCACTCGACCGCATCTCCATCTCGCTCAGCCAGATGAAGGGCATCACCGTGGTGCCGCTCTCGGCCGAGACCGGCGAGGGGATCAAAAAACTCTTCCCCGCCATCCGCGCCACGTACGAGAAATGGAACCTGCGCATCCCCACCAGCCAGCTCAACCGCTGGTTCGAGCTGGCCCTTGAGCGCTTCCCCCCGCCGCTGGTCGATGGCCGCCGGCTGAAGCTGCGCTACATCACCCAGATCAAGGCCCGGCCGCCAACTTTCGCGCTGTTCGGCACCCGTGCCGAGCAGGTGCCGGAGACCTATCAGCGCTATCTGGTGAACTAGCCTGCGCGAAGTTTTCGAAATGCCCGGCGTGCCCATCCGGATTTATCTGCGCGGCACGGATAACCCGTATAAGGATCGGGATTGAGGTCCAAAAGTTTCGTGGGGGCTTTTTGAAAAAAGCCCCCACACCCTCAAAAACTTTTGGAACTTGAGGGTTAGCCCTCCTTCAGCATCTCCAGCTCCAGCCAGCGCTCCTCGGATTTTTCCAGAGCCGCGTGCAGTTCCGCCAAGGCGGCGCTGGCGGTGGCAAATTTCTTCGGATCCTTCGTAAAAAGATCCGGCGTGGCGAGAATGCTCATCCAGCTTGCCCATCTGGGCCTGCATCTTGGCAATCTCGCCCGTGAGCTGTTTCAGCTCATGCTGCTCCTTGAAGGAGATTTTGCTCCGCGCCGCAGGTGCCGGCGCCTGCGCGGGCTTCTGCGCCGCTTTCTTCTCGGCCTTCTCCAGCTTCACCGCCGTTACCCCGGCGCCGCGCTGGGCCAGCATGTCGGAATAGCCGCCGGCATATTCCACCCAGCGCCCCTGCCCTTCGGACATCAGCACGGAGGTGGCGACACGGTCCAGAAAGTCACGGTCATGCGAGACGACAATCACCGTGCCCGGATAATCCCCCAGCATTTCCTGCAACAAATCCAATGTTTCAAGATCGAGATCATTGGTCGGCTCGTCCAGCACCAGCAGGTTGGAGGGCTTGGTCAGCGCCAGCGCCAGCAACAGCCGCCCGCGCTCCCCGCCCGAGAGCGTGCCCACCGGCGTACGCGCCTGCTCCGGCTTGAACAGGAAATCCTTCATATAGCCGATCACATGGCGGCTCTGCCCGCCCACCACCACCTGGTCGCTGGTGCCACCGGTCATCGTGTCAGCCAGCGAGGCGGCGGGGTTCAGCGCCGCGCGCTGCTGGTCGAGTGTCACCACCTCCAGCGCCGTGCCCAGCTTCACGCCGCCGGAATTGGGTTGAAGCTGCCCCAGGATCAGCTTCAGCAGCGTGGATTTGCCCGCCCCGTTGGGGCCGACAATGCCCAGCCGGTCCCCGCGCAGCACGCGGAAGGTGAGATCATCCACCACCTGCTTCTCGCCGAAACTCTTGGAGATGGAATCGGCATCCACGACAATCTTGCCCGAGGTCGCGGAATCCAGCGCCGCCAGCTTGGCGGTGCCGAGCTTGTGGGTGAAATTGCGCCGCTCGGCGCGCAGGCTGTGCAGCCCGGCCAGGCGCTTCACATTGCGCTTGCGCCGCGCGGTCACGCCATAGCGCAGCCAATCCTCCTCGCGGGCGATCTTGCGGCCGAGCTTGTGGAATTCCTGCTCCTCCTGCTCCAGCACCTCATCGCGCCAGGCCTCGAAATGGGCGAAACTCTTATCCAGCCGCCGCGTCTGGCCACGGTCCAGCCAGACCATCGAGCGGGAGAGATTTTCCAGAAACCGCCGGTCATGGGAGATCAGCACCAGCCCGGAGGAGAGCGATTTCAGCTCCCCTTCCAGCCATTCGATGGCCGGCAGGTCGAGATGGTTGGTCGGCTCGTCCAGCAGCAGCAAATCCGGCTCCGGCGCCAGGGTGCGGGCCAGGGCGGCGCGGCGGGCCTCGCCGCCGGAGAGATGGCTGGGTTTTTCATCGCCGGTCAGCCCCAGCTCGCCCAGCAGATAGCGGACGCGGTATTCATCGTCATTCGGCCCCAGCCCGGCCAGCACATACTCCATCACATTCGCATAGGCCGAGAGGTCGGGCTCCTGCGGCAAATAGCGCATGGTGGCGCCGGGCTGGAAAAACCTTGTGCCGGAATCAAGGGCCACCTCGCCCGAGGCGATTTTCAGCAGCGTGGATTTCCCCGAGCCGTTGCGCCCGACCAGGCAGAGGCGTTCCCCCGCGCCGATGGAGAGCGTCGCGCGCTCCAGCAGCGGCACGGAGCCAAGGGTGACGGAAATATCGGTGAGCAGAAGCAAGGGGGGGGCCATGCGGGCTGTTTGGCGCAAGGGCCCGCGCGGTTCAAGCCGCCCCGTCTATTGAGAGAGCGGCTTGGCCGGGCCGGAGGTGGTATAGTTAGAGGATGGCGGCAGCGGCGAAATCGGCGTTGGGGGGAGCTGCGGCGTTGCCGCCTGCGGCGGGCAGCTGGCCTGGGCCGGGGCTTTGCCGTCAGCCGGGGGCGTGGCCGGCGCTGGGGCCGTGGTCGCGGCTTGGGCAGTGGTGTCAGGCTGAGGGCTGTCCGGCAGGCTGGCGCCTGCCTGCGCCTCGTCATGCTTGCGCTGATAGCGACGACCAGCCTCGAACCCCCGGTCATAGGCATCCACGGCCGCCTGCTTAAGGTCGGCCGCGGTGAGGTCCGGGGCGAGAGAGGTGGGCGGCTGGACCGGGCTTGCCACCTGAGCGGCACCGCAGCCCGTGAGCAGCGCTGTAAGGCTGAACAACAGCACCGTGCGGCAGGAGCGAAAAACAGGCATCATCATTACTCTCTGCATAGCCCAGCTCCATCATCCCGTCACGATCGGGCTTTTCTTAGCCATGCGGCAGGCGCAAGCTGACCCGCGTGAAAACCTTGCTCATCGTCCAGCACAGCCTCACCGGCGGCACCGCGCAGATGGCGCAAGCCGCCGCGCAGGGGGCTTCTTCAGAGGCCGAGGTGACCACCCGCCTGCTGCGCGCCCCCCAAGCCGGGCCTGAGGATGTGCTGGCCGCCGATGGCTATCTCTTCGCCACGCCGGAAAATCTCGCCGCCATGGCCGGGCTGATGAAGGATTTCTTCGACCGCTGCTATTACCCGGCGCTGGGGCGCATCGAGGGTCGGCCCTATGCCTGCCTCATCTGCGCGGGAACCGACGGCACCAACGCAGCCCGGCAGATCGCCCGCATCGCCACCGGCTGGCGGCTGCGGGAGGTGGCGGCCCCGCTGATCATCCGCACCGGGGCACAGACGCCGGAAGCCATTTTGGCGCCAAAGCACCTCCCCCCGGAGCCGCTCGCCCAATGCGCCGAACTCGGCCAGGCCATGGCGGCGGGGCTGGCGCTGGGAGTGTTCTAACCCCTCGCTTCCCCGGAGCGGTGCTCAGAAATTATGGAATTTCCGCACCAGATAGATCGGCCGCTGTTTTGTTTCGACATAGATCCGCCCGATATATTCACCCAGCACGCCGATGCTGATGAGCTGGACGCTGCCGAAAAACGTTACCGCAACGAAGATGGAGGTGTAGCCCGGCACGGAATTGCCAAAAACAATCGTCCTCACCACGATGAACAAGGCATAGACCAGCGCCACCAGCGCCCCGGCGCCGCCCAGATAGGTCCAGATCTTCAGCGGCGTGGTCGAGAAGCTGGTAAACCCCTCCAGCGCGAAATTCCATAAGCGCAAGCCGGAGAACTTGCTCTTGCCCGCCGCGCGCGGCGTGCGCGTATAGTCCAGAACCACCGTCTTGAAGCCAAGCCAGGCGAACAGCCCCTTCATGAAGCGCTGGCGCTCTGGCAATTGCTTCAGCGCCTCCACCACCGCCCGGTCCATCAGCCTGAAATCGCCGACATTCTCGGGCAGCTCGATATTCGAGATAAAGCCGTTGAGCCTGTAGAACAAAGCCGCCGTGCCGCGCTTCAGGGCGGTGTCGGTCGAGCGGTCCGTGCGGCGGGCCAGCACCACTTCCGCGCCCTCCCGCCAAGCGGCGACCATCCGGGCGATCAGCGCCGGCGGGTCCTGCAGATCGGCGTCTATGGGGATCACGGCCTCGCCGCGCGCGGTCTCCAGCCCGGCGGTCAGCGCCGCCTCCTTGCCGAAATTGCGGGAGAATTCGACCACCCGGAAGCGCGGATTGGCTTGCGCCAGCGCCAGCAGCCCGGCCAGCGTCTTGTCCCGGCTGCCGTCATCCACGCAGATGATCTCCCATTCCGTCTCCGGTATGGCATCCAGCACCGGCAGCACGGCGGCCGCGAAGGCGCGGATCGAGTCCTCCTCGTTATAAAACGGCACAACGAGGGAAATCAGCTGCGTCATGGGCCTTCTGACGTTGGCGGGGAGCCCCCAAGGGGCGGCTGGCCCCTTCGTTTCAAGCATAGTTGCGCGGACATATCCACCGCCACCGCGCGCTTCACCAAAACTTGCGCGTGCATTCCCTGCCGGGGGGACGGCGGTGTAACGCGCCACAATTGACTGGACATAAAATCCAGTCAATCATCCAACCGCTTTTCGCATTGCAGCCAAGCTTGCTAACAGCTCATATTTTGCCTTAAAAATACTTCGTCGTCCCGATGGATGGCAATGCAACAATTATCCAGTCAATTATTCGGAACGCTCAAATGATCTTTCACTGGCTGTTCATCATCAGTACGCTCATCCTCTGCGCCGTGGCGGCGATGCCGACACGCGCCTGGCTGAGCATTGCCGAGCGGGTGAAGACCAGCACCGTGCGGCGGCAGCAGAAACGGCTGGAAGAGGCGCTGGCCGCGCAACGCCGCCCCTTCACGCCGGATGAGAGTTTTCTGGACCGTGGCGTGGGGCTGGCGCTGGACCATGCCCAGGGGCTGGTGTTTCTGGCCGTGCCCGACGGCGCGCAAACGCGGGCCGAAATCCTACCCGCCTCGGCCCTTGGCGCGCATGAGGCACGGATGAGGCTGGATAACGGCTTCCAGGAGCATTTCGTGGACATCTCCGCACCCGGCGCCGCCCGCCCCTCCTGGCGGCTGCCCTGCGGCGATGCCGCCCTGGCCTTCGAGGTGGATGGCGCGCTCTCCCGGCTTTAATCAGGCGGGCACGGCGCGGCCGCCGGCGCGGACCACCTGGTCCAGCCATGTCCGCATATCGGTCTCCGGCATCGGCCTACCCAGCAGAAAACCCTGCACCTGCCCGCATCCGGCCTTGCGCAGAATATTGAGCTGCGCCTCCGTCTCCACCCCTTCGGCCAGCACCGCCATGCCCAAAGCCGCGCCAAGGCCGATGATCGCCCCGGTGATGATCCGTGCATCCGGGCTGGCGGTGATCTCGCGGGTGAAGGATTTGTCGATCTTCAGCCGTTCGAAGGAAAAACGGTGCAGATAGCCGAGGTTGGAATAGCCGGCGCCGAAATCATCGATGGCGAAGCTGACGCCGCTTGCCTGCAGCGCCGCCAGGCTGGCCTGCACCTCGCCGGTCTGTTCCACCATCGCGCCTTCCGTCAATTCCAGCTCCAGCCGGTGCGCCGCCAGCCCGGTGCGCGCCAGCGCCGCCCGCACTTTCTCCGGCAATGATATGTCTTTCAGCTGCATGGGGGACAGATTGACCGCGACGCGCAGATCCTCCGGCCAGGCGCAGGCGGCGCGGCAGGCTTCCTCCAGCACGTAATCGCCCAGCGCCGTGATCATGCCGCCCGCCTCGGCGACGGGGATGAACTCATCCGGCCCGATCAGCCCGCGCGCCGGGTGCTGCCAGCGGGCCAGCGCCTCGAAGCCGCGCAGCTTCAGGCTCCGGCAATCGAACAGAGGCTGGTAGAAGAGCATAAACTCGCGGTTGCGCAGGGCACCCTGGAATTCCTGCTCAAGCTGGTGGCGGCGCAGCAATTTGGCGCTCATCACCTCCGTGAACAGCCTTATTTGCCCGGCCCCGGCGGCCTTGGCCTCGCGCAGCGCGATGTCGGCGGCGCTGAGCAGCGCCTCCGCGCGCTCCCCGCTGCCATCGCTGCGCACCAGCCCGGCGCAAGCGCCGATCTGCGCTGTCACGCCATCGACCAGGAAGGGCTCAGACAGGCAGGCGATCAGCTGGCGGGCCAGCGCCATGTCCGCCTCGGGTGCCACCCCCCCGGCCCGCAGCACCACGAATTCATCCCCGCCCGGCAAAGCGAGGATATCCCCCGGCTCCAGACACAGGGCAAGGCGCTCGGCCGCCTGGCAGAACAGCTTGTCCACCAGATCGCGCCCGAACAGGTCATTCACCGGCTTCAGCCGCTCCAGCCCGATGCTGACTAGCATGGGACGTAGGCCGGGCGTGGCGGCCAGTTCGTCCAGCCGCTCGCGCAGGCCGCGGCGGTTGAGCAGGCCCGTGAGGTCGTCATGCCGGGCGAGATAGCCAAGGCGCGCCGCCTCCAATTGGCGCTCCACCAGCTTGGCATCCGCCGTGGCGCTGATCAGCAACGTGACGAGGAGCAGCAGACTGACCCCGGCGATGGCGGCGGCGAGATTGCCCTTGTCCACCCCGGCGATGGCCGGCTGCACGCCCCATCCCGGCTGGGGAGACAGCACCAGCCCGCCCATGGCGGTGAAATGCAGCCCGCATATGCCTGCGGTGAGAAGCAGGCTGGCCCGCACCGGCTGGCCCGTGCCGGCATGCAGCCTGGCGCGCATGGCAAGGGCGGCGAACACCATGCCGGCGGCCACGCTGCCCGCCACGAAGACCGGATCATAGCCAAAGCTGCCGCACAGCTCCATCGCCGACATGCCGATGAAATGCATCGCCGCGACGGCCCCGCCCAGCAGCACACCCGCCAGCGCCCAGGCCAGGCGCATCTCCCGCCGCCAGACCAGCAGCGCGAAGGCCGGGACCGCGCCCAGCACCGCCGCCAGGATGGAGAGCGCCGTGCGCCCGGCATCGTAATAAACAGGAATTCCCGGGTCGAAGGCGAGCATGGCGATGAAATGCGTGGCCCAGACATCCGCTCCGAAGCACAGGCACAGCGCCAGAAACCAGGATAAGCGGCGCACCCCTTGCAGCACCCTGGCGCGGCGCAGCAGGATCATCACCGCATAGGAGCCGGTGAGGCACAGCACCAGCGCCAGCCCCACCAGCATCAGGCTGAACTGGCTGGCCCATAGCAGCAGACCCGGCAAATAGAATCCGCCCACCTAACAGCTCCTTTACGCCGCACATGCCATCTTATGCACTCTGCGGCGAAGAGTTTAAGGAAAGGTTAGCCGGCTACGGGAGCAAAATTCCATTTAAAACCGCCAGGCAAAAATTCATTGCGAAACCAGACAGCTCACCGATCGCATCCGGATCGACCTTGCCCACCTCGCGGCACGTCAGCACCGCGCAGCGCCGCATATCCGTGGCCTCGATCCGGTTGGCGGCTGTGTGCAGGGCGGTGGCGCGGCTCTTGGCATCCTGCTTCGCCCAAAGGCGCGGGCGGCGTCCAAAGCGGCCTCTCGTTCCGGCGCCGTGGTCTCGGCGATACGTCCGGCCACGCGCAACGTTGCAGGGTCGATAACATCCCGCACCGGACCGGCCGCCTCACGCCAATTGCCCGAAAAATAGACAGGAGCGAAAGGGTCAAACATGAGCAATCCTTTGCAACAACGCAGCTGCACATAACATTAGCGGTTGACGTGTTTATTTTTTTAATCGTACCGTTTCTGCCGGGTCAATCAACAGGGGCTGCATGCCAAGAACCATCGCGTTTTTCCCCGAGGCCGCTTTCGGCCCGGCGCTCAACTCTGTCGGCATCGCCCAGGCTGTAGCAGCACTTGGGCACCGGCCCGTCTTCCTCTCCGACCCTGGTTTCGTCTCCGTCTATGAGGGCTATGGATTCGAGGCGCATCCGGTCAATCTTTCCGCGCCGATGCCGCCCGAGCAGATGGCGAAATTCTGGGAGGATTTCATCAACGGCCATATCCCGAATTTCCGCAAATCCCCCTATGAGCAGATCGATAATTACGTAAAGGATTGCTGGGCCGCGATCGTCGACAGCGCGAAATGGGCGCAGAAGGATCTGCCCGGCCTGTTGGCGAAGATAAAGCCCGACCTGATCTGCGTGGATAACGTGATCCTGTTCCCGGCGATCAAGCAATTCGGCACGCCCTGGGTGCGGATCATTTCATGTTCGGAGAACGAGATCGAGGACCCGGAGATCCCGCCGCATCTCTCCGGCTGCGGAGAAAAAGATTTCGCCTGCCATGCGGCCTATCGCGCGCGGTTCAATGAGGTGATCGCGCCGATCCATGAGGATTTCAACAATTTCCTGGCGGAATGCGGGGAAACGCCTTACCCGATCGGGCAGTTCTTCGAATCCTCGCCCTTTATGAACCTGCTGCTCTACCCTGAGCCGGTGGCGTTCGAGCGCAAATATCCGCTCGACCCGGCACAGTTCCAGTATCTGGAAGGCTGCGTGCGGCACGAAAAACCCTACGAAATCCCACAATTCGCCAGCAATAACGACAAGCCGCTCATCTATGTGAGCTTCGGCAGCCTGGGGGCCGGCGATACGGCGCTGTTGAAGCGGATCATCAAGGTGATCGGCACCCTGCCCTACCGGGCGCTGGTGAATGTGGGGGACTACAAGGACTCCTACGAGGACGTGCCAGAGAATGTGATCATCGAAAGCTGGTTCCCGCAGCCATCGGTCATCGCGCAAATGGATGCGGTCATCCATCATGGCGGCAATAACAGCTTCACCGAGTGCCTGTATTTCGGCAAACCCGCGATCATCATGCCCTATGTGTGGGACGGGCACGACAACGCCACCCGCGTGCAGGAAACCGGGCATGGCTTCAAAATGCCGCGCTATGAGTGGAGCGACGAGGAACTCGCGCAAAAGCTGCACGCCTGCATCAATGACAAGGCGATGCGGGCGAAGCTGGATTTGGCCTCGTCGCATATGCAAGCGCATAGCGGCCCCGAAAAGGCGGCACGAATTCTGCATGGGCTGCTCGCATGAGCGAGCCTTCCTTATCTAACACGGCCGACGGCATGCTGGCCGCCAGCGCACCCCATATCCGCGATGCGGCAACCTTCGCCGCGTTGAAGGATTGGGGCCCCCAGCCGGATGTGCTCGAAGGTCAATCACACTCCTCCGGCCGGCTTCTATACAAAAACCCCGAGACGGGAACGGAAAGCGGCATATGGGTCTGCACGCCGGGGCGTTGGCGTTTGAGCATCCCGCGCGATGAGTTCTGCCATTTCGTCGCTGGCCGCGCGACCTATCGCAGCGATGAGGGCGAACTGATCGAGGTGCGTCCTGGCACCGCCATCCTGTTTCCCAAGGGCTGGACCGGCGAATGCCTGGTTCTGGAAACCATCCGTAACCTTTATTTCCTCACCTGAACGGAACATCGCCCGCATGCCCACCGCGCCTTACCTCCGCGACCCGCTCGCCCAGACAGAGCTGACCGACTGGGGCGTTATCCCCACCATGATCGAGGGGGAAAGCCGCACCTCCGGCAAGCTGATCCATAAGGGACCCAATGGCGACTCCGAATGCGGCCTGTGGGTCTGCACCCCAGGCAAGTGGAACTGCCATGTCACGCGCGATGAATTCTGCCATTTCCTGGCGGGCAAGGCGACTTATGTGCATGAATCCGGCGAGGTGATCGAGATCACCCCAGACATTGCGGCCTTCTTCCCGAAGGATTGGCGCGGGGTTTGCACCGTGCATGAGACTGTGAAAAAACTCTATATGATACGTTAATGAGAGCCGGAGAGGCAGTCGGTTTGAAACGGACCGCGAAACAACAATACAGGGGCTGGGCGTTTGCGGGCTGAGGCGACATGGCCAGCCTTTGGCGGCGCCTCTCCCCCCGCCATGGCCGCCCGCGCCCCGGCCTTCGCCCGCTTTTGCCCCGCTTGCCAGCCTGCCGCATTTTTCACCCTGACGCGCGCGCAATGGTGACAAGAACAGCACTTAACGCCGCGGTTGCCGCCCAGGCCGCGCCGCCAAAAACCGCCACATCTGATTCAATAAACGCCGGAGCCTGCGCATGAAAGCCGATCCTTCAATCCGCCATGATGTAAGGCTGGAGCATGTCACCAAGCAGTTCGGGGGCTGGGCGGCCGTTGACGATATCTCGCTCACCATCAAGGGCGGCGAGTTCTTCTCGCTTCTCGGCCCCTCGGGCTGCGGCAAATCCACCACCCTCTCGATGATCGGCGGGTTCGAATCACCCACCGCCGGCGCCATCTATCTGGGTGGCGAGGATGTGAGCCGCCAGCCTCCCTATAAGCGCGATGTGAACACGGTGTTCCAATCCTACGCCCTGTTCCCGCATCTCGACATCTTCGAGAACGTCGCCTTCGGGCTGCGGCGCAAGGGGCTGGCGAAAGCGGAGATCGAGAGCCGCGTGAATGAGATGCTGGCGCTGGTGGACCTTACCAGCTTCGCCAAGCGCAAGCCCGGGCAGCTCTCCGGCGGCCAGGCGCAGCGCGTGGCCCTGGCCCGCGCTTTGGTGAACAAGCCCAAGCTTTTGTTGCTCGACGAGCCGCTGGCCGCACTTGACCTGAAGCTGCGCAAGCAGATGCAGATCGAACTGAAGCGCATCCAGAACGAGATCGGCATCACCTTCCTGTTCGTCACGCACGACCAGGAAGAGGCGATGGCGATGTCCGACCGGCTGGCGGTGATGTCGAAAGGCAAGATCGAGCAGGTGGGCACGCCGGCGCAGGTGTATGACCACCCGGCGACGGAATTCGTCGCCTCCTTCCTCGGCGCCTCCAACCTCATTCCGGGCAGCGTCGTGGAGCATGGCGCAGAGACCGCGACCGTGAAGCTGGAGGATGGCGCGCTGGTGAAACTGCCCGCCGGCACCTTGCGGCCCGGCAGCAACGCCGCCCTGAAGATCGGCGTGCGGCCGGAGAAATTCCATGTGCTGGCCCCTGGCGAGAGCGAGGCGCCGGGCTGGAACGTGATCGAGGCCAAGGCGGGCGTCTCGGTCTATCTCGGTGTCAGCCGCCAATACATGATGGAAAGCAAAACCGGGCGGCCGCTCAGCGTGTATGCGCAGAATTCCGGCCGCAGCGACGACATCGCCCATGGTGAAACCGTGCGCCTGGCCTGGAACCCGGCACACACATTCGCTGTCGAATCGAACCAGTCTCAACCCGAAGGAGAGTGACTCTATGAGCCAAGACGACCAAAACGGCCGGGACTTGACCCAGGCCTTTTACCGCGGCCTGACCCAGCCGCGCCTGACCCGCCAAAACTTCATGCGTGGCGCTGGCGCCGCGATGATGGCCGCCCTGGCCCCGCAGATCGCGCGCGCCGAAACGGTGAAGGACTGGAAGGCCTGGTGGACCAGCCAGAAGCCGACCAAGGAGTTCGTGTTCGCCAACTGGCCGCTTTACATCGACGTCTCCTCCGACGGGAAGGACCACCCCTCCCTCGATGCCTTCACCAAGCAGACCGGCATCGCGGTGACCTATAAGGAAGTGATCCAGGACGACCCCTCCTTCTATGCGAAGGTTGCGCCGGTGCTGAAAGCGGGCCAGCCCACCGGTTACGACATGATGGTGATCACCGATGGCTGGTACCTCACCGAGCTGCTGCTGCAGAAGTTCCTGGTGCCGATCTGGCGCGAGAAGGTGCCGAATTTCGACAAATATGCCAGCCCGAGCGTGACGAACCCGCCTTATGATCCGGGCAACAAGCACACGATGGTGTGGCAGTCCGGCCTGACTGGCATCGCCTATAACCCGAAGCTGACCAAGCGCGAGATCACCAGCTTCGATGATCTGTGGGATCCGGCTTTCGCCGGTCATATCGGCATGTTCTCAGACACGACCGAGCTGGGCAGCGCGGCGATGATGAAGCTGGGCATCAACCCCACCACCTCCACCCCCGCCGATTGGGAAAAGGCCGCCGCCATCCTGAAGGAGCAGAAGGACAAGAAGCTGGTTCGCCAGTATTACGACCAGAGCTACATCAATGCGCTGGAGAATGGCGATATCTGGATCACCATGGCCTGGTCCGGCGATATCTACCAGGCCAATTCAAAGGGCTACAAGGATCTGAAATTCGTTGTTCCCAAGGAAGGCTGCTCGATCTGGCACGATAATATGTGCATCCCCGTCGGCGCCCAGAACCCGCTCTCCGCGCTGGAATGGATGAACTATTACTACACGCCGGAAGCGGCTGGCACCATCGAGGATTACGTGAACTATATCTGCCCGGTCCCGGCGGCGAAGGATTACATCCTGAACACCATCAAGGACCCGGATGTGGCGAATTCGCCGCTGGTGTTCCCGCCTGAGTCCGAGCTTGCCAGGGCGCATGAGTTCCGCGCCTTCAAGAACTACGCGGAATATCAGAAATGGCTGAATACCTTCAACCCGATCGTCCAGGGCTGATGAGGAGATAACCCATGCGGCAGCTGCGCGGAAAACTGGCTCCCTATCTGCTCAGCCTGCCGAGCTGGGTGTATCTGCTTGTGTTCTTCCTGATCCCTCTGGGATCGATGCTGGGCATGGCGCTGGCGGTGGGCGACCCGCTCTCCGGCTTCACCATGTCCGACAATTTTCAGGAATTCCTTGACGCCTTCACCGGCTATCAGGATGCCTTCCTGCGGTCATTCTGGTACGGCACCGCCTCCACGGTGATCACGCTGCTGATCTCCTATCCGGTGGCGTACTGGATCGCGTTCTATGGCGGGCGGCATAAGAGCACGTATCTCTTTCTCATCATGCTGCCCTTCTTTGTCTCCTTCGTCATCCGCGTGCTGGCCTGGGAATTCATTTTTTCGGATCAGGGCTTCCTGTTCGGGTCGCTGAAGGCGATCGGCGTGCTGCCGGAGAATTTCCATCTGCTCTCCACGCAATGGGCGGTGATCGGCGGGCTGGTTTACAACTCCTTCGCCTATTACGTGCTGCCGCTTTACGTGGTGCTGGAGAAGATGGACCGCCGCCTGGTGCGCGCCGCGAATGATCTCTACGCCTCCCCCGCCACAGCGTTCCTGAAGATCATCCTGCCGCTCTCGGCGCCGGGCGTGTTCGCGGGCTTTCTGCTCGTGTTCGTCACCAATGTCGGCGATTTCGTGAATGCCGCGCTGCTCGGCGGGCCCGGCACCTACATGATCGGCAACATCATCCAGGACGCGTATTTCGAGAACCAGGATTATCCGATGGCCGCGGCCCTCTCCTCCATGCTGATGCTGCTGCTGATGGTCGCCATCCTGCTCTATTCCAAGGTCTTCGGCACCGAAACCATCCAGGAGTATGCGGCATGAGCGCCACGACCACCACCCTCATCCCCTCCGCCTACAAGCAGAGCCGGCTGGGCGAGCGGATTCTGGCCTGCTTCACCTGGGCGATGATCATCTACACCATGCTGCCCATCGCGGTGATGGTGGTGTTCAGCTTCAACTACGCCCCCAGCGGGCGCATCGCGCTGAACTGGCTGCATTTCACCGTCGCCAATTATGGCGATGCCTTCGCAATTCAGGACCTCACCACCGCGCTGGGGCATTCGCTGGAGGTGGCGGTGGGCAGCGCGGTCATCTCCGCCATTGTCGGCACGCCGCTGGCCCTGGCGCTGACGCGCTATAAGTTCTGGGGCAAGACGGCGACGGATCTGGTGATCTTCGCCGACATCGCCGCCCCGGCCGTCGTCGTCGGCTCCTCGCTGCTCTCGCTCTTCCTGGCGCTCAATCTGCCGCGCGGGCTGGTGACCATTTTCATCGCGCATATCGCCTTCAACCTGGCCTTCGCGGTGGTGGTCATCCGCGCGCGCGTCTCCGGGCTGGACCGCGCTTTGGACCGCGCCGCCGCCGATCTGGGCGCCACACCCTGGGTGGCGTTCTGGACCGTGACCTTCCCGCTCATCCTGCCGGGCATCATCGGCGCCTGCCTGCTCTGCTTCATGCTCTCCATCGACGATCTGATCATCACCACCTTCGTCGCCGGGCAGACGCTCACCTTCCCGCTCTGGGTCTATGGCGCGGTCAAGGTCGGCATCCCGCCACAAGTGTTCGTGCTCTCCACCTTCATCTTCGCCGGCGGCGTGCTTGTGGCCCTCATCAACGTCGCCATGGCGCACAGGCGCAAGGCGGCATAGAAAAAAGGCCTGGGGCAATCCCCCAGGCCTTTCGTTTCAAGACGGCCGGCGGCTATAGCCGCAACCCAATAAGACATGGCAGTGTTCGACCCAAGCCGGGCATAGGCCGGCCCGGGAGGCGATCTCAGGAGCGAACATTCAGCGCCGCCCCGGGCCGACAGCAACGCCCCCAACCCTGAATTCAAACTGACCGCCACCTTCCGCTCAAGCCCGCGGCGCACCAAATGACATAAGCGGCATAAGACCCGCGCATGACTCTGAATGGCGGCGCGAGACGGCAAGACTGGCCAGGAAAAAATTTCGTTTCCAGGCCAGCCCATCGTCTCCCGCCTCCCGATTTCGCCGGGCGGAGGTAAAATTGATGAAACAGTGTCTCATGGTGCCCCTGATTTGCCTTGCCTTGGGCGGCTGTCTTCACGAGGCGCCGGAGCCCTCGACCGGCTATCTGCCGGCGGACGCCTTCAGCACAATCGCGGTGGGACAAGATCCTGACCTTGCAGCCGTCCAGGAGGCGATGATCGCATTCGCTTATCCTGCAAGGATGCAAGGCAAGCCCGCGGAAATGGCGCTGGCCATCGCATCGCTTGACGCAATGGCGGGGCAGTTTTCAACCAGCGGGCGATGGTTTGGCATGGATTCACTCCCGAAGGAGGAAATGCTGGAGGCGCGCACCGAGGTACGCGGCATACTCGGCGTGCCGGAGAACGCGCCGTCGCAGTCGGTGATCGACCAGTTGATGGCGGCGTCCCGCGCCTTGGACAAAGGCGACCAGAACGCGGCCCTGGCGGCATTGTCCGGCCCCGACTTTACCAAGACGCCCGCGCAGACATTGGCCATTTTGACGCATTTTCCAAAAGCCCCAATCGCGAACAGCGCAACGCTCAATGCGAACATGAATTTTTTCCCGCCGGATTCCGTGTGGTAGAACCTTGTAAAATGAAGAGCGGCCGGCGGGACCGGCAGAGAGGCGTCCGCTTTAGTCGTTGAGAGTCTTGAAAGCGGTCAGGCCGTTTTTCCCCCTCACCGCCGCTTCGCGCCATCGCCCGGCATGTTCAACGCCGGCACCTAGGGAATGCCGTTGAACCCGCCCAGGGCCGCAGCGATCCGTATCAGTCCACAATTTTTCCGGCGCGCCGGAGCGCATCCTCATGCCCGGCTTCGCCGCGCGGTGGGGTCATGGCCCCGTCTGCCTTAAATGGCATCACGGCGGATGGGGCAGGTCATGCAATGCGCGCCGCCATGTCCGCGCACCAGCTCCGCGCCCTCGATGGTGACAACCTCCACCCCCGCCTTGCGCAGCCGGGCGTTGGTGTAGACATTACGGTCATAGGCCATGACCACGCCCGGCTCCAGCGCCAGGACATTATTGCCGTCATCCCATTGCTCGCGTTCGGCATCGTAGAACTCGCCGCCCGTCTCGATCACGCGCAGCGCCTTCAACCCCAGCGCCAGCGCCACGGTATCGAGAAAGCTCTTCTTCTCCTCGACAATCCTCAGCTCCCCGCCTTTGCCGCCAGGGTAGAGCGAGACGGCTTTCAGCCTGTGCGCCACGTCCGGATGGATGGTCACCAGATCACTGTCGCAGAAGGTCAAGACCGTATCGAGATGCATGCCGGCACGCTCACGCGGCATGGATACCGCGATAACGCGCTCCGCCGCCCCCGCCGCGAACAAACGCCGCGCATAGAGCGAGGCGGCCTGCGGGGTGGAGCGCGCCCCCATGCCGATGAGCACGACCCCATTGCCCAGCGGCATCACATCGCCGCCTTCCAGGCTGATATCGTCATAAATCTCCTCAGGCGCGCTAAACCAGAAATCGAAATAGGCCGATTGGAAGCGCGGATGAAATTTATAGACGGCGGCAACATTCGTCGCCTCCTGCCGGCGGGCGGGAAAATGCATCGGGTTCACGAACACTCCCGTCTCGACCCAGCAGCTTGTATCGCGCGCGAAGAGCTGGTTGGGCAAAGGCGGCAGGATAAAGTCCTGCGCCGCGCGGGTTATGCCGTAGAGCGTGTGGGGCAGAAAAGGCAATTCCGCGCGGGCGATACCGCCGATCATGCAGGCGGCAAGCTGGGAGGCCGGCATCTCATCCAGCCAGACATGCAGATCCGCCTCCGCGCTGCCGGCCTCCGCCGCGCCCAGCCGCTTCTCCAGCAGCCAGGCGCGGGCAGCAGGGTCAGTCAGCGTGTCGGCCAGCGCCTCGCCAAATTCCAGCACCTCCACGCCGCGCTCGCGCATCGCATCCACGAAGGCGTCATGCTCCTGCCGGGCCTTCTTCACCCAGATCACCTCATCGAACAGCAACTCGCGGCAGTTCCCAGGGGTCAGGCGGCTCAGGCTGAGATCTGGCCTGTGCACCATGACTTCGCGCAATTTTCCAACTTCGGAGAACACGCCAGGGGCAGGCAAGATTTCGGTCAAGACGGGCTTCCTGTGTCGTTCATCGCCAAGCTGAAAAACCGGGGCGCGCGCCAAGAATTTTGCGCCCCCCCGGCTGCCGGCGGACTCCACATGATTGGCCATCTCCGCACCGCTCCTTGGCTGCTGCTCCCGCAAGGGCCACGCACGGCCACAGGCAAGAGCGCGGACAATCAACACGCCACCAGCCTATGCCGTCCACCCGATCAACCGTTTCGTAACGATCAGGCCGCGCTTTGTCATTGACGGACGTCAAACAGCATCGCGCCCCGCCTCCAGCCCTTGCAGCGCCAGGGCGCATTGCGCCGCCAGCTGCCCGGCGGCGTCGACCTGCCTCCACGCCATGGCCGGCTCCGCAAACCGGCGCTGGGCGCGCAGCACCTCCAGGCCGGCATCGGAGGCATCATCGCGGCGGGCGGCGAGGCGGGCTTCCAGCACCGCATCCGGCGCATCCAGCCAAAGCCCCTGAAACGCCACGCCAAGCCGCGCCGCCAGGGCGGCGGCCGCGTCACGCTCGGCCTGTTGCAGGAAGGCGGCGTCGAGAATGACGCAGAACCCCGCGCCCAAGGCGGCCTCGGCCAGCGCCAGCAGATGCGCGTAAACACGCAAGCTGGCCGCCTTGGCATAGGCGCTCTCCGGCAGGCGGGTTTCCGGCGCCACACCGGCCAGGCGCTTGCGCAGCACGTCGGTGCGCAACACCCGCGCCCCCGGCATGGGGGAAAGATGCGGCGCCAGCGCCGCCGCCAAGGTGGATTTGCCGCTGCCGCTGAAGCCCCCCACAGCCAGCAGGCAGGGCCGGGCCGGGCGCAGCGCCGCGGCTGCCAGGGCCAGATAATCAGCCGCCGCCCCCTTGCCCTGCGCCACCGATATATGGGCCCGGATGGCCGCGCGCGCCGAGATGAACAAAGGCAGCAGCGCCAGCCCCGCCTCATCGCCGCTGACATCGAGATAACGGTTGGCAACCAGAGAGGCCCCCGCCGCATCGCCCCTGCGCAGCAGATCCATCAGCAGAAAGGCGAGATCGTACAGCACATCGATGCAGGCGAAATCATCGGAAAACTCGATACAGTCGAACAGGGCAGGATGCCCGTCCAGGAGCAGAATATTGCCCAGATGCAGATCCCCATGGCAGCGCCGCACCAAGCCTTCAGCGCCGCGCCGGGCGAGCAGCTGTGCCTGTCTGGTCTCGCCGGCCAGCGCGGCTTCATTCAGCGCCTCAACAGCCGCGCGGTCCAATGGCGGGCAGCAGGCGATGAGCCGTTCCGCATTGCCCGCGATCACAGCTTTCAGCCCGGCGCCTAGCGCAATCTCGGCACGGGCGTGGAAATCCGCGATGATATCCGTCAATTCCCGCAGCAGCGCCGGGGGGATCGGCCCGTGCTCGGCCATATGGTCGAACAGCGCATCATCGGGAAAGCGGCGCATCTCCAGCACATACTCCACCGGCTCACCCGGCCCGTCCCATTCTAGCCCGCCATGTTTTGCGCGGGTCAGTGCCCTTACGCGCCTGTACAGGCTGGGCGCGGTGCGGCGGTTGAGCTCCAGCTCCTGGCCGCAAAACGCCTTGCGCGCGGCGAGGCTGGAATAATCGATATAGGGAAACCGCACAGCGCGCTTGAGCTTGTAGGCGGCATCGCCTTTCAGAAACACATGGGAGATGTGGGTGGAGAAGATCCTCTCCGCGCCATCGGACAGAAACGCAACAGCCTCCTCCTGCTCAGCCATGCTCGGTCCACGCCGGCACTTTCGCCGCCAGCGCCGCCAGTTCGCCGTCGGAGATCGTCTCCTCCTGCAGCAGCTCCCGCGCGCCTTCGCGCAGCACTTCCATGTTGGCCTGCAGAATGGCACGAGCGCGCCTGAAGGCCTCCTCCACCATGTCATGCACGGCGCTGTCAATTCTTGCCGCGGTGGCCTCGCTATATTGGCGCGGGCGCCAATCCTGCCCGCCGGTCAGATAAGGCTGGGTCTGCGGTTCGTAGCTCATCTGGCCGAGCAATTCTTCCATGCCATAGCGCACCACCATGGAGCGCGCGATATCCGTCGCCCTTGCCAGATCATCCGCCGCCCCCGTGGACACATCAGGAAAAACCAGCAACTCCGCCGCGCGACCGCCCAGCAGCACGGTCATGCGGTCCAGCATCTCGGTTTTGCCCATCAGAAAGCGATCCTGGCTCGGACGCTGGATGGTATAGCCAAGCGCCGCGATGCCATGCGGGATGATGGAGATTTTCTGCACCTTGTCGGTATCCGGCAGCGCCATGGCGGCGATGGCATGGCCCATCTCATGATGCGCCACGATCTCACGCTCCTTGGGCACCAGCAGCCGGCTGCGCTTCTCCAGCCCGGCAATCATACGCTCGATGGCGTTGGAAAAATCCGCCAGCGTCACCGCCTCCGCCTGGCGGCGCGTGGCCAAAAGTGCGGCCTCGTTGACCAGATTGGCGAGGTCCGCCCCGGTGAAGCCGGGGGTGAGCGCTGCGATCTCCTCCACGGAGATGCCAGGCGCCAGCTTGATTTTTTTGATGTGGACGGCAAGAATCTGTACCCGCCCGGCCTTGTCGGGCCTGTCAACCAGCACCTGCCGGTCGAACCGCCCGGCGCGCAGCAAAGCGGGGTCGAGAATCTCCGGCCGGTTTGTCGCCGCCAGCAGCACCACGCCGGAGGATGGATCAAACCCATCCATCTCCGAGAGGAGCTGGTTTAACGTCTGCTCCTTCTCGTCATTGCCGCCGCCGGGCATGGCGGCGTTGCGGGCGCGGCCCAGCGCGTCCAGCTCATCGATGAAGATGATGGCGGGCGCCTGGGCACGGGCCTGCTCGAACAGATCGCGCACCCGCGCCGCCCCCACCCCCACGAACATCTCCACGAATTCCGACCCTGAGATGGAGAAAAACGGCACCCCCGCCTCCCCGGCCACGGCGCGGGCCAGCAGCGTCTTGCCCGTGCCCGGTGGGCCGACCAGCAAAATGCCCTTCGGGATATGCGCGCCAAGCCGGCTATAGGACGCCGGGTCCTTCAGGAAATCCACAACCTCCTTCAGCTCATCCTTGGCCTCATCCACACCCGCGACATCGGAGAAGCGCACTTTCACATCGCTTTCGGCATAAACCCGCGCCTTGGATTTGCCGGTGGCGAGCAGCCCGCGCGCCCCGCCGAAGCGCCCGCCCAGTACGAAATACCAAAGCGCCCCGAAGAACAGCAGCGGCGCCAGCCAGCCCAGCAAAGAGATCAGCGCCCCCGGCGGGGCTGTGCCATCGAACGTCACCTTGGCTTGCGAAAGCTGCTGCGCCAGCGCGGGCTCCACCTGGTTGGTAACGAACTGCGCCGGCTGGTCTTTCTCAGGATGCTTAAAGTCACCGGAAATCTGCCCGCCCCCGACGGAGAGATTCTCCAGCTGCCCGGCGGCCAGCAGGGACTGGAACTGGCTGTACGGAATGGTCTTAACGCCCTGTCCCGTCCCGCGCTCCAGCGTCAGCAGCAGCGCGAGCAGCAGCAGGCACCCGACGATGACAAGACCGCCCCCCGGCATCCTGTTGGGTTTATTGGCCACGGGCTTTCACCTCCAGAACAGCAGGTGAGCATGAGCATCCGCAATGTCCAGGGACGTTAATGAGCCTCAACGCCCCCCGCGCGACAGGGTGCGGATGATGTCCGCCCGGCTGACGATGCCGACGAGCTGGCCATCCTTCAGCACCGGCACGCGCTTGATATTATGGCGGGCGAGCAGGTCGACAATCTGCTCAACCCCCGTCTCCGGCGAAACGCTGATCACCTCGCGCGTCATCAGCTCAGCGGCGGTGCGGGATTCCTGCTTCAGATAGGCCAGGAAATCCGGCGCCAGATCCTCGCCCTCGGCCAGCAGATCCAGCCACCAGGCACGGCGCTTGGCGGTCTTGGCACTGAGCGGGCGCATCAAATCGCCCTCGCTCACCATGCCGAGCAGCTTGCCCTGCTGGTCCACCACCGGCGCCGCGCTGATATGGTGCTTTGCCAATGTCTCCGCGATCCGCGGCACCTCGTCCGTGGGATGCAGCAGCACGAGCTTGGTGGTCATGATATCGGCGGCGGTCTGTTTCATGGCGATCTACCTGTTCAGACTTGACGCAAGATTGCCACAAGGCGGCCTTGGCCCCATTGATCTTCGTCAACCCGCGCCTGAGCATCCGTCTCCAAAAAACGCAATGTCTCAAAACAGGACACGGCCTTTTTCACTTGCCAGTCCCGCTTTCCGCCCCTACCAAAACCGCGGTGCTCCGCCTAAGCCAGCCCTTGCCATGCGGAAAATACGCCAAGAATAATAAAGACCCATCGGGACAGGAACACGGCCGAGCCATGGAACCTTTTCGCATCGCGTCAATGAATGACAGATTGCCCCCCCAATCCACCTCCCTACGGGGCGCGGACCCTGGGGAGATCAGCCGCTCCTGGCAGCGCTGCCGGATGGCGGGGCTGACGCCAGAGCAGAACCGGCCGGACCATCCGCATTTTTCCTCCGCCGAGCGCCGCATGGCGGTTGAGCGCCGCGCCACGCTGATCACCCAGGCGCGGCCGGTGATGGATTACCTCTATGGCCAGATCAAGGATTCCGGCTGCGTCATGCTGCTCTCGGACGAGACCGGCTATCTGCTCAACTCCACAGGTGATCTCGATTTCTGCACCCGCGCCGCCAAGGTGGCGCTGGCGCCGGGCGCCTGCTGGGCGGAGAATGCGCGCGGCACCAACGCCATCGGCACCGCGCTGATCGAGGGCAAACCCATCGCGGTGAACGGGGCGGAGCATTATCTGCGCCATAACAGCTTCCTGGCCTGTGCGGCGGCACCGCTCACTGCGCCCTCCGGCAAGCTGCTGGGCGTGATCGACATCTCCTGCAACTCCCGTCGCTATCACCCGCACACATTCGGGCTGGTGCGCGCCGCAGCGCAGATGATCGAGACCCGGATTTTCGAGATCTCCTTTGCCAACCACACCAAGCTGCGCTTCCATGTCTCAGCCGAAGGCCTGGGCAGCATGATGGAGGGCGCCCTCGCCATTGACGAGGGCGGCGTGGTTCTGGGCGCCAACCGCGCCGGCTTTGCCATGCTGGGGCTGCGGCCGGAGGATATCGGCACCCAGAATTTCAGCCGCTATTTCGGCCTCACCATGCGCGACCTGATGGATCTGGACCGCAGCCCCCCTGGCCGGCCGCTGCTGGCGCATCCGCGCCGGGGCGAAACGCTCTATGTCGCGGTGGACCAGATGCGCGCGCCGCTCATCCGCCGCCCCCCGGCCGGCATTCAGGCCTCCCCGAAGACCGACGCGCTGGCCATTCTGGATACCGGGGATGAGCGGGTTGCCAAGGCCATCGGCCAGTTGCGCCGGGTGCTGGGGCGCAAGCTGCCCATTCTGCTGCAGGGCGAAACCGGGGTGGGCAAGGATTATTTCGCCCGCGCCATCCATGAGGCCGGGCCGCGGGCCGGCGGCCCCTTCGTGGTGGTGAATTGCGCGGCGCTGCCGGAAACGCTGATCGAGGCGGAGCTGTTCGGCCACGCCCCCGGCGCCTTCACCGCGGCGCGGCGCGAGGGCGCGCCTGGGCGCATCCGCGAGGCGCATGGCGGCACGCTGTTCCTGGATGAGATCGGCGACATGCCGCTTTGCATGCAGACCCGCCTGCTGCGGGTGCTGGAGGAAGGGGTGGTCACCCCCATCGGCGGCAAGCCGGTGGCGGTGGATTTCCTGCTGATCAGCGCCACCCATGCGGATTTCCCCGCCCGCATCGCCGCAAAATCCTTCCGGGAGGATCTCTATTACCGGCTCAACGGGCTTGCCGTCTCGCTGCCGCCCTTGCGCGAGCGGGCGGATCTGCCCGCCCTGATCGCCCGCATGTTGGAGCGCGAGGCCCAGGGGCGGCAGGCGGGCGCGCCCCGGCTCTCGCCCGAACTGGCGCAGGCCTTCGGGCAGTATCGCTGGCCCGGCAATCTGCGCCAGCTTTCCGGCATGCTGCGCACCGCCTGCCTGATGCTCGATGACGACGAGACCGAACTGAAGCTGCACCATCTGAGCGAGGAGGCGATGCTGGCGCTGACCACCCCGCACAGCGCCGCGCCAGAACTGGCGGAGACGCCGGGCGGCACGCTGCGAGCGCAGTCGGATGCGATGATCGCGGGTGCGGTGGCCGAGGCCGGGGGCAATATCGCCGCCGCGGCCCGCGCGCTGGGCATCAGCCGCAATACGCTCTATCGCCGCCTGACCGCGATGCGCCCGCACTAAGGCCCGCCGCGCCGTCCCATTTGTCCGCGATGCGGATTGAATTTTTTCCGCAGCTTGATCTGCATCAAAGAAGTCCCAGCCGCGTGCAGGCATAAACTCTTTATCCCAAAGCGGATACACTCCCCAAACTTGGCCCTGCCATGGACCCCATGGCAGGGCTCTTTATTTGGCGGAGGGCAGCAGCAAGGCCCGCATTGCGGCGATATGCGCCTCCTCCTCCGCCAGCATCAGGCGCAGCAACGCGGCGCTGTCGCGGTCCCGCGGGGCGAGGAAGCGTATGGCGGCGCGGTACAGCTTCACCATGCCCCGCTTGGCGAGCAGGCTGCCGACCACCACCGGCAATGTCTGCGCCACCTCGCCGGATGGCGGTTCGGGCAGCGGCGGCTCTCCGCCCAGTACCGCAATGCGCGCGGCCAGCACGCCGGCATGGCGGCGCTCCATCGCCTCGCGGAAGGTGAGGGTCTCGTGCAACTCCGCGCTCGGCGCCGCCTTCATCCTGGCCAGCAGCGCATAACGGCTGGCGGATAGATCCTCCGCCCTGTGCAGCAGGCACAGCAACTCCAGCCCGGCATTCGCGGGGATCGGGCGGGCGCGCAACAGCCGCGCCGCCTCATCGCGCAACGCGGCAATCCGGGTGGCGAAGGGCGGCGGCTCAGATAGCGCTTGCATGGCGCGGCTGGGCGGCGGCGCCGCCTGGCAGATACGCGTCGAACAAGGCGGCGACATTGCGCACGAAGGGGCGGCCGCGCTCCGTCACGCTAAGGCGCGCGCCATCCCATTCCACCAGCCCATCCGCCGCGAAGCAGGAAAGCGGCGCGGCATCCGCCAGCAGCGCCTGCGCCCCGGTGCCGAAGGCCCGCGCCATAGCGGGCAGGTCAACCGCCAGATCGCACATGATCCGCTCGATGACGGCGCGGCGCAGTCTGTCGTCATGGTCCAGCGCCACGCCGCGCGTGACCGGAAACCGGCCCTGGGCAATCATGGCTTCATAAGCGGGGATGCCGGGCTGGTTCTGCACATAGCCCTGGGGCAGCGCACCGATGGCGCTGGCGCCAAACCCGACCAGCACGGGGGCGGCATCTGTCGTGTAGCCCTGGAAGCCGCGCTGCAACGCCCCTGCCCCGGCGGCCTTGGCCATGGCATCATCGGGCAGGGCGTAATGGTCCAGCCCCACCGGCTTCATGCCGCCTTCCTGTTCCAGCACGGCGCGGATCGCGGCCTCCTGCTTCAACCGCGCCAGCCCCACCGGCAGCGCCGCCTCGCAGATCAGCTTCTGGTGCTTCTTTATCCAGGGCACATGGGCATAGCCGAACACGGCGGCGCGGTCGGGCGCCAATTCCAGCGCCATGCGGGCGGTGCGGGCCACGGAGTCCTCGCTCTGGTGCGGCAGGCCGTAGATCAGGTCGAGATTGAGGGAGGTGACACCCAGCCGCCGCAGCCCCTGCGCGGCGTCCCGCGTTTCTTCAAAACTCTGCATCCGGCCAATGGCTTTCTGCACATCCTCGTCGAAATCCTGCACCCCCAGGCTGGCGCGGTTGATGCCCATCAACGCCAGCGCCTCTAGCTTCTGCGCGGGCAGAGCCGCCGGGTCGATCTCGATGGCCACCTCCGCATCCGCCGCCACGTCGAAGCGCGTGCGGATCAGATCCATCAGCCCCACCAGGCAGTCATCCGGCAGGGCGGTGGGGGTGCCGCCGCCCCAATGCACCTGCGTCACATGCGCGCGCCAGCCCAGATGCGCCGCCACCAGCTCGATCTCGCGCGCCAGCGCCCGGGCATAAGCGCGCTTTGGCCGCTCCTGGTGCGCCACCGTTGTGTGGCAGCCGCAATAGAGGCAGAGCCGGTCGCAGAAGGGCACATGGATATAGAGCGAAAGCCCCGCCTCAGGCGGCAGGGCGGAGAGCCATTGCGCATACGCCGCCGCGCCAATTCCCGCATGGAAATGCGGCGCGGTGGGATAGCTGGTATAGCGCGGCACGCGGCCGTCATAGCGGGCGATCATTTCGGCATCTGTCATGGCCCGCACACCATGGCACAGCGTCAAAAACCCGCCTTGATGCAGGTCAAGCGGGCAGGAAATCCGGCACCGAGAGATAGCGCTCGCCGGTATCGTAATTGAAGCCGAGGATACGCGCCCCTGCGGGCAGCTCGGGCAGCTTCTTGGCAATGGCGGCCAAGGTGGCGCCGGAGGAGATGCCGACCAGCAGCCCCTCCTTGGTGGCGGACTGGCGGGCGAATTCCTTCGCCTCATCGGCCTCCACGGTGATGACGCCGTCGATCGCCGCGCCATGGAAATTCTCCGGCACGAACCCGGCGCCGATGCCCTGGATGGGATGCGGCGAAGGCGAACCGCCGGAGAGCACCGGCGAGGCGGCGGGCTCGACCGCGAACACCTTCAAATCCGGCCAATGCGTCTTCAGCACCTCGGCGCAGCCAGTGATATGCCCGCCCGTGCCGACACCGGTGATGATCACATCCAGCCCCTCGGGGAAATCGGCCAGAATCTCCTGCGCCGTGGTGCGGGCATGCACCTCGATATTGGCGGGGTTCTCGAATTGCTGCGGGATAAAGGCGTCCGGGTTCTGTTCCTTCAGCTCCAGCGCGCGGGCGATGGCGCCTTTCATGCCCTTTTCCTTCGCCGTCAGGTCGAAGCTGGCGCCGTAAGCCTGCATCAGCCGCCGGCGCTCGATGGACATGCTCTCCGGCATCACCAGAATCAGCCTGTAGCCCTTCACCGCCGCCACCAAAGCCAGCCCCACGCCGGTATTGCCTGAGGTCGGCTCGATGATCAGCCCGCCCGGCTGCAGCGCGCCTGAGCGCTCCGCCGCCTCGATCATCGACAGCGCGATACGGTCCTTGATCGAGCCGCCGGGATTGCTGCGCTCGGATTTCACCCAGATCTGGGCGTCAGGAAACAGGCGGGAGAGGCGGATATGCGGCGTCTTGCCAATGGTATCGAGGACGGAGCTGACCGGCATCTGTATTCTCCATAATTTTTATAGGCTTATCGCGCCAATTCCGGGCGCGCGCAAGGGGCCGCCCGGCCCGCATGGTGGCCGCCCCCGCCGCCGCCCGCAAGCAGAAAGGGCGCGCCTTGCGGCACGCCCCTTGCTGTTTCCTGCCCCCGGCCAGCGGAGGTTCAGGGCATCTGAGATAGGGCGAGCTGGTCCTTACGGGCGGCAATCTGCCGGCGCAGGGCCAAGGGAAGCTGGCGGGCGGATCTGGCGCGCGGATAGGCCATCTCACGGGTCCGGTCATTCATCCAATCCGCGTGATCCTTGAAACTCTCCACCGCAACGCCCTCGGCCAGCAGCAGCTCATGGCCGGCAAGCTCGACATGGTAATAGGCGAAGAGGTCCGGCATGGCCGTCTCGCGGATGATGGAAATGCCATTCACCAGCCCCCCGGCCTGCACCAGCACACCGCCAAAGAACAGCGCCTGCGCCGGCGAAACCAGCAGGTCGCGCGCCGGAAGCCCTTCAGCCAGCGCACCCGCCTTGATGCGGATGGGCAGGCAACGCAGCGGGTCCATGGCACGGACAGACACATAGGAACAGCCAACCCGGCGCACAGGCAAAGAGCGGCCATCGGCGGTCAGCACCAGATCGCCAGCCTCCAGCCTCTCGACGGCCACAGCACCGGAGGGCGTGCCGATCATCGTGCCGGCGCAGAAACATGGCGCATCGCCATCATGGGTGAGATCGCCCTCGGCCATCGCGCCCAATTCCGGCATTCCGGCTGGAGAGCACGCGGCCGCCACGCTGAGAGGAGCGTCAGTCTCAGGGCCTTGCCACGTATAATCCTTCATATTACCCCAGACCGTGCCCTGTTGATCACCGAAAACCAGCCCCAAAGGCAGGTTTCTGTGCGGCAACGCTACAACTTTGCCGTGCAAACGCCAGCAAAAAACAACTTATATTAAAATTAATTATAATTTTATATTGAAATAATTTCATTGACGAACCGATAGCGACAACCCCCCAAACAATAAGGGCGATGGAAGCGGGCTCCCGCTTCCATCGCCCTTATCTCCGGCACAACCGGGCTGGCGGCTTAGGCCTGCTCCAGCGCCCGGCCCAAAGAACGGCGCAGCAACTGCCCGGGCTGGCGGGGTTTGGCCAGTTCGGCGGCGAATTGCTCGGGCGCATGCTCCGGCGGCGTCTGGAAACTCGTGAACCCGCAGGAGATCAGGAACGCGAACTGGTCCGGGATGAAATGGCCGGTGGCGCGCAGATCACCCTTATAGCCATGATGCTCGCGCAAGGCCCGGGCGATGGTAAAGCCCCGCCCGTCGCGGAATTTCGGAAATTCCACCGCAATCACCGCCAGCTCGCCCAGGCGCGGCAGAATGCCCGCCAGCTCGGCATCGGGCGCCAGCACCACCCCGGCGGGGGCGGGCAGCGCGGCCGGCAGCTCGGCCAGCGGATACAGGCTCAGCCCGGCCAGATCGGCAATCTCGGCGCCCTTGGCGTTAATGAGCGGCATAGATGGCCTCCTTGAACGGTGCGGCGCCCAGGCGCCGGTAGGTGTCGATAAAGCTCTCGCCCGCCTCGCGCACGCCGATATAGGCATCCACCAGCGCCTCGATCGCCTCCGGCACTTTCGCGGTCGGCACGGCGGGGCCGATGATCTTGCCGATGGCGGCCTGCTCGTCCGCCGCGCCGCCGAGGGTGATCTGATAGACCTCCTCGCCATTCTTATCGACGCCCAGCAGCCCGATATGGCCGACATGGTGATGCCCGCAGGCATTGATGCAGCCGGAGATGTTCACATAGAGCGTGCCGATCTCATGCTGCTTGGGCGCCAGCCGCTCGGCGATGCGCTGCGCCACCGGAATGGAGCGCGCCGTCGCCAGTGCGCAATAATCCATGCCCGGGCAGGCGATGATGTCCGTCACCAGCCCGATATTGTCCGAGGCCAGCCCCGCCGCCACCAGCGCCTTGAACAAGGCGGGCACATCATCCTTGGCCACATGCGGCAGAACCAGATTCTGCACATGCGACACGCGGATCTCGCCCATCGAGTATTTATCCGCGAGGTCGGCCACCGCATCCATCTCATCGGCGCTGGCATCGCCGGGAATGCCGCCGACGGGCTTCAGCGAAATGATGACGGAGACATAGCCGGGCGCCTTGTGCGGATGCGTGTTCTGCTTCACCCAGGCGGCAAGCGCGCGGTCATCCAGCGTCGCGGCCTTCAAAACGCCGCTGTCCTGGCGCGGGAAGTCCGGCAATGGGAAGCGCGCGGCCACCGCCTGCACAATCTCATCGGTCAGCACGCAATAGCCTGCGGGCAGGCTGGCATACTCATCCTCGACCATCTTGATGAAGGCCTCCGGCTTCATCTCGCGGATCAGGATCTTGATCCGCGCCTTGTAGATGTTGTCGCGCCGGCCAAGGGCGTTATAGACGCGCAGGATCGCCTCGCAGTAGCGCAGCAGCTCCGCCAAGGCCACCTCCTCGCGCAGCTTGATGCCGATATAGGGCGTGCGCCCCAGCCCGCCGCCCGCGAACACCCGGAACACCGGCTCGCCCGCCGCGTTTTTGTAGGCTTCAAGCCCAATGTCATGCACCCGCACCGCCGCGCGGTCATGCCCGGCGCCGACGATGGCAATCTTGAACTTGCGCGGCAGATAGGTGAATTCCGGGTGATCCGTGGACCATTGGCGCAGAATTTCCGCATAGAGGCGCGGGTCGAGAATCTCGTCAGCCGCAGCACCGGCGAACTCATCCGTCGTCACGTTGCGGATGCAATTGCCTGAGGTCTGGATGCCGTGAATATCCGCCTCGGCCAGAGCCGCCAGCGCCGCCGGGGTATCCTCCAGCCGCAGCCAATTGAACTGGATGTTCTGGCGGGTGGTGAAATGGCCATAGCCACGGTCATAATGCCGGGCCACATAGGCCAGCTGGCGGAGCTGCGTGGCGCTGAGCACGCCATAGGGAATGGCGACGCGCAGCATATAGGCGTGCAACTGCAAATAGAGCCCGTTCATCAGCCGCAGCGGCTTGAACTCTTCCTCGGACAATTCACCCGCCCGGCGGCGCGCCACCTGCGCGCCGAATTCCGCGGCGCGCTGGCGCAGGAAGTCGCGGTCATATTCGTCGTAATGATAGATCCCGGCGAAGGGCGAGGTGGAGCTGGCGGATGGCAGCGGCGGCAGCGCCTCGGCGCCATCGCGCCACACGCCCGCCGGAAGATCCTCACGCACCGAAGGGCCACGGGCGCGGATCTGCTCGCGATGCGCCACGGGGAAGATCTTGCCGCCGTCCTGCGTCACCTCAACGGCGCGGATATCCACCACATGCAACTCGGCATCCGCAGGCTTCGCCTCAGCCATTGCGGCGTCCAGCACAGCCTCGTCATAGGCGCTCGCCTGGTCCACATGCTCCGCCCATCCCTTGGCGCCCGCGAACCAGACGGACACGCCATCGGCCACGCGGTTTCCGGTAATCACTTGCAAAGACATATTCTCGCCCGCTCTTCCACTCACCAAACCTCAGCGCCAGATACAGCAAAATTCTGCGCCGTCCAGGGTAAGCCAACACCGGGAAAAGAAATTTTCACAAATGGCTGCGGCGCCAAAATTGTATAGCAAAATACCACAAGAAACGCGAAATTCTTAGAGAATTTTGTCAAAAATCCGCCGCCTTGGAGAGGTCTGCCCTAACCTTGCCAACTTAATATCACTATATTATCTGTAGGAATTATAATTTATAAATCTTAAGTCATTTAGAGGTCTTCATGCGCGTACGTCTTGGGGTTGTCCCGCTTCTCTCCACACTCGGCGTGCTGGCGGCCCCCGCCGCCCATGCGACGGAGGGTTATTTCACCAACGGCTACGGCATCGCCTCCAAGGCGATGGGCGGCGTTGGCTACGCGCTGCCGCTCAGCGCCCTCTCCATCGCCAGCAACCCGGCCAGCGCCGCCTTTCTGGGCAACCAGGCGGATTTCGACACCGACCTGTTCGCCCCGCAGCGCAGCGCCAGCATCACCGGCAATGCCTACGGCCCGGATGAAGGGTTCAACGGCAACAAGATCAAGATTTTCGCTGTGCCGGAGGCGGCGGTGGTGGTGCAGCTCCCGCATCATCTCGCCGCCGGGCTCGCCATCTACGCCAATGGCGGGCTGGACACGAATTACGGCAGCAACCCTTATGCCCGCTTCGGCGCCAGCTCCGCCGCCACGGTGGATCTGCAGCAGCTCTTCATCTCCCCCACCCTCGCCTGGGAATTCGCCCCCGGCCAGAGCATCGGCGTGTCGTTCAACCTGATGGATGAATATTTCCGCGATGGCGGGCTTGGCGTCTTCTCCGGCCTTTCCGATTCCCCCGGCAATGTCAGCCATCAGGGCGAGGATAGCGCGCTCGGCTATGGCGTGCGGGTGGGCTATCTCGGCCAGATCACCAACTGGCTTTCCGTCGGCGCCTCCTGGCAATCCATCACCTATGCGGGCGGGTTCGACAAATATCGCGGCCTGTTCGCCGGTGGCGGCGGGTTCAACGCCCCCTCCACCTGGGGCTTCGGCGTCGGGCTGAAGCCCCTGCCCGGCCTCACCGCCGGGCTGGATTTCCAGCGCATCGACTATCGCGGCGTGCATTCGGTGGGCGATCTGTTCCAGCCCCTGCTCTCAGGTGTCCCGATGGGGGCGGCCGATGGCCCGGGCTTTGGCTGGAAGAACACCAACACCATCAAATTCGGTGTGGGCTATGACGTCACGCCGGCGGTGACGCTGCGCGCGGGCTACAGCTACACCACCCAGGCTATCCCGTCCTCGCAGACCTTCCTGAACATTCTCGCCCCCGGCGTGGTGCAGAACCAGTTTACCGCCGGTGTCACCTACACCTCCCATGGCGGGCTGCTGCCGAAGGGGCTGGAGCTGAGCGCCTACGGGCTCTACGCCCTGCCGCAGACGGTGAAGGGCGAAAACTCCATCCCCGCCAGCTTCGGCGGCGGCAATGCGGATATCAAGCTGAGCGAGAAGGCGCTGGGGCTGGGAATCGGTTATAGCTTCTAGCCATGAGCATCATCCTCGACCCCGCCGCCCTGCGAGAATGCCTGGCGGGCGGGCTGGTCATCGGCACGGCCACGGCGGCGCTGCTGCTGCTGAATGGCCGCGTCGCCGGGATTTCCGGCATTTTCTATGGGCTGTCGGGGCGCGGCTGGCAGGGCTGGCGGGCCGGGTTCATCCTCGGGCTGCTGGCGGCGGGCGCCGGGGCGGCGCTGCTGGGGGTTAAAGCCCCGGCAGCGCTGGCGGCCACGCCGCTCTGGCTGCTGGCGCTGGCCGGGCTGCTGGTGGGGTTTGGCACCAAGCTCGGCAATGGCTGCACCAGCGGCCATGGGGTGTGCGGCATGGCGCGGCTCAGCCCGCGCTCGGGTGCCGCGGTGCTGTGCTTCATGGGCATCGCCATGCTCACCGTCTTTCTCGTCAGGCATGTGCTGTGAGGGGCGCGCTCAACGGCTTTCTGGCCGGGCTGCTCTTTGGCATCGGGCTGCTGATCGCGCAGATGACCGACCCGGCCCGGGTGCTCGCCTTCCTGGACCTTGCCGGGGCGTGGAACCCGGCGCTGGCGCTGGTGATGGGCGGTGGCATCGCCGTGGCGCTGCCCGCCTTCGCCTATGCCAAGCGCCGCCGCCGCACGCTGCTGGGCGAGCCCATCGAGCTGCCTTCGGCCACCCGGATCGACACGCGGCTGCTCGGCGGCGCCGCCATTTTCGGCCTGGGCTGGGGGCTGGCCGGCATCTGCCCCGGCCCGGCCCTGGTGCTGGCCGGGCGCCTGGCCCCTGGCGCGCTGCTCTTCGTGCTCATGCTGGCGCTGGGCAGCCTTCTGGCAAACAGGTTTACAGCCAGGGCCGGGTGATCTAGCCTCCCGCGCCACGAGTTCAACCAAGCCAGGTCCACGCCCATGGGCATCGACGACCAGAAACCTGAAATCACCCCCGCGGCGCAGACCAGCGCCTCGGACCTGACTGCCATTGTCGCGGGGTTGCGCCACTCGCGCGAGGTGACGCACAAGATCCGCTATCAGGGCCATGTGCGCGAGCTGCCCTCCCGCGAGGCGCTGATGAAAATCCGCGACGGGCTGCTCGCCGTGCTGTTCCCCAGCCATTATGGCTGCCCGGACCTCACCGACGAGACCATCGATTACTTCGTCGGCCACACCCTCACCCGCACCCTGGCCTCGCTCACCGAGCAGGTACGCCGGGGGCTGCTGTTCCTGGCGCCCGAGGACAAGCCGCGCTTCGAGGAGGCCGATTGCGCCGCCTGCGACATCGTGCGCGAATTTGCCGCGCAATTGCCCGCCATCCGCACCGCCCTGGTGAGCGACCTGAAAGCCGCCAATCAGGGCGACCCGGCGGCCACATCGCTCGCCGAGGTGCTGCTCTGCTATCCCGGCATGCGGGCCATCATCCATCACCGCCTCGCCCATGCGCTGCACAAGCTGGGCGCGCCCTTGGTGCCGCGCCTGCTGGCCAGCATCTCGCAGACCGAAACCGCCATCGACATCCACCCCCAGGCACAGATCGGCCCGCGTTTCTTCATCGATCACGGCATCGGCGTGGTCATCGGCCAGACCGCGATCATCGGCGAGAATGTCCGGCTCTACCAGCATGTCACGCTGGGGGCGAAACGCTTCACCGAGGATGAAACCGGCGCGCTGATCAAGGGCGAGCCGCGCCACCCGATCATCGAGGATAACGTGGTGATCTATGCGGGCGCGACCATACTGGGCCGCGTCACGGTGGGGCGGAATTCGGTGATCGGCGGCAATGTCTGGCTCACCCGCAGCGTGGCGCCGGGCAGCTTCGTCTCCCAGGCGCAGACCCGGCTGGCGGACGGGGAGTAGGGGTCAGGCCCGCAGCATCTCGGCGACCTTGTCGGCCAGATCCGCCATGGCGAAGGGCTTGGCGATCATCGCCATCCCCTCCTCCAGCGCCCCGCTGCCCACCGCCGTCTGCTCGGCATAGCCGGTGATGAACAGCACCTTCAGGGCGGGATATTTCTGCCGGGCGGCATCGGCCACCTGGCGCCCATTCAGCCCCCCCGGCAAGCCGACATCGGTGACCAGCAGCCGCACCCTGGCGTCGGAAGCCAGAATCCTGAGCCCGGCCGGCCCGTCCTGCGCCTCCAGCGCGGTGTAGCCGGCCTCGTTCAACACCTCCATGATCGGGGCGCGCACCACCGCCTCGTCATCGACCACCAGCACGGTGGCACCGGTTGCGGCCTCCAGCACCTGGCTCTCCCGCCGCGCGGGCTCCACCACCATCTCGCCCTCATGGCAGGGGAGATAGAGAAACACCTTGGTGCCGAGCCCCATCGTGGAATGCACCTCCACATGCCCGCCGGACTGGCGCACGAACCCATGCACCATGGAAAGCCCCAGCCCCGTGCCCTGGCCGATGGGCTTGGTGGTGAAGAAGGGATCGAAAATCCGCCCGATCATCTCCTTGGGGATGCCGGTGCCGGTGTCGGACACACAGATGACCAGATACGGGCCGGGCAGCAGATCAAACCCCCTCGCCGCCGGCTCGTCCAACTGGCGATTGGCGGTCTCGATCATCAGGCGCCCGCCGCCGGGCATGGCGTCGCGGGCATTGATGGCGAGGTTGAGCAGCGCGCTTTCAAGCTGGGTGACATCCACCACCGCGAGCTGGCGGCGCTCCGGCGCCACCACCTCCAGCGCAATGGCGGGGCCGACAGCACGCTGGATGAGATCCGCCAGCCCGGCGATCAGCTGCCCCACATCCACCGGGCGGGGGTCCAAGGTCTGCCGGCGCGAGAAGGCAAGCAGACGCTGCGTGAGGGAGGCCGCGCGCTGGGCGGAATCCTGCGCCCCGTGCAGAAAGCGCTCCAACCCCTGAACCTGCCCCTGCGCCAGCCTGCGCCCGAGAATCTCCAGGCTGCCGCTGATCCCTTGCAGGAGATTGTTGAAATCATGCGCGATGCCGCCGGTGAGCTGGCCCACCGCCTCCATCTTCTGCGCCTGGCGCAGCGCCTCATTCGCCTCGGTCAGCTCCTGGGTGCGCTGGGCCACGCGCTGCTCCAGCGTCTCGTTCGCCTCGCGCACGCGCTGGATGAGCCGCGCATTCTCGATGGCGATGGCCGCCTGCGCCGCCAGCCCCAGCATCACCTCCTCATGCCGCGCGGTGAAGCGCGCGCGTTCCGGATGGCCGAGCAGCACCGTGCCGATCACATTGCCCTCGCGCGAGGCGACCGGCACGGCCAGATAGCTGACCACCGGCAGATGCCCCTTGGGCATGCCGTTCAGCGGGGGGTTGCGGCCATAGCGCGGATCGGCGGTGATATCGTCCGCACGGATCACGCCCAGCCCATCGAAGGTCGGCGAGAAGAGAGCGGTACGGCGTGGCTCGGGAAACCCGGCGAAACTCTCCCGCGCCGCGCCGGAGAGGGTGTAGAGCAGCAGGCTCTCCCCGGCCTCGTTCACGGCGGTGTAGAAAAACGCGCCGAAGGCGGCGCCGGTCAGCTCCACCCCGGCATCCGTCACCAGCTGGACGATCTTTTCCGGATCCGTCTCGGCGATGGTCGCCGAGGCGATGCGGTTGAGCGTCTCCAGCGCGTGCCGATGCTCATGCAACGCGGGGCTGCGGACCTCATGGCCCTGCATGAACAGCCCCGCCACGGCACCTGACTCATCGAGGATCGGCGTCACGTCATAGCGCCAGAGCGTCTCCTGCGCGCCGCCCTCCCCCGGCACCGCGTGGCGCCGCTCGAAACTGGCACTCGCCGCGCCGCGCTCCAGGATTTTTTGCAGATGCGGCCCGGTCTCCACCCATGCCTGCGCCCAGACAAAAGGCGCTGGCCATCCCAGCCCGTGCGCATGCCCATGCAGCGCCGCCCAGCCATCATTGAACAGCATGCGCAGCTCCGGCCCCCAATAGATGGCGCAGGGCAAAGGCGAATTCAGGCAGAGTTGCAGTATCAGGCGCAGCGTGTGCGGCCAGGCCTCCGGGGCGCCGAGCGGCGTTTCTGCCCAATCATGCGCCCTGATGCGCGCCGCCATCGCACCGCCGGAGGCGCGGAAGCCGGGGGATTGCGTCGGCATGCTCGCATAATTCATTGCGAAACATTAATGCATTTTTGCAGCCGAAATGAAAGCGAATCTGACGTTTCAAACATCCGCAAAAGATTAAATCCTACACCTCGTTCAACCGGAGATATGCAGCCAACGCAAACAGGGCGCCCCTTGAGGGGCACCCCGTTGTTTTACCCCAGAATAGTGGATCAGCGCTCGACCTGGCTCACATCCCGCACCGCGCCGCGCGCGGCGTTGGTGGTCATCGCCGCATAGGCGCGCAGGGCGGGCGAGACATTGCGCTTGCGCGGCGCGGCGGGCTTCCAGCCCTTGGCGTCCTGGGCGGCGCGGCGCTCGGCCAGCACGGCCTCCGGCACGTTCAGCGTGATCCCGCGGTTCGGGATGTCGATGAGGATCTCATCGCCGGTCTCCACCAGCCCGATCAGCCCGCCTTCCGCCGCCTCCGGCGAGACATGGCCGATGGACAGCCCCGAGGTGCCGCCTGAGAAACGGCCATCGGTGATCAGCGCGCAGGCTTTGCCCAGGCCTTTCGATTTCAGATAGCTGGTCGGGTACAGCATCTCCTGCATCCCCGGCCCGCCCTTCGGCCCCTCATAGCGGATGACGACCACATCGCCCGCCTTCACCTGGCCGCCCAAAATGCCGGAGACCGCCGCATCCTGGCTCTCATAGACGCGCGCAATGCCGTGGAAGGTGAGAATGCTCTCATCCACCCCCGCGGTTTTCACGATGCAGCCTTCCGGCGCCAGATTGCCGAACAGCACGGCGAGACCGCCATCCTTGGAGAACGGATGCGTCGCGGCGCGGATCACGCCGCCCTCGCGGTCGGTGTCCAGCTCCTCCCAGCGGGCGGACTGGCTGAAGGCCACCTGGGTCGGCACGCCACCGGGGGCGGCGCGGAAGAAGGTCTTCACCTCCTCGCTATTGGTGCGGGTGATGTCCCAGCGGTTCAGCGCCTCGCCCAGGGTTTTCGCATGCACGGTGGGCAGCGAGCTGTCGATCAGCCCGGCGCGCTCCAGCTCGCCCAGAATGGACATGATGCCGCCCGCCCGGTGCACATCTTCCATATGCACATCGTTCTTCGCGGGGGCGACCTTGCAAAGGCAGGGCACGCGGCGCGAAAGCCGGTCGATATCGGCCATGGTGAAATCCACCCCCGCCTCCTGGGCGGCGGCCAGCAGATGCAGCACCGTGTTGGTGGAGCCGCCCATGGCGATATCCAGGCTCATCGCATTCTCGAACGCCTTGAAGCTGGCGATGCCGCGCGGCAGGGCGGTTTCGTCATCCTGCTCATACCAGCGCCGGGCGAGATCGACGATGAGATGCCCCGCCTCGCGGAACAGCTTTTCACGGTCGGCATGGGTCGCCAGCGTGGAGCCGTTGCCGGGCAGCGAAAGCCCCAGCGCCTCGGTCAGGCAGTTCATGGAATTGGCGGTGAACATGCCCGAGCAGGAACCGCAGGTCGGGCAAGCGGAACGCTCGATCGTCTGCACCTCTTCATCCGAGTAGCTATCATCGGCGGCCACGACCATGGCATCCACGAGGTCCAGGGCGCGCGTCGCCCCCTTCACCACCACCTTGCCAGCCTCCATCGGCCCGCCGGAGACGAACACGGTGGGGATGTTGAGGCGCAACGAGGCCATCAGCATGCCGGGGGTGATCTTGTCGCAATTGGAGATGCAGACCAGCGCATCGGCGCAATGGGCGTTGGCCATGTATTCCACGGAATCCGCGATCAGCTCGCGCGAGGGCAGCGAATAGAGCATGCCGTCATGGCCCATGGCGATGCCGTCATCCACCGCGATGGTGTTGAATTCTTTCGCCACACCGCCCGCGGCCTCGATCTCGCGGGCCACCAACTGGCCGAGATCCTTCAAATGCACATGCCCGGGCACGAACTGGGTGAAGCTGTTGACAACGGCGATGATCGGCTTGCCGAAATCCGCATCCGTCATGCCCGTGGCGCGCCAAAGCCCGCGCGCGCCCGCCATGTTGCGGCCATGGGTGGTGGTTCTGGAACGATAGGCGGGCATGGCGTTGGTCTCCGGGTGGTTCTCGTCTTCCGGCTCATTAGGCCCGTTCCAAGAAAAGGTAAAATATATTATTTCTCGTAAACTAGGTCGTGGGACATATTAAACCATGGATATTCGGCAATTGCGGCAATTCCTGGCGGTAGCGGAGACGCTGCATTTCGGCCGCGCCGCCCAGCTTCTCAACATGACACAGCCGCCGCTCAGCCAATCCATACAGTCGTTGGAACGCGAGCTGGGCGCGCCCCTCTTCATCCGCACCAAGCGCAGCGTGGCGCTCAGTCCCTTCGGGGCCGCCTGGGCGCCGCATGTGCGCGCCGCCCTGGGCCAGGTGGATGCCCTGCCAGAGGCCGCGCACCGGCTGATCGCGGGCACAGCGGGGCGGCTTTCGCTCTCCTTCGTCTCCACCGCGGATTACTCGGTGCTGCCTCTGCTGGTGCGCCGCTTCTCCGCCCTCTACCCGGAGGTGGAGATCACACTGACGGAAGCCACCAGCGACGTGCAGATCAAGCGGCTGCAGGAGGGCAATTCCCAGGCGGGCATCATCATCGCGCCCAAGGATGGCACCCTGCCCGCCGCCCTCGCCTACCGCCAATTGCTGCGGGAAAAGCTGGTGGCCGCCGTGCCGGAAAGCTGGATCACGGAAGGCCGCCTGCGCCCCGGCCCGGCGGGGCTGACGGCGCGGGAGGTGATCGAAGCCCCCTTGATCATTTTCCCCCAGCCCATGGCGCCGTCTTTCTACGACCTCGTGCTCGGCTATTACCGCGCCCACGGCGCGGAGCCGCGCATCGCCCAGCCCGCCATCCAGATGCAGACCATCATCAGCCTCGTCTCCGCCGGGCTGGGTCTGGCTTTGGTGCCCGCCTCGCTGCGGCATCTGGCCCGCACCGGCGTGCGCTATGTGGACCTGCAGGGCGATGCCCCGGTGCTGGAAACCGGCCTCGCCTGGCGGCGGGATGATCCTGCGCCCGTGCTCGCGCGGTTCCTGGATGTGGCGATGAACGCGGAAAACGCTGCGCTATAGCGCCAGGACGATCATGGCCACGACCACCGCCCCCATCAACGCCGTGGCCAGCCAGCCGAAAAATTTCAACGCGCCGCGCACCACGAACGGCCCCATGATGTCGGGCCGCGCTGCCAGCAGCATCATCACCAGCATCACCGGCACCGCCACCACGCCATTGATCACCGCACTCCAGAACAGCGCCTTGATCGGGTCGACCGGCGCGAAATTGATGATCATGCCGATCAGCGTGGCGATCACCAGGGTGGCGTAGAAGGCCTGCGCCTCCTTCGGGCGGCGGGCCAGGCCCATCGGCCATTGCCGTGCCTCGCCAATGGCATAGGCGGCCGAGCCCGCCAGCACCGGCACCGCCAGCAGCCCGGTGCCGATGATCCCCAGCGCGAAGATGAGCGACGCGAATTCCCCCGCCAGCGGGCGCAAGGCAGCGGCGGCCTGGGCGGAGGTCTGGATGTCCGTGATGCCATGCACGTTCAGCGTCGCCGCCGTGGTGACGATGATGGCCAGCGCCACAAGGTTGGAGAAGCCCATGCCGATGAAGGTGTCGATCTCGATCCGCCGCAGCGCCGCCGGGCCCTGGCGCGGCGCGTCGAACAGATCGATCCGGCGCGGATGCACATGGATGTCCTCAACCTCTTCCGAGGCCTGCCAGAAGAACAGATAGGGGCTGATGGTGGTGCCCAGAATGGCCACCAGCGTGGTCAGATAGCCGCCATGGAGGCTGAAATGCGGCCAGAAGAGATGCACCGCGAGGTCGCGCCACGCCACATGCACCACCATCACCACGCCGAAATAGGCCAGCAGCGAGGCGGTCAGCCATTTCAGCACCGCCACATAGCGCGTGTATTGCAGGAAGAGTTGCAGCGAGACGCAAATGGCCGCGAACAGCAGCACATAGAGCGCGCGCGGGACCGGCAGCAGCAGCGCCGTTGCATCCGCCATGGCGCCGAGATCCGCCCCCAGATTGATGATGTTGGCGACGAGCAACAGCACAACCACGCAACTCAGCAGCCATGTCGGATAATGCAGCCGCAGCACCCCCGCGATGCCATGGCCCGTGGTGCGGCCGATGCGCGCGCTGATCATCTGCACCGCCACCATCAGCGGGTAGGAAAACAGCATGGTCCAGCTCAGCCCATAGGCGAACCCTGCCCCGGCCTGGGAATAGGTGGCGATGCCGCTGGGGTCGTCGTCCGAGGCGCCGGTGATCAGCCCCGGCCCCAGCACATTGAACAGACGCGGACGGCTAGGGCCGACGGTTGGGCTCGGCCCATCCTCGGGGTCGTCATCCTTGATTCGCCTGTCCCGCATCTTTTTCCCGCTCCTGCCGCGCTAGTCATTAAAGCCATGATATTATTGCGATAATACCACACGCGGTGGCAAACGCAGCGGGGAGGACGCCGCCTGCCATGCAAAAGCCTCATTCTTGCCCCACGAGGCACGCATGGAACTGACCGCCCCCATGCCCTGCCGGATGGCCGCCAAAAGCCGCCTCCGCCTCGCGCCTGCCCTGGCCATGTCCCTGCTCATGGGTTTTCTGTCGGCCTGCGCCACCCCTCCCGTGCCCGCCCCGCAGGCCAGCATCGCCCCGCCCCCCGCCCCGGTGCCGCCGCCGCGCGCGGCCGAGCTGGTGGTCAATGGCCCGGAAATCCTCGGCACCGCCTCCTGGTACAAGCCCGGTCCCGGCCTGCACCACACCTGCACGGGCGAGAGCTTCACGAGCGATGAACTAACCGCCGCCTCCCACTCCATCCCCGTTGGCACCCAGGTGCGGGTGGCGCTGCTGGATGATGACAGCCGCTCCATCATCGTGCGGGTGAATGACTGCATGCCGCGCGGACACCGGATTCTCGACCTTTCGGAAGGTGCCGCCGAGGAGCTCGGGGTGGTCAATCTGGGCGTCGCCCGCGTCAGCGTAACGCCGGTGGCTCTGGTGGATAACCGCTAAAGCGGCCTCCCGATCCCCCGAATTTAGCGGCCACTTTGGGTGGATGTTTGCCGGTCCGTTTCTGGATCAGGGCATCGAATACCGGACATTTGGCTGATCGCCGGAACGGTGCGGCTTTCTACCTGACAGCTCTCCAGCGCCCCCACCAGAAAGCGGTCATTCCCGGATCCCCCCATGCCGGACGTTGACGGTCGAAGCCTGCGATTCCGGAATTTGATCAACACGGTTTCGTGATGTTTCGCTGCCTCCGCTAATCTCCCACTGAAACAGTTGGCGCAGGACAGAATGGCTGAACGCCAAGCCCTGGACAAATTTCACAGCCCCCTTCTTTCGAGCCAGTACATGCTTTTCGATTGCATGCCATGAGAATGCTGCAAAGCACGCCGCCACAATCACGCTAAGCACGAAATTGACATACCAAATTCGCGTATTTGGCAGGAGATAGGCAATGGTTTGCTGGATCGGAAAGCCATAGAGATACATCCCGTATGAATAGTCCGCGCCCAGAACAATAGCCGTGCGCGGCGGCTCGCAGAGCCCGAGGAACACGGTCACGTATGAAAGCGGCAGAAGCGCGAGGTAAGCAGTTACTCCGTGCGAAAGGAACACGTAGGCGGGTACCGCGGCGATCATGAAATAGGACCGGCGAAAGGGAATGCGGTCACGCAGATTGTACAGGCCAACGCCGAACAAAAATGACAGGATCAGGAAAGAGCCGGGGGGGTGGCCGGGGAGCGAAAAAAAGTGATGGGGTATAAGGCCGTGTCCAATGGGGCCGACTGAACCCGAGGGCCGGCCTGTGCCCGAATAAAAGTAATGGGATATGAGTCCGTATGCAAAAGCTCCGACCGAAACCACAATGACGAGGGCCATGTACAAGACCGGTCGCTTGTGCATACGCGCCAGCGCAAGCAGGGAAAGCCCAATGTAGCATTTCAGCTCGAAGGGAACGGTCCAGAGCTGAATATTGACCCATTTTGGAGAAGGTGGATTATCAAAGACCCCCGGCAGGTAGTAATGAATGTCGCCCAACACATTCAAGAAATAGTCTCTGAACATTTGGCTTGAGAAATACTCGGAGAGCGGCACTGTCGTGATGAGCGGGCCAAGTATTAGAGCCGAGAGAACGACCTCGACAAAGAGAGCCGGAAATATCCGCAATGCACGCAGCGTCAGAAAAGAGGGCAAGTCGTTGCGCTGGAGACTGCTGGCAACGAGAAAACCGCTCAAGGCGAAGAAGGCCGGCACAATCGAAAAACAAAGGGGGCCAAGAGGCCCACTCCAAAGCGGAGCCTCGCCAGCTGGGTCCATAGGAAACTGTAAATGAGTGAAATGCTATGATGGCAGTGGCTAGGCCAAGGCGCATGTAATCGAACCCCGCCGGCCGCCCCCCCGTCTTGACAAGCTGATTCCCAAGCGTGCTCATTCGCCCCCCCGATTTAACCAAACTGCTAATCGAGACGCCGACAGAAAAATCTAACGTTCGATACGTGGTGTGATCCGCCATCCACGACGCTCCAAGCGGCTCACACCACGTTTCGAACGGACAAGGCTTCCGGCCCTTTTAATAGACCAGACGGGCACATTTTGCCTCCGCCATTAACAGCGCGCTGGTCCCACTCCGCTGCCCGATAATTTGTTGCGCACACGGCAATTTATATGTCAAGAAAAACGTGGTTACGCTGTCGGTGTTAATTTTGAGGGATGGCCCCTACTGGCCTGCCCCTTTAGAAGCGCTCCACCTCTTCTATCGTTTTATTTTGGATGTGGATTATGCCATAGAAGGCTTACAAGCACGAGGAAATTATTGCGAAGCTGCGCTATGTTGAGATTTCAACCTCGCATGGCAAGTCGGCGGTTGACGCGATCCGGTTGATTGGCCTGCCCGCTACATCCACTCTTGGGAGCGGCATGTAGAATCTGCGGCCGTACGAAATGGGGCAAAACGTGTTGTTTTTCAATCGAAACAAATTATCTGCCCTGCCCCTACGTCGGTGGAAGGGGCTGTTTCAGCCCCTTCTCAAACAGCATCAGGTCTGAAAATCGATAACGATCCGGCCCTGGATATCGCCCTTATGCATGCGCGCGAAAATATCGTTAATATCCTCCAGCTTCCCGGTCTCGATGGTGGCTTTCACCTTACCCTCGCCCGCGAAGTTCAGCGCCTCCTGCAAATCCAGCCGCGTCCCGACAATGGAGCCGCGCACGGTAATGCCATTCAGCACCGTATTGAAAATCGGCAGCGGGAAATCACCCGGCGGCAGGCCGTTCAATGAGAGCGTGCCGCCGCGCCGCAGCATGCCCTGCGCCTGCGCGAAGGCTTTCGTTGAAACAGCCGTTACCAGCACGCCATGCGCGCCGCCCACTTCGCGCTTCACGAAGGCGGCCGGGTCCTCCTTGAGGGCGTTCACCCCCAGCGCGGCGCCAAGCGACTTGGCAAGTTCAAGCTTCTCATCATCAACATCCACGGCGATCACATTGCGCCCCATCGCCTTGGCATATTGCACGGCCAGATGGCCCAGCCCGCCAATGCCCGAGACCACCACCCAGTCATCGGGCTTGGTGTCCGTCACCTTCAGCCCCTTATACACCGTAACCCCCGCGCACAGGATCGGCGCGATTTCGGTGAAGGAGATATTGTCCGGCAAATGCCCGACATAATTCGGGTCAGCGACGACATATTCCGCGAAACTGCCGTTAACCGAATATCCGGTATTCTGCTGCTCCTCGCACAGCGTTTCCCAACCACCCAGGCAGTGCGGGCAATGGCCGCAGGCGGTGTAGAGCCAGGGCACGCCCACGCGGTCGCCCTCCTTCACATGGCGCACGCCCTGGCCCACGCCCACCACATGCCCCACCCCCTCATGGCCAGGGATGAAAGGCGGTTTGGGTTTCACCGGCCAGTCCCCTTCGACAGCGTGCAAGTCGGTATGGCAGACACCGGTCGCGGCGATCTTCACCAAGATCTGCCCCGGACCCGGCTCCGGCACCTTCACCTCCTCGATCCGCAATGGCTTGCCGAATTCATGGACAATAGCGGCTTTCATGGTTTTGGGCATACGCTCCGCCTTTCCTGACAGGACAAAAACCTAACCGCTTAGCACCCCATCGCGGGCGCAAACGGGCCGGTTCAACTTGCGCAGTCTAGGGAAAATGGCAGGCCGCGCATTGATCAATATCAATGGCGGCCCCCGCCCGGTCAGGCCTTGCGGAGCAGGAACAGCCCTTGTTCGCCGAACAGATTGGCCAGGCCCGGCGAGCGCCGCCAGGGCGTGCGCAGCCCCTGCTCGTCAGCGGCCAGCCAATCCTCCACCACATAGCCCTCGGCGTCGCAAAGGGTGAAGAAATCCTTGATGGTGCAGGGATGGATGTTGGGGGTTTCGTACCACATCCGGTTCCAACCGGCGGTCATCGGCATGCGCCCGCGTGTGAGCAGCTGCAGCCGCAGCGACCAGTGGCCGAAATTCGGGAAGGAGACGATGGCGTGGGTGCTGATGCGCAGCATCTGGCGTAGCACCTCGCGCGGCTTCTCCACCGCCTGCAAGGTGCGCGACAGGATCACATAATCGAAGGCATGGTCAGGATAGGTGACCAATTCCGTATCCGCGTCGCCCTGCATCACCGGCAGGCCATGGGTGATGGCGCGCTGCACCTCCTCCATGTCGATCTCGATGCCGCGCGCGTCGCACTGCTTGGTGCGGGTCAGATGCTCGATGAGCTGCCCATCGGCGCAGCCCACATCCAGCACCCGCGAGCCGGGCTGCACCATCCCGGCGATCAGCGCCAGGTCGACACGGATTTTTTTCGCCCCGCTCATGAAAGGCCCGCATGCTCCGCGCAACCCACCAGAAACCCGCGCAGCGTGGCGTGGAAATCCGGCTCATCCAGCAGGAAGGCGTCATGCCCCTTGTCGGACTGCACCTCCACGAACGACACATTCGCCGCCACATGGTTCAGCGCGCGGGCGATGGCGCGCGACTGCGCGGTGGGGAACAGCCAGTCGGAGGAGAAGGAAACCAGCAAAAAGCGCGTCTGCGTGCCCCGGAAGGCATCGGCCAGCACGCCGCCCTGCTCGCCGGCGATGTCGAACAGATCCATGGCGCGGGTGATGGTGAGATAGGAATTCGCATCGAAACGCTGCACGAAGCTGGAGCCCTGATATTGCAGGTAGCTCTCCACCGCGAACTGCTCGCCAAGGGCGGAAAGCCCCTCGGCATTCTGCAGCTTGCGGCCGAATTTGCGGGTCAGCGCCTCTTCCGAGACATAGGTGATGTGCGCGGTCATGCGCGCCACGGCCAGGCCGCGCTCCGGGCGCACACCCTCGGACCAGTAATGCCCGCCATAGAAGAACGGGTCGGCGGCGATGGCCTGCCGGCCGATCTCATGAAAGGCGATGTTCTGGGCGGAATGGTAATAGGCCGCGGCAATCGGCACGGCGGCGAACACCATCTCAGGGTACTGCACCGCCCAGGAGAGCACCTGCATGCCGCCCATCGAGCCGCCAATGACGGCAAAAAGCTTGCTGATGCCAAAATGCTCGACCAGGCGCTTCTGCACCCGCACCATGTCGTGGATGGTGATGACCGGGAAATCCGTGCCCCAAGGCTGGACAGGATTCTGGCCCGGCTGCTCGCCATGGGGCGAGCGCGGCCCGGTGGAGCCCATGCAGCCCCCCAGCACGTTGGCGCAGATGACGAAATATTTGTTGGTATCGATCGGCGCGCCAGGGCCGACCACCCCGCCCCACCAGCCGGGGCGGCCGGTCTCGGGGTTCTGCTCGGCCACATACTGGTCCCCGGTGAGGGCATGGCAGACCAGGATGGCGTTGCTCTTATCCTGGTTGAGCGTGCCATAGGTCCGGTAGGCGACGGTGACGCTGGGCAGCACGCGGCCGCAATCAAGCGCCATACCTTCGGGGAAGGTGACGCTCTGGTGCGGAAAATCCGTATAGGCCGTGGGCTGGTCCATCTTGATCCCCGCATATGCGCTGGCCGCTTACGGGGTGCAATCCCTATCAAAGCATGAAAGAACCGCCCCTTTATACGGCTTTGCGGGGGGACGGCGGATGCGGTATCTAGGCACGCGATGAATGACCTCTCCCCCCCTGCCACGCGCCTGGCCGAACTGCGCGCCGAACTCGACGCCATCGATGACCAGATTCACGACCTGCTGATGAAGCGCGCCAAGGTTGTCGAAAATGTCGCCGCCGAAGGGGGCAAGAAGGGCACCAAGATCCGCCCGGGGCGGGAAGCCATCATCCTGCACCGGCTGCTGGCCCGGCACCGGGGCGCCTGGCCGGCGGCGGCCATCGTGCGCATCTGGCGGGAAATGTTCGGCGCCGCGCTGATCATTGAGGGCGGCCAGACCATGGCGGTGTGCGATGGCGATGGCGGCGAGTCCCGCCTGGCTTTGGCGCGCGAGCATTTCGGCCCGCTCACCCCGGTGCGCCGCCACCATAACCCGGCCCAGACCCTGGCGGATTTAACCCGCGAGGGCGGCGCCCAGCTGGCGGTGCTGCCGCCGCTCGGCGAGGGGGAGGATGCCCATGGCGGCTGGTGGCCGATGCTGGCCAATAACGGACAGACGCGGCTCTATGTCATCGCGAAAATCCCGTTCTGGACCCAACGCGCCGAGGGGCTGCCGGTGGGCGAAGCCTATGTGGTGGCCGCCGTGCCGCCCGACGCCAGCGGCGCCGACCGTGGGCTGATGATGCTGAGCTTCAACGCCGAGGTCTCCCGCGCCAGGATCATCGAGCTGGTGGCCGCCGCCGGGTTCGCGCCCGGCCCGCTCTGGGTGAAGCGCCTGCCCGGCGATTCCCGCCTGCTGGCGCTGGTGGAGGTGGACGGGCTGGTCGACGATGCCGACCCGCGCCTTGCCGCCATCGCCGGGCTTGATTGGCCGCCGCATGTCGTCGGCGGCTATGCGCTCCCGATCAGCGGCACAAACTGACATGAACAAACCCGTTGCCCGCGCGGAGATTTTCTCCGTGGCGCCCTATGTCGGCGGCGAATCCGCGCTGCCGGGCTTTGCCAAGCCCATCAAGCTCTCCTCCAACGAGGGCGCGTTCGGCCCCCCGCCGGGGGCCATCAAGGCCATCGCCGAGGCGGCAGCCTCCATGCACCGCTACCCGGATGGCGGCTCGCACAAGCTGCGCCGGGCCATCGGCGCCAAGTTCGGGCTGGACCCGGCGCAAATCGTCTGCGGCAACGGGTCGGATGAAATCCTCTCTTTGCTCATCCAATCCTATGGCGGGCCGGGCACGGAGCTGATCATGAGCGCGCACGGCTTCGCGATCTATGAAATCGCGGGCAAGCTGGCGGGCTGCACGGTGCTGAAGGCGGCGGAGCGGGACCTCACCACCGATGTGGACGCCATCCTGGCGCTGGTTACGCCAGCGACCCGCATGGTGTTCATCGCCAACCCCAACAACCCCACCGGCACCATGCTGGCCCAGGGCGAGGTGGAACGGCTGCGCGAAAACCTGCCGGCGGACGTGCTGCTGGTGCTGGACGCCGCCTATTGCGAATATGTCGAACGCCCGGACTACGATGCCGGGGTGAAGCTGGTGGATGCGGGCGGGAACACGGTGATGACCCGCACCTTCTCGAAAATCTTCGGCATGGGCGGAGCGCGGCTGGGCTGGGCTTACGCGCCGGAGGCGGTGATCGACGTGCTGAACCGCGTGCGCCCGCCCTTCAACGTCAACGGCTTCGCCGCCGTGGCGGGCATCGCCGCGCTGGAGGAGCCGGACTGGCTGGAAAAAAGCCGCGCCCATAACAGCGCCGAGCGCCGCCGTCTGGCCGAACGCTTAACGCAAAGCGGGCTGAAGGTGATTCCCTCCGAGGCGAATTTCCTGCTGGTGGATTTCACCACCACCGAACGCGCCAGCGCCGCGGATGCTTACCTGCGCCAGCACGGCATCATTGCCCGGCAGGTGAAATCCTACGGCCTGCCGCATTGCCTGCGCATCACCATCGGCACGGCGGCGGAATGCAGCCGCGTGGCGGAGGTTCTGGCCGCTTTCCATCATGGCTGAGCCCCTGTTCAACCGGCTGGCGCTCATCGGCATCGGCCATATCGGCGCCTCCATCGCCGGCGCGCTGGCGCTGCACCCCGGCACGGTGGGTCATCTGGTGATTGCCGATGCCAACCCGGCGCATCTCCAGCGCGCCGAGGAACTCCATCTCGGCGACGAATATGTGGCCGACGCGGCGCAGGCCGTGGAGGGCGCGGATGCCGTGATTCTCTGCACCCCCGTCGGCAGCTTCGCGGCACTGGCCGAGATGATCGCGCCGCATTTGATGCCGGGCTGCGTGCTCTCGGATGTCGGCTCGACCAAGCAATCCGTCATCCGGGATGTCGGGCCGTTCTTACCCAAAACCGGGTGCATTTCGTGCCCGCGCACCCCATGGCGGGCACGGAATTCTCCGGCCCCGATGCCGGGCTGTGCCGCATCTGTTCGAGGGCCGCTGGTGCCTGCTCACCCCGCCCGGAAGGCACGGACGAGGCGGCGGTGCAATAAGATCGAGACACTGTGGCGGACTCTGGGCGCGCGCACGGCGCGCATGGGTGCGCGCGCATCACGACCGCGTGCTCGCCATCGTCTCGCCATTTGCCGCATCTCATCGCCTTCACCATCTGCGGCACGGCGGATGACCTCGCGGATGAGACCCGCGAGCGAGGTGCTGCAATTCGCCGCCGCGGGCTTTCGGGATTTCACCCGCATCGCGGCCTCCGACCCGGTGATGTGGCGCGACATCTTCGTCAACAACAAGGAGGCGCTGCTGGAAATGTTCTCGCGCTTCTCCGAGGACGCGCAGGCCATGGCCCGCGCCGTGCGCTGGGGCGATACGGACTATATCGAGGACCGGATCAACCACAGCCGCAAGATCCGCAAGAGCCTCATCGACATCAAACAAGCCTGAAAGAACCGCTCCATGATCGTTGATATGCGCACCTACAGCTTTCACCCGGCAAGATGGCCGCATGGCTCAAGATCTATGAGGAAACCCTCTGGCCCCTGCAGCAGAAATATCTGGGCAATTGCCTGGGCTTCTACACCAGCACGGAGGGCAAGCTGAACACGGCGGTGCATCTCTGGGGCTATGAGAGCATGGCCGACCGCGAAGCCCGCCGCACCGCGATGATGCAGGACCCGGGCTGGCCCGTCTATCTGCAGAAGGTCGCCGAACTCGACGGCTTCATTGCGCAGGAAAACAGCATCCTCAAGCCCACGCCCTTCTTCGCGGCGAAGTAAGCATGCAGAGCACCGCCGTCATCATCGCCGCCGGGCTCGGCACGCGGATGAAATCCGCCCTGCCGAAAGCCGCGCACAAAATCGCGGGGCGGGAGATGCTCGCCCACCTCATCCGCGCGGCCGAGCAGGTTTTCGACCGGATCGTGGTCGTCACCGGCCCGGAGATGCCATTGCTGGAAAAACTCGCCGCCCCGCATGCGGTGGCGGTGCAGCATGAGCGCCTCGGCACCGCGCACGCCACGCGCCAGGCGGAGCGGGAATTCGGCGCGGGCCCGGTGGCGGTATTCTATGCCGACAATCCGCTGGTCTCGGTGGAGACGATGCGCGCCTTGCTGGCGCGCCTGCACCAGGGCGATGCCGGGCTGGTGCTGCTGGGCATGACCCCGCCGGACGCCGGAAAATATGGCCGCCTGGTGATGGACGGCGCCTATGTCTCGCGCATCGTCGAATATGCCGACGCGAACGAGGCAGAGCGCGCCATTGGCTTTTGCAACGCGGGCGGCATGGCGGCGCTCGGCCCGGATATGCGCGGCTGGCTGGAACGGGTTGGCAACGACAACGCCAAGGGCGAGTTCTACCTCACCGATATCGTCGCCATCGCGCGGGGTGAGGGGGTGAATGTCGCGGCCCTCAACGCGCCTTACGATGAATGCCTGGGCGTGAATTCCCGCGCCGAGCTGGCCCAGGCGGAGGCCGCCTTCCAGGCCCGCGCCCGCGCCCGCTTCATGCAGGACGGCGTGACATTGCAAGCGCCGGAGACGGTCTTCTTCGCCGCCGACACCGAGATCGGCGCGGATACGATCATCGGCCCGCATGTGGTCTTCGGCCCCGGCGTGAAGCTGGACGGCAATGTGGAGATCAAGGCGTTTTCACATCTTGAAGGCTGCGTGGTGCGCGCGGGCGCCATCATCGGCCCCTATGCGCGGCTGCGCCCCGGTGCGGAAGTGGGCGAGGACGCGCATGTCGGCAATTTCGTCGAGCTGAAGGCGGCGAAGCTGGGCAAGGGGGCGAAGGCCAACCACCTCACCTATCTGGGCGATGCCGAGATCGGCCCAGGCACGAATATCGGCGCCGGCACCATCACCTGCAATTACGACGGCAAGGCCAAGCACAAAACCAGCATCGGCGCGAAAGCCTTCATCGGCTCCAACACCGCCCTGGTGGCGCCGGTTTCGGTGGGCGATGGCGCGCTGGTCGCCGCCGGTTCGGTTATCACCGAGGATGTGCCGGCCGGCGCGCTGGCGCTGGGCCGGGCGCGGCAGGTGGTGAAAAGCCGGAAAGGCTAGAGCAAAATCCGATCAAATTAACTCATTTGATCGGATAAAGTTGCTCGCTAAACCAAAGAGCTAGAGCATTTTTCCTGAGCGCACGCGAACGGAAAATGTTCTAGCGCCTGATCGCTTGAGGTTGACGCGCCCATGCGCGGCAACCAAGGGCGTGAATCAGCCTCTTCACAAAGAGCACTCTATCGCTTTGATCAGAGCGCGGCCGTCTCAGGCCAGATGCAGCGCGTGGAACAGCTTGGCGCTGGCGGGGATCATGCGCATGATCGCGTGACGCTCCACCACGATCACCGCCAGGATCAGCAGCACCCCCAGCAAGGCGACAAGGCGCGGATTGACGGCGCGCGCCGCCGGCTTCCCGGCCAATTCGAGCTCCAGCTCCACCTCATTATTGCGGGCCGCGCGCACAAGGTCGGCAAAGCGGTCTGTCTCAGCGCTCTCGTCCATTTCAGGCAAAGGCGCTGGCGCGGCGCTATCGTGGTGCGGGTGGGTCAGGGCCTCGTCCCGCAGGGCGGCCCGTATTTCGGCCATCGCCTCCGCATCGGCCGCCTGGCCAAAGTGGCGGCTCAGCGCCTCGTTCACCTCCTGGCCGGGCGCATCCTCGATGGACACATCCTCTATGAACAGGTCCTCGGACAGGTCAGCAGGACTGGGCGGCGCCGGCATGGCGGCATCCTCCTGCCCATCCGGCATCACCTGCCAGCCATGGCCGCATTGCTCACAACGCAGCCTGCGCGGGCGGCCGCCGAGCAGATTGTCGGGAACATCATAAAGTACATGACAAGTGGGGCAGGCGATCCGCATTGCGTCTCAACGCATGGCATTTTTAACGCGGTGCCGCAATAACTTGGTCAACGCGCAGAGACGATTGCCGGAAAATAAATCGCCGCCGCGTCTTGCCGGGGCGCGCCCTGTCGCGGCACTACAGTTGGATCAACATGGGTTTAGCCGGACTCGCCAGATTTCAGCTAAACGCATGAAATTGACCGCCAAAAAGTAATTAGGGCGTCCATCCTTTTGATGAACGCTCTAATATGCGAGGACAAGCCTGATGGTCCGATTCGACGATGTCTGGCTGCGTTACCGGCACGCCGCCCGCGGGGGCGAGGCCGAGGCGTTGCGCGGCATCAATTTCGAGATCGAGGATGGGGGCTTTCGCTGGCTCACCGGCCCCTCGGGCGCGGGCAAGACCAGCCTGCTCAAGCTGATCTATCTGGCCGAGCATCCGGCACGCGGGCGAATCGAGATTCTCGGCACGCGGGCGGCGCGCACCACGCGGCGCGAGGCGGCGTTGCTGCGCCGGCGCATCGGCGTGGTGTATCAGGATTTCCGGCTGCTGCCGCAGCTGGACACGTATGACAACGTGGCCCTGCCCATGCGCCTCGCCCGCCGCAGCGAGGCCCAGGTGCAGGCGGATGTGACCGAGATTTTACGCTGGGTCGGCCTCTCCCACCGGATGCATGCGCGCCCCGACGAGCTGTCCGGCGGCGAGCAGCAGCGCATCGCCATCGCCCGCGCGGTGGTGGCGCGGCCCAAGCTGCTGGTGGCCGACGAGCCGACAGGCAATCTGGATGACGACCAGGCGCAAAGGCTGATGCTGCTGATCACCGCACTCAACAAGCTCGGCACCACGGTTATCGTGGCCACGCATAATACCGGGCTGGTGGCGCGCTACCCCGCCCCGCGGCTGGGGCTGGAAAATGGCCGGCTGGTGCATGATGGCTAGACGCCGGACAGACCTTCTGGGCGTGCGCGCCGCGCTTTCTGACCGGCTGCTGCCGGTGCTGGTCGGCGCCATGAGCTTTCTGGCCGCCCTGGCCCTGGGGGGCACCCTGGCTTGCGCCACGCTGGCGGCGAGCTGGCAGGGCGATACCGCCGCGGCGCTCACCATCCAGATCCCGCAGCCCGGCGACCCCGACGCCGCCAATGACGGCACCCGCCTCGCCGCCGTGCAGCGCGTTTTGGCCGCCAATCATGACGTGCAGAACGCCAACGTGATGAGCGAGGCGGAGATGAACCGGCTGATCGCCCCCTGGCTCGGCGGCGATGCCGCGTCACTGGGCCTGACGCTTCCGGCGGTCATCACCGCGCAATGGGCGGGTGCGGGCGGCACGGATCAATTGACCGCGCAATTGCAGCAAGTGAGCCCTGACACGCTGGTGAAAACCGGGGCGATGTGGGCGCAACGCGTGGCCGCGCTCACCACCAGCCTGCAGGCCAGCGCGCTGGCCGTGCTGCTCATCGTGGCGCTGGTGGCGGCGGCGCTGGTGGCGGTGGCCACGCGCTCGGGCCTCGCCCAGCTGCGCGAGACCATCGAGACCGTGCACGGGCTGGGCGCGCTGGATTCCGACATTGCCGGGCGCTTCGCCGCCCGCGCCACCTGGCTTGCCTTGGCTGGCTCCCTTGGCGGCACATTGTTTGCGCTGCCGGTGCTGGCCTGGCTCTCCTGGCTCGCCGCCCCCTTCACCGGCCTGGCAAAGTTCAACGGCCTGTACAACCTGCCCCCTGCCCTGCTCGCCCTGGTGCCGCTGCTGCCCGCCAGCGCCGCGCTCATCGGCTGGGTTACGGCGCAGCTCACCGTGCGCGGCTGGCTGCGGCATTTGCCCTGATGGCCCGCCCGCCTTACCGCCGCCGCCGCTTCTCGCTGGCCCGGCTGCTGACGCGGCTGGTGCTGCTGGTGGGCGGCGCCTGGTGCGCGGGGTTTCTGATCTTCATGGCGGCGGCATTCACCGCCCAACCGCCCAACCCGCTGCCACCCGCGGACGGCATCGTGGCGCTGACCGGCGGGGATGACAGGATCGGCGAGGCGCTCGCCTTGCTCGCCGCGCATGAGGCGCCACTGCTGCTGATCTCGGGGGCGGGCAAGGGCACCTATCTCGGCGACTTCACCGCCGATGACAGCGCCGCCGCCACCCGCTACGCCAGCGCCATCACCATCGGCCACATGGCCGCCACCACCCATGACAATGGCTTGGAAACCGCCGCCTGGGCGAAGGCGCATAACATGCGCGCGCTCATCATCGTCACCGCCGACTACCACATGCCGCGCGCACTGCTGGAAATGCGCAACGCCCTGCCCGGCGTGCGGCTGATACCAGACCCGGTGCGCCCCCCCGCGATGCGCGACCGCCTCACCTGGGCGACGCTGCACCTGCTCGCCGCCGAGTACAGCAAATATCTGGTGGTGCGCGCCGGGCTCGGCGCCCTGTTCAGCACCAGCACCTCAGGAGAGTACTAACCAAACATGCAGCAGGTCCGTTCCTTTGCCTTCAACACCGTGCTCTGGGGCGCGGGCGCCGCGCTCAGCCTGTGGTGCATGCTGATCGGCCGGTATTTCCACGATGGCATTCTGCACGCCGCGCAGCGCTGGGCGCGGATCAGCCTGTGGGCACTCAGGGTCTTCTGCGGCATCAGGCTTGAGGCCAGCGGGCTGGAGCGGCTGCCCGAAGGCGGCTGCGTGATCGCCGCACAGCACCAATCGGCGCTGGATATTCTGCTCTGGCTCGTGCTGCTGCCGCGCCCGGCCTTCGTGTTCAAGAAGGAGCTGAAGCGCATCCCGCTCTTCGGCGCGCTGCTGGAGCCGGGCGGGATGATCCCTGTGGACCGGAGCGGCGGCCGCAAGGCCCTGCGCGAGATGATCGCCGGGGCCCAGGACGCGGTGGCGGCGGGGCGGCAGGTGGTCATTTTCCCCGAAGGCACGCGCGTCGCTCCCGGCGTGCGCGGGGAGCTACGGCACGGCATTTCGATGCTGGCACAGGGCGTGGAGGCGCCGGTCCTTCCCGCCACCACCGATAGCGGGCTGCGCTGGGGGCGGGTCGCCTTCAACAAACAGCCCGGCACCGTGCATATCACCCTGCACCCGGCCCTGCCGAAGGGGCTGAGGCGCGAAGAGATGCTGGCAAAGCTCAACCAGCTTTATTACGGCTAGAGCCTGATCGCTTGAGGTTGACGCGCCCTTGCGCGGCAACCGAGGGCATGAATCAGTCTCTCAATTAAGGGGCCTGAGCCCTACGCGACGGATTTCGCGGCAAAGAAGCTCAGCCCCAGCAGCACCGCATCCACCCCAAAGGCGGTGCCCAGCCCGAAATGGTTGGCGACAAAGCCGATCATCACCGGCCCGGTGAGGAACCCGGCATAGCCGATCCCCACCACCGCCGGCATGGAATGATGCGCGGCCATGCCCGGCACCCGCGCCGCGGCGCTGAACACCAGGGGCACGATATTGCCGGTGCCAAACCCCACCAGCCCGAAGCCGATAATGCCCGCCACCCCCGCATGCACCAGCACCGCCAGGGCGAACCCCGCCACCCCCAGCGCCACGCCCAGGCGCATCACCGCCGGTTGGCCAAAGCGCATGGCCAGCCTGTCGCCGGTCAGGCGCGCCAGCGTCGTCATCACCGCGTAGGCGGCGTAGCCCAGCGTGGCGTCGTCGATCGCCATGTTGCGCGAAAAGCGCAGGAAGATGGTGCTCCAATCCGTGGTGGCGCCCTCGGTCATGAAGGCGGCGTAGCAGCACAGGCCAAGGACCAGCGCCTGCCGGTTGGGCCGGGCGAAACGCCGGTCCGAGGGCGGGGCATCGTCACTTTTGGGCACCAGCCGGAAGCTCTGCGTCAGCCCCAGCAGCACCGTGACGGCGCTGGCCACGCACACTAGCGGCACCGTGCTCCCAAGTTTCAGCAACAGGCTGGCCGCCAGCGCCACGGCCAGCGTGCCCAGGCTGTAGCAGGCATGAAAGCCCGACATATGCAGCCGGCCGGACATCTCCTCCACCACCGCGCCCTGCGCGTTCATCGCGATGTCCAGCGCGCCGAAATTGGCACCGTAGATGAAGAGCAAAGCGGTAAAGGCCAGCGGTGACGGCGCGTTGCCCAGGGCGGGCAGCAGCAGGCACATCATCAGCGTGGTGGCGATGATGCAAGTGCGGCTGCCCCAGCGCGCCACCGCCATCCCGGCCAGCGGCATGACGGCAACCCCGCCCGAGCCGCCGGCGAGCAGCACCAGCCCCAGCGTCCCATCATCGAGCTGAAACCGGATCTTGGTATAGGGAATGACAATCGCCCAGACCGAGATGCCGATGCCCGACATGCAGAAGACGAGCCGCATGGTCCAGAGTTTGGCGTGCATATCAAATCGTTATCGCGCCGCATCAGGGGCGGCAAGGCGGAGCGGACAAAGAAAAGGGGGCCTGAAGCCCCCCTTTTCCCCCGCCTGTTGAGCGCGCCTACAAAACCCTTCGCCCGGCGATCGCATGGTAGATCACCAGCACCACCACCGCCCCAACGACCGCCACAAACAGCGACCATAGATTAAAACCCGTGACGGGCACCGCGCCGAGGGCCGCGAAGATCCAGCCGCCTACCAGCGCGCCGACGATACCAAGGATCATATCCAGCAACGGCCCCTTGCCGCCATTATCGACGATATGGCTGGCAATCCAGCCGGCGATCAGGCCGAGAATAACCCACCCGATAATTGACATGGTTGTGGCTCCGGAAACATTTCACTGCCACGGAGATGGGCTGCGGGCGGCGAAGGCGCAAGCCGCCCGACGAGAACTTCACCCGGCGTTCATGTTCAGCTTCAGCTGCCGCGCCTCCAGCCCCTGCCAGACGATCAGCACCGGCATGGCGATGACAAAATCGCGCGCCCGGCGCAGCAAAGAGAGGGAGATTGCGATATCCGGCGGAATGCCGAACAGCCCGCCCAGCAGCGTGTAGGCGGCTTCCTGCACCCCCACCCGGCCGGGAATGAAGAAGGCCAGCGCCATGATCGCGTGCAGCATGGCCTCGATGCACACCGCATCCAGCCAGGATAGCGGCACGCCGAGCGCGTGGAACCCGATATAGGAGGCCGTGCCGGTGCCGCCCCAGCAGAGCAGATGGAAGAAAGAAGCCCAGGCCAGCCGGTGATGCTGGGTGTACATGCCATCCAGCGCGGTTTGCAGACGCTCGAAATTATCCGCCGCCCCCTGGCCGGTGGTCCCGGCGATCCGCAGCGCCAAAGCGCGGAACATCCTTGTGCCGGACCCGCGCTGCGCGACGATCAGCCCCACCCCCAACGCCACCGCCACCGCCAGCCCGATGGTGACCGGCATCAACAAATCCGACCCCGGCACCTTGCGCGACAGGATGACAAGCCCGGTGCCCACAAACACGAGCTGGGCCAGGAACTCGGTGGTCACATCCCCCAGCGTGGAGGCAACGGAATCCGCTGTGGCGACACCGCCCAGCGTCATCACCCTCGCCCCCAGCACATAGCCGCCCACCTGCGAGAAGGGCAGAAACTCGCCCGTGGCATCGCGCACCGCCCGGCCCCAGACGCAGAGCCAGTAAGAGCCTTTCTGGCGCGAGCGCAGCAGCATGCGCCAGCACAAGCCAAGCCCCAGCAGCAGCACCAGCTGGGCGGCGACATATTCCGCCAGCCCCCAGGCATTTACCGAGGTGAGGGCCCGCAGCACGTCTCCCGCCCCGAAATAGATGATTAGCCCGGTAATGACAGCGAGGCCCCCCAGCGTCAGAACGGCGGGGATAAGTTTGCTTTTAGCCAAAGAGATACTCAACGTCCCATGATGCGGGTTTTCAGGCGCAAGGCGGCCAAGCCGACGCGCCCCAGAAACGGCATGGTGGTGGGGCGCTTAAGGCGCGGATCGTAGCCTGCCATGCGCCTTGTATCCTCTTCCAGGCAAATTGCCAAAAGCTTTGGCAACTCCATCTCCTCGCTCAGCGCGGAGGAGCCATTCATGGTGAAATTGGCGTCCGCCCCTTCCAGCCCGTCCACATCCTTGGCGATGCCGATCCGCTCATAGATCAGGAAGATCCAGACCGCGATCACCTTCAGCTCGAACCAGGGGCGCTTCCACCAGGCGAGGTTGGCGCGGTGCCAGGCCAGCCAGTTGGCGAAGAACAGAATATGCCGCCCCTCCTCCTGCACCACCGGCTCGAAGGTCTCCACCAGTTTCTCAGGAAAATAGCCGGAGCGCCTGGCCAACTCGAACAGCCCATAGGCGAAGAAGCTGTCGATACATTCGGAATAGCCGGTGACCAGCCAGCCCCATTCGGCATCGTTGGGCAGCACATAGTCCGGCTCGGGCTGCATCGGAATGTCATAGGCCGCCACCAGGCGCGAGAGCACGTCGCGGTGGCGCGCCTCCTCGCCCGCCATATGCATCAGCGCGGCGCGCAGTTCGGGCTGCGCCACGGTCTTTGCGTAAGCCTCGATGCGCGCACTGGCCTTGATCTCGGTCTGCACCGCGATATCCCAGATCGGCAGGGAGGTGATGCGGGCCAGCGTCTCCGGGTCCAGCTTCGGCCAGTCCAGCACGGCGGGCTTATAGGGGTTGTAGGTGGCGCCCAGGAGGGCGGTAAACATCCGGTAATGCGCCTCGGAACCAACCCTGATCCCGCCAGACTCGGGAAACCCCCAATGCCTTGCGTTGTAATCCGCGATCTCAACGGCTTCTGTGTCCATCATCATCCTCATGGTTGCGCCAAAAGCTGCAATGGGTTCTACAGCGAGTACCCCAACCGGTATATGTGTCCGGCGGGACGACAGCAAAGCACGGGGAAGTAGAAAGTGGCGCAGGGCGATCTGGTGCTGGTGACGGGGGCGACCGGTTTCGTCGGCGCGGCGGTGGCCAGGGCGGCGAAGGCGGCGGGCTATCAGGTGCGGGTCACGGCGCGCACGGGCTCGGACCAGCACAACATCGCCACTCTGGGGGCGGAGCTGGCGTATCTGGACCTTGCCGAGCCTGAGAGCTTTCCCGCAGCACTGTCGGGCTGCCGCTACCTTCTGCATGTGGCCGCCGATTACCGGCTCTGGGTGCCGGACGTGGCGGCCATGCGCAGGGTGAACATAGACGGCACGCTGGCCCTGCTGCGCGCCGCCAAGGCCGCCGGGGTGGAGCGCTGCGTCTATACCAGCTCCGTCGCGGCGCTTGGGCTGACGCCGGATGGCACGCCAGCGGATGAGACGACGCCGATCAAGCCCGAACATCATGTCGGCGCCTATAAGCAGAGCAAATACGATGCCGAGCAGGCCGTGCGGGCGCTGGCGCAAGAGCAGGACATCGTGATCGTGAACCCCACTGCCCCCGTGGGCCCCCGGGATGTGAAACCCACCCCCACCGGCCAGATGGTGCTGGACGCCGCGCGGGGCAAAATGCCCGCCTATGTGGATACCGGGCTGAACGTGGTGCATGTGGATGACGTGGCCGCCGGGCATTTGCTGGCGCTGGAAAAAGGCCGCCAGGGCGCGTGCTATATTCTGGGCAGCGAGGATTTGATGCTGCGCGAGCTGCTGGCGCTGGTGGCGGCACAGAGCGGGCGCAAGGCCCCCAGCCTCCGCCTGCCGGTGGGACCGCTGATGCCGCTCGCCTGGGTGATGGAGCGCATCGCCGAGCGTACCGGCAAGACACCGCTGATGACACCGGATATTCTTAAAATGGCGAAGAAAAAGATGTTCTTCTCCTCCCGGAAGGCCAAAGAGGAGCTGGGCTACGCGCCCCGCCCCGCCGCCCGAGCGGTGGAGGACGCGCTCACCTGGTTCCGCAAGGAAGGAATGCTTGCATGATCCTGCTGCTGTCATTCGCGATCTGGCTGTACCTGGCCTTCTTCCACGGCCGCTTCTGGGATTCAGCGCCCGAGCTGGCGCCTGCCCTGCCCGTGGAGGCGCCGGATGTGGACATCATCATCCCCGCGCGGGATGAGGTGGAGACCATTGGCGCGGTCATAACCTCCCTCATTGCGCAGGATTATCCCGGGCAGTTCCGCGTCATCCTGGTGGATGACAATTCCACCGATGGCACCGCCGAGGCGGCGGGCATTCATGAGCGCCTGACCATCCTCACCGGCCAGCCGAAACCGGCGGGCTGGTCCGGCAAGCTCTGGGCGCTCTCCCAGGGCGTGGCGGCCAGCACCGCCCCGGTGATCCTGTTCGCGGATGCGGACATCACCCACGAGCCGCGCCATCTGGCCACGCTGGTGGCGAAGCTGGAGGCCGGAAAGCTGCAAATGGTCTCCGAGATGGTGCGGCTGAACTGCACCTCTCGGGCCGAAAAATTCCTGATCCCGGCCTTCATCTATTTCTTCCAGATGCTCTACCCCTTCGGCCGCGTGAACGACGCAACCTCGCGCGTTGCCGCGGCGGCGGGCGGCACGGTGCTGATCAAGCGTGAGGCGCTGGAGCGGATCGGCGGGCTGGAGGCGATGAAGGGCGCGCTGATCGACGATGTGACGCTCGCGGCCAAGGTGAAGAAAACCGGCCCGGTCTATCTCGGCCATTCCGGGCTCGCCACCTCCATCCGCCCCTATCCGAAAGCGAAGGATATCTGGGACATGATCGCCCGCACCGCCTTCACCCAGCTGCGCTATTCGGCCGTCATCCTCACCGGCACCATCATCGGGCTGGCCTTGGTGTGGCTGGTCTTCCCCTGGGCCGCGCTCTGCACCGGATTCGGCTGGCGGGCGGCGCTGGGCATCGCCATCTGGGCCATCGCCGCCATGACCTATTTCCCGACGCTGGACCGCTATAAGGTGCCGCGCGCCTATGCCATCGCCCTGCCCGCCATCGCCCTGTTCTACATGGCGGCCACCATCGGCTCGGCAGTCAATTTTTGGCGCGGCACCGGGGCGAAATGGAAGAGCCGGGCCTATGCGGGGGAGCAATCATGATCGCCAACGACAATGACGCGCGGCCCCGCGCTCCCGCCAAAAACATCGCCAAGACCATGGCCAAGAACATCGAGGCCTGGTCAGGCAAGGATAAGGGGGATGAGAATTTCCCCGTCGCCTCGCTGCTCATCGCCAAGCCTTTGCGCGCGCGGGTGCATGCCTATTACGCCTATGCCCGCAATGCCGACGATATATCGGACAGCCCCACCCTCTCGCCCGAGGAGAAGCTGAACCGGCTGGACACGATGGAGGCGGTGCTGACCGGCGCCAAGGATACGGGCAGCCCCAGCGCCACCAGGCTGCGCCAGTCCCTGCAGGAATCGGGCGTGCCCAACATCCATGCGCGCGAGCTGCTGACCGCCTTCCGCCAGGATGTGACCAAGACGCGCTACGAGAGCTGGACGGCGCTAATGGAGTATTGCCGCTATTCCGCTGCCCCCGTCGGCCGCTATGTGCTGGATGTGCATGGCGAATCCCACGACACCTGGCCGCCCTCCGACGCGCTCTGCGCGAGCTTGCAGGTACTGAACCATCTGCAGGATTGCGCGAAGGACCTGCGCGACCTGGACCGCTGCTATATCCCGCAGGACTGGCTGCGCGCGCAGGACCTCTCGACGGATGACATCGCCCGTACCGAGACCCTGCCCGGCCTGCGCACCGTGTTCGACAAGATGCTGGAAGAGACCGACAAGCTGAACATGCTGGCCGCCGAACTGCCGAAACGGGTGAAATCGCGCCGCCTGCGGATCGAAACCGCGATCATCTGCGCGCTGGCGCGGCGGCTCACCACGCTTCTGAAATCCGGCGACCCGCTGGCCACCCGCGTGAAGCTGAGCAAGCTGGACGTGCTGGCCGCCACCTTGAAGGGCTTGAGATACGCCTTATGACCCCCGCAGATACCGCGCATGTGACGGAGCTGGTGAAACGCTCCGGCACCTCCTTCTATCAAGGCATGAAGATCCTGCCGCCCGCGCGGCGGGATGCGATGTATGCCATCTACGCCTTCTGCCGGGTGGTGGATGACATCGCCGACGAGGAGGGCCGGGATTTCACCGCCAAGCAGACGGAGCTGGAAATCTGGCGCCAGCGCATCGCCGCGCTTTATGAGAGGGGCGAGGCGGAAGACCCGATAACCAGAGCCCTGCTTATCGTGATTCGTGATTACCAGGTGCGGCGAGAAGATTTCATCGCCATCATCGATGGCATGGAGATGGATGCGGGCGAGCCGATCATCGCGCCCAGCCTCGCCGAGCTCGACCTTTATTGCGACCGGGTGGCCTCGGCGGTGGGGCGGCTATCCGTGCGGGTGTTCGGGGACTCCTCCCCGGCGGCGGACGAGGTGGCATACGCGCTGGGGCGTGGCCTGCAACTGACGAATATTTTGCGCGATGTGGGAGAGGATGCCGAGCGCGGGCGCATCTATCTGCCGGCGGAATTCCTGGCCGAAGCCCATATCCAGACCGACCCGGGAACGATCCTGTCACAGCCGGATCTGCCTGCCGTATGCGGCAAACTCGCCGACATGGCGGAGGCGGCGTTCGGCCGCGCCGGGGAAGCCATGGCGCGCTGCGACGGGCGCGCCATGCGCCCGGCCCGGCTGATGGAGGCCAGCTACCGGCCGCTTCTGACCATTCTACGCCGGCGGAATTTTGATTATGCACAAGGACGCATCACACTACCGAAATGGCGCAAGCTGCTGCTGGCGGCGCGGCTGCTGGCGGGCTGAGGGGAGAGGGGCATGAGCGTACATGTCATCGGCGCGGGGCTGGCCGGGCTTTCCGCCGCCTGCCGCCTGGCCGAGCTGGGGCATCATGTCGTGCTGTTAGAGGCCGCGCCACAGGCCGGCGGGCGGGCGCGCTCTTATTTCGACAAGCAGCTCGATTGCCGGATCGATAACGGCAACCATCTGCTGCTCTCGGGCAATCTCTCGGCGCTGAATTATTTGCAGCGCATCGGGGCAAGGCGCTCGCTGGTCGGCCCGGCCGAGCCCATCTTCCCCTTCCGGGACATTAAAACCGGCGCGGCCTGGACGCTGCGGCTGAACGAGGGCGCCTTCCCCTGGTGGATTTTCTCAGCCCGCCGCCGTGTGCCGGGCACCAGCGCCTTGAACTATCTGGCGCTCCGGAAGCTGCGCAAAGCCAAGCCGGAGGATCTGGTGGAGGCGCTGGTGGGCGGCAGCGGCGCGCTTTATGCCCGGCTGCTGGAGCCCTTGGCCATCGCCGCCCTCAACACCATGCCCGAGCGCGCCGCCGCCCAGCCGCTGGGGAGCGTGATCGGCGAAACGGTGGAGCGCGGCGGCCATGCGGCCCTGCCGCGCTGGGCGCGCATCGGGCTGTCTGAGAGCTTCGTGGACCCGGCCTTGGAGTGGCTGAAGGCCAAGGGCGTGGAGATCAGGCTGGGCGAGCGCGTGACCGCGCTGCGCCCCGGCCAGACCACCGTGCTGGCGGTGCCGCCCTGGGCGGCGAAGGAGCTGATGCCGGAGCTGAGCGTGCCGGATCAGTTCGAATCCATCTGCAACCTGCATTTCAAGGCGCGCATGGACCCTGGCGAGGCCGGGTTCTACGGGCTGCTGGGCGGCATGGCGGAATGGGTGTTTGCGCGCGAGAGCGTGATCTCCGTCACCATCTCCGCCGCCAACCGTTATGCGCATCTGGACCAGGACAGCATCGCCGCGCGGGTCTGGGCGGAACTCTCGCAAGCCTTCGCCCTGCCGCCGGACGTGCCCCCCTGCCGGGTGCTGTGGGAAAAGCGCGCCACCTTTGCCTGCACGCCGGACCAGCTCAAGCGCCGCCCGGGCCCGCAAAGCCCGCGCCGGGGCGTGGTGCTGGCCGGGGATTGGACGGATACCGGCCTGCCCGCGACCATCGAGGGGGCGATCCGATCCGGCGAGGCGGCGGTGGCAGCCTTGCTCAAGCCGGCCTGAGAGGGCGCCCCGGCCATGCCAATAGGCACTGGCAAAATGCCTGGAAAACTGTCAAATCCCGGACGATGAACGCGATTTTGGATGATTCGATCGAGCTGGCCCGTGCCTCCCTAACGGCTGAGCAGCGGGCGGACGGGCATTATTGCTACGAGCTGGAGGCGGACGCCACAATTCCAGCCGAATATGTGCTGCTGGAGCATTATCTGGACCGGATCGATGACGGGCTGGAGCGCAAGATCGGCGTGTATCTGCGCCGCATCCAGGGCGATTACGACACCAACCGCGGGGGCTGGCCGCTCTTTCATGGCGGCAAGATGGACCTCTCCTGCACGGTGAAGGCCTATTTCGCGCTGAAGGCGATCGGCGATTCACCGGATGCCCCGCATATGGTCCGCGCCCGGCAGGCGATTCTGGCCGCCGGCGGGGCGGAGCGCAGCAATGTGTTCACCCGCTTCCAGATGGCGTTGTTCGGCGCCGTGCCGTGGGAGGCCTGCCCGGTGGTACCCATTGAGGCGGTGCTGATGCCGGACTGGTTTCCCTTCACCATGCGCAAGGTCTCCTACTGGTCGCGCACGGTGATGATGCCGCTGATGTTCCTGGCCGTGCGCAAGCCGCAGGCCCGCAACCCGCGCAATGTGCGGATCGACGAGCTGTTTTGCACTCCGCCCGCCGAGGTGAAGGACTGGATCAGGGGGCCGTATAAATCCGCCTGGGGGCCGATCTTCAAGGTTCTGGACGATGTGCTGCGCGTGGCCGAGCCGTTCTTTCCCAAGAACAGCCGCGCCAAGGCGGAACAGAAGGCACGCGACTGGATTATCGAGCGGCTGAATGGCGAGGACGGGCTGGGCGCCATCTACCCCGCCATGGCGAATGCCACGATGATGTTCGATTATCTGGGCGATCAAAAGCATTTCGACATCGCCTGGGGCGCGGTGCGCAAGCTGCTGGTGGTGGGCGAGGAGGAGGCTTATTGCCAGCCCTGCCTTTCACCCGTGTGGGACACGGCTTTGGCCGGGCATGCGCTGGCCGAGAGCGGCGCCGAGGCGGCGCTGGCGGAAACCTGCGACTGGCTGATCCCGCGCCAGGAGCTGAACGTGGTGGGCGACTGGGCGGACAACACGCCGGGCACGCGCCCTGGCGGCTGGGCCTTCCAGTACAACAACCCGCATTACCCGGATGTGGACGACACCGCCGTGGCGGCGATGCTGCTGCACCGCGCGGGCGATGCGAAATATGCCGAGGCGATTTCCCGCGCGCGGGAATGGATCATCGGCATGCAGTCCACCAACGGCGCCTGGGGCGCGTTCGATATCAATAACGACCGGCAATATCTCAACCATATTCCCTTCGCCGACCATGGCGCGCTGCTGGATCCGCCGACCGAGGATGTCTCGGCGCGCTGCATCTCGTTCCTGGCGCAGCTTGGCTATGAGGAAGACCGCCCGGCGATTGAGCGTGGCATTGCCTATCTGCGCGAGACGCAGAAGCCCGATGGCTCCTGGTTCGGGCGCTGGGGGACGAATTATATCTACGGCACCTGGTCCGTGCTGTGCGCGCTGAATGCCGCCGGGGTTCCACATGACGACCCGATGGTGACGCGCGCGACAGCCTGGCTGATCTCCAAGCAGCGGGATGATGGCGGCTGGGGCGAGGATAATGAGAGCTATGCCGACGCGCCGGCGGGCGAGTTCCATGGCTTCGCGGCGCAGAGCCTGCCGAGCCAGAGCGCCTGGGCGGTGCTGGGGCTGATGGCGGCGGGGCTGGCGGACCATGAGGCGGTGAAACGCGGCATTGAATATCTGCAGGCCGCGCAAGGCGAGGATGGAAGCTGGAAGGAAGCGCCCTATAACGCCGTGGGCTTCCCGCGCGTGTTCTATTTAAAATATCACGGCTATCCGCGCTTCTTCCCGCTGCTGGCGCTCAGCCGCTACAAGCAACTGCTGGCCAGCAATGACCGCGTTGTGAAGTACGGGTTTTAAGAGTTTTTTGGTGCCGCTTTTTTGCAAAAAAGCGGCGAAAAAGGCCGGGGAGTTTGGCGATGGCGGCGCCAAAACCCCGGCCTTTTTTGCGCCCTTTTTGAAAAAAAGGGCGCCCCCAAAAACTTTTGGACCTTTAGGCCGGAACCTTGGAAAGCGCTGCCAGCACTTTCGGCGCGAGTTCTTTCTGGCAGATCAGCAGATCCGGCAAATAGGGATCGGCGTTGTTATAAACCAAGGGCGCGCCGTCAGCGCGAGTGGCGTGCAGACCGGCAGCCAGCGCCACGGCGGCGGGGGCGCAATTGTCCCATTCATATTGCCCGCCTGTGTGCAGATAGATATCCGCCTCACCGCGCAACACCGCCATGGCCTTGGCGCCGGCCGAGCCCATCGGCACCAGCTCGGCGCCCAGCGCCTCCGCCACCGCCAAAGCCTCCTTGGCCGGGCGGGTGCGGCTGACCAGCACGCGCAGCTTTTGCGCCAGCTCCGGCAAAGCCTGCGGCTCTGACAGCATCACCTCGCCCAGGCCCGGCAACGCCACAGCGCCCACCACAGGCTTGCCGCCGATGGACAAGCGCGACATGCACCGCCCAATCCGCGCGGCCCTCGCCATATTCACGCGTGCCATCCAGCGGATCGACGATCCAGACGCGCTCGGCGGAGAGCCGGGCGGCGCTGTCCTTTTCCTCTTCGGATAGCACCGCATCATCAGGCCGGTTTTCCCGCAGCGCTTCCATGATGAAGGCGTTCGCCACGCGGTCTCCGGCCTTGCCCAGCGCCTTGCCCGAGAACAGGCCGAGGGCGCGAAGGTCAAGAAGCAGCTTGCCCGCCCCTTCGGCGATGGCTTTCGCCAGCTCCAGATCCGTCACGGGATCAGCCGTTCGATGATCAGATCCGCCGCCTGTTCCGGCGTGATCTTCGTCGTGTCGATATGGATCTCCGGCGTCAACGGCGGTTCATAGGGGCTGTCGATGCCGGTGAAATTCTTCAGCTCACCGGCACGGGCCTTCTTGTAGAGCCCCTTCACGTCGCGCCGCTCGGCTTCCGCCAGCGAGGTGTCGATGAAGATCTCCACGAACTCGCCCGGCGCCATCATCTTGCGCACCATCTCGCGCTCGGAGCGGAAGGGCGAGATGAAGGCGGTGATGACGACGAGACCGGCATCGGTCATCAGCTTCGCCACCTCGCCCACGCGGCGGATATTCTCGATCCGGTCCGCCTCGGTGAAGCCGAGATCCTTGTTCAAACCATGGCGGACATTATCGCCATCCAGCAGGAAGGTGTGGCGGTTCATCCGCACCAGCTTCTTCTCGACCAGATTGGCGATGGTGCTCTTGCCCGCGCCAGAAAGCCCGTGAACCACAGCACGGCCGGCTTCTGGTTCTTCAGGCCCGCATGCACCTCGCGCGAAACATCCAGCGCCTGCCAATGCACATTCTGCGAGCGGCGCAGCGAGAAGCGCAGCATGCCCGCACCCACGGTGGCGTTGGTCATCTTGTCGATGACGATGAAGCCGCCGAGGGCGCGGTTCTGCTCATAGGGCTCGAAGGGGATCGGCCGGTCGGTGGTGAGCGTGGCCACGCCGATGGCGTTCAGCTCCAGCGTCTTCCCCGCCATATGTTCCAGCGTGTTGACGTTGACCTGGTATTTCGGCGCCTGGATGGAGGCGGAGACGCTCTGCGTGCCGATCTTGATCCAGTAGGCGCGGCCGGGGGTCATCGCCTCGTCGGACATCCAGACGATGGTGGCCTCGAACTGGTCGGCCACCTGCACCGGCGCATCGGCCGGGGTGATCACATCGCCGCGCGAGCAATCGATCTCATCGGCAAAGCAGAGTGTGACGGACTGCCCGGCCACCGCCTGGTCCAGATCGCCATCAAGGTGACGATGCGCGAGACGGTGGAGGTCTTGCCCGAGGGCAGCACGCGGATGGCATCGCCCGGCTTGACCACGCCGCTGGCGATCTGCCCGGCGAACCCACGGAAATCGAGATTCGGGCGGTTCACCCATTGCACCGGCAGGCGGAAAGGCTGCTCCTGGTCGGCGGTGACGTTCAGCTCCACCGTCTCCAGGAACTCCACCAGCGGCACGCCCTTGTACCAGGGGGTATTGGCCGAACGGGTGGTGATGTTGTCACCCATGAAGCCGGAGAGCGGCATCGGAGTGAAGGATTTGATGCCGATATCGGCAGCGAACTTCGCATAATCCGCGACGATGGCCTCATACTTCGCCTGGTCGTAGCCGATCAGGTCCATCTTGTTCACCGCCAGCACGATGTGGCGGATGCCGATGAGGTTGGCGAGGTAGGAATGGCGGCGCGTCTGCGTCAGCACGCCCTTGCGCGCGTCGATGAGAATCACCGCGAGATCGGCGGTGGAGGCGCCGGTGACCATGTTGCGCGTGTACTGCTCATGGCCGGGCGTGTCGGCGACGATGAATTTGCGCTTCTCGGTGGCGAAGAAGCGATACGCCACGTCGATCGTGATGCCCTGCTCGCGCTCGGCGGCGAGGCCATCCACCAGCAGCGCGAAATCGATATTCTGGCCCTGCGTGCCGACTTTTTTGGAATCAGCTTCCAAGGCGGCGAGCTGATCCTCGAAGATCATCTTGGAGTCATAGAGCAGCCGGCCAATCAGCGTGGACTTGCCGTCATCCACCGAGCCGCAGGTGATGAAGCGCAGCAGCGATTTATGCTGGTGCTTGAGCAGATACGCGTCGATATCCTGCGCGATCAGCGCATCCGCCTTGTAGGAGCTTTCCTGCATGGTCATGTCCTGCATCAGAAATACCCCTCCTGCTTCTTCTTTTCCATGCTGGCCCCGCCTGCATCCTTGTCAATCACCCGGCCCTGGCGCTCGGAGGTGGTGGTGAGCAGGGTTTCCTGGATCACGTCCGGCAATGTGTGCGCGTTGCTCTCCACCGCGCCCGAGAGCGGGTAGCAGCCGAGCGTGCGAAAGCGCACGGATTTTTGCACCGGCACCTCGCCGGGCTTCAGGCGGAAGCGCTCGTCATCGACCATGATCAACAGCCCGTCTCGCTCCACCACCGGGCGTTCGGCGGCGAAATACAAAGGCACGATGGGGATGTTCTCAAGCTGGATATATTGCCAGATATCGAGCTCGGTCCAGTTGGAGATGGGGAAGACGCGGATGCTCTCGCCCTTGGCCTTGCGGGCGTTATAGAGGTTCCACAATTCCGGGCGCTGGTTTTTCGGGTCCCAGCGATGATTGGCGGAGCGGAAGGAGAAGATGCGCTCCTTGGCGCGGCTCTTTTCCTCATCGCGGCGGGCACCGCCAAAGGCGGCGTCGAAGCCGTATTTGTCCAGAGCCTGCTTCAGCCCCTCGGTCTTCCACATATCGGTATGCAACGGGCCGTGGTCGAACGGGTTGATGTTCTGCGCCTTGGCGTCCGGGTTCTGGTAGACGAGCAGCTCCATGCCGCTCTCCTGGGCCATGCGGTCGCGCAGCTCGTACATGGCGCGGAACTTCCAGGTCGTGTCCACATGCAGCAGCGGAAAAGGCGGCGGCGCGGGGTAGAACGCCTTGCGCGCCAGATGCAGCATCACGGCCGAGTCCTTGCCGATGGAATAGAGCATCACCGGCTTCTCGGTCTCGGCCACCACCTCGCGCATGATGTGAATCAATTCCGCTTCCAGCCGCTGCAAATGGGTCAGCCGCACCGGGGAGGCGGGGTCAAGCGTTTCGGACAAAATCGACAAGGCAGGCGCTCCAGCTATGCAACTTGCGGCCTTATTTACGGACCGGGAAAGCCAGCGCAATGCACCGGCTGCGAATGGCTGGCAACCCCAAAGGCCGAAAACCCTACCGGCTAGAGCAACATCTCATCAAACAGGGGATTTGGTGAGATAAACTTGCACGTTGAGGCAGAAAATTGGGGTGTTTTTCCAAAAGCCTAGCCAGAAAAAAACGCCAGATGCGCGTTAACCTTGGGGCTTGGGTTTCCGTCTTGTCTCGTCTATCCGGGTGAAGCGGCCCGGCTTGCCGCAAAAGGAGAGGGATTTTGATGGAAGGCGTCCTCGTTACGGGCGGCGGCAGGCGGTTGGGCGCGATCATCGCCCGGCATCTGGGAACCAAGGGCTGGCACGTGTTCGTGCATTACCACCAATCCGCGCAAGGGGCGCAGGAGGTGGCGGCTGAGATCATCGCCGCCGGGGGCCAGGCCACGCCCGTTGGGGCGGATCTCGGCGATGCCGGGGCGGTGGCGCGGCTCTATGAGGAATGCGCGGCGATCTGCCCGCTGGGGCTGCTGGTCAACAGCGCCTCGGGCTTTGAGTATGACACCGCCGCCACCGTCTCGGCCGAAGGGCTGGAGGCGCATATGCGGGTGAATCTTTTTGCGCCGGTGCTGCTCACCCAGCGCCTGCACGCGTCACTCGCCGCGCGCGGGGCCAAGGGCGTGGCGATCAACATCGTCGACAACAAGGTGTTCGGGTTGAACCCGGATTATTTCTCCTACACCCTCTCCAAGGTGGCGCTGCAGGGGATGATCCAGATGCAGGCCATGGCGCTGGCGCCCACTTTGCGGGTGGCGGGCATCGCGCCCGGCATCACGCTGATCAGCGGGTTGCAGACGGAGCAAGAATTCGAGCGCAGCCACCGCAACAACCCGATGGGGCTGGGCTGCACGCCCGAGCAGATTTTGAACGCAGTGGATTTCATCCTGGCCAGCCCCGCCTATCATGGGCAGACCATGGTGATCGATGGCGGGCAAGTGCTGCAGCGCCGCCCGCGCGACGTGGTGTTTCTGGACCGCCCTGCCCCGCCTGTTGCCTGACCCGGCGTTGCGGGCGCGGTGTTTCGCGGCTAATCAGGCCGGGTCAGTTTCTCAAGGGTTATTCAGCTTGCAGAACCGCCTACGCCATCTTAGCGCCCTCGCCTCTCTCGCCTTCCTCGCCGGATGCGGCACCAGCCAAACCGTCGGCCACCAGCTTCTCGGGCTGGATAACGGCAGCAGCACCCCCGACACCGTGCCCTCCGTGTTCGGCTATGCGGTGGCGGATGAGCCGCAGGCGGCCATTGTCGGGCGGGATATATTGAACCATGGCGGCAACGCGGTGGATGCGGCGGCGGCGGAAGGCTTCGCGCAGGCGGTCACCCTGCCTTCGCGCGCGGGGCTGGGCGGCGGCGGTGCCTGCCTGATCAAGATGCCCGATTCCACCGGCAAGATGCAGCCGCCCTTGGTACTGGACTTCACCGCCGGCGCCCCCGCCGCCAATAGCGGCGACCGCCCGGCCGCCGTGCCCTTGCTGGCGCGCGGGCTCTTGGCCATGCAGGCGCGCTATGGGCAGCTGCCGCAATCCTCTGTCATCGTGCCGGCTGAGCGTCTGGCGGGCGGGGCGGAGGTTTCGCAGGCTCTGGTCTCCGACCTGCAGGTGGTGGGCAATGCCCTGCTGACCGACCCGCCAGCCGCCGCCATATTCGCCCCCAACGGGCAGATGCTGGCGCAGGGTGCGACCTTCCAGCAGCCGGACCTGGCCACCACGCTGGAAAATCTACGCGTGAACGGCGTGAGCGGGCTCTATGCCGGGCCCAGCGCCGCGACATTCGCCCAAGCGGCGGATGCGGCGGGCGGCGGGCTGACGGCGCAGGATCTTATCGGCGCGACGCCGAGCTATGCAACGCCGGCGACCAGCACCCAGAACGGCTATGCGGTGGCCAGCCTGCCCCTGGCCAGCTCGGCCGCTGGTGAGGCGCTGCCCGCCTCGGCCAGCTTCATGGCGCTGGACAAGAACGGCGGCGCGGTGATCTGCGTGACCTCGATGAACAACCTGTTCGGCACCGGGCGCATCGCGCCGGGCACGGGCGTGCTGCTCGCCGCCTCGCCGCGCACCAACCCCACGCCGAACCTGGCCGCTTCGATGGCCTATACAACGGGCAGCTACGCCTTCGGCGCCGCCGTTGCGGGCACCGGGCAGAACGAGGCGGATGAGGCCGCGCAGATCGGCCTTGCCAATGCACTGACCGGCAAGAACGATCCCATCCCCGAGCCGGGCCGGGCCAATATCATCTCCTGCCCCGGCAATGTGCCGGGCGGCGAGGCGAGCTGCCGCGCCAGCGCGGACCCGAAGGGCAATGGCCTGGCGATTGGCGGGCGGTAAGACGGCGCCATGAAAATCGGCGCCGGGCGGCTGGTGCCGCCCTTCAGGGTCATGGATGTGATTCTGGCGGCGAATGAGCGGGCCGCCACCCTGCCGCAAGGGGCGCCAAAAATCCTGCGCATGGAGATCGGCCAGCCCGGCACCGGCCTGCCGCAAGGCGCCAAGCGAGCCGTGGAAGCGGCGCTGCAAAGCGGCGACGCGCTGGGCTATACTGAAGGTCTGGGCCGCCCCAGCCTGCGGGCGCGCATCGCCCGGCACATGGCGGACTGGTACGGCGTTGAGGTGCCCGCCGCGCGCATCGCGGTGACCTTCGGGGCCTCGGGCGCGTTTCCGCTGGCCTTTCTCTCCAGCTTCGACCAGGGCGACAAAATCGCCCTCGCCTCGCCCTATTACCCGCCTTATTTCAACACCCTCACCGCTTTGGGGCTGACCCCTTTGGTGTTGCCCTGCGGGATCGAGACCGGATTCCAGCCGACCATCGCGATGCTGGAGGCCCTGCCGGAGACGCCGGACGGGCTGATTTTAGCGAGCCCCGCCAACCCCACCGGCTCCATGCTCGCCCCCGCCGAGTTGGAGGCGCTGTGCCGCTATTGCGACGAGGCGGGCATCCGGCTGATCTCCGATGAGATCTATCACGGCCTCACCTACGGCAAGCCCCAGGCCTCGGCGGCACAATTCTCCAACAGCGCCATCATCATCAACTCCTTCTCCAAATATTTCTCGATGACCGGCTGGCGCGTGGGCTGGATGGTGCTGCCGCAGGACATGGTGCGCGTGACCGAGCGGCTGGCGCAGAATTTCTTCGTCTCGCCCTCCTATATCTCCCAGGTGGCGGCCGAGGCGGCTTTGGATTGCCGCGAGGAGCTGGAAGCCAACCGCGCCACTTACGAGACGGCGCGGGGCATCATGATGCGCGGCCTGCGGGCGGCGGGGTTTCCCACCTTCTCCCCGCCGGATGGGGCGTTTTATCTCTATGCCGATATCGAGGGCCGGGCGGCGGACAGCGCCGCTTTCTGCAACCGGCTGCTGGCCGAGCAGAACATCGCCGCCACCCCGGGGTTCGACTTCGATGCCGGGCGCGGCGGGCGGTATTTCCGCCTCAGCTATTGCGCCAGCCTGGCGGATATCGAGGACGCCGTTGAACGGCTGAAGCGGCTTTCCTGAGTTTGTTTACTCGCGAGTAAATTAGGGCTTTCCAGGGCCTGGAACATACAATATCAAGGCTCAGCCCCCATTCCGGGTCAGTTCAGAGGTATTGCAAAAATGAAATTTCTGGTCGCTGTGAAGCGGGTGGTCGACTACAACGTCAAGGTCCGGGTGAAATCGGACAAGTCTGGCGTTGAGACCGCCGGCGTGAAAATGTCCATGAATCCATTCGATGAGATCGCCGTCGAGGAAGCTGTGCGCCTGAAGGAAAAAGGCGTGGCGAGCGAGATCATCGCCATCTCCATCGGCGTGACCCAGGCGCAGGAAACCATCCGCACCGCGCTCGCCATGGGGGCCGACCGCGGCATCCTGGTCGAGACCGATGTGGCGGTGGAACCGCTGGCGGTGGCAAAGATCCTGAAGGAAGTGGCGCTGAAGGAAGGCGTGGACGCCGTGATCCTCGGCAAGCAGGCCATTGATGACGACATGAACGCCACCGGCCAGATGCTGGCGGCGTTGCTGGGCTGGCCGCAGGGCACCTTCGCCTCCAAGGTCGAGATCGCCGATGGTGCCGCGACCGTGACGCGCGAGGTGGATGGCGGGCTGGAGACGGTGAAGCTGACGCTGCCCGCCGTGATCACCGCCGATCTGCGCCTGAACGAGCCGCGCTATGCCTCGCTGCCCAACATCATGAAGGCGCGCAAGAAGGCGATCGATACGCTCAAACCCGCCGATCTGAACGTGGATGTGACGCCGCGTTTGACCATACTCAATGTCAACGAGCCGCCGGCGCGCAAGGCTGGCATCAAGGTGCCGGACGTGGCGACCCTTGTCGACAAGCTCCGCAACGAAGCGAAGGTGATCTGACCATGACCTCTCTGGTTATTCTCGATTTCGATGCCGCCGGCATCAAGCAGCCTTCGCGCGCCGCCATCGCCGCGGCGTCCAAGCTGGGCGAGGTGCATGTGCTGGTGGCTGGTTCCGGCGTTGGCGCCACGGCTGAGGCTGCGGCGAAGATTTCCGGCGTGTCCAAGGTGCTGGCGGCGGATGACGCTGCCTATGCCCACCATCTGGCCGAGCCGATGGCAGCACTGATCGTCTCCCTGGCCGGCCCTTACAGCCACATCATGCAGGCCGCCACGGCTGCGGGCAAGAATGTGCTGCCGCGCGTGGCCGCCCTGCTGGACGTGCAGCCGCTCTCCGACATTTCGGACGTTGTGGATGCCGACACCTTCGTGCGCCCGATCTATGCGGGCAACGCGCTGGCCACGGTGAAATCCGCCGACGCGAAGAAGGTGATCACCGTCCGCGCCTCCTCCTTCGATCCGGCGCCCGCCGAGGGTGGGTCCGCTGCCATCGAAACCGTCGCGGCAGCGGCGAACGAGGGCAAATCCGCTTATGTCGGCGAGGAACTCTCCAAGTCCGAGCGACCGGAACTGACCGCGGCGCGCGTCATCGTCTCCGGCGGGCGCGGCATGCAGAATGGCGAGAATTTCGCCAAGCTGCTCGACCCCGTGGCCGACAAGCTGGGGGCCGCCGTTGGTGCCTCCCGCGCCGCCGTGGATGCCGGGTTCGTGCCCAATGATTACCAGGTCGGCCAGACCGGCAAGATCGTGGCGCCGGAGCTCTATATCGCCGTGGGTATTTCCGGGGCCATCCAGCATCTGGCGGGCATGAAGGATTCCAAGGTGATCGTCGCCATCAACAAGGACGAGGACGCGCCGATCTTCCAGGTCGCCGATTACGGCCTGGTCGGCGATCTGTTCACCGTGCTGCCGGAACTGGAGAAGGCCCTGTAATCATGAGCATCAGCAAAATCGGAGTCATTGGCGCGGGTTTGATGGGGAATGGCATCGCTCACGCGGCGCTGATTTCCGGTTTTGATGTGGTGCTCGTGGACGCCTTCGAGGCGGCCCTGGGCAAGGGCCTGGCTGCCATGGAAAAAAACATGGAGCGCCAGGTCGCCAAGGGCAGCCTGACGGAACAGGACAAGGCGGCCGCCCTTGGGCGCCTCACCTCCTCCACCGATTATCATGCGCTGAAGGGGGCCGATCTCGTCATCGAGGCGGTGCCCGAAAAGCTTGAGATCAAGCAGGCCATCTATAAGGAGCTGGCCGATGCGCTGGGGCCGGAGACGATCCTGGCCTCCAACACCTCCTCCCTCTCCATCACCAAGCTGGCCGCGCTTTCCGGGCGGCCGGAGAAGTTCATCGGGCTGCATTTCTTCAACCCCGTGCCGATGATGAAGCTGGTGGAGATCATCCGTGGCCTCGCCACGTCTGACGCCACCTACCAGGCGGGCGCCGAGTTGGCGGGCAGGCTGAACAAGACCGCCGCCACCGCGCAGGATGCGCCGGGCTTCATCGTCAACCGCATTCTCTGCCCGATGCTGAACGAGGCGATCTTCGCGCTGGCGGAGGGGGTGGGCGATGTCACCTCCATCGACGAGGCGATGAAGCTGGGCGCCAACCACCCGATGGGCCCGCTGACGCTGGCCGATTTCGTCGGGCTGGATACGCTGCTCTCCATCATGCGGGTGCTGCATGAGGAGCTGGGCGAGGATAAATACCGCCCCGCGCCCCTGCTGGTGAAATATGTGAATGCCGGCTGGCTGGGGCGTAAGTCCGGGCGGGGGTTTTACGATTACAGCAGCAATCCGCCCAAGCCCGCGCGGTAGAGAAGATATTCGCAGCTTTTTGAAAAAAAGCTGCACCAAAAACTTTTGGTTTTAAAAGGCGGCCTTTTGGGCCGCCTTTTTTAGAGCCTGATCGCTTGAGGGTGGCGCGCATGCGTCAACCTCAACACGCTCTAGTCCATGACGGCGCTGTGATCCTTGGGCACCAGCACCGGGCGCTGCGGGCGGCGCATCAGCAGCAGGCAGGCTATAGCTGGCAGCGTGGCCAGGAACATGAATTTATAATCGTCCATATAGGCGATGATCTGCGCCTGGGTGGTGACCAGCGAATCGAGCTGCGCCGCGCCGCTCTTCGTCGCCGGGTTCCAGAGCTGGCTGACCGCCCCGCCCGCCTGCAAGGCGCGCGAGAAGGGCGTGATCTGCGTCATCAGATTCGCGTGCATATAGATGGTCATGCGCTCCAGCAGGGCGGAGGTGACGGCAATGCCGATGGCGCTGCCGACATTGCGCAGCAGGCTGAGCAAGGCCGTGCCCTGGGTGCGCAGCGCGGGCGCCAGGGTGTAGAAGGCCACCACCTGCAAGGGCACGAACACGAAGCCGAGCCCCAGCCCCTGGATGATGATGGTGGTGACCATCTGGCCCTCGCCGGTATCGGGGGTCCACCCCTCCTGCATGTAAAGCGACAGGCTGAGCAGGACATAGCCGAGCAGCATCATCAGCCTGGGGTCCACGCGGTTGGTCAGCCGCCCGGCGACCATCATGGCGAACATGGTGCCAAAGCCGCGCGGCGCCATCACCAGCCCGGCCGTGGCCACCGGGTAATTGCCGAGATTTTCCAGATAAGGCGCCAGCAGCGCGGAAGAGGCGAGCAGCACCATGCCGACCAGGAACATGGTGATGAGCCCGGCGACGAAATTGCGGTCGCCAAAAATCTCGCGCGGGATGAAGGGCCGCCGCGCGGTGAGCATATGCACGGTGAACAGATAGAAGCCGAGCCCGGCCAGGATGAAAGCGGCGATGATGGTGCGGGAGCTGAGCCAATCCAGCTCCTCGCCCCTGTCCAGCGCAATCTGCAAGGCCGCCAGCCCGAGCGAGAGCACGCCAAAGCCTGTCCAGTCGAACCCGCCGCTGTCGCGCGGCTTGCGGGCGGGCATCAGCAGGGCCAGGCCCAGCACCGCGGCGATGCCGAAGGGCAGATTGACGAAGAACACGTAGCGCCAGTTGAAATCATAGGTGAGGTAGCCGCCAAGAGTCGGCCCCAAGATCGGCCCCACCATCACCCCCATGCCCCAGATGGACATGGCAACCCCGCGCTGCTCCACCGGGTAGATATCCATCATGGTGGATTGCGAAAGCGGCACCAAAGCCGCGCCGAACGCACCCTGCAGCAGCCGGTAGAGCACCATCTCCGTCAGGCTCTGCGCGATGCCGCAAAGCATGGAGGTGATGGTGAACCCGACCAGACAGGCGATGAACAAATTCTTGGTGCCAAAGCGCGCCGCCAGCCAGCCGACCGGGGCGGTCATGATCGCCGCCATCACCACATAGGAGGTGAGCACCCAGGTGATCTGGTCATAGGAGGCCGAGAGCGAGCCCTGCATGTAAGGCAAGGCGACATTGGCGATGGTGGAATCCAGTGCCTGCATCAGCGTCGCGATCATCAGACAGACCGTGATGATGCCGCGATTCCTGACCTCCAGCGGGGCGGCCTCGGCCATCAGAACAGGTCCGAGAGATGCCGGTGGTGATGCGTGTCGATGGAGATTTCCGTGCTCATCCCGGCGCGCAGGGGCTGGTCCGCCGGGCCGGAGAGGATCTTGATGCGCACCGGAATGCGCTGCACCACCTTCACCCAGTTGCCCGACGCGTTCTGGGCGGGCAGCACCGAGAATTCCGAGCCCGAGACCGGGGCGATGCTCTCCACTTCGCCCGTCCAATGCTGGCCGGGATAGCTGTCCAACGTGATGCTCACGCTCTGGCCGGGGCGCACCCAGGTCATCTGGTCCTCCTTCGGCTCGGCGGTGATGTAGATGTCGCTGTCCGACACCAGCCCGAAGGCGGCGGTGCCGGCGGGCAAGGTCATGCCGGGCTGGAGCTGCTCAACCTGCGTGACGGTGCCGGAGAAAGGCGCCTTCACGAGGCTGTGGCGCTGGTTGACCAGGGCCTGGTTGAGGTTGGACAGGGCGTTCAGGTAGTCCGGCGTGTCCTTGGGGTCGATATCCGGGTTGCCGCTCAGCTTGACGAGCTGCTGGCCGGCGGCGGCCTGCATCTGCGCCAGCTTCGCCTGGTCCCCCGCGAGGGTGAAGCGCGCATCGTCATATTGCGCCTTGGTGGCGCCGCCATTGCCGATCACGGCGGCAAAGCGGGCAAGGTCCGCCTGGTCCTTTTCCACCAGCGCCTGCTGCGCGGCGATCTCGGCCTGCGCCATCTGGTAGCCGCGCTTGGCGGAGTCGATATCCTGCACCGCCTGGGCCAGCTGGGCGCGGGCCGAACTCCACGGCGATGCCGAAGCTGCCCTGGCTGAGCGCGAACAAGGGCTGCCCGGCGGCGACGTGCTGGTTGTCCTTTACATAGATGCTGCCGACCAGGCCGGTGACATCGGTGGAGAGGGAGACCTTCGCGGCATCCACATAGGAATCATCCGTGGCGACATAGCGGCCGCCGAACAGCCAGACCAGCAAGGACGCCAGCGCCACCAGCGCCACGCCGCCGAGCATAAGCACCGGCCGCAGCAGCGCCTTGCGGCGGGCGCGCGCCGCCACCGTGGCGGCCGGGCGCTGCTCTACACCCTCCAACGCGGCGATATTGGTTTGAGACATCAAGCGTTCTCCTCGTTATTTTTTTGGCAGGCTGGGAAGAGTTGCGCCCCCGGCCCGCGCAGCAGATTGGCCTTCATGAGCCGGAGCGCCTCCATCACCACCTGCCTGTCAGCATCCGGCAGGCCGGCGGTGATGAAGGCGGTGATCTCCTGGCGCTGGCTGTCGATCTCTTCCAGATAGGGCGTGGCTTGCGGGCGCAGATGCAGGCGCCAGATGCGCCGATCCTGCGCATCCGCCCGGCGCTCGACGAGCCCGGCGCCCTCCAGCCGGTCGATCAGCCGGGCGACGGTGATCGGCTCGACCTCAAGGTTATCCGCCAGCTCTTTCTGGCTGAGACCGGGATTGCATTCGAGCTGCTTGAGGATGCTCCATTGCGCGCGCGTCATCCCGTGCTGGCGGGCGCGGCGGTCTGCCTCAACACGGGTCAGCCGCGCCACCACCATCATCAGGATCAGCAGATCATGTTCGATATCCGTGCCCATAACGGGCGGGATAATAACGTGGCTTATTAATTTGTCCGTTGCGTAAAACGCCTAGCCGGCAAGCGCCCCGTGCAATACTGGCACCAGCCCGGTGATGGCGATTTGCACCCCAATTCCGAGCAGCAGGAAGGCGGCGATGCGCGAGACCACCACCTGGCCGGAATGGCCCAGCCCCCTGACCATGCGGTCCGACGCGCTGTAACAGGCCCAGACCAGCACGGCATTGGCCAGCACGGCCAGCGAATCCCCGGCATAGAACACCCAGGCCGCGGAGAGATTATCCGGCCGGCCGGTGGCGAGCGAAATGGCGACGGCGATGGTCCCCGGCCCGGTGGTGAAGGGCAGCGTGAGCGGGAAAAAGGCATAGCCCGCCAGATCCTCCTCGGAGGCGGCGTTCACCGGCTCGGCATCCTTCTGCTTGCGCTTGGTGTTATTGTCGGGCGCGTTCAGCATCTCATAGGCCCTGACGGAGACCACCAGCCCGCCCGCGATGCGCAGCGCGTTCATCGAGATGCCGAAGAAATTCAGGACATAGGTGCCCGCCAGCAGGGCGATCATCATGACCAGAAAGGAATAGACCGCCACCCGCCTGGCCAGGGCCTGCTTTAGCGCCGCGCCCTGCTCGTCGGTCACCTCATGAAAGATGATCGCGCCGCCGAGCGGGTTGATGATGGAGAACAAGGCCGGGAAGGCCAGGAGGAAGGCTGAAATTGCTTGTTCCATCTTCCCGTCCGTTACAACCCCGCGAGGTCGCGGAATTCCTGCTCAGACAAGATCCTAAGCCCCAGCTCCGCCGCCTTTTTGGCCTTGGAGCCCGCATCCGCGCCCACCACCACGTAATCGGTTTTCTTGGAGACGGATTCGGTGACCTTCGCCCCCAGCGCCTCGGCGCGGGCCTTGGCCTCGGGCCGTGCCATGGTGAGCGTGCCGGTAAAGACGATCACCTTGCCCGCCAGCGGGGAGTCGATGGCGGCGGCGGCCGCCTCGTCCTGCACTTGCACCGCGCGCTCCAGCCCCGCCAGCGTGGCGAGGTTGTGTTCCTCGGCGAAGAAGGCCAGCAGATCCTCGGCGATGGCGGGGCCGATGCCGGAGATGGAGCCCAGCTCCAGCCGCGCGTCGGAGCCGATGATCTGCGCCGCCTCCATGCTCTCTTTCCAATGCTGGTAAGAGCCATAATGGCGGGCCAGCAGCTTGGCGTTGTTCTCGCCTATGCGGCGGATGCCGAGCGCGAAGATGAAGCGCGCCAGCCCGATCTCGCGCCGCGCGGCAATGGCCGCCGAGAGCTTGGCGGCGGAGACCTCGCCCCAGCCCTCGCGCCTGGCGATCTGCGCCTCATGCGCGGGCAGCGCGAAAATATCGGGGGCGCCGCGCAGGAGGCCGGCATCGTGGAATTCGCGCACCGTCTTCTCGCCCATGCCTTCGATATCAAAGGCGCCGCGCGAGCAGAAATGGATCAGCCGTTCCACCATTTGCGCCGCGCAGGTGAGGCCGCCGGTGCAGCGGCGCACCACATCGTCATCCACCCGCACGGCGAGCGAACCGCAGACCGGGCAATGATCCGGGAATTTGAACGGGTGCGTATCTTCGCCGCGCTTCAGCACGCCGAGAATTTGCGGAATCACATCGCCAGCGCGCTGGAGTTCCACCACGTCGCCGATGCGCACATCCTTGCGGGCGATCTCGTCCTCGTTATGCAGCGTGGCGTAGGTGACGAGCACGCCGCCGACATTCACCGGCTTAAGGCGCGCGCGCGGCGTCAGCGCGCCGGTTCGGCCCACCTGGATTTCAATATCCTCCAGCGTGGTGCTGGCTCTTTCGGCGGGGAATTTCCAGGCGCAGGCCCAGCGCGGGGCTCGGCCGACAAAGCCCAGGCGGGTCTGCAAGGCGAGGTCGTTCACCTTATAGACCACGCCGTCGATGTCATAGGGCAGCTCGGCGCGCTGCGCGCCCATCTCCGCCTGGAATATTTCTGCCCCCGCCTCCCCGACAAGCCGGGAGAGCGGATTCACCTCGAACCCCCAGCTTCGCAAGGTTTCCAGATACTCCGAATGGGTTTTCGCCACCGGCGCAGACGTCTCGCCCTGCGCATAGGCGAAGAGGGAGAGCTTGCGCTTGGCGGTGATGGCGGGGTCGAGCTGGCGCAGGCTGCCCGCCGCCGCGTTGCGCGGGTTGGCGAATTGGCGCTCCTGCGATGCGTTCAACGCCAGGAAATCCGCCTTGGTCATGTAGACCTCGCCACGGATCTCGATGAAATCCGGCGCGTCCTGCGGCAAGTCCCGCGGCAGGCTTGCCAAGGTGAGGATATTGGCGGTGACGTCCTCGCCCTCGGTGCCGTCGCCACGCGTGGCGGCGGCGGTGAATTTGCGGTGCTGATAGGTGAGCGAGATGGACAGCCCGTCCATCTTCGGCTCGGCGACGAAGTCCAGCGCCTCGTCCTTCAGCCCCAGAAACCGCCTGATGCGGGCGATGAACTCCTCGAACTCCTGCGCGTCGAACACATTGTCCAGCGAGAGCATCGGCGTGCGGTGGATGATTTTCTTGAACCCGGCGCCGGGCTTGCCGCCCACCTGCGCCAGCGCCTGGGCATCCTCGCGCCATTCCGGGTGCTGCGCCAGAATTGCCTCCGCCTCGCGGCGCAGCGCATCATAGTCCGCGTCGGTGATCTCCGGCGCGTCCTGCTCATGATAGGCGGCATTGGCCGCCGCGATACGCGCCAGCAGCGCGTCCAGTTTTTGTCTCTCGTTCATTTCGTCAACAGGCTTTCTGCGGCCTGGCGCGCGGCCTCGGTCACGCTCTCGCCGGAGAGCATGCGGGCGATCTCCTCGCGCCTGGCCGGTTCATCCAGCATCTGTACTTGCGTCACCGCGCGCCCGCCAGCTTCGCGTTTCTGCACGCGCATCTGCGACGCCGCGCGGGCCGCAACCTGCGGGGAGTGGGTGACCACCAGAACCTGCACGCCCTCCGCCACGCGGGCCAGCCGCTCGCCCACCGCCGCCGCCGTGGCGCCGCCAATGCCGAAATCGACCTCGTCGAAGATCAGCGTTTCGTTATCCCCGCCCGCCGAAAGCACCACTTTCATCGCCAGCATCAGCCGGGAGAGCTCGCCGCCGGAAGCGATCTTGTCCAGCGCGCCGGGGGTTTCGCCGGGATTGGTGGCGATGAGGAATTTTATCCCATCCGCCCCGCGCGGGCCCCAATTCGGCTCCGGCAGCATGGTTTTTTCCACCACGAAGCGCGCGCGCTCCAGCTTCAAGGGCGGCAGCTCGGCGGCGATGGCTTTTTCCAGCTTGGCCGCGGCGCGCTCGCGCTGCGCGGAGAGGGCGGCGGCCTTCTCCACATAGGCGCCGCGCAGCCGGGCGGTTTCGGCGGTGAGTGCGGCGATGTCGGCCACGCCGCTTTCCAGCGCCGCCAGGCGCCCGCGCAGCGTCGCAAAAAACGCCGGCAGCTCCGCCACCTGCACGCCATGCTTGCGGGCGGCGGCGCGCAGCGCGAACAGCCGCTCCTCCGTGGCCTCCAGGGCGCGGGGGTCGTCCTCCTCGGAGGCCGCGAGGCGTTCCAGAAAATCCTCAGCCTCGGCGAGGGCGATCTCGGCGCGATCAATGGCCGCCATGGCGGGGCCGGCGGGATTCACATGCCCGGCGGGCACGGTGATGCGCGCCACCGCCCGTGCCGCCGCGCGCAAGGCGGCGGCGGGGCCGGCATTGCGCTTATCCTTCGGCCGCAGCTCGGCCATGGCGCTGGCGATCGCCTCGGCGCGGCGCTCCCCGGCCTGCAGGCGCAGGCGTTCGGCCGCCAGCGCCTCTTCCTCGCCCGCGACGGGCCCGAGTTTTTCCAGCTCCGAGGCCGCGTGGCGGAGAAACTCCTCCTCCTTCGCGGTCTCCTCGATTTTCCGCTCCGCCGCGGCCAGGCGCGCGGCGGAGTCCCGCCAAGCCTTGTGCGCGGCGGCGGCACTGGCCGCGGGTGGCTTCGGGCACGCCGAACGCGTCCAGCAGCGCGATATGATGCGCGGGGTCGGCCAGGCCCACCTGCTCATGCTGGCCCTGTACCTCGATGAGCAGGGCGGTGAGATTTTTCAGGAACCCCACGCTCACCGGCTGGTCGTTCACCAGGGCGCGGGAGCGGCCATCGCGCGTGACGATGCGCCGGACCAATATTTCCCCGCCCGAATCCAGCCCCTGCTCGGCCAGCAAGGCATGCACGGGGTGGCTGGGGGTTGCCGAGAAGCTGGCGGCCACCACCGCCTGCGCCGGCCCCGGCGCGGACAAGCCCGGAATCGGCGCGCGCGCCCAGAGCGAGGCCGAGACTATCCAGCAGAATCGATTTGCCCGCCCCGGTTTCTCCGGTCAGCGCGGTGAGCCCGGCGGCAAAATGCAAATCGAGCCGCTCGATCAGCACGACATCGCGGATCGAGAGGCTGTTCAGCATCGTCTTGTCAGAACGGCCAGTACCATGGCTGCTTCGGCTTGGGCGGCGGCGCCACCGCGTCGCTGTTGGCGGCGGCCTCGTCGCCCTGCGTCACCAGCCCGTGCGCTTGCAGCTTGTCATAGGCGGCCACGTACCAGGAGCTGCCGGGATAGTTATAGCCGAGCACGGAGGCGGCGCGGATAGCCGGGTCGGTCAGGCCGAGATCGAGATCCACCTCCACCATGCCGCTCCAGGGCTTCCGGCGCGTAGGTGGTGGTCTGGTAGCTGTTTGCCACATCCTGGTAGCGGCCGATGGCGGCGGCGTAGAGATGCTGCTTCTGGTAAAAGCGGCCGATCACCATGTCATGCCCGGCGAGGCGGTTATTGGCCAGGCGCAGCTTGACGCGGGCATCACGGGCATAGGCGCTGTCGGGGAAGCGGGTGATCACATCCTGCAAGGTCTGGATCGCCTCGTAGGTCGTGGTCTGGTCGCGCTGCACATCGTCGATCTGCTCATAATAGCAGAGCGATTTCAGGTAATAGGCGTAGGCGACGTTTTCATTCTCGGGGTGCAACTCGATGAAGCGGTTCAGCGAGCTGATCGCGTCGTCATAATTCATCTGCTTATATTGCGAGTAGGCCGCCAGGAGCTCCGCATGGGTGGCCCAGGTGGAGTACGGGTAGGTCTCCTGCAGCGCGTTGAAATCGCCCACCGCCTTGTCATAATTGCCGTTCTGCATCTGCTTGACGCCAATGGCGTAGGCCTGATCCGGCGGGGGGATATTGCCATTGGCGAAATCGCCCGCGACGCATCTCGTTTGGGGGAGCTTGAACAGCTGCCAGGGCAAGGCCGAGGGCGAGCAGGGACAGACGGGCAAAGCCGGTGCGGAGATGTGTCATTACGTCCGGCTTATAGCAGCTAATCGGCGAACATGAAGCCTGGGCAGACGCCTCTCATGGCCCCGCCATATGGTAAAAATGCCCGCAGAAAGCGGGCAGCGCCCAGGCCCGCCAACGCGCCATCAGATGCCCCCCAATCGCCGCGATTCCGGCCTCAGCGGGCAGAGGCGCCCCCTGCCCCGTCAAATCCCGGCAAAGGCGGCGGTTTTGCTTGACTTCCCCGCCATCAGGTCTAAAGAACCCGGCATCGTTCAACCCGGACATCCCAGGTAAGGCCAGGGATGCTCTAGCCGCTGCCCATAATTCAGGCCGCGCAAACCCAAACCGGGCCGCAAACCGGCTCGTTTTCAAGGACATATCCAGCCACATGGCTTCCCTCACCATTGCTCAGCGTCATTCCGACGCGCCGGCTTATTCCGGCACCGATGATTTCGCCGCCCTCTTGAATTCCTCGCTCGGCGGTGCCGCCGGGTTCGAAGGCTCCGTCGTCTCCGGCAGCGTGCTGCGGATCGACGATGATTTCGTGATCGTCGATGTCGGCCTGAAGTCCGAAGGCCGCGTGCCGCTGCGCGAGTTCGCCCCCGTCGGCGCCAAGCCCGAAGTGAATTCCGGCGACGTCTTCGACCTCTATCATCGAGCGCTACGAAGACAAAGACGGCTCCATGGTGCTGTCGCGCGAGAAGGCGCGGCGCGAGGAGAGCTGGACCCAGCTCGAGAAGGCCTTCGAGGCCCAGACCCGCGTGAACGGCGTGATCCACGGCCGCGTCAAGGGCGGCTTCACCGTCGATCTCGGCGGCGCCACGGCGTTCCTGCCCGGCTCGCAGGTCGATATCCGCCCGGTCCGCGATGTCGGCCCGCTGATGGGCGTGTCCCAGCCGTTCCAGATCCTGAAGATGGACCGCCAGCGCGGCAACATCGTCGTCTCCCGCCGCGCGGTGCTGGAAGAGACCCGCGCCGAGCAGCGCTCCGAGCTGATCCTCGGCCTCAAGGAAGGCCAGATCCTCGACGGCGTGGTGAAGAACATCACCGATTACGGTGCGTTCGTGGACCTCGGCGGCGTCGATGGCCTGCTGCACGTGACCGACATCGCCTGGAAGCGCATCAACCACCCGGCCGAGGCGCTGGTCATCGGCCAGCCGGTGAAGGTGCAGGTGATCCGCTTCAATGCCGACACCCAGCGCATCTCGCTGGGCATGAAGCAGCTCGAGGCCGATCCGTGGGAAGGCGTGGACGCCAAGTACCCGCCCGGCATCAAGGCCTCCGGCCGCGTCACCAACATCACCGATTACGGCGCCTTCGTGGAGCTGGAAGCCGGCGTCGAGGGTCTGGTGCACGTCTCCGAAATGTCCTGGACCAAGAAGAACGCGCATCCGGGCAAGATCGTCTCCACCTCGCAGGAAGTGGAAGTGGTCGTGCTGGATGTCGACGCCTCCAAGCGCCGCATCTCGCTGGGCCTCAAGCAGGTGCAGCGCAACCCCTGGGAAGAGTTCCAGGACGAGCACCCGATCGGCTCCATCGTCGAGGGCGAGATCCGCAACATCACCGAGTTCGGCCTGTTCATGGCGGTCGGCCCGGAGATCGACGGCATGATCCACATGTCCGACCTCTCCTGGGAAGAGACCGGCGAGACCGCCATCGCCAAGTTCGGCAAGGGCGAGGTGGTCAAGGCCAAGGTGCTGGACATGGACGTGGAGAAGGAGCGCATCTCGCTCGGCATCAAGCAGCTTGAGGTCGACCCGGCCGCTGGCGTGCTGGACCGCATCCACAAGAACCAGATCGTCACCTGCGTGGTCACCGCCGTGCAGAGCAATGGCATCGAGGTGAAGGTGGACGACGTGCTGACCGGCTTCATCCGCCGCGCCGAGCTGGCGCGCGACAAGGCCGAGCAGCGCCCCGAGCGCTTCGCGGTTGGCGACAAGATCGATGCCAAGATCACCGCGGTGGACCGTGCGGCCCGCAAGCTGCAGCTGACCATCAAGGGCAAGGAGATCGACGAGGACAAGCAGGCGATCACCGAATACGGCTCGTCCGACTCGGGCGCCTCGCTGGGCGACATTCTGGGTGCGGCCATCCGCCGCCGCAACCAGGCCCAGGAAGACTAATCCCGGCTTGCGATGACTGAAGGGTTGGCCCGGCGTGCCGGGCCAGCCCGAAGTCGGAATTGCATACCGCATTAAAAAAACCCGGCAGCGCAAGCTGCCGGGTTTTTTGTTGTCCGGCCGGTGGAGCGGTTAACCTTGCCTTATCAAAACAACGATATAATCTTCCTATCAGAACAACCACAGGTAGAGACAACGTCCATGCCGCTCCTGACTCCGCTGCGCCTGTTCCAAGAAGCCACCACATTCGGCGCCTTGCGCAAATCCTTCGCCGTCATCGAATTCTCGCCCCAGGGTGAAATTCTGGACGCCAACAAAGCGTTCCTGAAAACCACCGGCTATGCCCTGTCCGAGCTGGTGGGGCGCCATCATCGCATCCTGGTCCCGCCCAAGGACGCCGCCGCCCCGTCCTACGAAGCCTTCTGGGCCGATCTCGCCAAGGGCGTGTTCCACACCGGGGAATATCACCGCGTGAGCAAGGAGGGGCGGGATTTATGGCTGCAGGCCTCCTACACGCCGGTGCGCGGGCGCGGCGGCAAGGTCCGGAAAATCATCAAGCTGGCGCTGGATGTGACCCAAGCGCACGAGAAAGCCATCGAGGATCTGGGCGTGCTGAACGCGATCAACCGGTCGCAGGCGGTCATCACCTTCAAGCCTGACGGGACGATCCTGGATGCGAACCAGAATTTCCTCGCCACCGTCGGCTACAGGCTGGAGGAGATCAGGGGCCAGCATCACCGGCTGTTCGTGGAGCCGGCCTTCGCCGCCAGCGCCGACTATACGCAATTCTGGCGCCGGCTGAATGAGGGCGAGTTCTTCTCCGCCGATTATCACCGCATCGGCAAGGGCGGGCGCGATGTCTGGCTGCAGGCCAGCTACAACCCGGTGTTCGACGCCAGGGGCAAGGTCGTGAAAATCATCAAATTCGCGACCGACCTCTCGGCGCGCATGGAGAATATCCAGCAGATCGGGCAGGCTTTGGCGGACCTTGCCCAGGGCGATCTGCTGGCGCATCTGGGCAAGCCGCTGATCCCCTCGATCGACAGCCTGCGCGGCGATTTCAACAATGCCGTGGCGGCTTTGCGCGAAACCATGCGCGAAATCTCCGCCTCGGCGCAGAACATCCTCCAGACTTCGGCCTCGGTGAACGAGTCCGCCGGGCAGCTTTCCCTGCGCACGGAACGGCAGGCGGCGAATCTCGAAGAGACCGCGGCGGCGCTGGAGCAGATCACCGCCACCATGCGCAAGGCGGCGGAAAACGCCACGAGCATGCGCGGCATGGCGGGCAAGGCCAGGAGCGATACGGAAACCTCCGACCAGGTGGTGGGCAAGGCCGTGCAGGCCATGGGCAAGATCGACGAGAGTTCCGCGAAGATCGCCAATATCATCGGCGTGATCGACGAGATCGCCTTCCAGACCAATCTTCTGGCTTTGAATGCCGGGGTTGAGGCGGCGCGCGCGGGCGATGCCGGGCGGGGCTTCGCCGTGGTGGCGACCGAGGTGCGGGGCCTGGCCCAGCGCTCGGCCGACGCGGCAAAGGAGATCAAAGCCCTCATCATCGGCTCCGGCGAGATTGTCGCGACCGGGGTGAAATCGGTCGCGGAGGCGCGCCAATCGCTGGATCGGGTCGCCGGGCATGTCCTGGGGATCGACACCGCCATCGGCGAGGCGGCGGCCAGCGCGCAGGAACAATCTGTGGGGCTGGGACAGGTGAACAGCGCGGTGAGCCAGATGGACCAGATGACCCAAGCCAACGCCGCCATGGCGGAGGAAGCCGCCGCCGCCAGCCAGACCTTGGCGCATGAGGCGGAAAACATCTCGCACCTGCTGGCAAGGTTCAATACCGGCGCCGCCCAGCCCGCGCCGTTGCTGGCCAGCGTGGCCCCCCTGCCCCGCAAGCGGGCGGTGCTGCAGCGACTACCTGCCTAAAGCTTACGCTTCATCGCCTCTGCCAGCGCCGGGGACTCCGCCGCCGCCCCGGCAATCACGCCTTCCCGGTCAGCCAGACTCTTGTTCTGGCTGAGCTTGGCCTTGCCCTCCAGCTTCGTGATGGTGAGCACCAGCCCGACAATGCCCTTCAGCTGCCCGGCGATATAATCCGCCGGGGCATCGGCAACCTGCCAGGAATGCTCACGGCCTGCCTCATGCCGGTTGGTCAGGGCGGTGACGATCTCCAGCAAAGGCTTGGGCTCCTCGACGATGGAGAGCCGCCCGGTGGCATGCACCACGCTGTAATTCCAGGTCGGCACCACGCGGCCGCCCTCCTGCTTGCTGGGATACCAGGAGGGGCTGACATAGCCCTCCGCCGCCGTGAAGATGGCCAGAGACTCCTGCGCCGGGTCGAAATCGCGCCAATGGAAATTGCCCTTGGCCACATGGCCGATCAGCCGGTCCGGCGCCTGGAACAGCAGCGGCAGATGCGTGGCCAGCAGCCCGCCCCCGCGCGCGGGCGAAACCAGCACCGGCAGAGAGGCCGCCCGCATGATGGCCTGCAGCGCCTCGGGGTTGGTCTCGGCAAAGGCGGGCGGGTTGTACATGCGGCTTAGTCTCCTTTCAGCCGCGCAAGATAGCGCGCAGAGAGGCGGCTGGCGATAAGTCCCGGCGCGCCATTGCCGACCGGCACGCCATCCAGCGCCGTGATGGGTTTCACGAAGGAGGTGGCGCTGGTGATGAAAATCTCCCGGGCGCCGCGCAGCGCCTCCAGTGAAAACCCTTCCTCCCGGAAGGCCATGCCCTCCGCCGCCACATCCTCCAGCAACGCCGCGCGGGTGCAGCCGGGCAGCACGTGATGGTCCAGCGCCCTGGTGCGCAGCACATTGTCAGCGCCTACGATCCAGACCGAGCTGGAGGCGCCCTCCGTCACCATGCCCTCTGCATCGAACAAAATCGCTTCCATGCGCCCCGGCCTGCTTCGCCGCCTCGCGCGCCAGCACATTGGGCAGCAGATTGATGGATTTGATGTCGCAGCGCCCCCAGCGCTCGTCGGCCAAGGTGATGGCGGCGGCACTCCAGCCGGCAAGCTCCTCCGGCGGTTCCGGCTTCGGCCGCACAATGAGGGTCAGCGCCGGGCGCGGCGCGGGGGTGGGGAAAGCATGGTCGCGCCGCGCCACGCCGCGCGTGAGCTGAAGATAGACAAGCCCCGTCGCCACCCGGTTGCGGCGCATCAGCTCTTGGATCACGGTGCGCAGCGCGGCATCGCCCATGGGTGCTGGCAGGCCGATCTCGCCCCGGCTGCGGGTGAGGCGGGCGAAATGCAGCGACTCGTCGATCAGCTTGCCGCGATAGGCGTAGAACACCTCATAGATGCCATCGCCGAACTGATAGCCGCGGTCCTCGATATTCACGCCCGCCTGGGTGAGCGGCAGATAGCGCCCATTCACATAGGCGACACGGGCCATGGAGTTTAGGCGGCCGCCAAGGCGTGCTCGGCCGCGGCCTTGGCCTGCTCGAACTGATCGGGCGGCAGATAGGCGGAGAGAATCTCCTCCGGCGTGCCGTCGGCATGCACGCGCCCGCCTTCCATCCAGATCAGCCGGTTGCACCATTGCATCAGGATGGCGGGCGCGTGGGAGGAGAGGACGAGGATTTCGGCACTTCCCACCATCGTCTCCAGCCGCTCCCGCGCCTTGCCCAGAAACGCCGCGTCCCCGGCCAGGATCCATTCATCCATCAGCAAAATCTGCGGATGGATGGCGGTGGCGAGCGCGAAGCCGAGCCGCACCACCATGCCAGAGGAGTAGGTGCGCACCGGCAGGCTGAGGAAATCCCCCAGCTCGGAGAATTGCGCCACATCCGCCTCAAGCTGCTTGATCCGCTCGTCGGAATAACCACCGAAGAGGGCGCGCAGCCGGATATTCTCGTTGCCGGTCAGCTCGAAATTCATGCCCTGGCCAGGGTCGAGCAGCGCGGTCACCGCGCCCTCGATCACCATGCGCCCGGTGATCGGCTCATAGATGCCCGCCATGGTGCGCAGCAGCGTGGTCTTGCCCGCACCGTTGGAGCCGATGAAGCCCAGCCGGTCTCCGGTCTTGAGGGAGAAGGAGACATCGCGCAGCGCCTCCACCGTCATGCGGTGCTTGGAATCCTGGCCCATCCGGCCGGAGGCGGCGGCGAAGATCGTCTTTTTCAGGCTACGGCTCTCCCCGTGATAAAGCGGAAAGGAGACCGAGACATTTTCAACCAGCAGCTTCGCCACGTTTCACACCCAATATGGAATGCGCGGCCGGGCGCGCACGAAAAGCAGGAAGGAGACCAGGACCAGCGCCGCGGAATAAGCGAGTGCGTTGGCCCAGGCCGCGGAATTCAGCGCCAGGCCCATCAGCGGGCCGCGCACGATCTCCAGCAGCCCGTAGAACGGGTTGGCATCGATCAGCGCCAGGCTGAGGCCGAGCCCGCGATGCACCAGCATCTGCGGGGCTCCACATGATCGGCGTCACGTAAAAGGCGATTTGCATGACGCTGCCGACGATGGGCGGCACGTCACGGAAGCGGGCACCGATGAGCCCCAGCAGCAGCGCCACCGCGAAGGCGTCCACCGCCCAGAGCGCCAAAGCGGGCAGCACGCTGAGCATCGACCAGGAGAGATGCGGCGGGAAGATCAGGAACACCACGGCGATGACGGCGAGGTTATGCGCCAGCACCAGAAAATTGCGCATCACCACCCGGGCCGCATGCAAAGCATGGGGCATCCGCTGGGCTCGAATCATGGCCACGGAGGCGGAAAAGCAGGTAGCGCCCTCAGAGGTGATGGCGTTGATGAACCCCCACAGCACCAGCGAGATGGCGAGGAAGGGCAGGTAAGCCCCAACATTCTGCCGGAAAAGCTGGGAATAGACGAAGCCGATGGCGGAGATCATCACGGCGGTGGAGAGGGTGAGCCAGAACGGCCCCAGCAGCGAGCCGCGATAGCGCAGCTTGATGTCGAAGAGGCTCAGCGTCCAGACCAGGGGCCAGAGGCGAAGCGTCTCGCCCAGATCCTGCAGGGCACAGGCCGCCCTCGCCCGCCAGCCATGGGACGCGGCGATGATCACGGGCTGGGATGAGGACTGGGCGGATCGCGAGAGGCCGGCTCCAGCCTGGCCGGAATCCGGCGCGAGCATGTTCATGTGCTGCCGATAGCCGAACCGGGGCATTGCTTCAACGGCTGCGTCTTCTCATGACAAGATGTTTACCCACGCCGCGAAATTTCATGAGGCTTTCCAATAGGTTTAACAAAAAGCCGCCAGACGGGTCAGCGCGCGACAATTCGCATCTGCGGTGTTTCGGTAATGATCACCTGCGCGCCGGGGGCCAGTGCGGCGGGGAATGCGCCCGGCGGCGGCACCAGGGATTTCACTGAGCCATCCTGCAGCTGCACCACGACTTCCCGCGCCGGGGCGGGCGTGGCGGCGGTCGGCGCCCCCAGAATCTGCATCACCTGGGGCAGGGCCACCCCCGCCGAAACCGGCCGGATTGAAAGCACTTTTGCCGTATAGGAGCCCCCTTGCGCCGGGCCGGACGCCTGCTGCGCCAAGGGGTGCGAGGCGGCGCACCCCGCCAAAAGACTCAAACCAGCAAGGAACGCGGGGCGTGAACAGCGCATGGAACCTTGCTAGCACGGCCCGGCATCATTCCGGTAGGACCCGGCGCGCAATCGGCCTGAATTGATTCCGGCCCGGCTCAAGCCAACCGAACCGGCACGCGAACAGGTTTTTCTTGCCGTGAGTTTCATGCTAGCTTAAGAGGTTATAACACCTTTTTTAAGCCATTATTGAACGAAATACCGCAATGTGATGGCGGATGGACTGCGTGGAGGCTTCACACCTTGGGTTCAACCAGAATTCTGGCCGGTCGCTTTGCCCGGCAAGCCGCGAGGCTGAAACCCGGTCTCGTGGCGGGTTGTGCCGGCCTGGCGCTGCTCTCGGCCTGCGCGGGCGGCGGCGGCTCGCGCTATGCGGGGGAGACCACGGCCTATTATCTGGCGCATGCCGCGCATAATTATAACCCGCCCGGCCCGCCCGGCGACCCGTGGGGGCCTTATATTAACATCGCCGCCGCGCATTTCGACGTGCCGGCGATGTGGATCCGGCAGGTGATGCGCGTGGAATCCGGCGGGCATGAATATAGCGGCGGGCAGCTTATCGTCTCCGCCGCCGGGGCCATGGGGCTGATGCAGCTTGAACCCGGCACCTATCAGGAGATGGCGCAGCGCTACGGCCTGGGCGACGATCCGTTCAACCCCCTCGACAACATCATGGCCGGGGCGGCGTATATCCACGAGATGTACCAGATCTATGGCTCGCCGGGATTCCTGGCGGCCTATAATGCCGGACCGGGGCGGCTGGATTCCTTCATCAATGATAACCGCCCGCTGCCGGACGAGACGATCAACTATGTCGCGATGATCGCGCCGAATATCGACGGCTATTATCCGCAGCGCCGCTCCGCTGCCGATGAGCTGGCGCTGAACACCGAGCCGATGGGCCAGGATGGCGGCATTCTGCCTGACGGCTTCACACCCGAGGCGCCGAGCCCTTCGCAGCTTTCCGCGCCGGTTCAAATCGCCTCGCTGGCGCCGGTTTCCGTGCCGGATGACGATAACGGCCCCGCGCCGGTCACGGTGCCGGTGTCCTCCATCATGCCCCAGGTGGCGCAGATTGAGAGCGAGCAGGCCCAGAGCGCCCCCGTCCAGAGCGCGCCGGTGCAGAGCGCCGGTGCAGACCGCCTCCCTTCAGCCCCCGCCGCCCATACAGGCCGCTCCGGTACAGGCTGCCCCGGTGGCACAGCCCGCGCCCGTGCAGATGGCATCCGCCTCGTCGGTCTACACCCCGAGTTCCCTGCCTCCGCCGCCGCCGATGGTGCAGGCCGCGCCGGTGGTGGTGGCCAGCACCAATCTGCCCGCGCCGCCGCCCGCCCCCAGCCAGCATAATTTCGCCCTCATTCCCCCCGCCATGGCCGAAACGCCGGCGGTGCAGACCGTGTCCTTCAATTCCGGCGGGCATGGCTGGGGCATTCAGGTGGGCGCGTATGACAGCTCCTCCAACGCCAAGGCGGCCCTGGGCATGGCGGAGCTGACGGGTGCCAATATTTTGACGAAAGCGCAGCCGATGGTGATGACCGTCCACACGGGTGGCGGCGTGAAATACCGCGCCCGCTTCGTGGGGCTGCAGCATGACGAGGCGGTGACCGCCTGCAACCGCCTCTCCGGCGGGCCGACGGGCTGCATGGTGCTCTCGCCCGACGCGCAGTCTTAAAAAATCAAACGTTTCAAGTGGGGGCTTTTTGTAAAAAGCCCCCCACACCCGCAAAAACTTTTAAAACTTAAACCGCGCCGTTGGCGAGCAGGGTGGCGCGCACGGCGTCTTCGGGCACGTCGCTGCTGGTGAAGGCCTGGCCGATGCCGCGCGTCAGCACGAAATGCAGCTTGCCGCCGCGCATCTTCTTGTCCAGCTTCATATGCGCCAGCAGATTTTCGGCCGGCAGACCCTTGATACGCGTGGGCAGGCCGGTCTCGGCGAGATGCTGGGCGATGCGCGGCGTATCCTCCTGCGGCGCCAGGCCCAGCGCGGCGGAGAGATGCGCGGCCAGCACCAGCCCGGTGGCCACCGCCTCGCCATGCAGCAAGCCATTGCCATAGCCGGTCTCGGCCTCCAGCGCATGGGCAAAGGTGTGGCCGAGATTGAGCAAAGCGCGGCCGTCATTCGGCTTGGTCTCGCGCTCGTCATCGCCCACCACGCGCGGCCTTGAAGCGCACGGCATATTCGATCGCCTGGGCCAGGGCCTCCTTGTCGCCTGCCAGCATCGAGACCGCATGCGCCTCGCACCACTCATAGAAGGCAGCATCGGCGATCAGCCCGGCCTTGACGATCTCGGCATAGCCCGCCGCGCGCTCGCGGGCGGGCAGCGTGTCCAGCACGCCGGTATCGGCCAGCACCAGCAGCGGCTGGTAGAAGGCGCCGATGAGGTTCTTGCCATGGACGGAATTGATGCCGGTCTTGCCGCCGACGGAGCTGTCCACCTGGGAGAGCAAGGTGGTGGGGATCTGCACGAACGGCACGCCGCGCAGGCCGAGGCCGCGGCATAGCCCGCGAGGTCGCCGACCACGCCGCCGCCCAGGGCGATGATCGTGGTCTTGCGGTCGATTTTCGCGCCCAGCAGGGCCTCCATCAGGCTCTGCCAGGACGAAAAGCTCTTGGAGGCCTCGCCCGGCGGCACGATGAAGCTTTCATGCGCGATGCCGACCTCATCCAGGCTGGCAATGAGGGTGTTCAGATGCAGCTTGGCCACACGTCTCATCGGTGACGATGAAGCAGCGCGGCTGGGGCAGCAGCGGGGCGATCAGCGCCCCGGCGCGGGCCAGCAGCCCGTGGCCGATCAGCACGTCATAGCTGGTCTGGGAGAGCTTCACCTCAACGCGGCGCGGTGGCTGGTGCTCTCGATGGCGCTGGTGACATTGGCGTGGTCACGTGCGGAGGGTCCTCCGATCCGTCGACGATGATATCCGCCAGCCCATAGACTGGGTTGCGGATGGCGGAAAGCTTTTCCAGGATCTCGGCCGGGTTGCCGGCATTGAGCAGCGGCCGGTGGGTGCGCCCGGCGGTGCGCGCGACCAGCACGGGGATGGGGCAGCGCAGCCAGACGGAGGTGGCGCGGGCGCGGATGGCGGCGCGGGTCTGCGCATCCATGAAGGCGCCGCCGCCGGTGGCCAGCACGATGCGCGCCCGTGTCGAGCAGGCGCTGGATGACCCGCTTCTCGCCGGCGCGGAAAGTAGGCCTCGCCATGGATCTTGAAGATTTCGGCGATGCTCATGCCCGCCGCGCGCTCGATTTCCTCGTCGGCATCGAAAAACGGCAGGCCGAGCTGGGCTGCCAGGCGCTTGCCGATGGCGGTCTTGCCCGCGCCCATCAGGCCGACCAGCACGATGCTGCGCGGGGCGGCCGGAGAATGTTTGACTATTGAGTGACATCGGCGCGGAGGCTTATCACATGGCGGCAGGATGACGTTGAGCCCGAGAGCCGCATGGAAGCGTTTTTGGAAATGCTGGCCGCCGAGCGCGGGGCGGCGGCCAATACGCTGGCGGCCTATCAGGCGGATCTTGACGATTTCTCCAGCGTTTTTGGGCGGCGGCAAGGCGTTTCCGGGGCCGAGCGCGGCGAGAGATCGCGGCCTATATGCAAAGCCTGGCCGGCGCCGGCATGGCGGCCAGGACGCAGGCGCGCAGGCTCTCCGCGCTGAAGCGGTTTATCCTTTCTTGCTGCGCGAGGGCGTGCGCGCGGACAACCCCGCCGCGGAGATCGGCGCGCCGAAACTGGCCGAAGGCGCTGCCGAAATATCTGAGCGAGAGCGGAGGTGGAGGCGCTGCTGGAGGCCGCGAAGGAGATCGAGGGGCTGCCGGGGTTGAAAGCGCAGGCGGGGCTGGAGATCCTCTATTCCACGGGCTTGCGCGTGACGTGAGATGATGTGCCTGCGCGCCGGCGCGCTGACGACCGATGCGATGATGCTGCTGGTGAAGGGCAAGGGCGGCAAGGAGCGCATGATCCCGCTCTCGGATGCGGCCCGCCAGGCCGCCGCCGCCTTGCGCGCGGCCTCCCCGGCGAGAGCGCGCTATCTCTTCGCCGGGCGCGACCCGGCCCAGCCGATGACCCGCCAGGGCTTCGCGCTGCTGCTGAAACAGGCGGCATTGGCCGCGGGGCTGGACCCGGCCCGGCTCTCCCCGCACGTGCTGCGCCATTCCTTTGCCTCGCATCTGCTGGCGCACGGGGCGGATTTGCGGGCATTGCAGAAGCTGCTCGGCCATGCGGACATCGCCACCACCGAAATCTACACCCATGTGCTGGCGGCGCGGCTGCAGAAGCTGGTGCAGGCGCATCACCCGCTGGCGGCGGAACGCTTCAAGCCGGAAGGCGGCTGAACAGCTCCAGCCGCAGGCGTGTGAACAGCGAGCCGCGATGGCGGGTTTCGTTCATTTTCAGATAATGCCGCATCGGCCCCGGCATTTTGCGCGGGGCGGGGATCGGCGCGGCCCAGGCCTGTTTAAACCCCTCCCACGCCGCGCCGAAACAGCCATGCCGCGCCGCGATCAGCCCATAGCCCAGGATGCGCGGGGCAAGCGCCAGCCAGGACTGCCGCCATTTGCGGCCGATGATGAGGCGGTTGCGGACGAAATGAGGTCATCCGCGTGCCCTGCCAATGGAAGCGCGCCTGCGGCGGCGGGTGTATGGATCACCGCCAGCCCGCCGTCATAGAAGATCCGCCAGCCGCGCGCGATGGCGGCGAGGCAGAAATCATATTCCTCCCAGGTGAAGAAGAGGCTGGCGTCATAGCCGCCGCGGCGAGTCCCAGGCGGCGCGGCGGATGGCGTGGCCGGCGCCGACGAAGGTGCGTGGTCTCGAAGCGGGCGCGGTAGCGCGGCAGCAACGCCTTGGGTAGCCCCAGCTGGTCAGGTCCGGCCTTTGCCCGTCCGCGGCCAGGATGCAGAAGCCGATGGCGCCGAGTTCGGGGGCTGCTCGGAACGCCGCACTGCGCCGCCACCACCGCAGGCGTCCGCGAAGACGCGCGTCGTTATCCAGCCCCACCAGAAGCGCCCATGGCCGAGCGCGGCCAGGACGTTGCGCCCGGCGGCCGACGCCGAGATTTGGCCGCGCGCCGTACAGCGCGAAATGCGGGACGCCTTGCCGAAACTCACGCGCCAGCTCATGCAGCATCTCTGCCGGACCTGAGCCCTTGGTCCAGCACCGAGACATGAAACAGCCCGCCGTGCTGCGCCAGGGCGGAGGCGATGGCGGCCTCGGTTTCCGCAGCCGCCCGAGGGCAGAGAATGATGATATCCGCGTCATAGGCGCCAGGCGGCGGCCGCCGCCCGGAGAGCAGGCGGGGCGGCGCCTCAAGCCTGCATTGGCCTGGCCAAAGGGCACCGGCAGGGTGCGAAGCAGGATCAGCATATCCAGCCCCACGGACCAGGTCTGGATATATTCAAGGTCGCTGGCGAGCCGGCGCTCCAGCGCCGGGAGATGCCGGGTCTCGCCCCTCTGGCCGCGCACTTGCGCCAGCCCGGTGATTCCGGGCTTTACCCTGTGGCGCAGCCGGTAGAGTTTCAGCGCGCTCTCGAAGCTGATGCCTTCCACCGTGGTTTCCGGCGCGTGCGGGCGCGGCCCGACGAGCGACATGTCGCCGCATATGACATTGACGAGTTGCAGCAGTTCATCCAGCGAGGTGCGGCGCAGAAAGCGGCCGATGCCGCGTGACCCGCGCATCATCCGGCCTGGCCTGGGCGAAGGCTGGCCGGGCTCATGGCGCATGGTGCGGAATTTCAGCACCGTAAAGGGCCGGCCATGCGCGCCGATGCGGTTCTGCCGGAAGACCACCGGGCCCGGGCCGCTCAGGCGCACCAGCGAGCGCAGCGGCGCCAGCAGCGGGGTGAGAGTGCCAGCAGCAGGGGCGCGACCAGGATATCGAAGCCGCGCTTGACCAGCATGGCGGGAGGTGATGAGATCGTCCGTGCCACCGGCACCAGCTTGCAGCCGCCGGTGCGGGCGCGCAGCATCGTCCGGCAGGTTGGCGGAAAGGTCGAAGGCCAGCCAGATGCGCGCCGGATAGGCCAGCAGCTCCTCCAACAACTCCCGTTGCGGCGCGTTATCGAACGCATCCAGCGCGGGATGATGCACGAACACCACATTCTGCACGGGCTGGGCGGAGAGGCTGTGCAGAAGCTCTGCGGAATCGCGCAGTTCCGGCCAGGCCGCCGGCCTCGCGCAGGGGGGCGAGGTACAGCACCCCGGCAATGCGCGCGGGCAAGTTGCTGTTGCGGCCAGCGCCTGGCGCCAGATCGCCGGGCAGCGGTCGTAGCAGACGACCAGCGTGCCGCCGGGATGGACGGGGCGGGCTGCCGAAGCGCGAGGCGGGCAGCACGGCGCGCGTGGCGAGCAGCAGCGCAGGCGTGGCGGCGAGGTCTGGCGGCAGTCCAGCGGCGCAACAGAATGCCGGAATGGCTCAAGAGCACCGCCAGGCCCAGCACGCCATGCCGGTGGCCAGGAAGCGAATGGCGGCGGTGCCCGCGCCGGCCCGGCCCGGCGCCGGCGCGTAGCCGCCATGAGACGCGGTGAGCGTAACAGCGACACAGCGCCAATATGCGACCAGAAGAGCAGGTAGCGCGGAGACTCTCCGTGCTCCTGGCGCAGCAGGCTCCCAGCAGCGGCAGGACCAGGATGGCCAGTATATCCGCCACGGCAGCAGGCAACCTGCCGGCCCGGGATGCGGAGGCTTCAACGTAAGGTTGGGAATTGAAACAAAACTCGGCCTGCGAGCGCCCGCCAGCGCGCACCTCACCCATCGGTCAACCTCCCTTGGTTGCGATAGTAACAGTTTATTACTTATAATTTATCTATCCGAAGACGAAACGTTTTGAAAGAAAATAATTGAAAACCAGCCCGGCGGCGAGCCGGCGGCGATGCCGATGACAGGATGTTGCGCCACCGGCGGGGACAATGCCACCAGCAGGAAAAAGGCGCCGCGATTGACCACGAAGCCGACAGCATTGGCGACAATGAATTTCGCCCATTGCACATGCGCGGGGGCGTGCGTGCACATGGCGGAAGGTCCAGAGCCGGTTGACGATCCAGTTCAGCGTCGCGGCGATGAGAAAGCTGCACGTGCCCGCGACATAGAGATTGGTAAAATTGCGCAGGATATAGACCGTTCCGGTATCCCACACGAAACCCAGCGTGCCGACGATACCGAAACGGATAAAGGATTCGCTCAAGCCCAGCCGCGCAATGAGGCTCACCAGCCTGTCCAGCAGGTCCAGCGGGTTCATGGCGGCGGGGCTTTGCGGGTCAGCCGGCAAACGGGTCCTGCATCAGGATGGTGTCGTCGCGCTCCGGGCTGGTGGAGAGCAGCGTCACCGGCGCTTCGACCAGCTCCTCGATGCGCTTGACGTATTTGATCGCTGCCGCCGGGAGTTGCGCCCAGCTGCGTGCGCCGCGGGTGCTCTCGCTCCAGCCTTCCATGCACCTCATAGACCGGCTCGGCCGCCGCCTGCGCCGCCATGCCGGCGGGCAGATGGCGGTAGCTCTGGCCGTTGATGGTGTAGCCGGTGCAGATCTTCAGCTCCGCAAAGCCGTCCAGCACATCCAGCTTGGTCAGAGCCAGGCCCTGGATGCCGCCCACCTTCACCGCCTGGCGCACCATGGCGGCGTCGAACCAGCCGCAGCGGCGCTTGCGCCCGGTCACGGTGCCGAATTCATGGCCGCGCTCGCCCAGCAGCTGGCCGGTCTCGTCATGCAGCTCGGTCGGGAACGGGCCGGAGCCGACGCGGGTGCAATAGGCTTTGGCGATGCCGAGCACGCGGCCCGACCGCATCCGGCCCCATGCCGCTGCCCGAGGCCGCCGTGCTGGCGACGGTGTTGGAGGAGGTGACAAACGGATAGGTGCCGTGATCGACATCCAGCATCACCGCCTGCGCGCCCTCGAACAGGATTTTCTCGCCCTTGGCCTTGGCCTCGGCCAGGCGCTCCCAGACCGGCTCGGCGAAGGGCAGCAGCTTGGGCGCCAGCGCCAGCAGGCTGGCCAGCAGCTCGGCCTTCTCGAAGGTCGGCGCGCCGAGCCCGGCCAGCAAGGTGTTGTGGTGCAGCAGCAGCTCGTCGAGCTTGGCGGACAGCGTCTCCGGCTCGGCCAGATCGCAGACGCGGATGGCGCGGCGCGCCACCTTGTCCTCATAGGCGGGGCCGATGCCGCGCCCGGTGGTGCCGATCTTGCGCTCGCCGCGCGCCGCCTCGCGGGCGCAGTCCAAGCGCCGCGTGCAAGGGCAGGATCAGGGGCGCGTTGTCGGCGATGCGCAGCGTCTCCGGCGTGACCTTCAGGCCCTGGGCGCTCACGCGCTCGATCTCGGCCAGCAGCGCGATCGGGTCCACCACCACGCCATTGCCGATGATGCCGAGCTTGCCGCGCACCACGCCGGAGGGCAGCAGAGAGAGCTTGTAGGTCTGGTCGCCGACCACCAGCGTATGCCCGGCATTATGCCCGCCCTGGAAGCGCACCACGATATCGGCGCGGCTGGCCAGCCAGTCCACAACCTTGCCTTTGCCCTCGTCGCCCCATTGGGCGCCGATGATCGTTACATTGGTCATTACAAAATCCTATTCAGGCAAGCGCGGTATAGTCACCGTTATTCAATAACAGATGGAGCAGCCAAGACGGCGGGCTTCATCGCAGGACGCGGCATGGGGCGCAAGCCCCGGCACGGTGGCAAAGCCCTGCGCCCGCGCGGCTTCAGCCTCAGCGGGGCTGGTGCCGTGCGGCAGATAGATGCGCGGCCGCAGCGCCACGGGCGGGGCGAGGCGGATGATGCTGTCAGGGTAGAGCGTGATGCCGGTGGCGGGCTCGGCATCGCCGCAGAGATAGCGCCCGCCGCGCCCCAGCTCCATCGGCTGGCCGGTGGCGAAAATCGTCATGCTGATGCCGGTATGGTAGCGATAGCCGCGGAACTCCACCGGGTCGACGGTGAGCTGCAGCCCGGGCAGGACCGTCTGGACCGCCGCCACCACCTCGGCCAGGCGTTCGCGCCTGGGCATGCCCGGCCTCCGGCAGGCCGGCTGGCCAGCAAAGCGGGCACGGCGCGGGCGGCGGGGCCGCTGGCATCCAGCAAGCTCTGCAGCAGCTGGTCTGCGGCCCGCCCAGTTCGGCCACGGCGGCGGCATCCTTGCGGTCCAGCGCATGGGCCAAAGCGGGGCGCAGATGTGCCGGAAGCCGCGTCCAGCAGTGTGGGCACCAGCCGGGGGATGGTGAGGTCGATGGACAGATCCTTCAGCCCCAGGGCGCCCAAAGCGGCGATGGCGGTAAGGATGATCTCCGCGTCCGCCGCCGCCGTGTCATTGCCGATCAGCTCGATCCCGGCCTGGGAGAGTCTGGCGCTCCGGCTGCATCTGCGGTGCCGCGCACCAGCAGCACGGGGCCGGAATAGGCCAGGCGCAGCGGGCGCGGGGCGTTGGCGAGGCGGCTGGTGGCGAGCCGGCCGATTTGCGGCGTGGTGTCGGCGCGCAGCCCCATCATGCGCTGGCTCTCCGGGTCCATCAGCCGGAAGGTCTGCTCGGCCGTGGCGGCGCCGGAGCCGGCGAAGAGCTAATCCTCGAACTCCAGCAAAGGCGGGGTGACGCGCTGGTAGCCGTGGGCAGCGAAGCAATCCATGATCGCCTCGGCGGAGCGCGCCTGCCGTTCAGCCTCCGGCGGCAGCACATCGGCAAGGCCGGCGGGGAGCAAAGCGGGGTGTATGGTCGGCGTCTCGTTCATCAGGAACCCATTAGAGCCGGATTGGAAATCCGCCTCTCATTATGTGAGTGGCGCGGCGCTATAGCATCGCAAAGCCGCAGGGCCAATTGCCGGGGCAACAAGGCTGGGTTAAGCAACGAATTAACAACCTTAACGAGCCGTAATAATTGCTCTTCAACAGCAGGCTGTTCATTCTGGGCTTTCTGCCGCTGGCTTTGGGCGGATTTTTGATCCTGGGGCGCCGGCGCGATGATGCGCTCTGGTGGCTGCTGGGGTGCTGCCTGGTGTTTTATGCCTGGTGGAAGCCGCCGATGCTGGCCTTGCTGCTGGCCTCCATCATCGTGAATTTTTGCGCCGCCTTGCTGATGGCCCGGGCCAAGCGGCGCAAAGCCTGGTTGGTGGCGGGGCTTGGGTTCAATCTCGGGCTGCTGGGGGTGTTCAAATATGGCGGGTTTCTCGCGCGGCCTGTTCGGCGTGGCGGGGCCGGGGCTGGCCCTGCCGCTGGGCATCAGCTTTTTCACCTTCCAGCAAATCATGTTTCTGGTGGACAGCTACCGGGGCGAGGTGAAGCCCCCGCCCTTTCTGGATTATGCCTGCTTCATCGCCTTCTTCCCGCATCTGATCTCAGGGCCGATCGTGCGGCCCAGCCATATCCTGCCGCAGTTGGCCACGCTGGCGCCGCGCCTTGATGTGCAGGCCAGGCTGGCGGAGGGCGCGGAACTCTTCCTGCTCGGGCTGGCCAAGAAGATCGTGCTGGCGGATGGGCTGGCGCGTTTTGCCGACCCCGGTTTCGCCGCCGCCGGGCGGGGGGATGCGGTCTCGCTTATCGAGGCCTGGGTGGCGCTGCTGGCCTATGGCTTGCAGATCTATTTCGATTTTTCCGGCTATTCGGACATGGCGATTGGGCTGGCGCGGATGTTCGGGATCAGCTTTCCGCTGAATTTCCGCTCGCCCTATCAGGCGCGGGATATCGGCGATTTCTGGCGGCGCTGGAACATCACGCTGAGCGGGTTTCTGCGGGATTATCTCTATATCCCGCTGGGCGGGAACCGGCATGGCGAGGGCAAGCGGATCAGGAATCTGATGATCACCATGCTGCTCGGCGGGTTGTGGCATGGGGCGGCGTGGCGGTTTCTGTTCTGGGGCGGGCTGCATGGGGTGTTTCTGGTGGTTCATGGCTGGAGCAAGAGGCTGCGGCTCGCTCTGCCGCGCCGCCTCTCCTGGGGCATCACGCTGCTGGCGGTGCTGCTGGCCTGGGTGCCATTCCGGGCGCAGAATTTTGGCGCGGCGTTGGAGATGTACCGGGGCCTGTTCGGGCTGAACGGGCTGGCGGTGCCCGCGATGCTGGCGCCGATGCTGCCAGGCATCGGCCATGTGGTGCCGGTGCTGCCCTGGCTGGGGGATGCGCGCAGCATGAGCCTGCCGCAGGGGGCGCTGCTATTGGCGCTGGGCTGGTTCATCGCCCTCTGCCTGCCGGATTTGCACAGCATGGGCAAAAGGCGGCGGGAGGTGGCATTGGTGGCGAGCATTGCCTTCAGCCTGCAGGCCTTGTTTTTCGCGCCCGCGGCGATTCCGTTTCTCTATTTCCAGTTCTGATGCGCCGGTTGCTGGTTTGCGCGCTGGTTTCGATAGCGCTGTATCTGGTGCTGTTCGGGCTGGTGCTGGAGCGGCCGCTTTCGCTGGAACCGTTGCGGTTGGAGATGGCGCAGAAAACCGCGCGGCTTGCCGCCCTGCCCTCGCCCAAGCTGGTGATTTTCGCAGGCTCCAACGGGCCTTTTTCGCATAGCTGCGCGGTGATGGGACCGATGCTGGGGCTGGCGTGCGAGAATGCGGGGATCGCAGTGGGGATTGGGCTGGATGAGATGTTCGCCCGCTATGCGCCCGCGCTGCATACGGGCGATGTGGTTTATATGCCGATGGAGCTTGAGCAATATGCGATGACCGGGGCGCAATATCGCGCGCTGGTGGATGGCGAATTTTTGCTCCGGCATGACCGCACCGTGCTGGCACAATTGCCGCCGGGGCGGGTGTTGGGCGCGCTGTTCTGCTGCACGCTGGAAGATGCGCTGGAGGCGCTGGCCGAGATGCCCCTGGCCGCCGCGCAAGCGCGCACACCGCAAACGCTGCTGGCCCGCGCATATGATTCCCAGGGCGACCGGGTGGATAATGATCTGGCGGGGGCGGATGCGGCGCTGCTCTCAGGCCCGGCGCGGCGCGCGCCAACCGGTGCGGAGATTAAGGACGGGTATGGCACCGCGCTCATCGCCCGGTTCGTGGCGCAGGAACGCGCGAAAGGCGTGCGCGTGATTGGCGGCTGGCCGGTGGATTTTGCCGATGCGCGGATTTCACCCGGCACGCGCGCGGCGGTGCGCCGGGTTTATGGGGCGGATTTCCTGACCTTGCCTGGGGAGAGCCAGTATCCGCGCCAGGACTTCTTCAACAGCGAGGATCATTTGGCAAAGCCCTGCCAGTATCAGCACTCGATTGAAGTCGCGGAGGGGTTGGCGCGGCTGCTGGGGCGCAAGGTGAGCGCGCCGGGTGACGCGGAGGAGACGCTGGCGGCGGAAAGTCCTTAGGTGGCAGGCCCATCTTGGAGGGCAAAAGAGGGTGCGATGAAGCAGGCAATTAACGACTTCGTTCAAGCGACGACGAACGCGGATCGCGAAAATTTGTTCGGCCTGAATATCGGGTCGCAACATTCGAAGAGGATAGTACGCTATGGAGCATGCAACCGTTTCATGCCCAGATTAGACCATTTTACGCTACATTCGCGCCCCCCTTCGGAACTCATACTGCGATGAGGCGAAGCCACGATCCGTCAGCCACCAACCCCTACCTGGTTCAGATCCGTCATCGGGTTGATCATCGCCTTCATATTCGCACAGCCCTTCCCGACCATTGTGGCGTTGATCGCACCGTTCTGGGCTACTGTGCCGGAGACCTTGCCGGACGGCCCCGCGCCGACGCTGCTCGGCGTCACATTAAGTGTGAAGTTGCCGTTCGCGTCCCGCTCACCCGTGACGTTGCTGAGTCCGCTCAGGTCTGAATAATATGCCATGCCATGGATACGACCGCCGGGATCGTTGGCAAGGCGCCAGACGATATAAGGGCACCCTGTGACCGATGACGGGGTCGATCCACTGAAGCCTGATATGACGGTTGTTGTCTGTGCCAATCCCGGGCCGACCGTGATCACCACGGCGGCAACCCCACCGAGGGCAATCATACGCAATGTTTTGAATGGAGCCATCAGAAATCTCCTGCTATCTTTGGGTTGATCGATCTCGATCCAAACACGCACCTGCACGAGATTGACTTAAGCGCCGCACACAGAAATCGTAGCCAACATCCTGGGCCCGTGCTTCACGGTACCATTACAGTCTGACTTGCTGTGAGTATGTATTTGTCGACGTGGCGTTCGAAACAAGCATTATGTTTATTAATGTACTTTGTGTGCATTTCATAATGAGTTTTAATTCATCCACTTTGTTTGCACTTCATATTGAGCTTGATCAAAGGTCACGCTGGTGGGGCGATCGCGCACAGCAGAGCGCGTTAACCTGATGCTGATCAGGCCGCATGGGACATAGAGATCTGCCGTTGTCGAGACCAGGAGCAGGCAAGTGTTTTGATTTGCGCCTCGGAGTCACCGAGAATCCGGTTGAGGATTTCCCCTAAACAATCTTCCCCTCGAAGGGCGGCAAATAATCCGGCGCGTCGAATTCCAGCACCCAGAGATCAGGATCGAACCTGACCTGCTTGGCAATGTAGTCATCCGCCACCTGCTCGGCCACAGGCTCCGGGCCGGTGGCGCGCATCCAGGCCAGCTCGCCCTCCATGTCCCGGAACTGGCTGAGCACCGTACTACCCGTGCGCCCGTATAATTTCACCAGCACGCCGCCGGCATCGGCATCGCCCTTGCGGACCACGACGCCCGGCTTGTTGCCCAGCATGCCCAGCCGCAGCGCCGCCGACACCCATATTCCCGCCTTGATCCTGGCTTCGCCCATGGTAATGCGTACCTTTCATGGCCCTGCACCGGCCTGTTTCGCCGGGTTGGCAGGTCTTGGTCTTTATCTCAAGCGTTAGGAGTTGCCCGCATGTTCCGCCCGCTCCGCCTTGCCTGTGCCGTCACCGCCGCGATCACCGCCTTTGCCCCCGCCGCCCGCGCCGCCGACAAGATCAGCTTCGGGCTGGATTGGGTCGCCGAGCCCGAATATGGCGGCTATTACGAGGCGCTGGCCGAAGGGCTTTACCAGAAAGCCGGGCTGGATGTGACCATCTATCAGGGCGGGCCGCAGGTGAACACCGCGCAGCTGCTGATCTCCGGCAAGCTGGATTTCGACATCACCTCCAACGCCTTCCTGGCGCTGAATTTCGCGCAAGAACAAATTCCCTACGAGGTGGTGGCCGCCGGGTTCCAGAAAGACCCGGACTGCCTGATCGCCCATCCCGGCCAGGGCCATGACAGCTTCGAGGCCATCAAGGGCAAGCCCATCGCGGTGTCCACCGATACGCGGGCGAGCTGGTGGCTCTATCTCAAATCCAAATACGGCTACACGGATTCGCAGCTGCGGCCTTATGGCTTCTCGCTCGCGCCCTTCCTGACCAATAAGCAGGATATCCAGGAAGCCTATGTGACCTCCGAGCCGTATCTCGTGCATCAGGCCACAGGCGTTTGGCCCGTGGTGCTGGCCCTGCCGGATGCCGGGTTCGACGGTTATGCCAGCCTGCTCGCCACCAGCGACAAGATGGTGAAGGAGAACCCGGCGCTGGTGCAGCGCTTCATCGATGCCTCCACCCAGGGCTGGTACGATTTTCTCTACAAGGACCCCAAGCCCGCCTTCGCCGCCATCAAGGCCGCCAACCCGGACATGACGGACGGGCTGCTGCAATTTGGCTATGAGCAGCTCAAGCAGCGCGGGATTGTCGAGTCCGGCGACACCAAAACGCTCGGCATCTACGCCATGACCGATGCGCGCTGGGCGAGTTTCTTCAACCAGATGGTGGCAGCCGGGATGTACGACAAATCCATGGATTATAAATCCGCCTATACGCTGCAATTTGTCGATCACGGCCGGCCGCGGCAGAATTGATGTTCGCGCTGCGCCAGGTTGCGAAGAGTTTTGGCAACGGCACACAGGGCGCTGGAGGACATTACCGCCGAGATCGCCCCCGGCAGCTTCGTGGCGCTGCTGGGGCCCTCGGGCTGCGGCAAATCCACGCTGCTGCGGCTGCTCGCGGGGCTTGAGGCGCCGTCCAGCGGCAGCATCGGTTGGGGCCATGCCGGGAAGCCCGCACCGGGCGAGATCGGCTATGTCTTCCAGGACCCCACGCTGCTGCCCTGGGCGGATGCGGCGCAAAATGTGTATCTGTCGCTGCGCCTGCGGGGGGTGAGCTGGGCAGAGGCGCAGCCGCGCGTGCAGGCCGCGCTGGCGCAGGTGGGGCTGGAGGGTTTTGCCCAGACCCGGCCGAAAGGGCTGTCCGGCGGCATGAGGATGCGCGTTTCCATCGCCCGGGCCTTGGTCTCCGAGCCCGCGCTGCTGCTGATGGACGAGCCCTTCGCCGCGCTGGACGAGTTCACCCGCCACAAATTGCAGGATGACCTGCTGGCCTTGTGGCGGCGCACGGGCAAGACGGTGGTGTTCGTGACCCACTCCATCTACGAGGCCGCCTATCTCGCCAACCGCATCCTGGTGATGTCACCGCGCCCCGGGCGCATTGCCGCCGAACTGACGCCCAACCTGCCGGACGGGCCGGGGCGGCGTAACAGCCCGGCCTATCACGCGCTGGTCTGCAGAGATCACCGCCAGCCTCCAGCGGATCATGCCGGCATGAATAAAACCGTGGAACGGATCGCCCCCTTCGCCTTCGGGCTGATCGCGCTGGCGCTCTGGCAGGGGGCGGTGTGGGTGACGGATACGCCGAGCTATGTGGTGCCGGGGCCGCTCGCTATCTTGCAGGCTTTGTTCGATGCCAGGGCCACGCTGGGGGCGGGGCTGCTCTCCACCTTGGCGGTGACGCTGGCGGCCTTGCTGGTCTCCACCCTTCTAGGGGTGTTCCTGGCGGTGGCGATGGCGGCGAGTTCGCTGTTGCGCGCCGCCATCCACCCCTGGGCGGTGGTGCTGCAGGTGACGCCGATTGTCGCCATCGCGCCGCTGATCGTCATCTGGGTGGGCCAGCCCTTTCTGGCGCTGGTGGCCTGCGCGGTGATCACAGCGTTCTTCGCCATTCTCTCCAACACCGCCGCCGGGCTGGCCGCGACGCCGCCGGAGCTTTTGGACCTGTTCAGGCTGAACGGGGCGACGCGCTGGCAGATCCTGTTCCAGCTCTCTCTGCCCTATGCCTTGCCCTATTTCCTCACCGGGCTGCGGCTGGCGGGCACGCTGGCGCTGGTGGGGGCGGTGGTGGCGGAGTTCGTGGCCGGGTCGGGCGGGTTCGCCTCGGGCCTCGCCTGGCAGATTATCGAGGCCAGCTACCGGCTGCAGATTCCGCGCATGTTCGCTGCCCTGCTGCTGCTGGGGGGCACGGGCATCGTGATCTATGCCGCGCTGGGGGTGCTGGAGCGTGTGCTGCTGGCAAGGCGCAACAGCGCTTGAACCCGGTTGAAATTTCCGGGCGGCAAGCTAGGCTCGGCCCAGATTTGGAGAGACTGATGAGCACGACGACCGACAAGAAACTCAGCAAGGGCCAGATGGCCTATGAGCAGGAGCGCGCCAGGAAGGCGGGCAAGTCCCTGGATGAATGGATGAAGCACAAGGCCAAGCTGGCGGCGGATGAAGCGCAGAAGGACGCCCCGAAGCCCGAGAAGAAGAAAGGCTTCTTCTCCCGCCTGCTGGACAAGGCCCACAAGCCAATCTGAAAACGTCCAAAAATTTTTGGTGCAGCTTTTTTTCAAAAAGCTGCGAAAACGCCGCCTTTTTTGAAAAAAAAGCGGCACCCAAAAAACTTTTATAACAAAAAAGGCAGGCCCAGCGGCCTGCCTTTTTCTATTCGTTACCAGGGAAAGGGGAGGATTATTCCTCGCCCTCGTCCTCAGCCGCCACTTCCGGGCGCGGACCGGAATCCTTGCCCTTGGCGGACACGTCACGGTCAACCAGCTCGATCACCGCCATGTCGGCCGCATCGCCGTAGCGCATGCCGGCCTTCAGCACGCGGGTGTAACCGCCCGAGCGCGTCTTGTAGCGGCCGGCCAGGGCATCAAACAGCTTGGCGACGATGGTCTCGTCACGCAGCTGGTCGAAAGCCTGACGGCGCGCATGCAGGCCACCGCGCTTGCCCAGCGTGATGAGCTTCTCAGCCACCGGGCGCAGCTCCTTGGCCTTCGGCAGGGTGGTGGTGATCTGCTCGTGCTTGATCAGCGCGACAGCCATGTTGCGGAACATGGCCGCGCGATGGGAGGAGGTGACGCCGAGTTTACGGCCGGCAATTCCGTGACGCATGATGAGGTGTTCCTGGTTAGACGATTAGAAGGGTTGATCAGAGCGCTTGGCCAGCTCTTCGATGTTCTCAGGCGGCCAGTCGGGCACGGTCATGCCCAGGGAAAGCCCCATCACGGTCAACACTTCCTTGATTTCGTTCAAGGACTTGCGCCCGAAATTCGGGGTGCGCAGCATTTCCTGCTCGCTCTTCTGCACCAGATCGCCAATATAAACGATATTGTCGTTCTTGAGGCAGTTGGCGGAACGCACGGAGAGCTCCAGCTCGTCCACCTTGCGCAGCAGGTTCGGGTTGAAGGGCAGCTCGATGCGCGGCTCCTCGGGGCGCGCACGCTGCGGCTCCTCGAAGTTCACGAACATGCTGAGCTGGTCCTGCAGGATACGCGCGGCCAGGGCCACGGCATCCTCCGGCGTCACCGCGCCGTTGGTCTCGACCTCGAGGATCAGCTTGTCATAATCCGTCACCTGGCCGACGCGGGTCTTCTCGACCTTGTAGGAGACGCGCTTGACCGGGGAATAGATCGCATCGACGGGGATCAGCCCGATCGGCGCGTCTTCCGGACGGTTATTGGCGGCTGGCTCATAGCCGCGGCCATTATTCACGGTGAACTCCATGCCGAGCTGCGCGCCGTCATCGAGCGTGCAGAGCACCAGGTCCGGGTTCATGATCTCGATGTCATGGCCAGCCTGGATCTGCCCGGCCTTGACTTCGCCCGGGCCGGTCGCGGTCAGCACCATGCGCTTCGGCCCCTCGCCATGCATCTTCACAGCAAGCTGCTTGATGTTCAGCACGATGTCCGTCACGTCCTCGCGCACGCCGGCGAGCGTGGAGAATTCATGCAGCACGCCGTCGATGCGCACGGCGGTCACCGCCGCGCCTTGCAGCGATGAGAGCAGGATCCGCCGCAGCGAATTGCCGAGCGTCATGCCAAAGCCACGCTCCAGCGGCTCGGCGATGATCGTCGCGACTCGCGACGCATCGGACCCGAACTCAACGTCGAGCTGTTCCGGCTTGATCAGCGTCTGCCAGTTCCGCTGTAGAGACAAATTCAACTCTTTCAACATCTACCCCTCCGGCCGGCGGCGGTGAGGAGAACACCGCCCTTGGGCCTTACAGAAAATACGATTCCGGCGACTTAGACGCGGCGGCGCTTGCGCGGCCGGCAGCCATTATGCGGAATCGGGGTCAGGTCACGGATCGCGGAGATCTGGAAGCCAACGGCCTGCAGAGCGCGCAGCGCGCTTTCACGTCCCGAACCCGGGCCGCTCACCTCGATCTCGAGCATTTCCATGCCGTGCTCGCGGGCCTTGCGGCCAGCGTCTTCCGCGGCAACCTGCGCGGCGTACGGCGTGGATTTGCGGCTGCCCTTGAAACCCTGGGAGCCGGCCGACGACCAGGCAATGGTGTTGCCCTGCGCGTCGGTGATGTTGACCATGGTGTTGTTGAAGCTGGCGAGAACGTGCGCAACACCGGAGATGATGTTCTTGCGTTCTTTTTTGCGGGGGCTTCTGGAGGCGGGCTTCGCCATATCTGTCTGATCCTGTGACTATCGAGGTGTTTAGCGAGTGACTTTTTTCTTGCCGGCGATCGCCACGGCCTTGCCCTTGCGGGTGCGGGCATTGGTGTGGGTGCGCTGGCCGCGGACCGGCAGGCCCTTACGGTGGCGCAGGCCGCGGTAGCAGCCCAGATCCATCAGACGCTTGATGTTCATCGCGACCTCGCGGCGCAGATCGCCTTCGACGCGGAAATCCTTGTCGATGGTCTCGCGCAGGCGCAGGATCTCGTCGTCGGAGAGCTGGTTGACGCGGCGCTCATCCGGGATGCCCAGGGCGGTGCAGATTTCCTGCGCCTTGGCCGGGCCAATGCCATAGATGTAACGAAGGCTGATCACGACACGCTTGTTCGTGGGAATATTTACGCCGGCAATACGCGCCACCTGATCTCTCCTGAACTCAAGGACCTCTCCCGAGGTCATAACAAGTAGCGGCGCCCCACCCGGGAGCGCCGCGAAAGCGGGTTATAGCGCCCGCCAATTGAGAGTCAACGACCTACAATCAAATTTTCGTGATCGAGCCATCGACAACGCGCGGGGGTGGGACGCTGAAGCCGGAACGGTCTTGATTCAAAAGCCTTAAACAATTGAACAAAAACCATGTTCCCGCCCCTCAGCGTGAGTCCAGCGGGCGATACACGGCTCGGATTGACCCAAAAGCGGCCAATCCGAACTGATCACACGCCGGCCGCGCGGGCAGTCAAAATCAGACCGGGGACACCCCGACCTGGCGCAGGACCGCCTCGATCTGCGCCTCAACCTCTTCCATCTCGGCCATGCCATCCACGGTGTAGAGCCGGTTCTTCGCCTTATAATAAGGGAGAATCGGCGCCGTCTGGGCGTTATAGGCTTCCAGGCGGGCATGCACGGTCTCGGCCTTGTCGTCCGGGCGGCGGGTGAACTCGGTCCCGCCGCACACATCGCACACGCCTGCCACCTTCGGCTGCTTGAACGTGTCGTGATAGCCCTCGCCGCACTTGGCGCAGGTGTAGCGGCCGGAGATGCGCTCGACGAGAATCGCCTCATCCACCTTCAGCTCGATCACCGCGTCCAGGTCCACCGCCTGCTCGTGCAGCAGCTTGTCCAGCGCCTCGGCCTGCGGGACCGTGCGGGGGAAGCCGTCCAGGATGAAGCCTTTCGCGCAATCGGGGCGCTTGATGCGCTCACCGATCATGCGGATCAGGACATCGTCCGAGACCAGCTTACCGGCATCCATGATGCTCTTGGCCTCAAGCCCGATCGGGCTGCCGGCCTTCACCTCGGCCCGGAGCATGTCGCCCGTGGAGATCTGCGCCACGCCATAGCGAGTCTCCAGCAGCTTGGACTGTGTGCCCTTCCCCGCGCCCGGAGGCCCCAGCAAAATCAACTCCACGGTGTTGCTCTCCTTATTTGCGGGCCTTGCCGCGCCCCTTGCGGAGCAGCCCTTGATATTGGTGTGCGAGCAGATGCGACTGAATCTGCGTCATTGTGTCCATCGTAACAGAGACGATAATCAGAAGGGAGGTGCCGCCAAAATAAAATGGCAAAGCGTAATGACTCATCGCGAAATCGGGCAGCAGGCAGACCACGACCAGATACACGGCGCCGATGGCGGTGAGGCGCGTAAGCACCGTGTCGAAATATTTGGCCGTGTTGGAGCCCGGCCGGATGCCCGGAATGAAGGCGCCGTTTTTCTTCAAATTCTCCGCCGTCTCCTCCGGGTTGAAGGCGATCGCCGCCCACACGAAGGAAAAAGCCAGGATCAGGCCTGCAAAAAGCAGAAGATAAAGCGGCTGCCCGCGCGAGAGCAGATGCGCGATGGTCTCGATCCAGCCTGGCGCGCCGGAGGAGAAGCCGACCAGCGTGGCCGGGATCACCAGCAGCGAGGAGGCGAAGATGGGCGGCATGACGCCCGAAGCGTTCACCTTCAACGGCATGTAATTGGCTTCGCCGCCAAACACCTTCTGGCCCATCTGGCGCTTGGGATGCTGCACCAGAATGCGACGCTGCGCGCGTTCCATGAACACCACGAAGCCGATGATGAGCAGTGCTGCGATGAAGATGAAGATGATGAAGAAGGTGGACAGCGCGCCGGTGGAGCCCAGCTCCAGGATATTGGCGATGGCCACCGGCATGTTGGCGACGATGCCCGCAAAAATGATCAGGCTGGAGCCGTTGCCGATGCCGCGCGAGGTGATCTGCTCACCCAGCCACATCACGAACACCGTGCCGCCGACCAGCGTGACCACGGCGGTGAAGATGAAGAACGGCCCGGGATCGATCACCGCCGCGCCCAGCGTGCTATGCACGCGCTCCAGGCTGACCGCGATGCCGTAAGCCTGCGCCGCGGCAATGACCACGGCGAGATAGCGCGTATATTGGTTGATCCGCTGGCGGCCCGAGTCGCCCTCCTTCTTCAGCGCTTCCAGCGCCGGGATGGTGGAGCTCATCAGCTGGATGATGATCGAGGCGCTGATATAGGGCAGAATGTTCAGCGCGAAGATGGTCATGCGGCCCAGAGCGCCGCCGGTGAACATGTTGAACATGCCCAACAGGCCGCTGCCATTCTGGGTCATCAGGTGCGCCATCACCGAGCCATCGACACCCGGCACCGGGATATAGGTGCCCAGGCGGAAGATGATCAGCGCGGCCAGCGTGAACCAGATTCGCTTCTTGAGGTCGGTGGCCTTGCCGAACGCGCTCAGGTTCATGCTCGCGGCCATCTGTTCTGCGGCGGATGCCATATCTATCCCTTATTCAACAAAAAACGGCGCTTGCCGGTGCTATGCACAACCGGCAAGCGCCGTTCCAACAGCGCTAATTTGCCGGAATTACCGGCCAAAGCAAGCCCATTAGGCCGAGGCGTCTTCTGCCTTGCCGCCCAGGGTGGTCACCTTGCCGCCAGCCTGCTCAACCGCCGCGACAGCGGCAGCGGAAGCACCGGAGACCTCAAGGGTCACGGCCTTGGTGAGGGAGCCGCGCGCCAGCAGGCGCACGCCATCGGCCTTGTTCAGGCGCACAACGCCAGCCTGCGCCAGCACAGCCTCGGTGATCGGCTGCGCCGCGTCCAGCTTGCCGGACTCGATCGCTGCTTCCAGCGCGTCGAGGTTCAGCGGCGCGAACACCTTGCGGTTGATGTTGGTAAAGCCGCGCTTGGGCAGACGGCGATAGATCGGGAGCTGACCGCCCTCGAACCCGTTGAGGGACACGCCCTCACGCGCCTTCTGACCCTTCACACCCTTACCGGAGGTCTTGCCCTTGCCAGAGCCGATACCACGGCCAAGACGCTTGGACTTGAGACGGGCGCCGGGATTGTCCCGGATTTCGTTCAGTTTCATCGTTGCAATTCCTTCCGGCTCAACCGAGCTCTTCGACCTTGAGCAGGTGCTTCACCTTGCTCACCATGCCGAGAACTTCCGGCGTGGCCGCGAGTTCGACATTCTTGCCGATCTTGTTCAGACCGAGACCGACCAGAGTGGCCTGCTGGCCGGGCTTGCGCCCGAAGCCAGAAGCGATCTGGGTGATGCGGATCTTCTTATCAGACATCGGCAGTCTCCACGGCCGGCTTCTCGGCGGTGCCGAACAGCTCAGCCACCTTCTTGCCACGGCGGTTGGCCACCTGGCGGGGGCTGGTGGCGCCCTGCAGCGCGGCAAAGGTCGCCTTCACCATGTTATGCGGGTTGCGGCTGCCGAGAGACTTGGCCACCACATCGGCGATGCCCAGGGTCTCGAACACGGCGCGCAGCGGGCCGCCGGCGATGATGCCGGTACCGGCCGGGGCGGTGCGCAGCACCACCTCACCTGCGCCGAACACGCCACGCGCGTCGTGGTGCAGGGTCCGGCCTTCCTTCATCGGAACGCGGATCATGGTCTTCTTGGCGCGCTCGGTCGCCTTGCGGATCGCCTCGGGAACCTCACGGGCCTTGCCCGCGCCGTAGCCAACGCGACCCTTCTGGTCGCCAACCACCACCAGAGCGGCGAAGGCGAAACGACGGCCGCCCTTCACCACCTTCGCGACGCGGTTGATCGTGACCAGCTTGTCGACGAACTCATCGCCCGCCTCGCGCTCCCGTTCACGATCGCGATTCCGGCCGCCTTCACGTGTTTCACGTGCCATGTGCAAACCCTCTTAGAAGTCGAGGCCGCCCTCGCGGGCCGCCTCTGCCAGGGCTTTCACCCGGCCATGATAGAGATAAGAACCGCGGTCGAACACGACCTGGGTGACACCGGCTTCCTTGGAGCGCTCGGCGATCAGCTTGCCAACAGCAGCGGCGGCATCCTTGTCCGCGCCGGTCTTCAGGCTGACCTTGAGATCCTTGTCCAGGGTCGAAGCGGCGGCCAGGGTGCGTCCTTGAGCGTCGTCGATGATCTGAGCATAGATATGCTTGCCGGAACGGAACACCGACAGGCGCGGGCGCCCGCCGGACTTCTGCCGGAGCTGATAGCGAAGGCGCGCGCGACGGCGGGCCTGCAGGTCCAGATTGCTCGACATTATTTCTTCTTACCCTCTTTGCGGCGGATGGCCTCGCCCTCGAACTTGACACCCTTGCCCTTATACGGCTCGGGCGGACGCCAGGCGCGCAGCTCGGCGCAGACCTGACCGACCTGGCGCTTGTCCACACCCTCGACCTTGATCAGGGTCGGCTTCTCGCAGGTCACCTTGATCCCTTCGGGGATCGGGTAGGTGACGTCGTGGGAGAAGCCCAGGTTGACCACCAGGGTCTTGCCCTGCACGGCGGCACGATAACCGGTACCGGTGATCTCCAGGGTCTTGGCGTAACCGACGGACACGCCCTTGACCATGTTCGCGATGTTGGCACGGGTGGTGCCCCACATCATGCGGGCCTGGGCTTCCTTGGTCTTCGGCGTGACGGAGACCTGATTGCCGTCCACCTTCGCCTCGACCAGATCGGTGAGGGTCAGGTTCTGCTCACCCAGCTTGCCCTTGGCGGTGACGACATTGCCGGCAATGGCAACGGTGACGCCGGCCGGGATCTCAACGGGATATTTACCAACACGAGACATCTTGGCGCTCCCTTAGAACACGCGGCAAAGCACTTCGCCGCCAACATTGGCAGCGCGGGCTTCCACATCGCTCATCACGCCACGCGGCGTGGACAGGATCGACACGCCGAGGCCGTTATAGACGCGCGGCAGCTCCTTGATCTTGGAGTAGACGCGCCGGCCCGGACGGGACACGCGGGAGATCTCTTTGATCACCGGCTGGCCCTCATTGTACTTCAGCTCGATACGCAGCTGCTGCACACCGGGGCGCACATCCTCACGGGCGAACCCGCGGATGAAGCCTTCGCGCTTCAGAACCTCGAGCACATTGGCGCGCAGGTTGGAGGCCGGGGCAACGCAGGAGGTCATGCGGGCATGCTGCGCGTTACGAATACGGGTGAGCATATCACCCAAAGGATCGGACATAGACATATTTTTGTGCCCTATTCCTTACCAGCTGGCCTTGGTGACGCCGGGGATCTGCCCAGCGCTCGCCAGATCGCGGAAGGCGATACGGCAGAGCTTGAACTTGCGATAATTGCCGCGGGCGCGGCCGGTGAGCTCGCAGCGCAGGCGGACCCGCACCTTGGCACCGTTGCGCGGCAGCTGCGCGAGCTTGAGGCTCGCCTCGAAACGGTCTTCAACGGGAAGCGAGCGATCCATGATCGTCTCTTTCAGCGCGGCGCGCTTGCCCTTGTCACGGGCAGCCATATGCTCGCGCTTGGCATTCCTGTTGACCTGCGATGTCTTAGCCATTCTCTAAAACCCCTCCGGAACCTGCTGGAACGCCCAGCCGTTTTCCAAAAACTTTGCCAAACCCGCCGCTTACTTAGCGAACGGCAGGTTGAAACCCTTAAGAAGCGCCTTCGCTTCCGCGTCGGTCTTTGCACTAGTCACGAAGCAGATGTCCATACCACGGATCGCATCGACCTTGTCGTACACGATTTCGGGGAAAATAATCTGCTCTTTGATGCCCATCGTGAAGTTGCCACGGCCATCAAAGCCCTTGTTCGACGGGATGCCGCGGAAATCACGCACGCGCGGCAGCGCGATGGTGACCAGGCGGTCCAGGAACTCGAACATACGGTCGCGGCGCAGCGTGACCTTGGCGCCGATCGGCAGGCCGGCGCGGATCTTGAAGCCGGCAATCGCCTTCTTCGCCACCGTCTTCACCGGCTTCTGGCCAGCGATCAGGGTCAGCTCGGCCACAGCGGCATCCAGCTTCTTCTGGTCGCCCGCGGCTTCGCCCACGCCCATGTTGATGACGATCTTCTCAAGCGCCGGAATCTGCATGACGCTGGTGTAGCCGAACTCTTTCATGAGCTCGGCGCGCACCACGTCGCGGTAATGTTGCTGCAGACGCGGCAGGATCTTTTCTTCGCTCATTGCGGCCTCCTTCAGCCGTCAATCGTGGTGCCGCTCTTGCGAGCAACACGCACTTTGCGGCCGTCGTCCAGCTTGCGGAAGCCGACCTTGGTCGGCTTGTCCGTGGCGGGATCGATCAGTGCCAGGTTCGAGAGATGCACGGCGGCCTCGCGGGCGACAATGCCGCCTTCCTGGCCCGTACGGCTCGGCTTGGTGTGGCGCTTGGCAACGGCAACGCCCTGCACAACCGCCCGGTTCTCGGCGGGGTTCACGCTCAGCACTTCGCCGCGTGTGCCCTTGTCAGCGCCGGAAATCACCAGCACCTTATCGCCCTTTTTGATACGCGCAGCCATGTTACAGCACCTCCGGCGCCAGGCTGATGATCTTCATGAACTTCTTGGCGCGAAGCTCACGCACGACCGGCCCGAAGATACGGGTGCCGATCGGCTCCATCTGCTTGTTAATCAGCACGGCGGCGTTGCGGTCGAAGCGGATGGCGCTGCCATCGGCACGGCGAACCGGGAACGCGGTGCGGACGACAACGGCCTGGTGCACGTCGCCCTTCTTCACCTTGCCGCGGGGAATAGCGTCCTTGACGGACACCACGATCACATCGCCAACCGAGGCCGTCTTGCGCTTGGAGCCGCCGAGCACCTTGATGCACTGCACGCGCTTTGCGCCAGAGTTGTCGGCGACGTCGAGGTTGGACTCAACGATAATCATCTCTTAAAGCCCTCTCAGCCAGCCGGCGTTTCGGTCAGCGCCGCGCCGTTACGCTCGGTCACCACCCAGGTCTTGCGGCGGCTGATGGGCGCACACTCTTCGATGCGCACCAGATCGCCTTCCACGCAGACATTGTTCTCGTCATGCGCCGCGTACTTCTTGGAACGGCGGATGAACTTCTTGTACAGCGGATGCATGATGCGGCGCTCGACAAGCACGGTGATCGTCTTGTCCATTTTGTCGCTCACGACCCGCCCGGTCAGAACACGTTTCGGCATGGTACCCTCTTAACCCTTCTCGGCGGTGCGGGCGCGTTCAGCCAGAACCGTCTTCACGCGCGCAATGTCGCGGCGCACGGCGCGCACGCGGCTGGTGTTCTCCTGCTGGCCGGTGGCGCGCTGGAACCGCAGATTGAACTGCTCCTTGCGCAGGTTCACCAGCAGCGCCTTCAGCTCGTCCGGGGACTTGGCCCGGATATCACTTGCAATGGTCATATCTTAAGCCTCGCCGATACGGGTGACGAACTTGGTGCGGATCGGCAGCTTGGCCGCACCAAGCGCCAGCGCCTCGCGAGCCAGCGGCTCGGCAACGCCGTCGATCTCGAACACAACGCGGCCGGGCTGGACGCGGGCGACCCAGAATTCCGGGCTGCCCTTGCCGGAGCCCATACGCACTTCGGCCGGCTTGGTGGAAACCGGCAGATCCGGGAAGATGCGGATCCACACGCGGCCAGCGCGCTTCATGGCGCGGGTGATGGCACGGCGGGCGGCTTCGATCTGCCGGGCGGTGATGCGCTCGGGCTCAAGCGCCTTCAGGCCGAACGCGCCGAAATTCAGCTGCGTGTTGCCCTTGGCATTGCCGTGGATACGGCCTTTGTGCGCCTTGCGGTACTTGGTACGCTTAGGGGACATCATGGCATTAATTCCTTAGCGCTGCGGGGCCTGTTCGGCCGCGCGCTTATCCTGCGCGAGCGGGTCCTGAACCAGGATCTCGCCCTTGAAGATCCAAACCTTGACACCGCAGGTGCCGTACGTGGTCTTGGCTGTCGCCACACCGTAATCGAGGTCGGCACGCAGCGTATGCAGCGGCACGCGGCCCTCACGGTACCACTCGACACGGGCGATCTCGGCCCCGCCAAGACGGCCGGAGCAGGTGATCTTGATGCCCTGGGCGCCGAGGCGCATGGCGGACTGCACAGCGCGCTTCATGGCGCGGCGGAAGGCCACGCGGCGCTCCAGCTGCTGGGAGATGTTCTCAGCCACCAGCGTCGCATCGATCTCCGGCTTGCGGATCTCCATGATGTTCAGCGCGACATCGGTCTTGGCCATGGAGGACAGCTCCTTGCGGAGCGTGTCGATGTCCTGGCCCTTCTTGCCGATGACCACGCCCGGACGGGCGGCGTAGATGGTCACGCGCGGCTTCTTGGCCGGGCGCTCGATCACCACCTTGGAGACGCCAGCCTGGGCCAGCTTGCCACGCAGATGGTTGCGCAGCTTGATGTCGCCATGCAGCAGCTTGGCGTAGTCCTTGTCGGCGTACCAGCGGCTGTCCCAGGTGCGGGTGATGCCAAGGCGCAGGCCGATCGGATTAATCTTGTGACCCATGTTACGCGGCCTCCCCAGCAGACTTCTCGGACTTCGTGCCGAAGCCCGGGCGCGCATCGCGGCTCGGCTTCACGGCCGCCTCACGCTCCTCAACAACGATCTTCAGATGGCTGAACCATTTCTCGACCGTCGCCGAGCGGCCACGGCCACGAGCATGGAAGCGGCGCATCACGATGCCACGGCCAACCTCGGCAGTGGAGACGAACAGCTTGTCCACATCCAGCTGATGGTTGTTCTCAGCATTGGCGATCGCGCTCTCCAGAAGCTTCTTCACCGCCTTGGCGATGCGGCGCTTGGAGAAGGTGAGATCGGCCAAAGCGCGCTGAACCGACATGTTGCGGATGGAGGCCGCGACCAGGTTCAGCTTGCGGGGGCTGACGCGAATGTTACGGGCGATCGCCTCGGCCTGATGGTCGGCCAGCGCGCGAACGGATTTCGGCTTGCTCATGATTAGCCCCGCTTCGCTTTCTTGTCCGCCGCGTGACCCGGGAAGGTGCGCGTCGGCGAGAATTCACCAAATTTGTGGCCAACCATGTTTTCGTTGACCTGCACCGGCAGAAACTTCTTGCCGTTGTAGACACCGAAGGTGAGGCCGACGAACTGCGGCAGAATGGTGGAACGGCGCGACCAGATCTTGATGATCTCGTTGCGGCCGGAGGCGCGAGACGCCTCCGCCTTACCCAGGAGGTATCCGTCCACGAACGGACCTTTCCAAACGGAACGTGACATCGCTTAGCCCTTCCCGCCCTTCGCCCGGCGGATGATAAGATTGTCGGTGCGCTTGTTAGAGCGCGTCTTGTAGCCCTTGGTCGGCTTGCCCCACGGCGTAACCGGATGACGGCCACCAGAGGTACGGCCTTCACCACCACCATGCGGGTGATCGACCGGGTTCATCACCACGCCGCGGTTATGCGGACGGCGGCCCAGCCAGCGCGAGCGACCGGCCTTGCCGATCTGCTGGTTCTGGTGGTCAGCGTTGGAGACGGCACCCACGGTCGCCATGCACTCGGCGCGGACGACGCGAAGCTCGCCCGAACCCAGCTTGATCTGGGCATAGCCCTGATCCTTGCCGACCAGCTGCGCGAAGGTGCCGGCGGAACGCGCCAGCTTGGCGCCAGCGCCAACCTTCAGCTCGATGTTATGGATGATCGTGCCGACCGGAATGGCCGCCAGCGGCATCGCATTGCCGGGCTTGATGTCCACGCGCGCGCCGGAGATCACGGTGTCGCCGGCCTTCAGCCGCTGCGGCGCCACGATGTAGGCCAGCTCGCCATCCTCGTACTTGATCAGCGCGATGAAGGCGGTGCGGTTCGGGTCATATTCCAGACGCTCGACCGTCGCCGGCACATCAAACTTGCGGCGCTTGAAATCAACGACGCGGTAAGCCTGCTTGTGTCCACCGCCGCGGAAGCGCGAGGTGATGCGGCCATGGTTGTTACGCCCGCCGGAGGAGTGCTGACCCTTCGGTCAGACCCTTCACCGGCTTGCCCTTCCAGAGCTCGCTGCGGTCGATCAGCACCGTGCCGCGAAGGCTCGCCGTGACCGGATTAAAGTGCTTCAATGCCATTTTTCAAAAACCTCAGGCGAGACCGGTGGTGAAATCGATGCTCTCGCCTTCGGCGAGGGTCACGAACGCCTTCTTCACGTCGGAGCGCTGACCGGGACGGCCCTTGAACCGCTTGGTCTTGCCCTTGGTGATCAGCGTGTTCACGTTGGTCACTTTGACCTTGAACAGCGCCTCAACAGCGGCCTTGATCTCCGGCTTGGTCGCATCGGACGCCACCTTGAAGACGAACTGGTTCTTCTCGGAGAGAAGCGTCGCCTTTTCGGTGATGTGCGGCGCACGCACGATCTCGTACATGCGCTCTTCGGAAAGTTTCACGGTGCCGGTCATGCCAGGCGCTCCTTCAGACCTTCGACGGCGGCCTTGGTGACCACCAGAACGTCGTGCTGCATAATGTCGTAGACATTCGCGCCCACGACCGGCAGCACATCCAGACCCTTCACGTTACGCGAAGCGCGGCCGAACTTTTCTTCCACCGCGGCGTCCACGATCAGCGCGGAGGTCCAACCGAAGTTCTTCACCTTGGCGGCGACATCCTTGGTCTTGTCCAGCGTCGCGACATCATCCAGCACCACCAGCTTGCCGGCGGCAGCCTTGGCGGAGAGCGCGCAGATCAGGCCCAGGCGGCGGACCTTCTTGTTCAGCGAATAGCCATGGTCACGCACAACCGGGCCATGCACCACACCACCGGTGCGGAACTGCGGCGCGCGGAGCGAACCCTGGCGGGCATTACCCGTGCCCTTCTGCTTGTAGGGCTTGCGGGTCGTGCCGGAAACCTCGCCCATGCCCTTCACCTTGTGGGTGCCGGCGCGGCGCTTGGCCAGCTGCCAGTGGATCACGCGGGCAATGATGTCCGTGCGGGGCTCGGCGGCAAAGATCTCGTCCGGCAGCTCAGCGCTGCCAACGGCCTTCGCGTCAAAATCAACAACATCCAGCTTCATCGGCTCAGTCCTTCAGGCCGGCGGGATAGGCGGCGTCAGCGGGACGCGCCTTCTTCACCGCATCGCGCACCAGCACATAGCCGCCCTTGGAACCGGGCACCGCGCCATGCAGCATCACGAGGTTACGCTCAACGTCCACGCTCTCAACCATCAGGTTCAGGGTGGTCACGCGCTCCTGGCCGAGATGACCGGCCATCTTCTTGTTCTTGAAGGTCTTGCCGGGATCCTGGCGGTTACCGGTGGAGCCCAAGGAACGATGGCTGATCGAAACGCCGTGAGACGCCTCAAGACCCGCAAAGTTCCAGCGCTTCATACCACCGGCGAAGCCCTTGCCCTTGGTGATACCGGCAACGTCAACGAACTGGCCGACGGTGAAGTGGGCGGCAGAAATCAGGCTGCCAGGCTCCAGCGCGGCATCCTCGGCCACGCGGAACTCAACCAGCTTCTGCGCCGGCTCAACCTTCGCCTTGGCGAAGTGGCCCTTCTGCGCCTTGCTCACGTTCTTCGGCTTGGCCTTGCCAATGCCGAGCTGAACAGCGGCATAGCCATCGTTCTCAACGTTACGCGCCGCCACAACCCGCACCTCATCGAGATGCAGCACCGTGACCGGCACATGCGTGCCGTCTTCCTTGAACAGCCGGGTCATCCCCAGCTTTTTTGCGATCACACCGGTACGCATAATAACACCTAAGCTTAGATCTTAATTTCGACTTCGACGCCGGCGGCGAGGTCGAGCTTCATCAGCGCGTCCACGGTCTGCGGGGTCGGGTCAACGATATCCAGCAAGCGGCGATGGGTCCGAATCTCGAACTGCTCGCGGCTCTTCTTATCGACGTGCGGCGAACGGTTCACGGTGAACCGCTCGATATGGGTCGGCAAAGGAATCGGCCCCCGTACCTGCGCGCCAGTGCGCTTCGCCGTGTTCACGATGTCCTTGGTGCTGTTATCCAGCACGCGATGGTCATACGCCTTCAGGCGAATACGGATGTTTTGATTGTCCATCTTAACTCGAACTCTTCAGATACAGGGGCCGATTGATTACTTGGTGATCTGGGCGACGACGCCCGACCCGACGGTCCGGCCGCCTTCGCGGATCGCGAAGCGCAGACCTTCGTCCATGGCGATCGGCGCGATCAGCTCAACCGCGATGGTCACGTTGTCGCCCGGCATCACCATCTCGGTGCCTTCCGGCAGGTTCACCACACCGGTCACGTCGGTGGTGCGGAAATAGAACTGCGGACGGTAGTTGGTGAAGAACGGCGTGTGGCGGCCGCCCTCTTCCTTGGTCAGGATGTAGGCCTGGCCAGAGAACTTGGTGTGCGGGGTGATGGAGCCCGGAGCCGCCAGAACCTGGCCGCGCTCGATGTCCTCACGCTTCGTGCCACGCAGCAGCGCGCCGATGTTGTCGCCAGCCTGGCCCTGGTCCAGCAGCTTGCGGAACATCTCAACGCCGGTGACGGTGGTCTTGACGGTCGGACGCAGGCCGACGATCTCGATTTCCTCACCAACCTTGATGATACCACGCTCGACGCGGCCAGTGGCCACGGTGCCGCGGCCGGAGATGGAGAACACGTCTTCCACCGGCATCAGGAACGGCTTGTCGACAGCGCGCTCGGGCTGCGGAATGTAGCTGTCAACGGCAGCCATCAGCTCCAGCACGGCCTGCTCGCCGATCTCCGGGTTGGTGTCGTTCAGCGCGCAAACGGCGGAACCCTTGATGATGGGGATATCATCGCCGGGGAAGCCGTAGTTGGAGAGCAGCTCGCGCACTTCCATCTCGACCAGCTCGACCAGATCGGGGTCAGCCAGATCCATCTTGTTCAGGAACACGACCAGCGCCGGCACGCCAACCTGGCGGGCGAGCAGGATGTGCTCACGGGTCTGCGGCATCGGGCCGTCAGCAGCGGACACCACGAGGATGCCACCGTCCATCTGGGCGGCGCCGGTGATCATGTTCTTCACATAGTCGGCGTGGCCGGGGCAGTCGACGTGCGCATAGTGGCGGTTGGCGGTCTCATACTCCACGTGGGCGGTGGAGATGGTGATGCCACGGGCGCGCTCTTCCGGCGCCTTGTCGATCTGGTCGTACGCGGTGAAGGTCGCGCCACCGGCCTTGGCCAGCACCTTGGTGATGGCGGCGGTCAGCGAGGTCTTGCCATGGTCAACGTGGCCGATGGTCCCGATGTTCACATGCGGCTTATTGCGCTCAAATTTAGCTTTGGCCATTTAACTGCTCCGTGTGCAGGCTAAAAACTTGGAATGGTCAGAAGATTACCAGCGGTAATGGCTGAAAGCCTTGTTGGCTTCGGCCATGCGATGGGTGTCTTCACGCTTCTTGACCGCAGAGCCGCGATTATTCACCGCATCCTGCAGCTCGTTCGAAAGCCGCTCTTCCATCGTGTGCTCGCCGCGCTTGCGGGCGGCATCGATGACCCAGCGGATCGCCAGCGCCTGGCGGCGCTCGGTACGAACCTCGACGGGGACCTGGTAGGTCGCACCGCCAACACGGCGGGAGCGGACCTCGATCGCCGGCTTCACATTGTCCAGCGCCTCATGGAAGAGGCGAACAGGGTCGGCATTCGGCCCGCCGCGCTTCTTCAGCACGTCGAGGGCGCCATAGACGATCCCTTCTGCGACAGATTTTTTGCCATCATACATCAGCACATTCATGAAACGGCTGATCACGACATCACCGAACTTCGCGTCCGGCAGAACTTCGCGCTTAACGGCGCGGCGGCGGCGGCTCATCTCAACCTCTCCTTACTTCGGACGCTTCGCGCCATACAGCGAGCGGCGCTTGCGACGCTTCGGCAGGCCCTGCGTATCCAACACACCACGCAGGATGTGATAGCGCACGCCCGGAAGATCTTTCACGCGGCCACCGCGGATCAGCACCACAGAATGCTCCTGCAGGTTATGACCTTCACCGGGGATGTAGCTCACCACCTCGAAACCATTTGTCAGGCGCACCTTGGCAACCTTACGAAGCGCGGAGTTCGGCTTCTTCGGGGTCGTCGTATAGACGCGCGTGCAAACGCCACGCTTCTGGGGGCAGCCCTCCAGGGCCGGCACCTTGTTGCGCTTGGACGCCGGCTCGCGGCCCTTGGCGATCAACTGGTTAATGGTCGGCATATGTCATCCTGCTTCGTGTTCAAATCCCGGTCTCCTAGGGCAGGGATCGGGTCTTCCATAAAAAAGCCCCGCGAGGCCGGGAAAACACCCTTCCTAACGGACTGCTTGTCTAGCGCGCGGCCTAGGCACGGAATGTTCCGCACGGCGCCGCACGCGCCAGATTTTTACAGACAACCCGGCCCCGGAACTCCGGAACCGCGAGAGCGCTCTCCTTAGAAGCCACCTCCCCCCAAGTCAAGCGATTCTCCAGGGTTAAACCATGAGAAAAACGCAGCCTTCCGGAATCTTCATGGCTGACCACGAATCAAAACGGCACCCCGAAGGGTGCCGTTGAGACTCTCATATGTAGAGCAACGAGTCGTCGTTACTCAGCGGCCAGCTCCGGCTTGGAGGCGCCATTGCGGGGGCTCAGCGCCTGCCGGTCGCGCCCGGCGGCGATGGAGCGCAGCCGGTTCATCACCGAGCCTGTACCCGCCGGAATCAGCCGGCCCACGATCACGTTCTCCTTCAAGCCCGTGAGCATGTCGTGCTTGCCGGCCGTGGCGGCCTCTGTGAGCACGCGAGTCGTCTCCTGGAAGGAGGCGGCGGAGATGAAGCTCTGCGTCTGCAGGGAGGCCTTGGTGATGCCCTGGAGCACCGGCAGGGCCACGGCGGGCCGCTCGTCCTGCGCCAGCTTGGCGTTCTCCTGGTCAAACTCGACCCGGTCCACCAGCTCGCCGACCAGGAAGGTGGTATCCCCTGCCTCGGTGATCTCAACCTTCTGCAGCATCTGGCGAACGATCACCTCAATGTGCTTGTCGTTGATCTTCACGCCCTGCAGCCGGTAGACGTCCTGGATTTCGTTGACCAGGTAGTCGGACAGCGCCTCCACGCCCAGCACGCGCAGAATGTCGTGCGGCACGCGCGGGCCGTCCACCAGCGGGTCGCCCAGGCGGACATAGTCGCCCTCCTGCACGGAGACGTGCTTGCCCTTGGGGATCAGATACTCGGTCTCTTCGCTGGTCTCGTCGTTCTTCACGATGATGCGGCGCTTGGCCTTGTAATCCTTGCCGAATTCCACACGGCCATCGATCTCGGAGATGATCGCGTGATCCTTCGGCCGGCGGGCCTCGAACAGCTCCGCGACGCGCGGCAGACCGCCGGTGATGTCGCGGGTCTTGGAACCTTCGCGCGGGATACGGGCCAGCACGTCGCCGCCCGCCACCGTGGCGCCGGATTCGACCGAGAGGATCGAGTTCAGGCGACAGGAAGTACCGGGCCTCGGTGCCGTTGGCCAGACGCAGGATCTCGCCATTGGAGTCCTTCAGCAGCAGGCGCGGGCGCAGATCCGCGCCGCGGGCCGACTGCTTGTAGTCCACCACCACCTTGGAGGTCAGGCCGGTCACCTCGTCGGTGCGCTCCACCAGGGTCACGCCCTCGATGAGGTCGGCATACTCCACGATACCAGCACGCTCGGTGATGATCGGCAGGGTGTACGGGTCCCACTCGGCCAGCTTCTGGCCACGTGCGACATCCGCCCCCTCGTCCACCAGCAGGCGGGCACCGTAGGGCACGCGGAAGCGGGCACGCTCGCGCTTGCCGGCATCGGTGAGGACGATTTCGCAGTTGCGGCTCATCACCACCGGCACGCCCTGGGAGTTGGTCACCACCGTGCGGTTGCGGATGACGACGGTGCCGTCATGGCTGGCTTCCACGTTGGACTGCTCGGCACCACGCTGGGCCGCGCCACCGATATGGAAGGTACGCATGGTCAGCTGCGTGCCCGGCTCGCCGATGGACTGGGCGGCGATCACGCCGACCGCCTCGCCGACATTCACCGGGGTGCCGCGCGCCAGGTCGCGCCCATAGCACTTGGCGCAGACGGCGATCTTGGTGTCGCAGGTCAGCACGGAGCGGATCTTCACCGTCTCGATGCCGGACTTCTCGATCTTCTCGGCCTGGGCCTCCTCGATCAGCATGTTGCGCGGCAGGATCAGCTCGCCCGTGGCGTGGTCAACCACGTCTTCCGCCGCGGTGCGGCCCAGCACGCGCTCGGCCAGCGAGGCGACGATCTCACCACCATCGCGCACCGCGCTCACATTCAGGCCACGCTCGGTGCCGCAATCATCCTCGACGATGATGCAATCCTGCGCCACGTCGACCAGACGGCGGGTGAGGTAGCCGGAGTTCGCGGTCTTCAACGCCGTGTCCGCCAGACCCTTGCGGGCGCCGTGGGTGGAGTTGAAGTAGTCGAGAACCGAGAGGCCTTCCTTAAAGTTCGCGATGATCGGCTGCTCGATGATCTCACCGGACGGCTTGGCCATCAGGCCGCGCATGCCGGCCAGCTGGGACATCTGCGCCGCCGAACCACGGGCACCGGAATGGCTCATCATCCACACGGCGTTGGTCGGCCGGCCGATCTCCTGCTTGGAAATCTCCTTCATCATCGCGGTGGCCACGAGGTCCTTACAACGCGACCAGGCGTCGACGACCTTGTTGTAGCGCTCGCCGGCGGTGATCAGACCGTCCTGGTATTGCTGCTCGAACTCGCGCACCTCGGCCTGCGTGGTCGCCACCAGGCCCGCCTTGGAGTCGGGGATGCGCATATCGTCCTTGCCGAAGGAGATGCCCGCCTTCGCCGCGTGGCGGAAGCCGAGGCCCATCATGCGGTCGCAGAAGATCACCGCCTCCTTCTGACCGCAATGGCGGTAGACGAGGTCGATCACGTCCTGCACGGCCTTCTTGGTCAGCATCTTGTTGACGACCGAGAAGTTCACATTCGGGTTCAGCGGCAGAAGCTGGCCGATGAGCATGCGGCCCGGCGTGGTCGCCACGATGGAGGTCTTCACCTGGCCATCATGATCCATGTTCTTCACGCGGGCGCGGATCTTGTCGTGCAGCTTCAGCGCCCCGGCGGTGAGCGCGAACTCGATCTCGCCCACGGTGCCGAAGGCCGACGCCTCCTCATCCTTGGCGGCCAGGAATTCCGGCGTTTCCAGGGAGAGGTAGTAGAGGCCCAGAACGATATCCTGGCTCGGCACGATAATCGGCTTACCGTTGGCGGGCGACAGAATATTGTTGGTGGACATCATCAGCACGCGGCCTTCCAGCTGCGCCTCGATGGAGAGCGGCACGTGCACGGCCATCTGGTCGCCGTCGAAATCCGCGTTGAAGGCGGTGCAGACCAGCGGGTGAAGCTGGATGGCCTTGCCCTCGATCAGGATCGGCTCGAAGGCCTGGATGCCCAGGCGGTGCAGCGTGGGGGCGCGGTTCAGCATCACAGGATGCTCGCGGATCACCTCTTCGAGGATGTCCCACACCTCCGGGCGCTCCTTCTCCACCATGCGCTTCGCAGCCTTGATGGTGGTGGCCAGGCCGTATTTCTCCAGCTTGGCGTAGATGAAGGGCTTGAACAGCTCCAGCGCCATCTTCTTGGGCAGGCCGCACTGGTGGAGCTTCAGCTCCGGGCCCACCACGATGACCGAACGGCCGGAATAATCGACGCGCTTGCCCAGCAGGTTCTGGCGGAAGCGGCCCTGCTTGCCCTTCAGCATGTCGGAGAGCGACTTCAGCGGGCGCTTATTGGTGCCGGTGATGGCGCGGCCGCGGCGGCCGTTATCGAACAGCGCGTCCACCGATTCCTGCAGCATGCGCTTCTCGTTGCGCACGATGATGTCGGGCGCGCGCAGCTCCATCAGGCGCTTCAGGCGGTTATTGCGGTTGATGACGCGCCGGTAAAGGTCGTTCAGGTCGGAGGTCGCGAAGCGCCCGCCATCCAGCGGCACCAGCGGGCGCAACTCGGGCGGGATCACCGGGACCACGTCCAGCACCATCCACTCGGGGTGGGTGCCGGATTCCAGGAAGTTCTCGACCAGCTTCAGGCGTTTGACCAGCTTCTTGCGCTTGGTCTCGGAGGTGGTCTCCTTCAGCTCGGCGCGCATCTCGGCGCGCGTCTCGGCGAGGTCGATCCCGAGCAGGATCGCCTTGATCGCCTCGGCGCCGATGCCGGCACGGAACCCGTCCTCGCCGAACTCGTCCTGCTTGTTGAACATCTCATCCTCGGAGATGAGCTGGTGCAGCTTGAGGTCGGTCGTGCCCGGCTCGAGAACGATATAGCTCTCGAAATACAGCACCTTCTCGACATCTTTCAGCGTCATGTCGAGCATGGTGGCGATGCGCGAAGGCAGGGACTTCAGGAACCAGATATGCGCAACCGGCGAGGCCAGCTCGATATGGCCCATGCGCTCGCGGCGCACCTTGGCCAGCGTCACTTCCACGCCGCACTTCTCGCAGATGATGCCGCGGAACTTCATGCGCTTGTACTTGCCGCACAGGCACTCGTAATCCTTGATCGGCCCGAAAATGCGCGCGCAGAACAGGCCGTCACGCTCGGGCTTGAAGGTCCGGTAGTTGATCGTCTCCGGCTTCTTGATCTCACCGTAAGACCAGCTGCGGATCTGCTCCGGCGAGGCGATCTGGATCTTGATCTGGTCGAAAGACGCCGTCTGACCGGCCGACCCGAGAATCTTCATCAAATCATTCATTACGCATCATCCTTATCTTGGCCTGGCATCCTGCACTCGTTCGGGAACAACCGGCCTCTATTGAGAGAGGGCGAGAGCGACCTTGGAACCGCCCGCAAAGCGCGCGGCGCCAAGGTCATCGCGCTCTAAGAGGCCGACTGCTCCAGATCGACGTTCAGGCCCAAGGATTTCAGTTCCTTCAGCAGCACGTTGAAGCTTTCGGGGATACCGGCTTCGAAATTGTCCTGCTCGCGCACAATGGCCTCGTACACCTTGGTACGGCCGGAGACGTCGTCGGACTTCACGGTCAGCATTTCCTGCAACGTGTAGGCGGCGCCGTAAGCTTCCAGCGCCCAGACCTCCATTTCGCCGAAGCGCTGGCCACCGAACTGCGCCTTGCCGCCCAGCGGCTGCTGGGTGACGAGCGAGTACGGGCCGATGGAGCGGGCATGGATCTTGTCGTCGACGAGATGGTGCAGCTTGAGCATGTACATATACCCAACCGTCACCTTGCGCTCGAACGGCTCACCCGTGCGGCCATCGATCAGCGTGCTCTGGCCGGAGACATCAACCCCCGCCTTCGCCAGCATCTCCTCGATATCCGGGATACGGGCACCATCGAACACCGGGGTCGCGATGGGCACGCCCTTGGTGACGTTGCGCGACAGCTCAACCAGCGCGTCATCGTCGAGGTCCTTGATCTGCTCCTCGAAGATCTCTTCGCCGTAAGCCAGCTTCAGCCGGTCCATCAGCTCCTGGCGGGCTTCGCCGGTGCGGCGGTATTCTTCCACCGCCTTGCCGATCTGCTTGCCAAGATTGGCGCAGGCCCAGCCCAGATGCACCTCGAGGATCTGCCCCACGTTCATGCGCGAGGGCACGCCCAGCGGGTTCAGCACCAGGTCAACCGGGGTGCCGTCTTCCAGGAAGGGCATGTCCTCCACCGGCACAACGCGCGAGACCACACCCTTGTTGCCGTGGCGGCCGGCCATCTTGTCGCCCGGCTGCAGCTTGCGCTTCACCGCCACGAACACTTTGACCATCTTCATCACGCCGGGCAGCAGCTCGTCGCCGCGCTGCAGCTTCTCGACCTTGCTCTCGAAGCGGTCCTGCAGGCGCTTCACGGCGGCGTCGAACTCGCGCTTCATCAGCTCGATATTCGCCATCACCGCATCGTCCTGCACGACGATGTTGCGCCAGGCGCCGCGCGCATGCTCGGCGAGCACTTCGGCGGTGATCTCGGTGCCGGCCTTGATGCCCTTGAAGCCCGAGCCCGCAACCTGGCCGATCAGCGCCTCGCGCAGCCGGTTCAGGAAGGCGCGCTCCTGGATGCCCTTCTCGTCGTCGCGGTCCTTGGCCAGGCGCTCGATCTCGGCGCGCTCGATCGCCAGCGCGCGCTCGTCCTTGTCCACGCCGCGGCGGTTGAACACGCGCACATCGACGATGGTGCCGGAGGTGCCCGGCGGCAGGCGCAGCGAGGTGTCGCGCACGTCGGAGGCCTTCTCGCCGAAGATGGCGCGCAGCAGCTTCTCTTCCGGCGTCATCGGGCTTTCGCCCTTCGGCGTCACCTTGCCGACCAGAATGTCGCCCGGGTTCACCTCGGCGCCGATATAGACGATGCCGGCCTCGTCGAGGCTGCGCAAAGCTTCCTCGCCGACATTCGGGATGTCGCGGGTGATTTCTTCCTGGCCCAGCTTGGTGTCGCGGGCCATCACCTCGAACTCCTCGATATGGATCGAGGTGAAGACGTCATCCTTGGCGATCCGCTCGGAGATCAGGATGGAGTCCTCGAAGTTATAGCCGTTCCAGGGCATGAAGGCGCAGAGCGCGTTGCGGCCCAGCGCCAGCTCGCCCAGCTCGGTGGACGGGCCGTCGGCGATGATATCGCCCGCCGCCACCCGGTCACCCACGCGCACCAGCGGACGCTGGTTGATGCAGGTGCTCTGGTTGGAGCGCATGTATTTGCGCAGGCGGTAGATATCGACACCCTGGGTCATGCCGTCTTCGGCGGTGGCGCGCACCACGATACGCGCACCGTCGATCTGGTCGATGATGCCGGCGCGCTTGGCGACGATGGTGGCACCCGAGTCACGGGCCACGGCGGCCTCCATGCCGGTGCCGACAACCGGCGCGTCGGAACGGATCAGCGGCACCGCCTGGCGCTGCATGTTGGAGCCCATCAGCGCGCGGTTGGCGTCGTCGTTCTCCAGGAACGGGATGAGTGCGGCGGCAACGGAGACCAGCTGCTTGGGCGAGACGTCGATGGCGGTCACGTCCTCGGGCTTGACCATCAAGAAGTCGCCATTGCGGCGCACGGAGACGAGATCGTCCTTCAGCGTGCCGTCCTCGCCCTTATGGGCGTCGGCCTGGGCCACCACCAGACGCTCCTCCTCCATGGCGGAGAGGTACTTCCAGCTCGGCTGCACCACGCCCTCCTGCACCAGCTGGTACGGGGTCTCGATGAAGCCGTATTTGTTCACCTTGGCGTAGGTGGCCAGCGAGTTGATCAGACCGATATTCGGGCCTTCCGGCGTCTCAATCGGGCAGATGCGGCCATAATGGGTCGGGTGCACGTCGCGCACCTCAAAGCCGGCGCGCTCGCGGGTCAGACCGCCCGGCCCGAGGGCCGAGAGGCGGCGCTTATGCGTCACCTCGGAGAGCGGGTTGGTCTGGTCCATGAACTGGCTGACAGCTGCGAGGAGCCGAAGAACTCACGCACCGCGGCAGCAGCCGGCTTGGCGTTGATGAGGTCGTGCGGCATCACGCTGTCGATATCGACCGAGCCCATGCGCTCGCGGATGGCGCGCTCCATGCGCAGCAGGCCGACGCGGTACTGGTTCTCCATCAGCTCGCCGACGGAGCGCACGCGGCGGTTGCCGAGATTATCGATATCGTCGATCGCGCCGCGCCCGTCCTTGAGCTCGGTCATGATCTTGATGGTGCGCAGGATATCGTCCTTGCGCAGCACGCGCACGGTGTCCGGCACGTCGATGCCAAGGCGCATATTCATCTTCACGCGGCCCACGGCCGAGAGGTCGTAGCGGTCGGAATCGAAGAACAGGCCCTTGAACAGCGTCTCGGCGGTCTCGGAGGTCGGCGGCTCGCCCGGGCGCATGACGCGGTAGATATCGATCAGCGCATCGTCGCGGTTGCCGTTCTTGTCGGCCGCCAGGGTGTTGCGGATCCACGGGCCGTTCGCCTGGTCGACCGCCAGGGTCGGCAGCTCGTCGATGCCCTTCTCCTCCAGCGCCGTCAGCTTCTGCTCGCTCAGCTCCTCGCCGGCCTCGCCGAAGATCTCGCCGGTGTTGGGGTCAAACAGATCTTCCGCCAGGAAGCGGCCCACCAGATCGGCGCGCGAGACCAGCACGTTCTTGGTCTTCTCGGCGATCTTGCGGACCACGCGGGTGGTCAGCTTCTCCTCGGTCTTGGCCACGACCTCGCCGGTCTCGGCATCGACCAGATCCTCGATGAGCTTGAGGTTGCGGAAGGCCTCAGCCTCGAACGGGCGGGCCCACTGGCCTTTCTTGCAGGCGAAGACGACCTTGCCATAGAAGAAGTTCAGGATCTCCTCGGAGTCCATGCCCTTGATCTCGCCGATCTCGACCGTCTCGCCCTTGGCCTTGCGCGCCTCGATCAGCTGCTCGGTGGCAGCGGAGGGCAGCGCGTAGAGCAGCGTGGTGACCGGCAGCTTGCGCTTGCGGTCGATGCGCACATAGATCAGGTCCTTGGCGTCGAACTCGAAATCGAGCCAGGAGCCGCGATAGGGGATGACGCGGGCGGTGAAGAGGTACTTGCCCGAAGCTATGGGTCTTGCCGCGGTCATGGTCGAAGAACACGCCCGGGCTGCGGTGCATCTGCGAGACGATCACGCGCTCGGTGCCGTTCACCACGAAGGTGCCGTTATCGGTCATCAGCGGCATGTCGCCCATGTAAACGGGCTGCTCTTTAATATCGCGGATGGAGCGCGCGCCGGTATCCTCGTCCAGATCCCAGACGATCAGGCGCAGGATCACCTTCAGCGGGGCGGCATAGGTCATGCCGCGCTGGATGCACTCCTCAACATCGTATTTCGGCTCTTCCAGCTCGTAATGCACGAACTCAAGACGGCCGCGGCCAGCGAAATCGTCGATCGGGAAGACCGACTTGAACACTTCCTGCAGGCCGGAATTGGTGCGCGAATCAGCCTTCACATTCATCTGCAGGAAGGAGTCATAGCTCGCGCGCTGCACGTCGATGAGATTTGGCATCGGCGCGACTTCAGGGATCCGACTAAAGCTTTTCCGAATGCGCTTACGGCTGGTGAAAGAGCCCTTGCCGAAACCACCGTTCATCGCGTTCATCGCATCACCCTCGGTCAGATTGATCGTCGTCTAAAAAGCGTCGTCGTCTAAAAAACGGGTGGCAGGCGGCCACCAAACGGTCACCGCCTGCCCTTTTTCCCTATGCGCGCAACGGCGTCTTCATGCCGTCGCGGGAAGCAGGATTACTTGACCTCGACAGTCGCGCCCTGCTCTTCCAGCGTCTTCTTGATGGCCGCAGCCTCGTCCTTGGTCGCGTTTTCCTTGACGGTCTTCGGCGCGCCCTCGACCAGATCCTTGGCCTCCTTCAGGCCCAGACCGGTGATCGTGCGGATTTCCTTGATCACGTTGATCTTCTTGTCGCCGCCATTGGCGAGGATCACGGTGAACTCGGTCTGCTCCTCAACCGGGAGCGGCAGCGGCGGCCGGGCCGGCAACAGCGGCAACGGCCACCGGGGCGGCGGCGGAAACGCCCCACTTCTCTTCCAGCAGCTTGGAGAGCTCGGCGGCCTCCAGGACGGTCAGCTTCGACAGCTCTTCAACGAGCGCGTTCAGGTCAGCCATGTAAAAAATCCTTCGAGTAGATAGGCTTTGTTTGGTTCAATGCAAGGCCGCACCACGCGGCCCCGCGAAAAAGCGACAAGTGCGCGAGAGCCGTTCAGGCCGCCTCGCTCTCCTTGGAATCGGCGTACGCCGAGAAGACCCGGGCAAGCTGTCCGGCCGGCGCCTGCAGCACGCCCGCCACCTTGGTCGCCGGGGCTTGGATAAGCCCCAGGATCTTGGCGCGCAGGCTGTCCAGGGACGGCAGCTCGGAGAGCGCCTTGATACCATCGGCATTCAGCACTTGGCTGCCGAGGGCACCACCCACCAGAACAAACTTGTCATTGGTCTTGGCGAAGTCGACAGCAACCTTGGCCACGGCAACCGGGTCCGCAGACCAGGCCAGAGCCGTAGGCCCCTTCATCAGGGGCGAAATGCCGTCGAACCGGGTTCCTTGAAGAGCAAGAAGGGCCAGACGATTCTTCGCAACCTTGAAGCTCGACTCCCGCCGCCCGCATCTTGCGGCGCAGTTCGGTCACGTCCGCCACCGTCATACCCTCGTTGCGGGTGACACATGACCATGGACGTATCCGCGAACACCGCAGACAGCTCAGCGACGAATTCACGCTTCTCTATGCGATCCACATCCGTCTCCAACTTACGGCGGTTTGTGGTTTCCCACGCCCCGCCAGGTTACCCAAGCAACCGGGACCATCCCGGATTGCTTTCGCCTGTCCTTTTCAGAACCACCAAAGCCGCCGCGAAGCGAAAACTTTGGCACCTCTCTACCGTGTGCGGAGCAAGCCCCTTTAAACCCTGCGGTACATGCGGTCTTGGACAGGTCGGGAGCCTTGCGGCCCCCTGCCCGCGCCAGCCCGAAAGCCGGCGCGTATCTCTAAAAAACCTTACGCGACCGTGGAAACGTCCACGCTCACGCCCGGGCCCATCGTCGAGGACAGCGCCACCTTCTGCAGGTAGGTGCCCTTGGCGCCGGTCGGCTTGGCCTTCTGGACAGCATCGATCAGCGCCTTGGCGTTCTCGACCAGCTTGTCCTCAGGCGAAGCTCGCCTTGCCGATACCGGCATGGATGATGCCGGCCTTCTCGGCGCGGAACTCAACCTGGCCGGACTTGGCGGCGGTCACCGCGCCCTTCACGTCCATGGTCACGGTGCCAAGCTTGGGGTTCGGCATCAGGCCGCGCGGGCCCAGGATCTTACCAAGCTTACCAACCAGGGCCATCATGTCCGGGGTGGCGATGCAGCGGTCGAACTGGATGTCCCCAGCCTGCACCTTCTCGGCCAGATCGTCGGAACCGACCACGTCGGCACCGGCGGCCAGAGCCTCCTCGGCCTTCGCACCGCGGGCGAACACGCCCACGCGCAGGGTCTTGCCCGTGCCGTTCGGCAGGGAGATCAGGCCGCGGACCATCTGGTCAGCATGGCGCGGGTCGATGCCCAGGTTCAGCGAGATCTCGATGGTCTCGTCGAACTTAGCGGTCGCATTGGACTTCGCCAGCGTCATCGCCTCGGTCAGGGCGTAGAGCTTGGAGCGGTCAACCTTGCCGCGGGCGGCGGTCAGACGCTTATCATGTGCCATCTTATCAGCCCTCCACCACGGTCAGGCCCATCGAACGGGCAGAGCCGATCAGCATGCGCACGGCGGCGTCCGCATCGTTGGCGTTCATGTGAATCATCTTGGTCTTGGCGATCTCATGGAGCTGCGCCATCGTCACCTTGCCCACGGCGGCACCCTTGCCCGGCGTCGTGGTGCCCTTGGTGATGCCCGCCGCCTTCTTCAGGAAGTAGGTGTTGGGCGGGGTCTTCATGACGAAGGAGAAGGTACGGTCGGCGAACGCGGTGATCACCACCGGCACCGGCATACCGGGCTCCATCTGCTGCGTGGCAGCATTGAATTCCTTGACGAACTGCATGATGTTCAGACCACGCTGGCCGAGCGCGGGACCCACCGGCGGCGACGGGTTCGCCTTGCCTGCAGGGATCTGCAGCTTGATATAGCCGACAATCTTCTTTGCCATTTCTGGCTCCTTTCATCCTATGGCCCAACCAGCTAGGCTGGAGACCACTGGACCGCGGTTCAACCGGCCGGGCACACCTGTCCCCTGCCTCCCGCGTTCCGAGGGGCGGAGCCTTAGCCTAAGCCCCGCCCCCTGTCTAGCACCCCTGGTATTTTTCCTCTTAGATACAAGCCATGCAAAAAAACGCCGCCCTCATCGTCGTCGACCTCCAGCCCGATTTTTGCTCCGGCGGCGCGCTGGCCGTGCCGGGCGGCGATGAGATCGTGCCGTTGGTCAACGAGCTGGCCCGGCAATTCGAAACCGTGGTGCTCACCCAAGACTGGCACCCGGCGGACCACATCTCCTTCGCCGCCAACCATCCAGGCAAGGCGGCCTTCGAGATGATCGACCTGCCCTACGGCCCGCAGGTACTCTGGCCCACCCATTGCGTGATGGAAACACCAGGGGCGGCGCTGCATCCCGGCCTTAAAATCCCCCATGCCAGCCTGATCATCCGCAAGGGCAGCCACAGAAATGTGGACAGCTACTCCGCCTTTCTGGAAGCCGACCGCACCACCCGCACCGGGCTGGACGGCTATCTGCGTTCCAGGGGCATCACCGACCTATATATATGTGGCTTGGCGCTGGATTTCTGCGTGGCCTGGACGGCGGAGGATGCCCGCTTCTTCGGCTTCAACGCTGCCATCATCGCGGATGCCTGCCGGACCATCGACCTCAACGGCTCCCTGGACGCTGCATGGGAAAGGCTGGAGGCGGCCGGGGTGGGGCACTTAAGCAGCCTGGAGGTTCTGGCCCATGCTTGACCATGTCTCCTTGAAAGTGGCCGACTTCCCGGCCAGCCTCACCTTCTACAAAGCGGTCTTTCAGCCGCTCGGCATCACGCTGCTCTATGGAGATGGCGAGTCCTATGCGGGGTTCGGCATCCCCCCGCGCGCCTTCTTCTGGATCAATTCGGCCAGCGTGCCGGGCACCGGCACCCATATCGCCTTCCCCGCCAGCAGCCGCCCCGCCGTGGATGCGTTCCACAAGGCCGCCCTTGCCGCCGGGGCCAGGGACAACGGCGCCCCCGGGCTGCGGCCGCATTATCATCCTGATTATTACGGGGCCTTCGTGTTCGACCCGGACGGCTATCATCTCGAAGCGGTCTGCCACGCCCCGGCCCCATAAAGCCCCCCCCAAACAAAAAAGCCCCGCTTTCGCGGGGCTTTTCAGAGAGATTAAAACGCTCAGCCGAGGCTGATCGAGGAAACCTCGGGGCCCTTGGCGCCCTGAACGACGCTCATGCGCACGGACTGGCCTTCCTGCAGCGGGGAGATCCCGGCCGTTTCCAGCGCGGTGGCGTGCACGAACACATCCTTGCCGCCGCTCTCCGGGCTAATGAAGCCGAAGCCCTTGGTGGCATTGTACCACTTGACGATGCCGGTCATCTCCACAGCCGGGCCGGAGGCCTGCTGGCGGGCCGGGCGCGGGGCGCGCGGGCGGTCGAAACCGCCGCCACCGAAACCACCAGCGGCACGCGGCGGCGGGGCATCACCCTCGGTGACCGAAATCACCTGGTCGACCTGACGGCCTTTCTGGCCCTGGCCAACACGGATCTGCAGGACGGCACCCGGCGTCACCGCCTGGAAGCCAGCGTTCTGCAGGGAATTCGCATGCAGGAATACATCCCCGGAACCGTCGGCCATCTCAACGAAGCCGAAGCCCTTCTCAGGGTTGTACCATTTCACCGTTGCCTTGGCTTCCGGTGCAGAGGACGTCGCCCCAAACCCCGAGAAAGACGGCGGGAAGGAGGGAGCGTTGCCAAAAAAGTTGTCGTCGTCAAAACCGCGACGGCGGCTCTGCCGCTGGCGGTCGTTCTTCGGGGGTCGCACTATAAAAACTGTCCTCTAAAAGACTTTGGGGCACCGGGCGCAAGCCAAGCAAAGGCAGCATAGGGCACCCCGGGGCGGTCATCAATCCCGAAATGTCACGCTATCATGTGCAAATCGGCCAAAATACCCGCCATTTTCGCATAGCGGCGCCCCCAGCCCCGCATTTACGTGGCAGGTAAGAGGCAGATCGCACATCAGCCCGGCTATTCCACCGCTTGTTCCACATGCGGCCAGCCCCTATGAGCCCGCCATGCCTTTCCCCGTTACCAATCCCAGCCTAGCCCGGGCGCTCGCCCAGCGCGGCTACGCCGAACCCACTGCGGTGCAGAGCGCCGTCCTCGCCCCCGAGACCGAAGGGCGGGACCTGCTGGTCTCCGCCCAGACCGGGTCCGGCAAAACCGTCGCCTTCGGGCTGGCGCTCGCCAGCACCGTGCTGGGCGAGAGCGAGACCATGCCCGGCACCCAGGCGCCTTTGGTGCTGGTCATCGCCCCCACGCGCGAGCTGGCCCTGCAGGTGCATTCTGAGCTGACCTGGCTGTACGAATTCGCCCATGCGCGCATCCTCGCCTGCGTCGGCGGCATGGACGCGCGTCGTGAAGCCCGGCTGCTCGCCCAGGGCTGCCATATCGTCGTCGGCACGCCGGGGCGGCTGAAAGACCATATCGAGCGCGGCAATCTGCGCCTGAACGAGCTGGAAGCCGTGGTGCTGGACGAAGCGGACGAGATGCTCGATCTCGGCTTCCGCGACGAGCTGGAATTCATCCTCAGCGCGGCGCCGGAAGACCGGCGCACCCTGCTGTTCTCCGCCACCATCGCGCGCGAGATCGCGGCGCTGGCGCGCACCTACCAGCAGAACGCCCTGCGCATCGACACGGCCGCCGCCAACCAGCCCCATGCGGATATCGAATACCGCGCCATCCGCGTGCTGGGGCATGAGCTGGAGGCCGCCCTGGTGAACCTGCTGCGCGTGCAGGACAGCCGGGCCCTGGTGTTCTGCGCCACGCGTGATTCCGTGCGCTATCTGCATGCCAGCCTGCAGACGCGCGGCTTTGCCGCCGTCGCGCTCTCGGGCGAGCTCTCCCAGGCCGAGCGTAATTCCGCGCTGACCGCCCTGCGCGATTCCCGCGCCCAGGTCTGCATTGCGACCGACGTGGCGGCGCGCGGGCTGGATCTGCCGGACCTCGACCTCGTCATCCATGCCGACCTGCCGACCAACAAGGCCACCTTCCTGCACCGCTCCGGGCGCACCGGCCGGGCCGGGCGCAAGGGCGTGTCGATTTTGATGGTGCCGCCGCCCAAGCGCCGCCGCGCCGAGCTTCTGCTGCGCGAGGCCAATGCCGAGGCCAGCTGGCAGGACCCGCCGACCCCGGCCGATATCCGCGCCAAAGATGAGGAGCGGCTGCTCGACCATCCGCTGCTGAGCGAGACGCCGGATGACGCCAAGCAGCAGCTCGCCCGCAAGCTGCTGGAGCGCGCCAGCCCCGAGGCCATCGCCGCGGCGTTCGTGCGTCTGGCGCAGACCAACCTGCCCGCCCCGGCGCATGTCACCCTGCTGCCGCCGGAGGCGCCCCGCCCTGCCCGCCCCATGCGCGAGTTTCACACGCTCCCGGCGGTCCGCGCCATCAAAGCGATGGCAATGGCGCCTGGTTCCGCCTGCCTCTGGGGCGCAAGCAGAATGCCGACCCGCGCTGGCTGATCCCGCTCATCTGCAAGGCCGGCGGCATCACCAAGCAGGAGATCGGGTCGATCCGCATCTTCGACCGCGAGACGAAATTCGAGATCGCCGCCCATGCGGCGCAGAGTTTCGCCCAGGCGGCTGCGGGCAATGGCGAGGCGCAGATCGACGCCACCTCGGCGCCCAACAGCGCCCCGCCCCGCCCGCATTTCGATGGCCCGGCCAAGCCCGCCTTCGGCAAACGGCCCCCGGGCAGACCCTTCGCCGGTAACGGGGATGGCAAGCTGAGCGAGCAGCAGCGCCGCCGCCGCAACAACAAAGTCGGCCGGCCCTGAGCGAACGCTGATCCAGCCCCTCCGCGTGCGCGTATAAAGAGACGCGGAGGGGAACATGGCAGAGAGCTATCTGATCATCGGCGGCACGGGCGGCATTGGCCAGGCTTTGGCAGCCAAGCTGCGTGCCGCGCAGCCGCTGGCGACGCTATTCCTCACCAGCCGCTCCGCCGAGCGCGCGGCTGAGGCCGCCGCCCCGCTGGGCGCGGTGCCGCTCGCCCTACGGGCGGAAGACCCGGAGAGCATCAAGGCGGCGGTGGCGGAAGCCACGCAAGGCGGCACGCTGTCCGGCATGGCCTATTGCGCCGGGTCCATTCTGCTGAAGCCGCTGGCCCGGCTCACCGCGCAGGATCTGCTGGACACTTACACGCTGAACGTGGTGGGCGCCGCGCTGTGCGTGCAGGCGGCAGCCCCCGCGCTGGCGGCGGCGCAGGGGGCGGTGGTGCTGTTCTCCTCTGTCGCGGCGCGGCAGGGCTTTGCCCTGCACGCGGCCATTGGCAGCGCCAAGGCGGCGGTTGAGGGGCTGACGCGTTCCCTGGCGGCGGAGCTGGCGCCGCATGTACGGGTGAACTGCATCGCCCCCAGCCTCACGGAAACCGGCATGGCGGCACCCATTATAGGCAATGCGAAACTGAAAGAGGCCATCGCGGCCCTGCACCCGCTGGCGCGCCTGGGCCGGCCATCGGAGGTGGCCGCACTCGCCGCCTTCCTGCTCGGCCCGGACGCCAGCTGGATCACCGGGGAGGTCTTCGGCATCGATGGCGGCCGCGCAGCCTTGCGCACCGCCAAGAGCTGATCAGTAGCGGCGCAGCAGCGCCACCAGCCGCCCCTGCACGCGCACGCGCTCGGGCGGGAAAATCCTGGTCTCGTATTTCACGTTGGCGGGCTCCAGCGCGATGGACTGCCCCTTGCGGCGCAGCCGCTTCAGCGTCACCTCGTTCTCATCCACCAAAGCCACGATGATCTGGCCGTTATCAGCGACCTCGCCGCGGCGGATGATGACCGTATCGCCGTCCAGAATCCCGGCCTCGATCATCGAATCCCCCTCGACGGTGAGGGCAAAATGCTCGCCGCCGCCCAGCATGGACATCGGCACCTCGATCTGTTCCTCATTATCGCGCAGCGCCTCGATCGGCAGGCCGGCGGCGATTTTGCCATAGAGCGGCAGGGAGATCGCCCCCGCCTCCGGCGCCTCGGCCCGCAGGCCAGGCAAGCGGGGCCCGAAATTGCCCTGGATCACGTTGGGCGAAAAGCCCCTGGCCTCCGCCTGGGTGGCGGCCAGGTCCTGCGGCAGGCGCGTGACCTCCAGCGCCCGCGCCCGGTGCTTGTGGCGGCGCAGAAAGCCGCGCTCCTCAAGGGCGGAGATCAGCCGGTGAATGCCGGATTTGGAGCGCAGATCCAGCGCCTCCTTCATTTCCTCAAAGCTTGGGCTGCAACCGGTCTCGCGCAGATGTTTGTCGATGAATAACAGTAATTCATGCTGCTTGGGGGTGAGCATCGGGCATCTCCAAGGGGACGTGGCGCCAGGAACAAAACGCCAACTCGGAAATGTTCTAGTTTAGTTCTCGTTTTCGCGTCAAGCGTGTCACAAAATCTCCAGCCGCAGGATCTCGACCGCCTCGCCCACCGCCGCCGCCGGGGCGTGCGGCATACGGCGGATCAACGCCCCCGCCTGCGCCAGCGCCCGCAACATGCCGGAATCCTGCACCGGCAGAGGCGTTGCCACCCAGCCCGCGCCGTCATGGGCCAGCAGGGCGCGGACATAATCCTCCCGCGCGTCATTCGGCTTCATGGGCGCGCCCAGCCGGGCCGTCTCCAGCACCGGCGCGGCGGGCGCCAGCCCGCCCAGCATTGCGATGGCGCCGCCCAGAAACAAGGTGGCGCAGACATAGGCCGAGACCGGATTGCCCGGCAGCCCCAGCACCGGCAGCCCGTCCACGCTCCCAAAGATCAGCGGCTTGCCCGGGCGCATCGCGATCTTCCAAAAATCCAGCGCGAATCCCTGCCGTGCCAGCCCGGCCTGCACCAGATCATGCGCCCCCACGCTGGCGCCGCCGGTGGTCACCAGCAGATCCGCCCCGCGCGCAGCAATGGCGCCTGCCGCCACCGCGTCCTCGGTATCGCGCGCGATAGGCAGCAGCAGCGGCTCCCCGCCATGGGCGGTGACAAAGGCGGCCAGCATGGCGGCGTTGGAATTGGCGATGCCGCCTTCGGGCACCGTCTCGCCCGGCAGGGCAATCTCATCGCCCGTGCAGAGAATGGCGATGCGCGGGCGCCGATGCACGCAAAGCCAGGGATGCCCCGCCGCCCCCGCCACGCCGATATCGCGCACCGAAAGCCGCTTGCCCGCCGGGATCACCGCATCCCCGGCGGCGAAATCCTGCCCGGCGCGGCGGATATGCCGGCCCGGCGCCACCGCCTCATTCACCAGCACGTTACGGCCCTCGGCTGTGGCGTTTTCCTGGATCAGCACCGCATCGGCCCCGGCCGGGATCACGCTGCCGGTGAAAATCCGCACCGCCTCGCCCGCCCCCATCTGCCCCGCGAACGGATGCCCGGCCGGCGCCTCGCCGATCAGGCTCAGCCGCGCCCCGGGCTGCGCATCGGCCGCGCGCACGGCGTAGCCATCCATGGCCGAGACATCGGCGGGCGGCATGGTAAGGCGCGCCAGCACCGGCTTGGCCAGCACCCGTCCATGGGCCTGGGCCAGCCCCACCATCTCCGCCGCAACGGGCTTCAGCCCGGCCAGAATCCGTGCCCGCGCCGCTTCGACGCTGATCATGGGGCGGAAAAATCCCCGCTCTTGCCGCCGGTCTTGCGGGTGAGGCGGATCGCCTCAATGCGCATGGTCTTATCCACGGCCTTCACCATGTCATAGATCGTCAGCGCCGCGACGCTCACCGCCGTCAGCGCCTCCATCTCCACGCCCGTGCGCCCGGTGGTGCGGGCCGTGGCTTCGATCTCCACGGCATCGGCGGTCACACTCAGTTCCACGCTCACCGAATCCAGCGGCAAAGGGTGGCAAAGCGGGATCAGCTCGCCGGTTTTCTTCGCGGCCATGATGCCCGCGATCCGCGCCGCCGCCAGCACGTCGCCCTTGGCGGCCTGGCCGTCGCGGATCAGCGCGGCGGTGTCCGGCTGCATCGCCACCCGCCCCTTGGCCTGCGCCTCGCGCGCCGTGACCGGCTTGGCCGAAACATCGACCATCCGCGCGGCGCCGTCAGCGCCGATATGGGTCAGCCCCGTCAAGTCCCCAGCAGCGCGCGCACCGCCGCGCCGACATCATCGTGACGCATCAGCAATTCGCCGACCAGGAAGCCCTGCACGCAGACTTTGCGCAACCGCGCGACATCCTCATGGCTCCTGATGCCGGATTCGGAGATCAGGAACTTGTTCGGCGGGCAATGGCTGGACAGCGCCTCCGTGGTGGCGATGTCCGTCACCAGGGTCTTCAGATTGCGGTTATTGATGCCGAGCAGCGGGGTTTGCAGCAAAAGCGCGCGGTCCAGCTCCTCCTCGTTATGCACCTCCACCAGCACATCCATGTCCAGCGCCCGGGCGAGGCCTTCCAGCTCCCGCGCCCTGACATCGTCGAGTGCCGCCATGATCAGCAGGATGCAATCCGCCCCCATCGCCCGGCTTTCATAGATCTGGTACTCATCCAGCATGAAATCCTTGCGCAGCACCGGCAGCTCCACCGCCGCCCGCGCCGCTTGCAGATGCTCGGGCAAACCTTGGAAATATGTCTCGTCCGTCAGCACCGAGAGGCAGGTGGCCCCGGCCTGCGCGTAGGCCTGCGCCAGTGCGGCGGGCTCGAAATCCGGGCGGATCAGCCCGCCGGAGGGCGAGGCCTTCTTGATCTCGGCGATCAGCCCGGTATGCCCGGAAGCCGCCGCATCCATCAACGCCCGCGCGAAGCCGCGGGTCCTGCCCGCATCCTTCACCTCGGCCTTCAGCTCGTCCAGCGGCTTGGCAGCCTGGCGCCCGGCGATCTCGTTGCGCTTATCCGCGCAGATCTTCGCCAGCACATCGTCAACCATCATATTCATGTCTTCTACTCTCCGGACACGCTCTTCAGCCGTTCAAGAACCGCCAGAGCCGCGCCTTGATCAATTGCCTTCGCCGCCTGGGTGACACCCTGCGGCAGATTTTCCACGCGCCCCGCCACCACAAGGGCGGCAGCGGCGTTCAACAGCACCGTGTCCCGATAGGCGCCCTTGTCCCCGCGCAGCAGGGCCAGGAGCGCCGCGGCATTATAGGCCGCATCGCCGCCTTTCAGTAGGGCCGAGGGGGCGGGGAGCAGACCTGCATCCGCCGCCGTTACGGTGAATGCCTTGATCTCGCCGCCCAGCAGGGAGACGACGTGATTCTCCCCCTCCAGAACCAGCTCATCCATGCCGCCGCCATGCACCACCCAGGCGGAGTCGGTGCCCAGGTCGCGCAGCGTCTGCGCCACCGGGCGCAGCCAAGCCGGGTCGTAAACGCCCATCAGCTGGCGCTTCACCCCGGCGGGGTTGGCCATCGGGCCGGTGAGGTTGAAAAGTGTGCGCGTACCCAGCTCCACCCGCACCGGGGCGGCATGGCGCAGGGCCGGGTGGTGGCGCGGCGCGAAGAGAAACACGCAGCCCACCTGCTTCAGCACGCCGGAGAGCCTCTCCAGCGGCGGCTCGATCTCAACTCCCAGCGCCGTCAGCACATCGGCCGCACCCGAACGCGAGGACAGCGCCTTGTTGCCATGCTTGGCCACGGGCACACCGCAGGCCGCAAGCACGAAGGTGGTGGCGGTGGAGATGTTCAGGCTGGCGGCGCCATCGCCGCCGGTGCCGCACACATCCATGGCCCCGTCCGGCGCCGCGATGCGCGCCATCCGCGCGCGCATGGCGGTCACCGCGCCGGTCAACTCGGCCACCGTCTCGCCCCTGCGCGCGCATCGCCATCAGCATGCCGCCGATCTGCGCCGGGGTGGCCTGGCCGTCCATCACCACGCCGAACGCGTCTTCGGACTCGGCGGCGGACAGGCTCTCGCCCCGGCCGAGCCGCGCCAGTACCGGTTTAAGCGAGCCGCTCACGCCGCAGCCGGCACCTTTGCGCCCGCCAGATGCAGGAAGTTGCGAAGAATATCATGCCCGTGGGAGGTGGCGATGCTCTCCGGATGGAACTGCACGCCATAGATCGGCAGCGCCGCATGGCGCAGCCCCATCACGATGCCATCCTCCGTCCAGGCAGTGGGCAGCAGCGCCTCGGGCAGGCTCGGCGCGCTGCACGATCAGCGAATGGTAGCGCGTGGCGGTGAAGGGGTTGGGCAGGCCCTCGAACACGCCCGTATTGTCGTGGAACACCGGGCTGGTCTTGCCATGCACGGGCTCGGGCGCGCGCACCACCTGCCCGCCAAAGGCCTGGCCGATCGCCTGATGCCCCAGGCACACCCCGAACAGCGGCAGTCTTGCCTCCGCCGCGGCCTGCACCATGTCCAGGCAGATGCCCGCCTCGTTCGGCGTGCAGGGGCCGGGGGAAAGCACCACCGCCTCCGGCCGCATCGCCAGCACGTCCTGCGCACTCAGCGCGTCATTGCGCTTGACCACGCAGTCCGCGCCGAGATCGCCGAAGAACTGCACCAGGTTGAAGGTGAAGCTGTCGTAATTATCGATCAGAAGAATCATCGCTCAAACCTCCGGCGCGGCAACGTAGCGCACCGCATCCTCGGCGGCGCGGAACAGGGCCCGCGCCTTCTGCACGCTTTCCATATATTCGGCCTCGGCGTCGGAATCAGCCACCACGCCGACGCCGGCCTGCACATACATCTTGCCGTCCTTCACCAAGGCGGTGCGCAGGCCGATGCAGGTATCCATGGTGCCGTTGGCGGCGAAATAGCCGATGCACCCGGCATAGAGCCCGCGGCGCGAGGGCTCCAGCTCCTCGATGATCTGCATCGCCCGCACTTTCGGCGCGCCCGAGAGCGTGCCCGCCGGGAAAGCCCGCGATCAGCGCATCCAGCGCCTCCAGCTCCGGCCGCAGCCTGCCCTCGACCGTCGAGGAGATGTGCATGACATGCGAGAAACCGCTCGATGGCGAAGCTCTGCGCCACCCGCACCGAGCCGATTTCCGCCACCCGCCCCACATCGTTGCGGCCGAGATCGAGCAGCATCAGATGCTCGGCGCGCTCCTTCGGGTCGGCCAGCAGTTCCTGCTCCAGCGCCACATCCTCCTCGGTGGTGGCGCCGCGCCGGCGGGTGCCCGCCAGCGGGCGGATCGTCACCGTGCCATCGCGCAGCCGCACCAGAATCTCCGGCGAGGAGCCGACGGCCTGGAAGGTGCCGAAATCCAGGAAGAACAGGAACGGCGCCGGGTTGATGCGGCGCAGAGAGCGGTACAAAGCGAAAGGCGGCAGGGAGAACGGCGCCTCGAAACGCTGGGAGGGGACGATCTGGAACGCGTCACCCGCGCGGATATAGTTCTTGGCCGTCTCCACGACGCCCAAAAACTCATCCTTCTCCATGTTGGAGCTTTGCTCCAGCGGCTCCAGCAGCCTGCCGGTGAGGGGCGGCACCGGCTTGTCCAGCTCCAGCGCCAGCTCGTTCAGCTTGGCCTCGGCGGCGGCGTAGGCCTGGGCGGCATCCACCCCCGCGCGCGGATAGACCGGCGCCGCCAGGGTCATCTCATCGGTCACGCCGTCGAAGACGATCAGCAGGCCCGGGCGGGTGAGGATGGCTTCGGGAATCCCCAGCACATCCGGCTTCAGCGCCGGCAGCTCCTCCATCAGCCGCACCATGTCATAGCCCAGATAGCCATGCAGCCCGCCAATCAAAGGCGGCAGCGCCTCGGGCACATCCATCCGCGTCTCGGCGATCAAGGTGCGGAGATTCTTCAGCGGCGCCTCCAGCACCGGCGCGAAGGCCTCGGGCTTTTCCGCTGCGTCGCGGTTTGCGGAGGCCACACCCCGCTCGCATTTCCACACCAGGTCCGGCGCCATGCCGATCACGGAATAGCGCCCGCGCGTGGCCCCGCCCTCCACGCTTTCCAGCAGGAAGGAATAAGGCTGGCCATGCGCCACCTTCAGATAGGCAGCAACGGGGGTGAGCAGATCCGCGATGCCGTGACGCCAGACCAGCGCGCCACGGCCCTGATTATAGGCGGCGCGGAAGGTCTCAAATCGGTCTGGCGAAACGGCGTTCATGATGACTCTACTTCTTCCTCACTGATAAAGTTGCGCGAGCAGCTTCTGGTTCACAGTCACCTTGTCGCGTGCCTGCAGCCCGGCCAGGAAACTCCCGCCCAGATCATCCTGCAAGGATTTATTCAGGCTCTGCTGAAGCTGCGCATAGGTGGCGGGATCGCTCTGCGGGGTCGGGTCCTGCACATTGGTCAGCACCGCCACCAGGAAGCCTGTGCCGTTGTTCAGCATGGTCGCCTGGCCCGGCTTGAGGGTGAACAGCACCGGCACCAGCTGGGGCGGCTGATCCTGCGGCTGCATCTCACGCGTATAGCCCGGGCTCTGCGTCACGCTCAGCCCCACCGCCAGGGCGGCATTGCTCAGCGGCACGCCGGTATTCACATCCTGCATCAGCTTGGCCGCGATCACTTCCGCCTCGCGCTGCTGCGCATCCTGCGTCCAGGCGCTCAGCACCTTGGCCTTGGCCTGGGCGAAAGGCTGCACGGCGGGGGCGATCACATCCTGAACCGAGAGCGCGTAATAGCTGCCATCCGGCCCGGTCTGGAGCTGCGGCGCCTGGCCCGCCTGGGCGGCGAAGGCGGTCTTGATGATGGCGCTCTTCAGATCATCCCCGCCGGGAATCGGCGCGGGGCTGCCATCCGGGGTGTTGCCGTTCGCATCCAGCGTGCCCTCAACCGCCGCAAGGCCGAGATTGCCGGGGAGCTGCTCCAGAGGCGTCTGGCCAGCCAGCGCGTCCTGCAACGCGTCCACATTCTTGGCCACATCCGCCTGCGCCTGCTGCAATTGCAGCTGCTGCGTCACCTGGGCGGTGAGCTGCGCCGTATCCGGCCCGGACTGGGACACATCCGTCACCTTGAACACATACATGCCAAGATCGCCCGCGACCGGCCCCACCACTTGGCCCTGCCGTGCTGCGAACACCGCCTGCGCCAGCGCAGCCGGAGGGAATCTGGTTCTGCTGCACGGCGCTGAGCGGCACCGGGGTGGCGTGATATTTTTTCGCCAGCGCCTGCATCTTCTCCCAGTTCGCGCCTTTCGCCCAAGCGGCTTTCAGCTGCGAGGCATCGGCCAGATCCTCGACCGACAGCACCTCGGCACTACGCGCCGGCACGCTGGGGCTGGCGGCCTGGGCGCGCGCCAGGGCCGCCGCGACCTGGTCCTGCGGCACGGTTTCCTGCGGCGCCAGCACGGCGGGGGAGAGTATGACCATCTGCACCTTGCGGTATTCGGGCAAGGTGAACTGGCTCTGATGGTTCAGCCAATAACGCTGCAGCACCGCGTCCGACGGGGCCGCCGGCGGGGCTTGCGTGTTCACCGGCACATTCACCAGTGCGGCCATGCGCTGCTCGCCCAGCAGGGCGAAGATCGGCGCCAGCATCGCATCCGGCACATTGGCGCCATCGGTCAGCGGCGTGATCAGCTGGCGGCCGATCAGCTCATCCTTGACCTCGGCGATGAAGCTATCCTCGGAAATACTGCTCTGCTGCAGCACCTGGGCGAATTTCGCCTTGTCGAAGACGCCGTTGGTCTGGAAGGCGGGGATGGTGCCGAGCACCGCGCGCACCGCCGCGTCCGGCACGCCGATGCCATATTGCGTGGCGGCCTGGCGCAGAATTTCCTGCCTTACGGCATCGGAGAGCGCCTGCATGGCCATCTGCTGGCGTGTTGCCTGGTCAGGCTGCTGGCCCTGCTGCTGATACTGGGCAAGGGCGCGCTGATAGCCCGCCTGCACCACGCTGATATCGATGGGCTGGCCGCCCACCGTGGCGACGGCGGTGGGGCTCCCCGTCAAGGTGAAGACGTTGGAAACGCCCCAGAAGATGAAAATCACTATGAGCAGCGCGAAAAAACCGCGCGCCACCCAGCTTCCCATTAAATTCCGGACCCAGACCAGCATCGTCTCTCTTTACCCAAAACCGCCGCCTCTATAGCTAGACGGCATGAACTGGGCAATTCAGCGGCCGAAGAACACCCCGCGCGCACCTTCTTTCAAAACCGCGGCGGCTTCTGGAACGGCCCGCAAGCCGGGTATCAGGCGCCAACAAGGCTTCCGCCCGGCGCCGTTGGCTGAGATCTATTTAGTACAGGCCGCGGAGCGAAGCGCCGTCCAGCATGCTGCCCGCCTTCGTGCGCGGGGCCTTCACGCGCGGGGCGCGGGGGGTGGTGGCGGGATGAGCGCCGCCGGCAGCCATGGCGGGCACCATCAACACGAACACGACGGCAAGCGGCAGAATGGCCAGAAAGAAAGACATCTGGAAACCTCCTCTACTGGAAACGCCCAGAATATGCTGCATCGCGACATCGAAACGGAAGCGCTTTTGCTGCATGGCAGCAAGCCCGAATCCGTAAACAACACGCAATATTGATCACTAGGAGAGCGGCATGCGGCAACTTATTGCGGGTAACTGGAAAATGTTCGGCAAAATGGCGGATATCGCCGCTTATGCCGAAGCGGTGAAGGCAGCGCCCGCTGACGTTGATCTGCTCATCTGCCCGCCCTCCACCCTGCTGGACCGGTTTTCCGCCGCGCTGAAAGGCAGCGCCGTGGCGCTGGGCGGGCAGGATTGCCACGCCATCCCGCAAGGGGCGCATACCGGCGACATCGCCGCCTCCATGCTGGCCGAGGCCGGCGCCGCTTACGTGATCCTCGGCCATTCCGAGCGCCGCACCGATTATGGCGAGACCAACGCCGTGGTCCGCGCCAAGACCGAGGCCGCCATCGCGGCCGGGCTCATCCCCATCGTCTGCGTGGGCGAGACCGAGGCGCAGCGCGAGGCCGGCGAGGCCGAGCATCTGGTGCGCAGCCAGCTTCTGCACAGCCTGCCGCCCGGATTCGCCGGTGTGGTGGCTTATGAGCCGGTCTGGGCCATCGGCACCGGCCGCACCCCCACCGAGGAGGACGTGGCCGCCATGCACGCCGCCATCCGCGCCGCCCTGCTGGCGCAATTGGGGGCGCAGGGCGCGAAAACCCTGATTCTCTATGGCGGCTCGGTCAAGCCCGGCAACGCCGCCAGCCTGCTGGCCCTGCCCGAGGTGGGCGGCGCGCTGGTGGGCGGGGCCAGCCTGAAGGCGGAAGATTTCCTGGCCATCGCCAATGCCGCGCCGCGCGGTTGAACTATCCGCGCCCAGGCTCTAGAAGCGCGCCTGATTTTATTTTCCGGGTTTTTAGATGATCAAGGTTCTTCTCGTGCTGCACGTGTTCGTCACCTTGGCGCTGATCGGCGTTGTGCTGATCCAGCGCAGCGAAGGCGGCGGGCTGGGCCTTGGCGGCGGCCAGGGCATGGGCAGCTTCATGTCCGGGCGCGGCACGGCGAACCTGCTCACCCGCACCACCGCCATTCTGGGCACGGCCTTCTTCGTGCTCTCCCTGGCGCTGGCGCTGCTCTACAAGGGCAGCAACACCAACACCAACGCGGCGATCCTGAACGCCCCGGCGGCGCCCTCCGCCCCGGCCCCCAGCGCGCCGCCGGCTCCCTCCCTGCCGGCCTCGCTGCCGCAGACCCCGGCTGACGCGCTGCCCGCGCCCGCCGCCCCGGCCGCGCCCGCGCTACCTTCCACCTCTGCGCCAAACAAGACCCAGTAATACCGCGCGACAGCGCGCTTACCTCTTCTCTCACCCATTGCGACTCATGTAAGATTGGATTCCATGACGCGGTTTGTTTTCATCACCGGCGGCGTGGTTTCGTCCCTCGGTAAGGGCATCGCCTCGGCTGCCCTCGGTTCCCTGCTTCAAGCCAGGGGTTATTCGGTCCGGCTGCGCAAGCTGGACCCCTATCTCAATGTCGATCCCGGCACGATGAGCCCTTACCAGCATGGTGAGGTGTTCGTGACCGATGACGGCGCCGAGACCGACCTGGATCTCGGCCATTATGAGCGCTTCACCGGCGTTGCCGCCAACAAGGCGGACAATGCCACCACCGGGAAAATCTATTCCGGGGTGATCGCCAAGGAGCGCCGGGGCGATTATCTGGGCGCCACCGTCCAGGTGATTCCGCACATCACGGACGCCATCAAGGAAACCGTCCTGAACGAGACGGACGGGCTGGATTTCGTGCTGGTCGAGATCGGCGGCACGGTGGGCGACATCGAGTCCCTGCCCTTCCTGGAGGCCATCCGCCAGCTCGGCAACGAGCTGACCCATGAGCGCGCGATGTTCGTGCACCTCACGCTGGTGCCCTACATCCCCTCCGCCGGCGAGCTGAAGACCAAGCCGACCCAGCATTCGGTGAAGGAGCTGCAGAATGTCGGCATCCAGCCGAACATGCTGATCTGCCGTTGCGACCGCCCGATTCCGGAGAATGAGCGCCGCAAGATCGCCAGCTTCTGCAATGTCCGTACCGAGGCCGTGGTGCCCGCTTTGGATGTGGACACCATCTACACCGTGCCCATCTCCTACCATGAGGCGGGGATGGACCGTGAGGTGCTGCGCCATTTCGGCCTGAATTTCGAGGCCGAGCCCGACCTTTCCCGCTGGCAGAACATCGTCGATACCGTGCGCTTCCCCGAGGGCGAGGTGCGCATCGCGGTGGTCGGCAAATACACCAACCTGCTGGACAGCTATAAATCCCTGGCCGAGGCGTTGGCCCATGGCGGCATCGCCAACAAGGTGAAGGTGAAGCTGGACTGGATGGATGCCGAAATTTTCGAGCAGCCGGACGCGGTGGAGCAGCTTGAGGGCGTGCATGGCATCCTGGTGCCCGGGGGCTTCGGCGAGCGCGGCGCCCAAGGCAAGATCGAGGCGGTGCGCTTCGCGCGCGAGCGCAAGGTGCCGTTCCTTGGCATCTGCTTTGGCATGCAAATGGCGGTGATCGAATGCGCCCGCAACCTGGCGGGCATGCCCGGCGCCTCCTCCTCGGAGTTCGGCCCCTGCGACCTGCCGATCGTCGGGCTGCTGACCGAATGGGCGCGCGGCAACGAGATCGAGCGCCGCTCGGCGGAAGGCGATCTGGGCGGCACCATGCGCCTCGGCGCCTTCCCCGCCGCCTTGCAGGAAGGCTCGCTGGTGCGCGAGGTCTATCACGGCGCCGCCACCATCGAGGAGCGCCACCGCCACCGCTACGAGGTGAACATCCATTACCGCGACCAGCTGGAGGCAAGCGGCATGCGCTTCTCCGGCCTCTCGCCCGATGGCGTGCTGCCGGAAATCGTCGAATACCCGGACCATCCCTGGTTCATCGGCGTGCAGTATCACCCGGAACTGAAATCCAAGCCCTTCGATCCGCACCCGCTGTTCCAGGGCTTCATCGCGGCGGCCGTGCAGCAGTCTCGGCTGGTGTAACGCCGCTCCGTTCAAGTCATAAACGTTTTTGGGGTGCCGCCTTTTTTTCAAAAAAAGGCGGCCCTTTTTTACCCCAAATCCGCCCGCGTAAAATCCACCGTCCGCACATCATCGCCAAACCGCACCACCGCCTCGCGCGGCGCTGACTGGGCCAGCACCTTGCCGCGCCGGATCACGTAAAGCCGCTCGGCCCGCAGGCGGATCGCCTCCATCTCATCCTGCGCCTGCAACACCACCAGATCCGCGTGGCAGCCCGGCTCCAGCCCGTAGCCTTCCAGGTTCAAAATCCGCGCCGGCACCTCCGTCACCGCGCCAAAGCACGCCGCGATTTCCTTCATCGCCGTCAGCTGCCCCACATGCAGCCCCATGCCGGCCACCTCCAGCATGTCGTGGCTGCCCAGGCTGTACCAGGGGTCCATCACGCAATCATGGCCGAACCCCACCGGCACACCGGCGGCCATCAGCTCCTTCACCCGCGTCATGCCCCGGCGCTTGGGGTAGGCGTCGTGCCGCCCCTGGATGGTGATGTTGATCAGCGGATTCGCAATCGCCGCGATCCCGGCCTCGGCCATCAGCGGGATCAGCTTGCTCACATAATAATTATCCATCGAATGCATGGAGGTGAGGTGCGAGCCCGCCACGCGTCCTGCCATGCCGTGCCTCACCGTCTCGGCGGTCAGCGTCTCGACATGGCGCGAGAGCGGGTCATCCGTCTCGTCGCAATGCATGTCCACCAGCCGCCCCTCATCGGCGGCGATCTTCATCAGCGCCTGCACGGAGAGCCGGCCATCCTCCATCGTGCGCTCGAAATGCGGAATGCCGCCGACCACATCCAGCCCCATGCGCAGCGCCTTGCGCAGATTTTCCTCGGACTTGCCGTAGCGGAAAAATCCGTCCTGCGGGAACGCCACAAGCTGGATATCGAGCCATGGCGCCATGTCGCGCTTGAGCTGCACCAGGGCCTCCACCGCCAGCAGCCGGTCATCGCACACATCCACATGCGAGCGTATGGCCAGCGTGCCGCGCGCCGCCGACCAGAGGCAGAGTTTTCTGGCCCGCTCATAAATCGCCTCTTGCGTCAGCAGCGGCTTCAGCTCGCCCCAGAGCGCGATGCCTTCCAGCAGCGTGCCGGATTCGTTCATCCGCGGCAGGCCGAGCGAGAGCGTGGAATCCATATGCACATGCGCATCGACGAAAGGCGGCGTCACCAGCCTGTCCGTCGCGTCGATCTCCTGCGCCGCCGCCGCGTCCAGCTTCGGGGCGATGGACGCGATCCGCCCGTCTTGCACGCCGATATCCACCCCCTTGCGCCCGCCGGGCAGATTCGCGTTGCGGATGATCAGATCAAACATGGCCTTCGCCCCCCATACCGGAAACCCGGCGGCAGGATGGCCCCCGGCTTGTTGCCGCGCAAGCGGCCTGTGACTACATGTTGCTCATGCGCCGCGCCATTCTCCTGCTCTCCGCCCTTGCCCTGGCCTCCTGCGCCCCGCCGGGCCGCCAGAGCTTCGCCCCCAACCCCGCCGGGCCGGATACACAGACCGCCGCGGCGGCGGACGCCTTCAAGAACCGCATCCCGCTGGTCTCCATCCTGCCCGACACACAGGATTTCCAGGCGCCGCTGAAGGGCGCCGTGAGCCAGGCCCTGGCCATCAAGCCCGATGCCAGCTTCGAGGTAAGGGCCGAGGCGCCGGGCACCGGCTCGCCGGATGCGGATGCCAAAGCCCTCGCCGCCCTCACGCCCGAGGCCAAGGCGGTGGCCGAGGCCATCGTGGCGGATGGCGTGCCCGCCGCGCGCGTCACCCTCGGCGCCAAGACCGGCGGGCTGGATTCCGCTATCCTCGTCTACGTCAAATGATTTTCGCTCCCGCCTTTTTGATGCCGGCCCTGCGCCGGCTGGACCCCGAACGCGCCCATAACCTCTCCTTGAAAGCCCTGCGCTGGGGGCTGGTGGGGCAGGACACGCGGCCGGATGACCCCATCCTCTCCACCCAGGCCTTTGGCCGGTCCTTAAGCAACCCCATCGGCCTCGCCGCCGGGTTCGACAAGAACGCCGCCGCCGTCACCGCGCTGGGGCGGCTTGGCTTTGGCTTTGTCGAGGCCGGCACCGTCACCCCCCGCCCGCAAGCCGGCAACCCGCAACCGCGCCTGTTCCGGCTGCAGGAGGACAAAGCGGTGATCAACCGCATGGGCTTCAACAATGCCGGGCTGGCGGCCTACCTTGCCAATTTGCAGCGCGCCGACCGCAAACACCTCGTCCTCGGCGCCAATGTCGGCATCAACAAGGAGGGGGCGGACCCCGAGCGCGACTACCCGGCTTTGGTGAAGGCCGTGGCCCCCTTTGCCGACTACATCACCATCAACATCTCCTCGCCCAACACGCCCGGCCTGCGCGACCTGCAGTCCGAGGAGCGGCTGGCCGCCATTCTGTCGGGCATCGCCGCGCCGAAGCCGGTCTATGTGAAAATCGCCCCGGATTTGTCGGAAGACGGGCTGGAGGCGGTGATCTCGGTGGCCGTGCAGCATAACGTCACCGGCCTGATCGTCTCCAACACCACCATCGCCCGGCCCGGCACGCTGAAAAGCCCGCTCAAGCGCGAAACCGGCGGGCTCTCCGGCGCGCCGCTCTTCGCGCCCTCCACCGCCATGCTGGCCCGCGCCTACAGGCTGGCGGGCAAGCGGCTCGCCTTCATCGGCGCGGGCGGGGTGTTCACGGCGGAGGACGCGCTGGCGAAAATTCTGGCCGGCGCCTCGCTGGTGCAGATCTATTCCGGCTTCGCCTATCAAGGCCCCGCCATGCTGCCGCGCCTGAAGGCAGAGTTGGCGGCGCTGCTGAAGGCGCGCGGCTTTACCTGCGTCTCCGAAGCCGTGGGGGCTGGCTTATGAGCGGTTTCGGCGCGCTGGCGCAAAATTACGACGGCTTCATCGTCGATCTCTGGGGCGTGGTGCATGACGGCTTCGCCCCCTATCCCGGCGTGCTGGACTGCCTGGCCCGGCTGAAGGCGGCGGGCAAGCGCGTGGTGTTCCTCTCCAACGCCCCGCGCCGCCCGCACGGCATCATCCAAATGCTCGCCAGCATGGGCGTCACGCCAGACCTGCATGACGGCGTCATGTCCAGCGGCGAGGCGGTGCATCTGGGCCTGCGCGACCGCACGGAGGATTTCGCCACGCTGGGCAAGCGGCTCTACCATCTCGGCCCGCCGCGCGACCGCGACGTGTTCGACACGCTGGAGTACCAGCAAGCCGCCGACCCTGCGGTGGCCGATTTCGTGCTGAATACCGGGCCGGATGACGATCTTGGCCCCCACAACCCGGACCTCTACCGCCCGGCGCTGGAGGCCTGCCTGAAGGCCAATCTGCCGATGATCTGCGCCAACCCGGACCTGGAAGTGATGAAGGGCGGTCGAGCGCATCATCTGCGCCGGTTATCTGGCCCAGCTCTACGAGGCCGAGGGCGGCCGGGTCATCCAGCGCGGCAAGCCGGATGCGGCGATCTACCAGCCCACCCTGGCCATGCTCGGCACCGCGCCGGGCCGCACCCTGGCCGTGGGGGACTCGCTGCGCACGGATATTTCCGGCGCCAAGGCGGCTGGCATCGATAGCTGCTGGGTGCTCTCGGGCATTCATGCCCTGCACCCCGAGCAAGCCCCCGCCGAGGCCGCCGCCTCCGGCCTGAGCCCCGCCGCCATCCTGCCCGGCTTTGCCTGGTAGGCAGCGGACAGATGTGAGGAGACAAGGATCGTGAAGACAATTCTGGTCACCGGCGCCACCGCCGGTTTTGGCGCCGCCTTCGCCCGCCGTTTCATCAAGGACGGCCATCGCGTCATCGCCACCGGCCGGCGCGTGGACCGGCTGGAGGCGCTGAAGCAGGAGCTTGGCGGCAATCTCTACATCGCCAAGCTGGACGTGACGGACAAGGACGCAGTCGCCAATTTCCTCCCCTCCCTGCCGCAAGCCTGGCAGCAGATCGACGTTCTGGTGAACAATGCCGGCCTGGCGCTCGGCCTTTCCCCCGCCTGGGAAGCCGAACTCTCCGACTGGGATACGATGATCGCCACCAACATCACCGGCCTCGTCCACATGACCCGCGCCGTGCTGCCGCAGATGGTGGAACGCGATGACGGCCTCATCCTCAATCTCGGCTCCGTGGCGGGCGAGTACCCCTACCCTGGCGGCCATGTTTATGGCGGCACGAAAGCCTTTGTCCGCCAGTTCAGCCTCAATCTGCGCGCCGATCTGGTGGGCAAGAATGTCCGCGTAACCGACATCGAGCCCGGCATGGTCGATGGCTCGGAATTCTCCCAGGTGCGCTTCGGCGGCGACGAAACCAGGGCCCGCGCCGTCTATCAGGGCACCAAATCCCTGAACCCGGACGATATCGCCGAGACCGCCTCCTGGCTCGTCTCCCTGCCCCGGCATATGAACATCAACCGCATCGAAATGATGCCAACCTGCCAGGCCAGCGGCGCCTTCGCGGTGAAACGCGGCTAACCCAAAAACAACACGCAAACCGAAACGACTATAGACAATTTAAAATTGCGTTCATAACCTGTCCACAACCATTGATGGGCAGGTTATGGGCATCGCGCGCGTCAATTCCTTCGCGTTTTCCGGCATCGAGGCGCAGCGCGTCGAAATTCAGGTGCAGATCGCCAGCGGCCTGCCGGCCTTCCTCATGGTCGGGCTGCCGGACAAGGCGGTGGGCGAGGCGCGGGAGCGTGTGCGCGCCGCCCTGACCTCCATGGGCCTCTCGCTGCCGCCCAAGCGCATCCTGGTCAATCTCGCCCCGGCGGACATGCTGAAGGAGGGCAGCCATTTCGACCTGCCCGTGGCGCTTGCCGTGCTGGCGGCCATGGATGTGCTGCCGGCGAGGAGCTGGCGGGTTACGCCGCCCTGGGCGAACTCTCGCTTGATGGCAGGCTACACCCGGCCGCCGGTGTGCTGCCCGCCGCCATCGCCGCGCAGGGGCGCGGCTGGGGGCTTGTCTGCCCATCCTCGCAAGGCGCGGAGGCGGGCTGGGCCGGGGCGCTGAACATCCTCGCGGCCCCCGACCTGCTCAGCCTCATCAATCATTTCCGCGGCACCCAGCTGCTCTGCGCCCCGCCTGCTGGCGAACTGGGCGGCGGCGCGCCGATGCAAGACCTGGCAGACGTGAAGGGCATGGAAACCGCCCGCCGGGCGTTGGAGATCACCGCCGCCGGGCGGGCATAATCTGTTGATGATCGGCCCGCCCGGCGGCGGCAAATCCATGCTCGCCGCCCGGCTGCCCGGCCTGTTGCCGGACCTCACCCCGCGCCAGGCGCTGGAGGTGAGCATGGTGCATTCCGTGGCCGGCATGCTGACGGGCGGCCGGCTCATCACCCGCCCGCCCTTCCGCGAGCCGCATTATTCCGCCAGCCCCGCCGCCATCGCGGGCGGGGGCGTGCGCGCCCGGCCGGGGGAGATCTCGCTCGCCCATCGCGGCGTGCTGTTCCTGGACGAGATGCCGGAATTCCCCCGCGCCACGCTGGAAGCCCTGCGCGCGCCCCTGGAAACCGGGCAGACCACCGTCAGCCGCGCCGCCGCGCATGTGACCTACCCGGCGCGCTTCCAGCTCATCGGCGCCATGAACCCCTGCCGCTGCGGCTATCTGGGCGATGGCGCGCGCGAATGCGGCCGGGCGCCGCGCTGCGGCGAGGATTACCAGAGCAAGCTCTCCGGCCCGCTGCTGGACCGCATGGATGTGGTGATCGAGATCAGCCCCTCAGCCCGAAAGACCTCGCCTGGGCCCCGGCCGGGGAGAGCAGCGGCCTCGTCGCGGCGCGGGTGGCCGCTGGCGCGCGAGCGCGGCTTTGCACCGCTTCGGCGAGGACGGCCCCGCCCCAACGCCGAAGCCCCGCCCGAATTGCTGCCCACCACGGCGGAGGCCGCAGCTTTCTGGAGATGGCGGCGGAGAAATTGCGGCTTTCGGCCCGCGGGTTGATCCGCGCTTTGCGCGTGGGCCGCACCATCGCGGATCTGGCGGGGCAGAGGCAAACCCAGAAGGCGCATATCGCCGAGGCGCTGGCCTACCGGCACCAAACTGCCGAAACAGGCGGTGCTGGAGACATAGGCTCAAACCGACGCAGAATCTTCCGCCACCTGCCGGGCAAAGGCCGCCGGGCCGGTTCTCCTTGGCCAGGCGGGCCAGCGCCCCCTCGCGCAGCCGCATCCACAACGCCTCATCCTGGTAAAGCCGCGCGATGGCGGACGCGAAGCCAGCCGGATCATCCGCCGGCACGGCCAGCAACTCCTCGCCATCGCGCCAGCCGAGCTGCTCGGCCAGCAATGTCGTGACCACGCAAGGCAGTCCCATAGCCGCCGCCTCGTAAATTTTATAGGGCGTGCCTGCGGCAAAGCGCGTCGGCGCGATGAAAACCCGCGCCCGCTCATAAAGCGGCGTCGCGATCCCCCACCTCGCCCAGCAGCCGCAGCCCCCCCGCCAAGCGCGCGAAAGATCGATCCCCGCCGCCAGATGCCCCGCCACATCCAGCACTGGGCGGCGCCTGCACCAGCCGCGCCAGGGCGGGCAAATATGCTCCACGTAGAACCGCAGCGAATCCTCGTTCGGCGCTGCCCGGCTGGTGAATGGCCCCGACGAACAGCAGCCCGTCCCGCGCCGCGAAACCCGCCGGCGTCGGGTCCGGCGCCCGGGCCGTGCCCAGCACTGAAACGCGCGTCTGCCCGGCCTTGCGCAGCAACGCCGCCTCGGCTGGGCTGACCGCGAGCGCCGTCTTCGCCTCCCCCAGCCCTTCGAATTCCGCCGCCAGCGAGCCTTGAAAAATCAAACGTCTCGCCTGCCAGCGCGGCCCGCGCGGCCGCGCGGCAGCTCGCCAGCGCCTCGGTATCCAGAATCACCGGCGCCCTCACGCCCCGCTTTGCCCAACGCCTCGCGCACCCGCCGCAGATTATGCGTGCGCGCCACCCAGATCAGATCATAAATCCCGCGCCGCTCGGCCAGAAACGCCTCCAGCCCGGCGAAGTCGCGGTCATACAACACCTCCGCCCGCTCCGGCAGGTCGCCACACAGGCTCATCACATCATAGGGCGCGCCATTGATGGGAAACACATGCACCTCATACCCCGCCGCGTCGATGGCGTGCACGATATCGTTGGCGCGCACGAAGCCCGAGCCCAGCCTGCGCAGCGGCACGGTGTCCTCGATGAACAGCACGCCGCTTGCGCGCCCCCCGCGCGCGCGCCTGCAGCGAAATTCTGCTCCCCGGCCTTCTGCTGCCCTTGCAAAAACGCCTGATGCTTGCTGCGGAAAATCCGCCGCCCCCGCCGCATCAGCGCCATCGAGGCCTCGGACGTGGCAGCGCTGCCGAATTCCAGATGCTCAAGGCTCACCGCCGGATCATAGACAATGCGATACCCCGCCTCGATCATCCGCACGCAGAGATCCGCATCCTCGTAATAGGCCGGGCATGAAATCCTCATCGAACCCGCCAAGGCTTTTCACCAGCTCCGTGCGGCAGAGCAGGAACACCGCCGAGCCATAATCCACATCCCGCACAAAATTCGCCGCCGGGCGCGAGCGGCGAGGCATCGCGCATATAGCCGATGGTGGTGCCCTCATTCCAGATGATCGAGCCTGCCTCCTGCAACCTGCCATGCGTGCGGATGATTTTGCCGCACACCGCGCCGATATCCTTGGCACTTCCAGCCGCCGCAGCGCCGTAGCCACCGCGCCATGCCCCAGCTCGACATCATTGTTCAGATACAGCAAGGCGGGCGCTACAACATGCTCAAGCGCCTGGATTGCAGGCGCGCAAAAACCCGACATTCTGCGCATTGCGCAGCAGCACCGCGCCCTTCGACATAGATGCCGATACGCCTGGTCTCATCGGTGGACGCATTATCAACCACGAACAAGCTGCACCGCGCCCGGAAAATTGCGCCGCAACGAGGCCAGGCTGCGCATGGTCAGCTCAAACCTGTCATGCGCCACCATGATCACGGAGAGCTCCGGCGCGCCCTGATAGGAAAAATCCAGCCTCTGCCTTGCAAAAACCGCCAGATCCGCCTTCGCCCTGCGGATGAACGCCTCCCGCGCCGGATATTCCTCCAGCACCTGCACCTGCACCGGCGGGCTATAGTCCAGCCCCTCGCCCAGCCCGACCAGCCGCAGATGCGCAAACGCGTCCCGCATTTGCCCGGCATTCAGGTCATCGCGCACCCGGCGGTGCATGTCCCGGTAATAGGCAAGGTCGATCTCCGCCGCGGGCTGGCGAAGTTCAAAGCAGCCATGCTGCACGAATTGCTGATACCCGCTGCGATACATCCCCGCCGCAATCGCGGCTTCAATGTCAGGGTAGCGCTGCCGGTAGAAGCGCTCCGAGAAATGCGGCACCGGATCAAACAATTCTGGCGCCGGGCTGGTGAGATAATGATGGATCGCCGCCACATAGCGCCCGCGCAAAATCTCCGCCTTCGCCATGGGGTGATGCTCGACATACCAGGCCGGGATCGAAATAGATCGAGGGTGCCAGCTCATCCATGCCAGACCCCAGGCAGGCGAGGTAATGCACATAAGGCCCCGGCCCGTCGATCTCGCCTTCCCTCACCCCGCAAGCCAAGGCCAGCGCGCGGTAATAAGGCGCATCGAACAGATATTGCCCGATCCGCCGCTCCCTCTGGCCGGATTTCAGATAATGATCGTACCGGCCGAAACAGCCATGCAGCTCGAGATTCTCCAGCGTCATGTCGTCATACAGCTCGGCATAGAGCGCATCGTCGAACAGCCAGTGCGGCGACACGCCCCGCCAGCCATGCTGGCAATAATGGTCGAACCCCGAGCCATATTGCCCGGCCCGCACCAAGGCGGCCACGTCCGGGTTGCGCTCCAGGTAATAAGGCTCGTCGAACAAAGCCGAGGGGCTGTGCCCCAGCCTTGCGCCGACTTGCAGATAATAAGTCAGCGCCGCTTCCGGTTCCTTATCCGCGCATAGGGCGCGGGCATCGGCGTAATGGTGCAGATACCAGCCGCGATCGAAAATCGCCCAGGCTGGCTTTATGGGGCAGTCAGGTTGCAGAAGCGCGTGAGCGGGGCGGGGCATGCACCCGCAAAAGTTGCATTTTGTTCATATGTTGGCAATACGCAACCTTTTCGTGCCGCTTCAGCCTGCCTCCAGCACCTTGCGGATCGCCCCGGTGAGGCGGGACAACTCATCCGGCGCGATGGTGAAGGCGGGGGTGAGGTAGAGAATATCCCGGAAGGGCCGCACCCATACGCCCTGCGCCGATCAGCCTTTGCCGCAAGGCGGGCGGGGTTCTTGATCTCATCCATCTGCACCACGCCGATGGCGCCCAGCACCCGCACATCCTTCACCCCCGGCAGCCCCCGGCAGGGTTCCAACTCGCGCGCCAGCTGCGCCGAAATGGCGGCCACCTGCTCAAGCCGCGGCTCGGACTCGAACAAATCGAGCGAGGCATTGGCCGCCGCACAGCCCAGCGCATGGGCCATGTAGGTGGGGCCGTGCATCAGCGCGGTCATCGGGCTGTCGGAGAGAAACGCCTCGAACAGCCTGTCGGTCGCGATGGTCGCGGCCAGCGGGCTGGTGCCGCCCGTCAGCGCCTTGGAGAGGGTGATGATATCCGGCACCACCCCCGCCTGCTCAAAGGCGAACATCGTGCCGGTGCGGCCGAAGCCGGTGAAAATCTCATCGAAAATCAACGTCAGCCCGTAAGCATCCGCAGCCGCGCGCAGGCGCTGCAAAACCTCGGGCGCATGAAACACCATGCCGCCCGCGCCCTGCACCAGCGGCTCCACGATGATCGCCGCCAGGGTTTTGTGCTCGCGCTCCAGAAAGGCCTCGAAGGCGGCGATGCTGGCCGCGTCCTTCGGCAGCGGCACCACCGGGTGCTCCGGCAGCAGCCCGGTGAACAGGCTGTGCATCCCCTCCTCGGGGTCGCAGATCGCCATCGTCCCCAACGTGTCGCCATGATAGCCACCGGAGAAGGCAAGGATCTTCGTCCGCCCGCGCTCGCCCTGGTTCAGGCGCGACTGCACGGCGATCTTGATCGCCACCTCCACCGCCACGGAGCCGGAATCGGTAAAGAACACCCGGTTCAAATCCCCCGGCATCAAGCGCGGCCAGGCGGGTGGAGAGCTGGTAGGCCGGCTCATGCGCCAGCCCGCCGAACATCACATGCGGCAGGTTTTCCAGCTGCGCGGCCACGGCCTTTTGAATATGCGGGTGGTTATAGCCATGGCAGGCCGTCCACCAGCTCGCGATGCCGTCGATCAGGTCGCGCCCATCCTCCAGGATGATCCGCGCCCCCTGCGTGCGCGCCACGGCCATGGGCAGCGGCGCGGTCTGCATCTGCGCATAGGGCAGCCAGACATGCCGCCAGCCGTCTTCCAGCCAGCTCATTTGTTTTCGGCGCGCGGCCGCCCCGCCATCCCCGCGCGCATCAGGCGTTGGCCGGTTGCAGCCCCAGCTTGCCGAACAGCGCCTCGTCATGCGGCACGGTGGCGTTCTTCGTGGTCAGCAGCTTCTCGCCATGGAAGATGGAGTTCGCCCCGGCCAGGAAGCACAGCGCCTGCGCCTCGTCGGTCATCGCCTCGCGCCCGGCGGAAAGCCGCACATAGCTTTTCGGCATGGTGATGCGCGCCACCGCGACCACCCGCACGAAATCGATCGGGTCGATCTTCTCGGCCTTCGCCAGCGGCGTGCCCTCCACCGCCACCAGCGCGTTGATGGGCACGGATTCCGGCGGGGTGGGCAGGCTGGCCAGGGTGGCGATCAGCCCGGCGCGGTCGCTCTCATCCTCACCCATGCCGACAATGCCGCCGCAGCAGATATTGATGCCCGCATCGCGCACCGCCTCCAGCGTGTCCAGCCGGTCCTGATAGGTGCGGGTGGTGATCACCTTGTCATAATATTCGGGCGAGGTGTCGAGGTTGTGGTTGTAGTAATCCAGCCCGGCCTGCTTCAGCTTCTGGCTCTGGAAGGGGTCGAGCATGCCCAAAGTCACGCAGGTTTCCATGCCCAGCGCCTTCACGCCCTCGATCATCTCGCACACGGCCTCAAGGTCATGCTCCTTCGGGCTGCGCCAGGCGGCCCCCATGCAGAAGCGCGCCGGCCCCCTTCTCCTTCGCGGCGCGGGCCTCGGCCAGCACGGCTTCCACCGCCATCAGGCGTGACGCCTTGGTGCCGGTCTCATAGCCCGCGGCCTGCGGGCAATAGCCGCAATCCTCCGGGCAGCCGCCGGTCTTGATGGAGAGCAGCGTGGAGATCTGCACCCGCGTGGGGTCGAAATGCTCGCGGTGCACGCTCATCGCCCGGAACATCAGCTCCGGAAACGGCAGCTCCAGCAGCGCCGCCACGTCATCGCGGGTCCAGCGGGGGCGAACATCGATATGGCTGTCAGGCACCTTCAGCAAACTCCAAACACGGCAACATCCCTCAACCTACCGCCAAGGGGGGCTTGAGGAAAGGGTGGATGGCACCACCCCGCCATTCGGCGTAAACCGCGCGTCATGAAAGGCTATTTTGTCACCGCCACCGGCACCGATACCGGCAAGACGTTTTGCACAACCGGGCTGCTGCGCGCCAACCCCAGGCTGCGCGCCATCAAGCCTTTGCTTTCGGGCTATGAGCCTGATCAGGCAAGCACCTCCGATTCCGGCCAGCTCCTCGCGGCCATGGGGCAGGAGATAACGGAGCAAAACATCGCCGCCATCACCCCCTGGCGCTTCAAAGCCCCCTTGTCACCAGACATGGCCGCCGCGCGGGAGGGCCAGAGCATCCCTTATGATGACCTCCTGGCCTTCTGCCGGGCGGCGCTGGCGAACGCGCCGGAGGGCCTGCTGATCGAGGGCGCGGGCGGGGCCGGGGTGCCGCTGACGGAAACGCGCATGACCGCCGACTGGATCAAGGATCTCGGCCTGCCCGTGCTGCTCGTCACCGGCAGCTATCTGGGCAGCATCAGCCATTGCATCACCACGGCGGAGTTTTTGCTGAAGCGGGACATTCCCATCACCGCCATCCTGCTTAACGAGAGCGAAACCGCCCCGGTGCCCACGGAAGAGACGCAAGCCGCGCTGACCCGCTATTTGCCCTGCCGGATTTTCCCCATCCCCCGCAACGCCAAGACAGAAGCTTTCGCGCCGCTGGACTTGTAGCCAAACGCGATCGCTGGACGTCCGGTCGGGTGGGCAACGGAATGGCAGGCTCTGCGTCGAGAGTGGTTCATCCAGACAGTCGGTGCGGGCGGAAGGCGCCAAACACCCCCGCGCGTCAAGTCATCAGCTGTTCCGCTAAATCTTCCATGTTATTAGCGACAGCATCCCAATCTTCGGTAGGCGCCAGATTCGTCATCTGAGCAGGCCCATGCTCGGTCGGCCGATGGATAAACGCGGTGCGCAACCCGCAGCGCCGTGCGGCCGAAAGATCATCGTTATGCGCGGCCACCATACAAATCTGTTCCGGATTAAGCATCAATATTTCAGCGGTTCGCAGGTACGCCTCAGGGCAGGCTTGTAAGCTTGTGCAACTTCAGCGCCGAGAATGGCATCCACGGTAGCCCTGCCCGCTTCGCCATATCCAGCATAAGCCGGATATTGCCATTCGAGAGCGGCGCAATGATGAGGCGCTTCTTTAGCCTCGCAAGGCCAGGAATGGAATCAGGCCAAGGGTCCAGGCAGTGCCAGGAAAAATTGAGCGCATCCAATTCGGATGCCGGCATTTTTGTAGAATCTATGCCAAACTCGGAAAGGACTTTGACAAGATTTTCGCGATGCAGAATATCCAGCCGTGTGAAAGGCCGGCGTCCCGACCGCACGTCTTCCATGGCTGGTGAATAATGTCGGCGCCAAGCGTCCGCGAAGGCGTGGGGGGCGGCGTCCGGTGCATAACGCGCCAAGAATTCAGCAGACTCTTTGGCAACGCCGCTGCGCCAATCGACGACGGTGCCGAATACATCGAATACCAGTGCCTGAACGTGACGAAAAGATTGAATCATTCCGCCCTGAAGAGTTCCACCTCACCCGTCTGGTCTTATCATGTGCCATGGCGGTCGCTGATTCAATCATCTTCTGCCAAGCGGCTTGCTCCCGCCAAGCACGGACGCGAACTCCCGGAAACGGACCTTCGCGAATATCCGCTTCCAAGGGCGTCTGATTCGACTGCCGATGACCAGGTTGGGCGAAACCCGCCATCCTTCCCAAACAACCCGAAGGCCGCGTTTTACTTCCTCAACGCCATCTTGATCGGCCCACGCGCCCGCCCGTGGGTGAACTGGTCCACCACCGGGTCCGTGCAGGTCAGCAGTTCAGCAGCCGGGCCGGTCCAGCTGATCTTGCCCTCGTAGAGCATCGCCGCCTTGTCGCCGATGCGCTGGGCGGAGGCCATGTCGTGGGTGATGGAGATGGACGTGCTGCCCAGCTTCTTCACGCAATCCACGATCAGCTCGTCGATCACGGCCCCCATGATCGGGTCCAGCCCGGTCGTCGGCTCATCGAAAAACATGATCGCCGGGCGGGCGGCGATCGCGCGGGCCAGGCCCACGCGCTTCTGCATGCCGCCGGACAACTCGGAGGGTGAGAGTGCCGCCACCCCCGCATCCAGCCCCACCTGGGCCAGAATCTCCACCGCCAAGTCCCGCGCCTTGGTGCGGCTTACCTGCTTCTGGGCCAGCAGCCCGAAGGCGACATTCTCCCATACCGGCAGAGAATCGAACAAGGCGCCGTTCTGGAACAGCATGCCGATCTGCTGGCGCAGCTCCCGCGCCTGCCGGGCCGGGGCCTTCAGCACGTCCACACCGTCGATCTCGATGCTCCCGGCATCCGGCGTCACCAGCCCGATGATGGATTTCAGCAGCACGGATTTGCCGGTGCCCGACCCGCCGATGACCACCATACCGGTGCCGGTCTCGATATCGAGATCGATGCCATCCAGCACCTTCTTGGCCCCGAAATGCTTCTTCAGCCCCCGGATGCGGAGTTTCGGGTTGCTCATTTGACGAACAGCACCTGGGTAAGACCGTAATCCAGCGCCAGGATCAGGATGGAGGCCGAGACCACCGCCGAGGTGGTGGCAGCCCCCACGCCCTGCGCCCCGCCGCGCGAACGGTAGCCGTTGAAACAGCCCATCAGCGCGATCACGAACCCGAACACCGCCGCCTTGATGAGGCCGGAGACCACATCCTCAGACCGCAGATTGGCGAAGGTGCTGGTGAGATAGGTGCCGGAGGAAAAGCCCAGCTTCTGCGTCGCCACCAGATACCCGCCCATCACGCCCAGAATATCCGCCAGCCCTACCAGCAGGGGCATCGCGATGATGCCGGCCAGCAGGCGCGGTGCGACCAGATATTTCATCGGCTCGGTGGAGAGGGTGGAGAGCGCGTCGATCTGGTCCGTAACGCGCATGGTGCCAAGCTCGGCCGCCATGGCGGCACCGGCCCGGCCGGAGACCATCAAGCCGGCCAGCACCGGCCCCAGCTCACGCGTGACCGAGAGCACCACCACCGAGGCGATGGCGCTTTCCGCCCCGAAGCGCGAAAAGCCGGTATAGGATTGCAGCGCCAGCACCATGCCGGTGAACAAAGCCGTCAGCGCCACCACCGGGAGCGAGAAATAGCCGATCTCCATGAAGGCCCGGGCGATCTGGCGCGGGTAATAAGGCGGGCGCAGCATATGCGAGACGCCGGAGACCGCGAAAATCCCCAGCTCGCCGATATATTCCACCAGCCCCAGCACCGCAGCACCCAGCCAGGCCACCGCATCCAGAATGGCCTTCATGCGCCGATATACCGCCGCTGATAACGGCGCCCCAATGAGGTCAGGATTTCATAGCCGATGGTCCCGGCCTCCCTGCCCAGCTCATCCGCGCCATGGCGGGAATCGAGCAGACCCAGCAAATCGCCGGGATTGGCCGGCACATCGGTGACATCAAACGTGGCGAGATCCATCGATACCCGGCCTACCAGGGGAACAGGGGTATCGTCAAAATAGGCAGTGCCGCGGTTTGAGAGGGTGCGGTGCAACCCATCCGCATAGCCCACCCCAACGGTGGCGATCCGGCTGGGGCGCGGCGCCGTCCAGCCCCCGGCATAGCCCACGCCCATCCCCGCCGGAATCTCATGGATCTGCAAAATCGGCGCGCTCAACCGCACCACCGGCTGCATCCTGCATGGCTGGGCTGTGCTGGTGTTGAGCCCGTACAACGCCGCGCCGGGGCGGATAAGGTCGAGATGATAGTCCGGCCCCAGAAACGTGCCGGGCGAGTTGGCGATGCTGCGCTTGGCCCCCGGAAACTGCGCCGCCTTGGCCAGGAAATCCTCAAGCTGGCGCTGGTTGCGCGGATCCTCGGGCGCATCGGCGGCGAGCAGATGGGTGATCACCGTCTCCACGGCGATCCCCTCCAGCAGCGTTGCATCCTCGCGCAGCGCCGCCAGCTCGCCCGCTGTCAGCGCCAGCCGGTTCATACCGGTCTCCAGATGCAAAAAGGCCGGCAGCTTGCGCCCCAGCCTGTTTGCCTCGGCCCGCCACAGCGCCAGCTCCTGCAAGGCGCCCAGAACCGGAATTATATCGTGCGCGATGAAATCCGCCGCCGCATGCGGCATCAGCCCGTTCAGCACCAATATCCGCGCTTGCGGCACCACCACCCGCAGCGCCACCGCCTCGGCCAGATGCGCGGTGAAAAAAATTCCGCACCCCGCCCTGGCCAGCACCGGCGCCAGCGCCGCCGCCCCCAGCCCGTAGGCATCGGCCTTCACCACGGCGGCGGTCTCGCCTTTGTTCAACCCCGCGAGAAACCGCCAATTGGCGACGACAGCGCCGAGATCGATGTCGAGCAGCGCCGTCAAAAAATCATATCACTCATGAATCGTATCCAGATCCGCGAAGCGGGTAAATTCGCCCTCGAAGAACAGGTCGATCTTGCCCGTGGGGCCGTGGCGCTGCTTGGCGATGATCAGCTCCGCCTTCTGGTAGACGGTCTGCATATCCGCCTGCCATTTCTCATGCGCCTCCTGGAATTTGTCATCCCGGTCGAAGTTGGTGATCTTCGGCTCGCGCTGGGCCAGGTAATATTCGTCGCGATAGATGAACATCACCATATCGGCGTCCTGTTCAATGGAGCCTGATTCACGAAGGTCAGAAAGCTGCGGGCGCTTGTCGTCACGCGATTCCACCGAACGCGAGAGCTGGGACAGCGCGATCACCGGCACCGCCAGCTCCTTGGCAATGGCCTTCAGCCCCTGGGTGATCTGGCTGATTTCCTGCACGCGGCTTTCCGGCCTGGTGCCCAGCGCCGGGCGCATGAGCTGGAGATAATCCACGATCACCAGCCCCAGCCCCTGGGTGCGCTGCAACCGGCGGCAGCGCGTGCGCAGCGCCGAGAGGGTGATGGCGGGGGTATCGTCGATCACCAGCGGCACATCCGCGATCTCGCGGCTGACGCGCACGAAGGTGTCGAAATCCTTGGTGGAGATCTCGCCACGGCGGATCTTGTCGCCCGAAACCCGCGCCTGCTCGGCCAGAAGACGGGTGGCGAGCTGGTCGGCGCTCATTTCCAGCGAGAACAGCGCCACGCATTCCTTGGCCATGGCGTTCGGGTTCTCGGCGCGGGCATTGTTCAGCATCGCCTTGGCGGCGCCGAAAGCGAGCTTGGTGACGAGCGCCGTCTTGCCCATGCCAGGGCGCCCGGCCAGGATCACAAGATCCGATTTATGCAAACCGCCAGTGCGCTTGTTGAGGTCGCGCAGGCCGGTATCCAGGCCCGAGACCGAGCCCTGGTTGCGGAAGGCCTTCTCCGCCAGATCGATGGCGGCGATCAGCGCTTCATGGAAGGAAACGCCCTTGCCCTCGCTGCCGCCCTTGGTGGCAAGGTTGAACAAGGCCTGTTCCGAACGCTCGATCTGCGCGATGCCATCCAGATCCGGCGCGCCGCCATAGGCGTCGTTCACCATCACCTCGCCGACATCGATGAGCTGGCGGCGCAGCCAGGCATCATGGATCAGCCGCCCATAATCCCCGGCATTGATGATGCCGACCATGGCCGAGAGCAGCTGCGCCAGATAGGCGGTGCCGCCCACCTCCGCCAGCACGCCCGAATGCTCCAGTTCCGCGCGCAAGGTGATCGGGTCCGCGACCTGGTTCTGCTCGCAGCGGCGCGCAATGGCCTGGAAGATCCGGCCATGAATCGGGTCGGCGAAATGCTCCGCGGCCAGGAAGTCAGAGACGCGCTCATAGGCCTTGTTATTGGCCAGCAAAGCGCCCAGCAACGCCTGCTCGGCCTGGGGATTGCTGGGGGGCAGCCGCTGGGACAGGCCGGAAGTCGGGTGGTCGTAATTGTCCATGAGCCCGGTTCATACCCTAATTTCGCGCCCCCTCGCCAGGGCATGGGGCATGGATGCAGCCCCGCGCGACGGTGTATATCGGGGACAAGCAGGAGATCAGCGCATGACTACGGCGGCAAAGCGGCGTTTCGACCCGGCACGCATGTTCCACCCGGCCTCGATCTGCCTGAGCGGCAGCCAGACGCCACTTGGGGCCAAGGTGCTCAGCCATCTGCGCGCCGCCGGGTTCGCGGGCGCCCTCGGCACGGCGGAGCAGGACCCCGTGCCGAATGCCGACCTCGCCTTGGTGGCCGATGACGCGCCGGATATCCCGGCCGCCCTTGCCGCCCATGCGGCGCGCGGCGCGTGCGGGGCCATCGTGCTCTCCTTCATGCAGGGCACGGGCCTCAGGGAGATGGCGCTCGCCGCCGGCATCCGCACGCTGGGGCCGCACAGTTTCGGCATGGTGCTGCCGGCGCTTGGCCTCAACGCCAGCCCGTTCCAGCTCATCCCGCAGCGCGGGCGGGTGGCGCTGGTCGGGCAATCCTCCTCCATCGCCCGCACGGTCATCGACTGGGCGGTGCCCAACGGGATGGGATTCAGCCATATCATCGGCATTGGCGGCAATGACGCCACCATCGGCTTCGGGCTGGTGCTGGACCATCTGGGGCGCGACCCGGGCACGGCGGCGATCATGGTGGAGATCGACCGGCTGCGCGACCCGCGCGCCTTCTTCTCCGCCGCGCGCATGGCGGCACGGTTGCGGCCGGTGGTCGCCATCGCGCCCGGCCTGCGGCTGCGCGACCTCTCCGGCGGCACCTATGCGGCGGTGGAGGCGGCGCTGGCCCGTGCCGGCGTGCTGCTCACCGCCTCGGTCAGCGAGTTCCTGGCCGCCGCCGAAACCCTGACCCGCGTGAAACCCGCGCGCAATGAGAGCCTCGCCATCGTCACCAACTCCATCTCGCTGGGGCGCATGGCGGCGGATGAGGTGCTGCGCGCCGGGCTGCAGCTCACGCGGCTCTCACCCGAGGCCGCGCAGGTGCTCAACCTCACCACCGACAGGGCGCCGCCGGAAACGGGGCCGATCTTCGCGGGCAAGCGCAGCCCCACGGCGCTGGCGGACATCGCCGCCCTGCTCTCCTCCGCCCCCGAAATCGGCGGCATTCTGGTCATCCACGCCCCCTCGGGCGGCGATGACGGGGCGGCCATCGCGGCGCTGACCGCCTGCGCCAACACCGTGAAGATCCCGCTGCTGATCGCGGCGATGGGCGAGGAAACGGGGCTGGCGTACCGCCATATTCTCAGCCAGGCCGGGCTTGCCTGTTTCGACAGCCCGGAAGCCGCCATCGCCGGGTTCCGGCATTTGCTGGAGAACCGCCGCAACCGCGCCCAGGCGCGCGAGCTGCCATCCTCGGCCGTGCTGAGCGTGCAACCCAACAAGGCCAGCGTGATGGGGCGTATCGAGGCGGCACGGACCGGGGGCCGCGACAGGCTGGTGCAGGACGAGGCGCTGGCGATCATCGGCGCCTATCACATCCCCACGCTGGAAAGCCGGCACGTCTCCACCCCCGCCGAGGCCGCCGCCGCCGCCGTCACGCTCGGGTTTCCGGCGGTGCTGAAACTGTCCCACCCGGATGTGCCGACCCATCTGCTCACCGGCTCCGTCGCGCTCAATCTGCCGGACCCGGACGCGGTGCTGGGCGCGGCGCTGCGCATATTGGCGCGGGTGGAAGAACTGGGCGCCCCCCCTTACAAGGCCGGCTTCGTGGTGCAGGCCCAGGCGCCGCACGGCACCATGCTGCGCATCAGGGTGACCGACAACCCCTTGCTGGGGCCGGTGATCGGCTTTGGCGAGGGCGGCGGCGACCCGGAGGATGTCTCCCACCTCGCCACCGGGTTGCCGCCCTTGAACCTGGCGCTGGCGCATGCGCTCATCCACCGCGCCGCCATCGCCCCGCGCCTCGCCGCCATGCGCGGGCAGGCGGCGGCGGATGAGCAGGCCATCGCCGCCACCCTGGTGCGGGTCAGCCAGCTCATCATCGACACACCGGAGATTTTGGCTCTGGATCTCGATCCGCTCTTCGCCTCGCAGCGTGGCGTGGCGGCGGCCAGCGCCCAAATCTGGCTGCGCCCCGCCGGGCAGGCCCGCCCGCCTCTGGTCATTCCGCCCTATCCCGGCGAGCTGACCCGCCATTACACCGCGCGCGGCCAGAATTTCCTGATCCGCCCCATCCGCCCGGAGGATGCCGACGCCCATGCCGCGATGCTCTCGCGCTTTACGCAGGAGGATATGCGCTACCGCTTCTTCTCGCCGATGAAGAAGCTGCCCATCGAGCAGATCGTGCGCCTGGCGGATGTGGATTACACCCGCGAGATGGCGATCATCGCCGTGCGTGAGGCCAACGGCGACACGGTGGGCGTGGCCCGGCTGGTCTGCAACGATACCGACGGCACCAGCGCCGAATTCGCCGTGGCGGTGGACCCGGCGGCGAAAAAATTCGGGCTGGGCACATTTTTGATGAACAGCGTGATCGAATGGGGCAAGGCGCAGGGCGTGAAGGAAATCACCGGCCAGATTCTGGCCGATAACGTGCCGATGCTGACCTTCATCAAGCGTCTGGGCTTTTCGCTCATCCGCCTGCCGGAGGAGCCGGACGTGATGGAGGCCAAGCTCGAATTATAGCCCCCGCAACGCTCCCCTGCATGAAATTCGGCCGCGATCCCTGGAGTCCCCTTGAATTCAGCCGCCCCCCGTGCTTTACGCCCGCCTTCCCTGCCGGGTGCGTGGCATCGCCCCCGGCTATGCTCGTCCCGAATTCCCGGGTGGTCCAGACCAGGGCCTGAGCTGATCAGCCAGAGGGGGACCGAACATGCCGTTATATGAAACCGTGGTGATCGCGCGCAGCGAGATCACCCAGGCGCAGGCCGACGCCGCCGTCGACGCCGCCATCACCGCCATCGACGCCGAGGCCGGCGCGATCAAGAAGCGCGAATATTGGGGCCTTCGCCCGCTCGCGTACCGCATCAAGAAGAACCGCAAGGGCCATTACATCCTGCTGGGTCTGGATGCCTCCTCCGCCGCCGTGCAGGAGATGGAGCGCCAGCTGACCCTGCATGAGGACGTGCTGCGTTTCATGACCGTGCGCGTCGAAGAGATCTCCGAGGAGCCCTCCGCGATCCTGTCGCGCAAGTCCGACGAGCGTGACCGCAATTTCCGTGGTCCCAAGCCCGCCGGCCGCTTCGAATCCGGCCGCAAGCGCGGCTTTGATGAGCGCGAAGAGTTCCGCGCGCGTGACGAGTTCCGCGCCGACCGTGACGAATTCAGCGCTGAGGAGGAAGTTTGATGTCCGAGACCAACGAGCCGACCTCCGGCCTGCGCCGCCCCGCTGTCGGCGCCCGCCGTCCCTTCTTCCGCCGGAAGAAATCCTGCCCGTTCTCTGGCGCCGGCGCGCCGGCGATCGACTACAAGGACGTGCGCCTGCTGTCGCGCTTCCTGTCCGAGCGCGGCAAGATCGTGCCGTCGCGCATCACCGCCGTGTCCGGCAAGAAGCAGCGCGAGCTGGCGAAAGCCATCAAGCGCGCCCGCTTCCTGGCGCTGCTCCCCTACGTGCTGAACTGAGAGGAGCGGAAACATGGCCAACATTGAACTGATCCTGCTCCAGCGCGTCGAGAAGCTGGGCCAGATGGGCGAGCTGGTGAAGGTGAAGCCGGGTTATGCCCGCAATTACCTGCTGCCGCAGGCGAAAGCCGTGCGCGCCACCAAGGCGAACAAGGAGCGCTTTGAGCGCGAGCGCGTGCAGCTTGAGGCGCAGAACCTCAAGCGCCGCGAGGAAGCCGAGCGCGTCGCCGAGCGCGTCGCCGGGCTGACCGTGACCCTGATCCGCCAGGCCTCCGAGTCCGGCGCGCTCTATGGTTCGGTCTCCAGCCGCGACATCGCCGAGGCGGCGACCGCCGGTGGCCTCTCCATCGACCGCACCCAGGTGCTGCTGGTTCACCCGATCAAGAGCCTGGGCATTTCCGCCGTGCGCGTTGAGCTGCACCCGGAAGTCCATATCGAGATCAAGGTGAACGCTGCCCGCTCCGTTGAAGAGGCGGAGAAGCAGGCCCGCGGCGAAGTGATCGTCCAGGAAGAAGACGAGCAGCCGGATCTCGGCCCGCTCTTCGGCCAGGAGGAAGAGCCCGCGGCCTAATTCGCCCCGGCGCTACTCTGTCACGAAAAAGAGCCCTTGCGATTTTCGCAAGGGCTTTTTTCTTGCGTCCCTATTTTTTTCGATGATTAATAACCAATTATGTCTGACCTTAGGACAAGGAGACTGACGTGATATGGCTTTATCGAAAGCTTTTAGATCGTTACCTGGTCAAACTGGTGCGGCGCGGGTCTTTCCTGGTGTTGTGGCCCGACGGGTCGCGGAGCGAATATGGAGGAACCGAAGGGTTTAAAGCCGGCATCCGGCTTCAGGATGACGAGACGGTCAAACGCCTCGCCCTCAATCCCGGCCTCGCCCTTGGCGAAGCCTATATGGATGAGACGCTGCTGCCCCTGAACGGCTCCATCCATGACGTGCTCAGCGTATTGATGGACAACCAGAGCGACATCAGGCTGTCCATCCTCACCTTCGCGACAAAAATCGGCCGGCTGCTGCGGCCCATTCTTCAGGCGAACAACGCCATCCGCTCCAAGACCAATGTCGCCCATCATTACGACCTGAACGGGCGGCTCTATTCCCTCTTCCTCGACCGGGACCGGCAATATAGCTGCGCCTATTTCACCTCGGACGAGGTCTCGCTGGAGGACGCCCAGCTCGCCAAGAAACGCCACATCGCCGCCAAGCTGAAGCTGGATAAGCCGGACCTCGACGTGCTGGATATCGGCTGCGGCTGGGGCGGCTTGGCGCTGACACTGGCCAAGGAATTCGGCGCCAAGGTCACCGGCATCACATTGTCCGAAGAGCAGCTCGCCGCCGCGCGCGCCCGTGCCGACCAGGAAGGGCTGTCGGAGCGGGTCACGTTCGAGCTGATGGATTACCGGGCCATGCACCGGCAGTTCGACCGGATTGTCTCCGTCGGCATGTTCGAGCATGTCGGCACGCCGCATTACGAGACCTTCTTCAAAACCGTGAAAAGCTGCCTGAAGCCGGATGGCGTGGCGCTGATCCATTCCATCGGGCGGTTCGAGGGGCCCGGTGCCACCAATGCCTGGATCGCCAAATATATCTTCCCCGGCGGCTACTCCCCCGCCCTGTCGGAGGTGCTGGGGCCGGTCGAAAAAGCCGGGCTGCGCATCACGGATATCGAGATCTTGCGGCTGCATTACGCCAAGACGCTGGCCCATTGGCGCCGGCGCTTCGCCGCCAACCGCGATGCCATCACCACCATCTATGATGACCGCTTCTGCCGTATGTTCGAGTTCTACCTGTCGGGGTCCGAACTGGCTTTCCGCCTCTCCGACCATATGAACTTCCAGATCCAGCTGACCCGCCAGCAGGAGGCGCTGCCGCTCACCCGCGACTATATCTACGAGGCCGAGCGCGCACCGAAATTTGCCTCCGCCTCGGATTGACGGCTAACTTGAGCCTATGCAGCTCCCCTTCTCGCGGCCGAAAATCCCGGTTGTCCAGCTGCGCGGCATCATTGCCGCGCGGCCGGGCATGCTCAACCTGGAGGCCTGCGCCCCGGTTCTGGAGCGCGGCTTCGCCCTGGCCAGGAAAAGCGGCAAGCTGATCCTGGCCATTGAGAGCCCCGGCGGCTCAGCCACGCAATCGGACCTCATCGGCCAGCTCATCCGCCGCAAGGCGGAGAAGGACAAAATCGCCGTTACGGCGGTGATCGGCGATCTCGGCGCCTCGGGCGGCTATTGGCTGGCCTGCGCGGCGGACCGGATTCTGGCCAGCCGCCTCTCCATCGTCGGCTCCATCGGGGTGGTGACTGAGGGGTTCGGGTTCAGCGAGTTCATCGCGCGCCACGGCATTGAGCGCCGCACCCTGACCGCGGGCGAGAACAAGCGCCGCAACGACATGTTCGCCCCCCGCCGGGCGGAGGACACGACCTTCACCCAGGAACTGCTGGATGAAGTCCATACAATGTTCAAGGATTGGGTGCGCCAGCGGCGCGGTGCCCGCCTGACCGGCGATGAATTGCAAATCTTCGATGGCGGCTACATGCTGGGCGAGCGCGCGAAAACACTCGGGCTGATCGACGGGTTCGGCGATGTCGACCAGCTGGTGAAAGAGCTGGGCGGCGAGAAGGCCAAGGCCGTCTGGCTGCGCCCCCGCCCGCCGCGCGGGCTGTTGCGGCTGCTCATGCGCAACGCCGCCGAAGCCGCCCTGGACGTGGCGGAGGACCGCGCCGCCACCCCGACATTGAAATAAAATGCCCGCGCCCAGAACACTGACGGCGCGCCGCGCCATGCCCGAGGACGCGCCCTGCTGCGGCAGGTGATCGCGGCGGGTTAACGCCAGACGGTCAGGGCGGCGATGAGGATCAAAATCGCCGCCGCCGCCGCCACGTTCCAGAACAGGAACTTGGTGAAGAAGGCCCAGCCCTTTTTAGAGGGCGAGTTGAAATCGACATCAAAACCCGTCTCATGCGCGGTGCGGTCTGGCTGTGTCGCCATGTTTGGTCCCCGGAATTCTTGCTTGGTTCCGGGACGCTAACGGCTGGCTTAGGCCGCTGGCAAGCTGATTTTGCGGGCGAGCTGCGCCAGCATCGCCGGGTAGAGCTTGTGTTCCTGCTCCAGCACCCGGGCGGCCAGCGCCGCCTCGGTATCGCCGGGCAGAATTTTCACCCGGGCCTGGCCCAGAATGGGGCCTTCATCCATGCCCTCGGTCACCAGATGCACGGTGCAGCCATGCTCTGTCTCACCCGCCTCGATGGCGCGCTCATGGGTGTCCAGCCCCGGGAATTTCGGCAACAGGCTGGGATGGATGTTCAGCATCCGCCCCGCCCAGCGCCCCACCAGCCAGGGGGTGAGCAGGCGCATATACCCGGCAAGGCAGACAATCTGCACGCCACGCGCTTGCAACGCCGCGTCAATGGCACGCTCATGCGCCTCACGGTCCTTACCGTAAGGCTTGGCGGGCACCGCGATGGCCTCAACCCCCAGCCCGCGCGCAATCTCCAGGCCTAAAGCCTCCGGCTTGTTGGAGAGCACCAGCGCGATTTCGGCGGGAAAATCCGGCGCCTGCGCGGCCTTCACCAGCGCCTCCATATTGGAGCCGCGGCCGGAAATGAGAATCGCGACGCGCGGCTTCATCAGGCGAAAAGCTTGTCCTGGCCCTCGACCACAATGCCCTCTTGCGCCGTGACATGGCCGAGCAGGAACGGCGCCTCGCCCGCCGCGCGGAGAATCTCGGAGGCCTTGTCCGCATCGCTCACGATCAGCGTCATGCCGACACCGCAATTGAACACCCGCAGCATCTCCTCGGCCGCCACATTCGCAGTGCGGGCCAGGAAGGGGAAAATCTCCGGCATCGCCCAGGGGCCGTTCAGCGTCGCGCCGCAGCCTTTCGGCAAAGCGCGGGGCAGATTACCCGGCAGCCCGCCACCGGTGATGTGCGCGGCCCCCTTCAGCAGCCCGGCCTTGTGCAGCGCCAGCATCGGCTTCACGTAGATGCGCGTGGGCGTTGTCAGCACATCGGCGGCGCGCTTGCCGAGAATCTCCGACTTCCAGTTCAGCCCGGCATCGGCAAAAATGCGCCGGACCAGGGAAAACCCGTTGGAATGCACGCCCGAGGAGGGCAGCGCCAGAATCGCATCGCCGGGTGCCACACCAGCGGGCAGCAAGGCGCCGCGCTCCGCCGCGCCCACGGAGAATCCCGCGAGATCGTAATCGCCCTTTGCGTACATGCCGGGCATTTCCGCCGTCTCGCCGCCCACCAGCGCGCAATCGGCCTGTTTGCAGCCCTCGGCGATGCCCGCGATGATCCGCTTGGCCGCCTCCACATCCAGCGCGCCCGTGGCGAAATAATCCAGGAAGAACAGCGGTGCGGCGCCCTGCACCACCAGATCGTTCACGCACATCGCCACCAGGTCGATGCCGACAAAATCATGAATGCCGGTCTCGATCGCGATCTTCAGCTTGGTGCCCACGCCATCGGTGGTGGAGACCAGAACCGGGTCGGCAAAGCCCGCCGCCTTCAAATCAAACAGCGCGCCGAAGCCGCCCAGCCCGCCCATCACCCCGGCGCGGTTCGTGGCCTTGGCCAAAGGCTTGATCGCCTCCACCAGCGCATCGCCGGCTTCGATATCAACCCCAGCATCCCGGTACGTCACGCTAGTCATGTCAGCCTCCGATGCGCTAAGCCAGCGCCATGGCGCTGCTTAAAAATTCCGGCGAAATCTTGCCGCCTTTCAACACAGGCGGCCGGGCCACGCAATCTTCCGAGGTGGCTTGATGAGCGAAAACCACGCAGATACGCGGCGGCACCTGCGCGTGCAATGGCAGCGCATGGCGCTGCTGGCCGCCGTGCTGCTGCTGCTATGGCTGTGCTTCAGGCTGTTCTCCTCCATCCTCATGCCCTTCGTGGTCGCCGCCGGCCTTGCCTATTTCATGGACCCGGTGGTGGAGCGCCTGGAGCGGATTGGCATACGCCGCGCCTTCGGCACGCTGCTGGTGCTGCTGGCCTTCGGCGTCGGCGTGATCTTGTTCGTGCTGCTGCTCTACCCGGTGATCGCGGCGCAGGCCGCCGCCTTCATCACCAATCTGCCCACCTATATCAAAACCATCCAGACCGATTTCGCGACGACGCTGCAGAATCTCCAGCACCGCCTGCCCTATACGCTCAGAACCAAGCTGCAGGATCTCGCCTCCAACCAGGCTGGCACGCTGGTCTCCTTCGCGGGCAATGCGGCCCGCAACATCATCGGCAGCGGCTTCGCGGTGGTGAACGTGCTGACCCTGCTGATCGTAACCCCGGTGGTGACCTTCTATTTCCTGCGGGACTGGCCCTCCATCATCCGCCATGTGGATAGCTGGCTGCCCCGGCCCTATGAGGGGCTGATCCGCGCCCAGGCGGTGGAGATCAACCGCATCCTTTCCGCCTGGATTCGCGGCCAGGCCATATGCTGCCTGGCGCTGGCGGCGATCTACGCCATCGGCCTCACCATCATCGGGCTGGATCTGGGGCTGATCGTCGGGCTGACCGCCGGGGTGCTGTCCTTCATCCCTTATGTCGGCACGGTGCTGGGCGGCGTGGCCGCCATCGTGCTTTCACTGAGCCAGAGTGCGGGCTGGCATGGGGTGATCTCCGTGGTCATCGTGTTCGCCATCGGCCAGGGGCTGAATGACTATATCATCCAGCCCCGCTTTCTGGGGGACCGGGTGGGGCTCTCCGCCGTCTGGGTGATCTTCTCGCTGTTCGCGGGCGGGGCGGCCTTCGGCTTCCTCGGCATCATGCTGGCCGTGCCGGTGACGGCGACACTGGGCGTGATCGCCCGATTCTGGCTGCGCCGCTACCTGCAATCGCCGCTCTATCTCGACGCGCCGCCGGAATGAACGCAGCGCGGGACAAGACCCGATGAGACAGCTTACCCTTCCCTTCGCGGAGCTGGCGCAACTTTATACGCAAGAGGATTTCTGCCCCGCCCCCTCCAACGCGGCGGCGCGGGAATGGCTGGCGCGGCCGGAAGCCTGGAGCAATGGCCGGCTGGTGCTGTGGGGCGAGGCCGGCTGCGGCAAGACACATCTGCTGCATGTCTGGGCACATGCGCAGCAGGCGCGCGATTATCGACGGCGCGAGCCTGCGCGGGCTCATCCGCCCCAGCGGGCCGGTGGCGGTGGATGATGCCGATCTGGCGCCCGAGCCCGCCGCGCTGCTGCATCTGCTCAACGCCGCCGCCGAGGAAGGCTTTCCCGTGCTGCTCGCCTCGCGCCAGCCCCCCGCGCGCATGGGCTACAAGCTGGCCGACCTCACCAGCCGCCTGCGCGCCTCGGCCAGCGCAGAGATCCGCGCGCCGGAGGATGAGCTGCTGGAGGCCTTGCTCACCCGCCTGGCCGCCGCGCGCCAGCTCAACCTGCCGATCCCCGTGCACAACCTGCTGCTGCTGCATCTGCCCCGCGCCCCCGCCTTCTACCGCGAGGCGGTGGCCAGGCTGGACCGTCTGGCCATGGACCGGGGAGAACGCATCACCCGCACCATGGCCGCCGAAATTCTGGCGGAAATGATCGCGGAGGAGTAATTTTTTACCTAATCATAACGTGTCACCGCCCAAGGGATTGCTATAGCTAGAGCCATGGACCAGCAAACCACCCCGCCGCCCGCCGAACCCCCGACCGGACATCAGATCGGGCAGGATAATCCCGCGCGCTTCATCAACCGGGAGCTGTCCTGGCTGGATTTCAATTTCCGCGTGGTGGGCGAGGCCCGCAATCCGCGCCACCCGCTGCTGGAGCGGCTGCGCTTTGTCTCCATCAGCGCCTCAAACCTGGACGAGTTCTATTCCGTGCGCGTGGCCGGGCTGATCGGCCAGGCCAGGGCGGGGGTGCTGGAACGCTCGGCCGACGGGCTGACCCCGGCGCAGCAGCTGCACGCCATCAATGCCCGCGCGCGCGAGCTGAGCACCGCCCAGCAATCCGCCTTCAACGAGGTGCGCGCCCTTCTGGCCAAGGCCGGGCTGGTGGTGCTCTCCCCGGCGGAGCTGACCACGGATGACGCCGCCTTCCTGGACTCCTATTTCATGGAGCGCGTCTTTCCGGTTCTCACCCCCCTGGCGGTGGACCCGGCGCATCCCTTCCCCTTCATCCCCAATATGGGCCTCGTCATGGCGCTCTCTTTGGCGCGCGACGATGACCGGGGCCAGATGTCGGCGCTGATCCCGCTGCCCAGCCAGATCGAGCGTTTCATCCGCCTGCCCGCGGGCGATGGGCCGATCCGCTTCATCATGCTCGAAGAGCTGGTGGCGATGAATATGAGCCGGCTTTTCCCCGGCTTCTCGGTGCAGGGCTCCGGGCTCTTCCGGCTGATCCGCGATACCGATGTTGAGTTCGAGGAAGAGGCGGAGGATCTCGTCCGCTCCTATGAGAGCGCGCTGAAGCGCCGCCGCCGTGGTGTCGCCATCCAGCTCACCATCCAGGCCGACATGCCCGCCGATCTGCGCGAGCTGGTGATCGACGCGGTGGAGGCCCCTGCGGAGGAGATTTACGTCGAATCCGGCATTGTCGGGCTGGTGGATGTGAAGCAGCTCATCGCCGATGATCGGCCGGATTTGCTGTTCCCCCCCTACACCCCGCGCTTTCCCGAGCGTATCCGCGATTTCGCGGGCGATTGCTTCGCCGCCATCCGGGCCAAGGATATTCTGGTCCATCACCCGTTCGAGAGTTTCGACGTGGTGGTGCAGTTTCTCCGCCAGGCGGCGATCGACCCAGCCGTGGTGGCGATCAAGCAGACGCTCTACCGCACCAGTCGCGATTCCCCCATCGTCAAGGCGCTGATCGAGGCCGCCGAGGCGGGCAAATCCGTCACCGCCATGGTGGAGCTGAAGGCGCGCTTCGATGAGGAGGCGAATATCCGCCTCTCGCGCGCGCTGGAGGCGGCGGGCGTGCAGGTGGTGTTCGGCTTCGTGGGGCTGAAGACCCATGCCAAGCTCTCTTACGTGGTGCGGCGCGAGGGCGGGGGCTTGCGCGCCTATGCGCATTTCGGCACCGGCAATTACCACCCGATCACCGCGCGGATTTACACCGACCTCTCCTTCTTCACCTGCGATCAGGCCCTCACCCGCGATGCCGCGCGGCTGTTCAATTACATGACCGGCTATGCGCTGCCGGAGGCGATGGATCAGCTCGCCTTCTCCCCCCTCACCACCCGCAAAACCATCAACACGCTGATCGATGATGAGATCGCCAACGCCAAGGCGGGCAAACCCTCGGGCATCTGGCTGAAGATGAACTCGCTGGTGGATGCCAAGCTGATCGACCGGCTCTATGAGGCCTCGGGCGCCGGAGTGCCCATCAACATCGTGGTGCGCGGCATTTGCTGCCTGCGGCCGGGCGTGCCGGGCCTCTCCGAGACGATCAAGGTGAAATCCATCGTCGGGCGGTTCCTGGAGCATGCGCGTATCTGCGTGTTCGCGGATGGCCACCCCCTGCCCTCGCGCGGCGCGAAAATATTCATCTCCAGCGCCGACTGGATGGAGCGCAACATGGATTACCGGGTGGAGACCTTCGTGCCCATCCATAACCCAACCGTGCATGCGCAGATCCTCGACCAGATCATGGTGGTCAACCTGCGCGACGATGCGCAAAGCTCCGAGCTGCACGAAGACGGAAGCTGGGTGCGGGTGCTGCCGGGCGACCCGCCGGCCTCGGCGCATGAGTATTTCATGACCAACCCCTCCCTCTCCGGCCGGGGCTCGGCCCTGCATGGCGGGCTGGCGGCGGAGCGCGCCAAGCCGAAATATAAGCGCCGGGTGGATTGATCCCCGGGCGCGCTTGTCCTGCTCGTTCAAGCCGTTGGGGCGCGCCGCAAAATCCTGCCCGGCCAAGCGGTGCAAGGCTGGATTTTTAAACGCCCCTGTGCCATACGCCGCTCGGCCTGAAAGGCACATGCCGTCCTAGCTCAGTTGGTAGAGCAACTGATTCGTAATCAGTAGGTCGCCGGTTCAATTCCGGCGGACGGCACCAGTTTTACCATTCAAATCCCCGGATGCCCTGTCCGCATCATGTCCGTAATTCGTTTCACGGCGGTGCCCCGTCATGGGCTTGTTGCTGCCGGAGGCTTGATCGCCGGGCCGTATGAGCGAATGATGCTGGTTGATATCCCGGCGCCGGGACAGGCCGGACCCAGCCTGAAGGCAACGGGCACACAGGCGGCTCAGATAAAAACATAAACGGAGATGATCCTTGGCTGCCCTGGCTTGCGCATCCGCTCTGTTCGCCCTGGCCCCGGAACTACAGGGTGCCGCCAGCCTGCCGATCGGCGTATCGGACCTGTTCAAGATCGGCATCGGCCCCTCCTCCTCGCACACGATCGGGCCGATGAAGGCCGCCAATGCCTTCATCGATGAAATAAAGCCCGCCATGCTGGACTCGGTGAACCGCATCGCCGTCACCTTGTTCGGCTCCCTGGCCTGGACGGGCCTTGGCCATGCCACGGACAAGGCGGTGATCCTGGGGCTGGCGGGCAATAGGCCGGAGACCATCGAGCCTGACGCGGCGCGGGATTTCGTCGCCACCGTGCAGGCCACGCACCGCATCACGCTGCCGGGCGGGCACGCCATTGTCTTCGACCCAGCGCGCGACATCATCTTTGACAAGGTTGAGAGTTTCGCCCGGCATCCGAATGCCTTGCGCTTCACCGCCTTCGGCCACGGCGGCGAGATGCTGGCCGAGGGGCTTTGGTTCTCCATCGGCGGCGGCTTCATCGCGCGTGACGGCGCGGCGGAGGCACCGGCCTCAAACGAAATCCGGCAGGGCTTTGAATATCATAACACCAGAATGCTGCTCGAGCTTTGCCAGGCCCATGGCTGCAACATCGCCGAAATCGCCCTGGCGAATGAATGCGCCCGCCGCAGCGAGGCGCAGACCATCGAGGAGATCGACCATCTCATCCGGGTCATGATGTCCTGCATCGACCGGGGGCTGGCGCAGTCAGGCCCGCTGCCCGGCCCGTTGAAAGTGCAGCGCCGGGCGAAGGCTTTGTTCCAGAGGCTGCAGGGCAACACCCCCTCGGACAGTGAGCTGTTCACCCATATCTCCGCCTTCGCCATCGCGGTGAATGAGGAGAATGCCGCCGGCGGGCGGGTGGTCACCGCCCCCACCAATGGCGCGGCGGGGGTGGTACCCGCGGTTTTGCGCTATTACCGGGATTTCTGCGCGGGCGCGGACCAGAACGGCATGCGCGTCTTCCTGCTCACCGCCACGGCCATTGGCGGCATCATCAAGCACAACGCCTCCATCTCCGGCGCGGAGGTGGGCTGCCAGGGCGAGGTCGGCTCCGCCGCCGCCATGGCCGCCGCCGGGCTGGCCGCGGCGCTGGGGGCCAGCAACGCGCAGATCGAGAATGCCGCCGAGATCGCGATGGAGCATCATCTCGGCATGACCTGCGACCCCATCGGCGGGCTGGTGCAGATCCCCTGCATCGAGCGCAACGCCTTTGGCGCCATCAAGGCCGTCAACGCCGCCTATCTGGCGCTGGCGGGGGATGGCAAGCATCTGGTCTCGCTGGACCAGGTGATCGAGACGATGCGCCAGACCGGGCTGGATATGAATGATAAATACCGCGAGACCTCACGCGGGGGCCTGGCGATCAACGTGCCGGAATGCTGAACCGTCATCATCCTGCCATTGAACCACGCAAAAATATGATGCATCATATTTTTGCCGATGACCCATATCCTGACCGAACATGACGCCGCCGGAGCCGCCCGGCGCCTGGGCCTGTCCGGCACGGCGGAACTGCTGGCCAGCGAACGCGACCTGACCTTCCGGCTGCGCACCGATGCGCGGGATTATGTCCTGAAAATCTGCCATCCTGACGAGGATGCCGGGATGATCGCCCTGCAGCTCGGCATGCTGCAACATTTGGCGGCCACCGCCCCCAGCCTGCCGGTGCCGCGCGTGGCGGCGGCGGGGCGCCTGATTGATGCGGACGGGTTGCCGCGCGAGACCTATGCTTTGAGCTGGCTGCCAGGCGTGCCGCTATATGACCATCCGGGTGGCGCGGCGCAGGCTTTCGCACTGGGGCAAACCATGGCGGAGCTGGCGCAGTCCCTTGCCAGCCTGCCCCCGCCCGCGAAAGCGCCCGTGCAGCTCTGGGATATTTCCCGGGCGCTGGACATTGCCCCAAAGCTGGAGGCCACCGCGCCGGGCCACCGCGCTTTGGTGGAGACGGTGCTGGCGGAATTCGCCGCCGAAACCAAACCAGCGCTGGACCGCCTGCCCGCGCAGCTCATCCATAACGACTTCAACCCGCATAATCTCTTCGTGGATGCGCAAAACCCCGCGCGGGTAACCGGCGTGATCGATTTCGGTGACATCACACTGGCGCCGCGCGTGAACGACCTCGCCGTGGCGCTCTCCTACCGGCTGCCGCACCCGGCCTTGCGCGCCACCGTGCCGGACTGGCTGGCGGGGTATGAGAGCATCTCCCCGCTCTCGGCCGAGGAGCGCAGGCTACTGCCGCACCTCATCCGCGCGCGCATGGCGATGACCATCGCCATCGCCTCCTGGCGGGCCCGGCGCACGCCGGAACACGCCGCCTATATCCTGCGCTATCGCGACGGCGCGGAACGAGGCCTGTCCGCAGGGGCGGAATTTTTCGAAGATCTTTTCAAACGGACCAACCATGGCTGATGATCTGCTGGCGCGCCGGACCAAAAGCCTGAGCCCCTCCTACCGGCTGTTCTATGACGAGCCCTTGCGCCCGGTGCGTGGCGAAGGCGCGTGGCTGTATGAGGAAGATGGCAAAGCCTGCCTGGATGCCTATAACAATGTCGTCCCCGCCGGGCATTGCCATCCGCGCATCGTCGCGGCGGTGGCGGAACAGACAGCCAGGCTGAACACCCATACGCGCTATCTGCACGAGACCATCCTGCACTATGCCGAGGCGCTGCTTGCAACCTTCCCGGCAGTGCTGAACCGCGCCACCTTCACCTGCACGGGCAGCGAGGCGAATGACCTCGCCATCCGCATCGCCCGCTACGTGACCGGCGGCAGCGGCATCATCGTCACCGCAAACGCCTATCACGGCGTCTCGGCGGCGACGGCGGAAATCTCGCCCTCTCTGGGTGAGGCAATGAAGCTGGGCGCGCATGTGCGCACCGTGCCTGCCCCGGCGCCGGGCGTTGAGTTCACCAAAGCCGTGCAGGACGCGATTGCCGACCTCAAGCGCCACGGCATCAAGCCCGCTTTGCTGGTGGTGGACACGATCTTCTCTTCCGACGGCGTCTATGCCGATCCGCCGGGGTTTCTGGCCCCTGCGGTGGAGGCGATCCGCGAGGCGGGCGGGCTGTTCCTGGCCGATGAGGTGCAGCCCGGTTTCGGCCGCACGGGCGCGGCAATGTGGGGCTTCACCCGGCACGGGCTGGTGCCGGACATGGTCTCCCTGGGCAAGCCGATGGGCAATGGCTACCCGGCGGCGGGGCTGATCAGCCAAAGCCGCGTCATCGACGCGTTTGGAAAAAACATCCGCTATTTCAACACATTCGGTGGCAACCCGGTGGCGATGGCGGCCGCCTTGGCAACGCTGCGCGTAATCCAGGATGAAAAACTGATGGAAAACGCCGCGACGGTGGGCGCCTATCTCAAGGCCGGGCTGGCGGCGCGAGACTCCGTGAAAGAGGTGCGCGGGGCGGGCCTCTTCATCGGCGCGGCACTGGCGGATGGCGCGCTGGCCTCACGGGTGGTGAATAACATGCGCGCCCGCGGCGTGCTCATCAGTGCCGCGGGCCCGGCGGGCAATGTGCTGAAAATCCGCCCGCCCTTGGTGTTCACCACCGCCCAGGCCGATATTCTGCTCACCGCCCTGGATGGAGCGCTGGCCGATGGATGAGCTGGCTCCCCTTACCCACGAGACGCTGAGCGAAAGCGCCTATGCCGCGCTGGCCGAGGCCCTGACGCAAGGGCGCTTCCAACCCGGGCAGCGCCTGAAAATCCGCGACCTCGCCGCGCAGCTCGGCACCAGCGTCACGCCGGTGCGCGACGCGATTTTGCGGCTGGTGCAGGATGAGGCGCTGAGCTTCCGCTCGGCGCGGGATATCCGCATCCCCGGCCTCACCTTGCCCGAATATCTGGAAATCCGCGCCATCAGGCTGGCGCTGGAAGGGCTGGCGGCGGCGGAGGCAGCAAAACAGGCCAGCGCGGCAGACATTACCGGGCTGGAGGCGCTTCTGGCCCGGCATGAGGCGGCCATGAAGGCCGTGGATTGGCGGGAGGGGTTGCGGGCCAACCAGGAATTCCATTTCCGCCTGGCCGCCATCGCGCGCATGCCCATCCTCGCCGCGCAACTCAGGCCGCTCTGGCTGCGCATGGGGCCATTGATCGCCCAAACCTACATCGAAGGCGGGCGGGCGATGATCGAGCATCACTACCCCGTGCTGGAAGCGCTGCGGGCGCGCGACCCCAAGGCGGCCGCGCGCGCCATACAGCAAGACATCACCGAGGGCGGGCAAGGCATTCTGGCCTTTGTCAGCGCCCAACCCAACGCAGCCGAGGAGGCATGAGAATGTCCGACGTGAAGCCCGTATTGCTGCTGACAGGGGCCAGCCGCGGAATCGGCCATGCTACGGTGAAGCTGTTCCAGGAGCGGGGCTGGCGTGTACTCACCGTCTCGCGCCAGGCTTTCTCGCCGCTCTGCCGCTGGCCCAGCGCCAGGGAAAGCCATATCCAGGCGGATCTGGAAAACCTGAACGAGATCCCCGCCTTGGCCGATGAGGTGCGCACAAGGCTGGATGACGGCAAGCTGCAGGCGCTGGTGAACAATGCCGGCATCTCCCCAAAAGGCCCGGAAGGCGGGCGCATGGGCGTGATGGAAACCGATGCGGCGCTGTGGATGAAGGTGCTCAACGTCAATCTCGTCTCCACCGCCCTGCTCGCCCAGGCGCTGATGCCGGAGCTGGAGCGGGCGCAAGGCTCCATCGTCAATGTCACCTCCATCGCCGGGTCGCGCGTGCATCCTTTCGCGGGCGTGGCCTATGCCGCCTCGAAAGCCGCCCTGGCGGCACTGACGCGCGAGATGGCGCATGAATTCGGCGGGCGCGGGGTGCGGGCCAATGCCATCGCGCCGGGGGAGATCAGCACCGCCATCCTCTCCGAAGGCACGGACGAGCTGGTGGCCGCCGAAGTGCCGATGCGCCGGCTGGGCACGCCTCTGGAGGTGGCGTCGACCATCCATTTCCTCTGCACCCCCGCCTCATCTTATGTGAATGGCGCGGAAATCCACATCAATGGCGGGCAGCATGTATAAACACCCTCTGTTTATACCAGCCGGTTCATGGATGGCCTTGGCGCCGTTTGCCCTTCATGATGGGCTGGCACAGGGTCTCTGTGGCAGGGGCCAGGAATGGTAAATGACCTGGACTTGGCGGAGAAGGACGCCCCGGCGAATACCAGCCGCACCCGCGACCCGGAGCGCACGAAGCAGGATATTCTGCAGGTCGCGGCTGAGGAGTTCGCCAAATTAGGCCTCTCCGGCGCCAGGGTGGATGCAATTGCCGCGCGCACCCACACCACCAAGCGGATGATCTACTACTATTTCGAAAGCAAGGAGGGGCTCTACGTCGCCGTGCTGGAGCGCGCCTATAGCGGCATAAGGCGAATCGAAGCGAGCCTGAAGCTCGACGAGCTGGACCCGGAAACCGCCCTGCGCCGGCTGGTTGAGTTCAATTTCGATTATCACGAGGCCCACCCGGAATTCGTCCGGCTGGTGATGATCGAGACCATCCATAATGCCGCGTATGTGTGCGGCGCGGAGGAGCTGCGCCACACCAATAGCCCGGCCATCGAGGGTCTGACCGATATTCTCGAGCGCGGCTACAAAGCGGGCGTGTTCAAACGGCGGATCGAGGCGCGGGAGCTGCATATGATGATCAGCGCCCTCTCCTTCTTCCGCGTCTCCAGCCGCGCCACCTTCAGCACGCTGTTCAGCATCGATATCGGCGCCGCGCGTGAGCGCCAGCGCCGCGATATCGCAGATTCCATCCTGCTGCTGATGACCACCCCCGGTTAGAGCAGCCCCCTGAATAAATCAGACGTTTTTGGTGCAGCTTTTTTCAAAAAAGCTGCACCAGACCGCCGTTTAAATCAAACCGCCCGGCTCACCCGCATTTCGACCAGCCGCATTGCAGGCAGCTCAAACAGCCCGCCTCGCGCACCAGTCCGGGCTGGCTGCATTTCGGGGCACAGGCTGGCCAGCGGCGAAGCGCCGGCCAGGGTCTTCTTGCCCTGCGGCGGCAGACGGTCGGACTCCAAGACCAAAAACCCCGTCTCCAGCATATGGCGTTCGATCACATCGCCAATCGCCGCCACCAGCGAGGGCACATAGCGCCCCTGGGCCCATTGCCCGCCGCGCGGATCGAAAACCTGCTTGAGTTCCTGCGCAACAAACGCAACCTCGCCGCCCCGGCGGAACACCGCCGAGATCATCCGCGTCAGCGCCACCACCCAGGCGTAATGCTCCAGATTTTTCGAGTTCACGAAAATCTCGAAGGGCCGGCGCACGCCATCCTGCTCGATATCGTTGATCGTCACATACATGGCGTGCTCGCTGTCGGGCCAGCGCAGCTTGTAGGTGGCGCCCACCAGCATGTCGGCGCGCACCAGCAGGTCCGGGCCGTACTCATCCTCACGCGGCTTGGGTGCCACCGGCTTCTCCCCGGCGGGCGGGGTCACCTCCAGCACGGAGCCGGTGACATCATTCGGCCGGTAAGTGGTGCAGCCCTTGCAGCCGCTGCGATAGGCGTCGAGATACACCTCCTGGAACGCCTCGAAGCTGATATCCTCAGGCACATTCACGGTTTTCGAAATCGCGCTGTCGACATGGCGCTGCACGGCGGCCTGCATGCGCACATGCTCGGCCGGGTTCAAATCCTGCGCGGTGACGAAATAATCCGGCAGCGCCGTCTCCGCGCCAAATTTCGCGCGCCAGAGCCGCAGGGCGTAATCGGTCACCTCCTCCTCGCGGCGGGTGCCATCGCGCTGCAGCACCTTGCGGGTGTAGGCGAGCGCGAACACCGGCTCCACGCCGCTGGAGACATTATCGGCCACCAGCGAGATGGTGCCCGTGGGGGCGATGGAGGTGAGCAGCGCATTGCGGATGCCATGCTGGCTGATCGCATCGCGCACATCCTCATCCAGCCCGCGCACCGTCTCGCCCGCCAGATATTTGGCGCGGTCATACAGCGGAAACGCCCCCTTCTCCGCGGCAAGTTTCGCGGAGGCGAGATAGGCCGCGCGCTCAACCTGCTTGGCCCATGCCCCCGCCTGCGCCGCGGCCTCAACCGTGCCATAGCGCAACCCGCACATCATCAGCGCGTCGGCCAGCCCGGTCATGCCCAGCCCGATCCGGCGCTTGGCATCCGCCTCCTGGCGCTGCTGCTCCAGCGGAAAGCCCGAGGCGTCGATGGTGTTGTCCATCATCCGGATGGCGGTGGCGACAAGCTCGCCCAGCTCCGCCTCGTCGATCCGCGCCTCTGCGCTGAACGGCTCGCGCACCAGCCGCGCCAGATTGATCGAGCCCAGCAGGCAGGCCCCATAAGGCGGCAAGGGCTGCTCGCCGCACGGGTTGGTGGCGTGGATGGTCTCGCAATAATAGAGATTGTTGCGGGTATTGATCCGGTCGATGAAGATCACCCCCGGCTCGGCATAGTCATAGGTGGCGCGGGTGATCCTGTCCCACAACTCGCGGGCGCGCAGCGTGCGGTAGACCTGCCCGTCGAACACCAGGTCCCAGGCGGCATCGGCTTCCACCGCCTTCATGAAATCATCCGTCACCAGCACGGACAGATTGAAATTGCGCAGCCGCCCCGGCTCGCGCTTGGCGGCGATGAACGCCTCGATATCCGGATGGTCACAGCGCATCACCGCCATCATCGCCCCGCGCCGCGCCCCGGCGGACATGATGGTGCGGCACATCGAATCCCACACATCCATGAAGGAGAGCGGGCCGGAGGCATCCGCCCCCACCCCGCGCACCAGTGCGCCTTTCGGGCGCAGCGAGGAGAAATCATACCCGATTCCCCCGCCCTGCTGCATGGTCAGAGCCGCCTCGCGCAGATGCGAGAATATCTGGCCGAGATCGTCCTCGATATCGCCCATCACGAAGCAGTTGAACAAGGTCACCCGCCGCGCCGTCCCGGCGCCGGAGAGAATGCGCCCGGCGGGGATGAAGCGGAAATCCTGCAGCGCCTCATAAAACGGCGCCTCCCATTTCGCCGGGCTCGCGCTCCGCCCCGGCCAGGGCACGGGCCACGCGGCGCCACATATCCTCGATGGTCTGGTCCACCGGCTCGCCCGTCTCATCCTTCAGCCGGTATTTCGCATCCCAGATCTGGGCGGAGATCGGCGCCATGCTCTCCAGCACCGACGCGGCGCTGGACTGAGGGGCCTGAAATTCCGCTTGAATATCCATGTCGTTCTCTCCGATCTGCGGCCGGGCAACCAGCGCGCAGACGCGGTGACTTCGGGCTAGCTTGCAACATACCAAGCCCCCGCGCGCGCCGCTACCGCTGAGTCCCCGCCCCCTGCTCCGCGCGCGCTCAGCGCAGGGCGTGCGCGGCCAGAAGGCAGAGCCCGGCCATCTCGGCCAAAATTTGCACGCCCCCCAGAACATCGCCGGTGAACCCGCCAATCTGCCGCTTCGCCAAACCGGCCATAAACGCCGCCACCAGCGCCATGGCGGCAAGCACCTCCACAAAGGCCACGCCCCCCAGCGCCAGCGCGAACAGCATGGCCAGGGCCAGCCCCGCCAGCACCGGCGCCTTCGCCACCCGGCCGCCCGCCGCCTGCCCCAGCCCCTCGGCCCGCGCCGGCGGCAAAACCAGCATGACCACCGGCAGCAGCGCCCGGCTCAACGCCCCCAGCCCCGCCAGCCTCGCCGCCATGCCCGCCACCGGTAAGGCCCCCAGCAGCTCCGCCCGCAGCCCGAGCGCCAGCACCAGCGCGATCACGCCATAGCTGCCGATCCGGCTGTCGCGCATGATCTCCAGCTTGCGCTCCCTGGTACGCCCGCCGCCGAAGCCATCGGCCAGATCCGCCAGCCCGTCCTCATGCATCGCGCCCGTGAGCAACGCCCCCGCGCCAATGGCGATCAGCCCCGCCGCGACCGGCGGCAACCCGGCCCGGGCCGCAAGGCTGAACGCCACCCCCGCCAGCGCCCCCACCACCGCGCCCGCAACCGGATAGGCCCAGACGCAGGCGGCCAAGGGCGGCGCCTCGGCCAGCCGCCCCATCGGCAGGCGGGTCAGCAGCATGAAGGCGAGACGCGCCTCATCAACCCGGCGGCGCAGGCAACCGGGCCGGCCAGTGCTCATGCCCCGGAGACACCCGCCTCGGCGAAGGTGGACATGCCATCATGCGCCGCCAAAGCCGCGCGCACCACGCCCAGCGCCACCGCCGCGCCGCTGCCCTCGCCCAGGCGCATCTCCAGCGCCAGAAGCGGGGTCTTGCCCAGCTTTTCCAGCAAACGCCGGTGTCCCGGCTCCGCGCTCACATGCCCGGCCAGGCAATGTTCCAGCGCGCCAACGCCCAACCGCTCCAGCACGGCGGCGGCGGCGGTGCAGATGAACCCGTCCAGCAGCACCGGAATCCGCGCCGCCCTTGCTGCCAGAATCGCCCCGCAGATCGCCGCCTGCTCGCGCCCGCCAAACGCCGCCAGCACGGCCAGCGGGTCCTGCCGCACGGCCTCGTGCCGCGCCAACCCGGCCTCGATCGCCAAAATCTTCCGGCTCATCCCCGCCTGGTCAGAGCCCGTGCCCGGCCCCGCCCAATCCGTCGCCGCACCGCCGAACAAGGCGGTGGCCAGCGCCGCCGCCACGGTGGAATTGCCGATGCCCATCTCGCCCAGCAGCAGAATATCCGCCCCCGTATCCACGGCGGCGGCACCCTGCGCCATGGCGGCCAGCACCTCGTCCTCGCTCATCGCCGCACCTTGGGTGAAATCCCCCGTCGGGCGCTCCAGCTCCAGCGCCACCACGGAGAGCTCCGCCCCACTCGCCCGGCAAAGCTGGTTGATGGCCGCCCCGCCGGCCTGGAAATTCGCCACCATCTGCACGGTGACCTCCTGCGGATACGGATTCACCCCCTGCGCGCACACGCCGTGATTCCCCGCGAACACCAGCGCCTGCGCCTTGCCGATGCGCGGGCGCGCCTCCCCCCGCCACCCGGCCATGAACAATGCCACATCCTCCAGCCGCCCCAGCGAGCCGGGCGGCTTGGTGAGTTGCGCCTGGCGCCCGCGCGCCGCCTGGGCGGCGTCTTCATCAAACCCCGGCAAGGCGCCCAGGCGGGCGCGCAATTGCGCGAAAGACGAAGCGGGGAAAATCGAAGCGTTCATCATCATCCAATCATCAACAGCAAAATGTCACTTCACCCGCACCGGATAGCCCGACACGACCAGCTGCACCTCATCGGCGATGCAAGCGATGCTCTGGTTCAACCGCCCCGCCGCATCCCTGAAGGCGCGCGCCAGGGCGTTCTCGGGCACAATGCCCATGCCCACCTCATTGGTCACGAACAACACCGGGGAGGCCTGCCGCCGCACGGCGTCACACAGACGCTCAGCTTCCGCCTGCAAATCCCGTTCAGCGAACATCAGGTTTGAAAGCCAGAGTGTCAGGCAATCCACCAGCCTCGGCCCTTCGCCATCGGTGGCCGCCAGCGCGCCCGCCAGATCCAGCGGCGCTTCCGTCTCCCGCCAGGGCGGGCCGCGCCGGGCGCGGTGCGCGGCGATGCGCGCCGCCATCTCCTCATCCCCCGCCTCGGCGGTGGCGATGTAATGCGGCACGCCGGGCAGCGCCAAAATCCTGCGCTCGGCATAAAGGCTTTTGCCGGAGCGCGCCCCGCCTGTAATGAGTATGATCATGCACCCCGTCCGGGGCGCATACCAAACATCATTTCCGGGGCTTGAAAAGGGTACGAAGCCGCTCATGACCCGCCTTCTCCTCATCCGTCACGCCCGCTCCCTCAATGCGGGGCGGCTTGCCGGGCGGCTGGACGTGCCGGCCGAACTCCCTTCCGAGTCCGCGCTCGCCCAGGCCCGTGGGCACCTCGCCCTGTTATGGCAGGCCCAGCCCCCGCGCCTGATCACCAGCCCCGCTTTGCGCTGCCGCCAGACCGCCCAGGCGCTGTTTCCGGATCTCCAGCCCGCCGAGGAGGCCCGGCTGCAGGAGCAAGATTTCGGCGCCTGGGAAGGGCTGGAAGCTCTCCGCCCTGCCCGATCTCGGCCCGCTCAGCCGCGCCGAACTCGCCGCCCATCGCCCGCCCGGCGGTGAGGCGTTTCTGGACATCGCGGCCCGTACCGCCCCGGCCCTGCGGCGCCTCGCCGCCAATGGCCCGGCCATGATCTTCACCCATGCCGGGGTCATCCGCGCCGCGCTTGGGCTGGCGCTGGGGGATATCGCCCAGGGGCTGGCCTTCGAGATCGCGCCCTTCTCCGCCACGCTGCTCGCCGCCCTGCCGGGGGACAACTGGTCCATCGGCTTCGTCAATCTGGCGCTGGCCGCGCCATGATTCACCCCGCCCCCGCCGCCATGCTGCTGGCGCTGGCCATCGACTCCGCCATTGGCTGGCCGGATGGCCTGTTCCGGCGCATCGGCCATCCGGTCACATGGTGCGGCGCGCTCATCTCGGCGCTCGAGGCACGCTGGAACCAGGGCAGCCCGGCGCGGCGCAAACTGGCGGGACTCGCCGCCGCGCTGCTGGTCATCCTCGTCAGCACGGCCCTGGCCGCCTTGCTGCAAGCCGCCCTGCCACAGGGACGGGCCGGTATCCTGCTCACCGCCATCCTGGCCTGGCCGCTGCTCGCCGCGCGCTCCCTGCATTCCCATGTGGCGGCGGTGGCGGCCCCGCTTGCCCGGCAGGACCTGCCCGCCGCGCGCCGCGCAGTCTCCATGATCGTCGGGCGTAACCCGGACACACTCGACACCCCCGCCATCGCCCGCGCCGCGCTGGAAAGCCTGGCGGAAAACAGCTCGGATGGCATCATCGCCCCGCTCTTCTGGGGCGCCCTGTTCGGCCTGCCCGGCATCGCCGCCTATAAGGCGATCAACACGCTGGATTCCATGATCGGCCATCGCAGCCCGCGCTATCTCGCCTTCGGCTGGGCGGCGGCGCGGATCGATGATCTGGCCAATCTCCTCCCCGCCCGGCTGACGGCGCTGCTCTTCGCCCTGGCCTCACCGGCCAAGGCGACTGCCCTGCAAACCATGTGGCGCGACGCGCGGCACCACCGCTCGCCCAATGGCGGCTGGCCCGAGGCGGCGATGGCAGGGGCGCTCGGCCTGCGCTTGTCCGGCCCCAGGGTTTATGAGAACGAAACCGCCAACGAACCCTGGATCAACGCCTCCGGCCGCGATCCGGGCGCGGATGATCTTTTCGCGGGGCTCGCCCTGTACCGGCGGATGCTGCTCCTGGCCGCCGCGGTGCTGGGCCTCGCCGCTTTGTGAGGGCTGAGATGAAACGAGACCATGGCGGCAATCTGGACTGGGCGGTCAGCCATTTCGGCGGCACCAAAGCGGGCTGGATCGATCTTTCCACCGGCATCAACCGCCAGCCCTACCCCGTGCCGGAGATCTCGCCCGAGGCCTGGACAGCCCTGCCCACCGCCAGCGCCACAACGGCGCTGATCGAGGCCGCAAAGCGCGCCTATAACACGCAAGGCGCCATCCTGCCGCTGGCGGGGGCGCAGGCGGCCATCCAGCTTATTCCGCTCCTCTCCAAGCCCGGCCGGGCGAAGATCATGTCGCCCACCTATAACGAGCATGCGGCCGCCCTGCGGGCCATGGGCTGGGTGGTGGAGGAAGCCGCCACGGCGGAAGAGACCGCCGGGGCGGATCTGGCGGTGATCGTGAATCCGAATAACCCGGATGGCCGTTATCACGATCGCGCATCATTGCTGGCGCTGCTGCCGCAGGTCGGCCGGCTGGTGGTGGATGAAAGTTTTGCCGACCCCTACCCGGAAGAGTCACTGGCCCCCGAGGCCGGGCGGCCCGGGCTGGTGGTGCTGCGCTCCTTCGGCAAATTCTACGGGCTGGCGGGCATGCGGCTCGGCTTCGCGCTGGGTTGCGCGGAGGATATCGCCGCCCTGTCCCAGCTCGCGGGGCCCTGGCCGGTCTGCGGCCCGGCCCTGGAGATCGGCGCGCAGGCCCTGGCCGATACGGCATGGGCAAAGGCCAGCACGGCCCGGCTGAACGCCGAGATCGGGCGGATGGACGCGCTGGCCACAAAAGGCGGCTGGGCGGTTGTGGGCGGCTGTTGCCTGTTTCGCCTCTACGCCACGCCGGACGCGCAAGCCGCCCAGGCGCAATTGGCGCGCCATCATATCTGGTCGCGCATCTTCCCTTATTCAGCGCACTGGCTGCGGCTTGGCATGCCGGGCGATGAGGCCGAGTGGGACCGGCTTGCCACCGCCTTGGCCAAGCCCTAGGCCCACCCCATGCAGTTCGACCCCAAGGCCGCCGAAACCCTCGCCAATCTGATGCTCTGGCGGCGGGATGTCCGGCATTTCCTGCCCGATGCGGTGCCGGAAGCGGCGCTGGAGCGGCTGCGCGTGGCGATGGACCACGCCCCCTCCGTCGGCAATGCCCGGCCCTGGCGGGTGATCCGCGTCGAGACCCCGGCCTTGCGCAATGCCGTCCGGGAGGAATTCAACCGCTGCAACCATGCGGCCGCCGCGCGCTATGAGGGCGAGCGCGCGCAAGCCTATGGCAAGCTGAAGCTCGCCGGGCTGGACAAGGCGCCCGTGCAGCTCGCCATCTTCACCGAGACCGACCCGCAGGCCGGGCACAGGCTGGGCCGGGCCACCATGCCGCTGACCTTGCAGCAATCCACCGCCATGGCGATCTTCGCGCTCTGGCTGGCGGCGCGGGCGGAGAATCTGGGCGTCGGCGCGGTCTCGATCCTGGAGCCGCATGCCATCGAGCGGCTGTTCGAGGTGCCCGCCCATTGGGAGTTCTCGGCCTATCTCTGCATCGGCAAACCCGCCTTCACGGATGACACGCCGCTGCTGCACCGTGCCGATTGGCAGAAGAACGCCGAAACCGAGTGGGAAACGCGTTAAGCACCCAGGGCGAACAGCCCGTCTATATCCAGATGCGTCTCCAGATGCGCGGCCAAGCCGTCCAGAGCCGCCTCGATCTCCGCGCCATGGGACCGCGCCGCCACTTTTGCGCCCAACCCGGCCAGGAAGGCGGCGCGGAACTCATCGGCGCTGAACAGCCCGTGCAGATAGCTGCCCATCACCCGGCCATCCGCTGACACCGCGCCATCCGCCCGGTTGCCGATGCGCGCGAAAGGCCGCGCCTGGTCCGGCCCCTCGCTCTGGCCGAGATGGATTTCATACCCCTCCACCGCCAGCCCGCTTGGCTCATGCACCGCTTGCACCTGGCCGAGCTGCTTCTGGCGGCCCATGCGGGTGGTGATATCGAGCAGCCCCAGCCCCTCCATCGCGCCGGGCGGGCCTTCGATGCCTTCGGGGTCCGCCACCTCGCGCCCCAGCATCTGATAGCCGCCGCACAGCCCCAGAATCCGCCCGCCGCGCCGGTGATGCGCTTGCAGGTCGATCTCCCAGCCCTGGGCGCGCAGAAAGGCGAGATCCCCCCGGGTGGATTTGCTGCCGGGGATGATCACCAGCGCCGCATCGCCGGGAATCGCCTCGCCCGGCTCCACCAGCACCAGCTCCACGCCGGGTTCGGCGCGCAGCGGGTCCAGATCGTCGAAATTGGCGATGCGCGAGAGGGCGAGGCAGGCGATCTTCACCGCCCCGGGCGCCGCCGCCACCGGGCGGGCGCGGCGCAGATCCTGCGCATCCTCCCCCGGCAGGCGCAAAGCAGCGGGGAAGTAGGGCACCACGCCAAAGCCGCGCCAGCCGGTGCGGGACTGGATGAACTCATAACCGGCATCAAACAGCCTCGGGTCGCCGCGGAATTTATTGACGACAAACCCCTTCACCAGCGCCGCATCCTCCGGCGCCAGCACGGCCTGGGTGCCGACAAGCTGCGCGATCACCCCGCCCCGGTCGATATCCCCCGCCAGGATAACCGGCACATTGGCGGCGCGGGCAAACCCCATGTTGGCGATGTCGCCGGCGCGCAGATTGACCTCCGCCGGGCTGCCCGCGCCTTCGACGATGACGAGATCATGCGCGCCGGCGAGGCGGTGGAAACTCTCCAGCACCGGGGCCAGGAGCTGGGGCTTGAAGGCGGCGTAGTCCCTGGCCTTCAAGGTCGCCACGCGCCGGCCCTGCACGATGACCTGCGAGCCGCTCTCGCTTTCGGGCTTCAGCAGCACCGGGTTCATGTCCACCATCGGGGCCAGGCCGCAGGCCAGGGCCTGCAGGGCCTGGGCGCGGCCGATCTCGCCGCCATCGGCCGTCACGGCGGCGTTGTTGGACATGTTCTGCGGCTTGAACGGCGCCACCTTCAGCCCGCGCCTGCGCGCCGCCCGGCACAGCCCCGCCACCAGCAGGGATTTGCCGACATTCGAGCCGGTGCCCTGCAGCATCAGCGCACGGGTCAAAACTCAACACCCTTCTGTGCCTTGATCCCCTCGCGGAACGGGTGCTTCACCGCCACCATCTCCGTCACCAGATCCGCCGCCTCGATCAGCGCCGGGGCGGCGTTGCGGCCGGTGAGGACGACATGGGTTTGCGCTGGTTTTTCGGTGAGCAGGAAGTTCACCACCTCATCCACATCGAGATAATTATAGCGCAGGGCGATGTTGATCTCGTCCAGCAGCACCATGCGGTTGGCCTCGTCGCGGATCAGTTCCTTGGCTTTCTCCCACCCGGCGCGGGCGGCTTCGATGTCGCGCGCCTTGTCCTGCGTCTCCCAGGTAAACCCCTCGCCCATGGCGTGGAAGCTGCACAGAGCGCCGAAATGGCTGGTGAGCAGGCGGCGCTCCCCCGTGTCCCACGCGCCCTTGATGAACTGCACCACGGCGCATTGCATGTCATGGGCGATGCAGCGCAGGATCATCCCGAAGGCCGACGAGGATTTGCCCTTGCCCGGCCCGGTATGCACGATGATCAGCCCTTTTTCGCCAATCTTGCCTTCCATCATGCGCGCGCGGGCGGCCTTGATGCGCGCCATTTTCTCGGCATGGCGGGCGGCTTCCCCGGGCGGGATGGACCCTGTGTCCGTCATGGGCCTCTCTCCTTGACACTGCCCCCAACATGCGGCCTTTTGCAGCGGACCGTGCTGGTGCCTGGCTTATGTCAGGCCAAAAGGGAATGCGATAGGGGCTTGCCCCGAAGCGCAGCCGCCCCCGCGACCGTGACCGGAGAGGTTGCCCAATGCCACTGGCGATGAGCCGGGAAGGCGGGCACCGCAGGGTTTTGCCGCCCCTATCCGCAAGCCGGGAGACCTGCCAGACCGGGAGAGTAACGAGCGGACGGGGTGTGCCGCTGCGGGTTGTTCGGGGGGCCTGACGCCAGGCCCCTCCCCCGTCGCGCGCGCCCTTTTCGCCTTTTGTTTGAGGATCGAATGGGCGCCACGCTTCATGTCTGCATCACCTGCCGGGCGGGCCAGCCTCTGGTTGAGGGCGAGCCCTGCGCCGGGGCGCGCATGTATGCGGCGCTTAGCGCCGGGCCTGCGCCGGAGGGGGTGAGCATCCAGCCGGTCGAATGCCTCTCCGCCTGCAAGAACGGCGCCTCCATCGCGCTCACAGGGCCGGGGCGCTGGTCTTATATCTACGGGCCGGTGACGGAGGCGGATGCGCAGCTGATCCTGGACGGGGCCGCCGCCTATGCGCAAACGCCGGATGGCATCGTGCCCTGGCGCGAGCGCCCGGTTCTGTTCCGCAAAAACGTCATCGCCCGGCTGCCCGCCCTCTAACGATCGCCCACCCTCAAACGATCGCACGCTATGGAACCCAATTCATGACCGACCTCGCCAAAATCCCCGTCACCATCGTCACCGGCTTTCTGGGGGCGGGGAAGACCACGCTGATCAGGCATCTGCTGACCAACCCCGGCGGGCGGCGGCTTGCGGTGCTGGTGAATGAGTTCGGCACCGTGGGCGTGGATGGCGAGATCCTGCGCGGCTGCGCGGATGAGAGCTGCCCGGAGGAGGCGATTCTGGAGCTGGCCAATGGCTGCATCTGCTGCACCGTGGCCGATGAGTTCATCCCCACCATGGAGCGGCTGCTCGCCATGGCGCGCAAGCCGGACCATATCCTCATCGAGACCTCGGGCCTGGCTCTGCCAAAACCCTTGCTGAAGGCGTTCGACTGGCCGGCCATACGCTCGCGCGTGACGGTGGATGGGGTGGTGGCCGTGGCGGATGCGCAGAGCGTCGCCGCCGGGCAATTCGCGCCCGAGCCGGGCAAGGGCGCCATCCAGCACGACACCCCGCTCTCGGAAGTGTTCGGAGACCAGATGGCCTGCGCGGACCTCATCCTGCTCAGCAAGGCGGACCTCGCCGGTGCGGCCGGGCTGGAGGCTGCCAGGGCGCTCATCGCGGCGGCACTGCCTCGCCCGGTGCCGATGCTGCCCGTTGTGGAAGGCGCCATCGACCCGCAAATCCTGCTCGGGCTGGGGGCGGCGGCGGAGGATGATCTCGCCCAGCGCCCCTCCCACCATGATGGCGAGGAAGAGCATGAGCATGATGATTTCTCGACCATCGTGGTGGAGCTGCCCGAGCAGGAGAGCGCCGCCCCGTTGCTGGCCGCCATCGAGACCCTGGCGCGCGAGCAGAGGATTTTGCGCGTGAAGGGGCATGTGGCGGTTGCGGGCAAGCCGATGCGCCTGCTGGTGCAGGCGGTGGGCGCACGGGTGCGCAGCCAGTTCGACCGGCCCTGGGGCAGCGCGCCCCGCGCCTCGCGGCTGGTGGTGATCGCCGAGCGGGGCGACATGAATGAGCGCAAGATCCGCGCTGCCCTGACCGGCTAGCGCCATGCATATCGTCTTCCGCGAAAGCCACGGGCTGGAGGAGACCGAGACGCCCTGCGACCTGGGGCAGGACCCGGCGGATATCGTGGTGCTGTCCTTCTCCGACAGCGATCTGGGGGCTTTCGCCAGCGCCTGGCATGGGGCGAAGGCGCGGGGGCTGGCGCTGCCCAGCCTGCGTCTCGCCAATCTGGCTTCGCTGCGGCACCCGGTTTCCGTCGATGTCTATATCGAGCGGACCTTGAGCGGGGCGAAGGCGGTTCTGGTCCGGCTGATCGGCGGAGAGGGGTACTGGGCCTATGGCTTGAGTTCCTTGCAGGACCTCGCACGGCGGACAGGCGTGAAACTCGCCATATTGCCCGCCGATGGCAGGCCCGATGCGGTGCTGGAGGGCTATTCCACACTGGCGGCGCCGCTGCTTGGTGAGCTGGCACGGCTGTGCGACCAGGGCGGCGCGGAGGCGGCGCAGGCGGTGCTGGTGCATCTGGCGCGGGCGATCGGGCATGAGGGCGCGCCAGGGCTTGAACCCGCGCCGCTGCCGGTCTGTGGCCTTTATCTGCCGGATACCGGCATTCTGGACACCCCGCCTGAGGGCGAGCGTTTTGTGCCGGTGGTGTTCTACCGCTCCTACCTCACGGCGGCGGATACCTGGCCCATTGACGCGCTGATCCGGGGGCTGCGGGGGCACGGGTTCAGTGCCTATGGATTGTTCCTGCCCTCGCTGAAGGCGCACGAGGCGGCACGCTTCGTGGCGGCGCATCTGGAGCAATACGCGCCCGTCGCGGTCATCAACGCCACCGCCTTTTCCGCCGCGGGCGATGATGGCGCCACGCCGCTGGATGGCCCCGGCGTGCCGGTGTTTCAGGTGGCGCTCTCCACCGCGCGGCGGGCGGATTGGGCGGCGTCTGAACGCGGGCTGTCGCCCGCGGATCTGGCGATGCATGTGGCGTTGCCCGAGATTGACGGGCGGATTTTCGCCGGCGTGGTCAGTTTCAAATCCGCCGATGAGCGCGACGGGGATTTGCAATTTGCCCGGACCCTGCATCGGGCGGAGGCGGAGCGGGTCGAGGCGGTGATTGCCAAAATTGCGGCCTGGCACAATCTGGCCGCAACGCCAGCCCCGGCGCGCAAGCTGGCTTTGGTGCTCTCCACCTATCCCGGCCGGGCCGAGCAGATGGCCCATGCGGTGGGGCTGGATGCCCTGGCATCCGCCAACGAGATCCTGAAGGATTTGCAACAGGCGGGCTATGGCGCCGCGCCGGTTGAAGCGCTGCCCACCCGCCTGCAAACCAGCCGGGAAAGCTGGCCGGTGGCGGCCTATCGGCAAGCGCTCAAGGCATTGCCTGCGGCTTTACAAAACGCCCTGGCCGAGAGCTGGGCCGCGCCGGAGGCGGATGCCGCGGTGCAGGATGGGGCGTTTCAGTTCTCCCTGGTCCGGTCAGGGAACATCCTCATCGCCCTGCAGCCGGAGCGCGGCAGCGCGCAAGCCCGCGAGGCGCAATATCACGATCTCAGCGCCGTGCCCTGCCATGGCTATGTGGCGTTTTATCTCTGGCTGCGGGCGCAGGCGCCGGAGGCGCTGGTGCATCTGGGCGCGCATGGCACGCTGGAATGGCTGCCGGGGAAGAGTGCCGCGCTCTCAGGTGAATGCTGGCCGGAGGCGCTGGCGGGACATTTGCCAGTTATCTACCCGTTCATCGTCAATGATCCCGGCGAGGCGGCGCAGGCGAAGCGGCGCATCGGCGCGGTGACCATCGGCCATATGCCGCCCCCCTTGGCGCAAGCCGCCATGCCGGAACCTCTCATCCGGCTGGAGGCGCTGCTGGATGAATATGCCACCGCCGAAGGGCTGGACCCGCCGCGCCGCACCCGGCTGATCACCGCCATCCGCGAGGAGGCGCAGGCCAGGGGCGTGGAGCAGGATCTGGGGCTGGCGGCGGATGCCTCGCTGGCGGAGGCGGTGACGCGGATCGACCGGTTTGTGTGCGATTTGAAGGAAAGCCGCTTTGGCGAGGGGCTGCATATTTTCGGCCAAGGCGCATGCGGGGCGGCGGAGCGGGGCGGGTTGCTGGCGGCGCTGGAGGGCAGGCGCGTGGCACCGGGGCCTTCGGGCTCACCCGCGCGCGGGCGCAAGGATGTGCTGCCGACCGGGCGGAACATGTTCGCGGTGGACCCGCGCGCCATCCCCACCCGCGCGGCCCATGCGCAGGGGGTGAAGCTGGCGGAGGAGCTGCTGCGCCGGCATTTGCAGGAGAATGGCGACTGGCCGAAGAGCCTGCTGGTGGACCTTTGGGGCTCGGCCACCATGCGCAATGCGGGCGAGGAGTTCGCCATGGCGCTGCATCTGGCGGGCCTCGCCCCGCGCTGGGATGAAGGCAGCACGCGGGTTTCCGGCTTCGAGATTCTGCCTCCCGCTTTGCTGGGCCGCCCGCGCATTGACGTGACGCTGCGCATCTCCGGCCTGTTCCGGGATGTGTTTTCGCATCTGGCGCAATTATTCGCGGCGGGAGCAGACGCGCTGGCGGCGCGCGAGGAGGCGGCGGGGGAGAACCCGTACATCCAGCGCGCACCGCGCGTGTTCGGGCCGCGCCCGGGCCAGTACGGGCTGGCGATGGGCGATGCCCCGGTGATTTTCACCCAGGAGGCGCGGGATTTTGCCGCCGGAGCCTGGCTGGAAGGGGCAAGCTGGTCCATCGGCACGGATGGTGTTTCACGTGAAACCCCGCAGGCGCTGCGCGAGCGCCTGGCCGGGACGGATGGTTTTGTCCACGCGCAGGATCTGCCGGAGACGGACTTACTGCTGGCGGCGGATTATGCGGCGCATGAGGGCGGCATCGTGGCGGCTCTGGCCTCTTTGGGGCTGAGCGCGCCGCCTCTGTATCATCTGGATTCCACCAACCCCGAACAGCCCCGCGCGCGGCTGCTGAAGGAGGAGATCGCCCGGGTGGTGCGCGCCCGCGCCGCCAACCCGGCCTGGGTGCGGGGCATGATGGCGCATGGCTTCCGGGGCGGCGCGGAGCTGGCGGCGACGCTCGAGCACATGGCGGCCTTCGCCAATCTGGCGCAGGCGGTGCCGGGGCATCTGTTCGATCTCTATTTCGCCGCCACGTTGGGCCAGAAGGAGGTGGCGGCGTTTCTGGCAACACACAACCCGGCGGCGCTGGCGCGGATGCGCGATGTGTTTACGCGTTTGCGGGCGGCCGGGCTTTGGGAGACGCGCAGCAACGCGGTGATCGCCGCACTCGAAGAGGCGGCCCCATGACCGGGCAGGTCCGCGGCTGGTGCCCCGGCGCCTGGCGCCCGATGCTGGCGGAGGATGGGCTGATCCTACGCATCCGCCCGCCTCTGGGGCGGCTTTCGCCCGCGCAGGCGCGGGGGCTGGCGGAACTGGCGCGCGGCCATGGGCAGGCGCGGCTCAGCCTCACCTCGCGGGCCAATCTGCAATGGCGGGGCATCGCGCCTGAACAGCACGAGGCGCTGCTGGAAGGCTTGGCGGCGCTGGGGCTGCTGGATGAGGATGCGGCGCGCGAGAGTGCGCGCAACATCGTCATCACCCCCTTCTGGCAGGAGGGGGATGGCACGCTGGAACTGGCGCGGGCGCTGGCGGAGGCCCTGACAGAGTTTCCGGCTCTACCCGGCAAGTTCGGCTTCGCGGTGGATACCGGGGCACAGCCCGTGCTGGGCGACATCTCCGCCGATATCCGGCTAGAGCGGGCTGCGGATGGCCGGTTGCTGGTGCGCGCCGATGGCGCGGCGCGGGGGCAAAGCGCTACGCCGGAGACGGCGATTGGTCAGATGCGGGCGCTGGCGCACTGGTTTTTGGAAAGCGGCGGCGCGCCGGAGGGCAGAGGGCGGATGCGCAAGCATCTGGCCGCCGGGCTAGAGCCGCCTGGGCTGAACACCGCACCCACCCAGGCCATGCCTGCCCCAGTGCCGGGGCGGCATGCGGCGGGGATGCTCGCTGGCTTCGCCTTCGGGGAAATCCCCGTTGAAACGCTGGCGCGTCTGGCGGAGATGGCGGCGGAGATCCGGCTCACGCCCTGGCGCATGGTGCTGCTGCCGGGGCTGGCGGCGCTGCCGGATTTGCCGGGGATGATCTTGAACCCGGATGATCCGATGATGCGCGTTCATGCCTGCACCGGCGCGCCGGGCTGCGCCCAGGCCCATGCGCCGGTGCGCGCGCTGGCGGCGGGGCTGGCGGCGCATCTGCCTGAAGGGGCAAGCCTGCATGTCTCGGGCTGCGGCAAAGGCTGCGCGCATCCCGGCGCGGCGGATTTCACCCTCACCGCCGCGCCGGGCGGGTTTGCGCTGCGCCGGAAGGGCCGTGCCGACGCGCCCGCCACGCAAACGGGGCTTGACCCGGCCAGCTTGCTCAGCCACCCCCGCCTGGTATTTGGACCCGACTGATGCCCCATATTTTTGAAACCGACGGTGCTGCGATCTACCGCCAATCCTTCGCCACCATTCGGGCGGAGGCGGAACTTTCCCGCTTCACGCCGGAGGAAGAGGGCGTGGTGGTGCGGATGATCCATGCGCTGGGGCTGGTGGGGCTGGAACGCCATGTGCGCTTCACCCCGGACATGGTGAAGCTGGCCCGCGCGGCCTTGGCGGATGGCGCGCCTCTCCTCTGCGATGCGAGGATGGTGAGCGAGGGCATCACCCGCCCGCGTCTGCCCGCGAGGAACGAGATCATCTGCACGCTGCATGATGCGGCGGTGCCGGAGCTGGCCAAACAGCTTGGCACCACGCGCAGCGCCGCCGCGCTGGAATTATGGCGGCCGCATCTGGCGGGGGCGGTGGTGGCCATCGGCAATGCGCCGACGGCCTTGTTTCACCTGCTGAACATGCTGGAGGACCCGGCCTGCCCGCGCCCGGCGGCGATCATCGGCTGCCCGGTGGGCTTCGTGGGCGCGGCGGAATCCAAAGCGGCGTTGATGCAGGCCCCGCCCTGCCCGGCTTTGTGCGTGGAAGGGCGGCTTGGCGGCTCGGCGGTGACGGTGGCGGCGGTGAATGCCATCGCCAGCGCGGCGGAATGAGCATGGGCAGGATCATCTGCGCCGGGCTGGGCCCTGGCGATCCGGATTTGATGAGCTTGCGCGCCGCCAGGCTGGTGAGCGGGGCCGGGCATGTGGCCTATTTCCGCAAGGCCGGGACGGCAGGGGCAGGCAAGGCGGATCGTGGACGGCATGCTCGCACCGGGCTGCGTGGAATATCCGATGGAATACCCCGTCACCACGGAGCTTCCCGCCGACAGCCAGGATTATATCGACCTTCTCAACCGCTTTTACGATGACTGGGCGGCGCGGCTGGCGGCGCTGGCGCAAACGCAGGATGTGGTGGTGCTGTGCGAGGGGGACCCGTTTTTCTACGGCTCCTTCATGCATCTGCATGTGCGGCTGCGCGGGCGGGCGCAGGTTGAGATCGTACCCGGGATCACCGGCATGTCCGGCTGCTGGACGGCGACGGGCCAGCCCATCACCTGGGGCAATGACATACTCACCATCCTGCCCGGCACGCTGCCTGAGGCGGAGCTGGAACGCCGGATGCGCGACAGCGATGCCTTCGTGGTGATGAAGACCGGGCGGAATTTGCCGAAAATCCGCCGCGCTTTGGCAAAAGCCGGGCGGCTGGAGGCGGCCTGGCTGGTGGCGCATGGCACCACGGCGCAGCAGCGCATCGCCCGGCTGGGCGAGATGGAGGAGGCGGATTGCCCGTACTTTGCCATCGTGCTGGTGCATGGCGGGGCGGGGCGCGGATGAGCGGCTGGCTGGCCATTGCCGGGCTGGGGCCGGGGGATGAGGCGCTGGTCACGCCTGAGGTGCGCGAGGCGCTGGCGCAGGCAAGCGATATTCTGGGCTACACGCCCTATGTGGCGCGGGTGGCACCGCGCGCGGGGTTGGTGCTGCATGCCTCCGATAACCGCGAGGAGCTGGCCCGCGCCCGCCATGCGCTGCGGCTGGCGGCTTCAGGGCGCCGGGCGGTGATCGTGTCCTCCGGCGATCCGGGCGTATTCGCCATGGCGGCGGCGGTGTTCGAGGTGCTGGAGGAGGAGCCGGAATGGCTCGCTTTGGATGTGCGGGTGCTGCCGGGCATCACCGCCATGCTGGCCGCCGCGGCCAAGGCCGGGGCGCCGCTGGGGCATGATTTCTGCGCGATCAATCTCTCCGATAATCTCAAGCCCTGGGCGTTGATCGAAAAGCGGCTGCGGCTGGCGGCGCAGGCGGATTTCGCCATGGCGTTTTACAACCCGCGCTCCCAGGCAAGGCCCGAGGGGTTTGGCCGGGCGCTTTCGGTGCTGCGCGAGGAATGCGCGCCGGAGCGGCTGGTGATTTTCGCCCGCGCGGTGAGCACGCAGCAGGAGCGGATTGTGACCGTGACTCTGGCCGAGGCCACGCCGGAGATGGCGGATATGCGCACGATGGTGCTGGTGGGCAACAGCGCCACCCGCAAGGCCGGGCGGTTTGTCTACACGCCGAGAGCCGCCCCGTGAGCCAGCCACTGCAAAGCCGCTTGCGGCGTGGCCACGCTCTCGCGCGCGGGCAAAGCGGGGCGGCTGATCATCAGCACCGGCAGGCGCAGCGCGCGGGCGGCATCCAGCTTGGCGCGGGCCCCCTCCCCGCCGGCATTCTTGGCGATGATGAGGCTGATGCGGTGCCGGCGCAGCAAAGCGAGGTCGTTTGCCAGCGTGAAGGGGCCGCGTTCCAGCACAATCTCGGTGTTGGGCAAAGGGAGCTTGCTGGTGGGGGCGTCCACCAGGCGGAGCAGATAAAAATGCTCCGGGCGGGGGGCGAAGGCGTCGAGCCCCTGTTTGCCGATGGCAAGGAAAATCCGCCCCGGCGCTGGCGGCAAGGCGGCGGCGGCGGCTTCGAGTGTTTCCACATTCCGCCAGTCATCTTCCGGGCCGGGCACCCAGGCGGGGCGTTCCAGCGCCAGCAGTTTTACGCCCGTCTGCGCACAGGCGCAGACAGCGTTGCGGCTCATCTGCGCGGCGAAGGGATGCGTGGCGTCGATGACATGGGTGATGGCGTTTTCACGCAGATAGGCGGCCAGCCCATCAACGCCGCCAAAGCCGCCGATGCGTTGCGCCAAGGGCTGGGGGAGCGGGTTTTCCGTGCGGCCCGCATAGGAGAAAATAGCCTCCACCCCGGCCTCAGCCAAAACGCTTGCCATGCGGCTGGCCTCGGTGGTGCCGCCCAGGAGCAGCACGCGGGGAATGGGGTTGGACATGGGCGGTATTTTGCCGCCGCCGCGGGGCGCGAGGCAAGACCATGACGCAACCCTGGCTGACGATCATCGGCATTGGCGAGGAGGGGCTGGCAGGGCTTTCCCTCCAGGCCAAAGCGGCGCTGGCGGGCGCGGACATGGTGTTCGGCGGGTCGCGGCACCTGGAGCTGGCGGGGGCGGGGGCGCGCGGGCAACCCTGGCCCATGCCGTTCTCCATCGCCCCGCTGCTGGCCTGCCGCCCGCGCCGAGTGGTGGCGCTGTGCTCGGGCGATCCGTTCTGGTTCGGGGCGGGAAGCGTGCTGGCCGCGGCGCTGGCGCCGGAGGACTGGATTGCCTGCCCGGCGCCTTCAAGTTTCTCCTTGGCCGCGGCGCGGCTGGGGTGGCGGGTGGAGCAGGCTGTCTGCCTGGGCCTGCACGCGGCCCCCTTTGCGCGGGCCAGGCGGCATCTGGCGCCGGGAGCCCGGCTGATCTGCCTGTTGCGGGGGCCGGAGGCGGTGGCGCCCTTCGCGGCCTGGCTGGGGGCGCAGGGCTTCGGGGCCTCGCGGCTCTGGCGGCTGGAGGCTTTGGGCGGGGCGCGCGAGCGCGTTCTGGCCGGGACGGCTGATGAAGTCGCGGCACTGCCGCCCGGGATCGGGCCGGTGGCGGTGGCGGTGGAGGCGGCCGGGGCGTTGGGGCTGCCGCGTACGCCGGGCTTGCCGGATGAGTTGTTCGACCATGACGGGCAGATCACCAAGCGCGCCATCCGTGCCCTGACGCTCTGCGCCCTGGCGCCGCGCGCGGGGGAGCATCTGTGGGATATCGGGGTGGGGTCTGGGTCCATCTCCATCGAATGGCTGCTGGCCTCGCAGACAGGCCGGGCCAGCGGGGTGGAGGCGGATGCAGCCCGCGCCGCCCGAGCCCAGCGCAACGCCGAGGCGTTCGGGGTGGAGGACAGGTTCACCCTGCATGAGCGCCGTGCGCCGGAAGGGTTGGAGGAACTGGCGCGGCCGGATGCGATGTTCATCGGCGGCGGGGCCAGTGAGGCGCTGCTGGAGCGGCTCTGGGCCTTGGCCCCGGCCGGTACGCGGCTGGTGGCCAACGGGGTGACGCTGGAAAGCGAGGCACTCTTCACCAACTGGGCGGCGGCCAAGGGGGGCTCCCTGTTGCGGCTGGAGATGGCCGAGGCGGCGCCACTGGGCCGGATGCGCGGCTGGGTGCCGGCGAGGCCAATTCTGCAATGGAGTGTCACGCTGTGAGGGTGGCGGGGTTCGGCTTCCGGGACGGGGCGGGCATCGCCTCCCTGCGCGCGGCGCTGGCGGCGGCGGGCGGCGCAGACATCGGCGCCCTGGCCAGCGTGGCGGAGAAGGCAGGCGCACCCGTGCTGCAGGCGCTGGCGGCGGAGATGGGGGTGCGGGTGATCGCCCTGCCCGCCAGCGCGCTGAACGGGGTGGAGACGATCACCCAGTCGCCGCGCCTGCTGGCGCGCTTCGGCACGGGCAGTCTGGCGGAGGCGGCGGCCTTGTGCGCGGCGGGGCCGGGCGCAAAATTACTGGGGCCGCGCAGGGCCTCGCCCGACAGGATGGCGACGGCGGCGATTGCGGAGGGGAGCGGACAATGACTGTGCATTTCATCGGGGCCGGGCCGGGTGCGGCGGATTTGCTGACGCTGCGCGGGCGGGATTTGATCGCGGCCTCGCCGGTGTGCCTGTATGCGGGCTCGCTGGTGCCGGAGGGGGTGCTGGCGCATTGTCCAGCGGGCGCAAAAATCGTGAACACCGCGAAGCTGTCGCTGGATGAGATCATCGCCGAGATTCAGGAGGCGGATGCAAAGGGGCTGGATGTGGCGCGGCTGCATTCGGGAGATTTGTCCGTCTGGTCGGCCATGGGGGAGCAACTGCAAAGGCTGCGTGAGCTGGGCATCGCCTATGACGTGACGCCGGGCGTGCCGTCCTTCGCCGCCGCCGCCGCCAGCCTGGAGGCGGAGCTGACATTGCCGGGCATCGCGCAATCCCTGGTGCTGACGCGCATGGCGGGGCGGGCCTCGCCGCTGCCGGAGGGGGAGAGCCTGGCGGCCTTCGCGGCGACGGGGGCAACATTGGCGCTGCATCTCTCCATCCATGTGCTGGCCGATGTGGTGGCCGCACTCACCCCGCATTACGGCGCGGACTGCCCGGTGGCGGTGGTGTGGCGGGCCTCCTGGCCGGATGAGAAAATTCTGCGCGGCACGCTGGGGAGCATCGAGGCGATGATGGAGGCGAAGATCGACCGCACGGCGCTGATCCTGGTCGGGCGGGTGCTGGGGGCGGAGGAGTTCGCGCGCTCGCGGCTCTATGCGCCCGATTATGACCGGCGCTACCGGCCCACCGGCGCCAACCCGCGCTTTCCGGAAACCGCGTGAGCGTGAAGGGTCTGCTGATCGCCGCCCCCGCGTCTGGCGCGGGGAAGACGACGCTCACACTGGGGCTGGCGCGGGCCTGGGCGAAGCAGGGGGTGAAGGTTCAGCCCTTCAAATCCGGCCCGGATTATATCGACCCGGCTTTTCTGGCCGCCGCCACGGGGCGGGACTGTTTCAACCTCGATAGCTGGGCGATGGGCGCAAGCGAGATCGCCGCTTTGGCGCGCCGCGCCGAGGGGGCGGATCTGGCGCTGGCGGAAGGCTCGATGGGGCTGTTCGACGGCGTGGCGGCCAAGGGGGAAACCGGCAGCGGGGCTTCGGCGGATATCGCGGCGCTGCTCGGCTGGCCGGTGGTGCTGGTGCTGGATACGCGCGGCCAGGCGCAGAGTGCCGCGGCGGTGGCCAGCGGCATGGCGCGGTTCCGCGCGGGTGTAAACATTGCCGGGGTGGTGCTGAACCGGGTGGCGAGCCCAAGGCATGAGGCGCTGCTGCGCGCAGGCATGGAAGAAGCCGGGCTGAGGGTTTTCGGCGCATTGCCACGGCAGGAGAACGTGACCGTGCCGGAGCGGCATCTGGGCCTGGTGCAGGCGGCGGAATTGCCGAGGCTGGAGGCGCTGCTGGACAATGCCGCCGAGCTGGTCGCCCAACATTGCGATCTGGCGGCGCTGCGCGAGGCCGCTTCCGCCGGGCCTGATTTGCCCCCTGCCCTCACGCGCCTGCAGCCGCCGGGGCAGCGGATTGCGCTGGCGAGGGATGAAGCGTTCTCCTTCCTCTATCCGCATCTGCTGGCCGCATGGCGCGCGGCGGGCGCGGAAATTCTGCCCTTCTCGCCGCTGGCGGATGAGGCGCCTGCCAAAGACGCTGATATATGCTGGCTGCCCGGCGGGTATCCGGAGCTGCATGCGGGCAGGATCGCGGGGGCGGCGAAGTTCCTTGGCAGGCTGCGGCATTTTGCCAAAACGCGGCAAGTGCATGGGGAATGCGGCGGCTACATGGTGCTGGGCGCGGCGCTGGTGGATGCCGGTGGGACAAGCCATGAGATGGCAGGGCTGCTGGGGCTGACAACATCTTTCGCCAAACGGCGGATGCATCTGGGCTACCGGCGTGCCGCGCTGCTGGCACCCATGCCCGGGCAGGCGGCGGGGGCAGTGCTGGCGGGGCATGAATTCCATTACGCCACCATTCTGGAACAACCCGATGCCCCCTTGGCCGAGGTGCGCGATGCGCAGGGGCTTGTTGTGGCGGAAACCGGCTCGCGGCGCGGGCAGGTGACGGGGAGTTTCTTTCATCTGATCTCCCGCCTGGAGGATGCAAAGTGAGCACGCGCCTCAGCCTGATCGGGATCGGCACCGGCAACCCGGAGCATCTGACGCTGGAGGCGATCCGGGCCATCAATGCGGCGGAGCTGATCCTGATCCCGCGCAAGGGGGCGGACAAGGCGGATCTGGCAGCGCTGCGCCGGAGCATCTGCGCTGATGTTTTGACAAACCCCACGACCAGGCTGGTGGAATTCGATCTGCCGGTGCGCGATGCTGGCAACCCGGATTACCGCGCCGGGGTGGATGGCTGGCACGATGCCATCGCCCGATGCTGGAAGGATGTGCTGGACCGGGAATTGCCCCATGGCGGTGAGGCGGCGTTGCTGGTGTGGGGCGATCCCTCGCTTTACGACAGCACGTTGCGCATTGCGGCGCGGTTGGATGTTTCGGTCAAGGCGATACCGGGCATCACCGCCATCCAGGCGCTGACCGCTGCCCACAACATGGTGCTGAACGAAATCGGCGCACCCTTCATGGTGACCACCGGGCGGCAATTGCGTGCGCAAGGCTGGCCGCAGGGCGTGGACACGCTGGTTATCATGCTGGATGGCGCTTGCGCGTTTGAAACCGTGCCGCCGGACGGGGTGAGCATCTGGTGGGGGGCTTATCTGGGCATGCCGGAACAGATGATACGCTCCGGGCCATTGGCCGAAACCGGCCCGGAGATTATTCGCACCCGCGCCGCCGCACGGGCGGCGCATGGGTGGATCATGGATATCTACATATTGCGCCGGTGAAAGCGGTTAAGGCTCAGCGCTGGCTTTGATGATCTCCAGCTCGTCATAGCGCTTGAATTTATAAATCAGCGTGGAGACGATCCAGCTCAGGGCAAAAATGCCGATGATGGCATAGCCAAGCAAACCGAAATGACCGTTCAGCGCGCCGATCCCATCCCAGAACCGGCCTTGCAGATTGAATGCCCCGGCGATAAGCCCCAGCCCCTCAATGCCGCCGATCACCAGCGCCACCAGGGCCGAGACCAGCGTGATGGTGAGGTTATAATAGAGTTTGCGCACCGGTTTCACGAAGGCCCAGCCATAGGCGCCGAGCATCATGATGCCGTCCGTCGTGTCGATGAGCGACATGCCGGCGGCAAACAGCAGCGGGAAGGTGAGGATCGGCCAGAGCGACATGCCATGCGCCGCCTGGGTGGAGGCGATGCCAAGCAGCGTGACCTCCGTTGCCGTATCAAAGCCCAACCCGAACAGCACGCCGAGCAGTGCCATATGCCAGCTTTGATGCACCAGCCGGAACAGCGGCCGGAAGAGCCGCGCCAGCACGCCGCGCTTGTTCAACAGCATGTCGAAATCCTCATCGGCATAGTGGCCGCCGCGGCGGACATGCTGAAAGCTCCGATAGACCGCCACGGCGATCAGCAGATTCATGACCGCGATCAGCATCATGAAGCCGGTTGAAACCAGCGTGCCAACGATGCCCGCCTCGTTGTTGAAATTGGTCGAAGCTGCTGGCCAGCGTCATCGCCGTCAGGGCAATGGCGACCACGCCGATCAGCAGGACAAGCGAATGGCCTATGGAGAAAAAGAAACCGACGGCAATGGGGCGCTTGCCATCCTGCATCAGTTTGCGGGTGACATTGTCGATGGCGGCGATGTGATCGGCATCGACCGCATGGCGCAAGCCGAACCCATAGGCCAGCAGCGATGTGCCGAGCAGCACGGGATGATCATGGAAAGATATCAACGCCCAGGCCCAGGCGCCGATATTCAGCGCGGCCAGAAACGCGTAGATACCGATGACCTTGCCGCGCACAGGCGCGGTGCCATCATTGAAGATATGCTTCAAAAAAGAAATCACGGGCAGCCTCACTCGTCAAGCGTTGCCACCGCAAACAAGGACAGCCCGGCAAAAGACCACCCCACCAGGACACCCCGCCCGATGCGTTCACGTTGACGCTCCTTGATGGCAGGTCTCCTGGCTCGCGGGTCTTCACCTCTCGCCGCCTTCCCGGTTGCCCAGTGGCCTGTGGCGATCGGCTATCCGCTTACAGTTGCGGGGGCAGCCCGGGATTTGGCGGCAAGCCGCACCCGTGTTCCCTTTTCATCCTCGGTGAGGAACCATCACCGGCAGTATGAGCGGCGCCCGGCGCAATGGCAACGCGGTCAATGCCCGTGCCGGTGATGCAGGTCAGGGTAATGCGGGTGCTTGTGGGTCAGCACGGCGTGGCTGTGGCGGTGGCTGTGCGGCTCGCCGGGCGGGGCATCCGGCCCGTGCGCGTGCTGGTGATGCGCGTCATGGACATGGCGGTGCTCATGCTCCAGCGCCTCATGCGTATGCTCGTGCTCATGCCGCTCTGTGAGGTGCAGCCAGAGGCCGATGCCCATCAGCAGCCCGGCGGCGAGCAGCCTGAGCGTCAGCGGCTCAGCCAGCAGAGCCAAGGAGAGCAGCGCGCCAATGAAAGGCGCCAGTGAGAAATAGGCCCCCGTGCGCGCGGTGCCGAGATGGCGCAGCGCGAACACGAACAGGACAAGGCTGACGCCATAGCCCAGAAACCCGACCAGCCCCGCCGCCAGAACAATGCCCGCTGGCGGCAGCGCGGCGCCCTGGGCCAGAGCGAGCCCCAGATTCACCGCCCCAGCCACCAGCCCCTTGAGCATGGCAATTTGCACAGGGTCAGCCGAGGAGAGCTTGCGGGTGAGGTTGTTATCGATGCCCCAGAAGAGGCAGGCGAGCGCGATGAGCATGGCGCCCTCGTCCAGCGTGGCGCGGCCCTGCCAGGAGAGCAGAGCCGCCCCGGCCAGGATGGCGAAGGCGCCGATGAGCAAGAGCCTGTCGACATTCTCGCGGAAGACCAGCCAAGCAATGCCCATGCTCGCCAGACCTTCGAGATTCAAAAGTAGCGAGGCGCTGGCGGCGCTGCTGCGCGCCAGGCCGAACATCAGGCAGAGCGGGCCCAGCACGCCCCCGGCCAGAATCACCAGCCCGAGCCAGGGCAGATCCGCCCGGCGCAAGGGCGCCTCGATGATTGGCAGAGCAAATGCGCGGCGCGAGGCATGCAAAGCCGCCAGCCCCAGCCCGGCGCCGAGATAGAGCAGCCCCGCCATCATCCAGGGGCCGGTATTGCCCAGCAGCAGCTTGGCAAAGGGGGTGCTGGCGCCGAACAGAATGGCGGAGGCCAGGGCAAGGAGGATACCGGTGCGCATAGGCAGCTTCTAGCACGGCTTAACCGGGAATATGTGCCTTCAGCGCCGCCGGGACCGGCCCGCCGGTTGCCCAGTCCAGAAGTTCCACAGTGTGGACGACAGGAATGTCCATATGCCGGCCCAGCTGCACCGCGCAGCCAATATTGCCGGCGGCCACCACATCGGGGTTCAGGCGGCTGAGGTTTTCGGCCTTGCGGTTACCCAGCTGCGCCGCGATCTCCGGCTGGAAGATGTTGTAGGTGCCGGCCGAGCCGCAGCAGAGATGCGATTCCGCCGGCATGCGCACCGTAAAGCCCGCCGCGCGCAGCAGGGCCTGGGGGGCGGCGGTGATCTTCTGGCCATGCTGCAGAGAGCAGGCGGAATGATAAGCGACGGTGAGGGCGGGCACGCCTGGCCCGTTCCGGCAGGCCGGCCGCCTCCAGCACCTCGCTGATATCCTTGGCCAAGGCGGAGACGGTCGCGGCCTTGGCGGCATAGGCGGGGTCATCGCGCAGCATGAAGCCGTATTCCTTCACCATGGTGCCGCAGCCCGAGGCGGTGATGACAATGGCCTCCAGCCCGCGCTCGATCTCGCGCGTCCAGGCATCGACATTGCGGCGGGCCGGCGTGCAGCGCCGCATCCTCCTTGCCCATGTGGTGGGTGAGCGCGCCGCAACACGCCTCCCCCTGGGCGAAACTGACCTGATAGCCGCAGCGCGCCAGCAGCCGCACACTGGCCTCGCGGATTTCCGGGCGCAGCACCGGCTCGGCGCAGCCTTGCATCAGCACCACCCGCCCGCGCGGGCCGGGGGCATTGGCCGCGTTGAGTGCGGCCTTGGGGGGCAAATGCGGCGGGGCGAGTTTCAGCATCGCCGCGGCGGGGCGCAGCGGCTTCACGCGTTCCAGCAGCGGCGCCAGAGGCCGGGCAAGGCGCGCCAGCTGCAAAGCGGCGCGCAAGCGCTGCGGCTTGGGCAAAATCTCAGCCACCAGGGCGCGCAGCATCCGCTCCGCCAGCGGGCGGCGGTAGCGCGCCTCGATATAGGCGCGGGCATGGTCCACCAGATGCATGTAGTTCACCCCCGAGGGGCAGGTGGTCATGCAGGCGAGGCAGGAGAGGCAGCGGTCGATATGCTTGACGACATCCGGGCCGGGCACACGCTCATTCTCCAGCATGTCCTTGATGAGGTAGATGCGCCCGCGCGGAGAATCCAGCTCATCGCCCAGCAGCACATAAGTGGGGCAGGTGGCGGTGCAGAAGCCGCAATGCACGCATTTGCGGATCACCGCCTCGGAGGCGGCCATGTCCTTGTCCGCGAGCTGGGCGGGCGAAAAATCAGTCTGCATTGGGTTCGTCCAGAAAGCGGTTGATCTCGAACACGCCCAGCGGGTCGAAGGCGCGGCGCACGCGGCGCGAGAGCGCGGCCAGGCCCGGCGCCTGCGGGTGCTGCGCGGGAATGCGCGCGCGCAGCGCCGCCGGCGCTTTCACCAGCGTGGCATGGCCGTCCGCCTGCTCCGCCTGGTGGCGGATTTCATCCTCATGGCCGGTGAGGGACAGCCAGATGAGCCCGCCCGCCCAATCCGCCAGATAGCGCCCGCCAAGCCGCGCCAGAGGGGTGACGGCGCCAAAAGCCTGGCGCGGCGGCAGGCTGAGGCGCCAGAGCGGGGCCTCGCCTTGCACGGCGGCACCGCCCTGCAAGCGCGCCCAAAGCGGCGCGGCCTCTGCTTCGTCCAGTTTTTCCGGCGCCCTGTAACAGGCCAGCACCAAGGCGAGATGCGCGGCGCGCGCGCCGATGGAGGGGCCGACACCATCCAGGCGGATCAGCGTCTGCGCCTCGCCCGCCACATCAGCGGGCAGATGCGCGGCGGCGGCGGCATCCACGGGCTGGCGCATCACCTCGCGCAGCAGCGCGAAGCCAACCGCATCCTCCAGCCCGCGCCAGAGCAAGGTCAGGCGTTGCGGCGGGCGGGGCAGGACTTTCAGTGTCACTTCCGTGAGCACCGCCAGCCGCCCCCAGGAGCCGCAGAGCAGCTTCGGCAGATCATAGCCGGTGACGTTCTTCACCACCTTGCCCCCGGCCTTGAAGCGCTCCCCCCGGCCGGACACGGCCTCGAACCCCAGCAGATGGTCGCGCGCGGACCCGGCAGAGACGCGGCGCGGCCCCGCCACGCCCGCCGCCACCACGCCGCCGATGGTGGAGCCCGCCGCCCCCCAGGGCTCGAAGGCGAAAGCTTGGCCGCGTGCGGAAACGGCCTCGTTCAATTCGGCCAGGGGGGTTCCGGCACGGGCGGTGAGAACCAGCTCGGCCGGGCTGTAATCCAGGATGCCCGAGAGCGCCTTGACGCTGAGGCAATCCGCCATGCGGTCCGGCGCGCCGAACTCAGCCCGGGTGCCGCCGCCGGTGATCTCCAGCTTGCCGCCCCCCGCGCAGGCATCGGAGACGATCCCGCAAATCTCTTCGATAGTTTGAGGCGTATGCAGGGTCATGGTCAGAACCGCGGCAGATCGGGGAAAGGCAGCTGGCCGCGATGCACATGCACCCGCCCCAGCTCGGCGCAGCGATGCAGCGTGGGAAACACCTTACCGGGGTTGAGCAGCAATTCCGGGTCGAAGGCGCATTTCAGCCGCTGCTGCTGGCGCAGATCCGCCTCGCTGAACATCACGGGCATCAAATCGCGCTTTTCCACCCCCACGCCATGCTCGCCGGTGAGCACGCCGCCCACCTCGACGCAGAGGCGCAGAATGTCGCTGCCGAAATCTTCCGCCCGCTCCAGCTCGCCGGGCTTGTTGGCATCATAGAGGATCAGCGGGTGGAGATTGCCATCGCCCGCATGGAACACGTTGGCGACACCCAGCCCGTATTGTTCCGAGAGCTCGCGCATGCGCTGCAAAACCAGCGGCAGCTTGGCGCGCGGGATGGTGCCGTCCATGCAGTAATAATCCGGCGAGATCCGCCCCACCGCCGGGAAGGCCGCCTTGCGCCCGGCCCAGAAGGCGAGGCGCTCCGCCTCATCGCGCGAGGCGCGCAAGGTCGACCGCGCCGTTCTTGCGGGCGATGGCCTCGACCTCGCCCAGCAGATGGGTGCATTCGGGGGCGGGGCCATCCAGCTCCACGATCAGCAGCGCCTCCACATCCAGCGGATAGCCGACCTGCACGAAGGCCTCGGCGGCATGGATGGCGGGCTTGTCCATCATCTCCATGCCCGCCGGGATGATGCCGGCGGCGATGGTGTCGGCCACGCATTGCCCGGCGGATTCCACGGTGGGAAAGCCGATGAGCAAAGCCCGCGCCGTCTCCGGCTTGGGCAAGATGCGCAAAGTGACCTCGGTGACCACGCCGAGCAGCCCTTCGGAGCCCACGATGATGCCGAGCAGATCCAGCCCCGCCGCATCCAGCGCCTTGCCGCCGATGCGCAGCACCTCGCCTTCCATCGTCACCAGCTGCACGCCGAGCACGTTGTTGGTGGTGAGGCCGTATTTCAGGCAATGCACCCCGCCGGAATTCTCCGCCACATTGCCGCCGATGGAACAGGCGATCTGGCTGGACGGGTCCGGCGCGTAATAGAACCCCTCCCCTTCCACCGCATTGGTGATGGCGAGGTTGGTAACGCCCGGCTGCACCACCGCCAGCCTGTCCTCGTAATCGATCTCCAGCACCCGGTTGAACTTGCCCATGCCCAGCAGCACGGCATCGGCCAGCGGCAGCGCCCCGCCGGAGAGCGAGGTGCCAGAGCCGCGCGGCACCACCTTGATGTTGGTCTTATGGCAATAAGCCAGCACCGCCGCCACCTGCTCCACCGTTTCGGGCAGCACCGCGACCATCGGCGGCTGGCGGTAGGCGGTCAGGCCGTCGGATTCATAAGGGCGCAGCTCATCCAGCTTGTCGATCACGCCTTCGCCAGGGACGATCCGGCGCAGGGCGGCGATGATCTCATCGCGCCGGGCCAGCACACGCTGATCCGGCAGGGGCATCTTCAACGACATGGCAACCTCACAGTTCCTGTCTCATGCCGGGCGGCGCATTGGCCGATGGAGCGCGCTGGCACACAAGGCAGGTTAAGCGGCGTGGCTGACGCCGGCCAGATTTTCCATGCGCTGCTTGTCGGCCTTCAATTCGGCGGCGGCGCCATCATACACCATTTCGCCATCCGACAGCACATAAGCCCGGTCGGCCAGTTGCAGGGCCAGCATGGCATTCTGCTCGACCAGCAGAACGGACATGCCTTCCTTCTTCATCCTGCCGATGGTGCGCATCACCTCCTGCACGATCACCGGGGCCAGGCCCTGTGAGGGCTCATCGAGGATCAGCAGCTTCGGGTTCAGCAGCAAAGCGCGGGCGATGGCCAGCATCTCCTGCTCGCCGCCGGAAAGCCGCCCGCCGCGGCTGGTGCGCCGCTCATGCAGGCGCGGGAACAGCTCATAGACCGTGTCGATGCTCCATGGCCCCTTGGTCTCGGGCGGCACCAGCAGGTTTTCATGCACGGTCATATGGCCGAAGATCTTGCGGCCCTCGGGCACATAGCCCACCCCGGCGGCGGCGATCTTGTAGGATGGCGCGCGGGTCATGTCCTTTCCGAACAGCTTCACGCTGCCGGCCCTGGGCGGGGTGAGGCCCATGATGCTGCGCATGGTGGTGGTTTTGCCCGCCCCGTTGCGGCCGAGCAGGGCGATCAGCTCCCCCTGCTCCACCTTCAGCGAGACGCCGTTCAAGATATGGCTCTTGCCATAATAGGTGTGCAGCCCTTCAGCGTCGAGAACAGAACTCATGCGGCATCCTCCTCGAAGGCCTGGCCGAGATAGGCGGACTGGACACGCGGATTGGCGGAGATTTCGGCGGCATTGCCTTCCGCCAGCATCGTGCCGTTATCAAGCACGGTGATGCGGTCGGCGATGCCGAAGACGATCGCCATGTCATGCTCGACGAACAGGATGGTGATACCCTTCTGCTTGTTCAACCGGCGGATGAGGTCGGTCATATGGTGGGTTTCCTCATCGCCCATGCCGGCGGTGGGCTCGTCCAGCAGCAAGAGCTTGGGGTGACGCGAGAGCGCGATGCCAATTTCCACCACGCGCTGGTCGCCATGCGACATTTCACCCACGATCCGGTCGATCTTCGCGCCGATGCGGGTGGTCTCGACCAGCTCCTCCACCTTGGCTTCCACCTGCGCGCGCATGGCGCGGGAGATCCAGGGCCGCAACTGCAGCCCCATCGCCGTTTCCACCGCCACGCGCAGATTTTCGTAGACGCTGAGCGAGAGAAACACCTGCGTGATCTGGAAGGTGCGGATGATGCCACGCCGCACCAGCTCATTCGGGCTGACGGCGGTGATGGGCTGGCCATCGAAAGTGATGCTGCCCTCGGTGGGCGGGAAGAAACCGCTGATCAGGTTGAACAATGTGGTTTTTCCCGCGCCATTGGGGCCGATGATGGCGCGCAGCTCCCCCGGCTCCACGGAGAGGGAAATGCCTTTTAGCGCCTGCAGCGCCCCGAAACGGCGGCCGACATTGTCGAGCTTCAGCAGGCTCATGACCGCGCCCTTCCCTTGAGGAAGCCGAGCAGCCCTTGCGGGAAGAACAGCACGGCGAGGATGAAGATGAGGCCGATGAAACTCATCCAGTTCTGGGTGACGCTGGAGAGATAATCCTGCGCCACGATGAAGATCACCGCGCCCAGGAACGGCCCCCAGAAGCTGCGCATGCCGCCCAGCACGCAGATGACGACAAAGGAGCCGGAAAGCGGCCAGTCGAGATTATCCGGCGAGGCAAAGCCGGTGAGAAGCGCGTTCAAACTGCCCGCCAGCGCCACGATGAAAGTGGAGATGGCAAAGGCGACCCAGATCTGCTTGTCCACCGCCACGCCGAGAAAGCGCAGGCGCGTGGTGTTCTCGCGCACCGCCACAAAGCTGTGACCAAGGGGCGAGCGCAGAATCTGCCAGATGACCGCCATCACCACAGCGAACAGCACAAGCACAAGATAGTAGAACCGATCCGTCCCGAGCTTGATCACCTCGCCGCCGATATGCACCGGCACGCGCGAGAAGCCGGTCAGCCCGTCCTCACCGCCGGTGAGGCCGTTCCAGCGCACGGCGACGAAATAGAACATCTGCCCGAAGGCGATGGTGATCATCGCGAAATAGATGCCCTTGCGCTTCATTACCATCGGGCCGACCAATATGCCGACAATGCCGCCGAGCAGCGTGCCCGCGACAATGGCCAGCGGCAAAGAGGGCGCCACATAGATCAGGCACAGCCCCGTGCCGTAGGCGCCCAGGCCAAAATAGGCCGCGTGGCCGAAGGACAGACCGCCCGTATAGCCGAGCAGCAGGTTCAAACCGGAGGCGGCGATCGCATAGATCAGCGCGCGGGTGGCGAGGTCCGTATAGCCGCCGAGCATGGGCAGCCAGAACGGCACGAACAGCAATGCCACCCAGATGACGGCGGCGGCGATGGCGCGCCCGCCGGATGCAGCCCCGTGATGTGTGGCCAGCTTGCTCTCAATCGAAGTGCTCATTCAAACAGTCCTTCTTGACCGAGCAGGCCACGGGGGCGGGCGACCAGGACAACGGCCATGATCACATAGATCACCACCTCCTGTGCGACGGGAAAAAAGGCGGCGGTGATGCCGGAGGCAACGCCGATGATCAGCCCGCCCAGCACGCTGCCGATGAGGCTGCCGACACCGCCGACAATGATCGCCACGAAGGACGGCATGATCAAAGACGAGCCGATGGAGGGCGACAGACCCAACTGCCCCGCCGCCAGAATGCCCGCGACCCCCGCCAGGAAGATGCCGATGCCGAAATTCGCCGCGCGGAGGAAAAAGATGTTCACGCCCATGGCGGAGATCGTCTCCAAATCCGCATTGCCGGCGCGGATGCGGATGCCGATGCGGCTATAGCGCAGCACCGCGAACAAGGCGCCGGTGACAAACACGGTGATGAGAATCAGCACCACCCGGTAGCCGGTGAGGAAGAACAAGGACGCGCTGAGCGGCGTGTTGAGATAGCTGGGCAAGGCAAAGGGCTGGCCGACCGCGCCCCAGATCGTTCGGATCAGATCCTCCATGATCATCGCGAGGCCGAAGGTGAGCAGGAGCGAGAAGAGCGGGTCGCGCCCATAGAGCGGGCGGATCAGCACGCGCTCAACCGCCAGGCCCAGAATCACGGCCAGAAGCGGGGCGAAGATGAGGCTCCCCCAGAACCCGACATAAGGCTCGATGGTGAAAGCGATATAGCCGCCCAGCGCCATGAAGGTGCCATGGGCAAAATTGATGACGCCGTTGAGGCCGAGAATCAGCGACAGCCCCAGCGCCATCAGCGCATAGAAGATACCGACGATCAGCCCGTTGAACGCACTGTATAAAAGCAGGGATTCCACGGTTTCTTTTCACTTTCCTGGCACCCAGGCCTAACGGGTGCGGTTGCCGGCAAACACCGTGCGAGGCGGGTGGAGCTGGCCGCGTATGCACCGCGCCAGCTCACCCGTTCAGCGAGGCAGGCTAGCTCGGATAAACCAGCTTGCAGCCGGATTCCGCCGCAGATTTGGCGATGCTCGCCCCCGGCACCGTCTGCGCAATATCGAACAGGTTCGGATAGGAGGCGCCCTTTGGAACGGAACCGGGGAACATGTTGGCGATCATCTGATGATCCTCCGCCCGGTAGCCAACCTTACCCGGCTGCAGCGCCACCTCTGGCGGCAGCTCCAGCCCTTCCAGCGCCTTCACCACTTTCATGGTGTCGAGCGACTTGGCCTGGTTCGCGGCAAGGGCCAGGGAATGCGCCGTGGCATAGCCGAACCAGGAGCGCGCCGATGGCACCTTGCCGTCATAGCGGCTCTTGTAACTGGCGACGAAGTCCTCAAGATGCGGCACGCCGGGCTGGTTCCAGTACCATTCGAATGTCCACCAACCGAGCAGCGCGGCGGGCGGCAGCGCCTCCAGCACCTCCAGCTCCTGCATCGCGCCGGCCACGGCCATTTGCGTGTTCATCCCGAATTGCACGGTCTGCTTGAGCAGATTGACGAGATCATCGCCCGCCTGCAGGCAGATCAGCACATCCGGGTTCGCGGCGCGGGCCTGGATGAGATAGGAGGAGAAATCCGTGGTGCCCAGCGGCGCCAGCGCATTGCCAACGGCCGTGCCGCCAGCCTTTGCCAGCTGCGCCACATAATCGTCATGCAGCGCATGGCCGAAGGAATAATCCGGCGTGATGAAGAACCATTTCTTGCCGAACTTGCTGAACAGCAGCTCAAAATCGCCAGCTGTCAGCATCCAGGTGGTGGAACAGGTGCGGAACGTGTTCCAGCTGCATTTCTTGCCCGTGATGTCATCGGCATGGCCGCCGGTGACAATATAGACGAGGTTATTCTGCGCCGCGAACTGGCTGATGGACGAGGCCTCGGCGGAGCTCACCGCGCCCATCAGGAAGTCCACCTTGTCCTGATTGACCAATTTCTGCGCCTTGCTGACGGCGGGGCCAGGAAGACCCTGCGAGTCCTCCACAACCAGCTGCACCGGGCGGCCGAGAATGCCGCCTTTCTTGTTGATTTCATCAACGGCCATGGTGGCGCCGCGGATCTGGTTTCCACCCAGCGCGGCATAGGTGCCGGTCTGGGGGTCGAGATTGCCGATCTTCACCGGCGTCTCGCTTTGCGCCCAGGTCACTTCCGGCAGAATCAAGCTGGACACACCTGCGGCCGCGCCTGCCTTCAGCAAGCCGCGGCGCTTCATGGACACGGAATTGTCAAAAACCATTTAGAGTTTTCTCCCATATTTTGGACGGCCGTCATTATCGTTTCGTATCGGCTGCTTTTCGCAATGTTCTTCTGAACACCACAGATTGTCAACAACTCTTTGAAAGGCAACGGATCAAAACCGCCACAACACACTGGGCCGGCAAAAAATGATAAAACCATGAACAGCCCCCTCTCAGGCCCAGACCTCATTATAGAGTTCGATGATCGTCTCCGCATCCGGCACACGGGGATTGTTTCCGGGCGAGCCGGATGCCAGCGCCTGCGCCGCCATCAGCGGCAGCAGCGCGCGCCAGCGTTCCCCGTCAATGCCATAGTTACTCGGGCTCGGCACCGAGAGTTCCTCATTCAAAACCTGCAAGGCTTCCACAAGCTGTCTGGCCGCGCTTTCATCGCCATCACCGCTGGCCGCGATCCCCATCAGCCGAGCGCAATCGGCATAGCGCGCGACATTGCCCGCGATCGACCATCTGGTGACGGCCGGCAGCAGCATGGCATTGGAGAGCCCGTGCGCGACATGGAAATGCGCGCCGATGGGCCGGCTCATGCCATGCACCAGGCCGACGGACGCATTGGAAAACGCAATGCCCGCCTGCATCGCCCCGCACATCACGCGCTCGCGCGCGGCGCGGTTGCCGGGGTCGTGATAGGCGGTGCGCAACCCTGTCCAGATGGCCTGCATCGCGGCGATGGCCATGGCATCCGAGAATGGATTGGCAAGCCGCGACACATAGGCCTCGATCGCATGGGTCAGCGCGTCGATGCCTGTATCGGCGGTCAGCCTGCGCGGCATGGTCAGCGTCAGTTCGTAATCGACGATGGCCAGCGTTGGAAGATAGGCCAGCCCCGCGCAGAGCATCTTCTCGTTCGTTTCCGTATCCGTCACAATTGTGAAACGCGTCGCCTCGGAGCCGGTGCCCGCCGTGGTGGGAATTGCCACGATCGGCAAGCCCGGCGTGTTTTCCTGGTGCGGCGCCTTCAGCGCGCGTATCTGGCCGCCCCGCACCGCCAGCACCGCAGCCGCCTTGGCCGTGTCGATGGGGCTGCCGCCGCCAAAGCCGATCACGCAATCGCACCCGCCCTCGCGCACAAAACGCGCCGCCGCGTCAACGCAATCGCTGGTCGGGTCCGGCACGGTGTCGGCAAAAATTTGGGCCTCGATGCCCTGCTTGTTCAGCACCTCCCGCAGCCGTGCCACGGCGCCGCTCTCAAGCAGATAGCGGTCTGTGATGATGGCGGGCTGGCGCAGGCCAAGCAGGGCAAGCGCCTCCCCGGCCTGCGCGATGGCGCCGCCGCCCAGCCGCACCATTCGGGGAAGCGTGATCGTGGACATTGATCCTCCGTATCGGCTTTTTTCTTGGTTGCTTTTTAGCCTTGACCTCCCTGCAAGAGTACAGGAAATGTCGACCATAAGCTGTGCAGGATTGCACATAATGAAAAACACCTTCGATTGGAACGATTTACGCTATTTTTTGGCGGTGGCGCGGGCGGGCACCATCTCCCAGGCCGGGCGGATAACGGCCGCAGACCATGCCACGGTGGCGCGGCGCATCACCGCGCTGGAAGCCGCTTTGCAGACCCAGCTCTTCATCCGCAATGCCCGCGGCTACAGCCTTACCCGCCAGGGTGAGCGCCTGCTGGAGAGCGCCGGGCGCATCGAAACCGAGGCCGGAAAGCTGGAGGAGCGGCTGGGCGGGGGCCACCAGGGCGCCAGCGGCATCGTCAAAATCAGCGCGCTGGAGGGCATCGGCAATTTCTTCCTGGCCTCGCGCCTGGCCGCCTTCGCCGCCACGCACCCGCGCCTGTCGGTCGAGCTTTTGACCATCCAGCAGATCGTTGCGATGTCGCGCCGGGATACCGACATCATCATCACCCTCTCCCCGCCTGATTCGCGAAAATTCGTGCAGGAGACGCTGACGGATTATCGGCTGTTCGTCTATGGAACCCGCGATTACCTGAACGCAAAACCGCCGGTCACCTGCGCCCAGGATCTGAAAAAGCACGATTTCACCGGCTATATTGACGAATTGGTGTTCACGCGCGGGCTGGATTATCTGACAGAGCTTGAAGCCAGCCTGCAGGCGCGGCTGCAATGTTCGAGCCTGCATGCGCAGATGGAAGCCGCCTGCGCCGGTTATGGGCTCTGCGTTCTGCCCGCCTTCATCGCCAGCCACAGGCCGGAACTGGTTCCCGTGCTGCCGCGCAGCCTGTCGCTGCTGCGGACATACTGGACAGCCGTGCATGCCGACATCGCCGCAACCACCAATGTCAGGCTCGCTTTGAACTTCATCCGCCAGGAAATTGCCGCCGCCGCCCCGCTCTTCCTGGGGGAGAACCTGCTTGGGGGCGCGTGAGGTCCGCCCGCGCCGTCTGTCTGGGCGCGTTCCGGCATGTTTGCGCAGCTGGCACATGGCGTATAAGTCCGTCGGGCCGGTCTTCGCCGCCTTGAGCATGTAAGGAATACCCAGGCGCATGATACGCATAGACCTGAACAGTGATCTGGGCGAAAGCTATGGCGCCTGGAGCATGGGCGATGACGCGGCCATGCTCAGCGTCGTCTCCAGCGCCAATATCGCTTGCGGGTTTCATGCGGGAGATCCTGCCGGGATTCTGAAAACCGTCCGCAAGGCGGCTGAACATGGTGTCGACCATCGGCGCGCATGTGTCCTACCCCGACCGCGTCGGCTTCGGCCGGCGCGACATGGATGTGACGAGCGAGGAGCTGATCGGCGATGTGATCTACCAGATCGGCGCGCTCGCCGGCATCGCCAAGGCGGCGGGCACAAAGGTGCGCTATGTGAAGCCGCATGGCGCGCTTTACAACCATATCGCCAACGCATGAGCGGCAAGGCCTGGCGGTGATCAAGGCCATCAAGATGATCGATCCGTCGCTGGTTTTGATGGGACTTGCCGGAACGCCGATTCTGGATCTCGCTTGCGCGGCAAGGACTAAAAATCGTCGCGGAAGTGTTCGCCGATCGCGGCTATACGCCGGAGGGGCGTCTCGTCTCCCGCCGCGAGCCCAATGCCGTTCTGCATGATTTTGAATTCGTCGCCCGGCGCATGCTGCACTTCGTCCGCACCGGAAAAATGGCCGCCATCGATGGCTCGGAGATTCAGATCGAGGCGCAATCCATCTGCGTGCATGGCGACAGCCCAGGCGCAGTGACGATGGCGCAGGCCATCAGGCAGTTGTTCGAGGCCGAGGGGGTGACGGTCAAATCCTTCTTCCCCGCCTGCGCGTAAAGACGATTCCGCGCAGCCATTGAACATCAAGGCCACGAGACGACCATGCGCTTCCTGCCGCTCAACCATACGAATTTCATTGCCGAGCTGAAGGACCTTGACGAAACGCTCGCCTTGCTGAGCGCTCTGCAAGCGGCAGAGCTGCCGGGCCTCACTGACATGATCCCGGCGGCCCGGACGCTGATGATCGGGTTCTCCCCCGCCATCACGAGCGCCGAGGAACTGGCCGGGGAGATTTTACAGCTGAACCTCGCCCAGCCCGTCAGCCGGGATGACAAATGCGTCGAAGTCCCCGTCAATTATAACGGCGAGGACCTCGCCGAAGTGGCGCGGCTCACCGGGTTGAGCGTGCAGGAGGTGATCCGGCGCCATACATCCCGCGACTATAGGGTGGCGTTTTGCGGCTTCGCGCCCGGCTTTGGCTATCTTGTCGGCGGCGACCCCGCCTTGCGCGTGCCGCGCCGCAAAACCCCGCGCACGCGCATTCCCGCGGGCGCCGTTGGGCTGGCGGGAGAGTTTTCCGGCGTGTACCCTCAAGCCAGCCCCGGCGGATGGCAATTGATCGGCACGACGCCCCTAAAAATGTGGGATCTGACCCGCACGCCGCCTGCCTATGTTCAGCCAGGCTATCGCGTGCGCTTTGTCGACCTGGCAAGCGGCAAGAGCACGGTTTTCATTCCGCCCGCCATCGAACAGGAAAAATCGCAGCCGGAAAGCGAAACAGATAAAAACGCCGTCCGGTTCTCAATCCTGGCCGCGCCGCTCCCCGCCTTGTTTCAGGATCTCGGGCGCTTCGGACAAACCGGGCAAGGGGTTTGCGCGTCCGGCGCGCTTGATCGCGGGTCCTTCAAGGCCGCCAATCACCTTGTTGGAAATGCAGAGACCGAGCCTTGCCTGGAGTTGACAGGCGGGGGCTTCAGCTTCCGCAGCCAGGGTGCCGCGGTGATCGGCATCACCGGCGCGCCATGCGGCATTCGCATCCGCACCGGAGCGGGAAAAACGCTGATGCCCGCCCCCTATACGCCAATCGCGCTTGAGGACGGAGATGTGGTGACGCTCTCACCGCCACAAGCGGGCGTACGCAGTTATCTGAGCGTGCGCAGCGGCTTTAAGGTTCAAAAAGTGCTCGGCAGCGCCTCCACCGACACGCTGGCAAACATCGGGCCGGACCCCGTACGCGCGGGCAATGTCCTCACAGTTAAAAAACCGGCGGCGGGCTTGTCCTCGGTATCGCTCACCGAGACACCGGCGTTCGAATTTCCAAAATCCGGTGAAACCGTCACGCTGGATTTGATCTTGGGCCCCAGGCCGGACTGGGTCTCGCCGCAAGCGCTGGAGCTTTTGAGCGGCGAAGCCTGGGAGGTGACGGCACAGTCAAACCGCGTCGGCATAAGGCTGACCGCGCCAGCAAGCCTGGCGCGCGCCGGAAGCGGGGAATTGCCCAGCGAAGGCGTCGTCACAGGTGCGGTTCAGGTGCCGCCGGATGGCAAGCCGCTGCTCTTCCTGGCGGACCATCCGTTGACGGGCGGCTATCCCGTCATTGGCGCCGTGGCGGACTATCATCTGGATCTGGCGGGGCAAATTCCCGTCGGCGCGAAACTCCGTTTCCGCCCTGTCGCGCCATTTTCCGAAATCATGCCCGCGCGCCCGGCGCACGCCAAGCCTCAAGGACCAACGCCATGAAGAAGATCCTGATCGCAAACCGTGGCGAGATTGCCGTGCGCATCATTCGCGCCTGCAAGGATTACGGGCTGCAATCCGTAGCCGTGTACGCGGACCCGGATGCGCAGGCGCTGTTCACCCGCCTGGCGGATGAAGCCTATGCCCTGCCCGGCACAAAACCGGCGGAAACCTATCTCAACATCGAAAAGCTTCTGGAGATTGCCCGCCGCGCCGCAGGTTGACGCGGTGCATCCCGGCTATGGTTTTCTCTCCGAGCGCGCTGAATTCGCCCGCGCCGTGGCGGATGCGGGGCTCATCTGGATCGGTCCGGAGGCGGATGTGATCGCCGCGCTGGGCGACAAGGTTTCGGCACGGCGCATCGCAAAATCCGTCGGCGCGCCCCTGGTTGCAGGCAGCGATGGGCCGGTGGCCTCGGCTGAAGAGGCCGTCGCCTTCGCCAAGCAGCACGGCCTGCCCATCGCCATCAAGGCGGCCTATGGCGGCGGCGGGCGGGGCATGAAAATTGCCCGAAACACTCAATGAAGTCGCGGAGCTTTACAACTCCGCCGTGCGCGAGGCGATTGCCGCCTTCGGCCGGGGCGAATGTTTTCTGGAACGGTTTCTGGACCGGCCCCGGCATATCGAGGCGCAGATCATCGCCGACAAGCATGGCAAGGTGGTGGTGCTGGGCACGCGCGATTGTTCCCTCCAGCGCCGCAACCAGAAACTCATCGAGGAAGCGCCAGCGCCCTTCCTGACAACCGAGCAGCGCAGCACCATCGAAGACTCCGCCCGGAAAATCTGCGCGGCGGCGGGCTACACGAATGCCGGCACGGTCGAGTTCCTGCTGGGGCAGGACGGCACGATCTCCTTCCTTGAGGTCAATACCAGGCTGCAGGTCGAACATCCGGTGACGGAAGAGACGACGGATATCGATCTGGTGATCGCGCAATTGCGCGTCGCCGAAGGCAAGCCCCTGGAGATTTCTGAAACACCCGCACCGCGCCGTCATGCTTTCGAATTCAGGATCAACGCCGAAGACCCCGCCCGGGGCTTTCTGCCGACACCGGGGCGGATTGCAGTCTTCGAACCGCCCAGCGGCCCGGGTGTGCGGCTCGATAGCGGCGTGGCCGCCGGGTCCACAATTCCCGGCCAGTATCGATTCGCTGATCGCCAAGCTGATCGTCACCGGCAAAACCCGCGAGGACGCGCTCCGGCGTGCCCGCCGCGCCCTGGCCGAGTTCAGGATCGAAGGCCCGGCGACCGTATTGCCCTTCCACCGGGCCGTGCTGGAGCATCCTGATTTCACGGGCGAAAACGGCTTTGCCGTCCACACACGCTGGATCGAGACGGATTTTCAGGCGGATTTCACGCCCGCCCCCCGGCCCGACCCGGTGGAGGATGACGCTCTCCTGCGCCTGCCGATGGAGATCGACGGCAAGCGCCATGAAATCGGCCTGCCGCGCAGCTTTCTCGCGGGCTTATCCAGCACCGGCCCGGCCCAAACCAATGCAGGCCCGGCCACGGCAACAGGCGAGGACGACGCAGCCGTGAAAGCCCCTGTCGCGGGCAGCCTCCAGACCTGGAAGGTGGAGGACAAGGCCGAAGTGCAGGCAGGCGACCTGCTTGCCATCATGGAAGCGATGAAAATGGAGGTGCAGGTCCTGGCCCCCCGCGCCGGCACCATCAGGCTGAAAGCGGCGCCCGGGGCCTCTCTGACTGCCGGCGATCTCATCGCGGTGTATGAATAGGACACCGCCCCGGGCCGCCCGCAACCTGCGCCAGCGCGGCGTCGTCATGCCCGCCCCTGGCGGCGGCGCAGTTCACGGCCCGGCGAAGCTGGTCTAAGACCCCAGCACTTTCGGCCACCGAGGACTTAATGATTCGCCTGGACAATATCAGCAAGCAGAACGGCACGCGCCTGATCTTCATCGAGGCGTCGGCCGCATTGCAGAAGGGCGAGAAGATCGGCCTGGTCGGCCCCAACGGGGCGGGCAAATCCACCCTCTTCCGCCTGATCACCGGCCACGAAGAGCCCGATGAAGGCCAGATCCTGGTCGACAAGGGGGTGAGCGTCGGGCTGTTCAGCCAGGATGTCGGCGAGATGGCGGGCCGCAGCGCCGTGGCCGAGGTGATGGACGGCGCCGGGCCGGTAAGCGCGGTGGCCGCCGAGCTGGCCGAGCTGGAAGCCGCGATGGCCGACCCGGAGCGCTTCGACGAGCTGGACGCCATTCTGGAGCGCTTCGGCGAGGTGCAGGCGCGCTTTGAGGAGCTGGGCGGCTATGCGCTGGACGCCAAGGCCCGCGAGGTGCTGCACGGCCTGGGTTTCAGCCAGGAGATGATGGAAGGCGATGTCGGCCGGCTTTCCGGCGGCTGGAAGATGCGCGTGGCCCTGGCCCGCATCCTGCTCATGCGCCCGGATGTGATGCTGCTCGACGAGCCCTCCAACCATCTGGACCTGGAAAGCCTGATCTGGCTGGAGCAATTCCTCGCCGGCTATGACGGCGCGCTGCTGATGACCTCGCATGACCGCGAATTCATGAACCGCGTCATCAACAAGGTCATCGAGATCGATGCCGGCAACCTCACCAGCTTCTCCGGCGATTATGAATTCTACGCCCGCCAGGCGGCGCTGAACGAGAAGCAGCAGCAGGCGCAGTTCGAGCGCCAGCAGGCGATGCTGGCCAAGGAGATCGCCTTCATCGAGCGCTTCAAGGCCCGCGCCTCGCACGCCGCCCAGGTGCAGAGCCGGGTGAAGAAGCTGGACAAGATCGAGCGCGTGGAACCCCCTAAGCGCCGCCAGACCATCGCCTTCGAGTTCCGCCCCGCCCCGCGCTCGGGCGATGACGTCGCCAATCTGCGCGGTGTTTCCAAAGCCTATGGCAGCAAGGTGATCTATGACGGGCTGGACCTGCTGATCCGCCGCAAGGAGCGCTGCTGCGTGCTGGGCGTGAACGGCGCTGGCAAATCCACCTTGTTGAAGCTGGCCACCGGCAGCACCGCGCCGGATGCGGGCAGCGTGACATTGGGCGGCAGCGTGAAGATGGGCTATTTCGCCCAGCACGCCATGGATTTGCTGGATGGCGACGCGACAGTGTTCGAGACGCTGGACAGCACCTTCCCCCATGCCGGGCAGGGCGTGTTGCGCAACCTCGCCGGGGCCTTCGGCTTCTCGGGCGATGAGGTGGAAAAGCGCGTGCGCGTGCTCTCGGGCGGTGAGAAGGCCCGGCTGGTGATGGCGCTGATGCTGTTCGACCCGCCGAATTTCCTGGTGCTGGACGAGCCGACCAACCATCTCGACCTCGCCACCAAGGAGATGCTGATCAACGCGCTTGCAAATTATGAAGGCACGATGCTGTTCGTCTCGCATGACCGGCATTTTCTCGCCGCCCTCTCCAACCGCGTGCTGGAGCTGACGCCGGAGGGCATCCATCAATATGATGGCGGCTACACCGAATATGTCGCGCGCACCGGCCAGGAAGCCCCTGGCCTGCACGGCTGAGCCCCTGCCTGACCACCAGACAACACCGATCGGACCTTAGCATGACCCAAGCCCAGCCCCGCCCGCTGCTGATCACCCATAGCGGCAAGTTCCATTGCGACGAGGTGTTCGCCTATGCGGTTCTGCGCCTGGCGCTCGGCCTGCGCGCGGGCCGGGCAGGACCATCCGCTGCTGCGCACCGCAAGGCCGAGCTGATCGAGACCGGCGATATCGTCTTGGATGTCGGCAGCGTCTTCGACGCCGCGCCGGACCGCTTCGACCATCACCAGCGCGGCGCCCCCACCGCCCCGATGGCACGCCCTTTTCCTCCGCCGGGCTTATCTGGCAGGTCTATGGCGAGCGCGCCGTGGCCGCCCTGCTGGCGGCGGACGGCGGCGACTTCGCCGCCGCCATCGCCATCGGAGCTGGACGGCAGCTGTTCCGCGGATCGACGAGATGGATAACGGCGTCTCGCCACCGGGCCGGTGGTGCACGACGCGCTCGGCCTCGCCGCCCTGGTGGGCGATTTCAACCCGACCTGGGACAGCCCGGAGGCCAGCGGCCCCGACCGCCGGGCGATGCGGCCTTCCTGGAAGCGGCGGCCTTGGTCGCGCGGCGTGCTCCGCACGCAGTGTGGACGTGCTGCGCGCCCGGCTGCGCGGCCGAGGCACCGTGCTCGCCGCCCACGCGGCCGCGGAGGATCCGCGCATCCTGGTGCTGGAGCACGGCATGCCCTGGAAGAACATGGTGTTCGGCCATGAGCTGCCGGTGCTGCTTCGCTGTCTCCCCGGCCTCCAACGGCAATTGGATGATCGACACCATGCCGCCGGAGCCGGGCTCCTTCGCCCAGCGCCTGCCGTTGCCGGAAGACTGGGCTGGGCTGCAGGCCGAGGCGCTGGCCGCAGGCCAGCGGCGTGGAGGACGCGGTGTTCGTGCATGTGCGCCGCTTCGTCGGCGGCGGCGCGATCCCGCGAGGGCGCGCATTGCCATGGCGCGGCAAGGCGCTCGCCCTGGCCGCCTGAACCAGGCCAAGGCGGGTGCGCCCCGGATGGCCTGATCTCTTGCATCCAAATGGCGTTTTTCACACAACGCCATTTGCCTTGCCCAGACCAAGCCACCATGTGAGCGGTCGGCAAACAGCAACCCCAGGCCGCGCGCCTGGGAGAGGGATCGAGTGATGAATTCAGAGCTTCCGGCCCGCGCGCCGCAACAAAAACCTTGGGCCTGACACAGCGCGCCAGGAGACGGCGCAATGAAGGCCGCCATCCTCCAGGCCCCCGGCGGGTTTCGAGCGCATCGCCATCCGCGACCTCCCCGACCCCGGCCAGCCCGGGCCGGGGCAGATCCGGGTCGCGCTGCACGCCACCTCGCTCAATTTCCACGACCTGCTGGTCGCCAATGGCGCCATCCCCACGGCGGATGGGCGTGTGCTGATGTCCGACGGCGCGGGCGTGGTGGAGGCGGTGGGCGACGGCGTGACCGCCTTCAAGCCGGGCGACCACGTCGTCTCCTGCTTCTTCCCGCAATGGCCGGACGGGCGGGCAATGGCGGAGGTCGGCAGCTTCGCCCAAACACCGGGCGATGGAGCGGACGGGTTCGCGGCCCAATATGCCGTGCGCCCCGCAACCGCCTTCACCCACGCCCCGCGCGGCTGGAGCCACGCCGAGGCCGCGACCATCACCACCGCCGGGCTGACGGCCTGGCGCGCGCTGATCGGCGACGGGCAGCTCAAGCCGGGGGATAAAGTGCTGGTGCTGGGCAGCGGCGGCGTCTCCATCGCGGCGCTGCAAATCGCCAAAATGGCGGGGGCCTCGGTCATCGCCACCTCCTCCGCCGATGAAAAACGCGAACGCCTCCGCGCCCTGGGGGCCGATCATGTCATCAATTACCGGCAGACCCCGGAATGGGGCCAGCTGGTGCAGGAGATCACCGGCGGCGGGGTCGACCATGTCGTCGAAATTGGCGGCCCCGGCACGTTGGCCCAATCCATCACCGCGGTGCGCGTGGGCGGCCATATCTCGCTGATCGGCGTGCTGACCGGCCGCGAGGGGGTGGTGCCGACATCCCTGCTGATGGCCAGGCAAGCGCGTCTGCAGGGGCTTATCGTCGGCACCAGGCGCCAGCAGCAGGATTATGTCGCGGCCCTTGAACAGTCGGGCATACGCCCGGTGCTGGACCGCAGCTTCCCGCTGGACCAGTTGGCCGACGCCTTCCGCCACCAGGCCAGCGGTGCGCATTTCGGCAAGATCTGCGCCGTATGGTGAAGTAGCCGGAGCGCGGGCACAAGCGTCAGCTAGAGCCTGATCGCTTGAGGCTGACGCGCCCTTGCGCGGCAACAGAGGGCGTGAACCAGCCTCTTATTAAAGAGCTAGAGCGCCGCGTTGAGGGGGGCGCAGCGTCACCCTCAACCTATCGCGCTCTAGCTGAACAACCCATCCATCGCCAGCGCGATGGCGGCCTCCACCTCCGCCTGCTCCGGTTTGTGGCCGGTCAGCAAGGCCTGCATCAGCCGGAAGCCGCAAGTGGCGCCATAGAGCATGTCCGCAAGGATCGGCGCCGGCAGATCCAGCTTCTGCCGCGCCTTGGGGATGGTTTCGATCACCTGGATCAGATGCGCGCGGCTGGCGGCGATCCCCCTCTCGAGAAACGCCTCCGCCAACCCCGCCTTCCCGGCGCATTCCCGGCAGGCCAGGCGGCAGAGCCTGACATGCCGCTCCGAGAGCGCATGCTCGGCCATCTCCCCCAGCCGCAGCCGCAACGCCGTCACCGGGTCCCCCGTCCCCGCCTCGAACGCCGTCTCCGGCCAGATATAGGATGAGGCAACCAGCGCCTTCAGCAGCTCGTTCTTGTCGGGAAACAGCACATAAAGCGTGCGCTTGGACATGCCGGCCTGCGCGGCGATCTCCGCCATCGTCACCTTTTCACAGCCGCGCGCGCCAAACAACCCCTCCGCCGCCGCGAAGATCAGCGCCTTACGCTCGTTGGCGGTCATCACCAATGGCCGTCCCATGCGCCGCATCCTAACCCTCTTTATTTACTAAACCCACAGGTTTCTTGTTGGGACATTGCCTGCGCAAGACAGCGCCCTAGACGCAGGAGCCAGGATGGAAATGAGAAAGAGCGTCAAGGTAGGCGGCGATATCGCGGGCTGACCGGCGCCATCGCGCGGCAGGGCCAGGAAATCCCCCCTTCCCGGCCCTGCCCCGTCTGGCAGGCGCGCGCTGGACTTACGCCAAAGGGGCGTTCATCCGCTGATGAACGCCCCTTTTTTGGCCGGAAACCTCAGTCCTGCTCGGGCGCCGGCGGCGGCGTTGAGCTGGGTGTAATTCTCGATGCCGATCTTGGCGATCAGGTCGAACTGGCGCTCGAGGAAATCCACATGCTCTTCCTCATTGTCCAGAATCCGGCGCAACAGGTCGCGTGAGACATAATCGCGCACGCTCTCGCAATAGGCGATGCCCTCGCGCAGATCGACCATGGCCTTCTCCTCCAGCGCGAGGTCGGATTTCAGGATCTCCTCCACCGTCTCGCCCACGCGGATCTGGCTCAGCCGCTGCACATTCGGCAGCCCATCCAGGAACAGGATGCGCTCGATCAGCCAATCGGCGTGGTGCATCTCCTCGATGGATTCGTCATATTCATGCTTGCCGAGCTTGGTGACGCCCCAATGGCGCAGCGTGCGCGCATGCAGGAAATATTGGTTGATCGCGGTCAGCTCATTGGTCAGCTGGGTGTTCAGATGCTCGATGACTTTTGGGTCGCGCAGCATGGGTTGTCTCCCCTCAATGGCGGACGGCCACTATGCCGCTGAAGGATCCCCACGTCCAGAAGCCCGATTCAGCCGGCTTCCGGCGCCGCGCCTGGTGTCAGCTCCTCGATCAGGGCTTTCACCATCTTCACGCATTCCCCGCATTTGGCGCGGCAGCCGCAGGCTTCATACACATCTGAGGCATTGGCGCCATTGCCCTGGATAATCACGTCTTTCAGCTTGCGGTCGGTCAAGGCATTGCAAATGCAGAGATACACGGCGGGTCCTCAGAATTGATCACGCCTTGATAGCATGAATGAGAATACCTCGCAATTGCGTTGAGAAACTTTTTCAACTGGCCATCACGTTCTGCCGGGTCAGCCGCCTATGCGCCGGGCTGGCGGCGTGCTGCCCGCAACAGCCCCGCGCCCCGGGATATTGATCCCGCCCCGCCCTTGCGCCTAGTTTGCGCCGCCGGTTGCCCGGCTTGTTTTTTCGCCTCACCCGCCCTCTGGGTCGGGCCTCTGCCGGGACTGCCATGAAAATCCTTTTCGCCTTCGAGAACACCCTGCCCAATGCCGAGGCGGACGCGGAAGTGTTTGTCACCACGGCGCGCTATCTGGGCGCGCATCTGCAAGAGAGCTGGCTGCATGTGCCGGTGGCGCGGCCCAATCTGGGCGTTGCCGCCAAGCTGGCCAACATGCCCATTCTGCGCGCCTTCGCGCCCCGAAGCCCGCCGCCCTGCGGCATTTTTGCAGCGGCTTGACCATCGGGCTGCGCCGGGCCTTCCGGCAGGCGGATCTGGTCTATACCCGCAATCTCTGGGTGGCGTGGATGTCGATCCTGTGCGGCCAGCGTGTGGTGTTCGACCATTACCGCCCCTGGCCAGACCAAATTCCCCCCCTGCAGCGCTGGCTCTACAAGCTGTTCTGCCATCCGCGCTTCCTGGGCAGTGTCTGCCACTCCGAGTACACGCGGCAGAAATATATCGAGCTGGGGGTGCCGGCGGAGAAGCTGCGCTGCATCCATAACGGCTTCGAGCCCCGGCGCTTCCAGGCGCCGATCCCGCTGGCCGAGGCCAAGCGGATGATCGGCGTGCCGGAGGATGCGAAAACCGTGATCTATACCGGGCGGGTGAACCACAAGAAGGGGCTGGAACTCGTGATCGAGGCGGCGAAGCGCCTGCCGAACCTCACCTTCCTGTTCGTCGGCTCCTATGGCGAGGGGCCGGTGGAGGCGCTGGCCCGGCAGGTGCCGAACATCATCATCGTCCCCTGGCAGACGGAGGCCACACTCGGCCAGTATATCTACGCCGCCGATGTGCTGCTCATCCCGCCCTCCTTGCAGCCGCTGGCCAAGTTCGGCTCCACGGTGCTGCCGTTAAAACTGTTTTTCTATCTCGGCTCGGGGCGGCCCATTCTGGCGGGCAACACGCCGGATGTGGCGGAGGTGCTGAAAAACAACGAGACCGCCCTGCTCTGCGCGCCGGATTCGCTGGACGCGCTGGTGGCGGGGCTGAAGGCGCTGACGGAGGATGACGCCCTGGCCGCCCGGCTTTCCCAAGGCGCGCGGGAGGACAGCCAGAACTATACCTGGAGTGCGCGTGCGGAGAAGATTTTTGCCACCATCCAGGCCTGGCGGGCGGATGAAGCGACGCCCAAGCCCGGCCATTGGGGCCAGGCGCAGGCCGAGATCTGGAAACGCGAATCCCGCCGCTGGTTCGCGCATTTCGCCCGCACGCGCGCGGTGATTCTGCCGCCAGGTGAAGCGCCGCGCTGAATGACGGACGCGCAGGAAGACGGGCTGGAGGGCCATAAGCGCGCGCTCGGCCGGGGCTTTAACTGGCTGGGCGGGGCGACGATCATCGCGAAAGTGACGGATTTCGTCACCATCATCGCGGTGCTGCTATATCTGACGAAGGTGCAGGTGGGCATCGGCTCGCTGGTGCTCTCCATCGGCATGGTGGTGGAGGCGTTCGACGGGCTGGGCACGGGCGATGCGCTGGTGCAGGCCAAGAGCGTGGAGGCCCGGCAATTGCAGTCGCTCTTCTGGTTCATCATGGCGGCCGCATTGGTGGTCGGGGGGCTGGCGGTGGTGCTCTCCCCGGCTGTCGGGTGGGTTTACGGCATGCAGGGCATTCCGCTCTATTTCCTGGCGCTGGCGGCCAAGCAGCCTCTGGTGGGGGCGGCGGTGATCCCGCTCGCTTTGCTCAACCGCGAGCTGAAATACGAGAAAATCGCCGCCGTGAATGTCGGCGCCACGTTTGGCGCGGCTTTGGTGCGGTTTGGCATTGCGCTGGCGGGCGGGGGCACCTGGGCGCTGGTGGGCGGGTATTTTGCCTCCGGCGTGTTCATTCTGGCGGGGGCGCTCTGGGCGCGGCCGTTCCGGCCGGGGTGGCGTTTTTCATTCCCCGAAATCCGCCCGCTGGTGGCGTTTGGCCTGCGCTCGGCCAGCGCCAATATTTTCGAGCAGATTTTCAAGAACATCGATTATCTGCTGGTCGGCTGGTTCTACGGCGCGGCGTCGCTGGCGGTGTACCGGGTGGCGTTTGACGTGGCGATGGAACCGGCGATGGCGGTGGGCACGCTGATCAACCGCACCGCCTTGCCGGTGTTCGCCCGGGTGGCGGCCGTGCCCGCGCATTTGCGCGAGGCGTTGTTCTGGTCCCTGCAAAGGCTGGCGACCTTGGTGGCGCCCTGCATGGCCGGGCTGGGGCTGATGGCGGTGCCGCTGACCGGGCTGCTGCATGATTCCCAGGGCCATTCCTACGCGGCGGCGGCGATCCCGCTGCAAATTCTGGCCACGGCGGCGACACTGCGCATCACCTCCCAACTGATTACGCCGGTGCTGATGGGCACAGGCCAGCCGGGCAAGGCGGCGGCACTCTCCTTCGCCACGTTGGCGCTGCTGGGCGGGTTTATCCTGCTGGCGGGGCTGAGCGTGCATGGGGAGATGGGGCTGATTGCGGTCTCCGCCGCGTGGCTGGCGATTTATCCGTTTCTGCTGAGCTGGAGCGTGACTTATCTGCGCAGGACGTGGCAGGTGGCACCGCTTGCGCTGCTGCGGCCGTTTGTGATGCCGGCGCTGGCGGTGGCGTTCATGGTGGCGTTCACGCTGGGGGCGCGGGCGCTGCCCTATGGCAATGAAGCTGTGGCGCGCATTGCAGCGGCGGCGGTGGCGACGGGGCTGGCTTATGGCGGGCTGGTTTTGCAGGGGCGGCGGGAGAGGCAAAAACGTTCCACGTAGAACGTTTGTGGGGAATTTACATAATAACGGCGCGTTAGTTGTTGCGGTTCAAGGATTTTTGTTTTTATAAAAAAACGATTTACACGGTTTTGGTTTGAATCCGGATCGATCGCGGTCGTTGGCTTTGTTGCGGGCACGGCGGCGGCATGGGCTTGTTGGGATAACTGGTTCGGGTAGGGAGCGGTTGGTCTGCTTGCGGGCCTGGATGTGGTGAAAGCGGAAGACCCTCGAACCGGATTTCTGTGACGCCCAAATAGCTGACCAATGTAGGTCAGACATGTGGTGCAGAATTCGTGAATTACGTACCATGTGGGGTTAGATTGCAGTGAAGCGGATATTCAGCTCAGTGCAGTTAGGGTCGGGACAGGACAGCACATTACCGGGAGATAGCGCGAAGATTATCCGCTTTATCGGCTTGCGGCGCATAAGCTAGGCCGGGCCGTAGCACGCCTTATCAGATTGTGGTCGGCAAAGACGCGACCTCTCGAGCAAAGGTGAAGAATGACCATAATCGCATCAATTCAACGTCGTGACGCAATCATAACACTGTCAGACATCATGATTAGCCGCCCCTCCCACTCTGTGAGTAGCCCGGTCATTTTGCCGCTGACAGGGCAGGACTTTTTCCAGCCTCGTCATCAGGTCTCGGCGATGTCGCAGGAGTTCGTGCCAAGCGGCTCTGCACAGAAATGCGTTTTTGTTGGTGATAACTCCCTGGCGCTTTGGGCTGGCTCGGCGCTTATCGCTAGGGTTGTTTTGAAAGAGCTCGCCGAAAATTACCAAAGGGGGCTCGGCTACGAGACCATAGAGGATCTGGTGACCCAAATCGGTCTTACGCAATCTGATGTCGAGAGTATCTCTCTGATATTGTTTCGGGACATAGGGAGCCGCATCGTTCAGGATACTCTGAATACTCAGCGCTTAACTCAGAATTGCGCCGACATCGTTCACGCAGGAACCGGCTCTTTCCCCGTTATTCACGATCTTCAGGAGGAGGATCTCGTCGACGATTGCAAGCACTTCTTTACTGCCGTCCTAAACCGTTTGGCGACTGCAATGGCGGGAGAAATCCTCACGCAAGAAAATGGAGTGTTCAATTTTGGGGGCTGGTTCGAACTTACTGAATGTGTTGGCGGGAAGTTTTCAAAGGTCCCATATGCTACAAAACTCTGGCACGTCAACGGGGATAAAGTGGCCGACGGGCCGGGGTTCTTTTCAGGCTACAATGAGAATGATCTTCTGCTCTTTTTCCTCGATAAGAGGAAAAAGTCTGCACCACCGCCATTTGTAGTTCGGGATTTTCTGGGACGCAAAAAAAGAGATGCGTCCCCGTGGTATGTGCCAGATGCGGCACATGCGTTTGAGTTCCATATTGTTTACTTTGACGACTTGAAAAAGTGCTGCTTTGTCCTGCTCGGAAAGGATGAGCTCTCGATCAGGGTCAATGTCTCTAAGTCGGGATTGGATTGGAATGTTAACCCCGATTTCTTGAAGGGATTATGGCACGACATTCGTGCAGGGCGCCGGATCGGCCAGGAGCTGAGGTTCTCTTCAAAGTGGAAGGATTGAGTGCAGGCTATCCGCTTTCGGGATTATCAGATCGGCTGGTTGGCAGCGGTGTTGGATCGAAATCGGCCATCTCGACCCGCTCCCCCTTAAACCATCCGGCGGGCAGATAAGTCCGGCTTCCACCAACGTAGCTTCGTCACATCCAGCAGCGTCTCACCTTCCAAACTGCGCCAGCCTTCGCGGCCGCCCGGCGGTTGAGCGTAGAGGGTTTCGACGGGGGGCCAGCTATGGAAGAGGGACCAGGTCCAGACGCGGTGGCGCAGATAGACCCCGCGCAGGCGCCGCGCGAGGCGGATGTCCGGCACCGCCAGGCGCTTCTCGGCCCAGAGGGGGGCGGCGCCGAGTGCTTGCGCCAGTTTCCAGGTGAGCGGCGCCACATAGCCCGAGAACCAGATTGTGAAACCCAGCTCCGGCTGCAAGGCGGCGACGGCGCGGTGGACCTGGATATGGTCCGGGTGGCCGTACTCGCCCCAGGGGTTGTGGGTGTAGACATCCGTTGCGCCGATCAGGATGGGGCGGAGTTTTTCGACCAGTGTGAAAAAATTGGCGTCGTAGCGGGCCTGGGCGGCTGGGTCGGCAATTGCCATGCCGGTTTGGGTGAGGATGGGGTTGGCCCAATCCACCAGCAGCCGCACGCCGCTTTCCGGGATAGCGAGGTTGACGAGCCTAGGCAGTTTCAGCGCCGCCACCGCCCTGGCGCGCGCCGCCGCCTTTTCCGGCTTACCAAACGGCGCGCCGTAGCACAGCACCACCGGGTCGGCCTGCGCCATGGCGGAACTCAGCCAGAGGATCTCGTCATCCGGGTGTGCGGCGACGAGCACGGCGCGGCTCATTCCCGCCCTCCCAGCAGCCCGTCATAAATCTCCTCCAGCGCCGCGGTCTGGCGGCGTATGTCGAACAGGCGCTCCACCCGGCGGCGCGCTTGCTCGCCCATGCGCTGGCGCAATGCGGGGTCGGCGAGCAGCGTGCCGATGGCGGCGGAAAGCGCCTCGGGGTCGCGCTCGGGCACCAGGAAGCCGGTTTCGCCCTCCGCGATACCCTCCGGGATTCCGCCGACGCGCGTGCCGATGCCCGGCACGCCGGTGGCGGCGGCTTCCAGCATCACCATGCCCAGCCCTTCCTCCCGGCCGGACTGGGTTTTCACGCTGGGGAGCACCAGCATGGCGGCGCGGCGCATCCAGCCCAGCACCTCTTCATGCGGGCGGGCGCCCAGAAATTCGATGCGGTCCGCGAAGCCGGTTTCCCGCGCCAGACGCTCCAGGGTTTGGCGCAATTTGCCGTCGCCGATGATCACCAGCCGGGCATGCGGGTATTGCGGGGCGATGCGGGCGAAGGCGCGGATCAGGAATTGCGTGCCCTTCACCTCCTCCAGCCGCGCGACGTGCAGGAGCACGGGTTCCTCCTGCGCCGGGGGGCGCGGCGCGATGGTGCTGGGGTCCACGCCGATATAATGCACAACCACACGCGCGGGCGGGAAACCCAGCGCCAGCAGTTTTTCGCGCAGAAAATTCGAGGCGGCGATGAACAGGCTGCCTTGGCGCGCCAGCCCCCCGCGCCCCAGCGCGTAACGCGCCCAGGCCGGGTTGGCGAGCAGCCCGGCGGGGGAGAGCGTGGCGTCGAACCCATGAAACGTCGTGACCAATGGCACGCCGAGCCTTGCGGCCAGGGGCAAGGCGTAAACCCCCTCCACCCCGAAATGGGCGTGGATGAGGTCCGGCCGGCGCCCTTCCAGCATGGTGAGATAAGGGTGCGGGCTGGCCGAGAGCATATGCCAGGCGGCGGGCAGCAGCCGCATGTTCGGTGCCAGATCCTCCAGCGCCAGCGCCTCGCCCCCCGGCGGCGGCGCGCCATAACGCAGCCGCCCGAGATAAAGCGGGCGGTAGCGTTGCAGGCGCTGGGCCTGCTGGGCGATGAAGGGCTCCGACAGCTTGAACAGATTATGCCGGAAGATCCCGACCTGGCGCATCCGCCCTCCGCTCAGCTGGGGCAGCGTTATTTCGCCGCCAGAGTGGCTTCACCCGCCAGCAGCCCCAGCCTTTTGCCCACTTCGGCGAACAGGGCGATGGCGTGGTCGATCTGCTCGGGCGTGTGCGCGGCACTCACGCTGGAGCGCAGCAAGGCGAGGCCCTTGGGCGTGGCGGGCGGCAGGCTGACATTGGTGTACAGCCCGGCCTGGAGCAAAGCCGCCCAGAAGCCGAACGCCGCCTCCGGCGAGGGCATGATGGCGGAGACCACCGGGCTCGGCTCCGGCCCCAGCGCGAAGCCCAAAGCCGCCAGCCCGCGATAGAGCCGCAGCGCGTTGGCGTTCAGCTGCGTCCGCAGCTCAGGGCGGGCACGCAGCTGGTGCAAAGCCGCTTCCGTCGCGGCGATGACGCCCGGCGGCAGCGAGGCGGTGAACATGTAGGGCCGGCTGACGACGCGCAGGATATCCGCGCCCTCCATGTCGGTGACGCAGAAGCCGCCGACCCCGCCCAGGCTCTTGGAGAAGGTGCCGACGATGAAATCCACATCCGCCTCAACCCCGGCCTGCTCGGCCAGCCCCCGGCCGGTGGCGCCGAGAACGCCCAGCGAGTGGGCTTCGTCCACCACCAGATAGGCGCCGAATTCGCGCTTCACGGCGGCGAATTCCTTCAAGGGAGCGGTGTCGCCCAGCATCGAATAGATGCCCTCGACGATGATGATCTTGTCCCCCGGCTCGCCGCTCAGGCGGCGCAGGCGGTTGGCGAGATCCTCCGGGCTGTTATGGCGAAAGCGCGTGACCTGGGCATAGCCCAGGCGCGAGCCGTCATAGATGCTGGCATGGGAATCGGCATCCAGCAGCAGATGGTCAGTCTTGCCCGCCAGGGCGGAGATAATGCCGAGATTGGCCTGGTAGCCGGTGGAGAACACCATGCCATGCTTGCGGCCATAGAAATCCGCCAAGGCGGTTTCCAGCCGCTGGTGGCTGCCATAGCTGCCATTGGCGATGCGCGAGCCGGTGGTGCCGGTGCCCGCCGCTCTGGTGGCCGCATTGGCGGCGTCCACCACCGCCGGGTCGTAGGTCAGGCCCAGATAATTATTGGTGCCGAGCAGCAGGGTCTTGCGCCCGCCGATCACCGCCTCGGTGGGGGAGAGGACCTCCTCGAACGGCACGTTGAACGGGTTCGCCCCGGCCTCTTCGAGCTGGCGGTATTGCTCCGCCAGCGGCGCATATTTGTCGAACAGCGCCATTTGCTTACGCGGCTTCCTTCAGCCGCTGCACGGTGGCGATCAGGTCGCCCAGCGTTTCCACCTCGGCGATCTTGTCCAGCGGCACGGAGATGTCGAGCTTGTCCTCGATCTCCATGACGAAATCCATCACCGCGACGGAATCGAGCCCCAGATCCTCGATGATGTGCGTCTCGTCCGATAGCGGGCGGTCCTGTGGCAGCGATGCGCGCAGCGTGCCGAAAATGATTTCCCGAATCTCATTGGCCTGATCAGACATATGGCTGCGCGCAGCTCCTCTGCTGTTCCATGCACGCCAGTCCCGCAAAGGCGGCCCATGACATTCGTGCAAGAAAAACTATACAATTCACCAGCCCCCCTATTAAAGAGCGTGCACCGCGTTGTCACGGGCCTTCTGGAAAGCTTATGGCGCCTTTGCATCTCCGGTATGGTTCGGCGGGGCCGGCCATTCTAATATGCCGGAGAGAGTTGGTTTGGCGCCTTGAAGACAGACAGATATCTAATCCGTGAGATCGCGCGGCCTCTCGCCGCAGTTTTGGGCATTCTGGCCTTGCTGTTCGCAGGATACAGCTTGGCGGGGATCTTGTCCGACGCCGTGAGCGGCCTGCTGCCGTTAGGCGCCATCACCGTCCTTACCTCTCTCAAACTGCTGATTTCGTTGGATGTTCTCATCCCCATCTCGCTCTTCATCGCGGTGCTGGCGGGGTTTGGCCGGTTGCAGGCGGATAGCGAGATCACCGCCATGCTGGCGCTTGGCATCGGGCCGCGCCAACTCCTGCGCCCGGTGCTGGGGCTGGCCCTGGGGCTCTCCATCTGCGTGGCCTGCCTGTCTCTGGTCGTCCGCCCCTGGGCCTATGCCACCTCGCACGACATTTCGCGCCGCGCCGCCGTGATGCTGAACGTCAACGCGATGGAGGCGGGCACCTTCTATGCCAGCCCCGACGGCTCGCGCGTCATCTTCCTCGGCAACCGGGCGGGGCCGCATGCAGAGGCGCGCAACGTGTTCGTCGCCCGGCGCATCGGCAACCATATCGAGGTGATCTTCGCCGACAGCGCCACCCCCGCCACCGCCAGCGCGGATGGGCGGCGCAGCGTGCATCTCTCCAATGCGCATGTGTATGAGGTTGACCGCGACAACCCGGGGAGCGACCAGTCCCTGGAAGCGGCGGGGCTGAATGTGGACCCGGATGGTAGCCTGCCCGGCGCGGCAGGCTACAGCCCGGTGGCGGCCAGCACGGCGCATCTCATGGCGTCCAAGGACCCGGCGGATATCGCGGAGCGGCAATGGCGCTTCTCCACGGGGCTTTCCACCCTGCTGCTGGCGGTGCTGGGCGCGATATTGAGCCGCGGCCGCCCGCGCCAGAGCCGCTACGCCAAATTCGGCCCGGCCATTCTGGCTTATTCCGCCTATTACCTGCTCTGCACCACGGCGCGCACCTGGGTGCAGCATGGCGATGTGGGGCGCTTCCCCGGGCTATGGTGGGCGCCCGCCATGCTGGCGATCGCCATTGCGCTGATCTGGTATGTGCCGGCGCTGCACCGGTTTTTCCGCCCCCCGCCCAAGGGCCCTACCCCCACGCCCCACAGGCGCCCCACCCAGCCGCTGAAATTGCGGCCAGTGAGCAGCCACGATGCTGCTTGACCGCTATGTCGGCGGGACGGTGTGCCGCGCCTTCCTGCTCATCACCGCCGGCCTCACCGCCTTGTTCAGCCTGCTCGGTTTTGTCGAGCAGCTGGGCCTGATCGGCCAGGGGCAATATGATCTGCGCGACGCGCTGACCTACACGCTGCTCACCGCCCCCAACCAGCTTCTGCAGCTCGCCCCGGTTGCCATGCTGCTGGCCACCTTGATGGGGCTGGGCGCGCTGGCCAAGCATTCCGAGCTCACCGCCTTCCGCAGCTTCGGCATCTCGCAGGCCAGGATCATCGGCGCGGTGGTGAAGCTCTGCCTGCCCATCATCCTGGCCTTGTTCCTCATCGCGCAGTTCGTCATTCCGCCCGCCCAGCAGGCGGCGCAGCGCGAGCGGGCGGCCGCCCTGGGCGATGCGCTGCCCGGCCTCTCGAATGGCGGATTTTGGGCGCAGAAAAACGGCGTGTTCCTGAATGTGCAGAGCTTCGCGGGCGGCAACGAACTGCACGGCGTGGCGATCTTCACCTTCGGGCCGGAGGGCACGCTGCACAGCCTCGTCCAGGCCGATAACGCGGCGCCACAGCCCGACGGCAGCTGGGTGCTGAGCGGCGTGGTGCGCGACAGCATCACCAACGGCCAGACCGACACGGACGAGCCCGCCACGCTGAGCTGGAAGCCCTTCCTCTCCACAAGGCAACTGCACTTGTTGGCGATTCCGCCGGAGACCATGCCGCCTCTGGCGCTCTATGCCTATGTCCGGCAATTGAAGCACCAGCACCAGGAGGCGCTGGTTTACGAACAGACCTTCTGGAGCATGGTGGCCATCCCGCTTTCGCTCATCGGCATGGCGCTGATCGCCGCCCCCTTCGTGTTCGGCTCGCAGCGCGCGGGCGGGGCCGGGCGGCAGATCGTCATCGGCGCGCTGCTGGGCATGGTGTTCCTGCTGGTGCAGCAGATCACGGGGTATCTGGGGCTGCTGCTGGCGGTGAACCCGGCCTTCTCGGCCCTGGGCCCGTCCATATTACTTCTCTTGCTGGGGGGCTGGCTGCTGGAACGCGGCCATGTCAAACTGCGGCCGCGCCTCGGCCCGCCCTAGCGGCGGCACAGGAGAGCGGCAAAGGGAAAAGGGAGAGAAGAGCATGTTGGAGCTGAGGCCCAATTGCGAATGCTGCGACCGGGACCTGCCCCCTGCGAGCGCGCAGGCCCGCATCTGCAGCTTCGAATGCACCTTCTGCGCAAGCTGCGCGGGCAAGCTGGCGGATACCTGCCCCAATTGCGGCGGCAATCTTGTCGCGCGCCCCATCCGGCCGGCCCGTCTGCTTGAAAAATTCCCGGCATCGGGGAAGCGGGTTCTGAAGCAGAGCGGCTGCGCCTGAACAACCGGGCGCGGCCGGTCTCTAGCCGGCGATCAGACGATCCAGGAAGGCGCGGTAATGCACTTTCTGCGCCTCCAGCAGGATGAACAGGATAGCGCCGAAGCCCACGATCTCGAACACGAAATACAGCACCGGCAGCTTGAGCAGCGCCGCGATGAAAAGGCCGAGCGTGCGGTAATTGGCGCAGAGCACGCCCCAGCGGCGGATCACCGGCGCGAAATACGCCCGGTAGGTGGCGCGCAGCGTGGCCTCATGCCTGGGATTCGCCGCCAGCAGGGCCGCGAAGTCCTCATGGAATTCCGCCGCCCCGCCCGAGGCCCAGAGCTGCACCCGCGCATAGAGATGATGCAGATGCCCGGCGAGGCCTTGCGGCTTCACATCCAGCTTCGGCAACGCGGCGGATTGGCGCCCCCAGCCAAAGAAATTATAATCCTGGCGCTGCATCTCATAAGCGGCGGACTGCACGGCATGCGCCGCGCCCGAGAGCACGACCAGCAGCCAGATCCAGCCGCCGATCGTAGCACTCATCGCCAGCGCCAGCCCCACATAGACGGCGGTGAAGGTCACGTAGTCGCAGATGCCGTCCAGCAGCTTGCCGAGTTCGGAATAGGTTTTGGTCAGGCGGGCGAGCTGGCCATCCGCCCCATCCATCACATGCCAGGCCAGCATCAGCACGAAGCCCGCAATGGCGCACCAGGTGGCGCCGTAGAAATGATAGGCCACGCCCGCCAGAATCCCGCAGCCCATGCCGATGAGCGACACCGCGTTGGGGGTGATCCCGAGCCTGGCGAACACCGGCACCAGCCGGGCGGAGAGGGGATGGATGAAATAGAGGTTGGTGGGGTCCTCGATCTCATAGGTCCGGCGGACAGGGTCCGCCGCGGCCGGGCCGGCTGCGTCGCTCATATCCAGTGGCCTTTCAGAGCCGGCCTTCATCCAGCAGTGCCTCGGCCTTGCCGAAGGCGATGGGGTCGTCCACGTCCACCCAGAGCTTGTCGCCGATGTCGAACACCCGCGCCTTGCCCCATTCGGCCAGCACGTTCATGGCGCCGGAGATGCTGTCATCCCCGCGAATTTGGGATTCCTCCAGCGCGTCGAACATCGCTGGCGTGCAGCGGAATACGCCGGTATCGAAGCAATTGAAGTCCCTTATGACCTTGCCGATATGCAGCAGCCGCTCGCCCTCGCATTTCACGCGGGTTACGTCCTCGGGGTCGTTCAGCGGATTATCGATATTGAAATCCACCCCCAGCGTGACCGTGTTCGGCTCCTGCTTGGCCTGGATCAGGCGGCGCAGAATCTCCGGGTCCACCAGATGGTCGCACATGGTGAGCAGGAAGGGCTCATCCAGATATTGCTTGGCGGTGAGAACGGAAACGCCGTTCGCCCGGTCCCAGGCGCGGTTGAAGATGCGGGTGATATGGATGCCGGAGCGGCGGGAGAATTCCCCCAGCCGCGCCTGCAACTCCTCGGAGCGGTAGCCGGTGACGACGAGAAACTCGTCGATCCCGGCTTCGCGGCCATTGGTGATCACGCGCTCGATCAACGGCACGCCGCGGATGGGGATGAGCGGCTTCAGCTCCCCCTTCTCGCGCAGGCGCGTGCCTTGCCCGGCGGCGACGATCAGGCACTTCATTCGGCGGCGGTCACCGCCAGCGCCGGACGGGTGTGGATGAAGTCTTCGGTCATCTCGTAGGCCACATCGTCCGTGTACTGCACGGGCGGGTGCTTGCAGAAATAGGCGCTCGGGCCGGCCAGCACGCCGCCAACGCCATGCTCCAGCGCCAGCTTGCAGCAGCGGATCATATCGATCACCACGCCGGCAGAGTTCGGGCTGTCCTGCACGGAGAGGCGCAGCTCGATATCCATCGGCACGTCGCCGAACAGCAGCCCTTCCATGCGGATGAAGGCGATCTTGTTGTCATTCTGCCAGGGCACATAGTCGGACGGGCCGACATGGATGGTCTCGGTCTCCATCCGCTTCTTCGCCACAGCCTGCACGGCTTCGGTCTTGGAGGTCTTCTTGGAGGCCAGACGATCCTGGTTCTTCATGTTCAGGAAGTCTGTGTTGCCGCCGGTGTTGAGCTGGTAGGTGCGCAGCAGCTTCACGCCGCGCTTGGCGAACAGGTCCGTCAGCACGCGATGGGTGATGGTGGCGCCGACCTGGGATTTGATGTCATCGCCGATGATCGGCAGGTTAGCGGCCGCGAAGCGGTCGGCGTACGCCTTATCGCTGGCGATGAACACCGGCATGTTGTTCACAAAGCCGCAGCCTGCCTCCAGCGCGCACTCCGCATAGAAGCGCGCCGCCTTCTCGGAGCCCACGGGCATGTAGTTCAGCAGCACGTCGGTCTTGCTGGCCTTCAGGATGGCGACGATCTCGGCCTTGCTCAGCTCCTTCGCCGTGGACCGCACGAAAGTGCGCTCCTCGTCGTAATTGGCCATATGCTCGGAGATGCCATCCAGCACCTGGCCCATCTGCACGACGACGCCCATTTCAGGGATCTCGGCCTGGAACACCTTCGTGCAGTTCGGCTTGGCGAACATGGCGCGGCTCACATCCTGGCCGACCTTGCGGGCATCCACGTCGAACGCCGCCACCACCTTGATGTCGTTCGGCTGGTAGCCGCCGATCTCGGTATGCATGAGCCCGACCACACCCTCGGCGCAGCGCTCCGGCGTGTAGTAATAGAGCCCCTGAATCAGGGAGCTGGCACAGTTGCCAATGCCAGCGATCGCGATGCGGATGCCGCCGTTCTTCGCCATAATCAACCTCGTCTCTCGCTAAAATCTGTCGGGCAGCAGGACGCCATCATGGATGACGGGACCAGACACACAGGCGCAACCCAGCCACGACAGAACGCCTGCCGCAAACCATGAACATGCCGGAAATCGCCTTCGTACCTCAACCTTGAAACCCAATGCCTCCTGCCAATCGCAACCCTGCCGGGGAAACGGCACCGGGGCTTCGCGCTTTCGCGGCTGAAGCTCCGGACGGACTGCAGGCAAGCCTAGGTGAGTCCGAACTCTGCGCGGTAAGTAAGCCAGCCTCCTACCTCTTTCCAGCATGTGTCGCAAGTGTGACACGGATGCAAGGGACTGGACCCAGCCCTTACCCCAGGCCCGGCAGGGCGGCGCAAACCAGGGCGCTATAGAGCTGGCTCTGGCGGTGCGCGCGGACATAATCAGGGCTGATCTGCGCCACATAGGGCTTGGTGCGCACCGAGCCATACCAATGCGCCACCCTGGTTTGCGGCGTGACCACCTGCCCCAGCGCGGCCTGGGCGTTGCGGCAGGGGCGGAACCAATGCTCTGAAATCTCAGGCGCCAGCGGGTAGAAACAGGCGGGCGGGTGGATGATGAGCCCCGGCAGCGGCGCGCCGTCCAGCAGCGCCTGGTACAGATCCGGCCCCAGCGCATAGGGGCCGGGCGCTTCGCCTTCGGGCAGCGCCGCCATGCCGCGCAGCACGGCGGCAAACAAGGGGGAAGCCGCCTCGCCGCCCATCACCGCATTATTCACGGCCGGCGCATACCAGCCCTCCACCGCGCGGAAGGCCCGCCAGCCGCCAGGGGCGCGGCGCAGCGCCTGGCGCAGCACATCCAGCCCCAGATGCTTCGCCCAGACCAGAGGCGAGCGCGATTGATACACCCAATGCGGCCAGACGATCCGCTCCGCCCCGATGAACTGCGTGGCATCAAGAAGATTGGTAAGTGGCGCCACGGTCACGGTGTCGACATCCATATAGATGCCGCCCTGGCGGTACAGGATGGCGGCGCGCAGCAGGTCTGACCGCTGCACCGGGCTTTGCAGCCTTGCGTAAAGCCGGGTCAGCGCCTCGCCCAGCCCCAGCGCCGCCTGCACCGGCGCCAGCACCGCCTCCGGCGCCCGCCTCTCCAGCCGCAGCCCAGGCGTGGCCTGCAAGGCGCGCAGCACGGGGCTCTCGGCCAGCTCGTCCGTATGGTGCAGGATCACCTCATCCATCCCGCCTTGCGCGGCGGCGGAGAGCAGCGCGAAGCCATGCGCCCAGGAGAGGTTCGGGCCGATCCAGCAGAAATGCACCGATCTGGGAATGGGCATGGAGAAATCGCAATCCTGCTGGCGGGAAAAAAGGGAGGCTGGCGAGGGAGCTAGGGGGCGGGGGCCGGCCCTGTCAACCGCGCCATACGCCAAAGCCATTGCTTTCGCCTTGCGAGTCTGTTAGCGCCAACGGATGGCATCAATGGTAAATTCCAGGCAATATGACTGAGCCTACCCCAACTCACCATGCAGGGCTGGCCAAGCGTTTAGCCGATTTCGGAACCATCGCCGAGGCATTGGACTATGCAGCTCAGGGCCCGACGGGCCTGAATTTCTATTCCGGCAAGGGCGTTCTCACCGAAATTCTGCCCTATGCGGCGCTGCGCACCCAGGCCATCGCCCTGGCGCGGCGGCTGCTTGGCACCGGGCTGAAGCCCGGCGAGCGCGTGGGGCTGCTGGCCGAAAGCGATGGCGATTTCGCCCGCGCCTTCTTTGCCTGCCAATATGCCGGGCTGGTGCCCGCCCCCTTGCCGCTGCCCGCGGCCTTCGGCGGCAAGGAGGGCTATATCTCCTTCCTGCGCCGGATGATCCAGGGCGCTGATGCCCATGCCGTGTTCGGCCCCGCCGTGCTGGCGGACTGGCTGGAAGAGGCGGTGGAGGGGCTGAACCTCAGATGCTCCGGCACCATCGCGGTGCTGGACAGCGCGCCGATGGCCGATGAAGCCGCCCTGCCCGCGCCGGAGGCACTCGCCTATCTGCAATTCTCCTCCGGCAGCACGCGTTTTCCGCTCGGCGTGGCGGTCACGCAACACGCCTTCATGGCCAATGCCCATTACATGGCCAAATACGGGCTGCAGGTGAATGACGACGACCGCTGCACCACCTGGCTGCCTTATTATCATGACATGGGGCTGGTCGGTTTCCTGCTGATGCCGATGGCCTGCCAGCTCTCTGTCGATATTCTGCCCACGCGGGAATTCGCACGCCGGCCGCTGCTCTGGCTCTCGCTCATCACCCGCAACAAGGGCAGCATCTCCTTCAGCCCCTCCTTCGGCTACGAGCTGTGCGCCCGCCGGGCCCAGACCGCCTCGACCGAGGGGATTGATCTCTCCTCCTGGCGCCGCGCCGGCATTGGCGGGGACATGATCCGCCCGGCGGTGCTGACGCGCTTTGCCGAGCGTTTTGCCACCAACGGCTTCTCTGAGACCGCCTTCCTGCCCTGCTATGGCATGGCGGAGGCGACCCTGGCGCTGAGCTTCAGCCCCGACGGCCAGGGGGCCAAGGAAGATGCCGTGGACGGGCTGGTGCTGGAGCGCGAGCACCGCGCCGTGCCCGCCCATGAGGAGAGCGAGCGCACTCGTCATTTCGTGATCTGCGGGCAGATGCTGCCCGAACATGAGGTCGAGGTGCGCGGCGAGGATGACGCCCTGCTGGCGGAGCGCGAGGTGGGCCGCATCTTCGTGCGCGGGCCGAGCCTGATGCTCGGCTATTTTGGCGCCCCGGAGGAAACCGCGCGCGTCCTCTCCCAGGATGGCTGGCTGGATACGGGCGATCTTGGCTACCTCGTCAACGGGCAGATCGTCATCACCGGCCGGGCGAAGGATCTCGTCATCGTCAATGGCCGCAATGTCTGGCCGCAGGATCTGGAATGGGCCGCCGAGGCGGAAATTCCCGCCCTGCGCAGCGGCGATGTCGCGGTGTTCTCGGTGGATACCGGCGAGGAGGAGGAGGTTGTCGTCCTCGTCCAGTGCCGGGTGATGGACCCGGCCGCGCGCGAAACGCTGGCGCTGGACCTCACCCGCTTCTTCCGTGGCCGCCAGGGTCTGGAGACGCGCGTGGTGCTGGTGCCGCCGCACAGCCTGCCGCAGACCTCCTCGGGCAAGCTCAGCCGCTCGCGCGCCCGGCTGATGTATCTGGACGGCGCCTTCCAGCCCCGCGCGGCCGTCCCCGCGGCGCAATGAGCCTGCCCCCGCTGGCCGCCGTCACCGGCGGAACGGGGTTTCTGGGGCTGCACCTCATCCCCGCCCTGGCGCAGGCCGGCTTCAGGCTGCGCGTGCTGGCGCGGCGTGATCCGGCGCATCCGGCCTTCGCGGGCATTGCGTTCGAAACCGTGCGCGGCAGCCTGGACGATGAAGCGGCCCTGGCGACGCTGGCCCAGGGCGCGGACGTGATCGTGCATGCGGCGGGGCTGATCAAGGCGCATAGCCGGGCGGAATTTCTGCGCGGCAATCGTGATGGCACGGCCGCCCTGGCACGAGCCGCGCGGCGTGCGGCGCCTGACGCGAAATTCCTTCTGATTTCATCCCTCGCGGCGCGGGAGCCGCAACTTTCCGACTACGCCTTCAGCAAGAACGCGGCGGAAATCGCGGCACGGCAAGAATTTGGCGAAGCGGCGGCGCAGCTGGCGATCCTGCGCCCACCCGCGATCTACGGGCCGTGGGATCGAGAAACACTGGCTTTTTTCCAGGCAAGCCTGCGTCCCATCGCGCCCCTTCCCGGCGATGGCGCCGCCGCCACGATTCATGCGCGCGACGCCGCCGGCGCGATCACCGCCATGGCGGGCGAACATTTCCGGCCCGGCCGCTTTGCCTTGGCCGATGACCGGCCCGAAGGCTATTCCATGCGCGACTTCATGGAAGCCGCCGCCCAGGCCACGGGTGGCCATCCGCGTATTGTGAGATTGCCAAGCCCCCTGTTTCTAGCGGCAGGTTTTTGCTCGGAGATGTGGGGAAAGACACGCAAGCAGATGCCCATCTTCACCCGCGGCAAGGCACGGGAAATTTTGCACCCGGACTGGTCCGTATCCGCGGCGGAATTATTGCCGCGCGAGGTCTACACGCCGCGCATCGGGCTGAAGGACGGTTTTGAGGAGACCGTGGCGTGGTACCGGCAGGCGGGGTGGCTGGGCTAACCGGGACCGGCCGAGGCGAGAAGGGCCAGAAACTGCGCCTGCCCTTCGGCGCTGGAGAGGCAGATCCTGATCCACTCCGCCCCAGGGCGGATATCCGCGAACAGGCCCAGCTGGTCCTCATGGAAATGCAGCCAGGCACGGCCCTTGATGTAAAACACCCCCGGCGATTTTTCCTTCACATGCGCCAGGGCGCGCACCGGCGCCAGCAACGCCGCCAAACTCTCCAGCGCTTGCGGGCCGGCATGCTTCATGCCGACCCGTTCGGCGCGGCCACGGCCTTACAGCGGGAGATAGAGGGCAATTCAGATTTTAGAACCGCCCGCGACGCGATCGGATCTAAAATCATCGCACTCTAAACCGCCGCCTCGAACACCCGGTAGGTCTTGTACGCCTTCGCGTCCAGGCTCTCGATCATCCGGCGCATCGGCATGTTGTCCTCGAGAATCCAGGAGAGCTCGATATGGGTGTAACCCATTTTCAGCCCTTCCCTGCGCACCATGTCGATCATCAGATAAGGCAGCAGGCTGCCGATCATGTCCTTCGCGGCGGAACGGCGCACGCCCATCAGTGGCACGCGCGCGGTCTTCACGCCCGACACTTTCAGCCGCCAGAGCAGTTTGGCCCAGCCGAAGGGCAGGATCTTGCCATCCAGCCCGTTGATCGCCTCGTTCAAATTCGGCAGCGCGATCATGAAGGCCACCGGCTCGCCATCGCGCTCCACCAGGCTGGTCATGCGCGGGTTGAGAAGCGGCTTCAGCGATTTGGAGAGATAATCCGTCTCCTCCTCGGTCAGCGGCACGAAGCCCCAGTTATTCGCCCAGGCATCGTTGAAGATGGAGGTGACGGTTTTGATCTCCTCCTTGATCTTCTTCATGTCCAGCTGCCGCACCGTGAACCCCGGCGGCAGCTGGCGTGAGAGCAGCCGGCGCACGCTGGCGGGCAGCTCCACCCGCATGTCGTACAGATAGGCATAGACATCCTTGGCCTTGGCGAACCCCAGCGCCGCGAGTTGCCCGGCGACATGGGGCCTGTCATGCGGCATCAGCAGCATGGGCGGCGTGTCGAACCCTTCCACCAGAGCGCCGGTTTCCTCATTGATGTTGAGGTTGAACGGCCCCTGCATGCGGGTCATGCCGCGCTCGCGCAGCCAGGCTTGCGCGGCTTTCAGCAGCGCCGTGAAAATCTCAGGATCATTCTCGGCCGCGAGCATGCCGAACAGGCCGGGCGCCTCCGGGTCGAGGGAGAGGGCGAGCTTGTCGATCTGCGCGCTGACGCGCCCGACATCGCGGCCATCCTTCACCGCCAGCCAGAACTGCACCTCGGCATGGCCGAAGAAGGGGTTTTTCGGCCCCAGCGCCTCTTCGCGCTCCATATGCAGCGGCGCGATATAGGCCGGGTCGTCCTTGTGCAGCCGCTCGGGCAGCAGGATGAAGCGCTTGAGGAGTTTCTTGCCCGTAACCGGGACGATCTCGATCTGGCTCATCAGCTCGCCCGGCCTGCCTGGTCTTCCATGGCGGAGGGGGGCTTGTCGCGGGGCGGCGCGCCGGTCAGCTCCATCACCCAGGGATAGCGCTTGGCTTCCTCAAGGTCGTAGCCGAGATTGAACACGGTCGGGCTCTTCGGGCAGTCCTTCGCATTCGGGTAATAAGAGTTAAAAACCCTGTCCGGCAGGAAGCTCACGATGCCGTAATTGCCGTTCTCATTCTGGAAATGATGCAGCAGATGGTCGCGCTTGAGCTTCTGCACGAGGCTGTTTTTCGGCTTGTAGTTCAGATGCTGGATGCAGTGGAAAAACTCATACACGCAGGTGGAGACGAGCGCCGTGGCCAGGCCTGTGGCAGCGCCGGTCCAGCCCGCGAGGGCATAGCCGACGGGCCCGGTGATGAGGGCCATGGTCGGGAGGGTGTTCAGCGGCGAGCCGAACAGCACTTCGAGCTTATGCGGGTCCTGGTGATGGTCGAAATGGATGCGCTTCCAGAGCGCCGCACTCCAGCGCATGCGGTAGAGCCAGCGCCCATGCAGCACGTAGCGGTGCAGCCCGTACCAGACCAGCGGGTAGATAACGAGCACCGCCAGCACCGGCAAAACAAGCTGCTGCCAATGGCGCAGCGTCAGCAGCGCATAGGCGCCGGAGAGGAGCGCCAGCGCGGCGTACAGATTGATCGCCGGATAGGTGAGATAGGCGGCCCAGAGTTCGGGCAGGGTCATCCGCCCCAGATCATAGGAACGGCCATGCCAAGCGCGGCCCCAAACGAGTTTTTTTGCCATAGCCCTGTTACGCCCAAGCTCCGGGAGATAATTGAAAACCACGGAAAACAGCGGGTTTCCGCCAACTTCCGGTGCATAGCATGGGGGCTCTGGCCCTGGCAAACAAAGGGGCTAGCCCCGGCTCCGGCCCGGCCAGCCCTTGCCGCGCAAAAGGGCCAGGGCGGCATGGTGCCCGCGCAAGGCAGCAGCGTGCGGCATGGGGGTGCCGCGCTGACGCTCGCGCCGCAAGGTGAGCAGCCCGGAGCCGATAATGAGCATGGCGCCCAGCAGCGTCAGCGCGTCCACCCCGTTATGGAAGAGCAGAAACCCGAGCAGGATGGCCCAAAGCATCTGGCTGTACTGGATGGGCCCCACATAAGCCGCCGGGGTGCGGGCGGTGGCGGACATCAGCAGCATATTGGCCAGGGCCGCCAGCAGCCCGTACCCTGCCAGCAGCAGCCATTGATGCAGGTCTGGCCAGACGAAATTGGGGATCATCAGCAGGCCGGGGATGATGATGGCCCCCAATATGCCCGCCCCGAACAAGGAGATCCGCTTCTCCCGCCGGCCCACGGCGCGGAAGGAAATAACCGAAACCGCGCCCCCGAACCCCGCGAATAGCGCCCCCAGATGGCCGATGGAAAGCGGCGTATAGCCCGGCCGCAGCACCACCATCACGCCGATGAAGCCGATGACCACCGCCGCCCAGCGCCAGGGGCCGATCCGCTCCTTCAGGAACAGCAGGGACATGAGGGTGACAAAGGCCGGCTGCAGGAAGATCAGCGCGAAGGCATCGGCCATCGGCAGATGGGTGAAGGCGGTGACGCTGCCGATGACCCCGAGCGCGAAGGAGCAGAAACGCAGCAGCCAGAGCTTGCGGTTGCTGGTGGCGAACATATCGAGCAGCGTGTCACCCGGCTTGAGCACCCAGGGAAACACCAGCAAAGCGAACAGCCCGCCGAAAAACGCCGAATTCAAACGGCGGCAGCGCGCCTTTGATCAGCTTCACGCTGGCATCGCTGAAAGAGAAGGCGGCGAAGGCCGCGAAGGCGAGGAGAATGCCCTTGAGCGTCTCGTCTTTGCCTGTAGGGGGCGCGTCTGTCATCACGGGATGGCTCTTGTCCTGTCGCCGCGGGCTGCATCGACCGCCGGTCCAGCGCGGTCTGGCGGCTTCCAGGGGCTGACGCAAGGGCATGACGCGCATGGCTGCGCGGGAGAGTTCAAGCCCTGGGAACCCAGATGGAGACGGCACGCTCCTGCAGGGCGAGCCGGTAATTGGCCTTCAGGGCCGCCAGAAAATCCGGCGTGAATTGCGCCCGGCGCAGCGCCTCGGGCTTGTCAGTGGTGCCGACCTCCACCGCCTGCAGCCGGCGCTGGGCCACCATTGACGTGACGGCGGCGGCGGGCAGGCGGTGGAGCCTGATCTGGCTATCCACATAATAGGTATAGAACGCTGAAGCGTGGCCGGCCCGCGCGCACATCAGCAGATTCTCACAGACAACCGGCCCCGGAACGGTTTTCAGCAATGCCACCCCCGCCGCGAAATCAGCCTGCGTTTGCGGCAGGGCCCGGTCTTGCTGAATCGCGGCGATGAAATGATCCGGCGCCCAGATCAAGGGAAATAGCAGCAGCAGGCCGCGCCAGGACCGCGGCTTCTCCACGCAGGCCGCGACAGCGAGAACCACGCTCAGCAGCACCGCCTCGAAGAACACGTTGCGGCCAACGCCATCGCCCCCGGCGAAGCCAAAGCCGAACATATTGGCGGCAAGCCAGGCGAGGATGAACGGCAAGAGCCGCGCTTCCCGGCGATTGTGCCAGCCCCAGCCTGCGGCCAGCACCAGCGCGGGGAGGAAGACCAGCAGATAATCCCCGCCCTGGGCGCCTGCATCCCGCCAGACATAGGCGCGCGGCTGCAACAGGTTGGTGAAGAAATAAGTGCCATCGACGCGATCGGTCAGCCACAGCAGCAGCGCCGTGCAAACCGCCCCGGCGGCCAGCCATTGCAGCAGGCTGGACCAGCGTTTTTGAAGGATGAGCGTGAGCCCCGCCGCGACCGGCATGGACAGCAGAGTTTGCTTGGTGAACAGCGCCAGAACGAACAGCCAGGCCGAAAGCCAGAGCAGGAGGCCGGATTTTTCAGTCCGGACAAACAAATAAAACCCCGCCGCCTCGAACACCATGCCCAGCAATTGCGGGTCGTCCACGGCGATGCGGTTGGGCATCCAGACCGCGAGCCACAGCGCGACCAAAAGCCCGGCAAAGAGCGCCGCGTGACGGTCCGGCGTGAAGAGCCGCACGAACGCGCCCGCGAAACCGCACAAAACCGCCAGAGCGGCCACCGATAAACCGCGCCCGGCGAAGAGCGGATCAACCCCCAGCGCGGCCAGCCAGGCGATGACATGGAAGGAGATGAACGGATAATTGGTGAAATCCAGGCCGGGCGCCTGGCCGTAAATCGGCACATGCCGCACGGCCAGCAGGGCGCGGACCGTGTTCCAGCCCTCATCGCCATCCAGTTGCACCGGCGCGCCACCGCGCCAGAGCAGCGGCAGGCAGAAGGAAGCCGTCAGCAGCCCCAGCAGCAGGGCCGGAAGTTTCCAGGGAGAGGGACGGTCTGCGGCCATGCGTAACATTCAAGCGCCGTCATATAGGCTTGGGCTGGGCCTGCCCAGATCAGAGTCCAGGGCCGTTTGTGACCAAGTTCAACCGTGAGATTCAAGCCATTTTCGCACGCCTCTCGGCGTGAACGCATCGTGAGCCGGACAGAAAAAACGGCCCGGAAAAACCGGGCCGCCGTGAAGTTGGAACATAGCGGGATGTTATGGTTTACGCCGCGAACTGGTTCATCGTGTTGTGCGCGCCACCGGCCTTCAGCGCCGCCTCACCCGCGAAATACTCCTTGTGGTCGTCGCCAATGTCGGAGCCCGACATGTTTTGGTGCTTCACGCAGGCGATGCCCTGGCGGATCTCCTGGCGCTGCACCCCGGCGACATAGCCCAGCATGCCCTGCTCGCCGAAATACGTCCTTGGCCAGATTGTCGGTGGACAGGGCCGCGGTGTGGTAGGTCGGCAGCGTGATCAGGTGGTGGAAGATGCCCGCGCGCTTGGCCGCGTCGCGCTGGAAGGTGCGGATTTTTTCGTCCGCCTCGGCCGCCAGCTCGCTCGCGTCGTAATCCACGCTCATCAGCTTGGCGCGGTCATAGGCGGAGACATCCTTGCCCTGTTCCTTCCAGGCATCGAACACCTGCTGGCGGAAATTCAGCGTCCAGTTGAAGGACGGGGAATTGTTGTAGGCCAGCTTGGCGTTGGGCACGACCGCGCGGATGCGGTCAACCATCGAGGCGATCTGCTCGATATGCGGCTTCTCGGTCTCGATCCAGAGCAGGTCGGCGCCGTTCTGCAGGGAGTTGATGCAGTCGAGCACGCAGCGGTCCGCGCCCGTGCCGGAGCGGAACTGGTAGAGGTTGGAGGGCAAACGCTTCGGGCGCAGCATCTTGCCGCCCCGGGTGATGATGACATCGCCATTGCCGATCTGGCTGGCGTCGACCTCGTCGCAATCCAGGAAGGCATTATACTGGTCGCCAATATCGCCCGGCTCCTTGGAGTACGCGATCTGCTTGGTCAGGCCGGCGCCCAGGCTGTCCGTGCGGGCGACGATGATGCCCTCCTCGACGCCCAGCTCCATGAAAGCGTAGCGCAGGGCGCGGATTTTCTGCACGAAATCCTCATGCGGCACGGTGACCTTGCCGTCCTGGTGGCCGCATTGCTTCTCGTCGGAGACCTGGTTCTCGATCTGCAGGGCGCAGGCGCCCGCCTCGATCATCTTCTTGGCCAGCAGATAGGTCGCCTCGGCATTGCCGAACCCCGCATCGATATCGGCGATGATGGGCACGACATGGGTTTCGAAATTGTCGATCTTGCCCTGCACCTCTTTCTGCTTCGCCAGATCGCCGCTGTTGCGCGCCGCATCCAGCTCGCGGAACAGCCCGCCCAGCTCACGCGCATCGGCCTGACGCAGGAAGGTGTAGATCTCCTCGATCAGCGCCGGGACGGAGGTTTTCTCGTGCATGGACTGGTCGGGCAGCGGCCCGAACTCGGAGCGCAGCGCGGCGATCATCCAGCCGGAGAGATAGATATAGCGGCGCTTGGTGGTGCCGAAATGCTTCTTGATGGAGATCATCTTCTGCTGCGCGATGAAGCCGTGCCAGCAGCCGAGCGACTGGGTGTAGTTGGCCGGGTCCGCGTCATAGGCCGCCATGTCCTGGCGCATGATTTTCGCGGTGTAGCGGGCGATGTCCAGCCCGGTGGTGAAGCGGTTCTGCAACCGCATGCGGGCCACGGCCTCCGGGGAGATTCCATCCCAGGTGCCGCCCTTGGAGGCGATCAGTTCGCTCGTGCTACGAATGCTATCTTGGTACGACATCAGGAATGCTCCGCTCAAAGTCCGGAAAGGGATTGTTGCGGCATCCCAAATACACCCGGTTTTGCGGTGCGTCAGAGGGTTTTGTGAAAAAACACGGTAAATATGTGAAAAAACGCACCCGCATCGCAGGTGCGGTGTAAATGTTTTACACCCCGGATGGTCAGCGGAAAACCGAGAGATCCTCTGGGCTGTTGAGGTTGGCAAAGGGGTCTTGCGGGCCTGTAAAATTCACCGGCCGGGCACCGCAGAGGGCGAGCGCATCCCGCACCCTGTGCTTGTCGTCCCGGCGCAGAAAATCTTCCAGCGCCGGCAGGAAGGCCACCGGCCAGAGTGCTGCCAGATGATGCTGCCGCCCGGCATAAACCGCCACTGACGGGCCGGGAGAGAGGTCGAGCGCCAGGCTGAGCGGGAAGAACGGCGTATCCACCGGCATGGTGAGCAGAGCGTCCGCCCCCTGCCCTGCCGCCCAGCGCAGCCCCGCCGCCACCCCGGCCAGCGGCCCGCAACCGGCGAATTCCGGCGCATCCGCCAGCACCGCTAGCCCATAGGCGGCGAACCGCGCAGGGTCGCCATTGGCGCTGATAGCGATGGGAGCAACCTGGGGGCGCAGCCGCTCCAGCACATGTTCGACCAACGGCTTGCCGGAGAGGCGCAGAAACGCCTTGTCCGCCCCGCCGAAGCGTGTGGCCTTGCCGCCGGCCAAAACCAGCGCCGCGATGCTCATTTTGTCAGGAAACGCCCCTGGGGCGAACGACGGGGATCGAACCCGCGACAACCGGTACCACAAACCGGCGCTCTACCAACTGAGCTACGTCCGCCATCCAGGGTGTGCGCCTCCTAACGCGGTCAAGCCAGCGCCGTCAATGGCCTTGCCGCCACCCAGCCTTCCAGGCGTTGCAAGGCCTCTTCCAAAACCGGCTTCTGCTTGCAGAAGGCAAAGCGCGCATAATGGCGCGGCGCCTCGCCCACATAGAAGGCGGAGACCGGAATCGCCGCCACGCCCGCCTGCTCGGTCATGGCTTGGCAGAAGGCCAAATCATCGCCCGCGAACCCCAAAGGCGAAAAATCCGCGGTGATGAAATAGCTGCCGGACGCGCGCAGGGTGCGAAAACCCATGCGCCGCAGCCCGGCATCCAGCAGGTTACGCTGCTCTTCCAGCCCGCCCGCCAGCGCCTCGAAATACGCATCCGGCTTGGCCAGGCCGTAAGCCACGGCGCGCTGCAGATTGGGCGCGGTGGTGAAGGTGAGGTTCTGGTGCGCCTTGGCCACCAGCCCCATCAGCGGCGCCGGGCCGGAGACATAGCCGACCTTCCAACCGGTGAGCGAAAATGTCTTGCCCGCGCTGCCGATACGCAGGCAACGCTCCGCCATGCCGGGCAGCGTCGCCAGGGGAATATGTTTGGCGCCGGAAAAGACCAGATGCTCATACACCTCGTCGCACACCGCATAGGCGTCATGCGCGTGCAAAAGCCCGGCGATGAATTCCAGTTCATCCGGATCAAAAACCTTTCCGGTCGGGTTCATTGGGCTGTTAAGCAGCAGAAGCTTCGTGCGCGGCCCGAAGGCAGCGGCCAGCGCGTCGCGCGGCAGCTCCCAATGCGGCGGCTGCAGGCGTACCAGCCGGGGGATCGCGCCCAGCATCCGCACCACCGGCAGATAGGTGTCATAAAGCGGCTCGATCAGCACCACCTCGTCACCCGGGTTGAGCAGCGCCATCAGGCTGGCGGTGATCGCCTCCGTGGCGCCGGAGGTGACGACAACCCCCGCAGCCGGGTCGATCTCCAGCCCGTAGAACCGCTGATTCGCCGCCGCCACGGCCTCGCGCAGCTCCGGCAGGCCGGTCAGCGGCGGGTATTGGTTGCGGTTGTCCAGCAGCGCATCCGCCGCCGCTTGCACGATATCCGCCGGGCCCTCGGTATCCGGAAAGCCCTGGCCGAGATTAATGGCCCCGTGCTTGACCGCCAGGGCGGACATGACCGTGAAGATGGTGGTGCCGGTGGCGGCGAGCAGCGAATTGGCTTGTTTCACGATGCGAACAAATCCTTGGTCGTATTGTAGAGTTTAACCGCCCAAAGCGGAGGCGGCAAGATTGCACAAAATTTAGGCTCAAATCGCTACCCCTTGAGCAAAGTCGCGTTTTCGCCCTTGATAAATCTGCTACAACCACGGCACGGCGCGGAAAACCATTCTGGCACGGCGCGTGCAAGACGTATAATGTCAGCCCGTTGGCTGACGCGCGCTTGCCCACCGGCTGCTCGGGGCGGGGTTACGGGCGTGCTGTCTGACGAACACAGAGGAGGACGCGTGGGCCCGGGCCCCGCGTGAACCAGATGAAGAAGATCGAAGCGATCATCAAGCCGTTTAAGCTGGACGAAGTGAAAGAGGCGCTGCACGAGGTTGGCCTCCAGGGCATCACTGTCGTCGAGGCGAAGGGGTTCGGCCGCCAGAAGGGCCATACCGAGCTCTATCGCGGTGCCGAATATGTCGTGGATTTTCTCCCGAAGGTGAAAATCGAGGTCGTCTGTGAAGACAGCCTGGTTGAGCGCGCGGTCGAGGCGATCACCAATGCCGCCCGCACCGGCCGCATCGGCGACGGCAAGATCTTCATCTCCAACATCGAGGAAGCCATCCGCATCCGCACCGGCGAAAAGGGCGAAGCGGCGGTCTGAGCGGGCATTGCCAAGCCGCCCGGCATGGTTAACATGCCGGGCGCTACGCGTTTGTGAGCGGGCGCATGGTGCGCACCGCGGGCCTGAACGGGTAACATTTATACAACGGGGAATAGAGCATGGCTAAGAAGGCCGAGGGCGGCGATGCCGTCGCCAAAGTTCTCAATCTGATCAAGGAGAACGGGGTTGAGTATGTCGACCTGCGCTTCACCGATCCCAGGGGCAAGTGGCAGCACACGGCGCAGTACATCTCCACCGTGGATGAGGACTCGCTAAAAGACGGCTTCATGTTCGACGGCTCTTCCATCGCCGGCTGGAAAGCGATCAACGAGTCCGACATGATCCTCAAGCCGGACCTCGACAGCGCGGTGCTGGACCCGTTCTCGGCCAAGCCGAGCCTGATCCTGTTCTGCGACATCATCGAGCCCGCGACCGGCCAGGGCTATGCCCGCGACCCGCGCTCCACCGCCAAGAAGGCCGAGGCTTACCTGAAGTCCACCGGCATCGGCGACTCCGCCTTCATCGGCGCCGAGGCTGAGTTCTTCGTGTTCGACAACGTGAAGTTCGGCACCGGCGGCAATTACGGCATCTACCAGCTGGACTCCATCGAGGGCCCCGGCTCCAGCCTGAAGGATTATCCCGAGGGCAATATGGGCCACCGCCCCGTCGTCAAAGGCGGCTATTTCCCCGTGCCGCCGGTGGACAGCGAGGCCGACCTGCGCGCCGAGATGCTCTCCGCCATGGGCGAGATGGGCCTGCCGATCGAGAAGCACCACCATGAGGTGGCGCAGTCCCAGCACGAGCTGGGCACCAAGTTCTCGACCCTGACCACCATGGCCGACCAGATGCAGATCTATAAGTACTGCGTCCACAATGTCGCCCATTCCTATGGCAAGACCGCGACCTTCATGCCCAAGCCGATCTATGGCGATAACGGCTCTGGCATGCACACCCATCTGTCCATCTGGAAGGCCGGCAAGCCGCTCTTCGCGGGCAATGGCTATGCGGACCTGTCCGAGACCTGCCTGTACGCCATCGGCGGCATCATCAAGCACGCCAAGGCGATCAACGCGTTCTCGAACCCCTCGACGAACTCCTACAAGCGCCTGATCCCCGGCTTCGAGGCCCCGGTGCTGCTGGCCTACTCGGCCCGCAACCGCTCCGCCTCCTGCCGGATTCCCTACACCACCAGCCCGAAGGCCAAGCGCGTTGAGGTCCGGTTCCCCGACCCGACCGCCAACCCGTACCTCTCCTTCTCCGCCATCCTGATGGCAGCGCTGGACGGCATCAAGAACAAGATCCACCCGGGCGACCCGATGGACAAGGATCTGTACGACCTGCCGCCGGAAGAGCTGAAGGACATCCCGACCGTCTGCGGCAGCTTGCGCGAAGCGATCGGCGCCCTGGAAGCCGACCACGAGTTCCTGCTGCAGGGCGACGTGTTCTCCAAGGAGCAGATCGAGAGCTATATCGAGCTGAAGTGGAAGGAAGTGTACAAGTTCGAACACACCCCGCACCCGGTTGAGTTCGAGATGTACTACTCCGCTTAATCAGCGGTTTTTGATCCGGAAACGGCGCCCTCGGGCGCCGTTTTTGTTTGGAAGGTGCCAAATATAGGAAATGCGGAAATCGGACATCCGGCTCGCAGCGAGGTCGGGCCGGCCGGGGCAACGCCAATGACAATTTGACGATGCATGGCAGCGGCAGCCAAGACATTTTATAGAAATTCCAGAGACTTACGAAAGAGCCTCCAGGGCTCGCTTGATAAGCAGATCAGGTAATACCCGAGACAATATGGACGTCCGACCACCTTGGACCTATGGGCTCCGAACGGTCAGGTGGTTCAGCTTAAAGCCCGAGTCCATCAGGCCAGCCGCAAGTCAGCGGCAACATGAATTGGAACGGGGCATTCGCAAAATTATGAAAAGCTTCAAATCGCCGTCTACCTGGGACGCGGCCTATGCCGCGAATATGGCAGTCGCATGTCTTATTACTTATTTTTGCATGACATATGTCTTATCGGGTTCCGTCTCTTCTAACTCAAAATACTTGGGCGGGATGTGGGCGGCGATCGCGACGATATACGTCTTCAGGGACACTCACGAGAAGAGCTTGTCAGCTGGCGTTGCGCGCTTCATTGCAACCTGCGTTAGTTTTTTATTGTGCCTGCTTTATCTCTGCATCTTTCCGCCGAGCCCGGTGGGTATGGTCGTGCTCATTGGTATAGGGACCCTGGTGATGATAAGCCTGGGGCGTCGTGATGACATTTTCACGACTGGGATAACCACCGCCGTCGTGATGGTCGTGGCGGTTATGGATGATCACGCGACATGGACGATACCGCTATTACGGCTATTGGACACTGTTGTCGGGATCGCAATAGGCCTTTGCGCCAAGTGGATCGGCGCATGTCTGTATTACGGATGCGTCAAAAAATCGATTCAATAACCTCCAACTGAGGGGGCGATGCGATCGGTGATCTGCGCAGCACGCCGTGCCGCGAAGGCTGCGACCTCCTTCTGATAGACGTGAAGCCATTCGCTCTTGCCGCCAGGCAATGAATTGGCCTGTCCGTTCAGGAGGTCGCGGCCGACGCCATGGATCCCCCTGGCCTTCACCGTGACCACTCCAGCGAATTGACCTACAATTGTCGTCATGCCTCAGCTCCGTGCGCCAGACCACGCCTCAGCGCCGCCTGACGGACTGCAGATAAGAGACGCGATGAGCGGCGTCCAATATATTGGGCAGCCGCTTTCCATATCTATAAGCTATCACGCGCTTCGCCTGGGCAACCGACATAGGCACGTTGCTGTCGGTACTGGGCGACGCTGAACGTCCGCCCCTGAGATCACCCCCGGGCCGGCCTATGCCCAACTTGGGGCGAGAGGTGATTTCCCCGCTCCCCTCCAATCGCCCCTTGCCGTTTCGCCCCCGCCGGCGTACATAGGCGTCAACAAATACCGCTGTTTCACAGGGTGGCCTTAACGGGCCGCCTTTTTTGTTGGATATTTTGCTTTTGTCAGATAACCGCCCCACCCATACCGGCCTTGAGGGCCGCATCGCGGACATCATCATGGACCCGCTGGAAGCCCAAGGCTATGAGCTGGTCCGCGTGCAGGTGATGGGCACCGAGACGCCGACCGTGCAGATCATGGCCGACCGCGCCGATGGCGCCTCCTTCACGCTGGAGGATTGCGAGAAGGTCTCGCGCCTGCTCTCCGCCGTGCTGGACGTGGAAGACCCGATCGAGAGCGCCTGGACGCTGGAGGTCTCCTCCGCCGGCATCGACCGCCCGCTCACCCGCACCAAGGATTTCAACAATTATGCCGGCTTCGAGGCCCGCATCGAGTTGAATTTCCCCGGCCCCGGCAACCGCAAGCGCTTCACCGGCAAGCTGGTGGGCGCCGATGCCGAGACCGTGAAGCTGCAGCTGGAAGCCGGCGAAACCGTCGAGCTGGCGCGCGCAGAAATCAAGAAGGCCAAGCTCGTGCTGAATGACGAGCTGATTGCCTTCACCACCCACCCCAAAGTGACAAACTAGAGGATCGCATGGACACCTCCGTCAACCGCCCGGAATTGCTGCTCGTCGCCGACGCTGTGGCGCGGGAAAAGCAGATCGAACGCGACGACGTGCTCGAGGCGATGGAGCAGGCCATCCAGAAGGCCGGCCGCGCCAAATATGGGCATGAGAAGGACATCCGCGCGGTCATCGACCGCAAGACCGGCGATGTCCGCCTCTCGCGCTGGACCGAGATCGTCGAGACGGTGGAGAACGAGGAAACCCAGATCCCCGTCGCCATCGCCAAGAAGTTCGCGCCTGAGAAAGAGGTGGGCGACTTCCTGGTCGACCCGCTGCCGCCGATCGATTTCGGCCGTATCGCCGCCCAGACCGCCAAGCAGGTGATCGTGCAGCGCGTGCGCGAATATGAGCGCTCCAAGCAGTTCAACGAGTTCAAGGACCGCGTGGGCGAGGTCATCAACGGCGTGGTCAAGCGCACCGAGTACGGCAACCTGATGGTCGATCTCGGCCGGGCCGAGGCGCTGCTGCGCCGCGACGAGTGCATCCCCCGCGAGAACCTCAAGAACGGCGACCGCGTGCGCGCCTATATCTATGATGTGCGCGAGGAGCCGCGCGGCCCGCAGATCTTCCTGTCGCGCTCCCATCCCGGGTTCCTGGCGAAACTCTTTGCCCAGGAAGTGCCCGAGATTTACGATGGCATCATCGAGATCAAGGCGGTCTCCCGCGACCCCGGCTCGCGCGCGAAAATGGCGGTGATCTCCCGCGATGCCTCCATCGACCCGGTTGGCGCCTGCGTCGGTATGCGCGGTTCGCGCGTGCAGGCGGTGGTGGCCGAGTTGCAGGGCGAGAAGATCGACATCATCCCCTGGTCGCCCAATGTCGCCACCTTCGTGGTGAACGCCCTGGCCCCGGCCGAGGTGTCGAAAGTGGTGATGGATGAGGAAGCCGGCCGCGTGGAAGTGGTGGTGCCTGACAGCCAGCTCTCGCTGGCCATCGGCCGCCGTGGCCAGAATGTGCGCCTCGCCTCGCAGCTCACCCGCTGGGATATTGATATCCTGACCGAGGCTGAAGAGTCCGAGCGCCGCCAGGAAGAGTTCCGCCGCAAGACCGGCCTCTTCGTCGAGGCGCTGGACGTGGACGACGTGATCGCCGGCCTGCTGGTGCAGGAAGGCTTCGAGGCCATCGAGGACCTGATCACCACCCCGCTGGACGAGGTCGCCACCATCGAAGGGTTCGACGAGAACGTCGCCTCCGAGCTGGCGCGCCGCGCCTCCACCTTCCTGGAGCGCCAGGCCGCCGAGCAGGAGGAGAAGCGCGTGGCGCTGGGCGTGACGGACGAGATCGCCGCCATCGAGTCCTTCTCCGCGAAGGATCTGATCACGCTGGGCGAGAAGGGCGTGAAGACGCTGGACGATCTGGCCGACCTTGCCGGCGACGAGCTGGTGGAGATGCTCGGCGCCGATGTGCTCAACGAGGAGCAGGCCAACGAGATCATCATGGCCGCCCGCGCCCATTGGTTCGAAGGCGAGGATGGCGACGCAGCCTGAAGACGACACATTGCCTGAAGAGCCGGAGCGCGGGCCGCTCCGGCGCTGCCTGGTCAACAGGACGCAAGGGCGGCGCGAGGAGATGCTTCGCTTCGTCGCCGCACCGGACGGGACGCTGGTTTTCGACCCCGGCGCAACCCTGCCCGGACGCGGACTATGGTTGAGCGCGAACGGCAATGTGCTAGAGTTGGCGGTCCGGCGGGGCGTGTTCCCGCGTGCCGCGCGGGCGCAGCTAAAGGTGCCGCAGGATCTGGGAGCCCAGGTGGAAGCCGCGCTGACGCGGCGGATCACTGATCTGCTCGGTCTGGCACGGCGCAGCGGGGCCGCGATTTCCGGCTTCGAGAAGGCCAGGGAATGGCTGCAGGCGGGCCGGGGCGGTGTGATCGTCCAGGCCGCTGACGGCAGCGCAGAGGAGCGCGCCCGGTTTGCGGGCGGGCGGCCTATTCCCCAGCTGGCGGTGCTCTCCGCCGCCGCGCTGGGCAAGATCTTCGGCCGGGAGCACACGGTGCATGTGGTTGTGGCACCGGGGCGGCTGGCCGGAATGATCGAAATCGAGGCGCGGCGCCTGCAGGGTGTTGCGGACGGAAGAGTAAGCGGGCAGTAGAGCCCAACAAACAAGGTCGGGGTTAAATCCGGCCGCGATGTGAAGATTGGACCGGATTAGGCATGAGTGACGGCAACGACCAGAATGAAACCAAGGGCAGGCTCTCGCTGCGCCCCGCCGCGCGCGGCGATGCCGGGCATACTGTCGATGCCGGGTCCGTGCGGCAGAGCTTCTCGCATGGCCGCTCCAAGGTCGTGCAGGTCGAGGTCCGCAAGAAGCGCGGCGGCGCCCCGGCGCCCGCCGCGCCGGGCAATGCCGCGCCCGCTCCCACTCTGGCCCTGCGTCCTCAGGGTGAGCGCCCCGCCGCGCCCGCCCCGCAAGCACCCGCCCCTGCCGCGCCTGCCGCGCAGCAGCAGCGCCCCCGCCAGGGCGGCGGTGCCGCGCCGCGCGCCCTGACCGCCGCGGAACAGGCCAACCGCCAGCGCGTGCTGGCCGCCGCCGCGCAGCGCGAGGCTGAGCGCCGCGAGCAGGAAAAGATTTCCATCCTCTCCGCCGCCGAGGAAGCCCGGCGCAAGGCCGAGGAAGACGCCCGCCGCCAGGAAGAAGAGGCCGAGGCCGCCGCCAAAGCCCAGGCCGAAGCCGAAGCGCAAGCCGCGGCCCAGGCGAAGCTTGAGGCCGAGCAGGGCCCCGCCAAACCGGTTGCCGCTGCCCCCCAGACCCAGCCTCAGCCCCCGGCCCAGCCCGCACGCCCCGCAGCCCCAGGCGCTGCCCGCCCCGGCGCGCCGCAGCCCGCCCGCCCGGCCACCACCGCCACGGCGCCGCGCGGCACCCTGCAGCTCAAGCCCGGCGGCCGCCCCGCCGGCACGGAGGAGGATGAGGACGCCCCGCGCGGCCCGCGCCGCCCGGCCACCCCGGCGCCCAAGCGCGGCATGCCCGCCGCCCCTGTCAAGAAAATCGGCGACGGCAACCGCCGCGCCGGGCGTATCGACGTGCAGGCCGCCATCGAGGGTGAGGACGAGAAGACCCGTTCGCTCGCCTCCGTGCGCCGCCAGCGTGAGCGTGAGCGCCGCCAGGCCGAGCTGGAGCTGCTGCGCTCCGACGGGCTGAAGGTGGTGCGCGAGGTCGTGCTGCCCGAGACCATCAGCGTGCAGGAACTCGCCAACCGCATGGCCGCCCCCGGCCGCGACGTGGTGCGCGCCTTGATGAAGATGGGCGTGATGGCGACCATCACCCAGGCCATCGACGCCGACACCGCCGAGCTGGTGGTGCAGGAATTCGGCCACAAGGTCCGCCGCGTCTCCGACTCGGACGTGGAAATCGGCCTGGAGGGCGAGGAGGACACGGATGCCGATCTGCAGCCGCGCCCGCCTGTCGTCACCATCATGGGCCATGTCGACCACGGCAAGACCAGCCTGCTGGACGCGCTGCGCCATACCACAGTGGCGGCCGGCGAGGCCGGCGGCATTACCCAGCATATCGGCGCCTACCAGGTCACCCTGCCCTCGGGCCAGGCAATCACCTTCCTGGACACGCCGGGCCATGAGGCCTTCACCGCCATGCGCGCCCGCGGCGCTGCCGCCACCGATATCGTGGTGCTGGTCGTCGCCGCAGATGACGGCGTGATGCCGCAGACCATCGAGGCGATCAAACACGCCAAGGCGGCGGATGTGCCCATCATCGTGGCGATCAACAAGATCGACCGCCAGGGTGCCGATGCCAACCGCGTGCGCCAGGAACTGCTGCAATATGAGATCGTGGTCGAATCCATGGGTGGCGACACCATGGATGTCGAGGTCTCCGCGCTGAAGAAGATGAACCTGGACAAGCTGCAGGAAGCCATCCTGCTGCAGGCCGAGGTGCTGGAGCTGAAGGCCAACCCCGAGCGGTCCGCCGAGGGTGCGATCATCGAGTCCCGCCTGGACCGCGGCCGCGGCCCGGTGGCGACGGTGCTGGTGCAGAAAGGCACCCTGCAACAGGGCGATATCGTGGTGGCGGGCGCCCAGTGGGGCCGCATCCGCGCCATGCTGAACGACAAGGGCCAGCCCGTGAAGGAGGCGCCGCCCTCCCTGCCGGTCGAGATCCTCGGCCTCTCCGGCGCGCCGACGGCGGGCGAGCCCTTCGTGGTCGTCGAGAACGAGCAGCGCGCCCGCGAGATCACCGAATACCGCCAGGCCAAGCTGCGCGAGCGGCAGGTGGCGGCGCAGACCGCCCAGCGCGGCACCATGGAAGAGATGCTCGCCCGCATTCAGGCCGGCGCGCAGAAGGAAGTGGCCGTGGTCATCAAGGCCGACGTGCAGGGCTCGGCCGAGGCGATCGGCGTGGTGCTCGGCAAGCTCGGCAACGAGGAGGTGCGCGTGCGCGTCATCTACTCCGGCGTCGGCCAGATCACCGAGAGCCGACGTGCAGCTGGCCAAGGCGTCCGATGGTCTCATCATCGCCTTCAATGTCCGCGCCAATGTTCAGGCCCGCGAGCTGTCCCAGCGCGAGGGCGTGGATATCCGCTATTTCTCGATCATCTACGAGGTGGCCGACGACATCGAGAAGCTGGTCAAGGGCAAGCTGGCGCCGATCAAGCGCGAGAAATTCCTGGGCTACGCGGAAATCCGCCAGGTGTTCAACATCACCAAGACCGGCAAGGTCGCGGGCTGCTATGTCACCGAGGGCGTGGTCAAGCGCGGCTGTGGCGTGCGCCTGCTGCGCGACAACGTGGTGATCCATCAGGGCGAATTGTCGCAGCTCAAGCGGTTCAAGGACGATGTGAAGGAAGTGGCCCGCAGCTATGAATGCGGCCTGTCCTTCGCCGGCTTCCAGGATCTGCGTGAAGGCGATGTGGTGGAGTGCTATGAAACCGAGATCATCGCACCGTAATCGGCGCGGAGCCCGGCCATGAAGCGATCGCAATCCGCCTCCGGGCATGGCGCTGGCCCGAGCCAGCGCCAGCTCCGCGTGGGCGAGGAAATCCGCCACCTGCTGGCGGAGGTGCTGATGCGCACCGAGTTCCATGACCCGGACCTCGCCAAGGCGCATCTCACGGTCTCCGAGGTGCGGATGTCCCCTGACCTCAAGCACGCGCTGGTCTTCGCCACCGTGCTTGGCCACAAGGATATCCGCCCGCTTCTGCCCGCGCTGAAGCGAGTCTCCCCTTTCCTGCGCGCGCAGATCGCCCCGCGGCTGGGGCTGCGGGTGGCGCCCGAGCTGAAATTCGTCGCCGATGAGGCGATGGACGAGGCGACGAAGATCAACCAGATCCTGCACAGCCCGGAAGTGGCGCGGGACCTTGACGGCGAACAGGACTGACGCACCCCGCGTGACCAAGCTGATCACCAGCCCCACATGCGCCGCCCAGCTGCTGCGCAGCGGGCGGCTGGTGGCGTTTGGCACCGAGACGGTCTACGGGCTGGGCGCGGATGCCACCAATGGCGAGGCGGTGGCCGCCATCTACACCGCCAAGGGCCGCCCCAGCTTCAACCCGCTGATCTGCCATTTTTGGTCCGCCGAGGCCGCCTTCGAGCATGTGCAGCCAAACGCATTGGCGCGAACAACTCGCAGCCAAATTCTGGCCCGGCCCGCTCACTCTGGTGCTGCCGCGCCGCCCTGGCTGCCCGGTCTCGCAGCTGGCGGGCGCCGGGCTGCCCACGCTCGCCGTGCGCGTCCCCGCCCACCCGCAGGCCCATGAGCTGCTGAAGCTGGCGGGCCTGCCCATCGCCGCGCCCTCCGCCAACCGCTCCGGCCGGGTTTCCCCCACCAGTGCCGCGCATGTGCTGGCGGATCTGGAAGGCCGCATCGCCGCCGTGCTGGAGTCCGGCCCCTGCGAGGTAGGGCTTGAATCGACCGTGCTGGACCTCTCCGGCGCCACCCCGACCTTGCTGCGCCCCGGCGGCATCACGCGCGAGATGCTGGAGGCCGCGATCGGCCCCGTCTCCACCGCCGCCACGCCGGGCACGGCCCCCGTTGCGCCGGGCATGCTCGCCTCCCACTACGCGCCCGCTTTGCCAGTGCGGCTGAACGTCAACGCCCCCGCGCCCGGCGAGGCCTATCTCGCCTTCGGCCCCGCGCCGTCGGGCACGCTGTCCTTCCAACTCTCCGAGACACGCAACCTGACCGAGGCCGCCGCGAACCTGTTCGAGGCGCTGCATTGGCTGGATTCGCAGGCCGCACAGCACGGCCTCTCCGGCATCGCCGCCGCGCCTGTGCCGGAAACCGGGCTTGGGCTGGCGATCAATGACCGCCTCTCCCGCGCCGCCGCCCCGCGCGGTTGACGCCTCCCCCCTTGGCAAACTTGTTCCCGCGCAATATCGGATTGCGGCGGCGTCATTCTGGCGCCACGGCTCGTAGCCAAGACCACAAAAGGCGCTGATTTGGTTCATGATTTCAGGACAGACCGCCGCCCCCGGGAATTGCGGCAATTTTGTCACACCCCACCCGTTACATTGACCCGATTTCTGTCGTATTTTCGTCTTAACGCTTTGTCTTGCCGCCCCATCCGGGGCATGGCACCTCATTCAAGACCGCTGATCAGGAGGATCCCCCTTGGTAAAACCCTTGCGCAAGGCCGTGCTCCCCGTTGCCGGCCTCGGTACGCGCTTTCTGCCCGCCACCAAGGCCATGCCGAAGGAAATGCTCCCCGTCGTCGACAAGCCGCTGATCCAGTACGCCGTGGACGAGGCCCGCGCCGCCGGCATCGACCAGTTCTGCATGGTCACCGGCCGCGGCAAGACGGCGCTGATCGACCATTTCGACATCGCCTTCGAGCTGGAGGCCACGCTGGCCGAGCGCAACAAGCGCGAGGCGCTGGCCCTGCTGCGCGAGGAGACGATGCCGCCCGGCGCCATCTCCACCGTGCGCCAGCAAGTGCCGCTGGGGCTGGGCCATGCCATCTGGTGCGCCCGCACCTTCATCGGCGACGACCCCTTCGCCATCCTGCTGCCGGACGATCTGGTACTGAGCCAGACCCCCTGCACCGCGCAGCTGGTGAATGTCTATAACGAGACCGGCGGCAATGTCGTCGCTGTCACCGAGGTGCCGAAGGAGCAGACCAACCGCTACGGCATCCTGGATATCGGCGAGGTGCAGGGCGATCGGGTGGAGGTGAAGGGGCTGGTTGAGAAGCCGGCGCCCGAAAACGCCCCCTCCAACCTCTCCATCATCGGCCGCTATGTGCTGCTGCCGGAGGTCATCGCCTATCTCTCCCGCATGGAGGCTGGTGCCGGCAACGAGGTGCAGCTGACCGACGCCATGGCCAAGATGATCGGCCAGGCGCCCTTCCACGGGCTGAAATTCGAGGGCCAGCGCTTCGATTGCGGCGACAAGGCGGGCTTCCTGGAGGCGCAGATCGCCTTCTCCCTCGCCCGGCCGGACCTCGGCCCTGCCGTGCGCAGCTTCCTGAAGAAATACGCGGACGCTTGATCCACCGGAAGGGGCGCTCCGGCGCCCTTTTCTATTTTCCCCTTTCACCTGATTTCCGTGAGGAATCGATGAGCTTCTCCCATAAATTCCCCGCCAGCAGCCTGCGCGAGTACGATATTCGCGGCATTGTCGGCGAGACGCTGGGCGAGGCGGATGCCTTCGCCATCGGCCGCGTGTTCGGCTCCATCGTCGCCGAGGCGGGCGGCAATAAAATCGCCGTCGGGCGCGATGGCCGCCTCTCCTCGCCGCTCTGGCGCAAGCGCTGATCAAGGGGCTGATGGCCTCCGGCGCGGAGGTGATCGATGTCGGCCAGGGGCCGACGCCGATGCTGTATTTCGCCTCCTTCGACCGAGCCTGCGGATGGCGCGGTGATGGTCACCGGCAGCCACAACCCGCCGAACTATAACGGCTTCAAGATGATGCTGAAGAACAAGCCCTTCTTCGGCGCGCAGATCCAGGATCTCGGTGCCCGCGCCGCCGCCGGCCAGGTTGTGCCGGAAACCACGGGCAGCGTGGTCGCAGAAGGACATCTCGGACGCCTATGTCGAGCGCCTGCTCAAGGACTGGGACGGCGACGAGAGACCTGAAAGTGGTCTGGGACAATGGCAACGGCGCGGCGGGCGATGTGCTCACCAAGCTGCTCGCCAAACTGCCGGGCAAGCATATCGTGCTCAACGGCAAGGTGGACGGCACCTTCCCCGCCCACCACCCGGACCCGACAGTGCCGAAAAACCTGGAACAGCTCATCGACGCCGGTGAAGACGGAATGCGCCGACGTCGGCGTGGCCTTCGATGGCGATGCCGACCGCATCGGCCTCGTGGACAATGAGGGCCATATCCTGTTCGGCGACCAGTTCCTGATCCTGATGGCGCGCGACGTGCTGAAGGCCCATCCCGGCGGCACCATCATCGCCGACGTGAAGGCCAGCCAGGTGCTGTTCGACGAGGTCGAGAAAGCCGGCGGCACGCCGCTGATGTGGAAGACCGGCCACTCTCTCATCAAGTCGAAAATGGCCGAGACCCAGGCCCCGCTGGCGGGCGAGATGTCCGGCCATATCTTCTATAACGACAAATGGTATGGGTTTGACGACGCGCTCTACGCCGGCGTGCGCGTGCTGGGCGTGCTCGCCCGCACGCAGGGCACGTTGGGGCAATTCCGCGCCGCCCTGCCGCAGGTGCTCAATACGCCGGAGCTGCGCTTCGACTGCCCGGAGGAGAAGAAATTCGCCGTGGTGGCGGAAGTCGCCGCCCGGCTGAAGGAAAGCGGCGCGAAGGTGTCCGACACGGATGGCGTGCGCGTGAACACTGCCGATGGCTGGTGGCTGCTGCGCGCCTCCAACACCCAGGCGGTGCTGGTGGCCCGGGCCGAGGGCAGCTCCGAGGCCGGGCTGGGGCGGCTCAAGGCCGCGCTGGCAGCACAGCTCTCCGCCTCCGGCCTGGCGCCCGATTTTTCGGCGCCGTCAGCGGGGCATTAAAGAGAAAAGCCGCCTTTTTGAAAAAAGGCGGCACCCAAAAACTTTTATAACTTAGTTGGAAGCCGTGTCTCTGCTGGGGGCACGGCTTCTTTATTTAAGCGTGCAGGGGCAGGCGGCAGCGCGGCAGTTTGGCCTTCAGCTTGTTGAAGCGCCCCACCCCGGCGAGGCGCCGGTCCAGAAAGGCCAGGGTCTTTTCCGAGTCCATGGAGCTGTCGCTCAGCCAATAGAGCAAGGTGGCGGACAGAACGGCGCTCAGAATGGCGCGCTTGCTGTACCAGGAGAAATCCGCACTCTTGTCCCCCGCGGCAAACCACACCGCATCGGCCATGCGCGTAATGATCCTCGCCAGGCGCGGCGCATTGCCGGGCAGCACCAGCCATGCCATCGCGCGGCGCACCGCCTCCTTCTCGCCAGCTCATCAGCTCCAGCCGCGCGGCCACGGCGGCGCGCACCCGGGCGGTGAGCCCAAACTCCGCCATCTGGCCGCGCCGGGCCGCGGTCATGCGCTCATCGCCCAGGCTGAAATAGGCATCGATCATCTCCGCCCGGCCGCCGGGAAACGCCAGGCTCGCTTCCGCCGGGTTCCGCCCCAGGGCGGAGAGCGCCAGGCGCAGGGATTTCCCCGTCCAGCCATCGAACGCGGCATTCTGCGCCAGCGCGTCGATCAGTGCGGCCTTGTCCTCATCAATCGGCATCACAGTAACTGGGCCTGAGGATAGCGATCCAGCTCCTCATTATAGCCGAAACAGCCGGAAATCCTCCATCCGCATCGGGTAGAGCACGCCATCCAGATGGTCCGCCTCATGCTGCACCACCCTTGCTGCGAATCCGCTCAGCTCTTCCTCGAACGCCTCTCCGTCCTGGTCCAGGCCGGAGAGCCTGATGGCCCGCCAGCGCGGCACAGCGGCCCGCAGGCCGGGAATGGACAGGCAACCCTCCCAACCCAGCACCTTCCCCGCCGCCTCAACCGGCTCAATCACCGGGTTGATGACGGCGCGCAAAGGCATCGCCACCCCGTCTTCACCCCGGCTGGCGGGCACATGGAACAGGAACAGCCGCAGCGTCACATGCACTTGCGGCGCGGCCAGCCCCACCCCGCCCGCATCCGCCAAGGTCTTCGCCATGGCGCCGATAAGCGCCTGAATTTCCGGCGCAACGGCGTCCTCCACCGCTTCAGCGCGGGCGAGCAGAACCGGGTGACCCATGCGGGCAATCTTCAGGATGGACATATTTGCATGATTGCCCCAGCAGAAATGATTTGGCGAGTACGGAATCTGTGCTATAGCCGCCCCGGCTTTGCGGAGACGGCCTTTTCAGGTCGTGATCCGCGTTTGTTTTTGGCAATCTTTTTTGGAGTTGGCGCCCCGGTGCAAGTTCTCGTTCGTGATAATAACGTCGATCAGGCGCTGAAGGCGCTCAAAAAGAAGCTGCAGCGCGAGGGCGTGTTCCGCGAGATGAAGCTCCGCCGCCATTATGAGAAGCCCTCCGAGCGCCGCGCCCGCGAGGCCGCTGAGGCTGTCCGCCGCGCCCGCAAGATGGAGCGCAAGCGGATCGAGCGCGAGGGTTTCTAAAACCCTCCTTTCCCGCCTTCGGGCGGTGATCGTATCCAAATTGCCAGAACGAGCCGCAGCGCCCAGGCGCCCGCGGCTTTTTCTGTTTCAAGCCAAGGGGTCCGCTAGAGCCTGATCGCTTGAGGTTGACGCGCCCTTGCGCGGCAACCGATGGCGTGAATCAGCCTCTCAACAAAGAGCTAGAGCGGCGCCTCTCAACCCTTCTGGATCACCAGCACATGGGTGCCATCCGGCTGCGCCAGCAGGTCCAGCAGCTCATGCCCCTGGTCCGCCGCCGCGCGCGGCACGTTGCGCAGCGGGTCCGCGCCTTTCAGCTTCACCAGCAAAATCTGTCCGGCCTCCATCACATCCAGCGCCAGCCTGGTGCGCACATAGGTCATCGGGCAGGTGTCCGCCGTGATGTCGATGGCTTTGTGGTGCTGGGGCAGGGTCGTAATCGTCATGGCAGGTCCCGAATAAGGCGGCTCTGGTTAAGACTGGACCAGAGCGTAAAGTTGGGCCACAAGGCTCAGCGATGGATATAAGCATCGAACGCCTGTGCATAGAGAACGGGCTGAAGATGACAGGTCCGCGCCGGGTGATTGCGCGGGTGTTGTCTGAAGCGACCGACCACCCGGATGTGGAAGAGCTGCATCGCCGGGCGAACCGTGTTGACAACCGCATCTCGCTGGCCACCGTCTACCGTACCGTGCGGCTGCTGGAGGCCAAGGGCATTCTCTCCCGCCGCGACCTGGGCAGCCGCCGCGCGCGCTACGAGCCCAGCGGCGACGGCCACCATTTCCATCTGGTCGATAAGGAATCCGGCAATGTCATCGAGTTCGAGGCGCCGGCTGTTGAGGAATCACTGCGCGAAATCGCCAGGGCGCGCGGGCTGGAGATCGATGTGATCAAGATCGAGCTGTTCGGCCGGCGGCCAACGCCATGAACCAGACTGTCGTGCCGGAGCTGCCACGCTTCACCATCGGCAATGCCGCCCCCGGCTTTGCGGAGCTGCGGGCAGGCAATCTTGGCGTGCGCCTGGCCACCACGCAAGATGAGCTGGCCGCCGCCCAGGCGCTGCGCTACCGCGTGTTCTACGAGGAGATGGGCGCCAAGGCGGACGAGGCGACCCTGGCCTCGCAGCTGGACCACGACGAGTTCGACGCCATCGCCGACCATCTGCTGGTGGTGGACCATGATCTCGGCGAGGGGGTGGAAAGCGTTGTCGGCACCTACCGGCTCATCCGCGAGGAGGCGGCGCAGGCCTATGGGCGCTTCTACTCCGAAAGCGAGTATGACATCTCGCCCCTGAAGACGTTCCCCGGCCGCAAGCTGGAGCTGGGGCGCAGCTGCACCGCCAGCGCCTACCGCAACCGCATGGTGATGCAGCTGCTCTGGCGCGGCATCGCGGCCTATGTGTTCCATTACGGCATCGACGTCATGTTCGGCTGCGCCTCGCTCACCGGCACAAACCCGGATGCGCTGGCCGAGGAGCTGACCTATCTCGCTTTGCACCACAGCGCGCCGGAGGCGATCCGCCCGAAGGCGCTGCCGGAGCTCTATGTCGAGATGCGCCGCCTGCCCCCCGAGGCGATCGACCCGAAACAGGCATTGATGCGCCTGCCGCCGCTGATTAAAGGCTATTTGAGACTCGGCGGCTTCGTGGGCGACGGCGCGGTGATCGATAGCCAGTTCAATACGACGGATATCGCCATCATCGTGCAAACCGACCTGGTGACCGAGAAATATTACCGCCACTATGAGCGTGACACCCGCTGACAGCGGGCATGCAAGCCGGGGCCCCGGCCACACCGGGACTTGAAGGGATTTGACTATGGCTGAAGATGACCTGAACACACCTGAATCGCTGCTGCCCTATGATGAATGGACACAGGACGCGCTGCGTCAGGTGGTGGTGAGCGCCATGCGCCATGTGATGGCCGAAGGGCTGCCCGGCGGGCATCATTTCTACATCACCTTCAAGACCGCCTATCCCGGCGTCTCCATCCCCGACCGGCTGAAAGCCCAGTACCCGGATGAGATGACCATCGTGCTCCAGCACCAGTTCCACGGGCTGACGCTGGACGATGCCGGCAGCTCCATGTCCGTGGGGCTCAGCTTCTCCGGCATTCCCACCACCCTCACCATCCCCATCGCCGCCATCACCAGCTTTGCCGACCCTGAGGTGCGCTTCGGGCTGCAATTCGAGGTCGACGTGCCAGAGCCGGTGAAGCTGGCCGATATTCCCGAACCGCAGGGCGATGACGTGCCCGCGCGCCCCAATGACGGCCCTGCCGACGTGGTCAGCCTGGACGCTTTCCGCCGCCGCCAGAAAGATTAAATTCTGAAAGACTGAGAGCTCATGAACGCTCCCCTGAAACGCAGCCCCGGTTTCGCCTATTCGCCCATGTTCCCCCTGGGCGAGGACGACACGAAATACCGCAAGCTCGACATTGAAGGCGTCTCCACCATCGAGGTCGAGGGCAAGACCGTTCTGAAGATCACCGAAGGCGCGCTCTCCGAGCTGGCTTTCGCGGCGTTTCATGATGTCTCGCATCTGCTGCGCCCGGCACATCTGCAGCAGCTCGCCAACATCCTGCAAAGACCCCGAGGCCAGCGAGAATGACCGCTACGTGGCCATGGAGTTCCTGAAGAACGCCGGCATCGCCGCGAAGGGCGTGCTGCCGATGTGCCAGGATACCGGCACCGCCTTGGTGTTCGGCAAGAAGGGCCAGCGCGTCTGGGTCGAGGGCAATGAGGAGGAGGCTTTCTCCTGGGGTGTGTCGCGCACCTATACCGAGACCAACCTGCGCTATTCGCAGATGGCGCCGCTCACCATGTTCGAGGAGAAGAACACCGGCAATAACCTGCCGGTGCAGTTCGACATCATGGCCGCCCCCGGCGAGTACCATGCCGATGAGTTCCATCTGCAATTCATCGCCAAGGGCGGCGGCTCGGCCAACAAGACCTATCTCTTCCAGGAAACCCGCGCGACGCTGACGCCGGAGAAGATCTATGCCTTCCTGGAGCAGAAGATCAAAACGCTGGGCACCTCCGCCTGCCCGCCCTACCATCTCTGCATCGTCATCGGCGGCACCTCGGCCGAGCTGAATCTGAAGACGGTGAAGATGGGCTCCACCAAATATTACGACCATCTGCCCACCAGCGGCGACGCCACCGGCCATGCCTTCCGCGACCTGGAGATGGAGCAGAAGGTGCTGGAGATCACCCGCAAGATCGGCATCGGCGCGCAGTTCGGCGGCAAATATTTCTGCCATGATGTGCGCGTCATCCGCCTGCCGCGCCATGGCGCCTCCCTGCCCATCGGGCTTGGCGTCTCCTGCTCGGCGGACCGGCAGATCAAGGCGAAAATCACCAAGGACGGCGTGTTCCTGGAGCAGCTGGAGACCAACCCGGCGAAGTACCTGCCCGAGATCACCGACGAGCATCTCGGCGGCGAGGTGGTCGCCATCGACCTGAACCAGCCGATGAGCGAGATTCTGGCGGAACTGTCAAAACACCCGATCAAGACCCGCGTGGCGCTGACCGGCACCATCGTGGTGGCGCGCGACATCGCCCATGCCAAGCTGCAGGAGCGGCTGAATGCCGGGCAGGGCATGCCGGACTATATCAAGAACCACCCGGTCTATTACGCCGGCCCGGCGAAGACGCCGGAAGGCATGCCCACCGGCAGCTTCGGCCCCACCACCGCCGGGCGCATGGATTCCTATGTGGACGCCTTCCAGGCAGCCGGCGGTTCGCTGGTGATGCTGGCCAAGGGCAACCGCAGCAAGGCCGTGCGCGAGGCCTGCCACAAGCATGGCGGCTTCTATCTCGGCTCCATCGGCGGCCCGGCGGCGGTGCTGGCGGAGCAGAACATCAAGAAGGTCGAGGTTCTGGAATATCCGGAACTTGGCATGGAAGCGGTGTGGAAGATCGAGGTGAAGGACTTCCCGGCCTTCATCGTGGTCGACGACAAGGGCAACGATTTCTTCGCTGACCTCGCCTAAAGCGCCATGAAATTCACCGTCGATCGGATCGACCATGTGGTGATGGTCTGCCGTGACCTGAACGTCACGGCAGGCTGGTATCAGCGCGTGCTGGGCATGGAGCGCGAGGAATATGGCGGCAAGAACCGCACCTCCCTGCGCTTCGGCGCCCAGAAGATCAATCTGCACGAGGTCGGGCATGAGGTGACCCCCCATGCCCAGATGGCCCAGCCGGGCACGCTGGATCTGTGCTTCGTGGTGGCGGTGCGGCCGGAGGACGTGGTGGGCCAGCTCCATAGCTGCGGTGTTTCCATCGAGCGCGGGCCGGTTTCGCGCATCGGCGCGCTGGGGGACATCATGTCCGTCTATTGCCGCGACCCGGATGGCAATCTGATCGAACTGGCCACCTATCTCGGATTCTGAACGGGCGTTTGATGCAACTCTCTGATTTCGGCTACGAGCTGCCGCCGGAGCGGATCGCCACCGCCCCTGCCCGCCCGCGCGATTCCGCCCGGCTGCTGCATGTGGCGGCGGCAGGGGCTGCATGACCACATCGTGCGCGACCTGCCCGCCCTGCTGCGCCCGGACGACCTGCTGGTGGTCAACGACACCAAGGTGATCCCCGCGCAGCTCACCGCGATGCGCGGCGCCGCGAAAATCGGCATCACGCTGGACAGGCGGCTGGATGATGGCGCCTGGCGGGTGCTGCTGCGCAACGCCAAGCGCGTGAAGCAGGGCGACACGCTGGTCATCGACCCGGAATTCTCCGCCGAGGTGGCGGAAATGCTGGAGGGCGGCGCCGCCATGCTGCGCTTTGCCGCCGATGATTTCTACGCCGCCCTGGCCCGCAGCGGCGCGCTCGCCTTGCCGCCCTATATCGCCCGGCCCGACGGCATCACCGCGCAGGACAAGAGCGACTACCAGACCCTCTTCGCCGCCCATGAAGGTGCTGTCGCCGCCCCCACGGCGGGGCTGCATTTTACTCCGGAGCTGCTGGCCGGCTTGCAGGCGCGCGGGATCGAAATGGCGCAGGTGACGCTGCATGTCGGCGCCGGGACGTTCCTGCCCGTGCGGGTGGAGCGCATCGAGGAGCACAAGATGCACGCCGAGCGCGGCTTCATCACGCCAGAGACCGCGGCGCGCATCAACGCGGCGAAGGCGGCAGGGCGGCGGATCATCCCCATCGGCACCACCGCGCTGCGCCTGCTGGAATCCGCCGCCAGTCGGAAGGGCGTTCTGAAACCCTTCGACAGCGAGACGGACATTTTCATCATCCCGGCTACCGCTTCAAGATCGCGGATGCTTTGTTCACCAATTTCCACCTGCCCCATTCCACCTGCTGATGCTGGTCTCCGCCTTCGCCGGGCACGGAGCGGATCAAGGCGGCCTATGCCCACGCCATCGCGGCCGGGTACCGGTTTTACTCCTACGGCGATGCCTGTTTGCTGGAAAAGGCCCCATAGAGCGCAAACCATTAGGCGCTCCACTTTGCATTTTAAAATCTACCCCCGGCAAATGGGGAGACAGACAGGGCTGCGCCGCCTCATCTGGCACATCCGCGCCAACCCGGCTAATCCCCACCGCATGACCGGATCAGAATTCTCCTTCACCCTGGCGGGCCAGGACGGCGCCGCCCGCGCCGGGCTGCTGCAGCACCGCCCATGGCGACGTGCCCACCCCCACCTTCATGGCCGTGGGCACCGCTGGCACGGTGAAGGCCATGACGGCGGACGCCGTGCGCGCCACGGGTGCGAACATCGTGCTCGGCAACACCTACCACCTCATGCTCCGCCCCACGGCCGAGCGCGTGGCGCGGCTGGGGGGCCTGCATAAGATGATGGACTGGCCCGGCCCCATCCTTACCGATTCCGGCGGCTTCCAGATCATGTCGCTCGCCAAGCTGCGCAAGATGGACGAGAAAGGTGTGACCTTCCGCTCGCATATCGACGGCACGGCCTATGAACTCACACCCGAGCGCTCGACGGAGATCCAGCATCTGCTGGATTCCACCATCACCATGCAGCTCGATGAATGCACCAAATTCCCCGCCACCCATGACGAGGCGGCGGAGTCGATGCTTCTGTCGCGCCGCTGGGCCAAGCGCTCGCGCGATGCCTTCGTGAAGCGCCCCGGCTATGGCCAGTTCGGCATCATGCAGGGCAATGTCTACGAGGATCTGCGCCGCGACTCCGCCGCCGCGCTGGTGGACATGGAGTTCGAGGGCTACGCCATCGGCGGCCTGGCCGTCGGCGAAGGCCAGCAGAGCATGTTCGAGGTGCTGGATTACTGCACGGATTTCCTGCCCGCGCAGAAGCCGCGCTACCTCATGGGCGTCGGCACGCCCGACGATCTGCTCGGCTCCGTGGCGCGCGGGGTGGACATGTTCGACTGCGTGATGCCCACCCGCGCCGGCCGCACCGCGCGGGCCTTCACCGCCAACGGCATTTTCAACATGCGCAACGCCCGCTTCATCGACGATGGCCGCACGCTGGATGAAACCTGCGCCTGCCTGTGCTGCACCCGCCACACGCGGGCTTATCTGCACCATCTCTTCCGGGCCGAGGAAATGCTGGGGCCGATGCTGCTCACCATCCACAACCTCACTTATTACCAAAGCCTGATGCAGGGGGCGCGCGCCGCCATCCTGAACCATGAATACGATGCCTATTGCGCCGATGTGCGCGGCAACTGGCAGAGAGGACCAGACGCATGAGCGATGACCGTTACGCCGGGCTGCAACAGCTGGGCGCCAAAACCGAAGCCCCGACCAGCCCCGAACAGGCGGTGCTGGAGCGCGTGCCCGCCAGAACCGGCGGCAAGAACGCCATGGTGCGCTTTGTCTGCCCGGAATTCACCTCCCTCTGCCCGATGACCGGCCAGCCGGATTTCGGCCATATCGTCATCGACTACATCCCCGATGAATGGCTGGTGGAGAGCAAGAGCCTGAAACTCTTCCTGCATTCCTTCCGCAACCATGGCGGCTTTCATGAGGCCTGCTCGCTGATGATCGCCGACCGGCTGGTGGAGCTGCTCAGCCCCAAATGGCTGCGCATCGGCGCCTACTGGTATCCGCGCGGGCGGCATTCCCATCGACGTGTTCTGGCAGACCGGCGCCCCGCCCGAGGGCGCCTGGATCCCCGACCAGGGCGTTGCGCCCTACCGTGGCCGGGGCTGATTTAAAGACCCAGATTGCCAGCAAGGCGGCGGAACTCGGTTTCGCCGCCATTGGCTTCACCCGCGCCGCATTGCCGCCCGAACGGCTGGCCTATCTGCAAGAGTTCTTATCCGCCGGGCAGCACGGCACCATGGGCTGGATGGCCGAGCGCGTGGAACAGCGCGCCCATCCGCAAGCCCTGTGGCCGGAGGCGCTGAGCGTGATTTCGCTGGGCTTCTCCTACGCGCCGGAGGGCGACGCGCTGGCAAACCTGGCCCGGCCAGAGGTCGGGAACATCTCCGTCTATGCCCGCAACCGGGATTATCACGACATCATCAAGGGCAAGCTGAAGCACCTCGCCCAGTTCATCGCCGCGCGCGGCGAGGGCGTGAAAGTGTTCGTGGACACCGCCCCGGTGATGGAAAAACCGCTGGCCGAGCAGGCCGGACTCGGCTGGCAGGGCAAGCACACCAACCTCGTCTCCCGCGCTCACGGCTCCTGGCTTTTCCTGGGCGAGATTTTCACGACCCTGGCGCTGGCGCCCGACGCGCCGGAGCGCGACCATTGCGGCAGCTGCACCGCCTGCCAGACCGCCTGCCCCACCCAGGCCTTCCCCGCCCCTTACAAGCTCGATGCACGGCGCTGCATCTCCTACCTCACCATCGAGCATGCCGGGCCAATCCCCGAGGAATTTCGGCCCGCCATCGGCAACCGCATCTATGGCTGCGATGATTGCCTGGCCGTCTGCCCCTGGAACAAGTTTGCCCAGGCCGGGCGCGAGCAGAAACTGGCGGCCAGGGAGGATCTGACCGCGCCCGCTGCTGGCCGAGCTGGCGATGCTGGATGATGCAGCTTTCCGCCAAAAATTCTCCGGCTCGCCGGTCAAGCGCATCGGGCGGAACAGGTTTGTCCGCAACGTCGCCATCGCCATTGGCAACAGTGCCGATCCAGCCCTGCTGCCGGTGGCGCACAGGCTGGCCGCGGATGGCGACGCAATCGTGGCCGAGGCTGGGGCGTGGGCAGGGCGCAGGTTAAATGGTAAGGACTAGCGTGCGCCCTCCGGTCCGCCGCATCGGAACGCTTTGGATACATTCCCCAAGTCCTTCATCCAACTTGTCTGGAACGCCTCATGACCACCATCAAATACCGGCTGTACCAGCCGCGCCTGGCCCCCCGCCGCACCAAGGTTGAGGTGCCCGGCTGGGGCGGAACGAAAGAGCCCAGGCAAGACGGCTCGCACGAGCAAGGCTGGCATTGCCTGCCGTTTGTCGAGGGGGCGCAATATGGCATCGAGATTTTCTATCCCTATGATAACGAGCTGCGCGTCTCCCACCGCGACGGCCAATTCCTGTTCGACGGCGATTTCGGCCCCAACCCAAGCACCGGCGTCAGCCGGCCGCCCTTCCGGGCGTTCGGCGACGGGCTATTACACCTATCAGCTCCTGCTCGACCTGAAACTGCCGGACCATCTCGCCTTGCGCGCCGAGCCTCATCCGCGGTTTTTTTTGAGCGCTGCGAATGACGTGCCGCTGGCTGTCCCGGCGCTGCTGCGCACCTCCTGGTGGCCGATGATCAATTTCGTGGTGTTCAAGGCCCCGCCTGAAGGCGTTGTGCATGTCTTTCGCCCCGGCGAGCCCTTCATGCAGTTCTGCATCGTGCCGGCCGAGCCGGATTTCACGCTGGAGCCGATGGGCGAAGAGGAAGCGGCCGAACGCGAACTGCAATCGCGGCGGATTCACGCCAGCCGCGATACTCTGGGCCAGGGGACGAAATGGACCTCATCCACCAACACGGTGTTCGATGGCACCTATCGCCGCATTCTCGGCGCGGCCCGGGCCAGGGACCGGGCCGCGAAGGATGAAAGCTAGTTAATCATCACGCCGATACTCGGCACCAAGATCACCGCGCCGGCATGGTGGTGATGATGATGGTGGTGATGGTGGATAATACATAGACTGGCGGCGGGGGCGGCGCGTAATATTCGTGATGATGGTGGTGATGGTGGTGATGGTGGTGGTGGTGATGATGATGGTGATGGTGATGGTCATCTCCCCCCAATCCGCCTGTTCCAGCTTCGCGGGCGCGTTACGGGCCTGTTCCACGAGCGCCGCATTGCTCGCTTTCAACGCCTCAACGGCATTGGGAATGGGCCGGAGCAGATCGGCGTAGGATGTGACGGCCAGGGGCTCAGGCGGCGGTGCCGCGACGTGCGTCGCAGCCTGCGCGCTAGCGCCCCCAAGGGCCGCAACCCCGGCCAATGCGCCAAGCAACCCGGCGGTTTTCCGTTCCATCCAACACTCCTCAAATCAACCCAAGTCCAGACGCCGTGAATCGCGGAGGAGTCTGACTTTTTTGCTCATGAAAAAGGGTGCAATTGTGGCGCGGGGCCAGGCAGCCATTAAGTTTTGTACAAGGTGCGGCGCGAAGAGGCGCCCCGCGTTTTCCTCACCGTCACATTGTGCGGCGGATGCATCAACGGTACCGAAACTTCCCTTCCGCCCCCAAACCGGCTAATTCCCACCGTTATGAGCTGGCTCACCGAATTCGTCCGTCCCGAAAATCCGCACCCTGCTTGGCCGCAAGGAGGCGCCGGATAATCTCTGGCATCAATGCCCGTCCTGCCAGCAGATGATCTTTCATCGCGAGCTGGCGGCGGGCAAAAAGGTCTGCCCGCATTGCGGCCACCATATGCGCGCCACCGCGCAGGACCGGCTGGCCTGGACCTTCGATGACAGCACCTTCACCCGCATCGAGCTGCCGAAGGCCGTGCCGGACCCCTTAAAATTCCGCGACCAGAAGCGTTATTCGGACCGGCTGAAGGAAGCGCGGGACAAGACCAAGCAGGATGACGCCATCCTGGTCGCCCACGGCACCATGGGGGGCATCAATACCGTGGTGGCGGCCATGTCCTTCGAGTTCATGGGCGGCTCCATGGGCTCGGCCGTGGGCGAGGGTCTGGTGGCCGCGGCGCGCCTGGCCGTGCTGCAGAACGCCCCGCTCATCGTCTACACCGCCTCGGGCGGGGCGCGCATGCAGGAAGGCGCGATCAGCCTGATGCAGCTGCCGCGCTCCATCATCGCCAGCCAGATGGTGAAGGAGTCCGGGCTGCCCTACATCGTGGTGCTGACGGACCCGACCACCGGTGGCGTCACCGCCGCTTTCGCCATGGTGGGCGACATCCAGATCGCCGAGCCCGGCACCCTCATCGGCTTTGCGGGGGCGCGCGTGATCGAGCAGACGGTGCGCGAAAAACTGCCCGAGGGCTTCCAGCGCGCCGAATATCTGCACCAGCACGGCATGATCGACATGGTGGTGAAGCGCGACGAACTCACCGCCACGCTGGCGCGCATCATCGCGCTTGCCACCGCCAACAAGAAGGCCGCTTGACCAACGAGCTGCAGCGCGAGGCCGGGGCCACCGGCTCCCGGCTGAAAGTCAGCGCGGCGCTGGAGCGCCTGCACAGCCTCTACCCGCGCATGATCGACCTGAAGCTCGACCGGCTGCAAAGGCTGCTGGCGGCTTTGGGCTCGCCTGAGACACAGCTCCCCCCGGTCATTCATGTGGCGGGCACCAACGGCAAGGGCTCGGTCTGCGCCTTCGCCCGCGCCATGGCCGAAGCCGCGGGGCTGCGCGTGCATGTCTTCACTTCCCCGCATCTGGTGCGCTTCAACGAGCGGTTCCGCCTGGCCGGAAAGCTGGTGAGCGACGAGCAGCTCGCCGAGGCGCTGGACGCCATCGAGGCCGCCAACGCAGACAACCAGATCACCATTTTCGAGGCGATCACCGCCGCCGCCTTCTGGCTGTTCGCGCGCGTGCCCGCTGATCTCTGCCTCATCGAGGTCGGGCTGGGCGGGCGGATGGACGCCACCAATGTCGTCTCCCCCGCCGCCTGCGCCATCACCTCCATCTCGCTCGACCATCAGGATTTCCTGGGCGACACGCTGGAGCTGATCGCAGGCGAAAAGGCCGGGATCATCAAGCCCGGCATCCCCGTGGTGACCGGCTACCAGCCGGCCGAAGTGCTGGCCCGCATCGCCGCCGAAGCCGCGCGGCAAAACGCCCCGCATCTGCGCCGGGGTCTGGAATGGCGCATCGAGCCCGGCGCCGATTGCGTGGTGTTCGATGGCATCGCCCTGCCCCGCCCCGCTCTGCCCGGCCCGCATCAGGTGGAAAATGCCGGCATCGCCCTGGCCGCCCTGCGCGCCGCCGGTTTCACGCTGACGCAAGACGCCATGGCAACGGGGCTGCGCAACGCGCAATGGCCCGCCCGGCTGCAAAAGCTGCGCGGCAAGCTGGCGGCGCTGCTGCCGGAAGGCGCCGAGCTCTGGCTGGACGGCGCCCACAACCCCGGCGGCGCCGAAATCCTGGCCCAGCAACTGCAAGAGTGGGACGGCCCGACAACCGTCATCCTGGGCATGAAACAGTCCAAAGACGTGGCGCAATTCATCCGCATCATCGCCCCGCACGCGGCCACGCTCTATGCCGTGGCGGAGCCCGAGCAGCATCTGGCTTTGCCGGTGGAGAAAATCATCGAGGCCTCCGGCGGCCACGCCATGCCGGGGCCCGACATTCGCGGCGCGCTGGCGCAAATCTCCACGCCCGCCCGGGTGCTGATCTGCGGCAGCCTGTATCTGGCGGGCGAGGTGCTGAAGCAAGATGAGGCGGTGACCGCCTGAGGGCGGGACATTTCCACTTTCGCTTGTCCCTGAATTGTCTCACACATGGCGCTGCCGCGCTTGCTAAACGGCGCGGATCATTACGAGGAGCCGCCATGTCTCTGACCCGCCGCCAATTCGTCACCACCAGCGCCGTTCTGGGCGCGGGCGCCGCCCTTGCAAGCCCGGCCGGGGCTGAGGAGGCCTCAATCTCCTTCCTGCTGGTCGGCGATTGGGGACGGAACGGTCATCATCACCAGCGCGACGTGGCACGGCAAATGGCCCAAACCGCGCGGGAGATCGGCAGCCTTTATACAGTGTCCGTCGGCGATAATTTCTACGAGAACGGCGTCACCTCAGTCTCCGACCCGCAATGGCAAAGCTCGTTCGAGGATGTCTATACCGAATCCTCCCTGCAAACGCCCTGGAAGGTGATCCTCGGCAACCATGATTACCGGGGCAATGTGCAGGCACAGCTCGACTACGCCAAGCAGAGCCAGCGCTGGCAGATCCCCTCGCGCTATTACACGGAAACCACAACCCTGCCCGGCGGCGCCATTGCCGCCTTCTATTATCTGGACACCTCCCCCTTCATCAAAAAATATTACGGCACGGCGGTGCAAGTGGCCGGGCAGGACAGCCAGGCCCAGCTCGACTGGCTGGATGCCCAGCTCGCCGCCTCCCGGGCTGACTGGAACATCGTCATCGGCCACCACCCTATCTACACCGCCCAGGCGGACGAGGACGGGTACGACCATGACCAGCCGGACCTGATCGCCCGGCTGAACCCGATCCTGCAAAAGCATCACGTGCCCATCTATATTTGCGGGCACGACCATCTTTTGCAGGCGGTGAAGATGGAGGGCATCTCCTATGTCTGCACCGGCGCGGGATCGGAGACCTATAATCCCGGCCCGGCCATTCGCGGCGGCTTTGCCTCGGGCTCGCATGGCTTCATGGTGGCGCGCCTCTCCGGCGGGCGGCTGGATTACGCTTTGGTCGATTCCAGCGGCAACGCGCTTTATTCACAGTCGATCATACGGGCTTAAAAGTTTCAAAAGTTTTTTGGGTGCCGCCTTTTTTACAAAAAAGGCGGCCTCTTCTGCAGCTTTTTGAAAAAAGCTGCACCAAAAACGTCTATAAATCCACCCCGGAATAGGACCCGTTGATTGATTTATTGATCAACGGGAAATCCGCCAGGATGGCGGTGGTGGCGGCGTATTCCAGCAGCGGCCAATGCAGCGTGCTGGCATCCGCCACGAACGCATCCTGGATCTGCCCGTTATCGATGTTCAGCCAGTGCCAGACCGGCCCGCGGAAACTCTCCGCCACGCCCAGCCCCATGCCGGTAGCGGCAGGCGGGGCCAGAGCCAGCGGCCCCTCGGGCAGAGTCTCAAACATATTGCGGATCAGCCGGATGCTCTCAGGCATTTCCTCAAGCCGGATCTTGATCCGCGCCGCCACGTCGCCATCCAGCTCTATCGGCACCGAGACACCGAACGTGGCATAAGGCGGATAGCCGGGCTCAACCCGCGCATCGCCGCCCAGGCCGCAGGCGCGGCCGACATAGCCGCCCGCGTTATACGCCGCCGCCAGTTCAGGCGGGATGAGGCCGGTGCCCACCACGCGGTCCTGCAGGCTGGCATAATCCTCGAACACGCGCTTCAGGCTGGGCAGCTCCTGTTCCAGCGCGTCCAGCGCATCCTCGATCGCATCCGCCCCGCCCTCGGCAAGGTCCCCCGCCACGCCGCCCGGCACCACCACATCCATCATCAGCCGGTGACCGAAGGCGGCCCGGGCGGCGGCGCAAAGATGCTCGCGCGCCAGGGCGAAGCGCGCCTCCAGGAAGGCGAACCCGGCATCCCCGGCGATGGCGCCGATATCGCCGGCATGGTTGGCGAGGCGCTCGATCTCCGCCATCACCGCGCGCAGATAATGGGCGCGCTCGGGCACCTGCATCGCCAACGCCGTCTCCGCCGCGCGGGCGAAGGCGATGGAATGCGCCACCGTGGCATCGCCCGAAATGCGCGCCGCGTAGCGCGCCGCCTGGCGCGGGGATTTGCCGCGCATCAGCCCCAGCGTGCCCTTGTGCGCGTAACCGAGGCGCGCTTCGAGCTTCAGCACCTGTTCGCCAACCACGGAGAAGCGGAAATGGCCGGGCTCGATGATCCCGGCATGGACCGGCCCGACCGCGACCTGATGCACGCCCTCGGCATCAGGGGATTTGAACTCCGGCCAGGCGGCGCGGCCATCCGGCTCGCGGAAATGTTCCACCGCCGTGCGCGGCTCGTTGAAGCCCGCGGCGGTATGGCCGTTCAAATCTCTTGCCAGACGCTGGAACCAGTTGGCGCCGGGATAAGGCAAGGCCGGGTAGGTGCCGTTTTGCAGCTCCACCGCCACCAGCTCGCCCGGCTCATAGAGCGCATAGGCGCGGCTCGCATCCGTCCAGAGCGCGATGAAACGGCCCTGATGCGCAGCCCAGTCTTGCGGAGATAACAGCTTCATTGCAGCGCCTCCGCCGCGCCGGAGAGCAGATGCACCAAAGGCCCCGGCATGGCGAAGGCGAGCAGGAACAGCAGAGCCAGATGCAGCGCCACGAGATTAGCGCTCCACCCCGGTTTTTTCGGTTTCTCATGCGGGGCCGGGGCAAAGAGCAGAGGCCCGATATTGCGCAGGACCGCCACCGCGCAGAGCAGCAGCCCCAGCCCCAGCGGCAGGGACATGTAAGGGTTCTTCTGGATGGTCTGGCTGATGATGATGAACTCGCTGGCAAACAGGCCCGAGGGCGGCAAGCCGGTGAGGGCGAAGACGCAAGCCCCGAGCAGCCAGCCCACATATTTATTGGCGCCCAGAATGCCGCGCAGATGCGAGAAGCTGTAATTTCCGGGGGCGGCGGAGCCGCGCAGGCCGGCGGCGCGGATGAGCGCCAGGAACAGGCCGGATTTCAAGAGCGTATGCAGCACCATATGCAGCAGCCCGCCAAACACCGCCGCGGGCCCGCCAATGCCGAAGGCGAAGGCCGAGATGCCGGATTGCTCGATGGAGGAGAAGCCGAAGAACCGCCGCGCATCGCGCCGGCGTGAGAACGAGAAAGCCGCCAGGAACAACGAGGCCAGCCCCAGCGTGAGCAGGAACGGCCCCGGCGACGTCGCCGTGCCGCCTGCGGCGGCGTTGGCCTCCATCAGATGCCGGAAGCGCAGAATAGCCAGAAGGGCGACATTGATCAGCAGCCCCGAGAGCGCGGTGGTGAGCGGCGCTGGGCCTTCGGCATAGGCATCCGGCAGCCAGCCATGCAGCGGCACCAAGGCCGCCTTGGTGCCATAGCCGAACAGGATGAAGACGAAGGCGAGGGTGAGCAGCGCGCCATCCATATGCGCGGCATGGGTGGAAAGGGCGGCAAAGCTCATGGCCGCAAAGCCCGGCCCCAGGGCCGGCTGTGCGGCCAGATAAACCAGCATGGTGCCGAACAGAGCGAGCCCGATGCCGACACCGCCCAGGATGAAATATTTCCAGGCCGCCTCCAGCGCCGAGGGCGTGCGCGAAAGGCTGACCCCCAGCGTCATGGCGATGGTGCCACCCTCCATCGCCGTCCAGAGCAGCCCGATATTATCGGCATAGAGGCCGAGCAGGCTCGCCCCCAGCACGACCTGGAAGAGGGCATGGTAGATCCGCCAGCGGTGCACCGGCATGCGCGCCTCGTCCGCCGAGACATAGCCGATATTGGCGAGCGAGGTGGTGAACCCGACAAACCCGCTGACCGCCCCGAACAGAGACGCCAGCGGGTCCGCCGCCACCAGCCCGGACCCGCCATACCAGAACACCGCCAGGGTGAGCGCGAACAGCGCCCCGCTGACCGCAGCATTGGCGATGGCCCCCTGGCGCGGCGCTACCCGCAAGGCCGAGGCAAACCGGCCGCCAGAAAGGGCAGCGCGATGGCAAGGAGCGCAAAACTCACCGTCCGCGCCTCTCGATTTCCTCAAGCCCGGAGAGATCCAGCGTGTCGAAATGCTCGCGGATACGCAGCAGGAACACGCCCACCACCAGAAAGGCCAGCAGCACCAGCAGCGCCACCGAGAACTCCGCCACGAAGGGCATGCCCGGCATGCCGATGGCCGCCAGCACCAGCCCGTTTTCCATGGAGAGAAACCCGACGATCTGCGCCAGCGCGTTGCGCCGCGCGATCATCAGCAGCAGCCCCAGCAGCACCACGGAGAGGGCGATGGCGAGGTCCTCGCGGGTGAGGGAGAGGGAGCTCATCGTCGTCGGCAGCACCACCAGCACGGCAACGCCGATGAGCCCCAGCCCGAGGATCATCGAGATCGCCATCGGCATCGCCGTCTCCACGGCGCGGACCATGTTGAAGCGCAGCACGATCTCGCGCAGCCCGATCGGCAGCACCACGGCCTTGATGCGCCAAGGTGAGGAGGCCGGTGAGGTAGAGATTGACCTCATCCTGCGCATAGCCCTGCCAGAAGGCGGCGGCGGAGAGCACCAGGGCCTCGGCCTGGTAGAGCGTGATCATCGCCGAGAGCCGGCGCTGGGAGAGCAGCAGGAAGGCGCAGAGCAGAAGGACCCCGCCCATCAGATGCGCGAGGGAGAAGGTGAGGCTCATGCGCCGATCCTTGCCGCGACGAACAGGAAGACGCTGGCGAGCATGCCGAGCAGCAAGGCCGCGCCGAGGAATTCCGGCACCCGGAAGACGCGCATTTTTGCGCGCGAGACCTCGAAGACGGAAAGGGCCATCGCCATGAACAGCAGTTGCACCGCCCAAAGCAGCAGCCCGCCGGGCCAGGAGAGAACATCCCCGGCGCGGGCCATGCCGAAGGGCAGGAAGATCGTGCCGATCAGGTTCATCCAGGCGATCAGCCGCAGCATCGCCGGCATAGTCCAGCAGCAGCAGCAGCCGGCCGGAATATTCCAGCGCCATCGCCTCATGCACCATGGCGAGTTCCAGATGGCCGGAGGGATTGTCGATGGGGATGCGCCCGGTCTCGGTCAGCGCCACGGTGAGCATGGCCGCCAGGGCGAAGCCGAGCGAGACGGAGACGCCGATATGCGCCGGCGCGGAAGGCGGTGGCGATGCCATCCACGCTGGTTGTCTGCGGCCATGAGCGACGAAGGCCAGCAGCAGCACCAGAAACGCGCCCTCGGCGAAGAGGCTGAAGAGGGCCTCGCGCGCCGCCCCGGCGCCGCCAAAGCCAAAGCCCGTCTCCAGCCCGCCCAGCATGGTGGCGGCGCGGGCGAGGCGCGAACAGCCCGACGATGGTGATGTAGTCCCCGGCCTGGGCGGTGAGCATGCCGGTGCAGAAGCCGGGGATGAGCATGGCGGCCACCGCCATGGCCAGGAAACGCGCCAGCGGCCAGATGGGAAAAATTCCGTCGCGGTATCGGGCACCAGCGTGGTCTTGCGCAGCAGTTTGTGCAGATGCAGTAGGGCTGCAGTACCGGCGGGCCGCGCCGCCCCAGAAGCCGGGCGCGCAGCTTGTTTGATGCCCCCCATCAGCAGCGGCGCGCCGGCGAAGCACGAGGGCGACATGCAGCAGGCTGGCGAGGAGGGCGAGCAGGAACCGCGCATTCAGCTCCCCTGCCCCAGCCCGAGGGCCAGCAGAAACGCCACCAGCGCGGCGAAGACGAAGGCCAGGCGCTCGCGGATGGTGGCGCGGCGCACGCGCTCGGCCAGGCGCACGGAGCGCACGATGCAGCCGGGCCAGCGGGACGAGCAGGAACCGCTCCGCCGGGTCGCGCCAGGGCCGGGCCGAGCAGCCCTGCGCCCAAAGCGCGCATCACCGGCTCGGCAAAGCCGGTGGCGCTGGGCTGGGTGGTGCGGGTCGCCAAAGGGCAGCCAGGCCGGCGGCGCGGCCAAAGCCGCCATTCCAGGCCGGCACTTCGCGCGTGCCCCGCACGCCCCAGCGCTGCTGCACAAACCCGGCCGCCAGCGCCGCGAACCCGGCGAGCACGGCAAGGAGAGCGGCGCATAGGCAGAGGCGGCGGGGTCTGCGCCGCGGGGCGAGCAGGCGGATGACCGGGGTCATCAGCGCCACAATCAGCCCCGGCAGCAGGGCAACGGGAATGCAAAGCGCACCCAGCAGCGCCATGCCGAGGAAGCGGGCCGGCGCCGTGCATCCTCGGCCGCCGCCGCATGCAGGCTGCGCGGCCGGCCCAAAAAGCCCATGCCGATGATCCGCACCGCAGCCGCCAGGCGCCAAGGCGGCGCCGACGCCCAGCACCGCCAGCAGCGCCGAGAACCCGATGCGCGCCAGAATGCCGCCCATGGCCGCCGCCGCCGACCACCGCGTGAAGCAGCAGGAATTCCGGCGCGAAGCCCGGGCCAAGCGGCAGGGCGGCCATGCCCGCCGCGCCCAGCAGCATCAGCGCGCCCAGCCGGGGCATGCCGCGCATCATCCCGCCCAGCCAGTTGAGGGAGGTGGTGCCGACGGCGCGCTTCACCTCGCCCGGCGCCGATGAAGAGCAGCGGCTTGAACAGCCCATGCGCCACGGCGCAGAGCAAGGCGGCCTGCAGCGCCAGGCCGGAAAGCTCGGCATCGCCCATGCGCCTTCGCGCGCAATGCCAGCCCCAGCCCGACCGCGATGAGCCCGACATGCTCGATGGTGGAGCAGGCCAGCACGGTCTTCAGCTCCACCTCCAGAAACGCCCGCAGGGCGCCGATGAGCACCGAGAGCGCGCCCGCCACGATCAGCAGCCCACCCCACCAGGGCTGCGCCGCCGGGGCCGAAATCACGAAGCCGTAGCGGATGAGCACATAGAGCGCGACCTTCACCATGCCGCCGGACATCAGCGCCGAAACCCCCGCCGGAGGGGCAGGATGCGCGCGCGGCAGCCAGCTATGCAGCGGTGCCAAGCCCCGCCTTGGCCCCCGCCCCCAGCGCCACCAGCACGAAGGCGAGGGAGGAGGCGGGCAGGAACAACGCCGGGATCAGACAGGCGCCGGAAAAAATCGCCACGCCGGCATAAAGCATCGCCGGTTTCTGGTCGCCGCGCAGCACCAGCAGCCAGGAGGCGGCACTCATCAGCTCGAAGCCGAAGATCATGGTGAAGGCGTCGCCGGCCAGCAGCGTCAGCGCCATGCCGAGCACGAACACCCAGAAACTGAGCGAGCCGCGCATGCCCGCCAGCGCCGCCGCCGCGGCCTGCGGCAGCAGAATGCAGAAAAACAGCAGCGACAGGGCATCGAGATGCAAATGCATCCCCTGCCCCGGCAAGCCAAACATCAGAACGTCAGAATTTCCCACACCAACCCGCTAGCAAACCGCCCGCCGCGCCGCCACAGGATTGCCCGCAAAGAGTTGGGACAAAAAGAAAAAGGCCCTCCCGCGAACGGGAGAGCCCTTTTCTTTCGTTTCGAGATCGGCGCTTTACTTCAGCAGGTCGGCCACGGCGGCCTGCTCTTCCAGCAGCTCGTTCAGCGTGTGGTCCATGCGGCACTTGGAGAACTCGTCCACCGGCAGGCCCTCGACGCGCTTGTATTTGCCGCCCTCGCAGGTGCAGGGCACGCCGTAGATCACATCCTCGGGGATGCCATAGGAGCCGTCGGACGGGATGCCCATGGAGACCCATTTGCCGTTGGTGCCCAGCACCCAGTCGCGCACATGGTCGATGGCGGCATTGGCGGCGGAGGCGGCGGAGGACAGGCCGCGCGCCTCGATGATGGCCGCACCGCGCTTGCCGACGGCGGAGAGGTAGGTGTTCTTGTACCATTCCTCGTCATTCACCACCTCCGGCATCGGCTTGCCGGCGGCGGTGGCGAAACGGTAATCGGCATACATGGTGGGAGAGTGGTTGCCCCACACCGCGACCTTCTCGATATCCTTCACCGGCGTGCCGGTCTTCTCGGCCAGCATGGACACGGCGCGGTTATGGTCCAGGCGCAGCATCGCGGTGAAGTTCTCCTTCGGCAGATCCGGGGCGGACTTCATGGCGATGTAGGCATTGGTGTTGGCCGGGTTGCCGACCACGAGCACCTTCACGTCGCGCGAGGCGACATCGTTCAGCGCCTTGCCCTGAACCTTGAAGATCTCGGCATTGGCGGCCAGCAGGTCGCGGCGCTCCATGCCCGGGCCGCGGGGGCGCGAGCCGACGAGGATGGCGATGTCGGCATCCTTGAAGGCGACATTCGGATCGTCGCTCGGGCGTCACGCCGGCCAGCAGCGGGAAGGCGCAGTCGTTCAGTTCCATGATCACGCCGTTCAGCGCCTTCTGGGCCTGCGGCAGGTCGAGCAGATTCAAGATGACCGGCGTATCCTTGCCGAGCAGATCGCCATTGGCGATGCGAAACAGAATAGCGTAGCCGATCTGGCCAGCGGCGCCGGTCACGGCAACGCGCACGGGGGTTTTCATCTCTGATGTCTCCTTCTTGAGGGCAGGTTTCCCATAGAACCTTGACCCGGACCGTCAAGCCCCGTTGCAGTCAGCCCACAATCAAGGAAATCGGCGCTTCGGCGCTCACCACGCCGCATGGCGTGGCGGCGAGGGAATCTCCGTCAGCCTGGGTGGGAATGCCGCCATTTGGAGAGGCAAATTCCACATGGCTGCCGCTGATAACGCGCACCCCTGGGCAATGCGGCAGCAGCCCCAAAGGCAGCGCCGCGCCGGAGAGCAGAGCCGGCCAGGTGCCCGGCTTCTCAAACAGCACCACCTGGAAGCCCGGCGCCTCAGGATGCGCCTCCGGCGCCAGCAGATAGGGCCCGCCATAGAGCCGCCCCTTGCTGACCACCACGCTGGCGGCCTGGTGTTCCACCCCGTCCACCGTCAGGCGTACGGTCGGGAAATCGATAGGCCACGGACTCCCAGAGCGACTGCCAGACATAGGCGCCCTTGCCGATGGCGCGCTTGAGCATGGGCTGCACCCCCTTCACCACCGCGCCATCAAAGCCCAGCCCCAGCATCTGCACGAACACGCGCTGCCCCCCCGGCAACTGTGCCACGCCGGGCCAGAGACGCTGGCAGCGTTTATAGGCCAGCGTGTTGGCGATGGCGCGCGGGGTGGTGGAGAGCTTGTACTCCTTGGCCAGCACATTGGCGGTGCCGAGCGGGATGATACCAAGTGCGGTCTGCGAGCCGATCAGCCCGTTCGCCACCTCGGCGATGGTGCCATCCCCGCCGGCGGCGACGACCATGAATTCGCCCCCCCGCGCGGCCTGGCGGGCCAGTTCCGTTGCATGGCCGGCATGCTGGGTCTCGGCCACCTCGATCTTCACCCCGTTCTCGACCAGCAGGTCCAGCACGCGCCACAACGCCGCCGCCCGCCGCCGACCGGCTACCGGATTGAAAATAATCAACATTCTACCTTGCTCCGGAGCCCATCGCGTAAACTTCCTCCATGCACGGTTTTGATGACGCCAGAATGACACATAAATGACAGCGCAATGACAATGCTAATTTGCAGAACCTATTGATTCCGTCATTGAAACTTCACTGTCTCCGGCGCGGCTGCGCGGACTATTCCGGCACCATGAACGCATCCAGCCAGCACCGTCCGGCGCAGACGGCTTATCGCAGCGTCTTCATATCCGACGTGCACATGGGCACGCGCGGTTGCAGGGCGGAGTTCCTGGCGGATTTTCTCAAGCGAACCTCTTGCGAAAATTTGTTTCTGGTCGGTGACATCATCGATGGCTGGCGGCTGAAACGCTCCTGGTTCTGGGACAAGCATCACGACGAGGTGCTGCGGCTGATTTTGAAAACCGCGCGCTCTGGCACCAATGTTGTCTACGTGCCCGGCAACCACGATGAAATGTTGCGCAAATATATCAGCCTCGGCATCGAGGTCTGCGGCGTGAAGCTGCAGATGGAGGCCGAGCACACCACCGCCGATGGCAAGCGCCTGCTGATCACCCATGGCGACAGCTTCGACAGCGTGGTGCGCCATGCGCGCATCCTGGCGCTGCTGGGCGACTGGGCCTACACCGTCGCCCTCGGCGCGAACCGTTATTTCAACATTCTGCGCAGCAAGTTCGGCTATCCCTACTGGTCGCTCTCCGCCTGGCTGAAATTGCAGGTGAAGGAAGCGGTGAAGGCGATCGACCGGTTCGAGACCGCCTTGGCCGACGATGCGAAATCCCGCGGGTTTGACGGCGTGGTGTGCGGCCATATCCACCATGCCGAGATGCGCCCCGTGAACGGCGTGATGTATCTGAACGATGGCGACTGGGTGGAAAGCTGCACCGCGCTTGTCGAACATTTCGACGGCACGCTGGAACTCGTGGATTGGGTGGCGCGGCAAAATCTCTCCATGCTCGCCAGCCCGGCGCCGAAGCTGAACCCGGCGCAATCGGCCGCCTTGCAGGCCGTGGCGGCGGAGATTGCCAATGCGCCGCGTGAAAATGGCGGCGCCAGTGCTATATCAGCAGGAGCCTGAACCCCTGCTGGCTTTCGCGGGTCTCTCGCGCATCCTCATCGTCACCGACGCCTGGGAGCCCCAGGTGAACGGAGTGGTGCGGACGCTGCGCACCATCACCCATGAAATGCGGGCGATGGGCAAGATCGTCGAGGTGGTGGGGCCGGACAGGTTCAACACCATGCCGATGCCCTCCTACCCGGAAATCCGGCTGGCGCTGCTCCCCCGCCGCAAGTTGGCGAAGATTATCGAGGACTTCCAGCCCGACGCGCTGCATGTGGCGACCGAGGGGCCGCTGGGCATGGCGGCGCGGGCCTATGCGAAGCGGAAAAATATTCATTTCACCACCGCCTTTCATACGCGCTTCGCGGAATATCTGGAGGCGCGGACGAAAATTCCCTCGCGCCTCACCTATGCCTGGCTGCGGCGGTTCCATGGGTCGGGATCGGCGGTGATGGTCGCCACGCAGTCCTTGCGCGATGAACTCACCGCGCGCGGCTTCAAACATGTCCGCCCCTGGTCACGCGGCGTGGACCTTGATGCGTTTCACCCGGCGCAGCGCGAGGCGTGGGACTTGCCGCGCCCGATCTTCGCCTATGTCGGCCGGGTGGCGGTGGAGAAGAATCTCCGCGCCTTCCTGTCGCTCGACCTGCCCGGCTCCAAGCTGGTGGTGGGGGATGGGCCGCAGCGCAAGGCGCTGGAGAAAGAGTTTCCCGACGCGCATTTCGCCGGTGCCCGCCATGGCCCGGCGCTGGCCGCCGCCTATGCCGGGGCGGATGTGTTCGTGTTCCCCTCCCGCACCGATACGTTCGGGCTGGTGGTGCTGGAAGCCTTGGCCTCCGGCCTGCCGGTGGCGGCCTATCCGGTGACGGGGCCGATGGATATCCTCGGCGAGGCGCCCATGCCGGTGGGCGCGCTGGATGAGGATTTACGCAAGGCCTGCCTGAAGGCTTTGGACATCGACCGCGCCCATTGCCGGCCCTATGCGGAGCAATATTCCTGGCGGGCCTGCGCGGAGCGTTTTTTGGATAATCTGGTGCGCGTGCGCGAAAGCGCTAACTAACAAAAATTTTTGGTGCAGCCTGTGTCCCGATGACGAAGCGGCACAGCCGCGCAGTCTGAATTGGGACACCACGCAAAGCTTCAAAAAGCTGCAAAACTTCTGAAACTAAAAAGGGGCCCTTTCGGGCCCCTTCGCGTTTCAGATCGCCAGCAGCAGGCGGCGGGGATCCTCGATGCTCTCCTTCACGCGCACCAGGAAGGAGACCGCCTCGCGGCCATCGATGATGCGGTGATCGTAGGAGAGCGCCAGATACATCATCGGGCGGATCTCGATCTTGCCGTCCACAACCACCGGGCGCTCCTGGATCTTGTGCATGCCCAGAATGGCCGATTGCGGCGGGTTGATGATCGGCGTGCTCATCAGCGAGCCGTACACGCCGCCATTGGTGATGGAGAAGGAGCCGCCGGAGAGCTCGTCGAGCTTCAGCGTGCCGTCCTTGGCGCGCTTGGCGAACCCGGCGATCTCCGCCTCGATCTCGGAGATGCTCTTCTGCTCGGCATCGCGGATCACCGGCACCACGAGACCATTGGCGCCGCCGACGGCGATGCCCATGTTCACGAAGTTCTTGTAGACGATCTCGTCACCGTCGATCTCGGCATTCACCGCCGGGAACTCGGCCAGCGCCGCGCACACCGCCTTCACGAAGAAGCCGTTGAAGCCCAGGCGGATGCCCTTGTGCTTCTTCTCGAACACATCGCGGTAAGAGGTGCGCAGCGCCATCACCGCGCTCATGTCCACCTCGTTGAAGGTGGTGAGCATGGCGGCGGTGTTCTGCGCCTCCTTCAGGCGGTTGGCGATGGTCTTGCGCAGGCGGGTCATCTTCACCCGCTCCTCGCGCACATCGGCGGTGCGCGGGGCCTTCGCCGCCGGGGCGGCGGGGGCAGCGGCCGGCTTGCTCACAAAGGCCAGCACGTCACCCTTGGAGATGCGGCCATCCTTGGCGGTGCCGGTCACATCGGCCGGGTTCACGCTCTTCTCCGCCATCATCTTGGCGGCGGCGGGCAGCGCGCCCACGCCGGGGCGGGCCACCGGGCCGGGCGCGGTCTGGGCGGCATTCACGCCGGTCTTCGGCGCGGCGGCCTCGGCCGGCTCCTTCTTCGGCGCGGGGGCGGCGGCGCCGCTCGCGTCCACGCGGCCCAGCAGGTCGCCCGGCTGAACCTCGGCCCCTTCCTCAGCGGCGATCTCGGCGATCACCCCGGCTTCCGGCGCGTTCACCTCAACGGTAACCTTGTCCGTCTCCAGCTCCACGATGGGCTCATCCGCGGCGACGGCCTCGCCAACCTTCTTGATCCAGCGGGCGATGGTGGCGGAGGCAACACTCTCCCCAAGCGTGGGAACCTTGATATCGGCCGACATGGAAACTCCTGCTTTTTAGTCGTGTTGGATAAGGAACCGGAGAAATTAGACGCTCAGCGCCTCGTTGACCAGCGCAGCCTGCTCGGCGGCGAACACCTTGGCAAGGCCGCTGGCCGGGGAGGCGGCAGCCTTACGGCCCACATAGCGGGGACGCTTGGCGGCGTTATCCAGGCAGGCGAGCACGCCCTCGATGCGGCGGTCGACGAAGTTCCAGGCGCCGTTATTTTCCGGCTCCTCCTGGCACCACACCAGCTCGGCGTTCCTGTAGCCCTCGATGGCGGCCTTCAGCGCCTTCACCGGGAAGGGATAGAACTGCTCCAGGCGCACCAGGGCGACATCCTTGATGCCGCGCTCGCGCCGCTCGGCCAGCAGGTCGTAATAGACCTTGCCCGAGCACAGGACCACGCGCTTCACCTTGTCGGCGGCCACCAGCTCGTCGGTCTCCGGCAGCACGAACTTGAAGCCGGTGCCTTCGGCGAAATCGGCCAGCGGCGAGACGCACAGCTTGTGGCGCAGCAGGGATTTCGGCGTCATCAGCATCAGCGGCTTGCGGTAGTTGCGCTTCAGCTGGCGGCGCAGCGCGTGGTAATAGTTCGCTGGGGTGGAGATGTTGCCGACGATCATGTTGTTCTCGGCGCAGAGCTGCAGATAGCGCTCCAGACGGGCGGAGGAATGCTCCGGCCCCTGGCCTTCCTGGCCGTGGGGCAGCAGCATCACCAGCCCGGACATGCGCAGCCACTTGGTCTCACCGGCGGCGATGAACTGGTCGATGATCACCTGCGCGCCATTGGCGAAATCGCCGAACTGCGCCTCCCACAGCACCAGCACCGAAGGATCGGCGACGGTGTAGCCGTACTCAAAGCCGAGCACGCCAACTTCGGAGAGCAGCGAGTTGAAGATCTCGATGCGCGCCTGGCCCTCGCGGATATTGTTCAGGGGCACATATTCGTTCTGGTTGGCCTGGTCGATCAGCACCGCATGGCGCTGGGAGAAGGTGCCGCGCTGCACGTCCTCGCCCGAGAGGCGGATGCGGTGGCCATCCAGCTGCAGCGTGCCGAAGGCCAGGGCTTCACCGGTTGCCCAGTCCAGCCCTTCGCCGGTCTCGAACATCTGCTTCTTGGCTTCAAGCTGGCGGGCGATCTTCGGGTTCAGGTCGAAATTCTGCGGCGGGGTGTAGAGCGCCTTGCCGACCTCCTGAAGCTGCGCCAGCGGGGCGGCGGTAACACCTTCCAGCCGCTCGGCATCGTCATCGGCCTGCCTCAACCCGGCCCAGTGGCCTTCCAGCCAGTCCGCCTTGTTGACCTTGTAATCCTTGGCGCCTTCATAGGCGGCTTCCAGCTCCTTGCCATATTCGTCGGTAATCGCCTTCGCCTCATCGGCGGAGACGGAGCCTTCCTTGGCCAGACGCTCGGCGTACAAGGCGCGGGTGGTCTTCAGCGCCTTGATCGCCTTGTACATGATCGGCTGGGTGAACGCCGGCTCGTCATTCTCGTTATGGCCATGGCGGCGGTAGCAGACGAGGTCGATGACCACGTCAGTCGAGAATTCGCAGCGGAACTCGGCGGCGATCTGCGCGGCGTACACCACGGCTTCCGGGTTGTCGCCATTCACATGCAGAATCGGCGCCTGCACGGATTTGGCGACGTCCGTGCAGTACAGGCCGGAGAAAGCGTGCGCCGGGACGGTGGTGAAGCCGATCTGGTTGTTGACGACGAGATGCACCGAGCCGCCGGTGCGGTAGCCGATGAGCTGGCTCATCGCCAGCGTCTCATACACCAGCCCCTGGCCGGCGAAGGCGGCGTCGCCATGCATCTGAATGGCCATGGCGGATTTGCGGGTGGTATCACCCGCCATGTCCAGGCGGGCGCGGATCTTGCCGACCACCACCGGGTCCACCGCCTCGAGATGCGAGGGGTTGGGCTGCAGCGAAAGATGAACCTGGTTGCCGTTGATCACCACGTCGGTCGAGGTGCCGAGATGGTATTTCACGTCGCCGGAGCCCTGCACGTCGTCGGGCTTGGCGGAGGCGCCGCCGAACTCGGAGAACAAGGCGACCAGCGGCTTCTTGACGATATTGACGAGGGTGTTCAGGCGGCCGCGATGCGGCATGCCGATGGCGATCTCGCGCACGCCCCGGCCGGCGGCGGTTTCGATGACGGCGTGCAGGGCGGGAATGGTGCTCTCGCCGCCCTCAAGCCCGAAGCGCTTGGTACCGACGAAGCGCTTCTGGCAGAACGCCTCGAAACTGTCAGCTTCCGTGAGCTGCTTGAGGATCTTGGTCTTGCCCTTTTTGTCGTAGACGGAAAGCCAGGGCGCGCCCTCGATCTTCTTCTGGATCCAGCTCTTCTGGGCCGGGTCCTGGATATGCATGAACTCGACGCCGATCTCGCCGCAATAGCTCAGGCGAAGGGCGGCCATCACCTCACGCAGGGTGGCGGTCTCAAAGCCCAAAACCCCGTCCAGGAAGATCGGCCGGTCCATGTCGGCCGGCTCGGTGAAGCCATAGGTGGCGGGGTCGAGCTCGGAATGGTAGCCTTTCGGCTTCAGCCCCAGCGGGTCGAGCTGCGCCTCTAGATGGCCGCGCACGCGGTAGGCGCGGATGAGCATGAGGGCGCGGATGGAATCCAGCGTCGCGGCGCGGGACTCGGCCGGGGACCCGGCGGGCTGCTTGGCCTCCTTCGGGGCGGCCTCGGCGCTCACGGTCTCGAACACGGAGGGGCGCGGCGCCCAGGAAGCGCCGGAGGCGTCCGTCAGAATGGAGCGGGTATCATCGTCAAGCGCCGCGAACAGGGCGGCAAAATCAGGATCGACAGAGTTGGGCGCTTCCACCCATTTCGCATAAAGCTGCGCAATAAACTGGGCGTTCGCCCCATTCATTGCCGTCGCAATCACGTCCACACCGGCCATAATCAATCCTCTCCTATAGAGACAACCGCCCGCGGCGAATGGCACAAAACCACCCCAACTCGTGCTGTGCAGTACCTTCCCTTGCGGCGCATATAAGCTACTGCCGTAATTGTGCCGTTACCCACAGCCAAGGGGCAGGGTTGCTGAATGCGCATGGTTACAACGAAAATGCCCCAGCCCGGGCAATGGGCCAAAAAAACCCCCACGGCGTGACCGCCATGGGGGCAACAAACTCAGGCGCTCAGCGCCTTCAGCATCGTGCTGCCCAGCGAGGCCGGGCTGTCAGCAACAAAAATGCCAGCTTCCTTCATGGCGGCGATCTTCGCCTGGGCGGTGTCCTTGCCGCCGGAGATCACGGCACCGGCATGCCCCATGCGCCGGCCCGCAGGCGCGGTGGCCCCGGCGATGAAGCCCACAACCGGCTTCTTGATCTTGTGCCGGGCCAGGAACGCGGCCGCGTCGGTCTCGGAGGGACCGCCGATCTCGCCGATCATGATGATCGCCTGGGTCTCGTCGTCATGCAGGAACAGGTCCAGCACCTCGATGAAATCCGTGCCCTTCACCGGGTCGCCGCCAATGCCCACGCAGGTGGACTGGCCGAGCCCGGCGGCGGTGGTCTGCGCCACGGCCTCATAGGTGAGGGTGCCGGAGCGCGAGACGATGCCGATGGAGCCGCGCTTGTGGATATGCCCCGGCATGATGCCGATCTTGCACTCATCCGGGGTGATCACGCCCGGGCAGTTCGGCCCGATCAGGCGGGAGCTGGAGCCGCACAGCGCGCGCTTGACCTTCACCATGTCCAGCACCGGGATGCCCTCGGTGATGGCGACGATCAGCTCAACCCCGGCATCGATCGCCTCCAGAATCGCGTCCGCGGCGAAGGGCGGCGGCACGTAGATGGCGGAGGCGTTGGCACCGGTCTTGGCGATCGCTTCGCCAACCGTGTTGAACACCGGCAGGTCGAGATGCGTGGTGCCGCCCTTGCCCGGCGTCACGCCGCCGACGATCTTGGTGCCGTAGGCCAAAGCCTGCTCGGAGTGGAAGGTGCCCTGGGCGCCGGTGAAGCCCTGGGTAATGACCTTGGTGTCCTTGTTGACGAGAATGGCCATTATGCGGCTTCCTTCACGGCTTTGACGATCTTCTCGGCCGCATCGGCCAGATTGTCAGCGGGGATGATGGGCAGGCCGGACCTGGCCATGATGTCCTTGCCAAGCTGCACGTTGGTGCCCTCAAGGCGCACCACCAGCGGCACCGAGAGAGACACTTCGCGCGCCGCCGCGATCACGCCTTCCGCGATCACGTCGCAGCGCATGATGCCGCCGAAGATATTGACCAGGATGCCCTCGACATTCGGATCAGACAGAATGATCTTGAACGCCGCCGTCACGCGCTCTTTCGTCGCCCCACCGCCAACGTCCAGAAAATTCGCCGGCTCGGCGCCGTAAAGCTTGATGATGTCCATGGTCGCCATGGCCAGGCCAGCACCATTCACCATGCAGCCGATATTGCCGTCCAGCGCCACGTAGGAGAGCGAGTATTTGTTCGCTTCCAGCTCCTTCGGGTCTTCCTCGCCCTCGTCGCGCAGGGTCTCGATCTCCGGGTGGCGGTAGAGGGCGTTGTCGTCGAAGCTCACCTTGGCGTCGAGTGCCAGGATCTCGCCCGCGCCGGTGACGACCAGCGGGTTAACCTCGATGATCGCCGCGTCCAGCGCCAGGAAGGCATTGTACATGGCGGTGACGAAATGGGTGAACACGCCGACCTGCTGGTCCTCAAGGCCAAGGCCGAAGGCGAGCTTGCGGGCGTGGAAGCTGGAGATGCCAGAGGCCGGGTCAACCGGGGCGCGCAGGATCTTCTCGGGGTGATGCGCGGCGACCTCTTCGATCTCCATGCCGCCCTCGGTGGAGGCGATGATCACCACCTCGGAGACAGAGCGGTCGATCAGGAGAGAGAGATACAGCTCGCGCTTGATATCGCAGCCCGCTTCCACATAAACGCGGCGCACCAGCCGCCCGTGCGGGCCGGTCTGCTTGGTGATCAGGGTGTTGCCGATCATCGCGGCGGCGGCGTCGCGCACCTCGTCCAGCGACCTGGCCAGGCGCACACCGCCCTTGCCGTCCGGGTCGTCCTTGAACCTGCCGGCCCCGCGGCCGCCCGCGTGAATCTGAGACTTCACGACATAGACGGGCCCGGGCAGTTTCTTGGCGGCATCCACCGCCTCCTCGGGCGTCCAGGCCACATAGCCAGCCGGAATCGCGACGCCGTAACTCTTGAGAAGTTCCTTGCCCTGATATTCATGTATGTTCATTGGTGTTAGCCTACCTGTCTTTGAGATTACGAAGGGGCATCCACCGGGGGTGCTAACCCATCTTCCCACGCCCCGGCAAGCAGCATTGTGCATCGCAAAAGACCCCAAATGTCAAACAGATATCATTTTACTTCATGTCCATGCCGGCCTACCGGCCGGCATGGCTTTGATTTGCGCGCGGCCGCCCCGCCATCCCCGCGCGCCTTACGTCAAATGCGGCAGCGCGAGATAGGTATCGCTCTGCATTTCCTCCAGCCGGGAGGCGGTGCGCTCGAAGATCGAGGCGCCTTCGCCGGACCGGTACAGATCATCCGGATAGGCGGCAGCGGAGGCGTAGAGCTTGCAGCGATGCTCATAGAGCGCGTCGACAAGGGTGACGAAGCGCCGGGCCTCGTCGAAATTATCCGGGGAGAGCCGGGGAATCCCGTCAATCAGCACGGTATGGTAATGGGTGGCGATGGCCAGATAATCGCCCGGCCCCAGCGCCACCTTGCACAGCGCGTCGAAATCGAACCGCGCCACCCCCTGGGCGGCCAGCGGCACGGTGAGCTTGCGGCCCTGGATCAGCAGCGTCCCGGCCTTGGGCTCAAGCCCTTGCGTGAGATGCTCGAACACCCGGTCGATCGCGGCATCGGCCCGGCTGTCGGCGGGCACCACCCAGGCTTTCAGCCCATGCTCGCGCCCGCGCCGGTAATCCTGCGCTGAACTCCAGCACCAGCACGTCCAGGCGCTTCTTCAACAGCGCGATGAAGGGCAGAAAGGCATCGCGCCCCGGCTTTCCCTTATAAAGATCGTCCGGCAGCGTGTTGGAGGTGGCGACGACGACCACCTGCCGGGCGAACAAGGCCTCGAACAGACGCCCCAGGATCATCGCATCCACGATGTCATGCACCTGGAACTCATCAAAACAGAGCAAGGCCGCCTCGCCCGCGATGATGTCCGCCAGCGGCGGAATCGGGTCGTCCACCTCCGGGTGGTTGCGCTTGATCTCATGAAAACGCTTATGCGCCTGCTGCATGAAGTCATGAAAATGGATGCGCTGCTTGCGGGGCACGTCGGCGGCCTCGAAAAACAGATCCATCAGCATGGATTTGCCGCGCCCGACCTCGCCGACGATATAGAGCCCGTTCGGATAATCCTGCACCTCGTCCACCGGCTTGCGGCGCAGCATCCGGCCGAGCCAGCCATTGGGGGGCTGCTTCGGGTTGGGGTCGTAGCCGCGTAGCTTGGCCCAGAGGTCCTGCAGATGCTCGGCCGCCATGGCCTGGGCGGGGTCATGCTTGAGCAGCCCGGCCGCGACGCGCGCGCGGTAGGCGGGCATCACACCAGGCTCGGATTTTATTGGCTTGGACATGCGGCGCGGATACTGCGCGCCTTGGTGCGGCGCAACAAGGCCCCAAACCGCATGGCGCCTTGCACGGGCCGGGGGAAGCGCTTACCTCTCTCGCCCAACGCCTTGACCTTACTCTAAATGGATGCACCCCATGGATGTCGCGGATTTTAGCGCCTTGCGCGCGGCCCCGGTCTCTGCCGCGCCTTTTCCCCATATCCTGCTGGAGCGTTTCATCACGCCAGAGGCTCTGCCCGCCGTGGTGGCCGACCTGCCGCCGATGAAGGGGCGCGGCAGTTTTCCCATCGGGGCGCTGAAGCTGGGCCCGGCGGCCAAGGCCGCCATCGCGGCGCTTGAGGGCGGGGAATTCCGCGCCATCGTGGCAGAGAAATTCGGGCTGGATCTCGCAGGCGCGCCGCTGATGACCACGTTGCGCGGCAATTCCGGCGCGCAGGACGGGCAGATCCACACCGATTCATCGGCCAAGCGGGTCACCATCCTGCTCTATCTCAACCCCGGCAAGGGCGATGCCTGGGCCCGGCAGGAGGGCTGCCTGCGCCTGCTGCGCGACGGGCAGAATTTGGAGAATTACGCCAAGGAAGTGCCGCCGGTGGATGGCACGCTGCTCATCTTCCCCAACGGCCCCACCACCTTCCATGGTCATAAACAATTCATCGGCCAGCGCTATGTGGTGCAGATGAACTACATGACCACCAGCGCCAAGGCGAAAGCCGAGATGCGCCGCCACCATCTATCCGCCTTCATCAAGCGCCTCACCAAGGCGGCGTGAAACGCGCCCTGGCGGCCATTCAGCGCGGTTTTCTGCGCTTCCGGTGCTCACGTACTTCACCGTACGCTCCGCTCCGGTTCTCGAAAACCACGCTGACTGGCTCACCAGAGCGCGTTTCCAGGCAGGGGGGGCGGCCAGTCAGCCCAGCCGCACGGCGGCCGCCAAGCTGAGCCGGATTGTCGCGCCCGGCGGATAATCCCCCGCCCTGCCCTGCGGCAGATCGACCAGCAAGCGCGGTTCGGCGCCGCAGGTCAGGCGCAGCCCGGTGCCCATCTCCCGCGCGGCGCGCACGGTAAAAGCCTCGCCCGCCGGGTCGGGGCGGATGGCGGCCGCATGGATGGCCCATAGGGCGCCTTCGCGCTCAAAAATATTTTCATAGCCCAGCAGCTCCGCCGCCGCGCGGCTGGCCGGGGCGGCAAACACATCCCGCGCCGGGCCGTGCTGGATGATCCGCCCGTCCGCCAGCAGCGCCAGCCGCTCCGCCCGCGCGGCGATGTCATGGTCATGGGTGGCCGCCAGCACCGGAATACCCCGCGCCGCGGCGGTTTCCACCAGCCAGTCCAGCGTGGCGTCGCGGGTGATCGTATCGAGCCCGGCGGAGGGTTCATCCAGCAGCAGCAATTGCGCGCCATGCGCCAAGGCCCGCGCCAGCGCCACGCGCTTGGCCTGGCCGCCGGAAAGCTGGCTTGGCCGGCGGGCGGCCAGCTCTTCCAGCCCCAGCTCGGCCAGCAAGACCCGCGCTTGTTCCAGCCGCCGCGCGCCCTTCAGCGCATAGGCGGTGTTCTCCAGCACGGAGAGATGCGGAAACAGCAACGTATCCTGCGGCAGATAGCCGACGGGCCGGCGCTCCGGCGCCAGGCCCTGCCAGGGTGAACCTTGCGCGGGCAGCAGCCCGGCCAGAGCGCGCAGCAACGAGGTTTTGCCCGCCCCGGAGCGGCCCAGCAGCGCGGTAAAACCCCGCACCGTGAAACGCGCCTGCAACGCCACGGGGGCGGGCAGCGTGTAATCGATCTCGATGGCGCTCATGGCGCGCGCGCCCTCAGCCCCAGCCAGAGCGGCACCGGCAGCGTGGCCAGCAAAAACACCCCCACCAGCGGAAACACCGCCTGCAGGCCGAGATCCTGCACATCCGTCCAGAGCTGCACCGGCATCCCGGCGGGGTAGTAGGCGAGGATCAGGATCACCCCGAATTCCCCCAATGCGCGCACCCAGGCCAAGGAGAGCGCGGCGGAGAGCCCGCGCCTGGCCAGCGGCAAGGTCACGCGCAGCCGCGCTTGCCAGGGGGAATCGCCCAAGGTCCGCGCCAGCTCCTCATAATCGGGCGGCACCTGCGCCAGCGCGCCGCGCGCCGCGATCACGTAGGTCGGCAGCGCGGCATAGATCGTCGCCAGCAGAAAGGCCGCCGGGGTGTTGGTGAGCGTCACCCCCAGCGCCCCGAAGGCCCGGCCCAAAGGCGCGGCCGGGCCATACACCACGGCCAGCAGAATGCCCAAGGCGAGGGTGGGCATCAGCATCGGCATCAGCACGATGGCCTCGGCCAGCAGCACCAGCCGCCCGCGCGCCCGGGCCAGGTAGAAGGCCAAGGGCGTGCCAATCAGCACGATCACCAGCATCGCCACCGCCCCGCCCAGCAGGGAGGTGGCGATGGCGGCCCAATCCTGCGGGCTGAGCGCCACCTCCCGCCAGAACACGCCGTTGGTCACCAGCCCGCTCAGCGGCGCCAGCAGAAACGCCAGGACAAGGAGCAGGAACCCGGCGCGCAGCATGTTCAGATGGCAGCGCCCTTGCCGGGGCCATAACCGTAACGCTTGAAAATGGACTGCCCATCCGGCCCGGCCAGGAACGCCACATAATCCGAAGCCGCCTTGGGGTTGGCCGCCGCCTTCAGCGCCATGGCGTAGAACACCAGCGGGCTGGGGTGGATGGTTTTCGGACTTCCATCCTTGCCCTTCAGCGTCAGGCTGGCCTTGGCATAGAGGCTCTCGTCCAGGGCCGGGTTGGAGAGATTGACCGCATCCGGCAGCTCGATGAAGGGCAGGTTTTGCGATCGCACGGCACTTTTATAGCCCAAGGTCGCGTCGATCTGCCCGGCCTCAAGCCGCGCCAGCAGCGAGGGCTCGGCGAAGATCTGCGCCGGGTTGAGCATCGGGCCGGAGACTTTCTCGGCAAAGTCCGGCAGCTTGTAGTAAAGCCCGGCCAGTTGCAGCGCGAACAGCACATATTGCCCTTGCGGGTCGGCGGTGGGGTCCGTGCGGCCCAGGCGGAAATCCGGGTTCAGGAAAATCCTCGTCCAGTCCGCCCCTTTGGCGGCGGCGAATTGCGACGCGAATTTGGAGGTGGGCGAATAGGCCAGAACCATGGAGGTGCTGGCCACCGGAACGGCTGTTTCCGCCAGCCCGGCCTCGCGCACCAGCTTCGCGGGGCCTGCGGAGACAGGTACGAACACATCCGGCTTCATCGCCCCGCCGGTGATGAGACGCGCCAGCGCCACCGCGCCCTGGCCGATGCCATGCACCGCAACGCCGGTGGCGGCGGTGAAGGCGGGGTTCATGCCTTTATCCATCAGCCTGCCCATGGACCCGGCATAGGCGACACTGATCGCCTCCCCGGCAACAGCCCGCCCGGTGGCGGCCAGGGCCAGGGGGGCGGCAAGCAGCAAACGGCGCGACACGGACATGGCACACTCCCGATATGTTTATCCGGATATATCGGTGCGGGAGGGTGACGGTCAAACCCATAACGTGTTTGACTATTGTCATGGAGACTTCACGACCCTTCCGGCTGCGGCTGCGCCTGACCGGCCCTCACGGCATTGTGATGGGGCCGGGCCGGGCGGATCTGCTGGCGCTGATCGCGGAGACAGGCTCCATCGCCGCCGCCGGGCGGCGCATGGGCATGAGCTATAAGCGCGCCTGGAGCCTCGTCGAATCCCTGAATACCAGCTTCGCCGCGCCCTTGGTGGAAACCGCCAAGGGCGGCGCCGCGCATGGCGGGGCGAGGCTCACCGCGCTGGGAGACGAACTGCTGACCACCTACCGCGCGCTGGAGGATTCCGCACAAACGGCGGGGGCGGCGGCGCTGGATCGTTTTGAATTCCGCGCTGGCGGTTCCGCCCGCGCAAAATCCCCGCTAGGGTGCCCTCCGATGCTGACCGACCTGCCAAATATCCTCACCCTTTCGCGCATCTGCGCCATCCCGCTGCTGGTGCTGCTGGAGGCGATCGGCGCCCCCTGGGCGGATTTCTGCGCGGCCTTGCTCTTCACCCTGGCGGGCATCACCGATTATCTGGACGGCAAGCTGGCCCGCGAACTGGCCCAGCTGTCCGATTTCGGGCGGATGCTGGACCCGATCGCCGACAAGCTGCTCATCGGCGCCACGCTGATGTGCCTGGTGGGCTTCGGCCATATGCCGGGCTATGGCATCTATCCCGCCATCGTCATCATGCTGCGGGAGATCCTGGTCTCCGGCCTGCGGGAATATCTGGCGGGCATCCGCGTCGGCCTGCCGGTGACCAAGCTGGCGAAATGGAAGACCGGCGTGCAAATGGTGGCACTTGGCCTGCTGCTGCTGGGCGATGCAGGGGCGCGGTTCATGGGGCTGGGCTTTCTGCCCATGGGCTGGATCGGCTTCGTGCTGCTCTGGCTGGCCGCGGCGCTCACGCTGATCACCGGCTGGGACTATCTCACCGCCGGGCTGCGCCATGCCGGCGCGCAGCCCCCCACCGCCTGACCCTGCTTGGCCGTTCTCGCCATCTCCGGCTGGTCGGGTGCGGGCAAAACCACGCTGATCGCAGCACTGATCCCGCTCTTCAAGGCGCGGGGGCTCAGCGTGTCCAGCGTCAAGCACGCGCATCACGGCGTGACGCTGGACCAGCCGGGCAAGGATAGCTTCATCCATGCCGAGGCCGGGGCCAGGGAGGTTATTCTGACCATTGCGGGCGGTTTCGCCCTGTTCTCGCGCAGCCCCGCCCCGCTGGAGGCCCTGCTGGCGCGGCTCTCGCCCGTGGATCTGGTGCTGGTGGAGGGCTTCAAATCCGAACCCTTGCCGCGCCTGGCCGTCTACCGCCCCACCCTGGGCGAACCGCCGCCCTGGCCGGATGCGAACCTGCTGGCCGTGGCGGCCATGGCCCCCCTGCCGGACTGCCCGGTGCCTGTACTGAAGCTGGATGAGCCTGAGGGAATCGCGGATTTCCTGATCCGCGCGCTTGCGTTAAACGATAACGGCAATCGCTGAAGGAGCAGAGACTGTGCGCATTCCCCTCGCCCTGACGATGGCTCTCTGTCTCACCGGCTGCGCGGGCGGCGGCGCTTTCGCGGGCCATGCGATGTGGCCCTTCGGCAACCCCAACGCGCCCGCCGCCACCAGCGAAACCGCCCAGCGCGCCCTTGGCAAAAGCCCGGATGTGGCGCCGCTGCAGCCCCAGCCCGGTGATGTCTGGCCCGGACCGGTGACGCCGATGCCGACACTCAGCCAGGTGGAGAAGAATTCCACCCTGCCGCTCGGCGAGGGCTATACGCCCTCCCTGCCCTCGCCCTACCCGCCGGGCCAGGGCCAGTCGGTCACCGGGGCCGAGACCATCACCGCTGGGGGCGATTTGTACAGCACGCAAAATGGTGTCCAGAAGCCCGTGCCCGCCGTGCCGGGCGACGCGCGCTAGGCGGCCATGCGCATCCTCTATTTCGCCTGGCTGCGCGAGCGTGCGGGCAAAACCGGGGAAGAGCTGGCGCTGCCGGCGGAGGTGACCACGCCGCGCGCGCTGATCGCGTATCTGCGCACGCGCGGCCCCGGCTATGCGGCCGCCTTCGCGGATGAAAACCTCATCCGTTGCGCCATCGGCCAGGAATTCTGCCCCCTCGACACGGCTTTGGGCAATGCCGATGAAATCGCCTTCTTCCCCCCGGTAACCGGAGGCTGAGACCATGCGGCTGGTGGCTGTTCAGGACCAGGATTTTGACCCCGGCGCACTGCTGGCCATGCTGGGCCAGGAGGGCACCGGCGGCATCGCCAGCTTCATCGGCATCGTCCGCCAGACGGCGGATGGCAGCCTCAAGGCGCTGCACCTGGAACACTACCCCGGCATGACGGAAAAAGCGCTGGAGCGGCTGGCCGATGAGGCGCAGGCACGCTGGGCGCTGACCGGCTGCATCATCATCCACCGTGTGGGAAGGCTGGAGCCAGCGCAGAATATCGTCTTCGTCGCCACCGCCAGCGCGCACCGGGCGCAGGCCCTGGCCGCCACCGCCTATCTCATCGACCAGCTGAAAACCCGCGCCCCCTTCTGGAAGGCCGAGGAGAGCACAGCCGGGGAGACACGCTGGGTGGACGCCAAATGCGCGGATGACAAGGCCGCCGCCGCCTGGCAGGGCGCCCGCGAGACCGGCAATGCGGCCGCACACGAAACAACGCGTGCCGATAAAAATTTGCCGCACAGCGCGGGTCGTTTATAGGAGCGCCATCATGGACCTCAAAGATCATATTCGCGGCATCCCGGATTTCCCGAAACCGGGCATCCTGTTCTACGACATCTCGACCCTCCTGCGGCACGCCGATGCCTGGCAGGTCGCCATGGGGCGCCTCGCCAACCGGGTGCGCATCTATAACCCCACCATTCTGGCCGGGGTGGAAAGCCGCGGCTTTCTGCTGGCCGCTCCGCTGGCGCTGAAGCTCGGCTGCGGCTTCGTGATGCTGCGCAAGCCCGGCAAGCTGCCCGGCACCACCGTGGGGCTGGATTACGCGCTGGAATATGGCACCGACCGGATCGAGATCCAGTCCGATGCGGTGGGCAAGAACGACCGCGTGGTGGTGGTGGATGACCTGCTGGCCACCGGCGGCACCATGGCCGCGGGCATCAAGCTGCTGCAGAATGTCGGCGCTGAAGTGGTGGCCGCCGCGGCGGTGATCGAGCTGAGCTTCCTGCATGGGCGTGACAGGCTGGACGTGCCCGTCGAGACGCTGATCCAGTACGATAGCTAATCCAGCTACGACAATTGACGAAACTCCGGCGGCGCGTAATCTTCATGGATTCGAGGAAGCGTGGAGTTGGAACAGGATGAAACGCCGGCACATGCTCGGTGCCTTGGCCGCGTCGGCCCTGCTACCGGGCGTGGCGCGCGCCCAGGCTGAGGCCCAGGCCGCCCTTGGCCCCATGAACCTGCTGGTCGCCGGGCCCGATGGCAGGCCGACCAGCCGGTGGGGCAGCGCCTTCGCGCTTGCCATGTCCAACGCGTTCCCCGGCACGCCGAACATCGTGGCCGAACCCGTGGGCGGGCTGGATGGCGTGACCGGCGCCAACCGGCTGGACGCGCTGGTGGTGCCGGACGGGCGCAGCGCCGCCATTCTACCAGGTGCGGCTCTGATCGCCTTTATCACCGGGGATTCCCGGGTGCATTTCGACCCCATCCATTGGACCCCGCTGCTGGCGGGCTGCAAGTCCGGCGTGCTGATGCTGCGCGCCCCCAACGGCACCGTGCCCACCTTGAACACGCTGCAGAAAATGGCGCCCCTGCGCATCGGCGCGGCACAGCCGCAGAGCGATGACCTCGCCGCGCTGCTGGCGCTGGCGCGGCTTGGCATTTCCACAGCGCCGGTCTTTGGCCTGCATAGCAGCGAGGATAAAACCCGCGCCTTCATCGCCGGCACGGTGGATGCCGTGTTCATCTGCGGCGAGGGCGTGCCGGAGGATTTAACGCCCCTCACCGCCTCGGGCGCGGTGCCCGCTTTTTGCATTGGCGCGCCGGGGCCTGACGGCACGGCGGGGCCGGACCCGCTCTTCCCCGGCCTTGCCTTGCCAACCGCGCTCGGCCCTGCGGTCAGCCCGCTCCTGGATTCCACCTATGAGGCCGCCGCCGCCGCCGCGCGGCTGGATTTTCTGCTGGTGCTGCCGCGCCTGACAGACCCCGGCGCCGTGGCGCAGTGGCGCAGCGCCGCGCAGGAGGCCGCCGCCACTCCAGCCTTGAGTGCCGCCGCGCAGGCCAGCTCCATCACCCTGCAGCCCGCCCCGGTGCTGATCAGCGCGCTGGCGGCTTTATCCATCGTCCCCACGGAGCAGCCGGACCTGCTGGGCTTCATGGCGAAGAATTATGGCTGGCAGCCGGGCTGATCTTGGCGAAACCGGTTAAAACCTATGCCTGCACCGCCTGTGGGGCGGTGTTTCCGAAATGGGCCGGGCGCTGCGAGGCATGCGGGGAATGGAACACGCTCGAAGAGCAGGTGGCGCCAAAAGCCCTGCCCGGCGGCATGAAAAACTCCGCCCGCCGCGCCGGTTCAAAAATCGAGTTCGTGGGGCTGGAGGGTATTTCCCCCCCGCCGCCGCGCGTGCCCACCACCATCGCGGAGTTCGACCGCGTGCTGGGCGGCGGGCTGGTGCCGGCCTCGGTGGTGCTGGTGGGGGGTGACCCCGGCATCGGCAAATCCACCTTGCTGCTCCAGGCCAGCGCCGCCTTGGGGCGCGCCGGGCAGGAGGTGGTTTATATCTCCGGCGAGGAATCCATCGACCAGATCCGCATGCGCGCCTTGCGGCTGGGCCTGTCCAACGCGCCCCTGCATCTGGCCGCCGCCACCCAGCTTGGCGATATTCTCGCCAGCCTGCCGCAATTTCCCAACGCGGCCCTGGTGGTGATCGATTCCATCCAAACCATGTGGACCGACAGCGTGGATTCCGCCCCCGGCTCGGTCACCCAAGTGCGCTCCTCCGCGTTCGAGCTGATCCGCGCCGCCAAGACGCAAGGCTTTGCGCTCCTGCTCGTCGGCCATGTGACCAAGGAAGGCGCGCTGGCCGGGCCGCGCGTGCTGGAGCACATGGTGGATGTGGTGCTGCATTTTGAAGGCGACCGCGGCCACCAGTTCCGCATTCTGCGCGGCATGAAGAACCGCTTCGGCGCCACGGATGAGATCGGCGTGTTCGAGATGACCGGCCAGGGGCTGTCGCAGGTCGCCAACCCCTCGGCTTTGTTTCTGGCCGAGCGGCGCGGCAATGTGGCGGGCAGCGCGGTGCTGGCCGGGCTGGAAGGCTCACGCCCCGTGCTGGTGGAAATCCAGTGCCTGCTGGCGCCCAACCCTGGCGGCTCGCCCCGGCGCTCGGTCATTGGCTGGGATTCCGGGCGGCTTTCCATGCTGCTGGCTGTGCTGGAGACACGCTGCGGGCTGAAGCTGGCAATGAACGATGTCTATCTCAACGTCGCGGGCGGCTTGCGGGTGAGCGAACCGGCCGCCGACCTCGCCGTGGCGGCGGCGCTGATCTCCGCCGCGTCTGACGTGCCGACCGACCCGGAAATGGTGTTTTTCGGAGAGATCGGGCTTTCCGGCGAGCTGCGCCAGGTGGCACAAACCGAGCTGCGGCTGAAGGAGGCGGCAAAGCTCGGCTTCGCCCGCGCCGCCGGGCCCAAGCGCGTGGCGGGCGGCACGGGCAAGCTCAACGTGCCGAAATCGCTTTCTCTGCTTGAAATCGGGCATCTGACGGATCTAGTTGGCATCATCGCCACGGGCCAGAAGCCAGGCGCAAAACGCAAGGAGGCTGAATGACCTGGGTTGATGCAGTGGTGCTGGGTGTCCTGGCGCTCTCCGCCCTGTTCTCGATGGTACGCGGCTTCGTGCGCGAGGTGCTGGGGGTTGGCGCCTGGATCGGCGCGTTCGTCGCCTCCATGAAATTCTATGGCCCCGTGCAGCCTTATATCGCCTCGCTGCTGCCGAAGGGCCTGGCGCATTTTGCCATCTATGGCGCCATGGCGGCGGTGTTCCTGGTGGTGCTGATCATCCTCAGCCTCATCAGCGGGTTGATCGGCGGGCTGGTGCGTGAGTCCGCCCTCTCCAGCCTGGACCATTCGCTCGGCATCGTCTTCGGCCTCGCGCGCGGGGCGGTGATCATCTTCCTCGCTTATATCGCGCTGGGCATGGCAGAGCCCGCAGCCGCCTGGCCCGAGCCTGTGGTGAATGCACGCTTTTTGCCGCTGGCCTACCAGGGCGCCACCTGGCTGGCCGGGCTGCTGCCCAAGCCGTACCAGCCGAAGATCCAGCCTCTGCCCAGCCCGCAGCCGCCTTCGGCCGATAAGCTGATGCAGCAGCCCGTGTCGGGCAGCGCGCTGTAAAGCAACGGCGGCAACTAAAATTTTCAAAAGTTTTTTGGGGGCGCCCCTTTTTTACAAAAAAGGGGCGTTTCTTCGTGGGGACTTTTTGTAAAAAGTCCCCACACCCCCAAAAACTTTTAAAAATTATCCTTCGAAGTCTCGCAGCAGCGGGCCGAAGCCGCGGCGGTGATGCGGGCTTGGGCCATGGTCCAGAATCGCGGCGCGGTGGATCGCCGCCGCATAGCCCGCATTCTTCGCCCAGCCATAATGCGGGTAGCGTGCATCCAGTTGGCGCATCAGCCGGTCGCGGATTTCCTTGGCCACAATCGAGGCGGCGGCGATGGAGAGGCTCAACCCGTCGCCCCCCACCAGCGCCGTGCAGGGAATGGCGATGCCGGGTGTCTTGTTGCCATCCACCAGCACATGGGTGGGCGGTGAAGGCAGCGCGGCGATGGCCCGGCGCATCGCCAGGAACGAGGCGTGCAGGATGTTGAGCCGGTAAATCTCCCCCACCGAGGCCGCGCCGACACCGATTTCCGCGCCTGACTCCCGCAGCGCCGCCAGCGCCGCGGCGCGCTTGCGGGGCGTGAGCTTCTTGGAAATCATCCAGCATCGCCGCCAGCTTTGCGGGCAAGTCCGCAGGCAGCACCACGGCGGCGGCCAGCACCGGCCCGGCCAGCGGCCCGCGCCCCACCTCGTCTACCCCGGCCACGCGCCCGCCCAGCGCCAATTCGCGCGACAAATCAGGCATCGCGCTTCGCCCCAAAAAATTCTTTCAGCAGGGCCGCGCAATCCTGCTCGCGCACCCCGCCAATCACCTCCGGCTTATGGTGCGTGGTGGCGTGGGAGAACAAACGCGGCCCATGCTCCACCGCCCCCGTCTTGGGGTCATAGGCACCAAACACCAGCTTGCCGACGCGCAAGGCCGCGATGGCCCCGGCACAGAAGGCGCAGGGCTCCAGCGTCACCGTCAGCGTGCAATCGGCCAGGTATTTTTGCCCCCGCGCGGCGCGGGCGGCGCTCAGGACCAGAAATTCGGCATGCAAAACAGGGTTCTGCCCGGCTTCAACCGCATTGCCCGCCACGGCCAAAACCGCACCATTGGCATCGGTAATCACCGCCCCCACCGGCACCTCGCCCGCCTGCGCGGCGCGGCGCGCTTCATCCAGGGCAAGGTGCATCGGGGTGGTCATCAGCGCGGGAATTTGCCTGAACCCTGGCGAAAGGTCTAGGTGAGGGCATGAAAAAACGCCCCTTGATTGGCCTGACCCTGGATGCGGAACCCGCCGGCGGCTGGTCCAAATATCCCTGGTACGCGCTGCGCCAGAATTACACCGAGGCCGTGGCCGCTTTTGGCGGCCTGGCCGTGGCCCTGCCGCATGATCCCGGGCTGACGGAAGAGTATCTGGACCGGCTGGACGGGCTGATCGTCACCGGCGGCGCCTTCGACGTGGACCCGGCCCTGTATGGCGACACCGACCGCCACGAAACGGTGGAACTGAAAGCCGACCGCACCACGGCCGAGCTGGCCCTGCTGCGCGGCGCCATGGCGCGCAACATGCCGGTGCTGGGCATTTGCGGCGGGCAGCAGCTTCTGGCCGTGGCGCTGGGCGGCACGCTGCACCAGCATATTCCGGACGCCATCGCGGACGCCCTGGAGCATGAGCAGAAGACCAGCCATTACGAGCCCGGCCACAAGGTCGAGATTCTGGCAGGCACGAAGCTCTATGACATCGCCGGCCCGGCGATGCAGGTGAACACCTCCCACCATCAGGCGGTGAAGTCCGCCGGGCGCGGGGTGGTGAATGCCATCGCGCCGGATGGCGTGATCGAGGGCCTTGAGGATCCTTCGCAAAAATTCTGCATCGGCGTGCAATGGCACCCGGAATATCTGGTGGATGCGGGCGACAAAGCCCTGTACCGCGCCTTCATGGCTGCCTGCCATGACTGAGGACACAGCTGAGCGCGGCGAGCGCATCGCCAAATTCCTGTCCCGCGCGGGCGTGGCCAGCCGCCGCGATGCCGAGGCGATGATCGAGGCCGGGCGCGTGCGCATGAATAACGAGGCCGTGACCCACCCGGCGGTGTTCGTGAAAAAGGGCGATCTCGTCGTCGTGGATGGCAAGCCGGTGGGCGAGCCCGAGCGCACAAGGCTGTTTCGCTACCACAAGCCCGAAGGGCTGGTGACGACGCATAAGGACCCGGAAGGCCGCCCGACCGTGTTCGAGAAGCTGCCGCCCGGCCTGCCGCGCCTGATCTCGGTGGGGCGGCTCGACCTCACCTCCGAAGGGCTGCTGCTGCTGACCAATGACGGCGCGCTCTCGCGCAAGCTGGAGCTGCCCGAAACCGGCTGGCTGCGCCGCTACCGCGTGCGCGTGCATGGCGGCGTCAGCCAGGAGAAGCTGAAGCGCCTGGCCGATGGCCTGGTGGTGGACCGGATTAAATACGGCCCCATCGAAGCCGCGATCGACAGCGTGCAGCGCTCCAACACCTGGCTCTCCATGAGCCTGCGTGAAGGCAAGAACCGCGAGATCCGCCGCGTGATGCAGGCGCTGGAATTGCCCGTGACGCGCCTGATCCGCGTCGCCTACGGGCCGTTCCAGCTCGGCACCCTGCCGCGCGGGGCGGCGGAAGAGGTCAACGGCAAGATTTTGCGCGAGCAGGTGCCGGGCCTGTCCAAATGACCGGCCCGAAACTCATCGCCGGGCGCTGGAAAGGCCGCAAGCTGGCCGCACCGGAGGGGCAAGACACGCGCCCCACCAATATCCGCGCCCGGCAGGCGGTGTTCGACATTCTGGCCCACGCCCCCTGGTGCGATCTTGATGGCGCGATGGTGCTGGACGTGTTCGCGGGCACCGGCGCCTATGGGCTGGAGGCGCTCTCACGCGGCGCGGCTGGCGCCAGCTTCATCGAGCAGGCGCCAGCCGCCCTGGCGGCGCTGAAGGCGAATATCGCCGCCCTGCAAGCCCGACCATGCGAAACTCGTCGCCGCCGACGCGCTGCACCCGCCCGCCGGCACGCCGCATGATCTGGTGTTTCTCGACCCGCCTTATGGCCAGTCTCTGGTTGGCCCAGCCCTGGCGGCCCTTGCCGCGAAAGGCTGGATCGCGCCCGGCGCCATCATCGTCGCGGAATTAGGGCCAGGCGAGGCGCTGGAGGTGCCAGCGCCTTTGGCCGAGCGCGCCCATGGCAAGGCGCATTTGAAGATCTGGAAGGCTTAGAGCCGCCTCCGATCAAATGAACTCATTTGATCGGATAAAGTTGCTCGCCAAAACAAAAAGCTAGAGCATTTTTCCTGCGCGCATGCCAATGGAAAACGCTCTAGCTGGCTATTTCCGGTTCGGTCAGCCAGCGGCTCATCATCACCACGGACGCTTCCGCAAAGCCAAGCCGCTCATAGAAGGAGAGCACCTGGTGGTTGCTCTTGCGCACCAGCAGCTGAACTTTCCGCACGCCCCGCGCGCGCAGCCAATCCTCTCCGGCTTTCACCATCTGCTGGCCAACGCCTTGCCCGCGGCAATCCGGCGCCGTGGCCACGTAATAAAGCCAGCCGCGATGCCCGTCATGCCCGGCCATCACGCTGCCGATGATCCGCCCCTGCTCTTGCGTTGCCACCAGCACGGTCGAGCACGCCCCTTCCAGGGCGAAGCGCAGATCAGCCGCCGGGTCGTTATAGCTGACCACCAACCCGCAATCACGCCACAGCGCTGCGATCTCTTCCCCATCCCGCACCGCGGCATCCCGAATATTCAGCACACAAACAAACCCCTGCAAGACATCAGGGCGGCATGTTTAATAGAGGTCGAAATACTCCGCCACCTCGGCGGCGGGAATCTCATCGCGCAGCCGGTTGATTTCGGCTTGTTTCACAATTGTGTAAACCTTCACGAAGTCCTCGCCCAGCATGGCGGAAAATTCCGCATCCGCCTTCAGCGCCGCCAGCGATTCATGAATCTCCGTGGGCAGTTTCTTGAAGGAGCTGTCAGCCTCCTTCAAGCCTTTCCGCTCCGGCGCCAGCGTGGCGCCCTTCTGCACGCCCAGCAGCCCAGCCGCGAGCGTGGAGGCCGCCGTGAGATAAGGGTTCGACAAAGCGGAGGGCACGCGAACCTCCAGATGCTGCCGTTTATCTTTGGACGCCTTGATGCGCACGCAGGCCGAACGGTCCTCCACCCCCCAGGAGATGTTGGAGGGCGCGAACGTGCCCGGGCGGATGCGCCGGTAGCAATTGGGCGTGGGGTTCCAGATCGCCTGCGCGGCAGGCGCATGATCGAGAATGCCTTGCGTAAAACTCTTCATCAGATTGCTCATGCCATCCGGGTCGGCTGCATCCAGGAAGAGATTTTTGCCCGTCTCCAGATCATAGAGCGACACATGAAAATGCGAGCAGCTGCCTGAAAGATGCGCGTAAGGCTTGGTCATGAAGGTGGCGAGCAGCCCCTCCGTGCGCAGATATTCCTTCACCGTATTCTTGAACACGAAGGCCCGATCCACCGCCGCGATGCCATCGAGCGCCGCGAAATTCAGCTCCCACTGGCCGGGACCGAATTCGCCATTGGCGGTGATCATGTCCACGCCGCTTTCCTTCAGCACACGCATCAATTTATCCATCGCCGGGTGGCGGTGGGTGATGGCGGTCACGAAAATCGGCGCGCCGGTGTAAAGCGGCTGTTTCGTCTCAAGATCGACCACATAGAACTCGAACTCATGGCCCATCTTCACGCCAAAACCCATCTCGGCCGCTTTCGCCAGCATCGCTTTCAACACGGTGCGCGGGGCCGCCATTTGCGGCGTGCCGTCATACCATTTGGTATCGCAGATCACCCGCGCGGTGTTGGCAATCCAGGGCACGTTGCTCACCGTTGCGGGGTCGGGCACCATCAGGCAGTCAACGAAATTGATGTCCTCGTTATAGCCGGTGCCGGGAATGGGGTTGGAGGAACTGTCCAGCGTGACCGTGCCGCCATAGAGATTCAGCCCGTTGCGCGCGTAGGATTCCACATGGTCGATGGGCACGGTCTTGCCGCGCGAAAGCCCGGCCAGGTCCGGCAGCTCGAAGCGCACATACTCCACGCTGTTCTCGCGCAGGCTTTCGGCAAGTGCGGCGGCGGTTTCCGTCGTATGCGAAAAATACAGGGACATTCCGGCTCCTGGGCTGAAAAGATTCGATGGGAAAGACCGCAAGACCCGCGCCGGGCTGTCTTTCCGGCAGGGGCGCGGGACGCCTGCGCAACCTGTCAGGCCGGTTGCAAGGCCTGCGCGGCGATATCCAGGAAATTGCCGAAGAGCCTCTGCGCGGCATCGTACATGCCGGTGAATTGCGCATCCACCTCCGCCACCATCGCATCCAGGCCGCCGGGGCCGCGCACACGCTCCAGCGCGGCCTTATATTCCGGCAGGCAGCCCCATTCTGCGGTGGTGCTGTGGGTCAGCTCCATATGGAATTGCAGCCCATAGGCACAGCGCCCCCAGCGCTGGGCCTGGACGGCACAGCCCGGCGAGGTGGCAAGCCGCACGGCACCGTCCGGCAGGCGCTTCACCTCCGCCCCGTGCCATTGCATGCAGGGCCAGCTTTCCGGCAGCCCGTCAAAAAGCGGGTCCGCCTCCACCCGCATCTGGCTCATGCCCACCTCGGGTATCTCCATGGGCCCAACATGCCCGCCCAGCGTCTGCGCCAGCAGCTGGTGCCCCAGGCACATGCCCAGATAAGGCCGCCCGGCCTGCACCCATTGCTTGATCGCGTCCATCTCATCCAGCAGCCACGGGAACCGGTCCGTCTGCCACACATCCTGCGGGCCGCCCATCACCAGCAGCACGTCGAACCCGTCCAGCGGCGGAATCGCCTCACCCTCATCCAGCTCCACGGCGTGCATGGAACAGCCGCGCGCCTTCATCACATCCCGGAAATTGCCCGGATGCTCCGAGGCGACATGCTGGAAGACAAGGATTTTCACGGGCGCGCGCTCCTCTGCGATGGCTGACGCCACTATTGCAGGGAAAGTTTTTTTCGTGAAGCTGGCTGCGCGACGGATTCCGGCAGACCAAGGCCCGCCGCATTGCACAGATAAGGCTTCCCGGCCTAAGATGCGAATAATTTGCAATCCTACACATCGGAAGTCGAATTCAAAGAATGAGCCAATTGCTCAAGCCTGCCTCGCATCTCTCATCGTTGCGGCAGCGCCTGCCGATGATTCTGGCTGTATTCGGCCCTGGTCTCGTCGTCATGCTGGCCGATACCGATGTCGGCTCGATCATCACCGCGGCGCAAAGCGGCGTGCAATGGGGCTATAAGCTGCTCCTGCCGCAATTCCTCCTCATGCCGGTGCTGTATATCGTGCAGGAACTCACCGTCCGGCTCGGCATCTTCACGGGCAAGGGCCATGGCGAGCTGATCCGCGAAGCCTTCGGGCCAGGCTGGGCCTGGGTTTCAGCGGGCGGGCTGGCCATCGCCACCATTGGCGCCCTACTAACGGAATTCTCCGGCATCGCAGGCATAGGCGATCTGTTCGGCGTTCCGCATTATGCCTCGCTCAGCCTCACCGCCGCCATGCTGCTCGCAATCGTGCTCACAGGCTCCTATAAGCGCGTGGAGCGCGCCGCGATCGTCATCGGGCTATTTGAGCTGACATTCTTCTTCGTCGCCTGGGCCGCCAAGCCCGACCTTGCCCAGATGGCGGGGGAAGCCCTGCACATGCCGCTGCTCAACCCGCAATATGAATATCTGGTCGCGGCCAATATCGGCGCCGTCATCATGCCCTGGATGGTGTTTTACCAGCAATCCGCCGTTGCGGATAAGCGGCTGCAGCCCGCCCATTTCGCCGTGGCGCGCTGGGATACCGCCATCGGCTCGGTCGTCACCCAGCTTGTCATGGCGGCGGTGCTGATCGCGGCGGCGGCGTCCATCCGCCCGCATGCCGCCAATGCCTCGCTCGCGACCATCGGCGATGTCAGCAAGGCGATGACGCCTTATCTGGGCGCTAATTTCGGGCGGATCGTGTTCGCCCTGGGCGCCCTGGGTGCCGGGGCAATCGCGGCGATCGTCGCCTCTCTGGCGTTGGCCTGGGGGCTGGGCGAGGTGTCCGGCTATCGCCGCTCCCTCGAATATCATCCGCTCAAGGCGAAATGGTTCTACGGCGTCTATACGTTCTGTGTGGTCGGTGGCGCTGTGGGCGTCGGGCTCGCCCCCAACCTCGTCAACCTTAATATCGGCGTGCAGGTGATGAACGCGTTGCTGTTGCCGGTGGTCATGGGCTTTCTGGTCCGGCTTGCCATCGTCACGCTGCCGGAGGCCCAGCGTCTTAAGGGGTGGTATCTCTGGGTGGTTGTGGCGGTCTGCTCCATCACCTGCTGCTTTGGCGTCTTCGGCGGCATCGGCGGGCTATTTCTCAGCTAAAGCGTGATGACTCGGGCCCGCATGCTATAGAGCCCCATGCCCATCCGCCGCCTTGCCGAAACCACCATCAACCGCATCGCCGCCGGCGAGGTGATCGAGCGCCCCGCCGCCGCCGTGAAGGAGCTGGTGGAAAACGCCCTGGATGCCGGGGCGCGGCGCATCGAGGTGATCCTCGCCGGGGGCGGGATCGAGCGGATCGAGATCATCGACGATGGATGCGGCATCCCGTCCGACGAGCTGGCGCTCGCCATCGAGCGCCATGCCACCTCGAAATTGCAGGACGAGGCGCTGGTGCGCATCTCCACCCTCGGCTTCCGGGGCGAGGCGCTGCCCTCCATCGGTGCGGCGGCCCGGCTCACCCTCATCAGCCGGCCGGAGGGGCAGGATTCCGCCTGGCGGATCGACGTGGCGGGCGGCGCCATCACCCCGGCCCGGCCGGTGCCGGGCATAAAGGGCACGCGCGCCATTGCCGAGGATCTGTTCTACGCCACCCCGGCGCGGCGCAAATTCCTGCGCGCGCCGCGCGCTGAGGCTGAAGCCGCGGAGCGCACCGTCTGGCGCCTGGCACTCTGCGCCCCGCAAACCGCCTTCCGGCTGGTCTCTGACGAGCGTGTGCTGTTCGATTTGCCTGCCCAGGAGGAGATGGCGCGCGTGGCCGCCTTGTTCGGGCGCGAGGCGGCCAACAGCATGCTGCCCCTGGACGCCGGGCGCGACGAGGTGCGCCTCACCGGCTTCATCGGCCCGGCCAGCCTCAACCGCGCCACCTCGCGCTTGCAGAGCTTCGTGGTGAATGGCCGCCCGGTGCAGGATTCCATGCTGCGGCTCTCGCTGCGCCTCGCCTACCGGGACGTGATTCCCGCCGGACGCTTCCCCGTGGCGGCGCTGCGGCTGGAGCTGCCGGACGAGGCGCTGGACGTGAATGTGCACCCCGCCAAATCCGAGCTGCGCTTTGCCGACCAGAACGGCATACGCAGCCTCGTCATCGGCGCCATCAACCGCGCTTTGGCCCAGCCCGTGAGCCTCGGCACCGCGCCGGTGGCCACCCTGCCCAGCTTGGCCCTACGCCCGCCGCCCAGCCCAAGCTACGCCCCACCCACGCCGCCCAGCCGCAGCGCACGCGGCTTTGCCGAGACGGAGCTGGCCCTGGCCGCCCCGCCCATGGCGCGGCCCACCTTCACCCTGCCCCAGCCCGCCGACGTGGCGGAACCGGAGGCGGCGGAGCACCCGCTCGGCGCCCCCCTGGCGCAGATATTGGACACTTACGTTCTGGCGCTGGCCGCAGACGGCGCGCTGGTCATCGTCGACCAGCATGCCGCGCATGAGCGCCTGACCGAGGAGCGGCTGCGGGCGCAATTCGCGGAAGGGCGCATCGCGTCTCAGCCGCTTCTGGTGCCCGTGGTGGTGGATTTCACCCCGATGGAAACCGCGCGCCTGCTGGCGGAATTGGAAACTCTGGCGCGGCTCGGGCTGGAGATCGAAGCCTTCGGCCCCGGTGCCGTGCTGGTGCGCAGCCTGCCCGCCGCGCTGAAGGAGCCGGACGCGGCGGGGCTGCTGCGCGACCTGGCGGAGGAATTCGCCGAAACCGGCGCGCCCTTGGCGCTGGAGGCGAAGCTGGACGCCGCCCTGGCGCGGCTGGCCTGCCACCGCTCCATCCGCGCCGGGCGGCGGCTGCAGCGCGAGGAGATCGACGCCCTGCTGCGCGAGATGGAGGCCACGCCCCGCGCCGCCACATGCTCCCACGGGCGGCCGACCTTTCTGAAACTCACCCGCGCCGATCTGGAAAAACTCTTCGGCCGCCGCGCCTGAGCCTTATCCGATCTTGAACAAAGCCGTCTCCGGCGGCATCTCCACGCCGGGCAGGTTTTTCGGGTTCGGCTCCGGCGCGCCGATTTCGTAACGCACGGGAATCACCCCGGTCCAGACAGGAAAATCCGCATCCTCGTCATCATCGGGCTGGCCGGCGCGCAGCTTGGCGCTGGCCTCGGTGATCTTCATGGTCAGCACCGTCGTCGCCTTCAGCTCCTGCGGCTTCACCGGGCGCAGCCTGTCCCACTGGCCGGGGATGGTCTTGTTGACCATGTTGCGCAGCTGCGCTTCCTTTTCCTCATCCGCCAGCCTCTCGGGCGTGCCGAAGATCATCACCGAGCGATGGTTGATGTTGTAGTTATAGGCCGAGCGCGCCATCACCAGCCCGTCATAGAGGCTGACGGTAACACAGACATCCTGACATTCCGCGCTCTCCAGCATGCGGCTGGCGGCGGAGCCGTGCCAGAAGATCCTGTCGCCATCGCGCCATTGCAGGGTCGGCGTGACAAAGGGCGAGCCATTGAACACATAGCCCACATGGCAGAGCGGCATCGCATCCAGAATGGCATGGATGATCGCCGGATCGTAATCGGCGATCTGGTTATAGCGCTTGACACGGGCACGCTCGCTGGGCGGGGCGGACATGGATGCTCCTGTGGGTTTCGCCGCCAGCAGACCAGCGCCAAATCTTCCTGTCAAGAATTATTGTTTACCCAAAACCACCAGCGTCTTGCCCGCCCCCACGGCGCCCTGCATGCTGGGCGAAACCCAAGGAGTGCATGAATGCGAGACGAGACGGAAGCGCTGATCCGGCGCTATTACGCGGCCTTCAACGCAGGCGACATGGAGGGCTTTCTGGCGCTGCTGAGCGATGATGTGCGCCATGACATCAACCAGTCCGGCGCTGAAACCGGCAAGGCTGCCTTCAAGACGTTCATGCACGAGATGAACCGCTGCTACAAGGAGCGGCTGGAAGACATCGTGATTTTGTCTGACACAACCGGCACGCGCGCCGCGGCGGAATATGTGGTGCATGGCGAGTATCTCACCACCGCCGAAGGGCTGCCCGCCGCCCACGGCCAGACCTACGTGCTGCCCGGCGGCGCCTTCTTCACCATCGAAACCGGCAAGATCACCCGCGTGACCAATTACTATAATTTGCAGGATTGGCTGGATCAGGTTTCCAAACCCAAAGCCTGACGCGGCACATAAACAAAAAGGCCGGAGCAATGCCCCGGCCTTTCTGTTTCAAGAAAGCCGTTCCGGATTAGAACAGCAGGCCGGCTTCCAGGGTGCCGATGAACTGGAACTTGTCGGTGCCGCTGTTGCCATAGCCGTAGGAAACGCCGTCATGCTTGTTGTTCAGCAGGTACAGGCCGCCACCGTTCAAGCGGGCGAACAAATCCTTGTACTGCCAGGTGGGCGAGACCGCGAAGCCAGCCGCCTCGGAGTTCGGACCGACAAACCAGGTGCCCTCGCCCTGAGAGTTCTCATACTCAACCCAGCCGCCCAGGGAGTACGGGGTGTTGGCGAAGCTGTAATCACCAAACACGGCCGCGCCGAAATTGGCGGTGGTCTTGTCGATGCCCAGCTGGTGATCGGTCTTGGCATAGACATACTGCACTTCCGGCACCACGTTCAGGTTGCCATGGGTCCAGCTGTACCAGCCGCCGAGCATCTGGGAGTTCATGAAGTACGGGCCGTAAGTGCCAACCGTACCAAAACAGCCGGGGGCGGTGGAACCGTAAGAACAGGTACCGCTATAGGTCTTGGCGTTCAGGCCGGTACGGCCCAAATTGCCAGCGTAATACACATTCACGTTGTTATTGGTGTCGATGGTGTAGGTGACCAGCGCCTGCAGGAAGTTGAACACATGCGTGTCCCAACCATCGCCGAAGGCGACCGTCGCGGAGAGCGGGCCAGCGGTATAGGTGCCCTCAACACCGGTGTTCTGGCTGTTCTGCACATAGAAGATAGACGTGGTCAGCTGGGAGGGGTTGTTCCAGTCAATGCCGGACTCATAGCCTTCCAAAGAGCCGATGCGGCCAGCGGAGATGGTGAAGGGCATGTCCTTCGGCGCGACGGTGAGGTAACCGGCATAGAGCGGGCCGGTGCTGTAATTGCTGATGGAGGTCTGGGCCGGACGGCTGAACAGTGAGCCGACCGTGATCGCGCCGCCATTGGAGCCAACCTCGATGGTGAACTGCAATTCACCGCTGGTCTTCTGCAACTCGACCAGGGCGTTGGCGACATTAACGCCGGTATCCTGCTGGCCATTGCCCAGGTTGGACACATAATAGCCGTAACCATCAACGCCGCCGCTGAGGTTCAGGGAGCCGAACGGGCCGCCATCGATCTGAATCGCGGTCGGGCCGGTCAAGGCATGTGCCGCGTTCAAAGCCAGTAGAGAGGACGCAGCCACAAAGCCCAGTCCCAGAAGTTGCCGACGCATCGTAATCATTATGCCTCCTCAATGCGCACTCACTCGCGCGTTATGCCTAAAGCGTAATCAGACGGCGTGGCAGACGGGAAAGAGCCCCGAAAAATCGCCACCAACGGTAGGTGCTTCGCAATCTACATGCCAAATAATTTCGAAACAACAACCGCCGATGTCCGGGCGCGACTAAGCGCTGATGTGTGTCATCACTGCAACCAATCCCCCCGGAAACCGGCAAGACGGCAAGGCGCTTTCAAGGCGCTCACGAATAAAATGAACCGCCGCGATCACGAGCGACTGGAAAAACATCAAGATTTTGTCTGGCACAACCGGAACGCGCGCCGCAGCGCCGGATGCGGTGCATGGCGAATATCTCGCCACCGCCAAGGGGCTGCCCGGTAGAGCGCTCTTCCCAATCAAGACCGAAGGATCACCCACGGGACTAACGATTACAATCCGCAGGGCAGGCTGGATCAGATCTCCAAGCCCACATTTGAGCTTGATCCCTCAAACAAGGGCCAAAGCGGGATGATTTTTGATCGAATCGCCTTCGGGATCGATCAAAACCTGAATCCCGTTCTCTTCTCAGAGAGATGGAAGGCACAAAAAAGGCCAGAGCAATGCTCTGGCCTTTCCGTTTCAGAAAACCGTTCCGGATTAGAACAGCAGGCCAGCTTCCAGCGTGCTCGCGAACTGGAACTTGTCGCGGCCATCGGTGCCGTAGGAGGCGGTGGAGAACTGCTTGTTGTTCAGCAGGTACACGGCCCCGGCATTGGCGCGGGCGAACAAGTCCTTGTACTGCCAGGTGGGGGAGACAGCGAAGCCAACGACCTCGGACTGCGGTCCGACGAACCAGGTGGAGTTACCGGTGGACTTCGCATACTCGACCCAGCCGCCGACGGAGTACGGGGTGTTGGCGAAGTTATAAGTACCAAACAGGTCGGCGCTGAAGTTGGCGGTGGACTTGTCAATACCGACCTGATGGTCGGTCTTGGCGTACACATACTGCACTTCCGGCACCAGGTTCAGGTTGCCGTGGGTGTAGCTGTAATAAGCGCCGATCATCTGCGAGTTGATGAGGTTGGCGTAACCATCGCCGACGGTGACGTCGCCATAGGAGTAGTCCGGGTTAAAGGCGTAGGTCTTGGCGTTCAGGCCGGTACGGCCGAGATTGCCGGCATAATACACGTTCAGGACGTTGTTGGAGTTGATCGTGTAGGAGACCAGCGCCTGCAGGAAGTTGAACACGCCGGTGTCAAAGCCGTCGCCGAACTCGACAGTGGCGGTCACCGGCCCTTCGGTCAGCGCGCCCTCGACGCCGCGCGACTGGCTGTTCTGGACATAGTAGGTGACGGTGTTGAACTGCGAGGGGTTGAGCCAGTCGAACCCGGCCTCATAGCCTTCCAGCGAGTTGAGCATGCCAGCGGAGATGGTGAAGGGCATGCCCTTCGGCGCCACAGTGACATAGCCGGCATAGAGCGGGCCGGTGCTGAAGGCGTTCAGCGTGGCAGCGGCCGGCTGGCCGGTGCCAAGGACATACGTGTTGCTGGCGCCGACTTCGAGGGTGAATTGCAGCTCGCCGCTGGTCTTCTGCAGCTCGACGATGCCGTTGGCGAGGTTGGCGCCGTGATCCTTGGTGCCGGTACCGGTGTTAGTGACAGAGGAACCGGAGTTGGAGAAATAATAGCCGTAGCCGTCAACGCCGCCGCTGAGCTGCAGGTCGCCAAGCGGGCCGCCATCGATGTTAATCGCGGTCGGGCCGGTCAAGGCATGGGCGGTGTTAAGGGCCAGAAGAGAGGACGCGGCCACAAAACCCAGTCCCAGAAGTTGCCTACGCATCGTAATCATCGTGTCTCCTAAATGCGCACATATTCGCGCGTGGTGCCCAAAACGTAATCCGACAGCGCCGCGCACGGGAAAAAACGCCCGCACAAGCGGCATCGGCGGTAATCGTTCTGAAACCTACATGCCAAATATTTCGGGCGCCAGTTGGGTCACGAATGAATTGTGCTTTGCAAGAACCGTGTGGCTGAAATGACACATTCCGTGGTCTAGGGCCTTGAGTTTAAGGCTTTCGTATGCCTGCACGCCCAGGCGGCAAACGCCGCACGCCCCCACGCTCGCTGAATCAAAAAACCCCGCTCTGAGGCGGGGTTTTTTGAATTCATGGCAGCCGCGTTAGCTCAGCTCAGCCAGCAGACTCGGCTTGGTTTCCCGTGCCTCGGCATTGTCTGTTAGTGCGATCGGATAATCGCCGGTGAAGCAGGCATCGCAGAAGGCGGGCGCGTTTGCATCGCGTCCCTCTTTGCCAAGCGCCTTGTACAGGCCGTTAATAGAAATGAACGCCAGCAAATCCACGCCGATCAGCTTGGCCATCTCCTCCACGGAGTTGCGCGCCGCCAGCAGCTTGCCGCGCTCGGGCGTGTCAATGCCATAGAAGCAGGAATGGGTGGTGGGCGGCCCGGCGATGCGCATATGCACTTCCTTCGCCCCGGCCTGGCGCACCATCGCCACGATCTTCTGGCTGGTGGTACCGCGCACGATGGAATCATCCACCAGCACGACCCGCTTGCCCTCGATCATCGCGCGGTTTGCCGAATGCTTCAGCCGCACGCCCAGATGGCGGATCTGATCCGTCGGCTCGATAAACGTGCGCCCGACATAATGGTTGCGGATGATGCCCAGCTCAAAGCTGATGCCCGAGGCCTCCGCGAAGCCCATGGCCGCGGGCACGCCGGAATCGGGCACCGGCACCACCACATCCGCCTCCACCGGCGTTTCCAAAGCCAGCTGCGCGCCGATCTTCTTGCGCGCGACATAGACCGAGTTGCCCTCCATGATGGAGTCAGGCCGGGCGAAATAGATATATTCGAACACGCAAAAGCGCGGCTTCAGCGGCGCGAAGGGCCTGATGCTCTGCACGCCGCTGCCATCGATCAGCACGATCTCGCCCGGCTCCACATCGCGCACGAACTCCGCGCCCACGATATCGAGCGCGCAGCTCTCGGAGGCCAGAACCCAGCCCGCCTTGCCATCCGCGCCGCTCAGCTTGCCCAGAATCAGCGGCCGCACGCCCAGCGGGTCGCGCACGCCAATCAGGTGCTCATTGGTCAGCGCCACCAGAGAATAGGCGCCGATCACCTGCTTGATCGCGTCGATCAACCGGTCAATGACATTGGAATAGAGCGAGATCGCGATGAGATGCACAAACACTTCCGAGTCCATGGTGGACTGGAACAGGCAACCCCGGCGCGTCAGCGCCTTGCGCAGCGTGTGGGCGTTGGTGAGGTTGCCGTTATGGCCGACGGCAAAGCCGCCGAACTCGAATTCCGCGAAAAGCGGCTGCACATTGCGCAGCACCGTATCGCCCGTGGTGGCATAGCGGTTATGGCCGATGGCGCGTGCGCCGGGCAGCCCGGCCATCACCTTGGCGTCACCGTAATTATCGCCGACCAGCCCGAGGCCCTTATGGGAATGAAACCGCACCCCGTCATGGGTGACGATGCCGGTGGCCTCCTGGCCGCGATGCTGCAGCGCGTGCAACCCGAGCGCGGTGATGGCCGCGGCATCCGCCACGTTCCAGGCGCCGAATACGCCGCACTCCTCATGAGGCTTGTCGTCGTCGATCATACCGATACCGCCTTGCTCATCCGCGCTCCAACTAGCGATGTGACAGCCAGATGTCGAGGCGTGACACGCATAACTACGCCCCCCGGCGGCCACGCCTCACCCCAGACTGACCCGAACCGCCCGCAAAACCTCCAGAAAATGCGCCGCATGCGCAGCCGCGAAACCGAGGGGCGGGCGGATTTTCAGCGTATGGCCATACAGCCCGGCAGTGCCGATCAACACGAAATTCTGCCGCAGCACATTGACCACGCGCCGCTCTGCGGGTCCACCACCCCCACGCCGATGATCAGCCCCGCAGCATCGGCGCCATCGGCGGCCGATGGCAACCCTAAGCCGGCCATGAGCCCTCTTGCGGTGTTAGACCCATGCAAAAAACGGCATAATGGCGCGCTCCAGCCTTCCGGAGCACGTGCTTCCAGGCATCATACGCCCATCACCTCATAGAACTGTGGCAGATACAACATTTTTTCTGTGGCGGTTGCAACGCATAATTTTGCCGTTTCCTGGCTGTTTGGTCACGGCATGTATCAGCCCGCTCCGCCGCCCTTGCCTTCCCGCCCACGCCCGGCCAGAGATGCAACCGAGATGCCAGCCCTGCCGTTCTTCAACCGCTTAGACCGTTATGTGCTGGGCCAGCTGGTTCTGGCGCTGGCGCTGGTCACCACGGGCCTGGTGGCGCTCATCTGGCTCACCCAGTCCCTGCGCTTCATCCAGATCATCGTCAGCCACGGGCTCTCGCCCTTCGTGTTCGTGAAGCTCACGGCCCTGCTGGTGCCGAGCTTTCTCTCCACCATCCTGCCGATCACCTGCTTCATCGTGGTGCTGTTCATCTATCTGCGCCTCTCCGGCGACCGGGAACTGACCATCATGCGCGGGCTTGGCCTGTCGGATGCCACGCTGGCCCGCCCGGCTTTGGTGCTGGCCGTGGCGGTCACCTTGTTCGGCTATGGGCTCAGCCTCGGCGCCGTGCCCTGGACGCTCTCGATCTTCCGCACCTATCAGTACGAGATCCGCAACCAGATCGCCGCCTTCCTGCTGGAACCGGGCGTGTTCACCCCGGTTTCCGGCAATATCACGGTCTATGTACAGTCGCGCGGCGCCAATGGCAGCCTGAAGGGCATCATCATCGAGGATAACCGCGACCCCAGCGCGCCCACCACCATCCTGGCCCGCACGGGCGAGCTGATCTCCACCGCCCAGGGGCCGGTGGTGGTGCTGGAAAACGGCTCGCGCCAGCAGATCGACCCGAAGACCGGCCAGCTCGACCTGCTGACCTTCCAGCGCAACACGCTCTCCTTGGCCGAAGCCGCCCGCACCGACATGCCGGTGGACACGGATGCCGCCGAGGTGCCGCTGACCGCCTTGTTCCACCCGCCCGCCGACATGCCGAAAGGCGACCGCGCCAAATGGCTGGTGGAGGCGCAACGCCGGCTCACCGCGCCGCTCTCCACCCTCGGCTACACGCTGGTGGCGCTGGTGGCGGCCCTTGGCGGCAGCTTCCGGCGCCATGGCGGGCTGGCGCGGATCCTCGGCGCGGTCGGCATCGTCACCACCCTGGTGGCGCTGGGGCTGGGTGTGAGCAATCTCGCCGCCCGCGACACCACGCTGCTGCCGCTCATCTGGGTCTGGGCAGTGGCACCGGGCCTCGTCGCGCTCACGCTGCTGCTGCGCCAGGGCGCCCCGCGCGCATGAAACTGCCGCTCACCATCGCCGGGTATTTCGGCCGGCATTTCGCCGCCGCCGTGCTGGCCATGACCGCCGGTCTCACCGGGCTGGTCGCTTTGTTCGACTTTCTGGAGCTGCTGCGCGAATCCGCCACCGCGCCGCATGCCAGCTTCGGCATCATCGTCGAAATCGAGCTTCTGCGCCTGCCCTGGAGCATGATGCAGATCATGCCCTTCGCCGTGCTGCTGGGCGGCATCTACGCCTTCTGGCGGCTGGCGCGCTCCTCCGAGCTGGTGGTGGCGCGCGCGGCGGGCATCTCCGCCTGGCAGTTCCTGGCCACGCCCGTGTTCATCGCCTGCCTGCTGGGCGGGTTCTGCACCACCGTGATCAGCCCGCTTTCGGCGCTGATGTATGGCCGCGCCGATCAGCTCGACAATGCCTATCTCAAACCCTCCGGCGGGCCGCTCTCGCTCAATGGCGGCTCGCTCTGGGTCCGCCAGGCCGATAGCGGCCTCACGCCCCAGGGCATCGCGGTGCTCCATGCCAGCAATGTCCGGGTGCTTAACCGCTCGCTGGAGGCCGACCAGGTCAGCATCCTGCGGCTTGCTGCCGATACCAGCCTGCTCGAACGGCTGGAGGCCGGGCACGCGACGCTGGATTCCGGCAATTGGGACCTGCAGAACGTCGCCGTGCTGCGGCCGGATGCGCCGCCGCAGAAAATCGCGCAAATGAGCTTCAGGACGGATCTCACCGTCAACCGCGTGCAGGAGAGCTTCGCCTCCCCCAACGCGCTCTCCTTCTGGGCGCTGCCGGGCTTCATTCATCTGCTCAAGCGCTCCGGCTTCTCGGCCACCCAGCATGAGCTGGTGTTCCAGAGCCTGTTGGCGCTGCCGCTGCTCTGCGGCACCATGGCGCTGGTGGCGGCGGGGTTTTCCATGCGCCCCTCGCGGCGCGGCGGGGCGGGCACCATGCTGGTCTCGGGCGTGGGATTCGGCTTCGCTTTGTTCATGGTCTCCGAGGTCGCCAACCAGTTCGGCACCTCCGGCGCGCTGCCGGTGGGGCTGGCCGCCTGGGCCCCGGCGCTATCAGGATTATTTTTGGCGCTTGCCTTGTTGCTGCATCTGGAAGATGGCTGAGTCATGATCCGTAACGGCCGAATCCTGCTCCTCCTCGCCTCCACCTGCCTGGGTGGGCCCGCTCTGGCCCAGTCCATGGGCGCGCTGGTCTCGGGCCCCGCGCCCACCAACGGAAAAGATGCGCCGGTCAGCTTCACCGCCGACCGCCTGTCCTACGACAAGACCGGCAATATCATCACCGCCTCCGGCCATGTCACCGCCCTCCAGAACGGCCAGACCCTGCATGCCGACAGCGTAACCATCAACCGCACCACCAATGTGGTCACGGCCTCGGGCCATGTGGTGCTGGTGCAGCCGGGGGGCGAGACGGTCTATGCCGACCATGTCGTGCTCTCCAACAACATGAAGAACGCGGTGATGAACGGTGTGGCGGCGCGGCTCGCGCAGAATGCCCGCATCATCGCCAATGGCGGGCGGCGCTATAACGGCAAGATCGACGAGCTCTCCAAGCCCGTCTATTCCGCCTGCGACCTGTGCAAGACCGACCCGCGCTCCCCCCCACCTGGGCGATCCGCGCCACCAGCGCCACGCGCGACCTCGAACACAAAATGATCGAGTTCCGCAACGCCACCCTGCTGATGAAGGGCGTGCCGGTTTTCTACCTGCCCTACATGACCGAGCCGGACCCTTCGGTGAAACGCCAGTCCGGCCTGCTCATCCCCGATATCGGCGCCTCCTCGCAGCTCGGCGCCTTCGTCGTCGTTCCCTACTACATCACCCTCGGCAAATCGGCTGACCTCACCCTCTCCCCGGTGCTGGCCACCAAGCAGGGCCCGGCGCTGAAGACGGATTACCGGCAAGCCTTCAACAAGGGCTATCTGGACGTGAAACTCTCCGCCGGGCACGACCGCGGCGAGTTCGGCAACTCCATCTTCGCCAACGGCACCTTCGACATCAACAATTATTGGCGCACCGGCTTCTCCTTCAACCACGCCTCCAACCCGCAATATCTGGATGATTTCAACATCCTGCCGAACGCCTCGTACCTGGCGAGCAATGCCTATCTGGAGGGCTTCTCTTCGGGCTCCTATGCCAGGCTGGACGCCGAGACCTTCCAGGGGCTCGTCTCCTCGGTCAACCAGAGCGAGCTGCCGATCGTCGCCCCCTATGGGCAGTACCATTTCGTCTCGCAGCCGGACAATTTGCTCGGCGGCACCTTCAGCATCGACACCAGCACCTTCAACGTCATGCGCAATGTCGGCACCAACACCGAGGCGCGTTGCCGCCATTCCGGCCTATTCGGTGCCCTTCATGCTGCCGGCGGGCATTGTCGGCACCGCGCGGCTGCAGCTGGATGCCGCCTATTACAATGCCGACAAGCTGGACCAGCAGCCCAATGACAGCAACATCCAGCAGGCCAGCATCTCCCGCGCCCAGCCTTACGGCGCCGTCATGCTGCGCTGGCCGTTCATCCGCCCGACCCAGAGCTGGGGCAGCCAGCTCATCGAGCCGATCGTGCAGCTCGTCACCTCGCCGGTCACCGGCATCTCGGACAATCCCAAGATCCCGAACGAGGACAGCCTCGACCTCGAATTCTCCGACGCCAACCTGTTCGACTTCAACCGCTACCCCGGCATCGACCGGCTGGAAGGCGGCACACGGGTGGATTACGCCCTGCACAGCGCCTGGTACCTGCCCGGCGGCATGACGCTGGACGGGCTGGTCGGCCAGTCCTACCGGTTCCACAAGGACTATGTTTACCTGCCGGGCTCAGGGCTGGAGGATAACGTCTCCGACATCGTCACCCGCGCGGTGGTGGCCCCCACGCCCTGGTTCAACATCGCCTATCGCGGGCGCTTGTCGCACAGCACCCTCGCCAACCAAATGACGGATCTGACCGCCAATTTCGGCACCAACCGGCTGAAGCTCTCCGGCGGGTATCTCTACACCAACACCAACCCCTACGCGCTGTATGACAACACGACGCAGGGCGAGGTGATCAATATCAACCCGCCCGCGGCCTATTTCGTGCCGCGCCAGGAAGCCACGCTCAACCTCTCCACCCAGATCGGCGCCTGGAATTTCTCCGGCGGCGGCCAGCGCAACCTGAAAACCGGCCAGTTCGACGAGGTGAACGCCTCCGCCGGATGGCAGAATGACTGCTTCGGCGTCAATCTGATCTTCTACAAGCGCTTCACCTCGTTCAACCTGGACAATGGCAGCACGCTGGTGCTTCTGCAGTTCAATTTCAAAACCCTCGGAACCGTCGGATTCAACGCCCTATGAAATTCCTGCTTCGTGCCGCGCTTCTCGCCACGGTCTGCGCCGCCCCCGCCTTCGCGCAAAGCGCCGCCCCGGCACTGCTGCCCACGCCGGATTCCGCGGCGATGGCGGCGGTGGTCAACGGCCAGGTGATCACCACGCAGGATGTCGCGGCCCGGGCGCAGCTTCTGGCGCTGTCGATGGGCATGCGGCCGACACCGCAGGTCATCCAGAATCTGGCACCGCAGGTGGCCAAGCAGCTCATCGACCAGACCCTGCAGCAGCAGGAGATCGACAAGCTGGGCATCAATGTCTCCGACCAGGATGTGGCGGACGCGATCTCGCATATCGAGCAGGGCAACAACATCCCCGCCGGCGGGCTGCAGACCAAGCTGGAAGCGGCGGGCGTGCCCTATTCCACGCTGCTCTCGCAGCTGCGCACCGGCACGGGCTGGCAGCAGGTGCTGCACAAGGTGCTGGGGCCGGGGCTGCAGCCCACGCCGGGCGACCTCGCCGCGCAAAAAACAGCGCTGACGGCAAGCCTGGGCGCCACCCAGTATCATCTGGCGGAGATCTTCATCCCCGTCACCGACCCGAGCGACGAAGCCCCCGCCAAGGATTTCGCCACCACGGTGATCGGCCAGCTGCGCGCGGGCGCGCCCTTCCCCATCGTCGCGGCGCAGTTCTCCCAGGCGCAGACGGCGCTCTCCGGCGGCGATCTCGGCTTCGTCCAGCTCAGCCAGCTCGACCCGCAAGTGGCGACGACGGTGCAGGAAATGCCCATCGGCGCCATCTCCAACCCCATCCGCGTGCCCGGCGGCTATGAGATCATCCAGCTTCAGGACAAGCATGACATCGGCAACCAGATGCAGACCATCCTGGATATGCGCCAGGCCTATGGCCAGTATCCGCAGCCGGTGAGCGGCGGGCAGCTCGGCCCGGTGCAGATCAATTACATCACCCAGTTCATGGCCAAGGCGCAGAAGGCCAAGAGCTGCGCGGATATAGAGGCGCTGGATGCCGCCTTGGGCAATATCCACCCCGCCAATCCGGGGCCGGTCAACCTCGCCACCGTCACCCCGCCTGCCTTCCAGCAGGTTCTGGCCAGCCTGCCGCTGAACACGCTGAGCCGCCCGCTGGTGGAGGCCGCCGGCGTCTCGGTGGTGATGGTCTGCAGCCGCACCCAGGAAAAGGCGCAGCTCCCCTCCGATGACGAGATCGCCAACATGATCATCGACCGCCGGGTGCAGCTTGAATCGGAGCAGATGATGGATCAGCTCCGCCATCGCTCCATCATCCTGCAGCATTAAGGCCCGCCATGCTGCGCCGGCTCTATGACCATGTGCTGGGCTTAAGCGCCCGCCCCTCGGCCCCGCTCTGGCTCTTCCTGCTGGCGATGGCCGAGGCGAGCGTGTTTCCGCTGCCGCCGGACGCGCTGCTGATCCCGATGGCGCTGGCCACCCCCCGGCGCGCCTTGCTCTTTGCCCTGCTGGCCACCTTGGGCAGCGTTCTGGGCGGCGCCATCGGCTATGGAATCGGCTACGCGCTCTTCGCAAAACTCGCCCAGCCGATCATCCATCTCTATCATTACGATGCCGCTTTCGCGGCCTTCCAGCACAAATTCGCGCAATACGGCGCGGCCATCATCCTCATCAAGGGGCTGACGCCGATCCCCTATAAAATCGTCACCATCGCCGCCGGGGCGGCCAAGTTCAATTTCTGGGCGTTCATGGGGCTCAGCCTTGTCACGCGCGGGGCCCGCTTCTTCCTGGAAGCGGTGCTGCTGCGCCTGTTCGGGGAGACGGCGCGCGATTTCATCGAGCATCGTCTGGGGCTGGTCACCGGGCTGTTTGCCGTGCTGCTCCTCGCGGGTTTCCTGGTTCTGAAATTCGCCTGACCACAGGCCCGGCGCGCCAGTCCGTATCGACCACGCTGCAAAACCGCCTGCTTAGATCAATATGCGTTTGGATTGAATCGTCTGCTTCAATCCAAACGCATGAAATTGATCGCTCAGACAAAGGCTGGAGCGCGGAATTGCCGAAAATCGAACAATTGCATAATTCCGCCCTAGCAACCATACTCGCCTTCAACCTCGGCGGGTGGGCGAATGAAGCACGAAAAGCGTGAACGGCAGGCGAAGATCCTGGCTGCGCTCGGCAGCGCCTCCAGCCTGAGGGTTGCCGAGCTCGCGCTTAAGCTGAATGTCTCCACGGAAACCATCCGGCGTGACTTCGACGAGATGACCCGCGCCGGCCTGCTCAACCGTACCTATGGGGGCGCGGTGCGGGCGCTGAGCACCGAAGCCAACAGCGCATCCGAGCGCCACAACCTGTACCTGGCGGAGCGCCAGCGCATCGCCCAGGCCACTGTGGCGCAGGTGGCCGATGCCCGCATCCTGTTCATGGGCAGCGGGTCCACGGCCGTGCATGTGGCGCAGCAGGTCGCCGCCCGGCTCAAGGATATCATGGTGGTCACCCACTCTTTCGGCGTGGCCGCGGCGCTGGGCAGCAACAGCTCGATCAAGGTGATGATGATCCCCGGCCTCTACCACGCCGGGGAAGCCAGCACGATCGGCGGCCACGCCATCGTGTTCCTGCAAAGCCTGTACGCGGATTATGTGATCCTGGGCGCCAACGGCCTGACCGAGGACGGCCCCAGCGACGCCGTGCCCGAGATCGCCGCCGTGAACATGGCGATGCTCGGCCGCGCAGCCAAATGCGTCCTCGCCGCCGACCAGAGCAAGTTCAACCTGCTATTCGCCACGCGCTTCGCGGGCTGGCCGCAGGTGGGCACGCTGGTGACCGACGCGCCCCCGCCCGGCGCGTTGCGGCAGACATTGGAGGCCAACCGTGTGCATCTGGTGGTGGCGTAGCTACCCTACCGCCTCCAGCGCCTCATGCGCCTCCAGCCAGGCGATCTCGGCGGTCTCGATCTCGTTTTTCAACACCCCGAGGCGCTGGGTGACCTTCGTCAGCTCCGCCGCCTTGGCAGCTGCATAGATCGCCTCATCCGCCAGCTTCGCCTCCAGCGTGGCCTTCTCCGCCGTCAGCTTGTTCAGCGCCGTCTCGGCCGCCTTCGCCGCTTTCTGCAAAGGCGCCAGCTTGGCCCGCGCCTCGGCCCGGGCGGCCTTGTCGTTGCGTTTTTCCTCAATTTTCTTGGTCTGGGCGGGGGCGGCGCGCTCGTTCATCGTGGCGGCATAGGCGGCCAGATCGCCCTCGAAGGGCGCCATCTTGCCGCCCGCCACCAGCACCAGCCGGTCGGCCACAAGGTCCACGAGATAGGGGTCGTGCGAGATCAGCACCACCGCGCCCTCGAAGGCGGTGAGCGCCTTCACCAGCGCGTCGCGCGCGTCGATATCCAGATGGTTGGTCGGCTCGTCGAGAATCAGCAAATGCGGCGCCTCGCGCGTGGCCAGCGCCAGCAGCAGCCGCGCCTTCTCCCCGCCCGACATCGCCCCCACCGCCGTGTTCACCCGGTCCGCATCCAGCCCGAAACGCGCCGCCTGGGCGCGGATCTGCGGCGGGGTGGCGGCAGGCAGGGCGCGGGCCAGATGGTCATAGGGCGTGTCGGACAGCACCAGATCATCCTCCTGATGCTGGGCGAAATAGCCCACCCGCAGCCCCTTCACCCGGAATTCCCGCCCCCGCATGGCAGAGAGCCTGCCCGCCAGCAGCTTCGCCAGGGTGGATTTGCCGTTGCCGTTCTGGCCCAGCAGGGCGATGCGGTCCTCCATGTCGACCCGCAAGCTGACCCCGGTGAGGATCGGCTTGCCGTCATAGCCGATATCCACGCCCTCCAGCTGCAGCATCGGCGGCGGCAGCTCCTCGGGCGAGGGGAAGGAGAAATGCGTCGCCTGCGCCTCCACCACCGCCTCGATCTGCGGCAGCCGCTCCAGCGCCTTGATGCGGCTTTGCGCCTGGCGGGCCTTGGTGGCCTTGGCGCGGAACCGATCGACAAAGCTCTGCATATGCGCCCGCTGCACGGCAATGCGCTCCGCCGCGCGGGCCTGCTGCAAGGCCCGCTCGGTCTTGATGCGCACGAATTCCGCGAAGCCGCCGGGGGTGAGCGTCAGCTTGCCGCCATCCAGATGCACGATCGCCTCCACCGCCTTGTCCAGAAGCTGGCGGTCATGGCTCACCAGCAAAATCGCGCCGGGGAATTTCTGCAAATAGGTTTCCAGCCAGAGCGTGGCTTCCAGGTCCAGATGGTTGGTCGGCTCGTCCAGCAGCAGCAAATCGGGTTCGGAGAACAAAACCGCCGCCAGCGCCACGCGCATGCGCCACCCGCCGGAATAGCTGCTCATCGGCCGCGCCTGCCATTCCTCATTGAACCCCAGCCCGGCCAGGATGGCGGCCGCGCGGGCGGGGGCGGCATCCGCCCCGATGGCCAGCAGCCGGTCATGGATTTCCGCCAGCCTCTCGCCCGGCGTGGCGGGGTTTTCCGCCGCCGCCAGCAGCTCCGCGCGCTCGGTATCGGCGGCCAGCACCACATCCAGCGGGGTGATGGTGCCGCCCGGCGCCTCCTGCGCCACATAGCCCAGCCGCACCCGCGACCCCATCAGCACCCTGCCGCCATCGGGCCGGATGCTGCCCGCGATGAGCTTCAGCAGCGTGGATTTACCGGCCCCGTTGCGGCCGATGAGCCCCACCCGCCTGCCTTCATCCAGCAGCAGCTCCGCATGCTCCAGCAAGGGCCGGCCGGCGATGGAATAAGACAGGTCTTCAAGGCGCAAAACACTCATGCGCGAAGCTCTATTATAACCTCAACGCTTTTCAAAACCGCCGGGCTGGCGCTTCAGGGCTTGCCCCGCCTTGGCCGCCCGGCTATTGCGCGCGCAACATTAACAGGAAAGCGACAGACCATGGCCATCGAACGCACCCTCTCCATCCTCAAGCCGGACGCCACCCGCCGCAACCTCACCGGCAAGATCAACGCCAAGTTCGAAGAGAACGGCCTGATGATCGCGGCCACCAAGCGCCTGCACCTGACCCGCGCCCAGGCCGAGGCGTTCTATGCCGTGCATGCCGCCCGCCCCTTCTTCAATGACCTGGTCGAGTTCATGATCTCCGGCCCGGTTGTGGCGCAGGTGCTGTTTGGCGAGAACGCCATCCAGAAGAACCGCGACATCATGGGCGCCACCAACCCGGCCAACGCCGCGCCCGGCACCATCCGCGCCGAGTTCGCCGAGTCCATCGAAGCCAACTCCGTGCATGGCTCCGACAGCCCGGAAGCCGCCGAGACGGAAATCTCCTTCTTCTTCGCGCAGATCGAGATCGTCGCCTGATCCGGCGCACTGAATCTTAAAAGCGTACCCAGCGCCCGCTGGCCTCAGGCTGGCGGGCGTTCTTGTTTGTGCCTCTCAACCTTTGCTCTGCGTGCGCCAGCCCTTGGCGCGGGCCACCGCCTCGGCAAAACGCGCGCGCCATGCCCCGGCCTCGCCTTCGCCGGGCGCCACAATCCGCGCCCCGCCGGGCCGGGCAATCTCCCCGCCCGCCGCCATGGCAGCCACGCCGAAAGCCGTCAGCTCATCGAATTCAGGGCAGATGATCTCGCGCTCCAGCACCGTCGCCAGAAATTCCACGAAATAGGGGCTGCGGGTCAGCCCGCCATCCACCGAGAGGCGCCCGCCAATGGGCACCATCGCGCTCATCGCCGCCACCACCTCGGCGGTGCGCAGGGCGATGCCTTCCAGCACCGCCTGCGCCATATCCTGTTTTGTAGTCTGCGCCCCCATGCCGATGAACAGCCCCGCCCCCGAGCGGTCCCAATGCGGGCAGGCGAGGCCCGAGAGGGCGGGCACAAAGGCCAGCCCGCGCGAGATGGCGGGCGCGGCCTCGAACGCCGCCAGCTCGGCCCTATCGGCGAACAGCCCGATCCGCCCCGCCCAGTCCACGGCGGACCCGGCATCATACACCCCGCCATCCACGGCGTAGATGCGCGCCCCGTCCTTCGCCCAGGCGATGGTGGGCAATAAGCCTTTTTCCGGCGCGCGGATGATGTTTGTCCCCGTCACCGCCAGGGCAAAGGCGCCGGTGCCGAAGGTGATCTTGGCATCGCCCGCCGCGCGGCAGCCATGGCCGTACAGGGCCGCCTGCTGGTCCACCATCGCGGCGCGCACGGGCACCCCGCCGATCTCGCCAAACGCCCCGGCGCAGGGGCGGATGTCCGGCAACGCCTCCATCGGCACGCCGAAAATCCGGCACAAATCCTCATCCCATTGCCCGGTTTCCAAATTCATCAGGCTGGTGCGCGAGGCGGTGGTGACATCGGTGGCAAATTCGCCCGCCAGACGATCCAGAAAAAACGCATCGGTGGTGCCAAGCCGCAGCCGCCCTGCCCGCAGCGCCTCCCTTGCCGCGGGGATGTTGCGCATGATCCAGCCCAGCTTGCTGGCGGAGAAATACGCATCCAGCGGCAGCCCGGCGCGTGCCATCACCTCCGCGCCATGCGCCGCCAGCGCGGCCAGCTCATCGGCCGTGCGGCTATCCTGCCAGACGATCACCGGGGAGAGCGGATGGCCGGTCTGGGCATCCCAGGCGAGGCAGCTTTCCCCCTGGTTGGCGAGGCCGATGGCCTCCACATCCTGCGCCGCGGCAAGGCAGACGCGGATATCTCCAAAAGCTCTTCCGGGTCGTGCTCCACCCAGCCGGGCCTTGGGTAGATCTGCCGGTGGCGCACACTCTGGGCAATGCGCGCCGTGCCCGCCTCCAGCAGCAAAAGCCGGGTGCTGGTGGTGCCCTGGTCGAGCCCGGCGATCCTCATGGCACGATCTCCACGATCAGCCGCGCATCGTCAGGCGGGGTTTTGATCCCCGTAAGCTCGATCAGGATGCGCCGCTCGGGCCGCACATTCACCCGGCGGCGGTAGAGCACGGCCTCCCCGGCACGGATGCGAAGCAGCCCATTCACGGGTTCCGCCACGCGCAATTGCAGCCACCCGCGCAAGGGGGCGACATGCGCCAGGCGCTGCGGCATCACGAAGCGCACATTCTCCCCCGCCAGCACCTCCAGCGCGCCCTCGGTGCTGGGCAGGCCGCCGGACAGATCATCCGCGATATAATCACCCGCCAGCGTCCCTTCCCGGAAGCTCCACCCCGCCAACTCGACGGGGCGGAGCAGATTGCCCGCCGCGAAATAGGCAAGGTCCGAACAGCGGCCATACTGGTCCACCGCCGGGCCGCGCGTGCCGTCATCGAGGTGCAAATGACTGGATTGCACGAGGCTCGCCTCCGGCAAAAACTGGCCGGTGAAAGCACGCCGTCGCACTCCAGGCTCTGGCCGTTGGAGAGAACCACGCGCTCGACGCGGGAGATCCCGTCAATCCGGTCAATTGTTGCATTGAGGTAAAGCGGCACGCCAAGCAGCTTGGGGTACAAGGTGAAGGGCCAGCTGGCGGTGAGGCGGGAATTTGCCTCGATCATCGCCACCGGGCGGATATTGTGATGGCGGCAGGTGGAAAGGGCGGAGAGCGAGACCAGCTCCGTGCCCACCACCACCGGGCGGCGGAACGGCACCAGGCCGTGCAGAGTCACATAGGCCTGCAAGGCGCCGGTGTTCAGCACGCCGAGGGGCCGCGTGCCGCCCACCAGCCGGGCGGCGCGCGAGGTTTCCCGCGCACCGGTGGCCAGCAGCACGCGCCGCGCCTCGATCTGCTTCACGCCATCCGGCGCGGCAATGGTGAGCCCCCCGCCCGGAAGCAGCGCCACCACGCCGTGGCGGAGCAGAATTTCGACCCCCGCCGCCTGCGCCGCCGCCGCAAGGCGCCTGGCGTAAGCGGGGCCGGTGAGGATGCGCCCAAATTCGCGCATGCCGAAGGGCGGATGCCCGCAATGGCGCGGCACACCGCCGGTCACCTCCTCGCGCTCGATGATTGTTACACGTGGAACCCCCCGCGCCTTCAGCCGCAGCGCCGCCGCAATGCCGGCCGGCCCGCCGCCGATGATCGCCACATCGATCATGGGGTCATTCATACGCCAGATTCTCCTTGAGCTTGCCCGCACTGAGGCTGCGCAAGGCTGGCGTTGCAGTAAAACCCCTGGCAGCGGCCCATGCCCGCACGGGTGCGCCGCTGCAGGCCGCCGAAATCCCCGGCGGGGAGCGGGCCTTGCAAAGCGGCCTCGATCTCGCGGCGCGTCACCGCTTCGCAATGGCAGATGATCCCGCCATGGTCCTGCGATTGCCAATCGCGCGGGGCGCATTCGGCAAGGCGCGGCACGCCGGTGATGGCCGGGGCGGATTGCTCCGACCCGCCGCCATGGAGTTTCCAGGCATGCAGAGCCAAGCCCAGGGCGGCGGTGAGGCCGGTGGAGCGGATGCCGTTCAGCCCGATATAATTCTGGTCCGCCTCATGCCGGACGCAATACTGTTTTTGCGCCGTCGCCGGGCGGATGCCGGCATAGATGGCGGTGACATCCACGCGGGCGAGGCCGGGCAGAATGTCCTCGCCCTTGGCCTTCAGCATCTCCAGCGTGGCGTGGTCGGTGCCGGCATCCGTGCGGCTCTCCTGCTCCTCCGCCGTGGGGCCGACCAGCACATTGCCGAAAATGGTGGGGGTGACGACGATGCCTTTCGTGCGCTCCGTTGGCACCGGCAGGATGATGTGGCGCAGCAGCCGGGCGGCCGGTTTGTCGAACACCACGAACTGCCCCTTGCGCGGCTTGATGGTGAAGGAGGCTTCGCCCAGCAGCGCCGCTTCCAGCCTGTCGCCGAACAGCCCGGCGCAATTGACGATGGCGGTGGCCTCCACCGTGCCCTCGCTGGTGCGCAAGCCCCAGCGTCCGCCCGAGAAGGCGCCGCCCAGCACCTCGATATTGCGCCGCATCTCTGCGCCGGCGGCGATGGCTTGCAGCACATAGGCGAGCGGGGCGCTCCAGGGGTCGATGAGGCATTCGCGCGGCACCAGCACGCCCGCCTGCACTGCGGGCGAGAGCTCCGGCTCGCGCGCCAAAATTTCCGCGCGGCTGAGGAGGCGTACATCCTCCACCCCGTTGCCATGCGCGGTCTCGATGATGCCGGGGAGTTTCGCCGCCTGTTCCTCATCCCAGGCCAGCACCATGGCCCCGCTTTCCAGCAAAGGCAGGCCCAGCCCCTCGCGGATGGCGAGATACTCCCGGTAGCCCGCCTGCATGCAGGAGAGTTCGAGGCTGCCGGGCGGCGCGTCGAACCCCGTATGCAGGATGGCGCTGTTGCCCTTGCTGGCGCCGGAGAGAAGATCCGCCCCTTTCTCCAGCAGCACGACGCGGGCGCCGCCCAAAGCAAAGCGCCGCGCCACCGCGCAGCCCACCACCCCGGCCCCTATCACCGCGACATCGAACATGGCGCATGAGGACCCTTCATGTGTTCCCGCGTCAACCGGCGGGCCGGATAAAATATTAATTTCCAGGAACGTGTTTTTGCGGGTGTGTCCGCGCTGAAACTGTAAATCGCCCATGGTCAAACGCGCCCGCGCAATTATATTGCGTGAAACTGATTTGGGGATTGCATGCAGACTGAAACCGAGGCGCTCGTGCTCGACGAGATCGACCGCAAAATTCTCGCGGAATTGCAGGAGGATGGGCGCATGACCAATGTGGAGTTGGCGCGGCGCGCCGGCATCTCCCCGCCGCCCTGCCTGCGCCGCGTCCGGCGTTTGGAGGAGGCGGGCTATATCAAGGGCTATCACGCCGACACCGACGGCCATAAGCTTGGCTGGCAGATCGCGTTTTTCGTGATTGTCGGGCTGGAGAGCCAGAAACTCTCGGTGCTGGAGGCCTTTGAGGCGCTGGTGGCCACCTGGCCGGAGGCGCGCGAATGCCACATGATCCGCGGCGGCGGGGATTTCCTGCTGAAGCTGGTGGCGCGCGACGCCGCGCATGAAAACCAGCTCACCCAGCGCCTGACCAACGCGCCCAGCGTGGCCAGGGTGCAGACGCTGCAGACCATCCGCACCAGCCGGTCCCTTTCCGGCGTGCCGATGGACAGGCTGCATGGCTGAGATCTGGCTCATCCTCCTCACGGGTCTCGTGGGGGGGCTGTGCCAGTTTGTGCCCGCGCGCCTGCCATTTCTGCTGCCCTTCGTCTTCAACCCGCTGGTGTTCGCGGGCTGCCTGCTGCTGGGCGTCTGGTACAGGCGCGGGCTACAGCGCCTGGCGCCGGAGGCAAGGCCGGGGCTGGTGCGGCGGGGTTTCTTCTACGCGGGCGTGCTCGGCGTCTGGTTCGTGCTGCAGACGCATTTTGAATATCTCGCCCAGCATATGTTCTTCCTCAACCGCGCGCAGGCGGTGGTGCTGGGCATGGTCGCCCCCTTCTGCGCCGGCATCTCCTGGCCGGGCGACGTGCTGGCGGCGGGGGCACCTGGCTGGGTGAGCCGCGCGGCCGTTGCGGCATGGCGGCCATTGCGCTGGCTATCCCACCCGCTGGCGGCGATGGCGGTGTTTCTCTTCACCACCGATATCTGGCTGCTGCCTTCCGTGCATTTCGACGCGATGATCGACCCCACCCTCTACGCGGTGATGAACCTCTCCTGCCTGGCGGGGGGCGTGCTGTTCTGGATGGTGGTGCTGGACCCGCGCCCGCAACCGCCCTGCCGTTTCTCCTATCTCACCCGGGCGGGGACCGGGTTTTTCGTGATGTTTCCGCAGATCGCCATCGGCGCCTATATCGCGATGAGCAACACGGATCTGTACGCCTTCTATCGGCTTTGCGGGCGGCTGTTTCCGTCCATCTCGCCCGCCGACGACCAGCTTTTCGGCGGGCTTATCCAATGGATTCCGCCGGGCTTCATGAATGTGGCAGCACTGATCATCACGCTGAACGCGCTGCGCCTGGCGGAGATGAAGGCGGACAAGGCGTTCATTCCGCCGCCGGGTGCCAAGCTCTATGAAGCGAAATGGACAGGGCGCTGAAATAGCGAAACCTCACTTCGATAACACGCCAGGACCAAAGGCGGGGCCTGAGCACCCTGCCCTTCGTCCGCGCGATCAATTGCATGCGTTTCGATTGATCTGGCCGCCGGTCAGCACTGTGAAGCAGCCGAGAATGATCCTGCCGCCATGCGGGCGGCTGCATGGCGAGAGACCAGAATTTGGAACGAAATCCAATTTAATGACCCACGCTTAAAGACCAGAGGGGCAGCGCCAACATATGTGATTTTAATGATGTAACGTCCAAGTTTACGAAGCATAGACGATCGTCGGCAGAAAGACCGAAGCCGAAGGGACGGTTGAGAAAGTCGCCGGAAACATGCAGAACAGCTTCGGCGAGGCCAAAGATAAAATTCGCGACATGCTGAAGAAATAATGTGATAAAGGAGGGATGCTGGCAAAGCCCCCTGAACTTTAAAACATGTCGAAGTCGTCAGCGTGCTGACAAAGCTGAACAGCGGCACGTCGCGTTCCAAAAAGGCGATTGTTAATCGCGCCGTCATTAACTTGCGCCTCCGCAGATTTGGCAAAAAACTTGCGGAAATCACAAACACCGTGCTAGCTTCCTGACGCCTCGGTTGAAATTCGACCCGGCTCCAATGCGTGTTTCTGAATTTCAAGATCAGGAACGCGCCAGCACCCAGCGAAGCAGTTTGGCTAGATGCTTAAGCTTACGCAGTGGATTTTGTGCGGCTGAGACTCTGAAATTGGGATTTTAGAAGTCTGGCCTCATCTAATTTGCTGTCATAGGCCCATCATAACCATCAAAAGAGAGGATCGCAGACATGGCAACCACGATGCAACCCGCTGGCGTTGAAGCTTATAAGGGGGGGATCGCCCAACACCCTGAAGCTGCAGCGCATTTAAACGCGGCAACTCACCACGCCGCCGCCGCACATCATCATATGGAGGCGGCTCACGAACATAATCAAGGCGCCCATGACGAGGCCAAGGAGCATGTCATAGCTGCCGCCGCGCATAGTGAAAAAGCGCACCAGCTTACCACCCAAGCTGCAGAGAACTCCAAAAAGCCACATTAAGTTCGGCGCGTTCCGCCGCACTGGATTGGCCTCCAAGCGGCACTAAGCCCGTTTGGAGGACTTTCCCTTGGATAGTTAAATTAACCACCCATTAAATCTCCGCCACCACCGCTGAAACATTGTCATTCACGTGGTGCGCCCGCGTTGCGGCGATAAGCAATTCCGTGGACGGGACGATACCATCGGCGCAGGTGGCGTCATCGGTGTGCGGGGCGCCTTCGCCTCTGCGGGCTTCCGGCAGCTACCAGATCCTGCACCAGCTGTGGTTGCGGGTGATTTTCTGCACCATGCCGCCGCGCAACATATAAGCGCGTGAATCCCCGCCCGGAGGCATGGCCGTCCGCGCCATCCGCCCCCACCCATAGCTAGAGGCCTGGCCGGGCCAGCATATTATCCTCGCTTTGCTTGCGTACCGCGCCGGCATCCGGCAGCGCCCAGGAGCGTGGCATCCGCATGTTTCGCTTGGTTATCGCGCAGCATCACCCCGGCATGGGTCGCGGCGGGCAACAAGGCCGGGATATCGAGACGCTGCGGGCGCACCAGCTTGCTGCCCTCCGTCCACCAGCCAGGCTGAGGCAATGGCGCGGGGGCCACCAGCGCCTGCAAGGCGGTGGCGATGGCCTGATGCGGCTTGTCCTCAACCACCCCCGCCAGCCCTTCCGCCTCCGCCAAAGCCAGCCAATTGCCGCCGGATGCGAGCACAGACACATCATTCGCCACGGCGCAGAGCATGAACGGGTAGTGCCGCCCGGCCTTGTCCATGCTCGGCAGCCAGACGCCCAACAGCGCTGCCGCCCCGCAGGCGCCTGGCGGGAGCAAAAAACGCCAGATGGGTGCGGTCATCCAGGCCTGCTCCCAATCCGCTCCAAGCGCTGTGCGGGAGGCGGTGAGGCACTTGCGGCACCAGAGATCCAGCGGCGCCACCACATCCTCCGGCAAACCTGAGCGAAGGAAATCCCCGCGCGCCGGCAATTTGCCGAAAAACCCTTTCAGAGCAGGCCGGAAAGCGCTCATCCCTGCAAGCTGGGGCAGCGGAAATCCGCCAGCATGCCCGGCGCGAAGGGGTTGAGCACGGAGTTGGCGTCGATGCCATAGCTCACACTATGCCCGCCGGCCGTGAAGGTGAGCGTGTACTGGTCGGAGGATCCGGCCGGCGCCAGCGTGCCCTGCGAGAAGAGATGGAACAGCGCCCAGGGGCCTGAAGCGTCGATCTCCGCAGGGTTGCCGCCGCCGGTGGGGGTGATGGTCAGCCGGGCTGTCTGTATGCCGTCAGCACCGGGCCAGGAGATCGTCGTCGGCAATTGCAGGCCATGGGCGTAGGAAACGTTCAACGCCCCCAGCTCCAGCACCGCCTGCGCCGCGCCCGCATCCAGCGCAGTGGGGGTGAGGCTGAACTGCACGCTGGGCGAGGCGCCATCGGCGAAGAAGAGCTGCTTGATCGTCTCCGCGCGCTGGAATTGCGCCAGCGCCCCCTGGCTGATCGGCAGGGTGACGCCGTTCACCGCCTGCATCCGCCAAATGGCGCCGGACATATCGACAAAAGGCTGCACCTGCTGGGTAAAGAAACTATCCAGCAACCCGTTGGGGGCGAAGAGATGGGCGAAATCCTCCAGCGCAATATCGGTGCTGGAGGCGGGCACGAACGGGTAGCGCCCGGCCACCGCCTGCTGGCAGAGCTGGGCCGGGCCGGCGGCGCCATTATACGCCGCCGCCGCCGCTTTCGCCGCATCGCCGCTGTGCAGGCCATTGGCATTGACCACCAGCGCCTGCAGCCAGCGCGAGACGGGCTGCGGGGCCGTCGCCGCCTCGCCTTGCAGCAGGGAGGCCGGGTCTCCGCCCGGCGCGCTGGCCGCCAGAGTGGCCAGTTGCTGTTGCAGCCCGTTCATCAGATTCAGCGTCCGGCTCATCGGCGCGCCGGGGCCGGTGCCGACATAATTGATCAGCGGCGCGTAATATTCATCCACCCCAGCGCCCAAAGGCGCCCCGCCATTGGCAGCCCCCATCAGCCCTTGCAGGGCGGTGGCCTCGGCACTCACCGCCGTGGCGCCGGGAATGGGCGACGTGCTGGCGCCGGCGGGCTGAACCGCGCCCTGGGAGAGCTGCAACTGCGTGGTGATGCTGGCAAGCAAACGCTGCATCGGCGATTGCGGCGAGCCGAGTATGTTGAGATTTTGCTCCGCCTGGCTGATATTGGTGGCGGGCTTGAGGGTCAGATCCCCCAGCATGGCGTTCCACTGGGCCTCGTAATCAGCCTCGTAGAGCTTGATAACGTTCTGCTTCAGATTTTGCATGGCCGGGCTTGAGGGATCGACCTGCCGGCCGGGCCCGAGCACCCAGCTTTCATCCGCCACATCCTTCGCCGCATGGGTGAGAGCGGGCAGCAGCGCGAGCTGGAAGCCCTTCACGGTGTAAAAGCCGGGAATGCCCTCCGTCAGTGGTTTGCCGGAGGCGCGGGTGAAAAGCGGCACGCCCGCCGCCCCCATCTCAGTCGCCGGTACCCAGGCGGGCAGGGCGGCGGCGGAGTCACGGATGCGGGAATAAACCCTGTCCGCCACCGGAACATGGCTGAAGGTGGCGCGCGCGGCCGCCAGCAGCGCACCATCCAGCGGCACTTGCGGCAGCTTCGCGTTCAACATGGCCACCAGATGCTGCATCAGATCATCACGCACCGGCTGCGCGGCCAGGCCGGGATAGAGGCGCTGCCAGTCCCGATTCATCCAGGTTTCGACAAGGGTTTTATCCATCGGCCCCTGGCCGCCCAGCATCAGATAGACGCGTGTGGCCTGGTAGAGATAGTCCGGCCGGTCGAGCCCGCCGCGCATCTCCGCCTCAAGCTGCAGGATCAGCCTTGGCAGGAACACATTATCCAGCGCGTTGGTGTAGAGCGTGTTGGCCCCGCGGGCGAGTTTTGGCCCCTGATTCAGCCCCAGCCCCATATTGCCATAGCTGGCATTGTCGCCAGGGCCGAAGGGCATGGCCCGCGCGGCGTCCAGCAGCGGCAGCATGGCGGGCAGGTTGGAATCCTGCACCGGGTCCAGCGGCAGCCCGTTGGCGGCAGCTGCATAATTGGCCACAGCCGCGTTGCTGGCATCGATGGCGGCGGCATTATGCGAGCGGCTGAGCAGCAACCCGCCCAACAGCGCCAGGAACACCAATGCCACGGCCGCATAGCCAGTAAATTGCAGCAATAGGCGGCGGCGGCGTTGCGCCGGGTTCTGCCCGGCCAGCATGGCCTCGCCGAAAATCACATCCTGCAACAGCCGCGAAAGGAAATAGCTGTGCCCGGCAGCGGCGCGCAAAGGGGGGGCGCGGCGCTGGTCGATGCCGAAAGCGAGGGAGAGCGCGCCGGTGAGCCGGTCCACCGGCATGCCTTCCTGCGTGCCGGAGGTCATGTACACGCCGCGCAGATAGGGGGCGGGGTCCAGCGCCGAGCCGCCAAACGCCTCGGCCAAGAATTCATTCAGCGGGGCTTCCAGGCTGGCCACCTGGGCCGGGAACCCAACGATGAGAGAGCGGCGGTCCGGGTTACGCTCGCGTTGCATCAGATCGATCAGCCGTTCATCCAGCCGCTGCACCAGCAGCTTGAATTCGGCGCCGAATTTCCGGACCGGATTGGCATCCTGCGCCGGGAAGGTTATGCCCCAGACCTGGCTGCATTTTTCCTGGTCCGGATCGTCGAAGAATTCGGTGAACCCGGCGAGCAGATCGGCCTTGGTCAGCAGCGCATAGACCGGCAGTTTCAGCTCCAGCCGCGTGGTAAGCTCCTTGATGCGCTTGCGGATGGCGCGGGCATGGGCAAGGCGCTCCTCACGCGGGGCGGCGGCGATGTCGGCCAGCGAAATCGCGACAATCACGCCATTCAATGCCTGGGGCTGGCGGGTGCGCTTCAATAGGTCCAGAAACCCTTCCCAGCCCGCCTTGTCGGTCGCGGCGTCGGAATCCTGGGTGGTGTAGCGCCCGGCGGTGTCGATCAGCACCGCCTGCTCGATGAACCACCAATCGCACAAACGCGTGCCGCCCACGCCCGCCACCGCCCCCTGCCCCAGCTCCGCCGCCAGCGGGAATTTCAGCCCGGCATTCAGCAAAGCCGTGGTCTTGCCCGCCCCCGGCGGGCCGATGATCACGTACCATGGCTGCTCATAGAGATAGCCGCGAGAGCCGCTGGCCTTGCGCAGCAAAGAGAGCGAGGTTCTCAGCTTCGCGCTCAACGCCGCCCGCTCTTGCGCCGCCGCCTTGGCGTGCATGGCGGCACCGCCACCGGCAACACCCGCCGCCAGGGCGGCGTCACGTTGTCGCCGCCGCCTGTCACGCAACCAATTGGTACCGAGCCCGACGAGCAGGATGGCGAAGATGGCGAGCAGGATGACGAGGATGACGACCAGCCGGACGATGAGACCGCCAAGTCCGATGAGCGGCGCGAAGAACCACACCAGGGCCGCCAGCACGGCGGCGGCGATGAAGCTCAGCGACCAGCGCGAGACAAAAAAACCGAGGATCGTTTTCATAACAGGCTCAGTTTCCAGCAGAATGGTTCAGCACGATTTCGATGCGGCGATTCTGCGCCCGGCCGGCGGCGGTGGCGTTGTCCGCCACCGGGTTGGCGGAGCCCATGCCCTTCGCCGTGATCCGGCTTTGATCGCCGATCGTCTGGTCGAGGATCAAAGCCGCCGCCATGGCGCGTGCCTGCGACAGCTCGAAATTGGACGGGAATTGCAGCGAATGGATGGGCTGGTCGTCGGTATAGCCGATCACCACCACGGTGCCGGCTTCCCTGGCCAAGGCCGTGCCGATTTTCTGCAGGAGCGGCACATCGGCGCTTTCAACCGTGGCACCGCCGGAGCCGAACAGGCCCTGGTTGTTGATGCGCACGATCGGCTGGCGCGGGGTGCCCAGCACGCTCACCTTGCCCGCCGCGATCTCCGGTTGCAAAAAGCCCGAGAGACGGTCCAGAATGGTGGGCCCCGCAGGCCGCGGCGCGGCGGGTGCCCCCACCGGCTGGGCGCGCACGATCTGCGGCATATTGGCCAGCGGCGCCGTGACCTGCGCCTGGAAGGCGGCGTCCGATTGGCCGTTCAGCGAGAACAGGCAGGCGCCATAAACCAGCCCCAGCACGCCAAGCGCCACAATGCCCACCATCCAGACCGGCACGCCAGGGCGGAGCGGCTTGTAGGGCGCGGCCACACCCTGCCAATGCGGCGAGAGGGCGGGGTCTCCCGGTGGCACCTGGCGGCGCAGGGCGGCGTAGGTTTCCGCGCACAGCATGTCGATTTCCGCCCTTCCGCCTGGCGAGAGCCGGTAGCGGCCCATGTAGCCAAGCAACAGGCAGAAATACATCAATTCCAGAACCGGCAGAAAATTCATGGCGTTTTGCCTGACCTGCGTCAGCACGTCGAAGAAACGCTCGCCCGACTGCACATCCTGATGGAAGGTGGACACCAGCGAGCGCTGCGCCCAGGCGCCCTGGCTGCCCCAGGGGGTGGCCAGCACCACATCATCCAGGCTGGCGCAAAGGGCGTAATGGGCCGGGTAGATATGCTCCATCGGGATGTTGCGCGCACGGGCGGTTTCCTCGAACCGGCGGATCTCGCGCACCGCGCGCTCACGCAAATCACCGGAATCCGGCGCGTTCAGCGTGTTACGCAGACGGGCCAGCAATTGCAGCAGCGGCCCGGCGGCGCTGACCAGCGTCGAGCCGCCCATGCCGATCACCTCCGGCGCATCGTCGGGCAGGCTGGCCGCAGCGGCACTGTAGCCGGCCGGCGCCCGGCCGGGTTGAAAAGGCCCAAAGCCGCTGTCGAACGGTGAGGGCGAAGCTGACGGCGCGGCGGGGCTTTTGCCGCCCGGTATCGGCCGGAAGCCGGCGCGGTCTGTATCGTCTGGTTCGGAGAACGGCTTGTCGCTCATCGTCTATCTCCCCTCGTCGCTGTCCGCGATCCCCCCTTGATGGCCCAAAGCTCCATGCTCAAGCCAGGAAATTCGCCGGAAACATGGATCGTAACGCCGCCCGAGGTCTGCATCTGTTGCCAATGCAGCTGTTACGGTCCAGTTAAAACAGGTGGCCCCAGCATAAAACGGGATCTGCCTTGGCGCCACCGGCACCGGCCGCACGGCAATGCCGGGCCGCGCCACATTCACCAACCGCCCGCGCCTTCACCCTTCGCGGGCTTGTTGTTGAGCTTTTTCCCGAATGTGGCGTGAAGGTCAGCTATGTTCAGGTTTTGCGCTTTGTGCACCATGAGGGTACTCAGCTTCAAAAAAAACGTTCTGACAACAGAGTAATTGTGACCAAACATCACGCGGCCTCGGGAACGGTTGAAAAACCATCAGAAGCAAGCCTGATCCAGCACGCCTGGTGTTTGTCCATGACAGGCTGGGCGAAAATCACCTTACCAACGCTGGCTTTGCGTCACTTTAATGCCATCAGCCTCTAAAATCTGAAATCCTGAGCAGAATCGATCGTCTAGAGCCTGATCGCTTGAGGTTGACGCGCCTATGCGCGGCAACCGAGGGCGTGAATCAGCCTGTTAACAAAGAGCTAGAGCAACATCCGATCAAATGGACTCATTTGATTGGATAAAGCTGCTCGCCAAAATAAAGAGCTAGAGCATTTTTCCTGAGCGCATGCGAATGGAAAATGCTCTAGAGTGCGAACCGCGCGAGTTGCGCCACGGCCTGGGAGAGCAGACCGGCAACGGCTTTGGTCTGCGCTGCTGCCTGCGCCGCCGGGCCGCTGCCTTGCAAAGGCTCATTGGCCGTCAGGCTCACCTGCGCCAAAGGCTGGGCGAAACCGCCGATCGACCCGGAGGATTTGATGACCAGCAGAGACATTTGCGCGCGCGCCGTGTTGGCGGGGAGATCCACCAGCAATTGCGTCAGTTCGCCTTCAATAATCAGGCCCGGGGTCAGCCTGGTGCCGGGTGTGACCACGGCGGAGAACAGGCCGCTGGATTGCGCCCAGGCGATGAGGTTTTGCGTCAGCGCCTCGGCCGGGGGCACGGCCCAGAGATTGTAATAATCCACATTCAGGCTGCCATCGGCGGCCAGGCTTTGCAGCCCCCGCGCCTCCAGCCCCGGCGCGGCGGTGATGGTGCGCACCAGCAGCACCGGCCCCTTGCCCGCGGCGTCCGTGGCGGCGGGCGGGGGCGGCTGCAAGGGCCAGATTGTGCGGGGAATATATTTCTGCGCCGGCAGCAGCGAGCCGCAGGAGGCGAGGCCGAGCGGCGCGGCGAGGAGAAGACGGCAATTCAGCATTTACTTGCTCCCTTGCGGCGGCGGCGGCGGCGCCCCCAGGATCACCTGGCCAGGATTGGCCGCGAGGCTGGATGACAGGTCACGCAGATTATCCATGGTGGCGTTCATCGATTGCAGGATGGGCAGAAGCTGCGCCTGCACATCGGCCGTGGTTTCATTGGCCTGGGTAACCGTCGCCTGCGAGGCGGCGATGAGCGCGGGCAGCTGGGCACTGACCTTGGCAAGCTGCGCGGTGGTCTGGTTGAGCTGGGCGAGAATCTGCTGCGTCTGCTGCCCGCCCGCCAGATTGCGGATGCTGGCGGCGGTGCCGGGCAGGTCGCTCTGTTGCAGAACCTGGTTGAGATTGGCCAGCAGCGTCTGCGCGTTGACAACGGCCTTGCGGGCGTCGCCGGCGGAGATCTGGTGGTTCAGCGTGGCGAGAAGCTGGTTGAGATTATCGCTGATCTGCCCGATATCGACCTGGCTGAAGGCGTTGATGAATTTTTCCGCCGCGTCCTGCACCTGGGTCAGCGTGCTCGGCATGGAGGGGATGACGGGATGATCCGGCGTCCAGGGCACAGGCGTGACCGGATGCGCCGCGGGATTGACGAAGCTGAGATCGATATAGGACAGCCCGGTGATGCCCTGGGGTTTGATCTGCGCGCGCAGCCCGGCGGTGACGGCCTGGCTGATGTTCACATCCCGGCCCGCCCTGGCCGTATCCAGCCTGAAGCGCACCACCACCTGCCGGTATTGCGCCGAATACGCCGCAAGGCTCGCCTCCGGCGCATAATCCGCCGAGGCCAGCCCCAGCTCCGTCACCGCGCCAAGCTGCACGCCCCGGTATTTGACCGCGGTGCCGACATCCAGCCCCTGCACGGACTCGCTGAAATAGGTCTCATAGACCGCGCCGCCCTGGAACAGCCCGCCGGAGAGGAAAAGCAGCAGCGCCACAAGGCAGGCAAAGCCCGCCAGCACAAAGGCACCAACCCGAAAGCTCGCGGAATTCAGCTCCATTACAGCGTCTCCCGGTGAAAAAAGGCCCTGACCGTGGGGTTGGTGGCATCTTGCTTCAAGGCCTGCGGGCTGCCCAGCGCAATCAGTCCCTGCGCCTTGGCATCCAGCATGGCGCAGCGGTCGGCGATGGCCATGATCGAGGCCAGCTCATGCGTCACCACCACGCAGCTGGTGCCCAGCGTGTCGCGCAGGCTGAGGATCAGCTTGTCCAGCCCGGCGGAGGTCACCGGGTCCAGCCCGGCGGAGGGCTCGTCCAGCATCAAGATCGGCGGGTCCAGCGCCAAGGCGCGGGCGATGGCGGCGCGCTTGACCATGCCGCCCGAGATCTCGGAGGGCAGGCGCAAGACTGCATCCCCCAGCCCGACCAGCCCGAGCTTCAGCCGGGCGATCTCGGCGCAGGCATCGGCCGGAAGGTCGGTGAACACCGCAAGCGGCAGGGAGACATTCTCCAGCAGATTCATCGAGCCGAACAGCGCGCCGGACTGGAACATCACGCCGATCTGCCGCCGCACGGCTTGTGCCTCCCGGCTCACGCTGTGGCCCGCCACGGTGATATCCCCCGCCGTGGGGGGCAGCAGGGCGATCATCTGTTTCAGCAGCGTGGATTTGCCGCAGCCCGAGCCGCCGAGAATCACGAACACCTCGCCGGCCTGAATGTCGAAGCTGACATCGCGGAAGATGGTGCGCGAGCCGAATATTTGCGTGGCGCCCCGCACCTCTATCACCGCGCTCACAGATGCAGCCTGTAGAGAATGACGGCGAAAAGACCGTCCAGCACCACGGTGGCGACAATGCCGCCCACCACCGCCGCCGTGGCCGCCTGCCCCACCGCGCGCGGCCCGCCGCTGGCGGTAAGCCCCGCCCGGCAGCCGATGAGCGCCACGGCGGCGGCGAACACGACGCCCTTGACCAGCCCTTGCAAAAAATCCCCCGGCGCGGAGGCGATGGCGACATGCGATGTAATGGCCGCGACCGGATAGCCGAACGCCATCAGCACCGAGGCCATGCCCGCCAGCCCGGCGGCATCCATGGCGACAGTCAGGGCGGGCATCACCAGCATCGCCGCGGCGATGCGGGGCAGAACCAGCATGATTGACGGGTTGATGCCCATGGTCACCAGGGCGGAAATCTCGTCATTCACCCGCATGGTGCCCAGCTCCGCCGCATAGGCCGAGCCGGTGCGCCCGGCCAGGATCACCGCCACCAGCAGCGGCCCCAGCTCCCGGCACAAAGCGATGGTCACCAGATCCGCCACGTACAGATCCGCCCCGAACTGGCGCATCGGCACCGCGGACTGGAAGGCCAGGATCATGCCGATGAGAAACCCCAGCCCCAGCACCAGCAGCAGCGCCTGCTGCCCGGCGCGCTCGGCGATGACGCCGAAATCCGACCGCCGGAGCAGGCGCAGATTGGCGGGCAGCGCGCTGAGCGCCAGCAGCGCCTCGCCGAAAAACGCAATCCTGGTGCGCCAGCTTTTCCAGAAACCCGCCAGAATGGGCGCGCCCTTGCGTTTTGCGGGTGGTGCTTGCGCCGGGCGCGGCACGGCGCGCAGCTGCGCCAGCAGTGCCTGGGCGGGCGCATCCGCGCCGGTGATCTCCACCGCCCCGCCATGGCAGCGCTCCATCGCCAGGATCAGCGCCGCGCCGGAACTGTCCAGCCGCTGCACGGCGGACAGGTCGATGGCCAGCCCCGCCCCGGCCGCCGCCGCGCTGGCGCGCATGGCCCGCCCCCAGAGGGACCCAAGCTCGCGCGCCGTCAGCGATCCCTGCATGACGATGCGCCCTGTCGAGACATTCAGGTCAGCGGTCATTTCGGGGTCAGCTTGCCGTAGTTTCGGGCTCGTGGCCAGAACGGGCTGCGCGGCCAGCACAACCTTCGCACCACCGCAACGTTTCAATCCACCCCTGCGGCAAACCTGCACCGCCAGAGGCAACCGCTTTCATGTTGGCCTATTATTTAGCCGCAACCGGATTGTTTTTTGCTCTTTCCCGCTTGGCCCTCGCGTTTTTCAGATTTTTTCACTTGAACAGCGATTGTCGGTAAAATAAAAAATTTTACTCTACAGGAAAATATCACAAGCCGGTCTACAGGCTCATGGAGAACAAGTCCGATGACGGAGTTGCGCAAGGATAGTCTGTCGTTTTTCGAGGCTTTGGGGCAGTCGGTCGCCAATGTCTCGCCAACCTTAACGCCGGCCATCGCGGTGGCGGTGGTGGCGGGCATGGCGGGCACGGCCTCCTGGCTCGTCTATGTGCTGGCGACCATCGCGCTCGTCATCATCGGCGTGAATATCAGCAAGCTTGCCTCCAAGATCTCCGCGGCGGGGTCGTTCTTCATCTATGTGTCCAGAGGGCTGGGGCCCTCCTGGGGCATTCTTTCCGGCTGGGCGATGCTGGCGGCCTATCTCTTCACCGCCATGGCGCTCACCGCCGCCACCGGCCTGTTCCTGCAGGACATACTCTCCGCCTTTGGCATGCCCAGCTTGCCGCGGGCCGTGCCGTTCGCCATCATTTCCCTCGCCGTCTGGCTGCTCGCCGTGCGTGACATAAGGCTCTCCTCGCGTGTCGGCCTCACCATCGAGGCGATCTCGATGACCATCATCCTGCTTGTCTGCTTCATCTCCTGGCAGGCGCATGGGTTCAGCCTGGATGTGAAACAAGATACGCTGGCCGGCGCCTCCTTCGCTTCCGTGGCCCAGGCCATCGTGTTCGGCATCTTCTCTTACGTAGGCTTCGAGAGTGCCGCGACTTTGGGCAAGGAAACGCGCAACCCGCACCGCGTGATTCCGCGCACTGTCATCCTCACGCCGATCATCGCGGGGATCTTCTTCATCGTGACGACCTATATCGTCACCCAGGGTTTCGGTGACGATGCCGCCAAGCTCGGCGCCAGCACCGGGCCGATGAACGATCTTGTCTCCGGCAAAAGTGCTGCGCTGACCTTGGTGATTTACATCGGCGCGGCGATCAGCTGCTTCGCCTGTGCGCTGGCCTCCATCAACGCCTTCAGCCGCATGCTGTTCTCGCTGGGGCGCTATCAGCTCATGCATCACAGCGTCGGGCTGGTGCATAGCAACCACAAGACCCCGCATGTCGCGGTGACGATTGGCTGTGTGCTGAATTTCGTGGTCTGCGCCATCTTCAGCTTCCATGCCTATACCGATCTGCTCGGCTATTTCGGCACCATCGCGAGCTTCGGCTTCATCCTGGTCTATATGGCCTGCTCCATCGCCGCCCCCGTGCTGCTAAAGAAGCGCGGCGGCGCCACGGCCGGGGATTACATCATGGGCGCGCTGGGCACGGTGCTGATGATCCTGTCGCTGATCGGCAGCGTCTATCCCGTGCCGGCCGCGCCTTACAACTATTTCCCCTACGGCTTCGCGCTCTACATGCTGCTGGGGCTGGGCTGGTTCGTCCTGCTCAAATACCGCATGCCGCAGACGCTGCTGGGGCTGGAGCATGACATGGAGACCGGGGAGTTCGGCCTGCAGAAAGGCTAAGCGCTGCGTTTTGTTCCAGCCTGAATTGACTGGATGGATTGACTGGACCATCCAGATTGACTGGCCATTGACTGGATCACGCCCCGGTCAGCTTCGCCGCCGCCGCGGCGGCCTGGGTGATGGCGTCCCAGTCCTTGGCCTCGATGGCGCTGCGCTTTACCATCCATGACCCGCCGACGCAGATGACATTCGGCAGCTTCAGGTAACGCGGCGCGATCTCAGGGGTGATGCCGCCGGTGGGGCAGAAGCTGAGCTGCGGCAGCGGCGAGGCGATGGAGGCCAGGAAGGGCGCCCCGCCCGCCGCCTCGGCGGGGAAGAACTTCGCGAAACGGTAGCCGCGCTCGATCAGCGCCATCGCCTCCGAGGCGGTGGCGATGCCGGGCAGCGGGGCGAGGTCGGCATCCTCCGCCGCGTCCAGCAGCTTCGGCGTGGCGCCCGGCGAGACGGCGAATTTCGCCCCCGCCTTGGCCGCCTGCTTGTAGTGTTTGGGCGTCAGCACCGTGCCCACGCCGGGCACCGCGCCCTCCACCTCGGCCGCCACGGCGCGGATCGCCTCCAGCGCCGCCGGGGTGCGCAAAGTGATCTCGATGGCCTTCAGCCCGCCTTTTACCAAAGCCCGGGCCAGGGGCACCGCCTCTTCCACGCTTTCCACGATCACCACCGGAATCACCGGGGCGAGGCGCATGATGGGCTCCAGACCGTCCTGAATGCTGTCGTGGCTCATGTCAGCTCCTCCTGATAGGCAAAAATGCTCGCCCCGAGATCGGCCCGGCTGACGAGATGGCGGAAGGGGGCGAACAGCTCCCGCCCGGTGCCGTGATGGCTGGAATCGAGGTCGGCCAGCGCCGGCTTCCTTGCGGCCCATTCGGCCTGCGGCACCAGGGCCTCCAGCGTGCCCTTGGTGGCGTCCACCCGCACGATGTCGCCATCCTGCAGCTTGGCGAGCGGCCCGTCCGCCAGCGCCTCGGGGGTGACGTGAATGGCCGAGAGCACCTTGCCGGAGGCGCCGGAGAGGCGGCCATCGGTCACCAAAGCCACCTTAAAGCCCTTGTCCTGCAGCACGCCCAGAGGCGGCATCAGCTTGTGCAGTTCCGGCATGCCATTGGCCTTGGGACCCTGGAAGCGCACCACCACCACGACATCCTTGTTCAGCTCGCCCGCCTTGAAGGCCGCCTGCACGTCCTCCTGGGCGTGGAAAACCCGGCACGGCGCCTCGATCACATGGCGCTCGGGCGCCACGGCGGAGGTTTTGACCACCCCCTGGCCGAGATTGCCTTTCAGCACCTTCAGGCCGCCCTCGGGCTGGAAGGGGTTTTTGTGCCCCCGCAGCACGGTCTCATCGCCGCTTGTTGCGGGCGGCTCGCGCCAGGCGAGTTCACCGTTCTCAAGGTAGGGCTCCTTGATGTAGGCGCAGAGCCCCTGCCCCATCACCGTCTGCACATCCTCATGCAGCAGCCCGGCTTCCAGCAGCTCGCGGATCAAAAACCCGGTGCCGCCGGCGGCGTGGAAGTGATTCACATCGGCCTGGCCGTTGGGATAGATGCGGCAGAGCAAGGGCGTGACGGCGGCGATGTCCGCCAGGTCTTCCCAGGTGAGGATGATGCCCGCCGCCGCCGCCATGGGCAGCAGATGGATGGTATGGTTGGTGGAGCCGCCAGTGGCGTGCAGCGCGACGATGGCGTTCACGAAGCTGCGCTCATCGATCATCCGGCCCACCGGCGTGTACGCATTGCCCAAGGCCGTCAGCGACATGATCCGTTGCGCGGCGAAGCTGGTCAGCGCATCGCGCAAGGGGGTGCCGGGATTGACGAAGGCGCTGCCGGGCACGTGCAGCCCCATGATCTCGACCAACATTTGATTGGTGTTGGCGGTGCCGTAGAAGGTGCAGGTGCCGGGCGCGTGATAGGCCTCGCCCTCGGCCTTCAGCAGTTCGGCGCGGTTGACCTTGCCCTCGGCATAAAGCTGGCGGATCTTGGCTTTTTCACTGTTCGGCAGGCCGGAGGGCATCGGCCCGGCCGGGATCAGCACCGAAGGCAGATGCCCGAAGGTGAGCGCGCCGATGACCAGCCCCGGCACGATCTTGTCGCAAATGCCCAGAAACACCGCCGCATCGAAGGTGGCGTGGGAGAGTGCCACGCCGGTGGCGAGCGCGATGACGTCGCGCGAGAACAAGCGAGAACTCCATGCCCGCCTCGCCCTGGGTCACGCCGTCGCACATCGCCGGCACGCCGCCCGCCACCATCGCCACCCCGCCCGCAGCGCGCGCAGCCTCGCGGATCAGCTCCGGGTAGGTCTCGTAGGGCCGGTGGGCGGAGAGCATGTCGTTATAGGCGGTGACGATACCAAGGCTGGCGCCCGCGCCATCGCGCAGCACGGATTTATCCGCCGCCCCGCAGCCCGCGAAGCCATGCGCCTGGTTGGCGCAGCCCAAAGCCTGGCGCTTGGGCTTGCTGCTGGCGGCGGCGGCAACGCGCTGCACATACAGATCACGGCGCGGTCGGCTGCGCTCAATAATCCGTGACGTAACCTCTGCGATAACAGGGTGAACCATTCTCAGGGACTCCAATACAGCCGTTATCAGACCGCCAGATGCAATGCGGCGAGTATATGATCCACCAGCTCACCCGCCGGCGCGCCGGTGTCGATGGTGATCGCCGGTTCATCCGCAGCGGGCTCCTCAAGCGTTGCGAATTGGCTATCAAGCAGGCTCGCCGGCATGTAGTGGCCTTGCCGCGCGGCGAGGCGCTGCTCGATCAAAGAGAACCCCCCGCGCAGATAAACGAAGCGCACATCCGCAGCGCCGCCCGCGATGATGTCACGGTAGCGCCGGCGCAGGGCCGAGCAGGCCACGATGCCGGGCTTGCCCGCCGCGCGCCAGTTGTTGATCGTGCCTGCGATCTCATGCAGCCAGGGCTCGCGGTCGGCGTCGTTCAGCGGGATGCCCTGGCGCATCTTCTCGACATTGCTGGCCGGGTGCAGCGCATCGCCCTCGGTGAATTCCCAGCCCAGCCGTCCTGCCAGAAGGGCCGCGACCGTGGATTTGCCGCAGCCGGAGACACCCATGACGATGATGTAGCGAATGTCGCTCATTGCGGAGACGCGATCGGCTCGATCCGCCCCAGCACGACGACATAGAAGAAGATGCCCACCAGCAGCACGATGCCCGCGACGAGGAAGGCCATCTCGAAATTATTGGTGGCGCCGACAATGAAGCCGGTGACGATCGGCGCGATGACGCCCATCATGTTGTTGAGGAAGTTCATGATGCCGCCGATCGTGCCGGTGCCGCCTTGCGGCGCGATGAGGGAGGGGATGGACCAGCCGATGGGCGCCGAAGCCGCGAGGCCGGAGAGGGCGATGGAGATCCAGAAGATCGCCCAATGCGGGTCCGTGGTGCGGGTGGCGCCGAACACGGCCAGGCCGAACAGCATGCCGGTGATCAGCACCGCCTTGCGCACCTTGGTCTCATCCCACCCGGCGGAGACCAGCCGGTCCACCAGCAGGCCGCCGAACAGAATGTCCGACACCGTGGCGCAGGCCCAGGGGATGGCGGCGTAACCGGCGGATTTGATGATGCTCATATGCATGGTCTGCACCAGATAGCCGGGCAGCCAGGTGAGGAAGAGATAGAAGCTGTAGCCATAGGCCGCGAAGCCGAGGCTCAACCCCCAGACCTTGGGCTGCCTGAGCAGATAGGCCAGCATGGAGCCCGCGCTGGCGCTGGACCCGCCCTCCGGCGTGGCGCCGCCCTGGATGATATAGGCATGCTCCGCGGGCGAAAGTTTCTTGTCCGCCGAGGGGTCGCGATAGATGAAATAGAAGGCCAGGAAATAGGCGAAGCTCAGAACCGCGGTGACGCCGAAGCCCCAGCGCCAGCCAAGGCCGACGGTGACGAAGGCGACCAGCGGCACGCCGATGACATTGGAGAATTTCGCCGCCGCGTCGAACAGCGAGGTCGCGACGGAGCGTTCCTTGCGCGGGAACCAATAGCCGGTGGCCTTGGAGCTGGCGGGAAAGCCCGGCGCCTCGGCGATGCCAAGCAGCATGCGGGCCACGAAAATACCGCCGAAGCCGCTGGTGAAGGCCACCACGCCCGAAGCCAGCGCCCAGAGAAACGCGCCCCAGCGGCCGACACGGGTGACGCCGAACCGGTCCAGAATCAGCCCGGCGGGGATTTGCAGCAGGGCGTAGGACCAGAAAAACGCGCTGAACAGCAGCCCCATATCGGCGGTGGTGAGATGGAACTCCGCCTTGAGCTGCGGGGCGGCGACCGAGAGATTGATCCGGTCGATATAATTGATGAGTACGCCCACACCGAGCAGCCCGCCAATGATCCAGCGGCGCCGGGGGATTTGCGTGGAAAGGCTTGCCATGCTTCCTCCAAAACGCTTGTTGTTGGGGCGCTGCTAGCGCTAACATTACCGGCTGTAAAGCAGAAACTGGAGAGACAGAGGGTATGACTGGCCGCAAACCCCGTGCAACCGCCACGGGCCGCGTGACGATGGAGGATGTTGCGGCGGAGGCCGGCACCAGCATGATCAGTGTTTCGCGCGCTTTTCGCGGCGCGGGCCTGGTCAGCCCCGCGCTGCGCGCCAGGATCGAGGAAGCCGCCGCGCGGCTGGGCTATGTGCCCGACCGCGCCGCCAGCGCGCTGGCCTCGTCGCGCTCCATGAATGTCGCAGTGGTGATCCCCTCGATCACCAACACCGTCTTTGTCGAGATGCTGGCGGGGATTGACGAGGCGCTCTCCCCCCAGGGCTATCAGATGCTCACCGCCGCCACCGGCTATTGCGCCGCCGAGGAGCTGCGGCTGTTGCGCGGGCTGCTGGCCTTCCGGCCGGATGGGGTGCTGCTCACCGGCATCGACCATCTGCCGGAGACGCTGAAGCTGCTGGAAAGCCCGGCTTTGCCCGCCGTGCATATGATGGAATTGAATAACCGGGCGGGCAGTTATTCGGTCGGCTTCTCACAAGAAGAAGGCGGGGCGGCGATCGCGCGGCATTTTGTCGCGCGGGGCTATCGGCGGATCGGCTTTGTGGCCGCGCAGCTTGACCCGCGCACGCTGGCGCGGGGAGCGGGGTTCCGGCAGGCGCTGGAAGAGGCCGGGCTGGGGGCGCCGCGGGAGCTGCTTGTGCCGGACCGCTCCTCCATCGCCCTCGGCGCTGACTTGCTGGACCGTATGCTGGCGGAACACCCCGATACCGACGCGCTGTTCTTCTGCAATGACGATCTGGCACAGGGGGCGCTGTTTCGCTGCCAGCGGCGCGGCATTGCCGTGCCGGGGCAACTGGCCATCGCGGGGTTCAATGACCTGCCCGCCTCGGCCTGGACCACGCCGGCGCTCAGCACCGTGGCGACGCCGCGCTATCAGGTTGGGCGTGACTCCGCCGCGATGCTGCTGGACCTGATGTCAGGCCGGGTGCCTGCCGTTACCCGGCTCGATCTCGGCTTCACGCTGAATATCCGTGAGAGCAGCTAGAGTCTGAGCGCTTGAGGTTGAGGCCCCCTTGCGCGGCAACCAAGGGCGCGAATCAGCCTACTAGACGACCGGTCTAGTTTCGCATACCCTCCGCGGATCATGTCCATGCAGCAGACCGCGCCGGCCCGTGACGTCCGGCAGCAAATTCTCGACACCGCCCAGACCATCATCAGCGGCAAGGGGTTCTCGGCCGTCGGCTTGAACGAGATTCTCGCCGCTGCGGGGATTCCGAAGGGCTCGTTCTATCATTATTTCAGCTCCAAGGACGCTTTTGGCGAGGCGCTGCTGGAGAGCTATTTCAGGGCTTATCTGGAAGCGCTCGACGCCATGCTGGAAAGGCCTGGCCTCAATGGGGCTGAGCGGCTGATGCTCTATTGGCAGAAATGGGTGGACACCCAGGCCACGAGCGATCCTGAAGGCAAATGCCTGGCGGTGAAGCTGGGCGCCGAGGTTGCCGACCTTTCCGAGGCGATGCGCGGCGTGCTTGTGCGCGGTACGGCGGGCGTGATCGGGCGGCTGGCGCAAGCGATCGAACGTGGCGTTGCCGATGGGTCGGTCGTGGTGGACGGGGACGCGCAGCACGTGGCGGAAACCCTCTACCAGACATGGCTCGGCGCCAGCCTGCGCGCCAAGATCACGCGAAATGCCGAGCCCTTGTTGAGTGCGCTCGCCGCAACCCGGCGCAGCCTCGGACTCAAGCCGGCGGCATAAGGCGCAACCTATGAGCCCCGCTGCGAGACGTCAGTCTCTATGAAGCGCCGCGTTTTGCCCGGACCTGAGACGACCATCTTTCACCCAATGGAGACCCTACCATGACCACCGCCGTCAATCATCGCATTCTGCTCGACAAGCGCCCCGTCGGGGTCCCGCAGCTCAGCGATTTCCGGCTGGATGAGCAGCCAATCCCCGAACCGGGCGAAGGGCAGCTTTTGCTCCGCACGCTCTCTCTGTCCCTCGATCCTTATATGCGCGGGCGCATGAACGAAGGCCCGTCCTACGCGCCCGCGGTCGGGCTGGGGGCGGTGATGGTCGGCGGCACCGTGAGCCGGGTCGAGGTTTCGCGCCATCCGGATTTCAAGGAAGGCGACCTCGTCACCGGCTTTGCCGGCTGGCAGGATTATGCGCTGGCCGAGGGCCGCGATGTTGTCCGCCTCGACCGGCGCATCACGCATCCTTCCCACGCCCTCAGCCTGCTCGGGATGCCGGGCTTTACCGCCTATCACGGCCTGCTGAAGATCGGTGAGCCGAAAACCGGTGAAACCGTCGTGGTGGCTTCTGCAACGGGCGCCGTCGGCTCGGTGGTCGGCCAGATCGCCAGGATCAAGGGGGCGCATGTCGTCGGCATTGCCGGCGGCGCGGACAAGTGCCGCTATGCGGTCGAGACGCTGGGGTTTGACACCTGCATCGACCACCGCGCCCCGGACTTTGCAGCACAGCTTGAAGCGGCGACGGGCAAGGGCATCGATGTCTATTTCGAGAATGTCGGCGGCGCGGTGTTCGACGCGGTGCTGCCGCGGCTCAATGTCGGCGCGCGCATCCCGGTCTGCGGCCTGATCGCGCATTATAACGATACCGGCCTTCCCCCCGGCCCGAACCAGCTGCCGCGCCTGATGATGCAGATCCTGAGCAAAAGGTGGCGGGTGCAGGGCTTCATCATCTCCGACCATTACGCCGCAGGCTTCGCCCCCTTCCTGGAGGAGATGAGCGGATGGGTCGAACAGGGCAAGGTCACGCTGCGCGAGGACATTGTCGAGGGGCTCCAGGCCGCGCCGCAAGCCTTCCTGGACCTGCTCGCGGGCAAGAATTTCGGGAAAGTCGTGGTGCGCGTGAGCGGCCACTGAGAACTCCCGGCGCAACCCAATAAACTTCGAAAGACTCATGCCATGAAGAAGATTCTCGTCATCCTCACCTCCCATGACCAGCTCGGCGACACCGGAGAAAAAACCGGTTTCTGGCTGGAAGAATTGGCCGCGCCCTATTACGCCTTCATCGATGCGGGCGCGCAGGTGACGCTGGCCTCGCCAAAGGGCGGCCAGCCGCCGCTCGACCCCAAGAGCAGCGAGGCATCCTTCCAGACCGACACCACGCGCCGTTTCGAGGCCGACGCGGTGGCCAAGGCCGCGCTCGCCAGCACGAAGACACTCTCAGACGTCGCGATCGCGGATTTCGACGCGATCTTCTACCCCGGCGGGCACGGGCCGCTCTGGGACCTGGCCGGGGATTCGCACTCCATCGCCCTGATCGAGGGGGCGATCCGCGCGGGCAAGCCGGTTGGCGCGGTCTGCCATGCGCCGGGTGTGCTGCGTAACGTCAAGGCCGCAGACGGCAAGCCCCTGGTCGAGGGCAAGGCCGTCACCGGCTTCAGCAACAGCGAGGAGGAGGCGGTGGGGCTGACCAAGATCGTGCCCTTCCTGGTGCAGGACATGCTCACCGCCAATGGCGGGCGCTACAGCAAAGGTCCTGACTGGCACTCACATGTCCAGACCGACGGCCTGCTCGTGACCGGCCAGAACCCCGCCTCGTCCGAGGCGACCGCGCGGGCGCTGCTCGAACAGCTCGCCTGAAGGCGGCGCTGTGCATGCCGGCGCACGCCGGGGAAGGCGACGCCACGCTGCATGCACAGCCCTGACTCACGCCAGACAGCCTCAGGCTAACATGGCGTGAGTCGCTCAAGGCGCGATGTTGTATTTCCGGACCTTGTCGAAGAGCGTGGTCTTGGCGATCTGCAAGGCCTCAGCGGCGCGGGACATGTTGCCCTCCTGGCGGTGCAGTTCCTCGGCGATGAGGCTGCGCTCGAACGCCTCGACGGCCTGGGCCAGCGGCACCGGTTTGTCCGCCGGTGACTGCCCGGGCATTGTGCGCAAACCGAGCGCGAAGCGTTCAGCATGGTTGCGCAGCTCGCGCACATTGCCCGGCCAGCCATGGGCCATCAACTCACGCAGAACCGGTTCGGGGATCTCCGGCGGCTCCCGGCCGAGGCGCAGCGCGGCCTCATGCACGAATTGCGTGAACAGCATCGGGACATCCTCGCGCCGGGCCCGCAAGGATGGCAGGTCCAGCGTCACCACGTTCAACCTGAAATGCAGGTCGGCACGAAAGCTGCCTTCCCGCGCCAGCACGCCGAGATCGGCCTTGGTGGCGGCGATGACGCGGATATCCACCGGGATGAGCTTGTTGGAGCCGAGCCGTTCGACCACGCGCTCCTGCAGCACGCGCAGCAGCTTCACCTGCATCGCCATCGGCATGCTCTCGATTTCATCAAGGAACAGCGTGCCCTTGTTGGCGTACTCGATTTTGCCGATGCGCTGTTTGGTGGCGCCCGAGAACGCGCCGGATTCATGGCCGAAAATCTCGCTCTCGAACAAGGTCTCCGGCAGGCCGCCGCAATTGAGCGCGACAAACGGGCCGGTGCGGCCGCTGAGATCGTGCAGGCAGCGCGCCACCAGCTCCTTGCCGGTGCCGGTTTCGCCGAAAATCATCACGTCGGTCGGCGTGGGGGCAACATGCTCGATCAGCTGGCGCAGCGCGGTGATGGCGCCGGAACGGCCGATGATCCGGCCCTCCAGCGTGTTGACGCTGGCCAATTGCCGCCTGAGTTGGCGCACCTCCAGCGTCAGGCGCCGCTTTTCCAGCGCGCGCTGGACGACATCGATTAGTTGCTGCGGCGGGAACGGCTTCTGAATGAAGTCATAGGCGCCGTCACGCATGGCCTGCACCGCCGTGGCAACGTCGCCATGGCCGGTGATCAACACCACCGGCAGGTCGGGGTCGATGCTCTTCAACTGGCGCAGATAGGCCATGCCGTCGATGCCGGGCAGGCGGATATCCGTTACCACCACACCCTCGAAGGCCCGCGTGGTCAGCCCGAGCGCCTTTTCCGCGCTGGCGAATCCGGTGGCGTTGATCCCCTCCAGGTCGAGCGCCTGCAGGCAGCCATGCAGCACGGCTTCGTCATCCTCGATGACGGCGACGTCAAAGCCGCTCATGGCAACGCTCCCTTCTCCCCGGTCAAGGGCAGCTCGATCATGAAGACCGCGCCGCCTTCCGGATTGTCCGTGGCGGTCAAGGTGCCGCCGAAACCGTTGATGATGTCTGCGGAAATGGCGAGGCCGAGGCCGAGGCCGCTGGTCGATTTGGTGGTGAAGAAGGGCTCGAACAGATGCTGCTTCACCTCCGCCGTCAGCCCCACGCCGTTATCCGTCACGCAAATACAGGCGCTCTCGCCCTGCCGCTGCCACGTGATCCGCACCCGGCGCTGCGCGCAGTCGGCAGTGGAATCGATGGCATTGACGATGAGATTGACCAGCACCTGCTCCAGCCGGACGCCTTCGCACGCGACCTGCAGCGCGTCCGCCGGCGGCGTGATGCCGAGATCGATCCGCTCCTGCTGCACTCTGTGGCGCAGCAGGTCGATGGCGTTGTTGACGGCGGTGGCGATGGCCACGGCGCTGACATCGCCGGTGGAGCGGCGGGCGAAGGAGCGCAATTGCCCGGTGAGCGTGCCCATTCTGGCGACAAGGCCGCAGATGCGTTCGAGGTTGGAGCGCACCGTGGAGAACTCACCGCGATCAAGGAAGCGCACTGTGTTGGCGGCGAGCGTGGAGAGTGCCGCCAGAGGCTGGTTCATCTCATGCGCGAGGCCCGCGGAGAGCTGCCCGATGACGCGCAGATTCTCAGTGCGGATCAGCTCTTTCTGGAATTCCTCCATCTGCGCCACGGCCTGGGTGCGCTCGGCGATTTCCCGGCGCAGGCCGGCATTGGCGTGCTGCAGCTCGGCGCTGCGCTGCTCGACCTCGATCTCCAGCCGGTCGCGCGCGGCGCGCAGGGCCGCGCTGGCGCTTTGGCGCTCCAGGATCAGCAGGCGCTGCTGCACCAGCCCATAGGCGAGTGCGGTGAAACAACACAGGCACAGCGCGGCCAGAAGGGTCAGCTCGAACGCACGCTTATAGTCAAGATCAACGCTGTTCAGAATCGTCAGCGTGAACTCGCTCTCGCGCAGCGGCAAGGGCAGCTCATAATATAAGTGCCGCTGCGGGCCGCTGCCCACCGCGATCAGCTGGGCGTTGCGCTGCAGTTTCTGCTCAACCTTCCAGTCAATCGGGCGCAGCGTATGGCCGCTATAGCGCTTTGTTTCCTCGAACATCACGTTTGTCTGCAGTGGCAGGGGTGCGAGCGTGCGGTAGCGCCATTGCGGCAAGCTCGACATGATGACGACGCCGAATTTATCGGAGAGCAGCAGGGGATAGTTGAAATTCTTCCATAGATCCTGAATCTGCGAAAGATCGACCTTCACCACCACGACGCCAAGACGGTGCCCGCCAGCCTGCACGGCGGTGCTGAGATAATAGCCGGCCTGGCCGCTATTCGTGCCGATACCGTAGAAGCTGGTGACCGTGTTCGGCGCCGCATCTGTTATGTAGGGGCGGTAGGAAACATCGGATCCGACAAAATCACCCGCTTCATGCCGGTTGCTCGATGCGACCACTTTGCCCGAGGGCAGAACCACATAGATTTGCACGGCGCCAACCAGCTTGTTCAACTGCCGCAGATAGAGATCGACAGCCTCGGCCTTGGTGTCGTCATCGGGCGTCTGCAGGAAATCGATGAGGGTCTGGTTGATCGCCGTGGTCAGAGAGATGGCGCCATATTTGTCGAACTCATGGTCCAGCGTCACGGTCTGCAACGCCATGTGGCGCTGCACCTCAGCGTGCATCGCCCTGAAATTCAGGGCGAGCGAATAATAATAGGTCGGCACGCAGACCGCCGCGAGGCAGACACTGAAAATCGCGAGATATAAACGCGGGCGCCGGTGACGCGGGGGGGCGCCGCCCGCCGTTGCATGCAACCAGGATGCGCTGTCCGGCGGCCGGGTTGCGAGGGTCCAGCTTGTCAGGCGGTCGTCATATATTCGCCACAAGGCCGCCCCGAACCGCCTGGCGGGGCTCGCGCTCGTGAGATGCATACGAGGCAGAAGGGCTTTCATGAAGCGGTCTTGCCTGAACTCACGCTCTGGCAGCAAGGGTGCCAGAGCCTTGCCACAGGCGGCAGAGGGGGCATATGCGCGGATGTCATCAAAAAATCCCACCGGCTTCGTTGGCTTCACCGCTTCCCTAAGCAAGGCGCGTTCCAGCCCTGCCGGCCGGGTAGTGTCTTGATAGGGCTGACAAACCAGGACCGCGCGGTACGGGATTTCGGATTATGGCGCAGCTTCGCATTCGGAAAACCGGACGTACAAGCCGCGCGGAAAGTCCCGCGCGGCCGCTCGGGCGTTCGGAAATCCGGTGGGAGGCGTTGGCCGGTGTTCGGGAATGCCTCTGCCGCGCCGCGTGCTTACATCAAAAAACCCATGCTTTTCAGCCTGTTCGTTTGGCTTTTCGGGTTGGCACGGCGGTTGCTGAAGGGGAATGGCGCAGGCGGGGATGTCTGACTGCGCCGGGTCGACGAAGAGGTGTGGATGATGACGGTCAAGTTTCTGGGGGACGGCACGACATCTTGGGGCGTTGCTGAGGTCAGGCGGCCCGGGATTGCCGCCACGCTTGGCGCGGCTGGACGCAGCACCTGAAGCACCGCGTGCCAAAGGGTCCGCCGGCAGGCGGGCGCGTGTCTACTAACTAACTATGGGTTATTAATTGACGGATTCTTGAATCCACACACCTAAAAAACACCACCATCAACCAGCCATTAAATGGAAGTATTTGCAGAAATATTCTGCAAGTAATGGAAGCAATGCGAATTTTTCACTCTTTTTGATAGAATTTCAAACGTCACAAATGTTTTATTCCGTTGCGCAAAAACGCCGATAAATAACGCCCCGTCATGTGGCTAACTGTGACAAAATAATTCGACAGAAGGACTTCACAACTCATGCGCTATGCTTCTTGCGCCATGCGCGTTGCACTTTGTGCGACGACGGCGCTAACATTTGCGGCGGGACTGGCCCACGCACAAACCGCTTCCGGCTCGAATCAGCTCAATCTTGGCAGCGTCGTCTCCTCCGCCAGCACCGGCGGCGGCAATGGCGCTGGCAGCGGCAATGCCAAGCCATCAATGACCGGCACCCTTGCCCAGGCGCAGAAATACAAGAAGCTGGCGCCGAATGTCGTTTCGATCCAGCCCAAGAGCCAGATGCAGAAACACCCCGACCTGAACCTGGCGGATGCGTTCGGGCGCATCTCCGGCGTGACGGTGACCTACGATTCAGGCGCTGGCCAGCTCATCAATATTCGCGGCCTGAATCCCGACCTCAACAACACGACCTTCGCGGGCATCAAGCTGACCGGCAACAGCGCCACCAGCGGCGGCCGCGGTGTTGACCTCGCCGGCTTTCCCCCCGGCCTGTTCGGCGGGCTGGAAGTGGTGAAGTCGCCGACCCCTGACATGGACGCGACGGGCCTTGGCGGCACCGCCACCATGGAGCCGATCACGCTGCCGGCAAATGGCAAGCCGCTAGCCGATATCGACCTCGCGGGCGGCGAAGAGACGCTGCGCCATACCGGCGTCTTCCAGGGCAGCATCGCGCTTGGCGACCGCTTCAACATTCCCGGCGTGCGCAGCTTCCAGAACAGCAAGCCGTTCTCGGTGCTGTTCAACTATGCCGATTCCCGCGATGCGCGCGGCATCGACGATTTCGAAGAGTTTTACGACCCCAACACCTTCTCGCCGAGCAACAAGACCAACGATCTGGCCACCGCCAATACGCGTATCCTGGACAAGCACACCATCCGCCAGGGCGTTTTTACCCAGTTCGGGTTTGATCCTTCCGCTGACACGGGCGTCGATTTCCGCTTCCTCGAGAGCGATTACGATGTGACGACCATCAAGGATGGTATTTCCTACAGCAACCTCAACAGCACGACGCTCAATTCCGCTGGCGACTACGTCGCCTCGAAAGCCAAGACGACGTACGCCTACACGAACGAGGAAGCGAAGGCGACCAACTACGTGGTCGCGATGGACGGCCACACTGTCATCGCCGACACGGTGAAGGTCAAAGGCTCGGTCTCCTACACCGACGGCAATGACGTCGCCCCCTACAGCTACAGCGCCAGCTTTGCCGGCCCCACGACGCTGGTGAACTACAATGTGTCCGACCCGAGTGCCCGCACGATCGCCACGCCCAACGAGAACCCCGGCAACGCGGCGCTGTACAACAAGCTGACCAGCGCCAGCAACAAGCCGGCGCACACCAACGACCAGGCCTGGGCCTTCAACCTGGACAACTCTGTGGCCAACAGCATCCTCGGCAATGTCGGCACGGCGAAGTTCGGCGGCGAGTTCCGGACGGAGGCGGAAGGCTCGAAGAGCGCGGCTTCTGAATGGCTCGGCGGCAACAATATCAGCCTTGCCCAGGTCTCCGGCTCTTCACCGAGCATCGGCTTCTACAATAATCTCTATGTGATCCCTGGCCTGCCCAGCTACAGCACGCTGAACAGCCTCGCCCCGCTGGCTGGCGCCTCCCAGGTTTCCGCGGAAGAGCAGGCCAATCTCAAATCCTACCAGCATAACCACGAGAACATTTACGCGGCTTATGCGATGGAGACCATGCAGTTCGGCACGATGGAGGTTCTGGCTGGCCTGCGCATGGAGGATACCAACGGCACCTATGAGGCCTATGGCCAGAACACCAGCGGCCTAATCACGCCCGGCTCGGCGCTGAACACGAACAAGCAGGACTATATCAACTTCTTCCCCTCCCTGCAGTTGAAGTACGATGCCACCAACCGGCTGCAATTCCGCGCCGCCTATTCGAGCGCGATCGCGCGCCCTGGTTTCGACCAGATCTCTGCGGCGGACTCCGTCTCCATCGGCGGTGCGCTGAATGGTGAAAACCTTGTCACCACCGGCAACCCGAACCTGAAGCCGACCTATGGCCGCAGCATCGACCTGGTGGCGTCGTATTACGGCCCGTATGCGACGATGCTCTCGGCCGATGCCTTCTACAAGATGTTCGACAACTACATCTTCCAGAGCAACTCCTACGGAACCTATATGGGCCAGCCTGCGGAGTTCTCGACCTATGAGAACGAAGCCGGCGCCTTTGCCCGCGGCCTGGAACTGGACGTGCAGCAGCCGCTCAACTTCCTGCCCGGCCCGCTCTCGGGCTTCCGCGTTGACGGCAACATCAGCTTCACCGACTCGCGCGGCCATTCCGACGGCGCGCAATTCAAGGCCTACCAGCTGCCGGACACCTCGCCGATCGCCGCCAATGGCGAGCTGGATTATAACTATGGCCGCTTCGGCGCCGATGTGTCCGTGAACTATGTCGGCGAGAGCCTGAACTCGGTCACCAACCCGGTTTCGGCACATGACGCGGACCTCAACCCGCGTGACGCCGACACCTTCGCCGCGTCCCGCACGCAGGTGGATGCGAACGTGACCTATGCCTTCACGCCGCGCGTCACCCTGTATGCGCAGGGCCGCAACCTGACGAATGCGCCGCTGACATTCACGCAGGGTTCTTCTAGCCAATTCCCCGTCCACCGCGAGTTCTATGATGCAGACTGGCTGGTGGGTGTGAGGCTGAAGCTGGGCGGCTAACGCCCCGCTTCCACAAGGTCCCGGCGCAGCGCATCGCGCCGGGACCACGTTGCCGCGGCCTCACGCACGAGGCCGTATTTTCTCAACCAAGGACTTTACATGACCAATCGTTTCCGCCGTGCCGCGCTTGGCGCCCTTCTCCTCACCACCGCCGCCACCGCTCCGGCCATGGCCGCGCCGCTCTATCAGCTCGTCCACACCGTGAATCTGGGCGGCAGCACGGCCTGGGATTACGTGAACCTGGACGGCAAGCAGCAGCTTGTCTTCATTTCGCACGGCACCGAGGAAACCGTGGTCAGCACCGCCTCTGACAAGGTTGTCGGCACGCTGAAGGGGCTCGATGGCAGCCATAACGTCGCCGTCGACCCGGCCACCGGCTATATCTGGGGCGACGCCCGCAAGACGAACGAAGTGATCGCCTTCTCGCCGAAAACCTTCAAGCCGGTCGCGCATGTGTCCATTCCCGGCGGCGCCGATGGCATGACCTACGACAAGGCGAGCAAGACCATCTTCATCGCCGCCGGCAGCACCCAGGGCGTCATCGCCGTCGACCCCGCCACGCAGACCGCCTATCCGGAAATCTCGGTTGGCACCGGGGTTGAATCCCTCGTCGCCGATGGCAAGGGCAATCTCTTCGTGGCGCTGCCGAAGGCGAACGAGATCGCCCGCATCGACACCAAGACCCGCCAGGTGACCGCGACCTGGCCGACCACCGGCTGCACCAGCCCCACCGGCATGGCGCTGGACAAGAAGAAGGGCCTGGTCTTCACCTCCTGCCATTCCGGCACGATGGATGTGCTGAACGCCGACACCGGCGCCGTGGTCGCCACCCTGCCGATCGGCATGGGCACCGACAGCGCCGCCTTCGACGGCAAGCTCCACCGCGCCTTCTCCTCCAACCGCGACGGCACGCTGAGCGTGATCGATGACAGCGGCGCCACCCCGGTCGCGCTGGGCAACGTGCCCACCATGCCGGGCGCGCGCACCATGGCGGTGGATCCGAAGACCGGCGACGTTTACACGGTCACCGCCCAGATCGCCAGCACCACCCCGCCGACCACGCCGGGTGGCAAGCCGAAGGTGACCTATGTGCCGGGCAGCCTGGAGCTGCTGGTCTATGCGCCGTCTGCTTAACGCAACGCTCGCCGCCTTCCTCTGCGCCGCCCCCGCGGCGGCGCAGAGCCTGCATCTGCAGCACGCTGTGCTGTTGATGCGCCATGGCGTGCGACCGCCCACCAAGGAGCCGGCGCTGAGCCCGGCTTTGGCCCCTTCGCCCTGGCCGTCCTGGGACGTGCCGCCGGGTTATCTCACCGCGCATGGCGCCGCCGCGATCAAGCTGCTCGGCGCCTATGACCGCGGCATGTTCGCGAAGCTGGCCAGCGGTGCCTGCCCGGATGTGACGATCTATGCGGATGTGGACGAGCGCACGGTGAAAACCGGCGAGGCCTATGCGGCCGGCTTTGCCCCGCACTGCGCGCTTACCGTCGGCCACGCCGCGACGCCGCACGACCCGCTCTTCTCGCCGCTGGTCACCGGCACGACCCTCGACAGCGATGCGGTGAAGGCACAGATGCTGGCGGCCGCCGGCGGTGATGCCGATGCGCCGGTGCGCGCGCACCAGGCATTGTTCAACGAGATGCAGGAGATCCTGGCGCCGCACGGCACGAGCTTCCTGGATCTGCAGGACGACATCACCATTACCGCGCCCGGCCAGATGCCGCGGCTCAAGGGCACGCTCTCCGAAGGCTCCAGCGCCGCCGAGGATTTCCTGCTGGAATATCTCGACGGCAAGCCGATGAGCCAGGTCGCCTGGGGCCGCGCCAATGCGGCGCAGGTGGAAGCGTTGGCGCAGATGCATCCGCTGGCCTACACGGTCACGGCACGGCCCATGAGCATTGCGGCCGTCACCGCTGCGCCGCTGGCGCACCGCATCCTGGAAGGCCTCACCGGCGGCACCAAGCTCACCGTGCTGGTCGGGCATGACACCAACCAGGCGGATCTCGGCGGGCTGCTGGATCTGCACTGGGCCCCTTCCGGCTACCCGGCGGATGACATTCCGCCAGGCGGCGGCATCATCTTCTCGCTGCTGGCCGACTCTGCCGGGCACCAATACGTGACCGCCACGTACCAGGTGCAGAGCATGGCGCAGATCCGTAACCTAACGCCGTTGACGAAGGCGCACGGGCCGGAGCTGCAACCGCTCGCCATTCCCGGCTGCGGCAATTCCACCAAGGCCACCGCCTGCACGCTGGCTGCGTTCACCAAGCTGGTGGACGCGCACTAGACCAGCCTCGACCGCCAAACCACGAGACCCGCGCAGGCATCGCCAAGATGGCTGCGCGGGCTTTGCAAATTACCTGAACGCCCGATGCCGCGCCGCATCATCTGCCGAGGAGACTGCTTGTGACTCTCGCCTACATCATCCATCTCGCGGATTATTCCGATGGGGTTCTCTACATCCTGGCCGCCCTGCTGCTGGTCGCGCTGGGGGTGATGTTCGACCGCTTCTGGACCCTGCGCAGCACCATCCTGCGCGGCCGGGCGAGCCTCAATGCCACCGCCGCGCTGGCTGAGCTCCAGCCCGCGCAGTTGCGGTCCTTGCAGGACCAGGCAGGCACATTGCCGGAAGCCAGGCTGCTGGATGTGGCGCAGCGTCATTTCGGCCAGGCGCCGGAGATGATGGCCAGCCGGCTGGATGAGGCCATCATGCTGATCGCGCCCGCGCTGGACCGCCGGCTATGGGTGCTGGACACCGTGATTACCCTGGCGCCGCTGCTGGGCCTGTTTGGCACCATCATCGGCATGTTCCATGCCTTCTCCGTTCTGGCGCTGCCGGGCCATGCGCCGGCGGACGTGACCGCCGGCGTCGCGGATGCGCTGGTTGCCACCGCCTTTGGCATCTTCATCGCCATGTTCGGCCTGACCGGCTACAACGCGCTGACCAACCAGGTGCGGCTGGTCATCCATCAGCTCGACAGCATGAAGATGCTGATCGTCAACCGCACGCAAGGCGCGCCGCAGCTGCCGGTGGCCATGCACAAAGCGGTCGCGTAGGCCGCCATGAACTTGCGCTATTTCGAGCGCCGCAAGGCGAGGATCGAGATCATCCCGATGATCGATGTGATGCTGTTCCTGCTGGTGTTCTTCGTCATCGTCACGCTGCAGATGATCCCCGACCAGGGGGTCAGCCTGCAGCTGCCCACCGCCAGCCAGACCGATGTGCTGCCGCACCCCAAGATCACCGTGAACGTGCTGCCCGACGGCACCATGCAGGTGAAGGGGCAGACGATGACGCCGGACCAGCTGACCGCCATGTTCACCGCCGATGGCGACCCGGACAAGACCGAGCTGACCATCGCCGCCGACAAGGCCTCGGCATTCCAGCATTTCATGACCGTGATCGACGCGGCGCGCAAAGCCGGGGTGAGCGATATCGGCATCGCCGCGCAGCCGGTGGCCGCGGACGGCGATGGGGATGATGCAAAATGAGTACGGTTGACCCTTGGCAAACGGCGGATAACCGCCGCTTCCTGGCGGCCCTGGGGGCCGGGCTTCTGGTGGAGCTGGCGGCGCTGGGTCTGGCGCTGCCGGTGCTGAGCCACCAGCATCCGCCGGCAAACCGGCCAGCGGTGGTGCAGCTCTCGATCGCGACGCCGCCGCCGGCGCCAAAGCCGCCGCCGCCCGCCCCCAAGCCACCGCCGCCGCAGCCCAAGCCGCCGCCGCCCACGCCGCAGCCGGTGACCCCGCCCAAGCCGTTGCCGCCGCCGCCGCCGCGGCCGGCGACGCATCACATCATGCACAGCGTGCCGCCGCGGCCCCAGCCGCCGCCGCCAAAGGCGCCGCCGCCCACCCCGCCGGCCCCGCGCCTGCCGCCCGCCCCCTCCGCGGGCGAGGTGGACCAGTTCCGCGAGGCCATGCGCGAAGCCGTGCAGGCCGTGGCGGGCGAGGTGTACCCGCAGGAGGCGCAGTTCGCGAACGAGACCGGCGCCCCGCTGGTCTCCTTCAACTATCGCGACGGCGAGGCCACCGACATCACCCTGGCGCAATCCTGCGGCATCCCGCTGCTCGACAAGGCGGCGTTGCAGGCTGCCCGCCTCGCGCATTTCCCGCTCCCGCCGCCGGACTTCGCGGGCAAGACCTACAGCGTCACCGTCGCCGTCATCTTCAAGCTCAATGCGGGAGACGGGGATGATGGTTGAGACGGCGAGGAAAGGTCAGTATCGCGTTCATATGGACTTGGTAGAGACGTGGCGGAACATGGTGCAGGGGTACGGGGCGCGGCAGGCCGCAAGGGTAAGACACGGCGTATGAATTTGACAATTTTGCGCCGGGCGCCGTGGCTTCTGGCCTGCGGCGCCCTGGCGGCCTGTGCGGCCTATCACCCCGCGCCTCTGGCCACGGCGCCTGCGCTGCAGGACCAGGTCACCGCGCTGCGCCATGTTCTGCCGGATGGCCGCGCCATCGCCCTGGGCACGCCGCTCGCTTTGCCGGATGTGGCGGCGCTGGCGGTGCTCAACAACCCGGATCTCGTGGCCGCGCGCGCCCAGCATGATATCGCCGCCGCCGAGCTGCTGAGTGCTGGCCTGCCGCCGGACCCGACGATCAGCGGCGGGTTCGCCGCCCTGGTCTCCGGCGCCGCCACGATGCCGTCCATTTCGGCCGGGTTCATGCAGGATGTCGGGGCGCTGGTCACGTACAAAGCCAGACAAGCAGGCGGCGCGGGCCGGCCTTGCCCAGGTGGATGCCGGTATTTTGTGGCAGGAATGGCAGGTCGCCGCCCAGGCGGAGCAGCTGGATGTCAGCCTGGCCGCCGACCAGGCGATGATCGACAGCCTGCGCCAGGATACCACCCCCCTGGCGGCGGTGGATGCGCAAACCCAGCTTCAGGTTCAGCGCGCCAATTTGAGCCTGACGGATGGCGCCGCGAGCCTGACGGCGCTGGCCGCGGCGCAGGCCGCACTCGACACGGCGGTGCAGAACCAGGCGCATGACCGCGACCAGCTCGACGCGCTGCTCGGGCTGCAGCCCGGCACGAAGGTGGCGCTCGCACCGCCTGTGGTGGCACCTCTGGCCCCCGGGGTGATCGCCCCGGCCATCGCCACGCTGGCGCAGCGCCGGCCGGACCTTATCGCGCTGCGCTATGGCTACGCCCAGGCGGACGCGACGCTGCGCGCCGCCATCCTCTCCCAGTTTCTGCCCGATCAGCCTGGGGGCTACCGGCCACCGCGATACCTCCGGCATCGGCAGCGCCGGGCCGCAGATCTCGCTCACCTTGCCGCTGTTCAACCGCAACCGCGGCGGCATCGCCCTGGCCAGGGCCAGCCGCGCCCAGCTTGGCGCGCAATATCAGGCGAGCCTGGATGCAGCCGCCGGCGGCGCGCGGGCGCTGGCGGGCAGCATCGCCCTGCTGCAGGCGCAGGTGGCGGCGGATGCCCCGGAGGCGGCGCGCGCCGCCGCCATCGCCACAGCAGCGCGCCAGGCCTATGCGGCGGGGGCGATCAGCGCCTCCAGCTTCGCCAGCCTGCAAACTGCCGCGGGCGCGCGCGAACAGGCGCTGATCAGCCTGCGCGGCCAGGTGCAGACCGCGGAAATCTCCCTCACCACCCTGCTCGGCCTCGGCCTGCCAACGCTCGGCCCCGTGCCCAAGGATGCGCCCCTATGAAGAAACAATTGACCGCCGGCGCCGTGCTGCTGGCCGGCCTTGCCGTGTTCGCCGATGGGCAGACCCATCCCGCGCTGGCGGACACCGCCCCCTCCCCCAGCGCCGCGGTCAGCACCATGCAACTGGTGCGCCGCGCGGTGCCGGTGCAGATTCCGGCCTTCGGCAGCATCGTCGCCGGCACCGCGGAGACGAACATCGCGCTCACCGCGCCGGGGATTGTGACCAGCGTGCTGGTCAGGCCCGGCCAGGCGGTGGCGGCGGGGCAGAAGCTGGCGGATGTGGCGCCGGATGCGCAAGCGGTCGCGGATCTGCGCCGGGCGCAGGATGCGCTGGAAGCCGCGCAGGCGGCGCGCGCGCATGTGGCCGCGTTGTTCGCCGGGCAGCTGGCCACCAGCGCCGATCTGGCCGCCGCTACCCAGACGGCACAGGACGCGGCCGCCAACCTGCAGGCCCTGCGCGCCATGGGCACGGGCGTGAAACAGGTGCTGACCGCGCCCTTCGCCGGCACGGTGACATCCGTAACCGCCCGCGCCGGCGCCCTCTCCCCGGCGGGCACAATGTTGTTCACGCTGGCCGCATCCGGCCGGGAGGTGGCGCTGGCGGGGCTGCCGGAGGCGCAGGCCATGCGCATCCAGCCGGGCGATGCGGCCATGCTCACCGCCCTGAACACCGGCGCGCAAATCCCCGCCATCGTGGTGCAGCGCGCCGCGATGCTGGACCCGCAAACCGGGCTCATGGACATCACCCTGGCGCCGCAAGCGCCCTTGGCCCTGGGCGAGCCGCTGGCGCTCAGCATCACCGCCGGCAGCGTCACCGGTTATCAGGTCCCGCGCGGCGCGGTGCTGAACGATGCCCAGGGCGACTACGTGTTCCAGCTCGACGCGCACAACATCGCGCACCGCGAGGCGGTGCAGGTGCTGCAGCCGGACGGGACAACGAGCGTGCTCGCCCCCGATCTCGACCCGTCCCTGCCCCTGGTCACCACCGGCGCCTACCAGCTTGAGGATGGCATGGCGGCCGCCGTGCAGGGGAACGGGCCGTGAGCGTCACCGCCTGGCTGGACCGCCACCGCCGCTCGGTTCTCACCCTCGCCGCGGCGCTGGCGCTGGCGGGCGTCGCCGCCGCTGTGTCCCTGCCCATCGGGCTGTACCCGGACACCTCCTTTCCGCGCGTGCGGATCAACATCAATGCCGGCAGCCAGCCCGCCGCGCAGATGGTGCTGCAGACGACGCAGCCGGTTGAGCAGGCGGTGCGCGCCGTGCCCGGCGTGACCGACGTGGTCTCCACCACCTCGCGCGGGGCCGCCCAGATGACGGTGGATTTCGCCTGGGGCAGCGACATGACAAGCGCCACGCTGCAGGTGAACGCGGCGATCGCGCAGATCCTCACCAGCCTGCCGGCGGGGGTGAATTTCACCGTGCTGCGCATGACGCCCACCGTGTTCCCCTTCATGGCCTATGCGCTCACCTCGCCCAGTGTGAGCCAGGTGACATTGCAGAACCTGGCGAACTACCAGCTGGTGCCGCTGCTCTCGGGCATCCCCGGCATCGCCCGCGTGGCGGTGCAGGGCGGCGATACCGGTGAGGTGGAGGTGGATGCCGACCCGCGCCGCCTGGCCGCCTATCATTTGACGCTCGATGATCTGACCAGCGCGCTCGCCGGCGCCAATACGCTGCAATCTGTGGGGCGGGTGGAGGATCACGACCAGCTCTATTTGATGATGGCCGCCAACGAGATGCATGGGCTGGACGATGTGGCGCAGACCGTGCTGCGCGCCGGGCCAACGGGCATTGTGCACTTAAGCGATGTCGCCAGCGTGCGCATGGGCGTCATGCCGCAATTCCTCGGCGTGGACGCCGACGGCCAGCGCGCCGTGACGCTGATGCTCTACCAGCAGCCGGGCTCGAACATGGTGGCGATCGCCCGCCAGGTGAAGCAGGCGCTGGCCGGCTTCGCGCCGCAGATTCCGCCCGGGGTGAATTTGAGCAGCTGGTACGACCAGAGCACGCTGGTGCTCGCCGCCGCCGGCTCGGTGCGCGATGCCATCCTCATCGGCATCGTACTCGCCGCCATCGTGCTGCTGGTCTTTCTGCGCAGCTGGCGCATCACCCTGCTCGCCATCACCATCGTCCCGGCCTCGCTCGCCGCCGCCATATTGGTGCTCTCGCTGCTGGGCATGAGCTTCAACATCATGACACTGGGCGGGCTCGCCGCCTCGGTCGGGCTGGTCATCGACGATGTGATCGTGATGATCGAGCATATCGCCCGGCGCAGCGCTGGCGGCCCGCAGCAGGAGGGACGGTTATGGGTGCTGCATGCCGGCGCGGAGTTTTTCCGCCCGCTCACCGGCTCCTCCGCCGCGACGCTGATCGTGTTCGCGCCGCTGGGCTTTCTCACCGGCGTCACCGGCACGTTCTTCAAGGCGCTGTCGCTCACCATGGCCTCGACCTTGATCGCCTCCTGGGCGCTCACCGCGCTGGCCGTGCCGCTGCTGGCCGGTGCCGTCATCGATTTCCAGCGCTGGCAGGACCCCGGCCTGCACCACGACGACGCGCTCTCGCGCCTGCATGGGCGGCTGCTGGGCGGGCTGTTCCGGCGGCCCTTCCTGCTCGGCATCGCCGCCGCGGGGCTGATCGCCGTGGGCCTGTTCTCCTTTGGCCATGTGCAGACCGGCTTCATGCCCAATCTCGATGAGGGCGGCTTTGTGCTCGATTACCACACCGCCCCCGGCACCTCGCTCGCCGAGACCGAGCGCGAGGTACGCCAGATTGAAACCATATTGCGCCAGGACCGGGCCGTGGCCAGCTACTCGGTGCGCACCGGCGCCGGCTTCGGCGGCGGGCTGGTCGAGGCCAACCGGGGCGATTTCATCATCCGCCTGGTGCCGCTGCGCCAACGCCCCGGCATCGATGTGGTGATGGGGCGGATCAGCGACGCGATCACCGCGCATGTGCCCGGCATTGCCATCAGCCCGCACGAGTTGATCGGCGATGAGCTGGGCGACCTCACCGGCGTGCCGCAGCCCATCGATGTCCAGCTTGCCGCCGCCGATCCGGCCGCCCTGGGCCCGGCCGCCTTGCGCGTGGCCGCGGCGATCAGCGGGATCAAAGGCGTTGATTCGGTGAATAACGGCATCATCCCGGCGGGCGATGCCATCAACATCACCGTTGACCCGGTGCGCGCCGCGGCGCTGGGCCTCAACCCGGCGCGCATCGCCGCGACGCTGCAGACCGAGATGGCCGGCACCGTGGCAACGCAGTTCGAAACGCCGGAGCAGCTGATCGGCGTGCGCGTGCGGCTGCCCGGCGCGGCGCAGCTCAACACGGACGATTTGAAGATGCTGCCGATCGCCACCCCCTCTGGCGCGCTGGTGCCGCTGGGCAGCCTCGCCGGCATCAGCGTGATGTCCGGCCAGCCGGAGATCACGCGGGACAATCTCCAGCAGGTGGTGAATGTGACGGCGCGGCTAAGCGGGCGCGGGCTGGGCGCGGGCATTGCCGACGTGAAGGCGGCACTGGCCAGGCCCGGCGTGTTGGGGGCCGGGGTCACCTACACGCTGGGCGGGCTCTACCAGCAGCAGCAGATCGCCTTTGCCGGGATGGCGCGGGTTTTCGCCGCCGCCCTGCTCGCGGAATTCATTCTGCTGCTGGTGCTCTATGAGCGTTTCGCCTGGGTGCTCGCCATCATGGGCACCTCGCTGCTCTCCACCACCGCCGTTTTCACCGGGCTCTATGTCACGGGCCTCGAACTCAACATCACGGCGATGATGGGCATGGTGATGATCGTCGGCATCGCCACCGAGATGGCGATTTTTTATGTCTCGGAGTTCCAGCATCTCAGCGCGCGCATGGCCCGGCGCGAGGCGCTGCTGGCCGCCAGCGCCAACCGTCTGCGCCCCATCGCCATGACGACGCTGGCGGCGATCCTCACGCTGATGCCGCTGGCGCTGGATCTCGGCCAGGGGGCGGGGATGCAGCAGCCGCTGGCGGTGGCGATCATCGCCGGGCTGCTGGTGCAGTTTCCGCTTGTGCTGCTGGCCCTGCCTTTGCTGCTGTCGTTGCTCGACAGACCGTTGCTCGACAAGCCGGGGAGAAAGCCGGCTGCTGGGGCGGCCTCTTCAGAGTGGGAAAGCGTGATCAGTGATCCGTAATGAATGAGGGATAAAGAGCATTTTCCATTCGCATGCGCTCAGGAAAAATGCTCTTTCCCTTTGTTTTGGCAAGCAACTTTATCCAATCAAATGAGTCCATTTGATTGGATGTTGCTCTAGGCTGTAGAATACCGGATCGATCGGCAGCAGCCCGTGCGGTTATCGCGGCATGTCTTGCTCGATCCAGGCGGTGACTGAGCGATGCTGCGGGGCCCAGCCGAGTTCGGACCTTGCCTTGTCCGCCCGCACGCGGCTGTTGGAACTCAAGCCAAACACCGCCAGCTCGCGGCCCCAGCGCGCGATCGCCTCCCCCGGCGCCCAGTCCTGTGAGGGGCCAAGGCCAAGCGCCGTGCCGATGGCACCGGTGATCTCCTTGAACGACGCCTCGCCGTTTTCGACGAAATAGAAGCTGCCCGGGGGGGCTTTCTCCAGCGCCAGCGCGTACAGCGCGGCGACGTCGGCGATGTGCACATTCGACCAGCGGTTGAGCCCGCGCCCGATATGGCGCGCGATGCCGCTCTGGCGCGCCTGTTCGACCAGCGGCGGGATTTGCACGCTTTTCGAAACCGGTCCGAGCGCATTGCCGTAGATCATCGTGTTGCACAGCACGACGCTGCGCACGCCGGGTGCCGCCGCGCGGATCAGCGTGTCGATGGCGATGCGCGCCACCTTGTCCGGCGCGGGTGTGACCGGTGTGTCCTCGGTGAAGATCGCTTCTGACGGTTCGCCCAGCGCCTCGTCGCCGACCAGGCTGCTGCCGCTGGTGTGCAGGAAGGCCTTGCCGGACCCGGCCAGCCCGCTCAGCAGCGCCTCCACCGCGCCGCGATGGTCGCTGTCAGCCGCGTTGATGACGGCATCGGCGGCCTGGGCTTCAGCCGCCAGCAAGGCGGCGTCGTCCAGCGTGCCGATGACCGGCTCGATGCCGAACTGCCGCAGCTCATCGGCGCGCGCCGGATTGCGGATCAGGCCGCGTACTTCATGGCCCTGCCGTGCCAGCGTGGCCGCGATGGAGCCGCCGATATAGCCGCTGGCGCCGGTGACGAAAATTTTCATGCTCTGTCTCTTTCCTATCCCGCGTGGGGCAGCATTTTGTCCTGCGCATATATGATCGCGGCATTCTGGGTTGAAAATCTGCGGTTGCTCCACAAAACTTATGAAGAAACTTCACAAGTGAGGCGTCGTGGATAACCGGGCCGGGGAAATGCAGGTTTTCGTGCGGGTTGTGGAAGGCGGCAGCTTCTCCGCTGCGGCGCGACATCTGCTGATGACGCCGTCCACCGTCTCCAAGCTGATCGCCCGGCTGGAGGAGCGCCTGGGTGTGCGCCTGGTCGAGCGCTCGACCCGCCGCCTGTCGCTCACCGCTGAAGGGCAGCTTTATTATGAACGCGGCCAGGCGTTGCTCGGTGAGCTTGAGGATGTCGAGCGCGCTGTCGCGCAAGGCACGCGCCATATGCGCGGGACGGTGCGCATCAATGCCTCGGTGGCGTTCGGGGCGTTGGCGCTGGAGCCGCTTTTGCCCGCATTCTGGCGGGCCTGCCCGCATATCGTCGTGGATCTCTCCTTGTCCGACGAGGTGGTGGATCTTTACCTCGACCGGACCGACATCGCCTTCCGGGTCGGCAAACTCGCGGATTCCAGCCTCATGGCCCGCAAGATCGGGGTGGCGCGCCGCAAGATCGTCGCCGCCCCCGCCTATCTGGCCCAGCATGGCACGCCAAAGACCGTGGATGACCTCGCGCAGCATAACTGCCTGGGCTTTAATTTCCGCCGCGCGGCCCCGGTTTGGCCGCTCAGGGAAGGCGGCCGGATCGTCGATCGGCTGGTGCAGGGTTCGTTGCTGGCCAATAACGGCGAGACGGTGCGGCGCCTGGCTGTGGCGGGCGCGGGGCTGGCACGGCTGGGTGATTACCATGTCCATGACGATATTGCCGCCGGCCGCCTGGTTGAGGTGCTCGCGGCCGCCGGGCTCGGCGATGAGGAGGAGATCCACGCCCTCTATCCCGGCGCGCCGCGCATGCCCCAGCGTGTGCGCGTCTTCCTGGACTTCATCATCCCGGAACTGCAGGCGTTTCTGGCGCGGCGGTAAGCTTGTGCCACCGGTAGGGGGCAAAGCCCAAGCGCGCCTGCATCATGTCGCGCCCTTGGGCGGCGATCCCGTATGGGCCGGCCAGAGCAACGGGGCGAGTTGCGGTTTCAGATCCTTCAAAAGCTGCACGGCTATGGCGCTATCGAAGCTGAAGCCAGCCGCCTGCGGGCCTGGCACGTAGGCTGTCACCGTTCCGAAAAAATGATCGCCGAGGAAGAACACGAAGGTTGCGGTGCGGTCCACCACGCGTTCGCCGCGCGGCACGCCGCCAGGGCCGTAGATATGGTAGCGGTTGTCGCCGCTGCCGGTCTTGCCGCCAATCTGCATCACGGCGCCATCCGGCGCCTTGTAGGCGCCCGCGACGGCGCCAGCCGTGCCATTCTGCACCACGCCCAGCAAGGCCCGGCGCAATGTTTGCACCACCGCCGGGTTGAGCACCTGTTGCGGGACCGGCTGGCTGATGAAGTCGGTTTCAAAGGGTGTGCCGGTGGCGAAATCCAGGCGGTCGAGATTCACGCTGGTCTGGAGCACGCCATTATTGAGAATAATCCCGACCAGCTTGGCTAGCGCATCCGGCTTGTCGCCCGAAGCGCCGATGGCCGTGCCCAGCGACGGCACGAGATGGTCGAACGGATAGCCCTGGTGGCGCCAATCCTCCCAGATGCGGTGGAACGCGTCCTGCTCCAGCAAAATGCTGATACGGACATTCTGCTGGAACCTCTTGTCCGGCTTGAACAGCCAGGCATAGGAGGCCTGGATTGCGGCGGGGCTGGCCGCCAACACGTTTTTCCAGTTCGCCTGAGGATGCGTCTGCATATATTGCACGAGCCAGATTTCCAGCGGATGGACATTGGCGATGTAGGCTTCGTCATTGAGCGACAATTTGTTGCCTGCGAATTCCCCATAAAGCTGCGTGAGCCGCTGGCTGGTCACCTCCGCGAATGACGGCTTTGGCATATGCGCCTGCAGGAAGGCCGTCATCTCCCCTTGCGTGGCATTGGGGTGGATGGCCAGGAACAGATCAGCGAGATGGCTGGCCTGTGGCGTGGTGTTCCTGGCCAGGCGCTCCACCGCCTGTTGGGCCGAAAGGCCGCGATAGTTTTTGTAAAAGCCATAAAGATAGCGGTTTCCCTCCTGCGCGGCGAAGCGGCGCAGATAGACAAGCCGCGCCGGGTCATGCGGGTCGGACAGGAGTTTCGTTTCGTCGATGCCGCTTTGCGCCGTGTAATAGCCGCGGATGTCGTGCATCAGCCGGACGAAGGCGCAATTGATCGAGTTCTCGAAGGCATATTCCACGGTCGGCGTAAGGGTGTTTTCCCAAGGCTCGAAATTGTCGAAGCTATTATTGCCGCCGCCGGTAAAGTAGGTCGCGGGCCAGGCCGGATATTTGCGCTGCATCGCGGCATCGAGCATCGGCTGCAGACCGCGGTCTTTTGCCGTGGCGAGGTAGGAGGCGGCCCAGAAGGTGAGAGGATCGCGCGCGGTGGCCGCGATGTGCGCCAGCGCTGGCGCCGGCAGCGCGGCCAGCCGGTCATGCAGGGCCGTCATGATTTCAAGGTAGGTGACCAGGGTGCGCAGCTTGGCGGTCGAGCCGAGTTGCAGCTTGACACCTGAATTGATGTCAAAAGGTTGATTCAGGTTGTCGGCATGGATGCGGACGAAATTGGCGTTGGCGCCGCGCTCGTAGAGCACGAAACTCCATTTGATGAGGGCTGGGTTATTGCCGGTGGCCAGCATCAGGTGGCCGTACAACCCCAGCGACTGGACATAGGCCGGATCGCCGAGCTGCATCAGCACGCCGGTCACGCGCTGCTGTGCGGCTTCGTCAATGGTCGAGTAGGCGGTGAGGTCGTAGCGGTCGAGGCTCCATATGTTTGGAACATGCAGCATGGAAAGCAGGTCGGTTTTCAGCCAGTTCGTTGCCTTATGGCTGGTGTAGGAAATTTCCGGCGGCGGCGGCACCGCGTTGGTGAAGGGCAGCCTGGCGGCGAGCGCGGCATCACGCAAGCCCGGCGAAATGATCCCCACCCTGGCGAGTTCAAGCAGATACGCATCGGTGAGAAACTCCAGCGCCGGGCGGTTCTGGAGCAGGTAATAGGCCGGACGCTGCCCCGCCAGGATCAGGCTCAGCACCTCGCGGTAGACCACCCCTTGGCGGGGACTCACCTGCGGCTGCGTCAGCACGGCGCTGGCCTCAGCCGGGTCGGTCCCGTACCAGACCGAAAGCGCCTCCGGAACGCCGATGACCTCGCCATAGCCCGGCCGGGAGGCGAGCGGCGTCGAATTCAGGTAGGTTACCACAATGGCGTGCCGGGCGGACATGGTGTCTGGCCCGTTCATGTAGGCCAGGGGGGCGGCGGTGAGCATCTGGCGCAGCTTCTCAAGCATGCCGTCGGTGCGCCCGCCTGGTGAATCGCTGAACTTCACGATCTGGGTGGCGAGCGTGCTGGCGCCGCCCTGCTGCCAATGGCGATTTACCACACTCGCAATGCGCCCGCCCGCCGCCAGGATGAAGCGGCTCCAGGCCACGGCCGGATTATGAAACGGGTTTTGCGTATCGAGCAGATCATGGTCCTCGATGGAGGTGAGCGTAATGGCGACGAGGGGCGGCACGTCGTTAAAATCGGCATAGACATGGTTCGGGTAGGCGGCGGCGAAGAGCGGCACGCCATTGCGGTCATAGAGCCGCAGCCCGGCCTGCAGTTTCTGTGTGTAGGGCGCGTAGCCGCCATGGGCGACAAACCAGCCGAAACGCGACGACCAGAGCGCCTGCGTGGCGATTTCGAATTGTTGGGCTTGCAGCGAGGGAATGATGTAGGAAAGCTCGGCATAGCCGAGCCGCATGTCGCGGGGGCCGGATTGCGGGAAACGGATGGACGGGCTGGCACCTGGCGCCGGCCAATATTTCAACCCGCTGTCGAACCAGGTGAAGAAGCGCGCCTGCAAGTAGGATGTGCGCGCCTCGATGCTGAGCGCCCAGCCAAGCAGGCCAAGCAAGGCCACCCAGGTCAGCCATTTGAGTACACGAACGGTGCCATATAAGACGCTCCGCCTTGGCTTTGAGTTTTTTCCAGGCTTTTGACCGCCAGGGAAGAGTTTTCCCCATACCGCCCCGCTCATGCGTCATCCTCCTGCTGGGTTGGATGCGCCTGCCTGCGGGAGAACCAGAATGGGGGCGCAAGCCTAGAAATTCACTTGCAGTGCGGCGCGCTTTCATGCCGGGACGACCGCCATTTTGTGCCCCCCGCCGGGGCGCTTTCGTTATCCTCCACGATGTGGAGCTGCAAGTGAGGCATTCCAACCCCTTGCTGAAAATTCATGCCGGGGTTGCCTCACCGCGGGCCTACATGAATGTCAATATTGGCATTCATGTAGAATTTGCCGTCTACTCCGGTAAAACATGTTGAATTACGCGGATGGACCAGTCTCGACCATTGAGACCGGCTGCTCCGGCCAGACCTCCATTGCATCGCGCGGAAGGGTAAACTGAAAAACGGCACCGTGCGGCGTGACCGCGCCCGCCCATAGCCGCCCCCCATGCGCTTCGATGATCGACCGGCAAATCGACAGCCCTAGCCCCAAACCGCCGGGCTTGGTCGTGTAAAAGGGCTCAAACAGACGATCGAGAGCCTCCGGCGCCAGCCCAGGGCCGGAATCCTGCACCGCGACGACTATGCCGTTCGGTTCAGCGCGCCCGGTGCTGATCAGCAACTCTCGCGGCACCTCGCGGACACAACTCATCGCCTGGACAGCATTGATGATCAGATTGAGGATCACTTGCTGCAGTTGCACCCGGTCGCCTTCGATGAGCGGCAAGCCCTCCGCGAGGTCCGCCTGCACCGAAACGTTATTCTTCGCCGCTTCTCCACGGGTGAGTTCAATCACCTCGCTTATGGCCTCGTTGATGTCCAGGCGATCCTTGCGCGGCGGCGCCTTCTTGATGAGGGCGCGGATCTTGTCGATGACCTCGCCGGCCCGGCTGCCATTCTTGACGATGCGCTCAAGAGCCTGCCGCACCTCCTCCAGAGCCGGCGGCGCCGCGCCGAGCCAGTGCAGCGCGGCCTGGGCGCTAATGGTCGTCGCGGCGATTGGCTGGCTGACTTCATGGGCGATCGAGGCGGCGAGCTGGCCCATCGTGGCGACGCGGTTGGCGTGCGCCAGTTCCATCTGCACCTTGCGCACCGTGTCTTCAGCGAGCTTGCGCTCGGTGATATCCTCGCACACGATCAAGACCACGGGCTGCTGCTTGATCAACATGGCCCGGGCCGTCTCGCGGACCCAGAGCATCTCGCCATCCTTGCGGATCTTGCGCAGCTCCCAGCTCGAGGCGTGGCCGAGTTGTTCGAGACAGGCGGCCGTATGCCTGCGAACGATTTTTCGATCCGCTTCGTGAAACAGGACCTGCACGGGACGGCCGATCAATTCCTCGGCCGTATAGCCGAGATGCTCGGCCCCGAAGGGATTCACGGACATGATGGTGCCGGCCGGATCCACCATGAAGTACATGGTGGGGTTGTTCTCGAAGACCGCCTTCCATTGCTCCTGGCTCTCCCGCAACGCCTGCTCCGCTCGCTTGCGCTCCGTCAGGTCGAGTACGAATGCAACACCTTGATTGCCGGTTTCGTCGAAGCTCGCCACGCCGATCAGCACGGGGACGCGGCTGCCATCCTTGCGGAAATATTCCTTCTCGAACGGTTGCAGGCTCCCCGTCATCTTCAACACGGGCACCAATTGTTGTTCATCGCGCTCGAGCCATTCTGGCGGCGTCAGGCTTGTCCAGCGCAGATGCCCTGAGGCGATATCCTCATGGTCATAGCCCACGATGTGAAGAAAGGCGTCATTGGCCTCGGTGATCAGGCCATCGGTCGCGAAGAAGAAGATCCCGATGATGTTGGCGTCGATGAGGCGCCGGATCTTGGCTTCGCTGCGTTGCAATTCGACGGTCCGTTCCAACACCTTCGTTTCAAGCTCGTCGCGGGCTTTACGAAGCTGTTGCTCGCTCTCGCGCAACGCTTCCTCGGCACGCCTGTGATCGTGGACGAGGCGTGCCATCCGGAAGGCCGTCGAGGCATGGTTCGCGGCCACGGAGAGCAGCAACTGGTCGAGTTCGCTGGGAAAGTCCGCACGGGCACACGCCACGGCAACAAGCCCGCCCTCGGCATTTACGCCAACGGGAAGGACAATGCCGCAGCCTCCCTGCGTGCCGCCGCCGATGTCACGAATGATTTCCGTGCGCGACAGGCGGTCATCGGAAGCAAAATATTTCTGCAGCCATTCTGGAACTGCCTGCCCTGCGGTTCCGCGCAAGATTTCGACCGCGGCACTCCCGTCGGGATCGCGCAGACGCACAAAAACGAAGTCAAGGTATAGTGAAGTGACCAGCACATCGGCAAGCCCGGCGGCGATGGCCGCCGGCTCTCTCCCGACCCATGCCGCCGGGATGGCCGACAACGCCACGAGGTCGCGAAGCGCTCTGCGGAGCCGAAGCTCGTTGGCCTCAAGTCTCACGGGTCTTCACTTATGCTCATTGCACCTGTGTGGAACGGCGTCGCTCCCGAAGTTCGAGCAGGAACTGATCAGGGGGAACGAAGAACGGATTCTCCTGCATGACCTCGCCGATGATGATGACCGGGTGGGTCCGCATGATGTCGATCACCACACTGGCATCGAACTTCGACAGGTCATAGGTGCAGATCACCGGATCATCGTATTTGGGCAGCACGTAATTGAGGCGTGTCTCATATTCCAGAAGATCGCCGGTGCCCGGCTTATCGAGCAGCGCCCATTCCATGTGCGCCACCAACCGGGTCAGCGAATAGCCGGAAGTGGCTCCCGACTTAAGCCTTCCCTCGACCCAGGCTAGCATCGCATCCTGATCGAAGCGGTCGTCGCGCAGGTAACTATCCTGCCAGCGCTGCACCTCGAGCTGGCCCGTGCCCATCGCCTGCGGCACGTCGATTCCATCGTCGGCGAGCCGTTTGAGGTGGTCTTCCCGCAAATCGGGGGATACGAGGTGGCAAGCTCTGTCCCCCCGCTCAAAGCCCTCTTTGATGAAGGAGCGCAGCACCCTGTACTCTTCGTCCGCGCCGTTGAAAAAAGCGCAAATGTGACGGTGCTGGCCAAGAACGCCCCCGGCACATTGGACGGTATCGCATTTCGTCGCCATTTTTACCTCTTCCCGCTAATGGCCTGCCTCATAGCCAAGTCCGCGATAGAGTAGATCCTCGCCTTCGAAAGGGTCGCGTCAGGTAACCTTTGGCCTACAGAGACAGCAGGCTCCTTAACCTTGCAGTATACGCCGTGATCAGGCGGCTTGGAATAGCCTTCCTATCCTCTGCCGAAGAATGCCGCCGCGAGGCCTGGGGGTGTTCAGCGCCGCCACCGCGGCTGCCCCCACCGCGGCCATCCGCATGGTGGCAGCTGCCCACATAGGTTTCATGCCTCCCGCCAATGTTGGGGCGCCCCCTGCGGTGCCAATAAGCCCGGCACTTCCGTTCCAGCGGGGATGGCGTTCTAAGCCAAAGCACTAGAAGCGCCATCCCTCCGGCTTGTCCCGGTAGGCCGACTGTGCCGTAAACCTCACATATGTAAGCCTAAATCCACCGCATGCGTGATCGTTTTGGGGGATAGGCGGTGCTAGCTTGTTGGCTGGGCAGAAAGCCAGACGAAGCACTGCCGAATCATAAAATTGCGATCGTCGATGACGAATTTCGATCGGCGGTCAGGCGCATAACCGCCGGCTATGCTGCAAAGCCAGCCGGAAAAGCCGAATTCCCAGGCGCGGTGAACGCCAGAAACTGTTCAAGAATGACCTGCTCTGGGGCAGGTGCAAAAATCGGTGAAGTCCAAATGATGTATGAAGCCTATCAAACCTATACCGACGCCATGGCGCCACTACGCTGCTTCGCGGCGATGGTTGGCGGTTTCGCGCAAGCTGCGCGTCCCTGGTTTGGTGACCAGGTGGCACTGCGCGGTATTGCGGCTGGCTGCGGGATGTTTGCCCGTGCCGGCATCAGCCACGAGCGGCCGCCCTTTGGCATCACCCGGGTCGTGGTTGATGGGCGTGAGGTTACGGTAAGCGAAGAGATCACCGCGACGAAGCCATTCTGCAACCTGCTGCACTTCCAAAAGGCGGGTGGCGCGGCGCAGCCCCGTGTGCTTCTCGTGGCGCCGATGTCGGGCCATTTCGCGACATTGTTGCGCGGCACCGTCCGGACCCTGCTGGCTGACCATGACGTTTGGGTCACGGACTGGAAGAACGCGCGCAATGTCTCGCTGGTGCATGGCGGGTTCGGTTTTGACGACTTTACCAATTACATCATCGGCTTCCTGAAGCAGCTTGGGCCTGGCACCCATGTGATCTCGGTTTGCCAGCCGGCCCCTGCCGTTATCGCGGCGATCTCGCTGATGGCGCAGGCGCGCGACCCGGCGCAGCCGGCCAGCATGACGCTGATCGGCGGCCCGGTCGACACGCGCATCAACCCGACCGAAGTCAACAAGCTGGCAACATCCCGGCCGCTTGAGTGGTTCGAGCGCAATGTCATCGACATGATGCCGCCCAGCCATCCCGGCGCGTTCCGCCGGGTGTATCCGGGCTTCCTGCAAATTACCGGGTTCATGCTCATGAACCTCGACCGGCACGTCAACGCGCAGGCCAAATTGTTCGCCAGCCTGATCCAGGGCGACGACGAAAGCGCTGAAGCCACGCAGGCGTTCTACGACGAATATCTGACGGTCATGGACCTGCCGGCTGATTTCTATCTGCAGACGGTCCGCGAGGTGTTCCAGGACCATTCCCTGGCCAAGGGAGAACTCAGGATCCAGGGGCGCCTGGTCGATCCGGCAGAGATCCGGCATACGGCACTGCTCACGATCGAGGGCGAAGGCGACGACATTTGCGGCGTCGGCCAAACGCAGGCCGCACATGCGCTGTGCCCTAACCTGCCGGCGGAGAAACATCGCCATCATTTGCAACCGGGCGTTGGCCATTACGGCTTGTTCAACGGACGCCGCTGGGCTGGCGACATCTATCCGGTGGTCAAAACCCACATCCGGCAGAGCGAACCTGTAACGTCCTGACGGGGGACACCAATCGCCACAAGCAGGCGGACACGGCTTATTCAACCCAGTTTAGAGGAGCGTTTTCTTATGAACGTAAAAGTGCATGACGGCAGGGCCGATTTTGTTCCCGGAACCATGATTGACGCCCACTGCATCTCGGCCGAACAGCTGGCCAGCCTGGGGGTGGGTGAGATTGCCTTCGTGAAGCCGGTGATGACCGAGGCTGGGCCGGGGTTCGCCATTCATGCGGCGGATGGCACGCCGCTGGCGCTTGCCGCCAACGCGCTGCTGGCGGCGGCGGCGATCATCCAGAATGAAATGATGCCGAACCTGGTACATTAACCGGAAAGGCGCGAAGAGGGCGATTGCGGTTCCCCCGTGGCGGCGCGCACGCCCCTCCGGCGCCTTGGTTTTTCCTGAACATTTGTAGAATCAATATTTCTCTTTTATCATCACATGCCTTGCGATCTCGGCATGTTGATGGCCATCCGCGGCTGGGCCATGGCCCGGGGTTGTTCACAAAGGAAGAAACATGTCGCGATAATTTGAAAATGGATTGCGTTCTTGGAAAAAACCATGCCAGCCGGCGCCGTGAGTGAAGAGCAGCCCATTGTGTTCATCGTCGATGACGACACCATGCTGCGCGAGTCTCTGGAGGGTTTACTCCGGTCCGTAGGGCTGCGGGTCCAAGCCTTCGGGTCCGCTCAGGAATTCCTCCAGAGCAAGCGCCCCGACGCACCGGGCTGCCTCGTGCTCGACGTCAGGTTGCCTGGGCAGAGCGGCTTGGAATTCCAACGGGCGCTGGTGGCCGCAGGCATCCATATTCCGATTATCTTTATCAGCGGTTATGGCGATATCCCCATGTCGGTGCGGGCGATAAAATCCGGCGCCATCGAATTCCTGACAAAACCCCTGCACGAGCAGGAGTTCCTCGATGCGATCCAGGTGGGTATCGAGCATGATCGCTTCCAGCGCCAGGAGGCCAAGGCCGCGGCCACGCTTCAGAAGCGCCTTGATTTGTTGACGCCGCGCGAACGCGAGGTGCTGGCGCTGATCATCGCCGGCCAGCTGAATAAGCAGATCGCGGGTCAATTGTCATTGAGCGAGGCGACGGTAAAGGTTCATCGCAGCCAGATCATGCATAAGATGCAAGCCCGTTCGCTGGTTGAGCTGCTGCGCATGACCTCTGCAAAGGGCATTTCCATTGAAAAGCCGCCAGCGATCTAAACCAAAGGATTAGCCGCCTGATTCCACAGGCTGATCGGTCTAGGCGTTTCGCCTAAAAATCTATGCGGGAGGATGAAAAGCCTACCCGCTGGCTAGTAGCACCGCGCCCAGGAACGGTGCTAGTTTCGGTTCCGCAATCGGAGGTTGGCGTGCCCGCGATTCCTATCATTTCGATAGTCGACGACGATTTGTCAGTCCGCGAGGCCACGATGGACCTTATCAGAGCGATGGGGTTCAAGGCGGCGGCGTTTTCGTGCGCCGAGGAGTTTCTTGCCTCCGAGCTGCGCCATGACACGTCCTGCCTGATTTCCGATATGCGCATGCCGGGGATGTCGGGGCTTGAGCTTCATAGCCGCCTGGTTGAGGTCGGCCCCCCTATTCCAACCATTCTCATGACGGCCTTTCCGAATGACGGAGACAAGGAGCGCGCTTTGCGGGCCGGTGTCATTGGCTATCTGAGCAAACCCTTCAAAGAGACCGAATTGCTCACATTCATTCATTCGGTCCTCAGGGCATGATGGTGTGCGGCTTGCGCATGCGCGCTTGCCTCAAGACAATCACTGTCTACGCCGCGGAGAAGAGGCCCTGGGGGCTTGGCAGGGTAAAGCGGAAGACGGCGCCACAGGGCTGGTTCGGCGCCGCCCAGATCCGGCCGTCATGGGCCCTTACGATCGAGCGGCTTATTGCCAATCCCAGCCCCATGCCGCCGGACTTGGTGGTATGGAAGGACTCGAACAGCCTGTCGACATGAGCCGGGTCAAGCCCAATGCCGGTATCCTTCACTTCGACAAGCAGATGGGTCTCGTCGTCCCAGCCGGAATTCACCGTCAGCTCACGCCGGCCGCTGGCCTCCTCCTTCATCGCTTCAACGGCGTTGCTGATGAGGTTGAGGATCACCTGCTGGATCTGGATCCGGTCGGCGGCAACGACCGGCAGGCCGGATGACAGGCCGGTGCGCAAAATGACACGATGCCTCTGCAGGACGTCGTCGAGCATGGCGATGACGTCGAGAATGGCCTCGTTGATATCCAGCAGGTCCTTGTGGGGGGCCTCTTTCCTGGCGAGCGCGCTCACCCGGCTGATGATCTCGCCGGCGCGCTCGCAGTCTCGGATGATCCGTTCGAGCGCTGTTCTGGTCTCGTCGAGATGGGGCGGCGCTGTGGCGAGCCACTGCGTTGCGGCGCCGGCGCTCACGGCGATCGCCGCGAGCGGTTGCTTGACCTCGTGGGCGATCGAAGAGGTCAACTCGCTCAGCAGCATCACGCGATTGGCGCGCGCGAGGGCGTCCTGGGCGTCGCGCAGCGCCTCCTGGGCTTGCCGGCGCGCGGTGATGTCGTTGCTGGTTTCCAGGACCCCGGCAGGCCGGCCCTGCTCGTCGCGCTTCAACGACCAGCGGCAGGCCTGGATGACCGGCGTTCCGTCGCGCTTGCGGCGCACAACCTCGCCCTCCCAGCGATCCGTGCTCAAGAGTTCGGCCTTAACGGCGTCGAGCGGTATCGGGAAGGTGGTGCTGAGGAATTCGCGGGAAATTTTGCCGATGGCCTCGGCCACGGACCATCCATACAAAGCCTCGGCGCTGCGGTTCCAGTAGGTGATCACATTGTTCATGTCGCCCGCGATGATGCAGTCATGCGTCAGGTCGAGGAGTTTGGCCTGCTCACGCACCGCTCCGACCGTCGATTGATAGCGCATGGAAAGGATGGCGGTCAGCGCTATCGCCATGACGGCCAGGGCCGAGTTGGAGAGCCCCACGATTTGCGATGCAGCCGGGGGCGATAGCATGTAGCTCAACCCGGTCAGCCCCACACATCCCAGGACGATGAGCCAAACCCCGCGCGGCTTGCAGAAGCTGGAGGCCGCCAATACCACCGCGACGTAAAGCATCGCAAACGTGATATCCTGCCGGGCGATCGTGTCGAGAGTAAAAATCACAACAACCGCCGCAGCGGTCGCTATGGGCAGGCCTCTGGACTGGGCATATTTCAGTACAACCGCTCGAAGCGTCATCTTATAGCTCCCCATCTATGGTTGATTCTTTCGGGCAGCGTTCAAGGTAAAGGCTGCGACAATTTTAGACCGTGGGGGGATGATTTCAAGAGGCTGCCGGGACTATGTCGGGCGCGGGCTGATCCCGCATGCGGGGCATGAGTTCAAGCAGCGCGCCCTGGAGCAACCCCGCTCGAGATCAACATCCAATCAAATGGATTCGTTCGATTGGAAAAAGTCGCTCGCCAAAACAAGGAGATAGAACATTTTTCCTGAGCGAACACGAATGGAAAAGGCTTTGCCAGCGTCCAGCAATTGGCGCCAGTTCTGTGCAGACCAGTCAGGCATCGCAGTACAGCCCCTCATTTCTCCGGCCCCTGCTTGGACGTATACAGCGTTATCATGCGGGCCAGGATGATGGCCGGATAGAGTTGGCCGATTATCCCTTCAAGGTTGGCGAGGCTGCGGGCCACGGGGCTTACAGGTGCAATATCGCCATATCCGACAGTGGTTAACGTCGTCATGCTGAAATACATCAGATCGGCAATCGAAGTCCCAGGCGTGAACTGGGCCGGCATGCCTGAAAAGGAGCCCGGCACGCGCTCAGCGGCGAGCCTGAACAACACAGTGAACATGAGGGCAAAGTTCAGGTAAAGGACGATCGCGCCAACAATGCGGTGTGCGCTCATCCGCCCCGGCGCGGAAAGCGCTTTGGCCACCACCCAGCTGAGGCTGGCCACCGCGAAAACGCCGCCCCCTCCCCCCAACCAATCGGTCAGCGCATTTTCGTTGATCACGCGCATGATAACCGCCGCCCCGCTGAGGAAAAGTGCCGCGATGACCAAAATCGTCGGCCGCAGCTCCCGCGATGTTACGACGACAAAGCCAACAACGATGATGAATCCGCCGACCAACCCGTCGGGCGGAATGTTGATTTCATAAGAATACAGGGGGCCGACCGCGAAGATGATGAAAAGCTGAAACACCAGAAGCCCCGTCAGGCTCGGCTCACGCACCCTTTCCTGCAACATTTTGATCCTGTGACGCATCCTACCTCCGCTCAATGGGTCTGCCCGCTTCAGGGCCGGATCGTTTTTGATTTAACCTCTATTTCTTAGAGGAAGGAAGCATCCGGTGGGTGCCGCTTGGATTATTTGCCGTGCTTGCGGTTGCATTCGATGCGGTTCCGAAGAGCTTCAGCGCCGAAGCCTGAAACTGGCGTAATGCCTTTATCTTTGACCCAAGGCCCCAGATGAGGCCGTCTTCCGGCTCCACGCCATTGGCGATATCCACGATCCAGCCTTCATCTTCTCCGAGAGCTCGGGCAAATTAGGCGATGGTTTTGACGGCATAAACCTTGCCGCAATGCGCGCTCATGCCGCACAAGCCATTGCTGCGGTGCAACGGACAATATTTTCCTTCCAATGAACGTTCCGGTATGCATAGATACATTGGCGATTGCCTGCGAAAAACGATTATCTGGCTTAGCAACTTCACCGATCTATGTTGGTGAAGGAGGAGCGCTGATGAGTACTCCGCTGGGCGTGAACCAACACCGGAATGACTTGGGCGGGCACGAGGCGCCTCCCGCCGGCATGGCGTGGATCCCGGCAGGGACCTTCCTGATGGGGTCGGATGCGGGCTATCCTGATGAGGGGCCTACGCATTTTGTGACCGTCGATGGATTCTGGATCGACCGCTACACTGTTACGAATGCAGATTTTTCTACCTTCATCAGCGCCACCAAATACATCACCCTTGCCGAACGCCCACTTGACCCAGCGCTCTACCCTGGCGCCTTACCGGAATTACTGAAGCCCGGCAGCGCGGTTTTCCGCATGCCCCCTTGCCCTGTGCGGCCGCTCAACCTGCGTGATTGGTGGGAGTATGTACCAGGTGCCGACTGGCGGCATCCGGAAGGCCCGGGAAGCACAATCATCGGCCGGGAGACGGATCCGGTCGTGCATGTCGCCTTCGAAGATGCCGCTGCCTATGCCGCATGGGCGGGCAAAGACCTGCCAACGGAGGCAGAGTGGGAGTTTGCCGCGCGTGGCGGCCTGGAAGGGGCGACATATTGCTGGGGAAACAATTTTAACCCCGATGGAAGCTGGATGGCGAATACGTGGCAGGGTGAATTCCCCTGGCAGAACTTTCAACAGGATGGCTTCATAAGCCGCGCGCCGGTCGGTTCATTCCCCCCTAATGGTTATGGCCTGTTCGATATGGCAGGCAATGTTTGGCAGTGGACACAAGACTGGTACGCCGCCAAGCACGCCTACGACCCTAGCAAGCCCTGTTGTGTGCCTCGCAATCCGCGCGGCGTGTCCGACGAGGCATTGAGCTATGACCCCACTCAGCCAGGGCCGCCAATTGCCCGCAAGGTGCTTAAAGGCGGCTCTTACCTGTGCGCGCCGAACTACTGCCGCCGCTACCGGCCAGCGGCGCGCTACCCGCAGGCGATTGACACGACGACAAGCCATATCGGCTTCCGCTGTGTGCTGCGAGCCGAAAGAGAAACCAAAAACGGTTGAGGGAACGCTCCGATGAAAAGACGGCAGCTCTATATCTCTACGGCGAAGGCGGCACTCGTGGCCGCGATTGCCAACACAATGACCTTCGGCAAGTCGGCCGCGCAGGGGGTTGCTGCCGCCGCCTCAAATTTCGGCGGCACGATCCAGGGCACATTGGGCAGCCCCGATGCAACCATCAACATTGACGGCAAGATGCTGCCGCCGGAGCCTTTGCCGTTTGGCGGCGTGATCAATGAGACTTTGTCTGGTTCAAAACCCTGGTGGCCGCCGCGTGTGGTGCCGCCACAGGGCGCGCCGAACGTGTTGCTGATCATGACGGATGACCAGGGCTATGGTGTGTCCAGTACGTTCGGCGGCGTCATCCCCACCCCGGCCCTCGACCGGGTTGCCAATGCCGGGCTGCGCTATACGCAATTTCATTCCACGGCATTATGCTCGCCCACCCGCGCCGCGCTGATCACCGGCCGTAACCATCATGAGGTCGGGTTCGGCGTGGTCACTGAACTTTCAACCGGCTATCCGGGCTATGACTCCTATATCGGCGTGGAAAACGCGACCGTCGGCCGCATTCTCAAGGAACACGGCTATGCCACCTCCTGGTTCGGCAAAAACCACAACACCCCGCCCCCGCAATACGGCGCCGTCGGCCCGTTCGAACAATGGCCGTCGGGCATGGGCTTTGACTATTTCTACGGCTTCATGGGCGGCGAGACGGATCAATGGACGCCCTATCTGTTCCAGGACCATACCCAGATTTTCCCTTGGCTGAATAAGCCCGGCTATAACCTTATTACTGACATGGCCGACGAAGCCATCAACTACCTGCGCAAGGTCGACTCCACCGCACCAGACCAGCCATTCTTTCTTTATTACGTGCCCGGCGGCAGCCATTCGCCGCACCAGCCCACGCCGGAATGGATCGACAAGTTCAAGGGCAAGTTCGACATGGGGTGGAACAAGCTGCGCGAGATGATCTTCGCCAATCAAAAACGCCTGGGCGTCATCCCGCCGGACACCGAGCTTACCGAATGGCCGGACAGCCTCAAGGAATGGGACTCGCTTTCACTCCTCGAGAAGAAGTTATTTGCCCGCCAGGCCGAAGTGTTCGCGGCCTACACCGCTTATACCGATTACGAAATCGGCCGGGTGATTCAAGAGATCGAGGATCAGGGCAAGCTCGACAACACGCTCATCATTTATATCTGCGGCGATAACGGCACCAGCCCGGAAGGCACGCTGGTCGGCACGCCCAATGACTGGACCGCCTATAACGGCATACTGGACATTCCGGTGCTCGATCAGATGCTGTTCTATGAAAAATGGGGCTCAGCGGAAACGGCCCCGCATATGGCGGTGGCCTGGGCCTGGGCCTTCGACACGCCCTTCAAATGGACCAAGCAGATTGCCTCGCATTTCGGCGGCACGAGGCAGGGCCTGGCCATCTCCTGGCCTGCGCGCATCAAGGATGCCGGAGGTTTACGCAGCCAGTTTCACCATATCATCGATATTGTGCCAACAATCCTCGAAGCCGCCGGTATAAACGCGCCTGACGAAGTAAACGGGATAAAGCAGAACCCGATCGAAGGTGTAAGCATGGTCTACAGCTTCGATAAGGCGAACGCGGCGGCGCCCTCAACCCGTACCACACAATATTTCGAGATGATCGCCAATCGCGGCATCTACCACGACGGCTGGTATGCCAACACCACGCCGCCGGTGCCGCCCTGGATGCTGGGCGCAGCGATGCCGGATGTGAACGATTATAAATGGGAGCTCTATAACATCGCCACGGACTACTCACAGGCCAATGATCTTGCGGCCAAAATGCCAGACAAGCTCAAAGAGATGCAGGATCTCTTCGACCAGGAGGCGAAGACATACAACGTCTATCCGCTCGACAATTCAGGTTTTGTGCGCGCCACGGCGGCGCGCCCAAGTCCGATCGCCGGCAAGACCGAATTCACCTACACCGCCGCTGTCACGGGCATCCCCACCGGTGATGCGCCGAGCATCATAGGCAAGTCGTTCACCATCACCGCCGAGATCGAGGTGCCGGATGGCGGCGGGGATGGCATGATCGTCACCGAAGGCGGCCATTTTGGCGGCTACGGCCTTTGCTTGCTCAAAGGAAAGCCCGTGTTTTTCTACAATTTTCTGATGCTGAAGCATTTTCGATGGAACGGACCGCCGCTTGCTGCCGGCAAGCATGTTATCGTGTTCGACTTCACCTATGACGGCCCTGGCCCCGGCAAAGGCGGCACCGGCGTGCTCACGGTGGATGGCGCGCAAGCGAACTCGAAGACCATCCCGCATACGATCCCCTTGATCGTGCCTGTGGATCAAACATTTGATATCGGGTCTGATACACGCTCCGGCGTAAGCGACGAGTACCAGCTTCCGTTTACGTTCAACGGCAAAATCAGCAGGGTGAACTTCAAGCTCGGTCCGTCGCAATTGGCGGAAAATGACCTCATGAGACAGAGAAAAGCCCTTGCCGTGGCGAATGACTAGGCTGCCGTGAAAAAAATACTCGCCATTGCGGCCACGCTGGAGATCTTAACCGGCGTGGCCCTCATCATAGCCCCGGGAATTGTCATAGACCTTTTCTTGAGGGAAGCGGGGCATGGCCTCGGCACGGTCATCGGCCGGATCCTCGGAATCGCATTGCTGGCCCTGGGAATGGCGTGCTGGCCAAACCAGCACACTGGGCGCGGCTCGCCGGCCTTCCGCGCCATGTTGACCTACAACCTGCTCATTGCGCTCAACTTTGCGTTCCTCGGTGCCGTCGAGCATTTGTCCGGTTATCTTTTATGGCCTGCGGTTGTGGTCCATGCGGTGTTGGCGGTGTTGATGGTCTGGCCTCTTAGGTTTTAAAGCAGCGCCCTACTGTGACCGTGCTTGAGATTGCGCGAGCGCTTTGAAATGACGTGCGCACCGGCCGAAACGGCGGGGGCCTGAAAAGCCCCCGGGGTACCGCGCCGGTTCTGGGCCGCCTTCAGTCGCCGGAAAGATCGGGCGCGGCCATCTCGAACGTTACCGCTACCGTGATGTGGTAGGTGCGCCCCTGGAACCCCGCCGGCGGCGGCGGATAGGCGGCGATGCGCGCATCCTCCAGCGCCGCCTCATCGAGCAGCGGGAAGCCCGAGGAGCGCGTCAGCGTGATGTCGGTGACCGCACCGTTGAGATAGGTGAAGGTGAGCACGGGTTCGCCGGTTTCATGCGCCATCTGCGCGGAGCGCGGATAAACTTGGTTGGCGTGCGCCTGCAGCGCGCTTTTGATCGCGGCGCTGAACGCATCGACCTGGCCGCCGCTCGGCGCCGGCGGGGCGGCTGGCGGCGGCGGTTTTTGCGCCACTGGTTGTTGCGGCTGTGTGTGCCGGGCTGCGGCGGTTGCGGGGCCGGCGGCGGCGTGATTTCGGCCGCGGCGCAACGGAACGGCGGGTGACATGGTGCTCGGCCGGGCGCGGCGGCGGGGGCGGCATCGGCGGCGCCATCGGCAATGGCGGCTGGACCGGCGGCGGGGGCGGCGTCACCGGCTTCGGCGGCGCCGGCGTGGGGGTGGGCGGTGTCGGTGTCGGCGTGGGGGCAGGTGCCACGATCGAGAGCTTGACCGGGGCCGGAATCGTCGCCGGCGTCTCCTTATGCGACATCGCCGGCAGCAACAGGCCGAGCGCGCCCAGCTCCAGCAACAGGCCGGCGCCGATGGCGGCCGCGAAACGGCGGCCATCGCCTTCCGGTTTCGCCCAAAAATCCGAACTCATTGTATCTGTCATTGCAGCCACCCGTAGATAAAACGGCTTGTAACGCATCAGAGTCCGGCTTGCGCCGAACTCCTTTTGGTTTCCGTGAATTGTCACAAAGGCAGGGCGGGTACACCGCCCTGCCCGCGAGGATCAGAAGCTGATCGGCATGGTCACCGAGACGAAGGCGGACACGCCAGGCAGGGTGTAATAGAGGCCCTGCTTGAGCGCGTTGGTGCCGTTATCAAAGATGATCTGCTTCTGGTTGGTGACGTTGTCGAGGTTCAGCTTCACCGTAGCCTGCCTCAGATGCGGCTTGAGATAGTTGAAGGTATAACCACCCGACAGGTTGACGATGTTATACGGATCATACCACTCGCCCGGCACGCGCTTATTGGTGCTGGTCGTCGGCACGTTGCCGTATTCACCGCCGGTCACCTGGTCCATGATCGAGGCATAGATGCCGTTCTTGGCATAAATCATGCCGAAATTGCTGGTGAATTGCGGCGCCTGGACGACGTATTTGTTGGTGCCGGTCATGTTCGCCTTGTTCAGGCCGCCATTGGCGAAGAAGCTGACACCGTTGTCGAACGTATAGGTCGCCTCGCCCTCGATGCCCTTATACACGGCGCCGCCGGCGTTATAGTAGATCTGGTTCACGCCGGTTCCGGAGGATGCGATGAAGTTGGTGAAATGCACCAAATACAGGTCCGCGCCGAGCGCCAGATGCTGGCTCTGATAGGCGAAGCCGGTCTGGTAATTCCAGGTCTGCTCCGGCGAATAGGCCGACTTGTCCGGATTCGTGACATAGAAGGTGCTCAGATTCGGCGCGAGCAGACCTTCAGCCACCTGGGCATAGGAGGAGAAGTTCGGCGAGAAATTATACTTCGCCTCGAATGAGGGCAGGTACTTGCCCCAGTCATGCGAATAGCCGATCTGCTGCTCGGTGCCCTGTTGTACTGCGCGTTCAAGCTGGCGGCGGAAGAAGGCATATTTCGCACCGGCGGTCAGCGTCAAATTCTGGATCGGCTCATAATCGATCTGGAGATAGGGCTGGAACGTATAAAGCTGGTCGTGCTGCAGATGGTCGAGCACGCCATAATCATTGTTCGGCGCCGCGAGCTTCGACGTATAGCCGCCGTTCGAGTCGGTCGGAGCATAGTCGGGGGCATTGCCGTCGGACAGATCAGCCTCGCTGAGGAAGCGTGTATTGACCTGATGGTCGAACCAGGAGCCGACCTTGATATCGCCCCAGGCGAAATCCTTCTGCAGGCGCTGGATGGTGCCGACCGAGCGATAGCTCATCATGAAGGTCTGGCCCGGCACGCCGGCGATGATGGGACCGCCCGGTGAGAGTTCGACCTGATTCGGCACCGCCTTGAGCGTGACCAGCTGCGCGTTGGTGTACTGGCCCGGCAGGCCCTGGCCATTGACGCCATCGCCATTCAGGTCGTGGTGATAATAGGCATAGGTGTAGATTTTGCCGTCATATTCCCAGCCATCGGCAAGATGCGAGGCGATATCGACATATTCCATATCGGTGGTGATATGGTCGTTGTTGTAGCGCCAGTAATTCTGTGAATTCGGGTCGTTGCTGTAGTCGTAATTCTGACCCAGAGACGCCATCTGGGCGAGCGTCGCGCCCCAGGCCGGGTTCTGATAGACGCGGTCATAATCAGCCAGGAAGGTGACAGTGGTGCTGTTGCCAACCGGCACAACCACCTTGCCAAAGAAATTGCTGCGCTCCTGCGTGGTGTTGGTCAACGCGCCGTTGCTGCCCATGTGCTCGGCGTTGAACACGGCCTGCGTGCCGTTGGCGGCCTGGATCGCGCCGGTATCAACCCGAAGCCCCTCGACGCCGGTGTCATAGCTTCCGTATGAGCCATAGGGGGTTAGGGTCGTCGTCGGCGCCGGATCGATCGTGCGAATGGAGATGGTGCCGCCGAAGGTGGCGTTGCCGACCGTCTCCGCCGTGCCCGGGCCGCGATCGACGATGAGCTGGCCGATCTCGTCATTGGTAAAGAACGAGGTTGAGTGCTGCGTGAAGCTGTTGGTGTCACTGATGGGAATGCCATCATAGGTGACGTTGTACTGGCCATTGGTGAAGCCACGGATGGTCGGGCCTTTGGTTTCGTTCAGGCCGGGACCGTTCGGGTCGATGACGTTCACCGACGGCGTCAGGCGCGCCACGTCACCGAAGCTTTGCATGCTGGTCATCTGCTTCGTGATGGTGTTCTTGCTCACCACGGAGGTCGGCTGCACCGAGTTCAGCGGCGTCAGTGACGGCGCGTTATAGGGCGCGGTGCCCGGCGTGGTCGCGAGGGCGGCGGCGTCGCCCGTTCCGGTGGAGAGCACCGCGCCGAGATCGAGATTGGTCGGGGGCGTGAAGCCGCTGGTGGTCGTGGTGGTGCCCACCGTGGGCGCGCTCTGCGGCGTGACGCTCTGCGCCTGGGCCGGTACGGTAGCGGAGAGTGCACCATACCCGGCAAGGGCCAGACCAAGTGCGCGGTAAGACGACGCACGGCCGAGAACACGGCGGTGCGTGAAAGGATAAATCATAATACGCGAAGCCCCTGTATTGAATTCGCACCGTCTTTTTTTCCGGCGCCGGGCGAAGCCATTACCTTAACATTCAAAGTGTTTCACTGCGTTTCAGGAGAAACTTTCGTGACACAAGCGCGTCATAAAAATTAACTTAAAAAGTACAACGGCAAACATTCAGGCTCATGCAGACGATTTCAAATTTTCGGGCCGAAATGTCGATGACTTCAAATCGCGGCACGCACAAAAAAACACGCGGAGGGGACCCCTCCGCGTGTTAGCATGCCGTTAGAGTGCGCCGGCGGTTCGGGCTTAGCTGGCCGGCGTGCCGGGTTGTGCGGCAATGCCGATATCCGTCACCCCCGCCTTCCGCGCCGCGTCGATCACAGTCATGAAATGCTGGAACGGCGTCGCCTTGTCGGTGGCGATGGTCAGATCGGTCTTGTCCGGGGCGCCATCGGCCTCGAACATCGCCGTCAGCTGGTCCGGCGTCATGACCGCATCCTTCACCTTGATCGTGCCGTCCGGCATCACGTTCACGGTGAATTTCGGGTGCGGCAGCGTGTCGGTCTGGCTGGAAACCGGCAATTGCAGGTTCACGCCCTTGTCGGGGATCATCTGCAGCGTGACGATGACGAAGAACACCAGCAGGAAGAGCATCACATCGATCATCGGAATGATCTCGATGCGCGCCTTCTTATGCTCGAAATAACGCATTTTCATTGGCTCAGGCGTTCGCCATCGCCAGGCTCACCGCCGCGTTGCGCGCCGCCGGCATCGCCGGCGCCTCGGTGCGGTTGATGATCATCATCTTCATGGAGTCGAGCTGGTGCATGATCAGCCGCACCTGGTTGGTCAGCGCGTTGTAGCCGGTGAGGCCGAGCATGGCGATGAAAATACCGAAGGCAGTGGCGACCAGCGCATCGGCAACGCCGGCGGTCACGTCGGCCGGCGCATGGCCCGGCAGCGCCAGAACGGAGAAGGCATGGAACATGCCGATGATGGTGCCGAACAGGCCGAGCAGCGGCGCCAGCGTAATCACGGTGTCGAGAATCCACAGGCGGCGATCAACCGAGGGGGCGATCAGCATGATCGATTCATCCAGCCAATTCGCCATCGCCTCAGCGGAGACCTTGTGCAAATGGCGCTGGGCGGTTTCCAGCAACACCGCCTCCGGCAGGTTGCGGGCGCGCTGCTGCAAGGCGGCGAGATCCTTCTGGCCCAGCGCCGCATGGCCGGCGGTGGCATGGATAATGGATTTTCCGCGCATGATCGTGCTGCGCAGCGACCAGGAACGGTCGATCATGACCGCCAGCGCGATCAACAACAGCGCGGCCAGAATGTAGAGTACGCCGTCCGAGTAATCGGCGAGGTGGACGATATACGCGAACGTCAAAATACTATTCTCCAATTTGTCTGGTGGCCCGATACAGCAAGATAACGACACGAAGTGTGATAGATTTATTTCAATTAACATATTGATAGCAAAACAACACAGACATCCCCTGGCGGGAACGCGGGACGACCGCGTCGCCCACTGATCCACGAGACAAAAGACAGGCTGGCCTGCAGGCTGCTCCCGCCAGGGCGTCGGGGCGCGAGACACCGGAAGCGGCTGCTCATCCGGGCCGCCTTACGCCGGCTTCGCGCAAAACAGCAACAATACTGTCATACCCACCCCCGCCACACCCGGATAAGACCCTGCCAGCACACACTAAATTTATACGGGATTCGATCATGCGTTTTGTCACCAGCCTATCCGTCCTGGCGGTTGCCGCCAGCCTCGCGGCCTCCCGTGCCGAGGCGCAGACCGCCATCAACCTTATCGCGCTGCAGGGGCTGGCGCCGTTCAGCACCTTGGACAACAGCGATGCCGGCAAGGCGGCGCTGGCCGCCAATTTCACGATCACCAGGGCGATTCAAACCGGCACGGCCAACCAGCCGGGGCTGCAACCCCTTTCCGCGCAGCAGGAGCAGGCCCTGCGGGATGCCTTCAGCACGACCGAAAACGCAACAGAACTGGCGGATGGGTTGGGCACCAAGCTGGGTGGCATCTACCAGGCCGCGGCAAGCTATGCGAGCAGCGATGACGGCAAGACCGTTAAGGTCACCAACGTGGCACCCGCGGTTGGCAACCTCCTCAAATATAGTTTCAAGCTCATTAGTGCCGATGCCAGCGCGGCGAAGTTCTTCTTCGCCAATGGCACCGTCAAAACAGGAAGCAATCCGGCGGCGCCGGCCTCACCCGCGGCACTTGCCATTCTCACTGCCAACGGCGGCACCACCGACCTGTACGGCAAAGCCTATGGCAAGCCGGCCGGCAGCCCCGGCGCCGACAAGTTGGGTGATTCCCGGCCGTTCCAAACCGAGCCAACCCTGGTGAAATATGACGGCACGGACTATTTCGGCGCGGCCACCAATAACAGCGCCTATCTCTACGGTCCGCCCAAGGGGGCGCCATATTACGGCGAGAACGAGACCAGCAGCCCAACCTTCCCCAGCGGGCACTCAACCTATGCCTATACGGAAGCCACATTGCTCGCGATTCTGGTGCCGCAGCGCTATCAACAAATGATCACGCGCGGTGCCGAGTTCGGCAATAGCCGGATCATCCTGGGCGCTCACTACACGATGGACGTGATCGCCGGCCGCACGCTGGCTTATTATGACCTTTCGCAATTGCTGGCGGAAAACCCGGCCTATCTGAACCTGAAGGAGGGCAAGGCCGTGCCGGTCGCCAATTATGCGGCGGCGGTCAAGGCGGCGCATGTCGCGCTGGTCAAGGCGCTCAAGGCCGGAGCGGGGGAGACAATCGCGGCGGCGGCGGCGGATGACAGCAGCCGCTTTGCCAACAAGGCGGCGGATGAGGCGTTTTATGAATTGACCCAGACCTACGGCCTGCCTGTGGTCTACCCTGCCGAAGCCGGCAAAGTTGAGGATGTTGGCAAAATTGCACCGGATGCCGGCTACCTGCTGACCGCGGCGTTCCCCTATCTCAGCCTGGCGCAGGCGGACCATATCCTCACCGTGACCGAGGGGCCGGGCGGCGGCTTCCTTGATGACGGCTCGGCGTTCGGCCTGTATTCGCGGCTCGACCTGTACAAGGCGGCGGCTGATGCGCAAGAACTGCGTGCCAAAAGCTAGTCACCGCATAGCGAGGTGTCCGTTAGCCTGGCGAACGCACGCGCCAGGCTGACGGACATAATTCATATTGGCCCGGACCAGGCGTGGGAATATCCCATTCCTGTTTTCGTTCGGACTCCGTCATATCGGCACGGGCGTAGGCTAAGCCGCGACCGGCAAGCCGAGCCCTCTCACCGCCTCGATCATTTTCACCAGCACGGCCTGGGCGTCACCGTAGACCATGTTGCAGTTGTCGCCATAGAACAGCGCGTTCTGGATGCCGGCGTAACCCTTTCCGTCGCCGCGCTTGATGACGTAAACCTTCTTGGCCTTGTCGGCATTGAGGATCGGCATGCCGAAGATCGGCGAAGATTTGTCGGTGCGCGCCGCAGGGTTCACGACATCATTGGCGCCGATGACGAGCGCGACGTCGGCGCTTGCGAAATCGTCGTTGATGTCTTCGAGTTGAAAGATGAGGTCGTAGGGCACGCCGGCCTCGGCCAGCAGAACGTCCATCTGGCCGGGCATGCGTCCGGCCACGGGATGGATCGCGAACTTCACCGTGACGCCGCCGGCCTGCAGCAATTTGACGAACTCGTAGAGCTTCTGCTGGCCTTGCGCCATCGCGAGGCCATAACCCGGCACGATGATGACTTTGCTGGCGTAGCGCATGAAGATGCCGGCGTCGCCCGCTTCGACCGGCTTCAACTCTCCCTTCATGGCGCCTTGGGCGTGCTTCGGGGCATCACCGAAATTCGTGAACAGGACATTGGCGACCGAACGGTTCATGGCCTTCGCCATGAGCAAGGTGAGGAGCATGCCGGCCGCGCCGACCACCATGCCGGCGATCATCAATGCCGGGTTCTGCAGCACGAACCCTTCAAGCCCCACGGCAAGACCGGTGAAGGCGTTGTAGATGGAGATCACCACCGGCATATCCGCGCCACCGATCGGCAGCGTCATCAGGATGCCGAAGATCAGCGCCAGCCCGAAGAACAGTCCGATCAACGCCGGCAGCGCGATGAGCGGGACCGCGCCGGCCAGGACCGCAAAGATGAGGTATCCGCCGACCGCGAGCGTCGCCAGCATGACAACGCCGTTGATGGCCTGCTGGCCTCCGACCCTGAGCGGCTTGCTTGATGACGCCATCGAGCTTGGCCCAGGCGATCAGCGAGCCGGAGAGCGACACGGCGCCGATCAGCGCGCCCAACAATGTGACGACGAGCTGGGTTGCGCCGTGAGCCTTATCCCCGAACAGCTCGACCGCGGCGATGGCGCCGGCGGCGCCACCGCCCATGCCGTTATAGAGCGCCACCATTTGCGGCATCGCGGTCATCGCGACCTTTTTGCCGCTCCACCAGGCAATGCCGCCGCCCACGAGAAGTGCGACGCCGGCAAGCCCGATATTGGCCAGCAAATGCGGCCTGGCCGCCGCACTGACGTTAAACGCGTAAAGGAAACTCGCCAAAATGGCCGCGAGCATGCCTATGCCAGCGACGAAAATCCCCGAGGGCGCCGTCACCGGCGACGACATGCGCTTCAGCCCGTACATGAAAAGAAAGGCCGCCACGAGGTCGACAGCGCCGATGGTCAGTTGCGGAATTGCGGTGAGCATGTCGGGTCCTCAAAGCGTCTTCGCGCGGTGCGTTTTCGGATGCCGGGATTTGGCGTGACCGGACTTGGCGGGATTTGGTTTGGTGTCCGCTCGGCTGAAACATCGCGAGCATGCGATGGGTAACTGCATACCCGCCCGCCGCATTTCCGGCGCCAAGCAGCACCGCGAAAAAGCCGATCGCCTGTTGCGTGACGTTGGTCGCGTTGAGCAGAGCGAAGAGCCCCCCGACCACGACAATGCCGTGGACGAAGTTGGAGCCCGACATCAGCGGCGTATGCAGGATCGCCGGCACGTGGCCGATGATCACCCAACCCGCGAAGGCGGCGAGCATGAAGATGTAAAGAGCGACAAAGCCGGTAATAGCGATCTGGAAGTCCATCGCGATCTCCTGTTTCGGCTCACGCGGCTTTCGCGGCTGCCTTGTGCGCTGCATCCTTGGCTGGTGGCCCCAGAAGGGCCATCCGGCTTCGCCGGACCAGTCTTGAGCTCGCCGGCATGGGTGAGCACAGTCTTCGCCAGAACCTCGTCCTCCCAGTCGATCGTGATGATGTTGTCTTTCATCATCAGGACAAGCAGGTTGTACTGGTTCTTCGCGTAGAGCTCGCTGGCGTCCTCGCCGAGCAGCGACGGCACGTTCAACGGCGCCACGATCGTCACCTGGCCGATCTCGGTGGTCTCACCCGGCTTCGTGTCCTCGCAATTGCCGCCGCCCTCGGCGGAGAGATCGACGATCACGGCGCCGGCCTTCATGCCCGCGACCTGCGCCTTGCTGATGAGCTTGGGTGATGGCCGGCCGGGAATGGCGGCGGTGGTGATGATGAGGTCGGCTTGCTGGATATGCTGGGTCAGCACCGCCGCGACCTTGCTCTTTTCCTCTGCGGTCAGTTCCCGCGCGTAACCGCCCTTGCCGCGCGCATCCACGCCGGTCTCGACAAATGTCGCGCCCAAGGACTTGGCCTGGTCTTCGGTCTCGGGGCGCACGTCATAGCCCTCGACGACGGCGCCCAGGCGGTGGGCGGTCGCGATCGCCTCCAGGCCGGCGACGCCGAGGCCCATCACAAGGACCTTGGCCGGACCGATCGCGCCGGCCGCCGAGGTGATCTTCGGCAGGATGCGGGCAAGATGGGTTGCGCCGAGTTGCACGGCGTAATATCCCGCCAGGGCGGATTGGCTCGACAGCGCATCCATCGATTGCGCCCGCGTGATGCGCGGAATCCGCTCCATGGCGAAGCAGGTGATCTTCTTGTCCAGCAGACGCTGCACCAGCGCCGGTTCCTTGTTCGCGTAGATGAAGGAGATGAGGATGGCGCCTTCCTTCATGGCGTCGATCACATCCAGCGCGGGTGGCTGCACGGCGAGGACCACATCGGCGTCTGCGACCAGGTCCTTGCGATCGTCGATGAAGGCGACATCCTTGAAGGCCGCATCGGCTAGCTTGATGGCATCTCCCGCGCCCGACTGCATGTGCAGCTTGGCGCCCAGCTTGATCAGCTTGGGAACGACAGAGGGCACCAGAGCCACGCGCCGTTCGTGCGGCTGGGTTTCCTTCAGAACGGCGACGTTGACATACATAGGGCGCTCCAGTTGTTGGCCGGTTCCCGGCGAGCCTCGCCGGTTGGACGGAGATGCAGGGCCGGCGTCTGAGCCACCGTGCCGGTCGGCCCGCTTATACCGGCGCTTCGGCCGCGACGTAGCGAACCAGCTTCTTGTTCACGAACTGCTGGATACCCATGTCGCCGAGCTCACGCCCGTAACCGGAGTCCTTGATGCCGCCGAACGGCAGCTCGGCATCGGACCAGGAGATGTTGTTGATGAACATCATCCCCGTTTCAACACGGCTGGCCACGCGCCTTCCACGGGCAATGTCCTTGGTGAAGACGGAGCCGCCCAATCCGAAGTCGGAATCGTTGGCGAGCGCGATCGCTTCGTCTTCGTCCTTGACCCGGAAGAACAGCGCGACCGGGCCGAAGAATTCATCTCTGAAGGCCGGGTTGTCCGGCTTGATATCGGTCAGGATCGTCGGTTCCATATAGGATCCAGGACGATCAATGCGCTTGCCGCCCATGAGCACTTTCGCGCCGTGGGAGACCGCACCATCGACCTGCTTCAACAGGTCGGTCAACGCCAATTCCGAGGACAAAGGACCCAGGGTCGTCTTTTCATCCAGCGGGTCCCCTGGCTTCAGGGCCGCAAGCGCTGCCTGAAACTTCTCCAGGAACTTGTCGGCAAGCTTGTCGACGACAATGAACCTCTTCGCGGCGCAGCAGGTCTGCCCCGTATTGTACATCCGCCCCCAGACCGCCCACTTGATGGTGTGCTCGAGATCGGCGTCTTCGAGGACGATGAACGCGTCGCTGCCGCCGAGTTCCATCGAAGACGGCTTCAGGTTCTTTCCGGCCCGCGCCGCGATGCTTCTGCCAGCCGCGACGCTGCCGGTCAGCGCGACACCCTTGATACGGTCATCATCGACGACATGATCCGACTGGTCGTGCGAGATCAGCAGATTGGTATACAGCCCGGCGGGTGCGCCCGCGTCGATCCATAGCTTCTCGAAGGCGATGGCGCATTGCGGCACGATGCCGGCGTGCTTCACCAGCACCACGTTGCCCGCCATCAAATGCGGGCCGGCGACGCGGGCGAGCTGGTAGTAGGGAAAGTTCCACGGCTCCACGCAGAAGACCACGCCGATCGGGCTGCTCTCCATATGGCCTTCGCCGAGGGACGGATTCAGCTTCACCGGCGCCAGGAAGCGCTCGGCGTTCTTGGCGTAGTAGGCAAGAATGTTCGAGCTGAACTCGACCTCCCCGCGCGCCTCGCTGATGCGCTTGCCCATCTCGAGCGTCATCGTCTGCGCGAACTCGGCGGCCTTGGCATGCAGCAGCTCCGCCGCCTTGGCCACGATGACCGCGCGCTCGGCGTAGCTCTTGTGCCGCCAGGTTTCAAAGCATTTCTCGGCTGTCGCGATCTTGGTCTCAAGCTCTGCGTCGGTCAGGCACTCGAACCTCTTCAGAACTTTCCCGGTCGCGGGATTGGTGCTCTGGTATTCGGCGGACTTAACGGTTTGGATCGTCATGGCTTTTCCCTTTCGACATGGCATTGTGGAAACTTATGATGCCGTCGCAATTCAAGCCGAAAACACGGCCGATGTTTGCGCTATGGGCCTTGATTCAAATCATGCTTCAAGCCTCAATGATGACTTTGAGCGCTTTTGTCTTGGCGGCATTACCGAAGGTCTCGTAGGCATCAAGAATTTTGTCGAGCTTGAAGCGATGCGTGATCAGCAGCTTGGGGTCGATCTTATGAGACGAGACCGTCTTGAAGAGCATTGGAATCGTCGCCGTATCAACCAACCGCGTGGTGATCGCAATGTTCCGATCCCAGAGGCTCTCCAGATGGAGATCGACCTTCTTGCCATGTACGCCGATATTGGCGATATGGCCGCCAGCCGTGACGATTTTTTCGCAAAGCTCGAACGTGGCTGGAATGCCAACCGCTTCGATGGCGGTATCGACGCCCCGCTTGCCGGTCATCCTCATGATGGTCTCAGCGGCCTTTCCGTCTGTGCCGTTGACGGTTGACGTGGCGCCGAAGCGTTTGGCGACATCCAGGCGATTATCGTCAAGATCAACCATGATGATTTCCGCCGGTGAGTAAAACTGGGCGGTAAGCAGGGCCGCAAGCCCGATGGGTCCCGCGCCGACGATTGCGACGGTGCAACCCGGCTCGACCTTGCCGTTTAGTATGCCGCACTCGAAGCTGGTCGGCAGAATATCGCTGAGCATCACCAGCGCCTCTTCATCGGCGCCGGCGGGAATGGGGTAGAGACTCATATCCGCGTGGGGAATGCGAACGAACTCAGCCTGCGTGCCGTCGATGGTGTTTCCGAGGATCCAGCCACCTGTCGTGCAGTGCGAATACATCTGCTTGCGGCAATAGACGCACGTACCGCAGGCGCTAACGCAGGAAATCAGGACGTGATCGCCTTTGTTGAACACCGTGACCGCAGAGCCAACCTCGTCGACGATACCGACGCCTTCATGGCCTAGAATACGACCGGGCTGACAAGATGGCAGATCGCCTTTGAGGATGTGGAGATCGGTGCCGCAAATCGTCGTCTTCGATATTTTGACGATCGCATCGGTCGGAGCAGTGATTTCCGGCTTTGGCCGCTCTTCCAGGGCCTTCTTGCCCACAGCTTGATATATTAGCGCCTTCATCCTTGGGGCTCTTGTCATTTTTGCTACACCCTTCCATCTCGGGTTTGGAATCGTCGTGGCGACGAAACGCATTGGCCGATCTTGGAATGTGACGCACACTACACGCGGCTACTGCGGCGCGGGAGACTCGGAAAATACTCAGAGGCGACCGGCGGTCCGTATTTGAAACAAGGATCAAAGGACCCGCCTGTTGATTTCCACCGAGAACCGACCTGGGAGTGGACTGCGTACCTTAGGTGCGACAGTGTCAGACTGTGGGTTTGACCATCTGTTGGGCGTGTCGGTCCTCGAACTATAATGGGTTCAGATATCACAGCCTAAATCGGCGCCATACTGTGACTTCATAAAATCAATCTAGATCCCGGACCGGTTGGCGATTAAGCTGTTCGGTGATCTGGCGCCGATCCTGAATCTGGCATCGTCAACGGGCCGGATGCCGGGCAAATCTGCTGCGCTTGGCGCCAAGAAAAACCCTCAAGAAGCTTGCGCCTCTGAGGGTTTACTGTCGGTGGTCACGAGGGCCAGATACCACTTATACCGCACTCACCTTCGTGCCCATCCAAAGCCCTCAGGATGGCCCCGCGGTTGCCCAATTCCGCTTCTCCGTCATTGAGATACGTGGCATACTACCAACAAAAACTTGATCCGGCGAATGCCAAAATCGCAGAAGATCTTGGATCCATGCCTGATTGTTTGGCAGGCGGCAGAACCCGGGGCTAACGCTGAAGCTCCCGTCCGGCATAGCATATCCCTTTCCTTATAAAGCTAAGGACCTAGGATGCCTCACAAGACCTTACATTTCCACAAATATGCCGACGGATGAGTTGTCGTTCAAGAAAATCAGCGGGCCAGCCTGATGCCGGTGAATTGCCAACGGGAATTGGCAGGAAAGAAATTGCGGTAGGTTTGGCGCGAATGGTTTGCCGGTGTTACGAAGGAAGAACCACGCAGGACATATTGGTTGACCATAAACTTACCATTATACTCACCAATTGCACCCGGGGCGGCGAGGAAGCCGGGGTACGGAGCGTACGAGGAACTAGTCCATTGCCATGCAGCGTCAAACATCTGGTTTAACGCCGCCGTGGCGGCGGCATGTTCCCACTCAGCTTCAGTCGGCAGGCGGGCGCCGCTGAACTGGGCGAAGGCCGATGCTTCGAAATACGAGATATGTAGAAGCGGAGCGCGCATGTTCAGGGTCCGCATGCCGGTGAGAGAAAACTCTTGCCAGCCAGCCATGTCTCTATGCCAGTAAAGCGGATGACGAATGCTGTGAGCTTGAATCCAGGACCAGCCCTCCGATAGCCAGAATGAAGGTTCCTCATAGCCACCTGCATCAATGAAGGCGGCGTATTCACCATTGGTAACAATGGTTGAGGCGATCTCGTAATGTCCGAGGAATTGGCGGTGGCGGGGCAGTTCATTGTCAAAACAAAACACCTCGCCGCTGTGGCCGATTTCGATGAGGCCAGGATCGAATTCATGCCATTCACGCGGAGGAGAATCTGCGGGCGAAGCGAAGGATTTGTCGTACGCAGGAAAAAGTGGATTTCGGCTGAACAGGTGCAGAACATCGGTCAGAATAAGTTCTTGGTGCTGTTGTTCATGATTCAGGCCGAGCTCAACAATCCTAACGAGCTCGTCCGTGTGGTTGTGGCTAAGGAGATGGATGATACGGGCATCAACGTCGCTGCGGTAGGCGAGAATATCACGTTGCAATGGGCGGGTTAAAAAACCGCGCTCCGGCCTCGGATAGTTTTCGCCAATACCGTTGTAGTAGGAGTTGAACAGGACACGAAAAGCCTGATGAAACGGCATAAATTTCGGTTCGAAGCGCTCAAGTACAAACGTTTCAAAAAACCAAGTCGTGTGGGCCAGGTGCCATTTAACAGGGCTGGCGTCCGGCATGGATTGGGCAACACAATCCTCGTCCGATAAGGGCGAAGCAAGTGCTACGGAATGGGCGCGGATGGAAACAAAATCTGCCACCACAGCCCAGAGATCCCGGTTTTTGAGTTCAGATCGCGCGGACATAGCAGACCAGAAATTGTTGAGCTTTGTCAGTCCAGCATTTAGTTTCACCGAAACCGCAGGATTCGAGCAGTTCGACAAAGCCGCGCTGGGTGTATTTGTAGCTGTCTTCCGTATGGATGCGTTCGCCCTGAGCAAACACCCGCTCTCCAGTTGGCCATCGAACCGTAACGGGGCGGCGCGCTTCTAAATGCATTTCAACGCAGCTTTGTTCGGCATTGAAGAACGCGAGATGGCGCCAGTCGCGCATTAAAAAATCAGTGCCCAGCAACTCGTTCGTGTGAGCAAGCACATTTAAATTGAAGACGCCCGTGACGCCGACTGAATCGTTATAGGCAGCTTCGATAATCATAGATGATTTGACGAGATCGACACCTATGAGCAGTGCGCCGTCTGACTTGCATTCACCGCGCACGCGGGTGAGGAACTGGGTTGCTTGCAAAGGCGTGAAGTTACCTATCGAGGAGCCTGGGTAGAACATGAGGCGACGCTGGGCGCTGACTTGCGCGGGTAAATTCAGGTTTTCGGCAAAATCGAGGCAAACAGGCAGAATCAATAGGTCTGGATAGACAGTTTTTAGCAATGCGGTGGCACTCTTCAGAAATTCCGCGGAAATATCGACGGGCACATATTGCACAGGTTGCAACGCCGCAAACAGCAGTGCCGCTTTGGCACAATTGCCGGCGCCGAGATCGATGAGCGTTCTCCCCCGCCCCGCGGCGGCGGCGATGGCGGCGGCGTGAGTGGTGTAGATACTGGTTTCGACTCTCGTGAGATAATATTCGTTGAGCAGACAAATTGCTTCAAACAACTTTGATCCCAACTCATTATAAAAATATTTGGGAGGAATTCTAGCAGGTTTCTGGAGCAACCCAGACGCGAGTTCGAACTCTGGCGAGCTCGCAGGCCGCGCCAAATTTTTGGTCCTGAATGTCCTGTAGCTTTGGAACAGATTGCGTTCTTAGCATGCTGCCTCCACTTTCGCAATGACACAAGGCTTGCACAGTTTTATCCTACAGGAATGGCGGGCTTTTAGATAGCCTTTGAAGCGATGATGAGAGCCTCAGAAAGGAATGAAATTCATGCCGAAACGGCATTGGATGCCGCCACGGACAGGTGGAATTATACGTTTGCCTTCGCGAAGTCTTGAGACACCGTCAACGCGGCAATGGCGAGCGGATATGTAAGTAAACGGCTTTAACCGGGGTCATTTCCATCATGGCAGACCATACAACCGCTCACCTTGGACAAATTGTGCTCGTGCTGCAGGGTGGCGGCGCTTTGGGAGCCTATCAGGCGGGTGTGTATCAGGCACTTCACGAGGCGGGAATCGAGCCTGATTGGGTGATCGGCACCTCGATCGGCGCGATCAACGCCGCTCTGATCGCTGGCAACGCCCCGGCTGACCGGCTCGCAAGGCTGGAGGCATTCTGGGAGCGAGTTGAATATGCATTGCCCGCGAACACCATGGCAGCACTCCCCGGTGGTGCGCAGGCGTCACGGCTGCTGACGATGCTCAACGGGTTGCCCGCGTTCTTTAAGCCTAACCCGTTGGCGTTGTTGGGGAATGCCTGGCCGCTAGGGGCGGAGAATGCCGGGCACTATTCCACTGCGCCGTTGCGCCAGACCCTAAGTGAACTGGTTGATTTCGAACGGATCAACCGGCACGAAACCCGTATCTCCGTCGGTGCGGCCAATGTCTGCACCAGCCAGATGCATTACTTCGACAGCCGTGACCAGGAGTTTCGGGTCGAGCATGTGATGGCCTCGGGAGCGCTGCCGCCGGCATTTCCAGCAATACGCGTTGATGGGGAACTCTACTGGGATGGCGGCATCCTCTCCAACACCCCACTCGAAGCGATCTTCGACGATAATCCGCGGCGCAATGCGCTGGTGTTTTCTGTCCATGTCTGGAATCCCGATGGATCAGAGCCGGTTACGCTCAATCAGGTGTTCAACCGTCAGAAGGACGTGCAGTTCGCATCCCGTTCGCGCACCCAGATCGCGCGGCAAAAGCAAATTCATAAACTGCGGCATATCATCGCCACTCTCAGCGAACGTCTGCCGCAAGCCGAGCGTGCCCGCGCGGAGGTTGCCGAATTGGCCAGCTATGGTTGTCTCACCCAGATGCATGTGGTGGCACTGGTGGCCCCAACCTTGCCTAATGAGGACCACACCAAGGATATTGATTTTAGTGCCGGCGGAATCCGCGCCCGTTGGAAGGCGGGCTATACTCAGACCAAGACCGTGATCGCGCAAGCGCCCTGGACCGCGCCGACCGATCCGCTCGAAGGGGTGATCCTGCACCGGGCCACACCGTAATGGTCTCTCTCAACAGGAGGATGAAGCTGAAAACAGATGATGTCTTGAACGCATCTTCAATGCCGATCACCTTGCCCTCTTATCCGCGCGGGCCTTACCGTTTTGTTGATCGGGAATATATGATCCTGAGCTATGGCTGGAACATCGAGATGCAATTCAAGGCGGCGCGACAGGGCTTGCGTGTGCTCGAGCTTCCCTTACCCTATCGCTGCCGCGCCTGTGGCACGTCAAAAGTTGCTGGCTCCCTTCGGGGCACGTTGCGCGCCTCGTGGCGCATCCTCGCGGTCTTCACCCGTGTCGCCTTCATGGGCAGCGTCAATCGGTAATCCCCCCGTTTTGAACGGGGTTTATTTATAGAATTCACAAAGCTGCGGGGAATATCCGAATTCGAGAACAGTGTGGAAACCGCGCATGACCCTGCCGCCCTTCGCTTCGTCCGACTCTGCCGGCGAGCGAATGGCGCGGCTGAGTCGGACGGCGCAAGAGTGACCTCGTCACCGCATGTCGAACAATTCCTGATGAAAATCCCCGTCTCGCAACCCGTTGGCAACCAAATCCTCCTTGAGTGCACGACCGAATCCGTCAGGCCCGCAGAACCACACGTCGGCAGACATCCATTCTGGCACCGTCTCCCGTAGACGTTGAGGCGTCAGTCGGGGATCCTTGCCGCTTACCATGAGGTGCAGACGCACATTTGCAATTGTGGCCAGGTGTTTCACTTTGCCGATGAAGTCTTCATCCGGCGCATTGGTGCTATAGAAGAGATCGACAATGCGCTTATCCGTGGGAAGCTCCCGTGCTTGCATGCGCGCAAGAAAAGGGGTGATGCCGATGCCGCCGGCAATCCAGATCTGTCGCGGCTTGTTGCCGCCAAAATCAAATCTGCCATAAGGCCCTTCAACGGTGACAAGGTCGCCGACCTTTCGGGTTTCCGACAAATTCTTCGTGTAATCGCCAATGCCCTTGATGTGAAAGCTCAGCTTGCCATCGTCGTGCCAGGATGAAGATATCGTGAAGGGGTGCGGCCCTTCTGCCGGATCGAAGGTGACAAAGGCGAATTGCCCCGCAGCATGACCGAACCAACGGTCTTTCAATTTAATGGTAACACCCAGTACGCGATTGTCGCGGTAGTGAGTCAGATCCACGATTGCGCCTACGGCTCGCCGCGTGCGTCCGACGCGGCGCAGCAGCGAGATGGCGGCGGCCAGCGTTGCCACGAAAAACAATAGCCCGATTGCCGGGCCGAGTGGCGAACTCCAATACGCGGGATTCATCAGCACCACGCTATGAAACACCAATGCGAGATACGCGACGGCCATGAGCCGATGGGTCTTGAAGAAATGCCGGTACGGAAAGCGCTTGAACAATGCAATGGCGATCAGCGCCACCGATGCGTAGAATGCCCAGGTCCCCACGGTGTCGGCCAAGCGGTGCTGGCTATGCAGAAGATTAAATAAACCCGGCAGCGTGCCGCTTTCTGGAACTGCTGGCTTGTGCACGTGTTTTTTCAACCAGCCCATTTCGGCGAGCCATTTCGGTGCTTTGACGCACAGCCAGTGAAGCACGGAAAACACCAAGGCGCTGACGCCGAGCCATTTATGCAAGCGGTACGACTTGTCAAGGCCGCCAAGAAACGGCTCCACGCTCATCGGGCGGATCGACAGGAACATGCCGGCACTCATGCACCCAATTGCGAGCGTGCCCGTAAAGTAGATGATTGAAAGCTTAAAATCTTGAAATCCATACCTGCCGGCAAACACTTTGTCCGCGAGCAGCCAAAGCAAGACCAAGACGCTAAGCAAAGCGAAATAGCTCAACTTGATTTTCTTCATGAGGTCATTAGGCTGTATTTGTTCGTGTGAACAAGGGCGTCGGTACCCAATCACGCGACAATCTGTGAATGAGCACCCAACTTTGACCTCGCCTTAGATGGCCGTTAAGGCGTTGAATTTATGTGGAAAAAGGTGTTTCGACAGGGTCAAAATCGGTACCGGCCGGCCCTACTGTAAATCAGCGTCCAAATGAGATCCTGGTTGAAATTGCACTAGCGCTCTGAAATTGTGTGTGAATGGGTCGAAGAGGGTGGGGTCCCGATCGGCGCCGATCTGGACCCCACCTAGAACGCGATTTCTGTAGCCAGATCAGTGGGTTGAAGATGACCAGAGGTTGGGGCACACGTCGATGCCGTTTCACAATCTATGGGCCCGTCTCCCTGTAGGGCGCCCATTCTGGCTCGTTAAGGAAGACGAATTCGTAGTAGCTGCGGTTCGCGAGCCGCGCGGCAGCCGCCTCGTCAGCGATCACCAGACAACGCGGATGCAGCTGCAGCGCGGAAGCGCTGATGGTCGCGGTGAGTGGTCCTTCGAATGCGCGTGCCAAAATCTCCGCCTTGGCCGGGCCCGTGGCCACCAGCAAATCTCCTCCGCCTCCAGGATCGTGCCGACCCCCATCGTCAACGCCCGGCTTGGTACCGCATCTGGATCGCCGCCGAAGAATGGTGCGTTCTGCTCGCGCGTATGGGGCGTCAGCGTCTTGTCGCGGGTGCGCGACATTAATGCAGATAACGGCTCGTTGAAGCCGATATGCCCGGTCTCGCCGAGGCCCAGCAGCTGCAGCCCGATGCCGCCTGCCGCACGTATCGCCGCCTCGTAGTCTCTCGCCTCGCGTTTGAGGTCGGCGGCACGCCCATTCAGCACATGCGTCCGGCCGGGTGCGAAATTTACACGGTCAAACAGCAGGCGCCGCATCGTCGCATGGTATGAGTGGGGGTCGTCTGGGTCGAGGCCAATATATTCGTCGAGGTTGAAGGAGGAGCAGCCGGAGAAGTCGAGCCCGTTGCGGTGCATGTCGGCGAGGTGCTCGTAGATGCGCTCCATGGTCCGTCCCGTCGCAAGCCCGAGCACGATTGTCGGCCGCTCTCTGATCCGCGTCGCGATGATCCGCGCCGCAAGTTCAGTCGCGCGTTCGGCGTCCGCCTGTACAATAATCTCCACGCGCTGCTCCTTGTATTAGCCCTGGCCTATTGCCTCGTCTGCGAATGCGTCGGCCAAGTTGAAAGGACATATGGGGGCGTAGTGCATGACTATAATGGCAGTGTGTAAAA
>CAVTQN010000006.1:0-6074 GCA_963736885.1 uncultured Pseudomonadota bacterium
AAGAACTAAGGGGTTTTGCCTTATGGTGCAAGAGTTTTGCCATCCGCCCCATGGCAGCCATGCGCGTCAGCCCCAATTCGCGCCACCCCTCTCATAATGCGCGAGAAAAGCCTGGGTCTTGGCGCGGAATTCACCCGAGCCCAGTAGGGCGCGTAGCTCATCGGCCCAGCTATGGCCGGGCGTGCTGCAATTCGCGACCGCATGGGCGAAACCCTCAGGGTCCGGCTCGCGCAGCAGCAGGAGCTGGTAGAGCGCGTTCACGTAATCCTCGGCCTCCTGGCGGCGGTCGGGGGCTGTGGCGGCGGCGTTAAGCGGTGTAAAAGCCCCGCCCATCGCCTCGGCCACGGCGGCCTCGATGATCGCCATGCGCTTGTCCATGTCGTCATTCGTCACCGCCCGCAGCACCTGCCGGATGAACGCGGCATGGGCGTAATTCAGCACGCCGCACACATCGCGGGTGGTCAGGCAGGCGCTCTCCGCCTCCGGCATGTTGCGCAGGCACTCGTGCAGCAGCATCTGGTCGCTGGGCACGGCTGCCCATTTTTCCGCCCGGCGCAGCTCGTCGTCACTGATGGCGTGGAACGCAGCGCGCCAGCGCAAGAGGATTCGAACGGCCATTGGATGGCCGAGATTGATGGCGAAGACGCCGTCATTGATGCGCCACCAGAGCGGCGGGTCGGCGAGGTCCGGGGCGGCGATGAACGCGATGTTCTCCTTGCCCGCCAGATAGGCGCGCAGGTCGAAATCCTGGCCGTGGATGTAGGAGTCGGCGTCCAGATACACGGCCCAGCCGGTATAGCCCTCGACCATTAGGCTCGTGAGCATCTCGATGCGGTTATACACCGCGTGCCACGGGTGAAACCCGCGCTTGATGCCGAGAAAGCTGTTGTAGCTGTGGCCGTGGCGGCTGGCATACGCCTGCACGGTCTGGCCCGTGAGGCGCAGCATTGGCGCGTAGCGGGTGGAAATCGGCGGTCTGCAGGAACAGGACGTTCATGAAATGGGCCTCCGCCCCATATGTTCAGGGCGCGCGGGTCAGCTCGTACAAGGCCACCGCCCCGGCGGCGGAGACGTTCAGGCTCTCCATCCCGCCCGGCATAGCCAGGGCGCAGACCTCGTCGCAGGTCTCGCGCGTCAGGCGGCGCATGCCCTCGCCCTCGCTGCCCAGAACCAGCGCCACGCGCCTTCCGGCGAAATCCTCGCCGCGCAGGCGGCTGGGGGAGTGGCCGTCCAAGCCCACCACCCAGACATCGGCGGATTTCAGCGCGATCAGCGCCCGCGCAATGTTGACAATTCGCAGCAGCGGAATCGTCTCCAGCGCGCCGGAGGCGGCCTTCGCCAGCGCGCCGGTCTCTTCAGGGGCGTTGCGGTCCTGGGTGATGACGGCGCAGGCGCCGAAGGCCTGGGCCGTGCGCATCAGCGCGCCGACATTGCGGGGGTCAAAAATCTGGTCGAGCACGAGAATCGGGCCGGGGCGCTTCAGCGCGTCCAGCAGGGCAGGGGCGGTGAGCTGGTCGGTGAGCAGGGCGATGCCCTGATGCACGATGCCCGAACCGGGCCGCGCGCCGAGGAGCGCGTCGATTCGGTCGCGCGTGGTGATCTCGGGCTGGATTGGCCATGGCTGCGGGCATTCCGCCGCCAGCGCGGCCTGCGCCTCTTCGGTGATCACGAGGCGGCGGAAGCGCCGCTGCGGGTTCTTTAGCGCCGCGCCTACCGCATGGGTGCCATACAGCCAAACCGCCCCCGCCGGGGTGGCGGCCGCGCCGCGCCCATGTTCGCCGCGCGGCGGGCGGGCGCCTTGCGGGCGCTCTGGCTTCTGCTCGCCGCGTCCGGCCAGGCTCAGGCGGTTGTCTCCGCCCTGTGCGGGGCGGCCGGAAAACTGGCGGTTCTGGTCGCCTTGGCGGCCGGATTTGCCGCGGGGAGGGCGGTTCTGTGTCATGGGCTTTCACTATCTCTCCCCCTTTGCGTTGACAACCGAGCCGGATTCAGAGAAATGAGCACCCCATACGGAAGGGTGCCCGAGTGGCTAAAGGGGACGGACTGTAAATCCGTTGGCGTGCGCCTACGTTGGTTCGAATCCAACCCCTTCCACCAAGATTTCTCCCAAACTCTACTCTGGCGGCCATCTGGTGCGTATTTTCTGCTCTCCGGTGCTTGCGTACGCCGAGTACGCTCCGCTCCGGAGCTCGAATCTGCACGCCATCTGCCGCGCCAGAGCGAGTTTTGAAGCAACCTTGATTCCCATCCCAAATGCGCGGGGTTTACTCGCCCACCGGTATTGTCCTAACCATAGGCCGCCCGGCAACGGGCAGTGCTTGCGCGCGGGTGTAGCTCAACGGTAGAGTCCCAGCCTTCCAAGCTGGTTGTGCGGGTTCGATTCCCGTCACCCGCTCCATTTTGCCAGACGCAAAACGTCAGGCTAAAGGGTGCAAACACTTGACAGCGGACGCGCCAGAGTGTGGAAGGCGCTTTCCGTGCTGGTACGGATAGGGGCGTAGCTCAATTGGTTAGAGCGCCGGTCTCCAAAACCGGAGGTTGAGAGTTCGAGACCCTCCGCCCCTGCCATCCCTTCCCAGCACAACATTCGCTGTTTCTCGGAGTTTGGTTTTGGCGTTCAACCTGGTGAAATTTGCGCGCGACGTGCGTGCCGAGGCGGCGAAGACCACCTGGCCCTCGCGCAAGGAGACCCTGCAGACCACGGGGCTCGTGCTTGCCATGGTGATCGTCACGGCCCTGTTTTTCTTGACCGTCGATCAGATCATCGGCGCTGTCATGCGCGCGCTGTTCGGCGTCGGAAGTTAAGGAATTTTTTGATGGCCAAGCGCTGGTACGTTCTGCACGTCTATTCGGGTTTCGAGAAGAAAATCTCGCAACAGATCAAGGAACAGGCTGAACTCAAGGGCCTCGCCGACCATATCGGCGAAATCGTGGTGCCGACCGAGGAAGTGACCGAGGTCCGCCGCGCGCAGAAGGTGAACACCGAGCGCAAGTTCTTCCCTGGCTATGTGCTCATCCACATGGACATGACGGATGACGCCTGGCACCTGGTCAAGGACGTGCCGAAAGTCACCGGCTTCCTCGGCAACAAGAACAAGCCCTCGCCGATCACCGATGCTGAGGCTGAGCGGATCATGAAGCAGCAGCAGGAAGGCGCGGAGACGCGCCGCCCCGCCGTGATCTTCGAGGTTGGCGAGCAGGTGCGCGTGTCGGATGGCCCGTTCACCAGCTTCAACGGCGTGATCGAGGAGGTAGAGGAGGAGAAGGGCCGGGTGAAGGTCATGGTCTCCATTTTCGGCCGCCCCACGCCGGTGGATCTGGAATACGCCCAGGTCGAGAAGCTCTGACGCACTTGTAATCTCCACCGCGTCCCTTACTCTCCGCGATTAAGCAAGGGGAGAAGGACAAGGTGGCTGACATGAATACCTCAAAAACGTTGCCGCGCTGGGCTTTGTCCGGCGCGGCTGTTGTTGTTGTCATAGCACTCCTGACCTGGCTCGCTCATTATCTGCTGGTTGGCCGGTATTTCGTCAGCACCGATGACGCCTATGTCGCCGCCCATTCCAGCCTGATTGCCGCCAAGGTCGGTGGCTATGTCACCGAGGTCGCGGTCGATGATGGCCAGGCGGTCAAGCCGGGCCAGTTGCTCGTGGCCATCGACCCGCGCGACTACCAGAACGCACTGGCGGCGGCCAAGGCGGAAGCGGCCAATGAGGAGGCGGCGTTGGTCCTGCAGCAGGCGAAAATCGCCGCGGCGAAGGCGGCGGTGCAGGGGGATCAGGCGCGCGAGGCCTTCGCCGTAACCAATCAGACCCGCTACGCCAAGCTCTCCGCCAAAGGCGCCAGCCCCGAGCAGCAGGCCGAGCAGGCCAATACCGACCTCGCCGCCACCCGCGCCCAGCTCGCTGCCGACACCGCCAATCTGCAGGCCGCCATCGCCGAGGTGGGGGTGCTGAACGCAGCCCTGGTTCGTGCCAGGGCGCAGACGGCGCAGGCGGCGCTGGACCTCACCCGCACCGAGATCCGCGCCCCGATGGGCGGTATTGTCGGCGACAAGAGCGTCTCGGTCGGCGATTATCTGCAGCCGGGCACGCAGATCATGGCCGTCGTGCCGCTCGCCCAGGTCTACGTGCTGGCCAATTACAAGGAAACGCAGATCACCCGCATCGCCCCCGGCCAAAAGGTGGATGTGCATGTCGACGGCTTCCCCAGCCTGGACGTGAAGGGGCATGTGGACAGCGTCTTTCCGGCCTCCGGGCAGACCTTCGCCCTGCTGCCGCCGGATAACGCCACCGGCAATTTCACCAAAATCGTGCAGCGTGTGCCAGTGAAGATCCTGCTCGACCTGACGCCGGATGAAATCGGCAAGCTGCGTCCCGGCATGTCGGTGGAGCCGGAAATCGACACGCGCAGCCAGCCGTGACGGCGCCCGAGAAAGTCCCGCTGCGCAACATAGTCGCCGTGGCGGGCGGGCTGATCGGCGCGTTCATGGCGGTGCTCAACATCCAAGTGGTGAACACCTCGCTGCCCGACATCCAGGGCGGCATCGGCGCCGGGCTGGATGACGGCGGCTGGATCTCCACGGCTTACCTGATCGGCGAGATCATCGTCATCCCGCTCTCGGGCTGGTTGACCTCGGTGTTCTCGCTGCGCCGCTACCTCATCGTCAATACGGCACTGTTCCTGCTGTTTTCGGCCGCCTGCGGCCTGGTCACCACCTTCCCCGAGATGGTGGCGCTGCGCGCCCTGCAGGGGTTCGCGGGCGGCGTGCTCATCCCGCTCGGCCTGCTCTGTGTCATGACGCTGCTGCCCGAGCGAACCCGCCCCGCCGGCTTCGCCGTGTTCGCTCTCTCGGCCACCTTCGCCCCGGCCATCGGTCCCACCATTGGCGGCGCGATCACCGACCTCTACGGCTGGCGCTATATCTTCTTCCTTAACCTGATCCCTGGCGTGGTGATGCTCAGCGCCCTTGTCTGGGGGCTAAAGCCGGCGCCGATGCAGCTGGAGAAATTCTGGCAGGGGGACTGGCTCGGCGTCATCACCATGACCGTCGGGCTGGGCACGCTGCAGGTGGTGCTGGAGGAGGGCAACAAGGATGACTGGTTCGGCTCGCCGCTCATCCTGCGGCTTTCCATCGTCTCCGCCATCTCGCTTGTCGCCTTCCTGGTGCAGGAACTGCGCCCCGGCAACAAGGCGCCGCTGGTGAATCTGTATCTGCTCACCCGACGCAATTTCGCCTTCTCCAGCATCGCCAACTCCATGCTCGGCTTCGTGCTGTACTCGGCGGTGTATCTTATTCCGCTCTACCTCGCGGTGGTGCATGGCTACAGCGCGGAGCAGGCTGGCCTCGTGATGGCCTGGATCGGCCTGCCGCAGCTCCTCATCATCCCGTTCAGCCCGTATCTGATGCGCCGGATCGACCCGCGCCTGCTGCTAGGGACGGGGCTCCTGCTGTTCACTATCAGCTCGTTCATGAACATGAACCTGGGGCCGGACGATAGCGGGCCGCAGATGCTGTTGCCCAATCTCATCCGCGCGATCGGTCAGGCGCTGGTGTTCCCGGCGATGACGTTTATTGCCACGGCAGGGATTCCGCTGAAGGATGCCGGGTCAGCCTCAGTTCTGTTCAACATGCTGCGCAACCTGGGCGGGGCCATCGGCATTGCCGTGGTGCAGACCTTCCTGAGCGACCGCGAAAAGTTCCATTCGGCGATCATCACCCCCGACATCAGCCTGCTCAATCCCGCGACGCAGCAGCGTCTCCAAATGTTGCAAAATTATTTCATGTCGCATGGAATGAACGACCCTGGCGCGGCGCAGGCCCAGGCGGTTCAGCTGCTCGGAGTCACGGTGCGCCTCCAGGCGGATTATTTCGCCTATGGCGATGCCTTCGCCTTGCTTGGCGCGGCCATGCTCGTTTCCATCGCCGCCACCGTATGCCTGCAAAAGGTCACCGGCCACGCGGCGCCTGGGGGGCACTAGCCGTCGGCGAAATCGTCGCCGCGGCTTGATCTACGTTATTTTACAAAAATATTTTAAATTGAAAACATAACGCACTGGATTGGATACGCAACTCA
>CAVTQN010000007.1:0-213541 GCA_963736885.1 uncultured Pseudomonadota bacterium
AGCGATGGGGTGCATGAAGCTGCCCGCGACGCTGGCGCGCCGGTTTATGCGGGGGCGGCCGTCATGCGCGCGGCCGGTACGCTTGGCGTGACGGGGGCAAAAATCCATCTCGCCAAGGGCGGCGAACTTTCTGTGCCGTGCGACATCATCGCGGTCTCCGGCGGGTTCAACCCCAATCTGGCGCTCACCTCGCATTTCGACGGCAAGCCGGTGTGGGATGCGCGCATCGGCGCTTTCGTGCCGGGCAAGCTTCCGCAGGGCATGAGCGTCATCGGCAAGGCGGCGGGGCAGGGGATCAATACCAACATTCAGCCTTGTTTCCATTCCGGCTTTTTCCCCGGCAAATCCTTTCTCGACCAGCAGAATGACGTGACGGTGAAGGATGTGTTGCTGGCCGAGCGCGAGGGTTTTTCCGCCGTCGAGCATGTGAAGCGCTACACCACGCTCGGCATGGCAACAGACCAGGGCAAGACCGCCAACGTGAACGCCATCGGCGTGTTGGCGCAGGCGCTGGGGCGCGGCGTGGGCGAGACGGGTACAACCCGCTTCCGCCCGCCTTATGTGCCCATCGCCATCGGCGCCTTCGCGGGGGCGCATAGGGGCAAGCATTTCCGCCCCACGCGCCTCACCCCCACCCATGAATGGGCGAAGGCGCAGGGGGCGGTATTCGTGGAGGCGGGGCTCTGGCTGCGCGCGCAATATTTTCCCAAGCCGGGCGATGACTGGCTGGCCGCCGCCCAGCGCGAGGTGAACGCCGTGCGCAATGGCGTGGGCATCTGCGATGTCACCACGCTCGGCAAGATCGACATCCAGGGCCCGGATGCGGCGGTGTTCCTGGAGCGCGTCTACACCAATAGCTGGACCAACCTGGCGGTGGGCAAGGTGCGCTACGGGCTGATGCTGCGCGAGGACGGCATGGTGATGGATGACGGCACCACCGCGCGCCTGGGTGAAACCCATTTCGTGATGACCACCACCACCGCTAACGCGGCGCGGGTGATGCAGCATCTGGAGTTCTGCGCCCAGGTTCTGTGGCCGGGGCTGGATGTTGCGCTCATCTCCGTCACCGACCAATGGGGGCAGATCGCCGTGGCGGGGCCGAAATCCGCCGCCACATTGGCGAAGATCGTCGACGCGCCCTTCGATATTTCAGACGCGGCCTTCCCCTACATGGCCTGCGGGGAGCTGACGGTGTGCGGCGGCGTGCCGGCACGGCTGTTCCGCATCTCCTTCTCCGGCGAGCGCGCTTATGAGGTCGCCGTGCCCGCGCGCTATGCCCAGGCGCTGGCCGGAAGACTGATGGAGGCGGGGGCTGAATACGGCATCGCGCCCTACGGCACCGAGGCTTTGGGCATCATGCGCATCGAGAAAGGCCATGCCGCCGGGGCGGAGCTGAACGGCCAGACGACGGCGCATGATTTGGGGCTGCACAAGCTGCTGTCGAAGAAGAAGGATTTCATCGGCCGCGCCATGGCCGCGCGCGCCGCACTCACCGACCCCGCGCGCCCGACGCTGGTGGGGTTAAGGCCTGTGAACCCGCAGAATATCATCCGCGCCGGCAGCCATTTGCTGCCCGTGGGGGCGCAGGCAGTGGCGGCGAATGACCAGGGCCATGTCACCTCCGCCGCGCGCAGCCCCAGCCTGGGCTCTATCGCTCTTGCTTTGCTGGCCAATGGCCCGGCGCGCCTCGGCGAGACCGTGCGGGTCTACGACCCGGTGCGCGGCGGGGATTTTATGGCCATCGTCACCGCGCCGGTGCATTACGACCCGGACGGGAGCCGCCTGCATGCTTGATGTTTCGCGCCCCGCCGTCGCGCCGCACCCTTTCATCGGCACGCTGCCGGTGCGGCGCATCCGCAGCCTGGCGGCCTACAAAACCACCCTCCCGGCGCTGGAGGCCGCGCTGGGCGTGCCGCTCCCCGCCACGCCGAAGCGCATTGAGCTGGGCGGGGCAACAATCCTCTGGAACGGCCCGCGTCAATGGCTGGTGCTGGGCGAGCTGGCGCTGCCAGCCCGGCACGCCGCCATCACCGAGCAGACGGACGGGCTCGCCCTGTTCTTCGTCTCCGGCCCGCACGCGGTGGAGATCTTGAAAAAACTTCTGCCCATCGACATCGCCCGCTTCGCCGAGGACGAGGTGGCCATTACCCTTGCCGCCCATATCGGCGTGCGGGTCTGGCGCGAGGGCGGGAATTTCATCCTGGCCTGTTTCCGTTCGCTGGCGGAGGCGCTACAGCATGCCCTCATGGAAGCTTCAGCGACATTTAATACCGGACGAGGTTGAGGGCAGCGCGGCGCGCGCCTCCCATTCTCTTCAACCCATCAGGAAATTTTTGAACATGTCCAAAGCCAATTACGTGCTCACCCTCTCTTGCGTGAATCGCCCTGGAATCGTCTCCGCCGTCGCCACCTATCTGTTCGAGCAAGGGGGCGATATCCGCGAGGCGCAGCAATTCGACGATCTGGAGACCGGCAAATTCTTCGCCCGAATCGCCTTCGAGCTGGTGGAGGGGGCGCAGATCGCCGGGCTGCGCGAGGGGTTCGGCCCCGTGGCGGCGCCCTTCAACATGACCTGGAAGCTCACCGACCATTCCGCCCCGCGCAAGGTGCTGCTGCTGGTCTCCAAGTTCGATCATTGCCTGGAGGATCTGCTCTATCGCTGGCGGATCGGCGAGATGGAGATGCAGCCGGTCGGCATCGTCTCCAACCATGGGCGCGAGAGTTATAACGGGCTCGATTTCGGCGCCATTCCCTTCCACCATCTGCCCATCACCAAGGATACCAAGATGGAGCAGGAGGCGCAGATCTGGTCCATCGTGAAGGAGAGCGGGGCGGAGCTGGTGGTGCTGGCGCGCTATATGCAAATCCTCTCGGATGCCTTGGCCCAGAAACTCTCCGGCCGCTGCATCAATATCCATCATTCCTTCCTGCCCGGCTTCAAGGGGGCCAAGCCGTATCACCAGGCGCATAAGCGCGGCGTGAAGGTGATCGGCGCCACGGCGCATTACGTGACGGCTGACCTCGATGAAGGCCCGATCATCGAGCAGGATGTAGAGCGCATCACCCATGCCGACACGCCGGACGATCTCGTCCGCAAGGGCCGCGACATTGAGCGCCGGGTGCTGGCCCGCGCCGTGCGCTACCATCTGGAGGACCGCGTGATCCTCAACGGCGCCAAGACCGTGGTGTTCGCGAGCTGAGCCTGCGTTGCCGCGTCCGCGCTCTTTCCGGTAGAAGGGGCGCGGAGTCCGCCCACCAAGCATGAAGGACGAGAGCCTTGGCTGAGATCATCGACGGTAAGGCCTTCGCGGCCAGTTTGCGCGCCGCCATAGCGGCGCAGGTCGCCACCCTGCCTTACCAGCCCGGCCTGGCCGTGGTGCTGGTGGGGGATGACCCGGCCTCAAAAGTCTATGTCGCCAACAAGGCGAAGCAGACAGTGGAAGTGGGCATGCGCTCCTTCGAGCATAAGCTGCCCGCCGATACCACGCAGGCGCATCTGCTGGCGCTGGTGCGGCAATTGAACGCCGATGCGGCAGTCCATGGCATTCTGGTGCAGCTGCCGCTGCCGAAGCATCTGAACGCGGACGAGGTGATTGCCGCCATCTCGCCGGACAAGGATGTGGACGGGCTGACGGTGGTGAATGCCGGGCGGCTGGCGGCCGGTCTGCCGGGGCTGGTGCCCTGCACGCCGCTGGGCTGCATTTTGCTGCTGGAAGACAGGCTCCCCGACATGACCGGGCTGCATGCCGTGGTCATCGGGCGCTCCAACCTCGTCGGCAAGCCGATCGCGCAGCTTCTGCTGCAGAAGAACTGCACGGTGACGATGGCGCATTCCAAAACCCGCGATCTGGCCGGGCTGTGCCGCACGGCGGATATTCTGGTGGCCGCCGTGGGGCGCCCGGAGATGGTGAAGGGCGATTGGGTGAAGCCGGGTGCCACGGTCATTGACGTGGGCATCAACCGCGTGCCCGCCGCCGCCGAGGGCAAGACCAGGCTGGTGGGCGATGTGGATTTCGCCGAAGCCGAGACGCAGGCCGGGCTGATCACCCCGGTGCCGGGCGGGGTGGGGCCGATGACCATCGCCTGCCTGCTGCGCAATACCCTTACCGCCGCGAAACGGCTGGAAGGCCGGTAACGGCAACTCCTAAACAAGGCTGGCCTTTTCAACCTCCGAGGCATAAGACGAAAGCCAGGAGGACGGTTGAAATATGCGTAGCCAGGCCAAGCCGAACGCCAGAAAAGCCCAGCTCATCAAGGCGCCTCTGCCCGAAGCCCTGGAGCAGGCCGGTCTGCCCGCCGAGATCGCCGAGCCCTATAGCACCGGCAGCAGCGCCGCCGCGGTTTCGGATCTGACGCTGGAGCAGGCGATCGGCGTGCAGGTGCGGCAATTGCGCCGGCGTGTGGGCATTACCGTGTCGGAGCTGGCGGCGGCGGCCGGGCTTTCCGGCGGCATGCTCTCAAAGATCGAGAACGGGCAGATCTCGCCCTCCCTGGCCTCGCTGCAATCTCTGGCGGGCGCGCTCAACGTGCCCATTACCACCTTCTTTTCCACCTTTGAGGAGAAGCGCGATTGCTCCTTCGTCAAGGCGGGCACCGGCGTGGTCATCGAGCGGCGCGGCACCAAGGCGGGGCATCAATATTCGCTGCTGGGCCATGCGCTGGGCGGCCATGTGGTGGTGGAGCCCTATCTCATCTCGCTGAGCAAGGATGCCGCCCCGTACCCGGCCTTCCAGCATGAGGGCACGGAGTTCATCTATATGCTCACCGGGGAGGTGCTGTACCGCCATGGCGACCAGTCCTACCATCTGGCCCCCGGCGATGCGCTGCTGTTTGATTCCGCAGCGCCCCATGGGCCCGAGAAGCTGCTGGTGAAGCCGATGACCTATCTCTCCATCATCACCTACGCGCGCGAGCCCAGCTGAGGCGATGGCCTCCTTGTTCGGGCGCCTGCGCGACGGTGCAGGGCGCCTGGGGGATTATGTGCGCCACCCTTTTGTGGAGGCGCTGGCGCCCTGCATCGCGGGCTATGCCGAGATCGGGCCTGAGCGGCTTGTGTGGCTGATCCAGTCAATCCGTATATTGACTGGATCAGCACCTATACCGGCAATGCATACCTTGAGTTGGTCAATGCCTCATTGGCGATGATTGACCGGCTGGGCGCTGCAAAGCTAGCCCGCGCCGATCAGCACGCCGGTGGCGAACACCAGCGCCCCGCCCAGGGCCACCTGCAGCGTGGCGCGGATGGGGGAGGCGTCCATGAACCGCCAGCGTATCCAGGAGATCACCGAGAGCTCGATGACAACGACGATGATGGCGACGATGAGGGCCAGATGCAGGTTGGGGATGAGGAAGGGCAGGGTATGGCCAAGCCCGCCCAGCGTGGTCATCAGCCCGGTGACGATGCCGCGCACATAGGGCGTGCCGCGGCCGGTGAGCGAGCCGTCATCGGAGAGCGCCTCGGCGAAGCCCATGGAGATGCCAGCCCCCAGCGAGGCGGCGGCGCCGACCAGGAAGGTCGAGAACGGGTTATGGGTTGAGAAGGCGGCGGCGAAGATCGGCGCGAGGGTGGAGACCGAGCCATCCATGAGCCCGACAAGTCCAGGCTGGATATATTGCAGCATGAATTGCTGGCGGGCGTGCTGGTCTTCCGCCGAGCGGACATCTTTTGGCAGGTTCTTCTCGGACAGCGCATCCGCCCGGTGCTCATGCACGGCCTCGGCTTCCGCCAGGTCGCCCAGCAGCTTGCGGATGGAGACATCCGTGGCCCGGGCGGCGGCGTTGCGATAGAAGCGCTGGGTTTCCTGCTCCATGCTCTCGGCGATCTTGCGGACATCGTCGATATTGGGCTTGGGGAATTGCCAGACGGAGGGGCGGGTGATGAAACCGCGCACATCCTGCCTGCGGATCAGCGGAATATGCTCGCCGAATTTCTCCTGATAGAGGTCGAGCAGCTCGCGGCGATGCTCGCCCTCCTCGCCGCCATTTCGGAGAAGATCTTGGCGGAGGCAGGGTAGTCCTCGCGCAGACGCTCCGCGATGTCGAGATAGATGCGGCCATCCTCTTCCTCGTTGCCGATGGCGAGGGCCAGGATTTCACGCTCAGAGAGCTGGGAAAAATCGCGCATGCGGACACTCCATTTTGAACCGCCCATCTGGCGCGCCACGGGTTCCGCGTCAAGCGTTTTGACAGGATTGAGAATGAATGGCTGTTGCACAGTGCATTGAAAAGACAGTCCTTTTGCGGCGCCGATCGGTACGTTGCCGCACCGGGTAAAGCCTGTAGTATGAAGGCGTAACGGATCGGATGGGGCGGTGAGCTTCGTGCAGGTGAAGGACGTTCTATGCCCTTGCGGCAGCTTGTTGCGTGCAATGCGGTGTTGCGAGGCGGATATGGCGCACTGGCCAAGCCAGGAGGCGGCGGCGCTTTTGGATGAAAAAGCCGCCGAGGCGACGCAACTCTTCAACGAAAAGAAACATGACGAAGCCGAGACGTTGGCCTTGCGGATTCTGGATGCGGTGCCGAACCAGCGCGCGGCGCTCAGGGTGTTGTTCGAGATCCGTAACGCTCAGAAGCGCATCAAGGCGGCGGATGCGTTGGGGGCACGGCTGGCGGGTCTGCCGGGGGCGGCGGCGCAGCGCGCGCAGGCCAATGGGCAATATGCGCAATATCTTATCGGGCAGTCCCGCCATGCGCAGGCGCTGCCTTTTGCCGCCGCCGCGCTGAAGGCCACGCCAAAGGCGGCGATGGCGCATCATGTGATGGGGGTGGTGTTGACCGAGACCGGCGCGCTGCTGGCCGGTGAGCGCCATTACCGCCAGGCGCTGAAGCTGCTGGCGCGGGAAGATGGCATGGTGCTGGGCAATCTGGCCTGGAACCTCAAGCTGCAGGGCAAGCTCTCCGAGGCCGAGGCGCTGTATGACAAGGCGCTGAAACTGCGGCCGGATAATATGCGCGGCACGGGCGGGCTGGCGCAGGTATTGTTCACCAAAGGCGAGCGTGACCGGGCTGATGCGCTGCTGGACGATGCCCTGACCCGCTGGCCGGAGGACCGCATGCTGCGGCTGCTGAAGGTGATGGCGGATCTGGCCCGCCAGAGGCCGCAGGCGGCGCTGGAACGGCTGGGCGCGCCGGAAACCCAGTTGCCGGCGGAATTGCTGGCGCGGGGCCGGGCCTTCATGCAGCTTGGGCAGATGCAGGAGGCGGTGAGCGCCATCGCCGCTGCGCGCAACATCCAGCGCGAACGCACGGGGCTGTTCTACCAGCCGGAGGCGCTGCTGGCGCAGGCGGAACGCGACAAAGCCTATTTCACCGCTGACCGCGTGCGGCCGCTGCCCCGCGCCACGCAAGGCGCCTTCACGCCGGTGTTTCTGCTCGGCTTCCGGCGCGCGGGCAGCGGCTTGCTGGAGCAGTTGCTGGCGCAGATTTCCGGCTTTGCCCCTGGCGATGAGGCCGCCCCCGTGGCGGAGCTGGCACAGGCCATTCCCGGCCTGCTGGGCGGCGGCGCGTATCCCGAGGTGCTGGATGACATGCTGGTCGGGGATGCGGCGCAGGTGCCGGACCGGCTGCGGGAGATGTATGAATCCCCACGCCGCGCCTTGGGCCTGGTGCGCCCGGATGTGCGATTCATTACCGACCGGTCAGCGTCGAATGTCTGGCATCTCGGGTTGATCAAGCTGCTTTATCCGGAGGCGCCGATTATTCATGTGCTGCGCCATCCTTATGACCTGCTGCTTTCCAACATTGCGCAGGACCGTAAGCTGGAGGGCAATGCCCATGCCGGGTTGCCGGGGCTGGCGCGCTATTACGCGTTGCAGGCGGAGATGATCCGGCATTACCGGGGGCAGCTCACGCTGCGCTATCTGCCGGTGCGCTATGAGGATCTGGTGGCTGATCCGGCAGGCACAATGCGGCTTGTGCTGGCGTTCATCGGCGTGGAGGGGGCGGTGCCGGACGGGCTGGCCGCCAATGCGCTGCCGGTGGCGGAGCCGCTGCCGGTGCATTTCGCCGGGCGGGAGGCGGTGCATGGCCGCGCCGCGTGGCGTTTCAGATCCTATCACGCGGCGCTGCCCAATCTGTTCAGCGAGGTGGAACCGATCCTCGCCCCCTTGGTGCGTGAACTTGGCTACGAGGAGCAAGGCGCATGAGCGGGACCGCGCCGCCGGGCAAGGTGGTGATGCCGCTCGCCGCGGCGCTGGAGACGCTCGCCAAGCTGGAGCAGGAGAGCAAGCTGGCGGAGGCCGATGATCTGGCGGCACGGATGCTGGCGGCGATGCCGGAGCATCCGCATATCCTGCAATTGGCGGGCATTGTGTCTTACCGCAATGGGCGGGTGGCGGAGGCGATCGAGCGGATGGAGAGATCCGAGGCGCTGGCGCCTGAGACCGCACTTTATCCACGTAATATCTGCGAGGTGTATCGCGGCGCCGGGCGGCTGGATGACGCGTTGCGCGCGGGCCAGCGGGCGATCGCGCTGGCGCCGCAGGATTCACGCTCCTACTTCAATCTCGCGCTGATCCATTATGAGCGGCTGGAGCTGGATGACGCGGTGCGGGTGGCGGACCAGTCCCTCGCCATCGATCCTGAATTCGCCGAGGCGCATTTCGAGAAGGCGGAGGCGCTGCTGCTGGCCGGAAAGCTGAAGGAGGGCTGGGAGAGCTATGAATGGCGCTTCAAGCTGAAGCAGGCTGAGGGCATGCTGCCAAAAACCGACAAGCCGCAATGGGACGGGCAGCCCATGGCGCCGGGCAAGCTGTTGATCATCGGTGATCAGGGGTTTGGCGATTGCATCCAGTTCGGGCGGTTCATTCCCTGGGCGGCGCTGCTGGCGCCGCAGCCGGTGGTGGCCTGCTCGGCCGAGTTGCAGCCGCTGTTGAAGCAATTGCCGGGCATCGGCAGGATCGTCACGCGCTGGGACGATGCCGCCGGGTTTGATGCCTATATTCCGCTCTCCGGCCTGCCGCGTCTGGCGGGCACGACGGTCGATAACATTCCGCCCGCAGGGTATCTGGCGCCGCCGCCGGAGTTGGTGGCGCAGTGGGGGGAGAGGCTGGAGCGTCTGGCGCCGCGGGGCAAGAGGCGTGTCGCGCTGGTCTGGGCCGGGCGGCCGACCCATAAGAACGACAAGAAACGGACGTTGAAGCTGGCGCAGTTCGCGCCGGTTTTCGCGCGCGATGATGTGGTGGTTCTCACCGTGCAGAAGGGTGACCAGATCGCCCAGGCGGGCGGCTATTACGGGCACGCGCCTTTGCTGAATCTAGGGCCGGAGATTGAGGATTTTCTCGATACCATGGCGATTTTGCAGCATGTGGACAGGCTGGTGAGCATTGATACCTCGGTGGCGCATGTGGCCGGGGCGAGCGGCGTGCCCACCTCCATCGTGCTGCCCTATGCGCCGGATTGGCGCTGGCTGCTGAACCGGGAGGATTCGCCCTGGTATCCTTCCATGCGGCTATACCGCCAGAGCAAGCCCTATGAGTGGGATGATGTGATCCGGCGCGTGGCGGCGGATTTATAGGGGCGGAATGCGTGATGCGGCAAAGCCGCCGGAGTAAAAATTGGATGGCGATGCGGGGATGGCGGCGTTGGGGCGAATTCATGGGCGGTGTTTTCGCCAATGGCGGCAGGCAGCCCAGCCTGTTCATTCATGCCGGGCTGCATAAGACAGGAACGACGGCTTTGCAGGAGAGCCTTGCCCGGCACAGGCAGACGCTGGCGGGGCGGGGGATTTTATACCCGGTTGCCGGATGCCCGGGAGAGGCGCCGGGGCAGCATAATCTGGCCTGGCAGGTGACGCGCGACAGGCGTTTTCACAGCGCCTACGGCACAGTGGATGATGTGGCCGAAGAGATCGCCGCGCATGGGGGCGATGCCATCATATCGAGCGAGGATTTTGAATCGGTGCTCGACCGGCCAGACTTGCTGGACAGGCTGGCGCTGCATCCCCGGCTCAAAGGGCACCGGGTCGTGCTTGTCATTTATTTGCGCGAGCAATCCTCCTATTTCAAATCGCTGTTTTTGCAACTGACGCGGAACGGGCTGACGGAGGAGGTGGGGAGGCTGGCGGATATCGTCTGCGAGACTGGCAGCTTGCGCCTGCATGAATGGAATTTTCTCTTCGATTACGGGCGGGCGGTTTCAAGGCTTTCCAAATGGCAGAACGGCACGTTCATTTTGCGCAATTATCATGTTCTGGCGGGCGGTTCGAGCGTCTCGGACTTTCTGAGTGTCGTCTGCCCTGGTCTGGTGTTGCCGGAGGACGAGGCGGCGGAGCGGGTCAATGCGGCGCGGGATCTTTCCGAGGCGCTGCTGGATTTTTATGAAGGGCGACTCCCGTTGGCACTGACCGAGGGGCAGAAGAACCTGCTGGCGGATTGCCAGGCGGTGCTTGGCGAGGGCGGGGGGCAGCTTTCTTCCGCCACGACGCGGCGCTTGACTGAGCGGTTCAAGGCATCGAACCGCGAACTGAAGCGCTTTGGCGGCGCCTATATGAAGTTGCCGGTGCCGCCGGAGCGGGCGCAGGCAGGCACGACGCTGGAGCAGCTATTCTCCTTCGAGATGCAGTGCCGGCTGATGGGCTCTGATCCGGTCAGCTGACACGGCCCTTTTAAAAGAGCCGCAAAAAATGCCGCCTTTTATGAAAAGGCGGCATCCTGACATGGACGGAACGCTCTTTGTTCAGAGGCCGATTCACGCCCTTGGTTGCCGCGCAAGGGCGTGTCAACCTCAGGCGATCATGCTCTAGGCTGTTTAGGCCTCGTCCATGTTGATGTGGGTCGTATCCGGTGTCATCAGGATCGCGATGATGGCGGCCACGGCGTACAACATCACCACGCCGCCGATATAGATGTAGGCGTGGTGGATGCCGACAGATTTGAGGATCTGCCCGGCGACGATGGGCAGTAGGCCGCCGCCATAGACCTGGCTGAGCTGATAGCCGGCGCTGGCGCCCGAAGCGCGGTAGCGGGTCGGGAAATTCTCAGTGTAGAAGCTGGGAATCGCGCCGTAACCGAACCCGAACACGAACCCGAACCCGATGATTTCCGCGATCATCGCCAGCAGGAAGTTCTGCGTGTTGATGAGGTGAAAATACGGGATGATGAATAACAGAAAGACCACGGCGGAGGTGAGCAGAACCGTGCGGCGGTTCAGCTTGTCAGCCACCAGCGAGCCGATGATCATGAAGACGAACATGAACGCCGCCGCGATCAGCCCGATCGTCTCCGCCTGCAGCGCCGTGAAGCCGACGGCCTTCATGTAGCTGGTGCCGAACACGAAGGAGAGGAAGAAGGCGCCGCTGAACATCGCGTTCACAAAGGAGGTGCGGATGATGCGCATCGGCATCTCTTTCCAGACCTTCGCCGCCGGAAAATCCAGGACATTATGCTGGTCGCGCAGCTTGTCGAACAGGTAGCTGTCCTTGGTGCGGGTACGGATGACCACGCCGACGATCGCGACGAGGAAGCCGATGAAGAAGAAGATACGCCAGCCCCAGGCCATGAAAGTCGCTTGGCTCATCAGCGATTTGACGAAAATCACCGAGGAGAAGCCGAGCAGAAGCCCGAGAGGAATGGCAAAACCAACCCAGGCGCCCCAGAAGGCGCGGTGTTTGGACTTGGCGGCCTGCTCGACCACCCAGGTCGAGGCGGTGCCGAATTCCGCACCGAAGCTGATGCCCTGGGCAAGCCTGAAAACGACCAGCAGAATCGGGGCGACCACGCCGATTGAATCATAGGTGGGGGTGAGGCCGATCGCCAGGGTGGAGAGACCCATCAGCACAAGGGCCCCGACCAGCGCGTCCTTTCTGCCGTATTTGTCGGCGATATTGCCGAAGATGAAGGCGCCGACAGGGCGGATGATGATGCCCAGGCCATAGACGCCGATTGCGGCGGCCACTGCGGCCAAGCCCGGCAGCTTGAAAAACACGCTGCCCCAGACCGTCGCGGCCATGATGCCGGTTACCAGGAAGTCATATTGTTCGATCACGGATCCGATCAGGCTGGCGATCGCCACTTTGCGGATCTGCTTTGCACTCGGAGCTGTTGATGTTTCAGCCATATTGTCTCCCCTCAATTATTCCCTGCTGTGCCTATAGCGGTTTTTGGGGGGGCGCCTAGTGTTCAGCCACCAATTTGTGTTTGATTTCAAGTGATAGCCGGGCGGTTTGGAGGGCGCCGCGCCAAGGCGCGTTCTGGCCCTGTTTGCAGCGCGGCGCTGGGTTAGTTCCTCTGAATTTCAGTTTGTTTTGATAGGTTGGCTTGGTAAAAAGCCAAATTCCACCGCTTGGAAAACCGGGCCGGGCGGCAGAATGATGGCTATGCTTTGTGCGTTTCGGCCGCACTGATGAGGCTGTCTGCTATTGGCCGTGCCATTGTGGCACGAACGATCCTGCCGCTCGCACGGGGCATGTTTACCGTGAAATACGCGATCCAGTCTCTGAATGTTTCTTGTCGCTGCTGGCTGGAAACGCCGCTTTCGGTGCGGCGCGCCCGCCACCTTGGGGAGCTCAGCCGAGATGGTCGAGAAATTCTATGCCGATGACATGCCCGCGGGTCCAGCAGCGTCTTGCGCGTTGCACGGACGAATCGCCTACCCGTACCTTGAAGAGTTCGGGTACCTGCGTCATCTCCGGTGTTTCCACGCGCAGGCCGTTATCGGAAAGCTCGACGACCAGACAATCGATGACGGTCGGGCTGAAAGCGCCGTAATACAGCTTGCCCGCCTTCAGAACACGCTGGCGCGGTTCCTTGCGATGGTCGATGGGTTTCAGGGCGTCGAGTGAGGATAGCGCGGTCATGCGAGGGGTCTGCCAGAGGGGTGGAATCAATTCATTATACTTTCGGGCCGATTCGGGCAAGATTGCTGGCATCATAAGATTGTGCTGATTTGTGTGTAACGAATGCAGCATGGCCTTCCCGGAGGCGCTTCCCAGTCTTGCTGCTTTAACGCTTTATATTGAAGACCCAACCGCCCGGCTCTTTGAGATGGTGGTGGTGAGGGCAAGAGTTTTTGCTTCCAATACCCGCTAAGATTGTATAAAGAGAAGGGACTGCCTTACTGGTGATGACCTTATATCTCACTTAGCCCGGCCCGGTTGCCGGGCTATTTTTTGCCTCTCCCGCTCGCCAGCAGTGTGACCAGTAATATCGTCAGCAAGACCAGCACCCATTCCGTGGCCAGCGGCGATAGCGGCACCATGTGCCAGATTGTTGGAGGTGCGGAGGTGTTGCAGGCGGCGGCGCGGACTTGTGATGTAACAATGGCGCAGGATGGGTCGTTCATTGCGGCTCCCCTCAGCCGGCATGAGGTGGTTTGCCATCCCCATGTGGGGGCGCGGGAGGCAATCTTCAGCCACTCACTCTATAATCTGTCAAAGTCGTGTTTGCCCCCCCACCCCAAAACGACATCAAGATGGAGTGCTTCTAAGGGGGCGGACCAATGGCGCGTGGCCCCCGGGCCGATCGACACGCCATTGCTGAATTTTGCAGCCATGAGCCCGCAAATGCAGAAACTCGAAACCGGCAATCCGCTGGGCCGCATCTGCCTTTGATTGTGGGTGTGATCTTGCCCACCACAGTAGCCGAGGCGGTGGCTCGCAATGTCGGCGTGCTGGCCGATGCGCGGGGCGCGCGCGCTGAGATCGGTGAATGGCTGATGGATGACCATGTTTCGATGATCACGGCATTCGTAAAGAAGGAGTTCGGCCTGAACCGCCGATAATATCGCGTTATCGTAAAAAATTCGTTTCGACCGTGCTGGCAAAAACGATCCAGCAGGCAAAGGTGGCTTCTGCATAGATGCATTCCTCAGCGGGTTAAACGGAATAGCAGAACCGGCAATGCCAACAGCACAAGCGGGAACTGCGCCAGCAGCCCGGCGATAATGGCGATGGCCAAAGGCTGCTGCATGCCGGCCCCCTGGCCGAGATCCAGCGCCAGCGGCAGCAATGTGAGGATGGCGGCCAGGGTGGTCATGGCGATGGGACGCAGGCGGTTGGCGGCGGCCTGGGTGAAGGCCTGGCTCGATGGCAGGGTTTCCAGCAGATGCTGCGCCTCGGAGACAAAGAAGATCGCCATTTCCGTGGCGATGCCGACGATCATCACCATGCCCATCATCGCGGTGATGTTGAGCGGCACGCCGGTGAGATAGAGGCCGATGAAAACGGCCGTGGTGGAAAGCAGCGAGGTGCAGATGATCGCCGCCACCCAGAGGAAGCGCTCATAGAGCAGCAGCAGCAGAATGAATTCCGCCAGAAGTGCCGCGATGAACACGCGGAGGAGACCGGCGAAGGCGATCTGCTGCTGCTGGTAGAGCCCGCCCAGCGCGTAGGTCACACCCGGCCCCAGCACGCCGGGTTGGGCGAGGGCTTGTTTTACATCCGCGATGCCCGCCCCCAGCCCGCGCCCGTTCAGCCGCGCGGTCACATCGACGATCTGCTGCAGGTTTTCCCGCGTGATTTCCGGCTGTCCGGAAACGATGGTGAATGTGGCGATGCTGGAGAGCGGCACCAGCGCGCCCGATGGCGTGGCGATGGGCAGTTGCCCGAGTGCGGCGGTGTTCATGGTGGCGGCGCCGTCCAGGCGCACGCGTATGCCGGTCAGTTGATTCGGCTGCTCGAAGCTTGTGGCGACGCTGCCTGCCATCGCGGTCTGCACCATCGCGGCGACCTTTGCCGGGTCCAGCCCCAGCAAGGCCGCGCGGGTCTGGTCCACATGGATCTCGATGGCATCGCCCGCCGGGATGATGCCGTCATCGATGGAATCCACCCCTTTGATCTTGGCGATCGCATCCGCCACCCGCGTGGCCGTGGCGGGCAGCACGCCGGGGTCCGCGGCGGCAAGCTTGATCTCGATCGGCTGCGGCACGCCGGTCATGTCGCCCAGCTCGTCGCCCATGAGCTGGTGCGGGTCGATCTCCACGCCCGGCACCTTGGCGGTCACCTCGTCGGCGATGCGGTTCATCACCACATCGATAGAGTCGCGCTGATTCAGCGGGACCAACCTGATGACGAAATCGCCCTTGTTGGATTCCGCCAGGTCGCCGCCGAATCCCGCCCCGGCGCGCATGGAGAAATCCGCCACCGCCGGGTCCTTGCGCAGAATCGCCTCGATCTCGCGCATCTCGCGTTCGGTCTCGGTGAGCGAGGTGCCGGGGGCGGTGAGATAGTCCATGACGAAGCCGCCTTCGTCGAGATCGGGCATGAAGCCGGTCTGTACATTGCGGTAGGCGAGGAACCCGGCCAGCAGCAAGGCCAGCACCGGCAGGGCCAGCAGAGCGGGACGGCGGAAGAAGCCGGCGAGCAGCCGCGCATGGGTGCGGCCCAGCCAGCCCGGGCCCATCTCGCCAGGGTCCGTCCAGCGCTCGAAATCGACCAGCATCGCCGCCAGCAGCGGCACCGCCAGCGCGGTCAGCGCCCAGGAGGCGATGAGCGTCGAGGCGACGGTGATGGACAACGCCTTGAAGAAAGCGCCCGTGACGCCTGAGAGAAACGCCAGGGGCACGAAGACGATGAGGGTGGCGGCGGCGGAGCCGGAGAGCGGGCGGAAGAATGCGCCGCCGGAACGCAACACCCAGAGCCGCCCCGGCTCACGCCAGCCAGTGGCGCTGCGATGGGCGATATATTCGATCATCACGATCACATCGTCGATCACCAGCCCCACCGAGGCGGCCAGCCCGCCCAGCGTCATGATGTTGAAGCTGAGCCCGAACATCGACAGCACCAGCACGGCCGCGGCCAGCGAGGCCGGGACAATGGTGATGGCCAGCAGCGTGATCCGCCAATTGCGCAGGAACAGATACAGCACCAAGGCCGCGAGCAGGATGCCGATGAGAATCGCATCGCGCACCGAGCCGGCGGCGGCGAGCACCAGGCTGCTCTGGTCGTACCATTTGCTTAAACTGACGCCCGGCGGGATTTGCGGTTTGAAGGCGGCCAGCGCCTTGTCCACCGCGCGGGCAGTGGAGACCATGTCAGAGCCCTGCTGCTGGTAGAGCAGCAGCGTGACGGCCTGCTTGCCGTTTGCATCCACGCCGAGGAATTGCGGCACCACGCCCAGCCGCACATCCGCCACATCGCCCAGCCGCAGCACGTAACCCGGCCCGGCACGCAGCACGATGGCCTGCACATCCTCCACCCCGTGCACGCTGTTATTGGTCAGCAGCAGATAGAGCAGGTCGTGATCCTCCACCCGTCCCACCGATTGCAGGCTGGTGGCGGCGGCGAGCGCGTTCACCAGATCGGTGAGGGTGAGGTGATAGGCGGCCAGGCGGCGCGGGTCGGCGGAGACCTCGACCTCTCCGGTATCGCCGCCCTGCACATCGGCGCGGGCAATGCCGGGAACGCCCGAGAGCAGCGGCACCAGCTGGTATTTTGCCAAACTCTGCAACTGCACCTGGCTGACCGTGGGGGAGGTGAGGGCATAGGCCATGAACGCGAACACATTCGGCAGCATGCGCAGCACGGTGAAATTGATGCCCGGCGGCAGGTTTGGCACCATTTGCGCCAGCGCCGCGTTCACGCCGAGCGTGGCCATGGTCATGTTGGTGCCCCAGGCGAAATCCACGGTGAGCTGTGCCGAGCCGCGCGAGGTGGTGGACACCAGGTTGACCACGCCGGGCACGGCGCGCACCGCCTGCTCCACCGGCTGCGTGACCTCCAGCACCATCTGCGTGGCCGGCTGGCTGCCGGCATCGATGGTCACGCGCACCCGCGGGAAGGAGGCGTCTGGATACAGCCCGATCGGCAGCGAAAGCGCGGCGCTGAGCCCGGCCAGGGCCAGCGCGGCGGCGAGGGTGAGGATGGAGCGGCGGTGACGGTCGGCCCAGGCGGCGAAGCTCACGAGCCAGCCCCCTGCAGCGTGGCGTGCATGCCATCCGCGAGCTGATAGGCGCCGGTGGTGGCGATTTTCCAGGCCGGGTTGAGAGTGGGGGCAAGCACGCTGTCATTTGCCCCCTGCTGGAGCACCGTCACATCCTCCCGGTGCGCGACGCTGTTGGCGTCGAGCTGATAGACATAGCTGCCCTGGTCATCGCGCAGCACGGCGCTGTTGGGCACGGGAAAGCCGTCGAGCTGGCCGGCATTGATCGTCACGGCCACCGGCGCGCCCAGCATGACAGGCACCTGCGGGCGCAGCGTCACGTCGACCAGCCCGGTCTGCGGGTCCAGCGCGCCCGCCACGTTCGTCACCTTGGCTGGCACCTTGGCGCCGGTATTGAGCAGGATGAGGGTGGCGGCAGCGCCGGGCGTCACCAGCGCCGCGTCGCTCTGTTCCAGCCCGATCTGGGCAACCAGCCCGGTATCGGGGGCCAGTTTCAGCAGGGCCGTGCCAGCGGACAGGCTGCCGCCGGGCGTGGCACTGAGCGCGGTGACAAACCCGGCCTGCGGGGCGCGCAGGGTGAAGGCCAGGCCCGCGCCGGTGGCACGCAGCGCGGCCAAAGCCACTTTCGCATCTTGCAGCGCCTGGGTGGCGGTGGCGAGGTCCGCCACCGTGGCCAGATGCGCCGGCAGCAGCGCCGCGGCATGCGCGCGCGCCGCCTGTGCCGCCAACACAGCGTCACGGGCTTTTTGCAGATTGGCGGCTTCCGCCGGGTCCGGCGCCAGCGCCGCCAGGGCCTGGCCGGCGCTGACGGCCTCGCCGGGCACCACCTCATAGGCGGTGAGGATGAAGGCGGCGTTCAAGGTCAGGCTCTGCTCGGCGGTGCCTGCGATGATGCTGCCGGATGCCTGAATTTGCCTTGGCACGCTTTGGCGCGTTGCCATCATGGCGCCGACTGTGGCCGAAGGGTTGGGCGTGTCATTGGCGCCGGGGGCGGGGCGCAGCAGCAACCAGGCGCCGAGTCCGGCGGCGATGACAAGGCCGGCGAGGGGGTAGAACGGTTTCATGATGCGGGCGTTTCCAAAGCGGCTTCCTGCGGCAGGCCGAAGCCGAGCAGCGTGGCCAAAGAGAGTTCGGCGTTTTGCAGCTGGGTTTGCAGGCTGAGCGCGTTGCGTGCCCGCTCCCCGGCCAGGGCCGCAAGATTGGCATAGGCGGGGCCGGAGAGCTGGCCCGCGCCATAGGCCCGCGCGGCGCTTTGGGCCAAGCCGGCGGCCTGCTCAGCCTGGGCCTTGGCGGCGTTATATTGGCTTTGCAGCAGCGTGATCTGATAGGGCAGGGCCCGCGCCGCGCCGGCGGCATTGTCGAGCGCCGCCTGGTATTGCGCGCGCAGCACGCCGCGCGTGGCCTGCGCCGCCTTGATGGCCGGGCGGTTGCGGTTGAACAGCGGCAAGGTGAGGGTGAATTGCGGCCCGAAGGACCAGACGCCAGAGGTATCCCGCCCGCCCGCGCCGCCGAGGCTGACCGGCAGAAACTGGCTAAGGATGGCGGCGCGCAGTTTCTGGTCCGCCTGCTCATAGCCATAGCGCAGGGCCAGAAGGTCCGGCCGGCGCTGCGGCAGGCTGGCCAGCGCCGCCTGCACCGCCTGCGGCGGGGGCGGGGCGAGAGCGGGCGCGGCGAGGGGGATGGGCGTGTGCGGCTGTAGGCCGAGCAGCGCGTCCAGCGTGTCGAGGTCCTGGCCTTCGGTCTGGGCGGCGCTGTCCGCCGCACTCTGCACGCCGGCCAGGGCGCTCAGCGCGGTGACGGCTTCGTTGCTGGTCAGGTTCTGCGCCGTGATCTGCGCCTGCGTGGCTGCGTTGACCTGACCCAGCAGCGCCGCATCCGCGTTCAGGCTGGCGCGGGTGGCGCGGTCGGCGGCCAGGGTGATCGCCAATTGCTCGGCCTTCGCCGCCACCTGCCATTCCTGCCAGAGAATGCCCTCATCCGTCTGCTTGAGCCCGGCGCGCGCGGCGGCGCGGTCCGCCGGGCCGGTGATCAGGGCGCCGAGATCCTGGGTGAAGCCGCCATTGAGCGCCGGCATGATGGCTGGCCCGCTGAGCAGCGCCGCGAACCCGCCGGTGATGGACGGGTCGGGCGGCGTGCCTGCCGCCAGTAACTCGGCTTCACCCACTTGATGCTGGGCCCGGGCGGCGGCCAGATCCGGATTGTTCAGCACCGCCAGACTAGCAACCGCCTGAAGGCTCAGCGGGGATGTGAGGTCGAGTTCGGTGCCGTCCGGCAGTTTGTGGTTCAGCGCCGGGAGGCTGGCCCGCAGGTCGGGAGCTTGGGGCAAGGGGGCCGGATAATAGTTGGCGCATCCCGCCAGCGCGACCGCCAGCAGGGGGCTCGTCAGGGTAAAGCGGCAAAGCCTCATACTGCGCGCTTACGGCTGGCTTCTTTCCCGAACGGTGACGCGCGTTTTGTCGAATTTTAATCTGAGGATAAGGGCGGGGCGTGAATGGCTGGGCGGGGCGCGCACGCGCCAGACGCCATGCGGCTACGGGCGGCGGAGCTGTCGTAAGCCCGATGCGGCAAATCCGTCACCAGCATGCAGCCCGGTGCGGCTGGTAGAATGGCAATATTGGCCTGCACGAAGCCCGGGGCAGCGCCACTGGTGGTGCCGTGCAGCTTGCCCGGCCCTGCCACGGTCCCGCCGGATTTTGGGTGCCCCCAAAGGGGTTCATTGCGTACCGGCACGGGCGGGCGTAGGCTGCGCCTTGGAAGAGGGCATTGGTGGCGTCATGGCCATCGCCGCGCAGGCCACCGTGCCGGACGCCAGTCAAGATCATCCCGGAACAACGGGGAGACGATGCCATGTCTGGTAATGGAACCCACGCGGGCCTGCATGCCCCTCGCGCCGCAGCATTGATTGGCCCCTATGGCGGCGGCAAGACCAGCCTATGCGAAGCGCTTCTTGAGATGGCCGGTACCCGGTTGCGCCATGCCGGCGATACCCGCGCGCCTGAGCCTGGCACCGAGACCCGGCTGGTGAATTGCACCTTCCTCGGCGATAGCTGGGCGCTGCTTGACTGCCCAGGCTCCGTCGAGTTCCAGGCCGAGACCGCCGCCGCGCTGGCGGTGGCCGACATCGCGGTGGTGGTGGCCGACCCCGACCCGGCCCGCGCCATGGCGCTGCGCCCGGCCTTCGCGGCGCTGGAGGCAGCCGGGACGCCATTCATTCTGTTCATCAACAAGGCTGATACCCTGGCGGTGCCGCCCGCTGAACTCATCGCCGCCCTGCAGGCCGAGACGCCCACCAAACTGGTGGCCCGCCAGCTGCCTATCATGGAGCAGGGCAGGGTGGCCGGGTATATCGACCTCGTCTCTGAACGCGCCTACCGCTACCGCGAGCGCCAGCCCTCCGAAATGATCCCGGTTCCAGCCGGCGTCGAGGCTGACGGGCAGGCCGCCCGTGACGTGCTGGTGGACACGCTGGCCGACCGCGACGACGCCCTGCTGGAGAAGGTCATTGGCGGCGAGGCGGTGAATGCCGCAGAGCTGTTCGCGCATCTGCGCCACGATTTGGCCAAGGGCAATCTCGCCGAGGTGATGTTCGGTTCCGCCACCCATGGCAACGGCGTGCAGCGGCTATGGAAGGCCCTGCGCCACGACGCGCCGGACGCCGCCCACACCGCCGCCCGCCACGGCATCGCGCCTGAGGGCGCGCCGCTCGCCCAGCTGTTTAAAGTCTCCTATGCCGGGCAGGCGGGCAAGCTCGCCTATGCGCGCGTGTGGCGCGGCCCGCTGCGCGATGGCGCCGCCGCCGGGCAGATGCGCGTCGGCGGCATTTTCGCTTTTCCTGGCAACGACGCCCAGAAACTGCCGCAGGCAGCGGCGGGCGAGGTGGTGGCGTTGGGCCGCCTGGACGGCGCGGTGCCCGGCGCGGTGTTCGGCGATGCCCAGGGCAGCCTGGCCTTCCCCGCCGCGCCGCCGCCGGTCTATGCCCTGGCCATCGCGGTGCCGGACCACAAGGACGATGTCCGCCTGTCCACCGCCCTGGCCAAGCTGCTGGAGGAAGACCCTTCGCTCAGCCTGAGGCGCGACGCCGAAACCGGCGACACGCTGCTGGCCGGCCAGGGCGAGACGCATCTGGCCCGGGCCTTGGAGCGGCTGACCAAGGGCTGGGGCCTGAATGTGAGCACCGCCCGGCCGAAGCTGCGGCTGAAGGAGACCATCCGCCTTGCCGTGCACGAGCATGCGCGCCTGAAGCGCCAGACGGGCGGCCATGGCCAGTTCGCCGATGTGAAGCTGGAGATCGCCCCGCGTCCCCGTGGCGAGGGGTTCTCCTTCACCGACCGTATCACCGGCGGCGCCGTGCCCAAGCAGTATATTCCGGCGGTGGCGGCGGCGGCGGGGGAGGCGATGGCCAAGGGCCCGTTCGGCTATCCGGTGGTGGACGTGGCGGTGACGCTGCTCGACGGCAGCTTTCACGCGGTGGACAGTTCCGACATGGCCTTCCGCACGGCCACGCGCAACGGGATCGCCGAGGCGCTGACCAAGGCCGAGCCGGTGCTGCTGGAACCGGTTCACCGGATCACGGTGTGCGCCCCCAACTGTTTCACCGCCACCGTGCAGCGCCTGCTGACCGGCAAGCGCGGGCAGATCCAGGGCTATGGCGAGAAACCCGGCTGGCCGGGCTGGGACGAAACCCAGGCCCTGCTGCCCGAGGCCGAAACGCACCGGCTGATCCTGGATCTGCGGTCACAGACCGCTGGTCTGGGCGGGTTTGTGCATGAGTTCGACCATCTGGCCGAGGCAGCGCCGCAACTGGCGGAACGCGTGGCTAGGCAGGCGGCACAGTAATGTAACACGGGGCGCGGCGGCCACGCGCAAGTATCCGTGCCCTGGTGGGCCTTGCCCAGCCGGTAGCCGGCATTGAATCCCTTCCCACCGGGCGATCTATGGTGGTCTGAGGCAATGGGGGATTGTGGTGGGACGCCCCGAAACGCCAACGGGCCGGTCATCGCTGACCGGCCCGTTTGCGCTTGAATTTCAAGGAATTTAGTGGCGCGCCCGAAGAGATTCGAACTCCTGACCCTCAAATTCGTAGTCTGATGCTCTATCCAGCTGAGCTACGGGCGCGTCGTGGGCGGGGGTGTAACCGAACCGTCGCAGGCAGGCAACCCCCGGTCCTCAATTAAATGGCATGGAGCTCTGCGAGCAGCGCATCCCCCATTTCCGTGGTGGAAATGCTGGCGCGGCCCGGCACGGCGATGTCGGGCGTGCGCCCGGCCTTGGCCAGAACGCGCTCCACGGCGGCCTCGATGGCGGCGGCGTCCTCATGCATGTCAAAGGAGTAGCGCAGCAGCATGGCGAGGCTCAGGACCTCCGCCAGCGGGTTGGCAACGCCCTTGCCCGCGATGTCCGGGGCGGAGCCGTGGATCGGCTCGTAGAAGCCCGGAAGGCGGCCCGAAGCGTCTTTGGCGCCCAGCGTGGCGGAGGGCAGCAGCCCCAGCGAGCCGGTGAGCATGGCGGCGAGGTCGGAGAGAATGTCGCCGAACAGATTGCCGGTGACGATCACGTCGAACTGCTTGGGGTTCTTGGCGAGCTGCATGGCGCAGTTATCGGCATACATGTGGGTGAGGGCCACATCCGGGAACTCATCGGCCTGGAGCTTGGTCATCACCTGGCGCCAGAGCAGCCCGGCCTCCATCACATTCGCCTTCTCCACGCTGCACACGCGGCCCTGGCGCTTGCGGGCGAGCTCGAAGGCCACCCGGCCCACGCGCTGGATCTCATGGGTGGTGTACACTTCCGTGTTCACACCCTTCTGCTCGCCATTGGGCAGCGTCTCGATGCCGCGCGGCTCGCCGAAATAGATGCCGCCGATGCATTCGCGCACGATCATGATGTCCAGCCCGCGCACCAGCTCCGGCTTCAGCGAGGAGGCATCCACCAGCGCGTCGAAGACTTTCGCCGGGCGGAGGTTCGCAAAAACCTGCAGCTCGGCGCGCAGGCTCAGAAAGCCCGGCCTCGGGGCGGATCTCGAAGGGCACCTTGTCCCATTTCGGGCCGCCGACGGAGCCGAACAGCACCGCATCCGCCGCCTTGGCTTTCGCCAGGGCGGCATCGGTCAGCGGCACGCCATGCGCGTCGATGGAGGCGCCGCCGACCAGTTCTTCCTCGATGGTGAAGCTGGCGCGCTTGGTCTCCTGCAGCCAGCCCAGCACGCGCCGTGCCTGGGTCATGACTTCGGGGCCGATGCCGTCGCCCGGCATCAGCAGCAGAATTCTTGTTGGCGATCATGAATTAAGCTCCCTGAATTTTGGGCTGCCAGGAGGGGATTTTCGCCTCATAGCTATCGATGGCGGTGGCATGCTCAAGCGTGAGGCCGATATCGTCCAGCCCGTTCAGCAGGCAATGCTTGCGGAAGGGGTCGACGCTGAAGGGGATCTCCTCCCCGTTCGGGCGCACCACCACCTGGCGGGCGAGGTCTACGGTGAGCTTGGCATTGCTGCCCATGGCGGCATCCTCACGCAGCCGGGCGCAGATCTCTTCGGGCAGGGCGATCGGCAGGATGCCGTTCTTGAAGCAGTTATTGAAGAAGATGTCGGCGAAGCTGGGCGCGATGACGCAGCGCAGGCCGAAATCCTTCAGCGCCCAGGGGGCGTGCTCGCGCGAGGAGCCGCAGCCGAAATTATCGCCCGCCACCAGGATTTCCGCCGGCGGTAAGGGGCCTGGTTCAGCACGAAATCCGGTCTTTCGCTCCCATCCGCGTTATAGCGCATGTCGGCAAAGGCGCTTTTGCCCAGGCCGGTGCGCTTGATGGTTTTAAGGAAGCGGGCCGGGATGATCTTGTCCGTATCGATATTGTCGATATTCAGCGGCGCCGCGATGGCGGTGAGGACCGAAAACTTATCCATCAGATCAACTCCCGCACATCGGTGATTTTGCCGGTGACGGCGGCGGCGGCGGCCATGGCGGGGGAGAGCAGATGGGTGCGCCCGCCCGGGCCCTGGCGGCCTTCGAAATTACGGTTGGAGGTGGAGGCGCAGCGCTGGCCCGGCGTCAGCTTGTCCGGGTTCATGCCCAGGCACATGGAGCAGCCCGCCTCGCGCCATTCAAAGCCCGCATCGGTGAAGATCTGCGCCAGACCTTCCGCCTCCGCCTGCTGCTTGACCAGGCCCGAGCCCGGCACCACCAGCACGCGCACGCCCGGCGCCACATGGCGGCCCTTGGCCACGGCGGCGGCGGCGCGCAGATCCTCGATGCGCGAATTGGTGCAGGAGCCGATGAACACGACATCCACCTTCGTGCCCTCGATCTTCTGCCCGGCTTCCAGGCCCATATAGCTCAGCATGCGCTGCATCTGGGCGCGCTTGGCCTCGTCCGTCTCATCCGCCGGGTTGGGCACAAGGCCGGTGACGGGGATCACGGTCTCCGGGCTGGTGCCCCAGGTGACCTGCGGGATGATCTCTTCCGCACGCAGCTCCACGATCTTGTCGTATTGCGCGCCCTCGTCGCTGGGCAGGGTCTTCCAATAGGCCAGGGCGGCATCGAAATCAGCACCCTGCGGCGCGAAGGGGCGGCCCTTGATGTAGTCGAAGGTGGTCTCGTCCGGCGCGATCAAGCCGGCGCGGGCGCCGGCCTCGATGCTCATGTTGCACATGGTCAGGCGCCCGGCCATGTCCAGCGCGCGAATCGCCTCGCCCGCGAACTCCATCACATACCCCGTGCCGCCGGCCGTGCCGATCTTGCCGATGATCGCCAGCATGATGTCCTTGCCGGTGCAGCCCTGGGGCAGCGCGCCATCCACGCGGATGAGCATGTTCTTGGCGGGCTTCTGCAGCAGGGTCTGGGTGGCCAGCACATGCTCGACCTCCGAGGTGCCGATGCCAAAGGCCAGCGCGCCCATGCGCGCCATGGGTGGAGGTATGGCTGTCGCCACAAACGATGGTCATGCCCGGCAGCGAAATGCCCTGCTCGGGGCCGACCACATGCACGATGCCCTGGCGCAGGTCGGACATCGGGAAATAGGTGACCCCGAATTCCTTGACGTTCTGCTCCAGCGTGGCGATCTGCAGCGCGCTTTCCGGCTCGTTCACCTCGGTCAGCCGGTCCGGGCTGGTGGGCACGTTATGGTCCACCACGGCGATGGTGTTTTCCACCCGGCGCACCTTGCGCCCGGCCATGCGAAGCCCCTCAAACGCCTGCGGGCTGGTCACCTCATGCACGAGATGACGGTCGATATAGAGAACGCATGTGCCGTCCTCCATCCGGTCCACCACATGGGCATCCCAGATCTTGTCGAATAAGGTCCGCGGCATTTGAAAAAGGCCTCCAAGTTGCAAAAGGCCAGAAGGACAATGTCCTCCTGGCCCCTGGCGAAGAGCCTATGGGCTCCCGCACTCAAAAAATCAGATCACAAGGGCGCGTTGCCCTTGGACGGGGCAACGCTCCAGATTTACTGCGCCGCCGGTGCCTCGGCAACGACCTCGCGGGCCTTCTCGGCGATGCGGGCGGACTTGCCGCGGCGGCCGCGCAGATAATACAGCTTGGCGCGGCGCACATCGCCACGGCGGATCACGTTGATCTCGGCGATGACCGGTGCATAGAGCGGGAACACGCGCTCCACGCCTTCACCGTAGGAGATCTTGCGCACGGTGAAGGAGGAGTTCAGGCCACGGTTGGAGCGCGCGATGCACAGGCCCTCGAAGGCCTGGATACGGGAGCGCTCGCCTTCCTTCACGGTCACGTTCACGCGCAGCGTGTCGCCGGGGGCGAAGGCGGGGATGGTCTTGCTCTCGGTCAGCTTCGCGATCTGCTCGGCCTCGAGCGTCTGGATGATGTTCATGGGTTGGGTCCTTCTCGAAACGGGTGTTTAGGGCGCTGTGGCGCCGGTTGCAATGTATTGGGCGTAAAGGTCGGGTCTGCGGGTTTGCGTGGTGGCGATGGCCTGCGCCCGCCGCCAGCCGGCGATGGCGGCATGGTTGCCTTGGGTCAGCACCTCCGGCACGGCGTGGCCGTCCCACAGGGCGGGGCGGGTGTAATGCGGGTATTCCAGCAGCGGGAGCGAGAAGCTCTCCTCCACGCCGCTTTCCGCATGGCCCATCACGCCGGGCAGCAGGCGGATCACCGCATCCAGCAGCACCAGGGCCGGCAACTCCCCGCCGGAGAGCACGTAGTCGCCGATGCTGATCTCCTCGCCGCCACGCGCCTCGATGACGCGCTGGTCGATCCCCTCGAACCGGCCGCAGACCAGGATGGCGCCGGGGCCATCAGCCAGGTCGCGGACCCGGCCTTGCGTCAGCGGCGTGCCGCGCGGGGTGAGGAAGATCAGCGGGCGCTGGTCAGCCACGCTGCCGATGGCGGCATCCACCACATCCGGGCGCAGCACCATGCCGGCGCCGCCGCCGAAGGGCGTGTCATCCACCGCGCGGTGGCGGCCCAGCCCGAAGTCGCGGATATCCGTGACCTTCAGGCTCCATTTCTGTTCCTCCAGCGCCCGCCCGGCGAGGGATTCACCAAGCGGGCCGGGGAACATGGATGGGAAGAGGGTGAGGATGTCGGCGCGCCAGCTCATTCGCCCGCCTCCTTCGCTTCCTCTTTGGCTTCCACTTCCGCGGGCGGCACCACCACCACATAGCCATCGGCGATCCGCACATCCGGCACGCAGGCGCGGGTGAAGGGGATCAGCCGACCGCCAGGGGCAAGCTCCAGGCTGGCGCCCGCGCCGTAATCCAGCACATTCGCGACCCGGCCAATCTCCGCGCCGGTCTCATCATGGGCGGCAAGCCCGATGAGGTCGGTCAGGTAGAACTCCTCTTCCTCAACCTCCGGCAAAACGGAGCGGGGCAGGAAGAGTTCCAGATTGGTGAGCCGCGCGGCCTCGTCACGGTCGGTGATCCGGCGCTTCGCACCGGCGGACACCGCGCTGAGCCAGGCGACATTGTCATGCGCCCAGTCGAGCGCGAAATGCCGCCCCTTGGAATCTGACAAGCACGTGCTGGGCGAGAACCGCGGGGTCCTCGCCATAGCAATGCACGCGCAGTTGCCCGCGCACGCCATGCGGCTTGCCAACCACGCCCATCAGGATCAGCCGGTCTTCCACTTTACGTCCTGGCTAGATTAGGCGGCGGCCGCGGCCTTCGCACGCTCGGCGGCGCGCTCCTGGGCCTTCTTCTTCGGCTGGGCCTGCTTGGGCTGCTCGGCATAAACCGGGGCCTTGATCAGCTCGGCCTTGGCCAGGAAGCGGGCGACGCGGTCGGTCGCCTGCGCGCCGTTGCTCAGCCAATACTGCAGGCGCTCGGTCTTGAGCGTGATGCGCTCGGCGTGCTCGGCCGGCAGCATCGGGTTGTAGGTGCCCACGCGCTCGATGAACTTGCCGTCGCGCGGCGCGTTCGCGTCAGCGATGACGATGTGGTAGAACGGGCGCTTCTTGGCGCCGGCGCGGGAAAGGCGAATTTTAACAGACATGGGAACTCCTTGGTTTAATCAAAAAAGTTAGAAAGGTTTGCGGCCGCCTTTGGCGCCGCCCATGGCGGCCTGCATCTGGCGCATCATCGCCTCCGGGCCGCCCATCTTGTTCATCCGCTTCATCATCGTCGACATATCGTCGAACTGCTTCAGCAGCTTGTTCACCTCTTGCACGGAGGTGCCGGAGCCGGCGGCCACGCGCTTCTTGCGGCTGGCCTTCATGATATCCGGCGCGCGGCGCTCCGCCGGGGTCATCGAGTTGATGATGGCGATGTGGCGCTTGAAGACGGTCTGGTCGAGATTGGCGTTCTCGATCTGCTGCTTGATCTTGCCGACACCGGGCAGCAGGCCAAGAATGCCCGAGAGCGAGCCCATCTTGGAAATCTGCTTGAGCTGGGCGGCGTAATCCTCCAGGTCGAACTTGCCCTTCGCCATCTTCTTGGCGAGCTTCTCGGCCTCCTGATGGTCGATATTGGCGGCGGCCTTCTCGACCAGCCCGACAATGTCGCCCATGCCGAGAATGCGCCCGGCGATACGCTCCGGGTTGAACTCATCCAGCGCGTCCAGCTTCTCGCCCTGGCCGACGAGTTTTATCGGCGCGCCGGTAACCGCGCGCATGGAGAGCGCGGCGCCGCCACGGGAGTCGCCATCCAGCCGGGTCATCACGATGCCGGTGATCTGCACGGCCGCGTTGAAGGCGGTGGCGGTGGTCACCGCGTCCTGGCCGGTCATGGCGTCGACCACCAGCAGGGTTTCCACCGGGTTCACCGCGGCGCGGATGGATTTCACCTCTTCCATCAGCGCGAGGTCGATGGAGAGCCGCCCGGCGGTGTCCAGGATCACCACGTCGAACACTTCGCGGCGCGCCATGTCCATCGCCCGCTGGGCGATCTGCAAAGGCGTCTGGCCGGGGATGATCGGCAGGCTTGCCACCTCGGCACGGCTTGCCAGCTGCTCAAGCTGCAGCTGTGCGGCAGGGCGCTGGGTGTCCAGGCTCGCCAGCAGCACCTTCTTGCGCTCGCGGGTCTTCAGCCGCAGCGCGATCTTGCCGGAGGTGGTGGTTTTGCCCGAACCCTGGAGGCCGACCATCAGGATGGGGAGGGGCGAGGGCGCGTTGAGGTTCAGCGGCACCGTCATGCCGCCCAGCGCCTCGATCAGCGCGTCATTGACGATCTTCACGACCATCTGGCCGGGGCTGACGGAGCGCAGCACTTCCGCGCCCACCGCCTGCTCCCGCACCTTGGTGATGAAATCCTTCACCACCGGCAGTGCCACGTCGGCATCCAGCAGCGCTAGGCGGATCTCCCGCAGCGCGTCGTTGACATCAGAACTCCGACAGGGCCCCGCGGCGGCGGAGCTTGTCGAAAATATCCGAGAATTTGCCCGACAGGGTGTCGAACATGCAGCCTGATCTCCACAACGCGCAAAGCGCGCAAAATTCAGAAGCTGCGCGCGGGGGCGCGCAACGCAAAACGCGCCGTGGTGCGAACACTCGCAGCACGACGGTTTTTTCCAGGGGCAGCCCATGCGCCCCCCTGGCCCTCAAGTCAAGCGTCGGGGGCGGATTGGGCTCAGATCAGCCGGGTTTGGGCGCGAATCTGCTCCGGCGAGGCGCCGAACCAGCGGCGGCAGGCGCGCGAGAAGGGGCTGAGTTCCGCATAGCCCAGAAGCTGGGCGATGCCGGAGATGGTGAGGTGCGGCTGGCGCAGATAGCTCTCCGCCAGGGTTTTGCGCACATCCTGTACCGCCCCGGCATAGGTCAGGCCCATCTCGTTCAGGCGGCGCTGCAGCGTCCAGCGCGCCACCCCGAGCGCGGCGGCGATATCCATGATCGGCGGCGAGCCATCCGGCAGGCGGGAGCGGATTTCGGCGCGCACCCTGGCCTCCAGCGGCACGCGGCCATGGGGCAGGCGGCGGCGGTAGGCCTCGGCCGCCAGGCGGGCGAAGCGGGCGACATCCGCACCCGGCATGCGCCGCGAGAGGTCGCCGGGCGCAAAAATGATGGCGTTGGTGCGCTGGCCGAAGAACACCGGGGCGGCGAAAGCCGCCTCATGCGCGGCGCGGCCTTCCGGCGCGGGATGCTCGAACTGCACCTCCACGGGGCGGAAACCGGGGCCGTAGGCCTCGCGCAGCAGGTTCTGGAACATGGCGATGGTGAGTTCCGCATCCTGGCGGCGCTCGAAAATCCGCCAGTCGAGAATCCGGTATTCGAGGCGCAACAGGCCGGACTCTTCCACCAGCCGGGCCTCGCTGGCCTCCTGGTGCAAAGGGAAGAGGTCGGTGAATTGCCGCAGCGCCATGCCGATGCTGGGGGCGGAAAGAGCCAAGTCCCCCACCAGCCCATGGCCGGAGGCCGGGAAGGTGCTGCCATAGAGCAGCCCGAAATCAGGCCGGCCGGATTGCCTTGCGGCGCGCTCCATCACCTCCACATAGGAGGACAGCGCCAGGGCGCCCTCGCTCCCGGCGTTCAAACGGCTGGCATCAATCCCGGCGGGACCGAAAATCCGGTCCGCGTCGGCGCCCAGCGCCCTCAGTAAAGGCAGCAGCCCAGCCGTGGCGCATAAGGCCACCTGAGCATCCCGCCCCGCCGTAAAACCCATAATATTGCTCCGCCCGGTGTTCCCGTGGTCGGCGTGTTCCTCGAGACGGGGGGAGATTAGGACGGGTTGTTACGCCGGGCAAGCGGAGCGGGGGCTGGACGCGGCGCGGGGCGGGGTGGGAGCCTGGGCGCGCAAAAAGGGGGGCAAGGAAATGAACGCGCCGGCGCTGACATTCGTGGCGGATATTTTTATCGAGGTGGGCGCGCCGATTGCCGTGGGCGAGACGGGCGAGGGGCTGCGCCGCGTGGTGCCGATTCTGGGCGGGCGGATCGAGGGGCCGAACCTTGCGGGCGAGATTCTTCCGGCGGGGGCGGATTACCAGCTCATCCGCGCGGATGGGTACACGACCCTGGATGCGCGTTACGCGGCCAGAATGGCGGGCGGGGCGATGCTGTATATCGTGAATATCGGCGTGCGCTACGGCGCGCCGGAGTTGATGGCGCGGATTACGCGCGGGGAAGAGGTGCCGCCGGAGCAAATCTATTTCCGCACCACCCCGCGCTTCGAGACAGAGGATGCGGGGCTTAAATGGATGACCCGCCCGCTGTTTCTGGCGACGGGGATCAGAAAGCCGGAGCGGGTGGAGGTTAAAGTGTTTGAGGTGGGGTAGGGGGCGTGGTCCAGCCTTGGCGCATAAGGCCATTTGGGGCTGGCGATCTGCCGTAAAACTCATTTTTTGCTCCGCCCGGTGTTCCCCATGGCCGGCGTGTTCCTCACCTGAGATTGTAAACTGTAAGATGGCAGCATGGTTTAAGCCGGGTGAAACCATTGATGTCTCGGAGGATCAAAAATTTCATTTTATAGTTTCAGAAATTCGGAAATGGCTTGAGGTTTTTGGTGAAGAGGTTTGTGGCTCAAGCCCCGGATTGCTTGAGCGGTAGGGCCCAAATGGTCATAAGAAGATCTAACAAAATCTTTCTTTGAGATTATGCAAAGAGGCCGAACCATTGGTCCGGCCCCGTTTCATTGCAAAATCGTGATAAGAACTTACGCCCCGTACCCGACGATCCCCTTGATCTCCAAAAAGTCGTGCAGCGCGAAATCCGCATATTCCCGCCCGTTGCCGGACTGCTTGTAACCGCCGAACGGCGCAAAGAAATCCACATCCGGGTAGTTCAGATACACCGACCCAGCCCGCATCTGCGCCGCAACTTCGCGCACCTGCGCAATGTCCTTGCCCTGCACGTAGGCGGCCAGGCCATAGACCGTGTCATTGGCGATCTCGATGGCGTCCTCCACCGTGTCGTAGGGGATGATCGAGAGGACGGGCCCAAAAATCTCCTCCTTCTCGATGGTCATGCCCGGCTTCACATTGGCGAACACGGTGGGCTTGGCGAAATAGCCTTTGTTCAGCCCGTCCGGCCGGCCGGTGCCGCCGCAGGCCAGCGTCGCGCCCTCGTCGATACCCGCCTGGATCAGGTTCTGCACCTTGTCCCACTGCATCTGGCTCACCAGCGGGCCCAGCACCGTGCCCTCGGCAAAAGCCGGGCCGGGGGTTTGCTTGGAAGCCTCGTCCACGGCAATCTCCACCGCCTTGTCATGCAGGGAGGCGGGCACCAGCATGCGCGTCGCCGCGTCGCAGGACTGCCCGGTGTTGATGAAGCAGGCGCCGATGCCCTGGCGCACCGCGCTCTCCAGATCGACATCCGGGAGCAGGATGTTGGCAGACTTGCCGCCCAGCTCCTGGCAGACGCGCTTCACGGTGGCCGCCGCCTCGCGCGCCACGATGGTGCCGGCACGGGTGGAGCCGGTGAAGGACATCATGTCCACATCCGGGTGCGCAGCCAGAACCTGGCCCACCTCCGGCCCGGTGCCGTTGACGAGGTTGAACACGCCCGCCGGCACGCCCGCCTCATGCATCACCTCGGCAAAGATCAGCGCGTTGATCGGCGCAATCTCCGAAGGCTTCAACACCATGGTGCAGCCCGCCGCCAGCGCCGGGGCCACCTTGCAGACGATCTGGTTCAGCGGCCAGTTCCAGGGGGTGATGAGGCCGCAAACGCCGATCGGCTCCTTCACCACCAGGGTGGTGCCGCGCTTCTCGGCGAATTCAAAGGTCTCGAATTTGTCGATCAGCGCCTGGAAATGCCCCTGGCCGACCCAGACCTGCGCCTCTTTCGAGAAGCCGATGGGCGCACCCATCTCGCGCGAGCACGCCTCGGCGATGTCGTCATAGCGCTTGTTGTAGATCTCAAGGCAGGTTTTCAGCAGCTCCAGCCGCTCCTTGTGGGAGGTGCGCGAGAAGGAGCGGAAAGCGGCCTTTGCGGCGGCCACGGCCTTGTTCACGTCGGCGGCCGAGCCGCCGGAGATCTCGGTGAAGGCTTCCTCGGTCGAGGGATCGATAACCGGGATGCGGTTGGGGACCACCGGGTCCACCCATGCGCCATTGATGTAGAATTTAAGATGATCGGGCATGTGACTCCTCATTGATATAAATTGGGCGGATTATGCCCGCCCGCCGGAAAATCCGGTTGACCCTGGGATACAGGCGCGCATGGAGTACAGCTGTGTTCGCCGGTCAACAGGGCAGGGGGTGGGGCGTGGCAATCCATGCTATCATGGACGCAACAAGATATGACCTCATGAATAAAGGGGTGCAGGTGAAACAGCCGATTGTACAGCTAGAAGGGGTGGCCAAGAGCTATGGCGGGGCGGTGGCGCTCTCACGCCTGGACCTGACCGTTTATGCCGGGGAGTTTTTTACCCTGCTGGGGCCCTCCGGCTCGGGCAAAACCACCACTTTGCGTCTCATCGCGGGGTTTGAGCGGCCGGATTCCGGACGGATTCTGCTGGATGGCCAGGACGTGGCCGCCCTGCCGCCCTTCGAGCGCGCGGTGAACACGGTGTTCCAGGATTATGCGCTGTTTCCGCATCTCTCGCTGGTTGAAAACGTCGCCTACGGGCTGCGGGCCAAGAAGGTGCCGAAAGCGCAGGCGCATGATGAGGCTGAGAAAGCCCTGGCGGCGGTGAAGCTGGAGGCGTTTGCCGGGCGCAAGCCCGCGCAGCTCTCCGGCGGGCAGCGCCAGCGCGTGGCCTTGGCCAGGGCGATGGTCAACCGCCCGCGCGTGCTGCTTCTGGACGAGCCCCTGGGCGCGCTGGACCTGAAACTGCGCCACCAGATGCAGCAGGAGCTGAAGCGGCTTCAGCACGAAACCGGCATCACGTTCATCTACGTGACGCATGACCAGGACGAGGCGCTCTCAATGAGCGACCGCATCGCCGTGTTCAGCCAGGGCAAGATCGAGCAGATCGGCACGGCGTTCGACCTTTATGAGCGCCCGGCCAGCGCCTTCGTGGCGGATTTCGTGGGCTCCTCCAACCTTATGGGGAATATGCTGCTGCGGCCGGAGAAGCTGCATCTGGTGCCCCACGCCCATGCGGTGCCCGAAGGCTACGAAAAGCGGCACGGAACGGTGCACGAGGCGGTCTATCTGGGGGCCGTCACGCGCTATGTTGTGTCACTGGAGAATGGCGGCGCCCTGCAGGTGATGGAGGCGAATATTGTGCCGGTGCAGGGGGGCTTGCAATTCGCAGCCGGTGATTCGGTAACGGTGGCCTGGCCGCGCGCGGCAAGCATCGCCATCGGGGGTTCAAGCAACAAGGGAGAGCAGTGATGAAAGACGGTTTAAAACGCAAACTGGCAAAGCTGGCCTTATATTTGTCCGTGGCTCTGCCCTTTGCCCAGGGCGCGGCGGCGGCTGAACCGCTGCAATCCATCGGCCAGGGCGAGGGCGTGCTGAATGTCGTGGCCTGGGAAGGCTACGCGCAGGATGATTGGGTGAAGCCCTTCGAGGCCGCCACCGGCTGCCAGGTGAATGCGAAATATGCCGGCTCCTCCGACGAGATGGTGGCGCTGATGCGCTCCGGCGGCGGTGCCCAGTATGACGTGGTTTCCGCCTCTGGCGATGCCACGCTGCGGCTGATCTACGGCCACGACGTGCAGCCCATCAACATGGCGCTGATCCCGGCCTGGAAGGATTTCATTCCCCAGCTCCAGGGGCCGGATTTCAACACCGTGAAGGGCGTGCATTACGGCGTCTCCTATGAATGGGGCCCGAACACGCTGCTCTACAACACCAAGCTGTTCCCCGCGGCGCCCACCTCCTGGGACGTGATCTATGATCCGAAATATAAGTCTCAGATCACCGTGCCGGATAACCCGATCCAGATCGCGGATGCGGCGCTCTATCTTTCCAAGAAAGACCCGTCGCTCGGCATCACCGACCCGTATGAGTTGAACCAGACGCAGATGAACGCGGTGGCGAAGCTGCTGAAGGCGCAGTCCGGGCTGATCAAGAAATACTGGGCGCTGGCGTCTGATGAGATCCAGCTCTTCACCTCCGGCGATGCGGTGGTGGGTGCGGCCTGGCCATACCAGACCAACACGCTGCAGGCCGCCAAGGTGCCGGTGGCCGATACCATTCCGCAGGAAGGTGCAACCGGCTGGGCCGATACGTGGATGGTCGCCGCCAAGGCGAAGCACCCCAATTGCGCCTATGAGTGGATCAACTGGGTGACGACGCCGAAGGTGCAGGCGCAGCAGGCGATCTATTTCGGCGAAACCCCGGCCAACACCCTGGCCTGCAAGGAGATGGACGCCCAGCAGCCCGGCGCCTGCGCGCAGTACCATGCCAATGCGCCCGCCTCCTATTTCGACCAGATCAAGTTCTGGAAGACCCCGCGCACCGATTGCGGCAATGGCAATCATAATTGCCTGGACTATGCCGCCTGGCAGCGCGAATGGCAGGCGATCAAAGGATGATGTTTCGGCTTCACCAGGGGGGCTCAGCCCCCCTGCGTAACGTAAGGCATGCGGCATGAGTACGGCGAAAACCCTCTCCGCCTTCGGCTGGCGGCGCCCTGGCATGGCCAATGCGGCCCTGCTGGGGCTGCCGGCGGTCTGGTTCGCGGCCTTGTATCTGGCGGCCATCGGGGCGCTGCTCATCACCTCCTTCTGGACGGTGGATGATCTCAGCGGCGACCTGATCCCTGGCTTCTCCTTTTCCAATTTCCAGCAGCTTCTCTCCGGGCCGGTCTATATCCGGATCGCGCTGCGGACGGTCGGCATTGCGGCAGCGGTGACAATCACGGACATCATCCTCGCCTGGCCGGTGGCTTTCGCCATGGTGCGCCTCGCCGGGCCGCGTTTGCGCGCGGTGATGATGGCGGCGGTGATGGTGCCGCTCTGGTCCAGCTATCTGGCGCGGGTTTATGCGTGGCGGCTGATTTTGGCCCATGACGGGCTGCTGAACTGGGCCCTGGCCGAAATCGGCCTGCCGGGCCTGCATATCGGCTACAGCAACTGGGCGATGTGGATCGTGTTCTCCTATCTCTGGCTGCCGTTCATGATTTTGCCCGTGGCGGCGAGCGTGGAGCGGATACCGCCCAGCCTGCTGGAAGCCTCGGCTGATCTCGGCGAGCGCGGCTTTGCCACCTTCCGGCGCGTGGTGTTGCCGATGTCGCTGCCCGGCATGGTGGCCGGGGCGATCTTCACCTTCTCCCTCACGCTTGGCGATTACGTGACGCCGATGCTGGTGGGCGGGCAGGGCTCGGATTTCATCGGCAACGTGGTCTATTCAAATGTGGGTGTCACCAACAACATTCCCTTCGCGGCGGCCTATGCGGTGCTGCCTCTGGGCGTGATGGCGGTGTTCTTGCTCATCGCACGGAAATTGGGGGCGTTCGATGCGCTCTGACACGCTCATCTGGGCCGCTGTGGCGGCCATCTTCGCCTTCCTGTTCGTGCCGATCATCGTGATCGTGCTCTACGCCTTCTCGGCGGCGCCAATTCCGGCCTGGCCCATCACGGGCTTCGCGCTGCATTGGTTCGCCGATACCTGGCATGACCAAGCCGTGCGGCAGGCGCTGGTGCTGTCGCTGGAGGTGGCGGCGGTCGCCACCCTGGCGGCGATGCTGCTGGGCACGCTGGCCGCCATGGCGGTGGCGCGGATGCAGAGTGCCACGAAGGAGGTGGTGAGCTTCATTGCCGTGCTGCCCATCGCGCTGCCTGGCATTCTCACCGGCATGGCGCTGGCGGCCTATTTCGCCTTCTGGGGGATCAATCTCTCCTATTTGACCATCGTGGCCGGGCACGCCACCTTCTGCGTGGTGATCGTCTATAACAACGTGGTCGCCCGGCTGCGGCGCATGCCGCGCTCGCTGACCGAGGCTTCGGCGGATCTGGGGGCTGATGCCTTCCGTACCTTCCGGCTGGTGCAATTGCCGATGATGGCCAGCGCCATCGGGGCAGGGGCGCTGCTGGCCTTCGCGCTCTCCTTCGATGAGGTGATCGTGACCACCTTCACCGCCGGGGCGCAGAACACGCTGCCGCTATGGATTTTCGGTGCCATCCGCCTGGGGCAGCAATTGCCGGAGGTGAATGTGGTGGTGTTCGCCATCATCCTGTTCACGGCGGTGCCAGTGCTGCTGGCGCAGAAGCTGATCGGCGAATCGGGCAGAGTCGCCCGCTGAAAATAAAAGTTTTTGGTGCGGCTTTTTTTTCAAAAAGCTGCAAAGAAATGCCGCCTTTTTTACAAAAAAGGCGGCCCCAAAAAACGTTTTGACCCTTCAGCTCTCCTGGTCTTCCTTGCGCAGCACATCCAGCGGCATGAGCTGGCCGTTGCGCTCGAAATGCCAGAAGGTCCAGCCATTGCAGGAGGGCGCGTTCTGCACCGCCGCACCCACCTGATGGATGGAGCCGCGATGCGATCCGCTCACCAGCCCGCCCTCGGCGGTGATTTCAGCGGCGAAGCGGCGCTGCTTGTCCAGCACCTGGGTGCCGGGGCGGATGATGCCGCGTTCCACGAAGCTGCCAAAGGCGATTCGCGGCGCCTCACGCCCTGAGGGCGGGGCGACTACGGCGGTCCGGGGGACGCGCTCTTCAGCCTGCAACCGGCCCCAGGCGGCCTCCACATAGGCCGGGTGGCGCTCTATGCCGATGAAATGCCGGTGCAGCCGCTTGGCCACCGCCGCCGTGGTGCCCGAACCCAGGAATGGGTCCACGATGACGTCGCCCGGGCTGGTCGAGGCCATGACGACGCGGTGCAGCAAGGCTTCGGGCTTCTGGGTGGGGTGGAGTTTCAGCCCATGGACATTCTTCAGCCGTTCGTTTCCGGTGCAGAGCGGCAGGGTCCAGTCCGAGCGCATCTGCAGGTCGTCGTTCAGCGCCTTCATGGACTGGTAATTGAATTTATAGCGGCTCTGCTGGCTCTTGGCCGCCCAGATCATCGTCTCATGGGCGTTGGTGAAGCGCCGGCCGCGGAAATTGGGCATGGGGTTGGTCTTGCGCCAGATCACGTCGTTCAAGATCCAGAAGCCCAGATCCTGCATCATCGCCCCGATGCGGAAGATGTTGTGATAGGAGCCGATGACCCAGATCGTGCCGTCCTTGTTCAGAACCCGCCGGCATTCGGAGAGCCAGTCGCGGGTAAAGGCGTCATAGGCGGCGAAATCGTCGAATTTATCCCAATCGTCATCCACCCCGTCGACCAGGCTGTCATCGGGACGGCGCAGCTCGCCGCGCAGCTGGAGATTATAGGGCGGGTCCGCGAACACGCAGTTGACCGAGGCATCGGGCAGCATGCGCAGCATTGTCCCGGCATCACCGAGCAGAATTTGGTCCAGCGGCAATTCGCGCAGCATTTCCACAGGCAAGGCAGGTCCTCAATCTAAACAACTCGTGAATAAGTGGCGGTCTGTCCGTAACCGCGTCAACAGTCCATCGTGTGTGATTTGGGCACAAAAGACGCAATCGGATCGCGTATGCACTATAACGCTTATTCATTCTTGACAGTCGGGGGGGGTAAGGATAGCAACCGCCGCAACCTTCCGGCGGATGTCCGCAGGAGACAGGTGCATGAGCGACGGCCCGGAGAAAAAAGTGTTTGAGGCGCGATTGCAGGCAGCGGAAGACGCAGCCCGCGGCCCCAAGCGCGAAGCACCGGGCAAAAGCCAGGCCGGCTCGGCGCAGCGCGCGATAGAGCTGGCGATGCGCCTGGGGGTTGAGATGGTGGCCGCGATGGTCATCGCCGTGGTGATCGGGTGGGGGCTGGACAGGCTTTTTCACACCAAGCCCTGGCTGATGATCCTCATGGTCCCCGTGGGATTGGCGGCCGGCCTGCGCAATTTGCTGCGGGCCGAGCGCAAAGAGTAACAAGGCGCCGCGCGAGCGGTGCGATAAGTCGGCTTCAGGCAGGGTATACACATGGCGGGACCATCGATCGACGCGCTGGGACAATTCAGCCTGACCACGGGTCTCGGGCCGCTTCGGGCGCGCGATCAATTTCACCAATTCGAACGAGGCCATGCTGGCCGCCGCGGTCATCATCGTGGCGACCTTCGCTATCGGGCTGAAGGCGCGCGCGCTGGTGCCCGGCCGCGTGCAGTCGCTGGTCGAGATGCTGTACGAGTTCGTGCAGCAATATGTGCCTGGACACGATCGGCGAGGAGGGACGGCGCTTCTTCCCGCTGGTATTCACCATCTTCAGCTTCATCCTCCTGGGCAACCTGATCGGGCTGTTCCCCTATTTCTTCGCCTTCACCTCGCATATCGCGGTGACGCTGGCGCTGGCGCTGTTCGTCTTCGTGTTCTCGACCGCCGTGGGCTTCTATGTCCATGGCTTCCGGTTCCTGAAATTCTTCGTTCCCGCCGGGCGTGCCGGGCTGGCTGCTGCCGCTGCTCGTGCCCATCGAGATCATCTCCTATCTCTCGCGTCCCATCTCCCTCTCCGTGCGTTTGTTCGCCAACATGACGGCCGGGCACGTGATGTGGGAGGTGTTCGCCGGCTTCATGCTGATGCTCACCGCGGGTCTTGGCGTGTTCGGCGCCGTTGCCTCCGTCATCCCGCTGGGGCTGAACGTCGCGCTCGTGGCGCTGGAACTGCTGGTGGCCGGGCTGCAAGCCTACGTGTTCGCCATTCTCACCTGCCTGTATCTGCACGACGCCGTGCATATGCACTGACCCAGACCCTATAAAAGCCTCTTCGGAAAGGAATAAATTACATGGATCCTCAGTCTGCCGCTCTGCTCGCCAAGGATATCGGCGCGGGTCTCGCCACCATCGGCGTCGCCGGTGCCGGCGTGGGTATCGGTAACCTGTTCGGTTCTTTCGTGTCCTCCGTCGGCCGCAACCCGGCCGCGCGTGACGCGATGTTCCGCGATGTTCTGCTCGGCTTCGCGCTGACGGAAGCCGTGGCGCTGTACGCGCTGGTCATCGCGCTGGTCATTCTGTTCACCTAAGATGCGCCGCATCAGCACCGCTCTGCTGCTGGCCCTTGCCCCCTCCGCCGCGATGGCGGAGAGCAAGATGCCGCAGATGGATTTCTCCAACCCGCTCACCCTTGACCAGGTGGGCTGGATGGCGGTCATCATGGTGGTGCTTTACCTCCTGCTGTCGCGCTGGGGCCTGCCGCAGATGGGCAAGGTTCTTGAGAACCGTGCTGCGGTCATCGCCCGCGACCTCGCGGCGGCCCGTGCCGCCAAGCAGGCAGCCGACCAGGCGGTGGCGCTGCTGACCGCGACACTCTCCTCCGCCCGGGCCAATGCCCAGGCCGAGGTGGCGAAGGCGGTTGGCGACGCGAAGGCCGAGGCCGCTGCCAAGGCGGCTGAGCTGAACGCCCAGCTGGAGGCCAAGCTCGCCGTGTCCGAGGCCCGGATCGAGGCGGCCCGCGCCGCCGCCATGGCGGCGATCAAGCCGGTCGCTTCCGAGGCTGCCAGCGAGATCCTGCTCAAACTCACGGGCTCCATGCCCGGGCAAGACGAGCTGGCACGGCGCGTGGACGACGCTCTGGCGGCGCGAAAGGCGGCGTAACCCATGGAATACGAAGCTCTCAACGCGAATTTCTGGGCCCATGGCACGTTCTGGGTCTTCATCGCCATTGTCATCTTCGCCGTCCTGGCGGGGCGCAAGGTGCTTGCGGCGGTTGCCAACCTGTTGGATGCGCGGACCAAGGCGGTGCAGGCCGCTCTGGCCGAGGCTGCGCAGTTGAAGCAAGAGGCCGAGGCCATTCTGGCCGACGCCAAGCAGAAGCAGGCCCAGGCGGCCGAGGATGCCAAGCAGATCCTGGCGACAGCCCATGCCGAGGCGCAGCGCCTCGCGGCGGAACTGGCGGCCGAAGCGCAAGCCACCTCCCAGCGCCGCGAGCGCATGGCGGTGGAGCGGATCGAGGCTGCCGAAGCCGCCGCCGTGAAAGAGGTCCGCACCGCGGCCATCGATATCGCCACGGCGGCCTCCGCCGCCATCCTGCGCGATACGGTGAGCAACGATACTGACGCCTCGCTGATCGACCATGCGATTACCGCCCTGCCAAAGGCACTGCGCGGCTGATTCTCTGGTTTTTTGATTGGAACAAAAAAGGCCAGCCCGGGTATTCCGGGCTGGCCTTTTTATTTGCCGCCAGAGCGGTTTGTCTAAACGCAGATTGATCTAAACCCCCGGCGCGCGGGCGAGCAGCACCATGCGCACCAGCTCCGGCAGGCTGCTGGCCCCCATCTTGGCCATTAGATTGGCGCGGTGAATCTCCACCGTGCGGGCGCTGATATTGAGGCCATAGGCGATGGTCTTGTTGGGCAGGCCGCTGATCAGCCCGTCCAGCACCTCGCGCTCGCGCGGGGTAAGACGCTGCAGCTTGGCCTGCACTTCGTTGTTGCTGTTCTGCAGCACGCAATCATGAGCGTAGCGGGCCAAAGCCTCCCGCACGGCGGCCAGCAAAGTTCTGTCCGAGAAGGGTTTTTCGATGAAATCGACCGCCCCGGCCTTCATGGCCTGCACGGCCAGCGGCACGTCGCCATGGCCAGTCATCACGACAACCGGCAGGAAGATGCGCCGGCTCACCAGTTCGCGCTGCAAATCCAGCCCTGACATGCCGGGCATCCGCACATCGGTGATGATGCAGCCGGGCTGCACGGAGGACAGGCTTTCAAGAAAGGCGGAAGCCGAATTTATAGGCCTGGACGGCGACGCCGGAGCTGACGAGCAGAAAGGCCAGGGCGTGGCGCACCGCCTCATCGTCATCGATCAAATGCACCATTGGGGCGGTCAACGTTGGTGCTCCTCCAGCAGGGCGCCGCGCAGCGTGAAGGCGAAGATGGTGCCGCCGCCGGGGCGCGGCTCCGCCCAGAGCTTGCCGCCATGGGCCTCGATGATGGTGCGCGAGACGGAGAGCCCCACTCCCATCCCGTAGGCCTTGGTGCTGATGAAGGGCTGGAACAATTGCGCCGCGACATCAGGGGCGATGCCGGGGCCGGTATCGGCCACATTGATGCGGATCATGGCATCGGGCAGGGGAGCGGTGGAGATGAGCAGCTCACGCATCTCGCTTCCCTGCATCGCCTCCATGGCGTTGCGGATCAGGTTCACCAGCACCTGCTGTACTTGTACCTTGTCCGCGATCACGCTTGGGCAATCCGGGCTGAAAGAGAAGCTCACCCGCAGGCCGCTTTCCCGGGCGCCGATGAGGGCCAGGGCGCTGGCCTCCTCGATCAGCTTGGGCAGGTTTTCCATGCGTCGTTCGGTCTCGCCGCGCGAGACGAATTCCCGCAGGCGCCGGATGATCTGCCCGGCCCGCAGCGCCTGATCCGCGGCGCGCTCGATCCCATCTCGTAATATCGTCGAATCGACATCAGCGCCGCGCTCCAGCAGCCGCCGGCAGCCATTCAGATAAGTGGCGATGGCAGTGAGCGGCTGGTTCAGCTCATGCGCCAGGGTGGAGGCCATCTCCCCCATGGCGGTGAAGCGGGACATGTGCGCCAGCTCCGATTGCAGCTCATGCAGTCTGGCCTGGGTCTCCTGGCGCTCCGTCAGGTCGCGCACGAAGCCGGTGAAGGCGCGGCGGTTGCGCATCACCGTTTCGCCGATATACAGCTCCATCGGGAAGGTGGAGCCGTTCTTGCGCAGCCCCATAACCACGCGCGAGGCGCCGATGATCCGCTTCTCCTTGGTGGTGAGATAGCGGGCGAGATAGTGGTCATGCTGCTCCCGGTAGGGAGAGGGCATCAGCAGGCTGACATTTTTGCCTGCGACCTCCGCCGCGCTGTAGCCAAACAGGCGCTCGGCGGTGGAGGAGAAGGATTGGATGCTGCCCGCCTCATCGATGACCACCATGGCATCAGGCACGGTGTCGAGGATGGACCGCAGATGCGCCTCACGATCCAGCCAGGCAGATGCCGTATGGCTACCCTCATCTTCCGCCGCTGGTGAACCGGCGGGCTTGCCCGGGCTGCTGTTCTGCATGGTCCCACGCGGTTATAATGTTACAAGCATCCTAGCCTGCTGCCCAGAAAATACAATTGGATAGTGCAACGTTGCCCGCTGGGGGATGTGTCTCACGCATGGAGCGTGCGATTTACGGCTCGGACCGAGCCAAGTCCGGCTCAAGCAATCTAATCGCGTGCTGGATCAACATGCATTTAGAGTGGAGCATCTGATCTCATTGAAAGGCCTGAAATTGATCGCTCAGGCAAAGGCGGGAGTGCGACTATAGGTTGAGCCGACTGGCTCAACCTATTTGCAAACCGCTCTAGCTTGCCAGATGAGCGAGGAAATGCCGCTCCGCCCGGCGGAACATAAAGATCAGGCCGAAGGAGATGCAAAGATAGATCACCGCCGCCAGCCCGAACGCATCGAACGGCGCGTAGGTGGCGATATAGGCGTCATTAGTGATCTTCAGAACGTCCGGCACGGTGGCGGTGAAGGCCAAAGTGGTGGCGTGCAGCATCAGGATCACCTCGTTGCTGTACATGGGCAAGGCCCGGCGCAGCGCTGAGGGGATGATGATGCGGCGGTAGAGCGTGAAGCGGGACATGCCGTAGGCGCGCCCGGCCTCGACCTCGCCATGCGAGGTGTCGCGGATCGCCCCGTAGAAAATCTCCGTCGTGTAGGCGCCGGTGTTCAGCGCGAAGGAGAGCAGGGTGCAATCGATCGCCGAGCGGAAGAAAACCGCCAGCATCGGCGTCTCGCGGACGAAATGCAGCCCGTACACGCCGGTATAGATCAGCAGCAGTTGCACATAGAGCGGCGTGCCGCGGAAGATGAAGCCATAGATCCAGACCGGCCCCCAGATGAGCGGGTTTTTGGAATTGCGCGCGATGGCCAGCGGCAAAGCGAGGCAGAAGCCGATGGCGCAGGAGAGAACCAGCAGCCACAGCGTCATCGCCACGCCGGTGATGTGGTAGCCGTCGGAATAGAGCAGCGCCTGCCAGTAATGCTGGACAATATAAATCATAGGACCGCCTTCCGGACGCCGATCATGTATTTGCGTTCCAGATACAGCAGCACGCCGTTGGAGATGATTGTGAGCATCAGATAGACCGCGCCGGCAATGCAGATGAAGAAGAAGGTGCGGTAGGTGGCCTCGCCCGCCGCCTGGGCGGCCTTCACCACGTCGGACAGGCCGATGATCGAGACCAGCGCCGTGGCCTTCAAAATCACCTGCCAGTTATTGCCAAGCCCGGGCAGGGCATAGCGCATCATCTGCGGAAACAGCACGCGGCGGAAGACGAGAAAGGGCTTCATGCCAAAGGCGCGCGCGGCTTCAAGCTGGCCTTTCGGCACGGCGATGAAGGCGCCGCGGAAGGTTTCGGTGAAATAGGCGCCATAGATGAAGCCCAGCGTGATGACGCCGCTGGTGAAGGGGTCGAGGTTGAACTCGAAATCGATGCTGTTCTGGAGATTGTCCAGCCAGTCGGTGAAATCGTTGATCCAGATCTGCAACGAGTAGAAGATCAGCAGCATCAGCACCAGGTCGGGCACGCCGCGGATGATGGTGGTGTAGAGCGTGGCGGCACCGCGCGCGGCGCGGTTCCTGGAGAGTTTCGCCGAGGCGCCAATCAGCCCGATGACGAAGGAGACGATAAGAGAGAGGACGGAAAGCTCCACCGTCGTGACCGTACCGGCGAAGATTTGCGGCCCATAGCCGGCGAGATTAAACATTCTGTGTTCCTGTCTGGCGCGCGCCGGTTTCTGATTGAATCAACCTTGGTTCAATCAGAAAGCCAAATCGCCCGCGTCAGCCATGATGGATACCGGCCCTGGCGCAAGAGCGCCAGGGCCGGATTGTCAGGTGATCAGGGCGCCTGCGTGGCGGCTTGAGCGTTGTAGATGCTGAAGGTGAAATACTTGGCCTGCAGCTTGTCGTAGGTGCCGTTCTTGTGAAGCTGGGCGATCGCCCAATCGATCTTCTTCAGCAGCTCCGGCTCGTCATTGCGCACGCCAATGGCGACATAGGAGCCAAGCACGTCCTTCGGGTCATCCGTCACGTTGCCGGCGAAGGCGTAATCGGCCCCCTTCGGCGTCTTCAGGAAGCCGTAATCGGCCTCCACCGAATCCTGCAGGGAGGCGTCAAGCCGGCCGGAGAGCAGGTCGGCATAGACCTGGTCCTGGCCCTGATAGGACACGACATTGACGCCGTTGGGCTGCCAATAGGTCTTCGCATAGGCTTCCTGGATGGTGCCGGCCTCGACGCCGACGGTCTTGCCCTTCAGGCTGGCGAGGGTGGGGGTCAGGCCGGAACCCTTCTTGGCGACCATGCTGGTCGGCTCGTCATACATCTCGGAGGAGAAGGCGACGGCCTTTTCGCGCTCGGGGGTCACCGTCATGGAGGACAGGATGGCGTCGAACTTGCGGGCCTGCAGGGCCGGGATGATGCCGTCGAAAGACTGGCTGACAAACACGCATTTCACCTTCAGCTCGGCGCAGATGGCCTTGCCGAGATCAATGTCGAAGCCCTGGAAGGCGCCGGAGGGAGACAGGCTCTCGAACGGCGGGTAGGTGGCGTCCACCCCGAACTTGATTTCCTTGAACTGCTTGGCCGAGGCGGCCACCGGCAGCGCCATGCCGAGCATGCAGACCGCGGCAAGGGCCGGCGCGAAGAATTTTTTCATAATGTCTCCCATGTTGAAAAGTCCCATCCCAGTCGCCTGCCGGGACACGGATTGAAAGACATTACCCGATTAAAATCGCGGCGCAACGGCAGAATGGCAGACCAAAACGCCGTGAAATTGCGCTGCATCAAGGCGGGAAGGGCGCCGGCGGTTAGGTTTGGGCTGATGTCTGCCTGTTCAGGCGGCAGGGAGGCAGCATGTGAGAGGGGGCCCGTATGGCCGCAATCCGGCCGGTTGTTTTGATCTATTCTGATGACGAGCCGATCGGCCATGCCCTGCGCTTTGTGCTGCACATGGAAGAGGTGGATGTGCAGCTTTGCCCGGATGAGGGGGCGCTGCTTGCCTCTCCTGCGCTGGCGCAGGCGCATTGTCTGGTGCTGAAGGATAATCTGCCCCTGCTGGATGGCTGCGCGCTGCTGCGCGCGGCACGGGAGAAGGGGGCGGGCGCGCCCGCCATCCTGCTCGTCAGCAGGCAGACGCTGGCCGTGAAAGCCCGCGCCGCCGAATCTGGGGTGTGGATCGTGCTTGAAAGGCCGATTCTGGATAATCGCCTGGTCGATGCGATCATGAGTTGCCTGCCGGGGCGGGACACGGCGCTCATACGTACAAATACGTAAGGATAAAACCGGATACCGGGCCACCCGCCGTAACGCTACCTAAGCGCATAATTTTGGTGATTGGGGAGTGGTGATGTCAGCAACAGCGATGCCCCGTACCGGGGGGCGCGGCACCAATGCGGTTCCTCCGGTGCTGCTGAAGCCGGCGCAGCCGGAGATCCAGCCGCTCCTGCGTTTCGCGCCGGATGAGAATATCTTTGCCGAGGGCGATGAGGCGGGCGGCATGTACCGTGTGGTCAGCGGCATGGTGCGAGGCTGCAAATTTCTGGCGGATGGCCGGCGTCATATCGACGCCTTCTATAAGCCGGGCGATGTGTTCGGCTTTGAACTGGGCCGGGAGCATCAGCTTTCGGCCGAGGCGGTTACCGCCTGCGCGTTGGAGAAGCTGCGCCACCCGGGGCTGGAGAATGATCCCGCCGCGGCCGCCCAGCTTTACGGCTACGCCATGCGCTCCCTGGCCCAGGCCCAGGCGCACTCACAATTGCTGGGGCGCGGCAGCGCTGGGCAAAAGCTGGCGAGTTTCCTGATCGAGCTGCTGGCCGCCAAGCCGGGCGAGGTGATGGAATTGCCGATGGCTCGGCATGACATCGCCGATTATCTGGGGCTGACCATCGAAACCGTGTCCCGGACCATGGCGCAATTCGAGAAGGATGGGCTGTTGGAACTGATCATGGCCCGCCGCATCCGCGTGCTGAACAGGAAGGGTCTCGCCGCGCTTTGCGGCTGAAGCTCTCTGGACCTCTGAAATGATATAATATATCATCCCGTCCGACGTTTCAGGAGTTGGATGGAATGGTGATTCGCCGTTTGGGGTTGGGCACTGGTCTGGCGCTGGCGGGCCATATCTCCATGGCGCAGCCGGTGCTGCATGCGGTGGGGCTGGAAAACCAGTATGCCGACGTGCTGGCGCAGATCGGCGGGCCATATGTGCAGGTGACCTCCATCCAGTCCGACCCGAACACCGACCCTCATGAATTCGAGGTCACGCCGAGCGTCGCGGCTGCCTTCCATGGTGCCGATCTCGTGGTGGAAAACGGGCTGGGCTATGATTCCTGGGCTGACAAGATGCTGGAAGGCACCCATGCCAAGCTGCTGAGCGCGCAGAAACTGTTGAACCTGCCCGATAGCGCGCCGAACCCGCATCTCTGGTACCGGACAGATACGATGCCGGCCGTGGCCGCGGCGGCCGCCGCCGATTTCGAGGCGAAGGACCCCGCCCATAAAGCCGCGTATGAGGCCAATCTGGCGGCCTTCGATGCCTCTCTGTCCCCCTGGACGCAGGCGCTGGCGCAGGTGAAGGCGGACTTCGCCGGGGCGCCTGTTGCGGTGACCGAGCCGGTGGCGGATGATCTGCTGCAGGCAGCCGGACTGAAGATCATGACGCCGTTTTCCTTTGAGCTCGCGGTGATGAACGACACCGATCCCGCCCCCCAGGATGTGACGGCGCAAGAGGCGCTGCTGCGCGGGCGGAGGGTGAGGGTGTTTGCCTATAACGCCCAGGTGTCTGACCCGCAGACGCAATCCCTGCTGGCCCTGGCGAAGGCACATGATGTGCCGGTTATGCCCGTCTATGAGCTGATGCCCGCCAACGCCAAGCATTATCAGGACTGGATGCTGCAGGCGACAGTTGCTCTGAAACAGGCCTTGGCGGCCAGCGCGCCGTGAGCGAGGCCGCCCTTGAGGTCTCGGGCCTGTCCGTCGCGCAAGGCGGGCAGGATGTGCTGCGGCGGATCAGTTTCGGCCTGCCGCGCGGGGCGTTTTGCGGGCTGATCGGCGCCAATGGCGCGGGCAAGACCACGCTGCTGCGCGCGCTTCTGGGGCTGCTGCCCTCGCAAGGGCGGATTACGGCCAGTGGGCGGATCGGCTATGTGCCGCAGAAGCTCCAGTTCGAGCCGGATTTGCCGGTGCGGGCGCGGGATTTCGTGGCGCTGGGGCTGGATGGGCATAAATTCGGCCTCAGCCTTCCCTCCCGCGCGCGGGCGGCGAAGGTGGAGGAGGCGTTGCGCGCGGTGGAGGCGGAAGGCTTCGCGGACCAGCGCATCGGCCGCCTGTCCGGCGGGCAGCAGCAGCGCGTGCTGATCGCCCACGCGCTGGTGCGCGCGCCCGAGCTGCTGCTGCTGGACGAGCCCTTGGCCAATCTCGACATCAAGGCGGCGGCGGAGATTGTCGCGCTGCTCAAGCGGCTGTGCCAGGAGCGCGGGGTGACGGTGCTGCTCTCGGCCCATGACATGAACCCGCTGCTGCCGGTGATGGACCAGATTCTTTATCTGGCGGATGGCAAGGCGCTGTGCGGCCCGGTGCATGAGGTGGTGCGCACCGAGGTGCTCTCGGCACTTTACGGCTATCATATCGATGTCATCCGCGTGCATGGGCGGATTCTCGTGGTGGCTGGCGGCAATGGGCATGATCACGCCCATGATGTTGAGCATGTGGCGGCCATTCCCTGATGCATGGCGATTTCTGCAAAGCGGGCCGGTGCAGACCGCGCTGCTGCTGAGCGGCGCGGCGGCTTTGCTGTGCGGCGCGCTGGGGCTGTTCACGGTGCTGCGCGGCCAGGCCTTCGCGGGCCATGCGCTGGCGGATGTGAGCAGCGCGGGCGGGGCGGGGGGGCTGCTGTTCGGGCTGTCGCCGCTGCTGGGGTTTCTGGTCTTCGGACTCATGGGCGTCGGGGCGCTGGAGATCCTGCAAACGCGCCGCGCCGCCGCGCGGGATGAGGCGGCGGGCATATTGCTGGGGGCCGGGCTGGGGCTGACGGCGTTGCTGCTGCATTTCTGCCTGGCCGGTCATGGCGCCGCAGGGGCCGCGCAGGCGGTGATGTTCGGGGCGATGTTTTCCGCCCCGCCGGGTGAGGCGCTATGGGCCTGCCTGCTGGCGGGGCTGAGCCTGCTGGTGCTGGCGGTCATCGCCCGGCCCTTGCTGCTGGCCTCGCTGGACCAGGAGCTGGCGCTTGTATCCGGCGCGCCCGTGCGTGGGCTGGGCATATTGTTTCTGCTGCTCCTGGCGCTAGGGGTGACGCTGGCGGCGATGACCGTGGGCGCCATTCTGGCCACGGCCTTGCTCATCGGCCCGGCGGCCACGGCGCTGCGCCTGGTGCGCGGGCCTGTCATGGCGGCCGCACTTTCCGCGGCGCTGGGGCTGGCCGCCTGCTGGGGCGGCATTGCGCTGGCCTACGCCTCTTATGGCTGGATGCCCGGGCGAACCTGGCCGGTGAGCTTCTTCATCGTGGCGCTGCTTTTGAGTTTTTATGCCATGGCCAGGCTGGGGCGGCGGGCATGAGTTATGTCATGGAAGTCTGGCTGGCCGCCAGCCTCGTGGCGCTGGCGGCGGGGGCGGCGGGGTTCTTCGTGGTGATGCGCCGGGCCGGGTTCGCGGCCCATGCCTTGCCGATGGCGGCGTTTCCCGGCGCGGCGGCGGCATCCTTGTTCGGCTTTCCGCTCTGGGCCGGGCTGGCGGGGTTCGCCTTGGGCGGCGCTGGCGTTCTGGCCCTGGTGCAACGCACCGCAAGGCGTGATGCCGCTACCGCCCTGCTGCTGGCCGCCTTGCTGGCGCTGGGGGCGCTGTTCCTCTCGCTCTCGGGCCATTATGCCGGTTCGGTCTATGGGCTGCTATTCGGGCAGGTCTTTGCGCTGGGGTTTGGCGACCTGCCCATGCTGGGGTTCATCGGGGTTTGTGTTCCGCTTTTGCTGTGGCTGGGGCTGCGGCCTTTGAGCCTCTCGGCCTTGTCGCCGGATTTGATGCAGGTGCAGGGCGGGCGGCCTTGGGTGGCCGAGTTGCTGTTTCTGGCGCTGCTGGCGCTGGCGGCGGGGTTTGCCGTGCCGGTCACGGGTGCGCTTTTGGTGTTCAGCCTGATGCTGGGGCCGGGGGCGGCGGCGGCGCGTTTATCCAACCGCCCCGGCGCCGGGGCTGGTGCTGGCCATGGCGCTGGCGCTGGGCTTGGCCTGGGCGGCGCTGGGGCTGGCTTATGTGAGTGACTGGCCGGTGGGATTTTTCACCGGCGTTGGTGCGGCGTTGATTTATCTGCTGGCGCGGCTCAAGCCGCTTTAGCGGCGCAGGAAGCGCACACCCCGTCCACCTCCACCACCGCGCGGCTGGTGATAAAACCGTGTTTGGCCGCGGCCTTGGCCAGCGCCTGGGAAACACCGTGATCCTCGATCTCGATCACGTTGCCGCAGCTTTTGCAGATCAAAAACTGCGCGTCCGCGTGGTCATGGTCTGATTCAGCGCAGGGCACGAAGGCGTTCAGCCGCTCGATCTTATGGATGAGCTTGTTGTCCAGCAGGAATTCCAGAGAGCGGTAGATGGTGGGCGGCACGGCGGATTTGCGGATGGGCTTCAACTGGTCGAGCAGCTGATAGGCCGTGACCGGCGTGTCCGCCTGCAAGATCAGCTCCAGCACCTCGCGCCGCAAGGCGGTAAGCTGCGCGCCATTCTGGGCGCAGCTTGTTTCCGCCGCCCGCAGCTGGGCGGCGATATCGCGGTCAGGGTGGGCGGCATCTTGCGGCATGGGCCTGAATGTAGGCGATCCATGCCGCAACGGCGAGGGGGTTACGGCGCCATCCCGTCTGGCACGATGGTCCTGATGATCGTCGCATCCAGCGCCTCGAACCCGGCATAATCGATGGTTGCGTAGAGATCCTTGCGGGTCAGCATCGCCTCCACGCAATTCTGCGCGCCGCCATCCCTGGCGATGGCGGCGTAGAGTTTCTGCCTGCGCCAGGGCGGCCACGCGCAGGGAGGTAACCGGCCAGATCACCATTTTATAGCCGAAATCCTCGAACTGCGCCTTGGTGTAGAAAGGCGTTTTGCCGAACTCGGTCATGTTCGCCAGCAGGGGCACGCCGGGCAGGCGGCGCGCAAATTCGCGGAACATGTCCTCGGTGTTCAGCGCCTCGGGGAAGATCGCATCCGCCCCCGCCTCCATATAGAGTTTCGCGCGCGCCACGGCGCCGTCCAGCCCCTCGGAGGCGGCGGCATCGGTGCGGGCGATGATGTAGAGGTGGCGGCGCGCATGCCGCGCGGCGGCCACTTTTGCGGCCATGTCCTGCGCGGGGGCGATTTTCTTGTCGTTCAGATGCCCGCATTTCTTCGGCAGGATCTGGTCTTCCAGATGCACGGCCGCCGCCCCCGCATCCTCGAAGGTGCGCACCATGTGCATCACGTTCAGCGCCTCTCCATAGCCGGTATCGCCATCCACCAGCACCGGCAGGCCGCAGGCGCGCACCACCTGGCGGATGAAGAACGCCACCTCATCCACGGTGATGATGCCAAGGTCCGGCAGACCCATGGAGGCGGTCATCGCCGCCCCGGAGAGATAGGCGGCCTCAAATCCGGCGGCCTTGGCCTGCTGGGCCGCAAGCCCGTTATGGGTGCCGGGAATACCCAAGATGCCCGGCCGCGCCAGCAAGGCGCGGAAGCGTTCGCCGGCTTGGATGTCGGAATAGGATGCAGCGCTCAGATAGGTCATGAGAGGGCTCCTTACCGCTCCGCCAGCGGGATGAATTTCAGATCTTCCGGGCCGGTGTAGTTGGCCGAGGGGCGGATGAGTTTTCCGTCCACGCGCTGCTCCATCACATGCGCGCTCCAGCCGGAGGTGCGGGCGATGACGAAGAGCGGCGTGAACATGGCGGTGGGCACGCCCATCATGTGGTAGGAGACCGCCGAGAACCAATCCAGGTTCGCGAACATCGTCTTCGCGTCCATCATCACGGTCTCGATCCGCTCCGCGATGTTGAACATTTTGGGCGATTTCGCCTCGTCGGAAAGCCGCTTGGCGATACGCTTGATCACCACGTTGCGCGGGTCGGCGAGGGTATAGACCGGGTGGCCGAAGCCGATGATGACCTCCTTGGCCTCCACGCGGCGGAGGATATCGGCCTGCGCCTCATCGGGCGTCTCGTAGCGCTTCTGGACCTCGAAGGAGACTTCATTGGCGCCGCCATGTTTGGGCCCGCGCAGCGCGCCGATGGCGCCGGTGATGCAGGAATAGATATCCGACCCCGTGCCCGCGATGACACGCGCGGCGAAGGTGGAGGCGTTGAATTCATGCTCGGCGTAGAGAATGAGCGAAGCATGCATGGCACGCACCCAGCTCTCGCTTGGCGTCTTGCCATGCAGCAGGCGCAAAAAATGCCCGCCGATGGTGTCGTCCTGCGTCTCCACCTCGATGCGTTTGCCGTTGCTGGAATAATGATACCAGTACAGCAAAGCGGAGCCGAGTGAGGCCATCAGCCTGTCGGCGATGTCCTTGGCGCCGGGCTGGCTATGGTCATGCGCTTCCGGCAGCAACGTGCCGAGGACGGAGACATAAGTGCGCATCACATCCATCGGGTGCGCGGCGGCGGGGATTTGTTCCAGAACCGCCTTGGCGGCGGCGGGCAGGCCGCGCAGGGATTTCAGCTTGGTCTTGTAGGCGGTAAGTTCCGCAACGTTCGGCAGCGTGCCATGCACGAGCAGATGCGCGATCTCCTCAAACTCGCAGCTCTCGGCGAAGTCGAGAATGTCATAGCCGCGGTAATGCAGATCATTGCCGGTTCGGCCCACGGTGCAAAGCGCGGTGTTGCCCGCGACAACGCCGGAGAGGGCGACGGATTTCTTCGGCTTTGGCACGGCGGATGTTTCGCTCATGGGCGGCTTCCTTTACAAAAAAGGCGCGAAAGACGTGGACCCTTTTTGAAAAAAGGGTCCACACCCCCAAAAACTTTTAAAAAATACCTGGCTTGGCTTCATCCACGGTGCCGGCCGGCATCGCGACATTCAGCGCCGAGAGTTCCCCGGCTTTCAGGCGCGGCAGGTTCTGCGCCGCCTCCAGGAAGCGGTTGCTCTCCCGCGTGGTGATGAGCCCGTCCGTCAGCAGCTTGAACTTGCGGATATAATCCTCACGCCCGAAAGGCTTGGCGCCCAGCGGGTGCGCGTTGGCCACGGCCATTTCATCCACCAGCTTCGAACCGTCCGTGAAGAATATTTCCACGCGCGCGCCGAAGGCTTTTTCGGAAATGTCCAGCGTGTGGTAGCGGCGGGTCCATTCCGGGTCTTCTACCGTTTCGATCTTGTGCCATAGCCGCACGGTGTCGGCGCGCCCGGCGCGCTTGGGCGTATAGGAACTCACGTGGTTCCAGAACCCGTCCTGCAAGGCCACGGCGAAGATATACATGATCGAATGGTCCAGCGTTTCGCGGCTGGCTTTCGGGTCCATCTTCTGCGGGTCGTTGGCGCCGGTGCCGATCACGTAATGGGTGTGGTGCGAGGTGTGCATCACAATTTTTTCAATCGTCTCGAAATCCTCAATGGATTCACGCATCTTGAAGGCGAGGTCGATCAGCGCCTGGGACTGGTACTCGGCCGAATGTTCCTTGGTGTAGGTATCCAGAATCGCGCGCTTGGCTTCGCCCGGTTCCGGCAGTTCCACATGATAGAGCGCGTCCGGCCCGTCCAGCATCCAGGCGATCACGCTGTCCTCACCTTCATAGATCGGGCTCGGCGCGCCCTCGCCGCGCATCACGCGGTCCACGGCCTCCACCGCCAGCTTGCCCGCGTGCGCGGGCGCGTAAGCCTTCCAGGAGGAAATCTCGCCCTTACGGGACTGGCGGGTGGTGAAGGAGACATGCACGGCCTGCTGCACGGCCTGGTAGATCACATCCTGCTTCAGCCCCAGCAGCGTGCCGATGCCCGCCGCCTGGGCGGGGCAGAGATGCGCGATATGGTCGATCTTGTGCTTATGCAGGCAGATCGCCTTCACCAGATCGACCTGGATTTCATAGCCGGTGGCGATGCCGCGGATCAGGTCGCGCCCGGATTTCCCCACGCTCTGCGCCACGGCCAGGATGGGCGGAATATTATCGCCGGGGTGGGAGTAATCGGCGGCCAGGAAGGTGTCGTGATAATCCAGCTCGCGCACCGCGGTGCCGTTCGCCCAGGCGGCCCATTCCGGGCTGACGCCGATGCGCGCGGGCAAGCCGAAGATTTGCGCGCCGCCCTTGCGGGGATGGCCAAGCGCCTGCCCACGCGCGGAGGTGGGGGCGCGGCGGTTGACGGAGGCGATGGCAACGGAGGCGTTATCGATGATCCGGTTGATGATCATCCCTGAGACATCCTTGGTTACCGCCACCTTGTCGGACGCCACGCCGGCGATCTTCCAGGCCAGCTGGTCCTCGCGCTTCAGGGGAACCTTGGAGGGATAGACTTTGATGTCATGCAGTTTCATCGCGGCGGGCTCCGGCTTTTGTTGAAGCTGTTGTTGAAGCTGTCTTCGCGCCGCAAGCAGGGGGCGCGTCCAGCCACTTCCGTGCGGATGAGGCGAAGGGGCTGGACAGGTTTTGCAATGTTACAAAAATTTCCGCGTGACAGAGAAGAAAATTTTTGCGGGCGCAGAGGCGGCGCCGTGGCGGTGGTGCTGGGTTGCGAGATCGGCCATGCGGCGGGGCTAGAACTGGCGAACCCGATCGGCCCCGGCTGCCGCGCGTGGTTTGGTGCCCTATCGGCTGAAGGGCTGATCCCGCCTGTTATTGCGTTTGAATGCCGCCGCCGACGGCGACGGTATAGGAGCTGCCCAGGCCGGGCAGGTAAAGCGGCAGGGTGACTTGGCCGGTAAGCTCATACAGGACATAGATTTGTTGCGTCTGGCCGCTGCTGCACGCGGTGGTTTGATAGGTGATGCTGGAAGCGCTGCTATAACAGCCATAATAGCTCACCGGCATGGTGGTGCCCACGGGTAGGGTGATGTTCCCTAGCTTGAGGGGCGTGGTCGACGTCGCGGGCATGGAGATCGTGATCACGGAGGCGCCGTTGGCGGCGTTGATGGTGCTGATGATATAGCCCGCGATGGTGCTGCTGGCGGCACTTGCCGGGGCGGAGGTCGCGAAAGCATAAAGCGCTTGCAAAGAGGTGTTGAGTTGGGCGCGGGCTGCGATGATGATCACGAAATCCGCCGCGCCGGCCAGCAAAGGCATCAGGAAAAGGGTGGAGATGAGCGCGAACTCAACGGCAACAGTGGCCCGCTTTTCACGGAATATCTGGCGAAGCCGTGTCATGAATGGGTATCGCAGCTGCTGTCGATCGCCACGCTGCCGCCAACGGTGCCGTTGACAACGGAAATTGTGGTCAGCCGCAGGGTCAGAACATTGCCGATGGGGCTGAAATCGAATGGCGTCCATTTATAAGTGATCGTCAATACGACAAGAACGCCGGGCGGTTTGCCTATGTATGTGCTGGCGCTGTTATTGTACCAGTTGACCAGCAAATAGGGGTTTGCAGAGCTGCTGGTACTCGCCGCTGGCAGCACATTGCCGGTCAAATTATTGAAATACCCGGCCACGGTGCTGGCGCTCGGACAGGTATATTTCGCTGTGCCTGCCGCCAGCGAACTGACATAATTATTGGCGGCCTGTACGGCGGCGTTGCGCGCGCTGGCCTGGATGCCTCGCTGCATCGTTCCCACGGAGAAGCCGAGCAGCCCGAGATTGATGATGACCATGATAAAGGCAATCAGGGCCAGGCCACAGATGGCGAACTCAACCGCGGCACTGGCGCGCCGGTCTCGCACAGGAAGGCGGGATAGGGGAACGCGTCGCATGATGTTAGTCGACGAGAAGCACGGAGCTTGAGGAGACGCTGCCGCTTGTGCTGCCGGAGGAATTCTCTGTCATTGTGAGATTGCCGCTGCCCGAGGCAGAGGCGGAGGCTACCGTTACGGCGGGGATTCCGCTGCTGGTGATGCTCAAAGATCCTGCGCCAGAAAGGGTAAGCGGTGCGCCGGGGGCATAGATAGCGCCGGATATGGTCGAACTTCCACCTTCAACAATGTTATCAGCCGAGCTGTCGCCGCGTTCCTGATAGATGGCAATGCCGCATATGCCTTCCCCATTCGTGCCGTCATAGGGCGTAGCGGTCGTATAGGCGCTTTCCGGGTAGGAGGTGGGGGAGACGCAATTGGTGGTGGGCGCGGAGATGTTCAATGTGGCACCGCCATCAAGAACAAACCCGCCGGTCTCCAGAACAAAGGTGACATTGGTGGCGGTGATTTTTGCGCCGGAACTAATCAGGAGGTTGCCGTTGTTGATGATGTAGATGCCTGGGCAGAATGTTATATTGCTGGCGCCGCCGCCGATGGTAAGGCCGCCATTGATGAGATAGGTATTGGCGGTCGTGCTTGCGGGGCAGGCGCTCGCTGAGCCAGCGCCGAAAGTCCAACTGCCTTCTTGGCTATAAAGCGCACCGGTTGAGCAGCTATTCCCCGAGGTGCAACTGGCATTCGTGTTGTTGGTGTAAGAGCTCAGCTCATACAGCCCAGCGCCGAGGGTAACCGTTGGCGAATTATTTGAAACGTCCAGCCCGCCGCTGAAATAGACTGTGGTACCCAGAACGGTCAGGGTGGAAACATTGATGGACATGGCCCAGGTTGTGGGGGCACTGGGCGTGGCGTTACTGTAGAACTCGTAGGCGCCCGGGCCGAATTGCACGCTGCCATTGCTGAAGCCGACGGGGCCGGTGAAATAATATGTGCCGCCGACCGTTGTGAAATTGGAATTATCGCCGCCGCAAAGGGAGGCTGAAGATAGTGAGCCGCTCGCGGAGCAGGTTTGTGTACCGCCGACAAAATCATATGTTCCTTGGCCAAGATTGACCGTGCCGTTGTAGTAGAGGCCGCCAAGTACATTGAGTGTCGAGGGCGAAGCGGTGCTGCCGGAAAGGGAGAGGCTGAAATCCAGAACCGGCCGAGGCGTTGAAGCCCCAGCCTGAGGCGTCGTCGAATGCCATGCTCGCGCTGGGGCCGTAGAAATTATACGTACCTTGGCCAAGGGTTACAGTGCCGGCACCAAAATTTGTGCCACCGATCACGGTGAAACTTTGGCCGCTTGTCTGGCTTGCAACGGTCAGGTTGCCGGAGCCGCTGGAGTTATACGTGAGACCCGTGCTGGCGGCGTAGCTGCTCCCCATTGTCCCGCCGGAGAAGAAATAATTGCCGGTGGGCATCGTCATGGTGGAGCTTGTTTCATTGAAGGTCGCGCCGCCATAAATTTGCATCGTCTCGGTGCCGGTTGTGCCGGCATTGAATGTGATGGGAGCCCCTTCCAGCCCCATTCCACCCTGGACGTAATAGTTATTGCCATTCAGGGTTATCGGCACCCCCCAGGACCCCGCACCGAAACCGCCTTGTAGATAGGTTGTGCCGTTAGAGGTGTCGGCGTTCATGGTCAGAGAGGACACGTACATGGCTGTGGGAGAAGCAGAGCCATTCCCTGTGTACGAACCCTGGTTGATGGTGCAGTTTTGACTGCTGGGGCATGAATATCCCGTGCCGCTTGCTCCCCATCCCAGACTGATTGTGCTCTTTGGCGTAGGGTTGGTGAAGCTCGGCGCCGTAACGGCCGTGAGAGTCGGCGGCGTTGGCATCGTCGGCCAAGTGCCAGGGGGCGACCCCATGCCGGAAAGCGCATCTCCAGGGTCCGCTGTATTCAACGAGACGCTGCTGATATTGCCATTATTGCTGTTATTGGCATTGGTGCCGATATAGCCTGACTGCGAATATTGCGGGGTGGTTGTATAGCCGTCGTCGGATACGCAGCTCGATGCCGTCGCAACCCCGGTGGTGCCGATCACCTGCCCTGAGCCGGTGACGGTGATGGCCGCCGCCTTTGAGGCGCAGGCTGTCGAACCGGAATAGACGCCGCAATTGGTGCCATAGACCTTGGCACCTCCGGTCACGGTGATCGTGCCGCTGACATGCATGCAGTAGCTGCCGGTTGTCATGACGCTAACAGCCGTCGCCGTGGCGCTTTGCAGGCCTGGAAGAATGCCGTTGAGGCCAAGCCCCGTCACGCTCGAGAGAAAGCTGCCGCGCTCCATGGAGGCCGTGGCGGTCCAATAGATTGTCGACTGGGTGCCGCTGGTCGTGCCTATGGCGGCGCTCACTGACAGGCCCGGCTCTCCGGACGAGGTGAATTGGAATTGGCTGTTAGTCGCGTTGTTGGCTGCCGCCAGGGCAATCAACTGCCCGTTTCCTGTTGCGAAGCTGCTGGCGCCCGAACCGGTCGTGACATTGGCCTGGACCGCTGCGCGCGCGGTGGCGAGCGCGGCGGCATCGGCGGCGGATTGCAGGCTTTCCTGCCCTTGATACCAGTAGCCCGCATCCACTGTCAGGCCGGTGATGGCGATCAGGGCAGGGGAGGTTAGCGCGAAGATCATCGCCACCCCAGCGCGCCGTCCAACTATCAGACGCAGGAGGTTCGCCAGTATGCAAGCTACTTCAAGACGCATGGCTGGGAGGTCGCAGGCTTAGGTTTGGAAGTAAACGGTAGGTTAGGATAAATGACCTATAGAACAGCCGGCGATAAACTCAACAGAGGTTTAGATTTTTGACATCTTTCAGGAGGCCGGCCCGGAGGGGGCGAGCGCCGGGCTGGTTTTTTGATTTCTGGCGGTTTGTCTTAGAAAACTGCGCCAATTCTCAGATCAATGGTCCGGTAGAGCGGGCCGCCATGGGCCATGATGTCATATTCGCCATTGATCGCGACTTGCCAGTGACGGGAGAGATAGGTCGACAGGATCAGGCGCAGTTGGGTTTCGTCCGTGCGCGTGCCGGAATTGACTTTTGTGCCATCCGCCAGCGTGTAGATGCCCTTGCCGCCAAAGGACTGGTAGAAGCCCGGCGAGATGGTTCCCAGCGTTTTGGGGAAGAACTGGTAAGGCAGGTAAACCCGCAGCTCTTCCGTGGGCTGCATTGAGAAGCGGGCCGGGGTCACGCTTTGCGCCTGCAGCGGGTTGCTCGCCGGGACCGCTTGGTTCAGCTCATGATAGATCTGGTAGATGGGTGGGATGGAATTCGCATAAACGGCCGGCGAGACAAGACCCGCGCCGCCATTGCTGCCGTAGAAATACGATTCTCCCCAGACCGAGAGCGCCAGATTGCGGCCATCGGGCTGTCCCGCCAGGGTGGTGCGGAATCCGGCCTCCAGCTCGCCCGTCCAGAGATTTCTGGTTGTAGTTGAGCGAGGCCTCGCTGTTATAATTGCCGATGGGCGGTGACACCCAGGCGCTCAGAACCAGGCCGGTGCTGGTGCGCGGGTCGTAATAGGGGAAGAAGAACGCGCTGAAGCTGGGCTGGCCGAAGCCGTCGGCATGGTTGAGGGAGGCATGCCCGGCACCGTATGAAGGTGTGTCGGCCGGCAGGCCTGCCGGGGCGGGAATGTCGGAAATGCCAAGCTGCTGGTTCCCGAGAAAGCTGGCATGGGGCACGTAGAGCTGCACACCAGCCAGAACGCCCTCGACATCGAAGGTGTGGATATAGCGCAGCGCCTGAACATAGACGCTGATCCTTGTATGCTGCCGGTCCACCACGCTGTTGGCCTGGCCATAGGCCCCCGCCGCGGCGAAGGCGTTATAATCGAGAATGATATTCAGGTCCGGCGGCGGCTGGATCGCCTCTCCGGGCCACGGGTCGGACGCATGGGCGCAAGGCGAGGCAAGGCATAGCCCGAAGGCCAAGCTGGCTGCAGCTAAATGCCTGGTCCAGGCCATAAAAGCGGTTACTCCTGCGGTCGGTTTCTTGTTAGCTCAAGTGTTTATACATGATACATTATTAACGCGGTTGAAATACAGACGTTAATCAACAGGAATTCGTGATGGCGCGGATTGTTGCGCGGTCAGGTCAAGCCCTGGTAGCTAGGGGCGTGGGCTCCATTTTTAAAATCGCCGCGGCCAGTATCGGGGTTGGATGCCTGGTGCTGGGCTGCAAACTGCTCGCCGCGCAGGTCAGCGGGAGCACCGCGCTCTTTTCCGACGCGCTGGAGAGCGTGGTCAACGTCATTTCCTCCGGGATCGCGCTTTACGCGCTGTATATCGGTGCCAAACCGGCCGATGCCACGCATCAATACGGCCATGCCAAGGCGGAGCTGATCAGCGCCATCGCCACCGGCGCGATGATTCTGGTCGCGGCGCTGGTGATCTTTCAGCGCGCCGCCATTGAGCTGTTGCACCCCAGGCCGCTTCTGCCCCTCTCGGGCGGGCTTGGGCTCGGCCTGTTGCTCAACGTCCTGGCGGGGGCCGTTAATCTGGCCTGGGCGCTGGTGCTGCGGCGTGTGGCGCGGCTGGAGCGTTCACCCGCGCTGGAGGCGGATGCGCAGCATCTGATCAGCGATGTGCTGACAACCATCGGCGTCGTCGCGGCGCTGCTGGGGGCGGGGCTGTTGCGCTGGCACATTCTGGACCCGCTGGTGGCGCTCGCCATTGCCGGGCAGATCACGGTGATGGGCAGCAGGACAGTGCTAACCTCGATCAGCGGGCTGCTTGACGAGGCGCCGCCGCAGGAGGTGACCGCGCGTGTGCAGGAGCTGGTGCGCGCGCATGCCTCCGGCGCCATCGAGGCGCATGATTTCCGGATGCGCCAGGCAGGGCCGTCGAGCTTCCTGGAATTTCATCTCGTCGTGCCGGGTGCGATGAGCGTGGAGGCGGCGCATGAGATCTGCGACCGGATCGAGAAAGCGCTGAAACAGGAGATGCGCGGGGTGGTCATCACCATCCATGTCGAGCCTGAGGCGAAAGCCAAGCACGAAGGCGTGCTGGTGAGATGAGACGCGGATGACCAACTCAGCGGCGCGCTTATCTCCAGCCTTGCTGGCAGGCGCGCCGCTGAACGCCGGGGCTTTGCCGCTGCGCGCCCGCCTGACGGAGAGGCTGGAACCGGAGCTTCCCCATACGGCACGCTGGCCCTGGCGCTTTGCGATGCTGGCGGGAGCGGTGCATCTGGTGCTGGCGGCTTTGGTGCTGCTGGTGTCGCGGGTGCATCTGCCCAGACCGCCGCCGGAGCCCGTGGCGATCAGCGTCGTCTCTGAAACCACGCCGCAAGGCGCCAACACGCCGCCAATTCCCAACCCGCAACCCGCCGCCCCGCCAAGCCCGGTGGCGGAGCTTCCGCCCCCACCGCCCCCGGCACCGCAAAACCCGCGAGTCCCTAAACCAACTGCGCGGACCGCCAGGGGCGCAAAAATCAAGGCGGAAAAGATGGCCTCCACGACCGTGGCGGTCACGCACCAGGCGGTACCCTTCGCGGATAATCAGGCCCCGGACTACCCGCAATCGGCGATCATGGCGCGTGAGCAGGGGGTGGTGCGCTTCAAGCTTTATCTCTCCGCCGATGGGCGGGTGCGCAATTTCGTGCTGATCCAGAGCAGCGGCTATGCTGACCTGGATGCAAGCGTGCGCGCGGTGGCGATGGGCTGGCGTTACCAGCCCGCCATGCGCGGTGGCTTGGCGATGCCTTCTGTCGTGCAGTTCCATGTAAAGTTCCTGCCGCACTGAGCGAGGCTTGCAGGGGGGCGCGTGGGTGTTAGGGTTTGCCCATGCATCTCACCCATCCGCATGACGCGCCGGCGGCGGCGCAGATCGATTTCAACCAGTTCCTGGCCGTGGATATCCGCATCGGCACGGTGGTGGCGGCGGAGCCTTACCCGCAGGCGCGCAAGCCCGCCTACAAGCTGAACATCGATTTCGGCCCCGGCATCGGCGTCAAGCGTTCCAGCGCGCAGATCACCAAACATTATGCGCTGGAGGCGCTGGTCGGGCGGCAGGTGGCGGCGGTGGTGAATTTTCCGCCGCGCCAGATCGGCAAATTCATGTCCGAGGTGCTGACGCTGGGTTTCCCTGACGAAGATGGCGAGGTGGTGCTGTTCGCCCCCGACCGGCAAGTACCAAACGGCGCCAGATTGTTTTAAAAGTTTTGGTGCAGCTTTTTTCAAAAGCTGCGAAGAGGCCGCCTTTTTTGTAAAAAAGGCGGCCTCTTCGGCGGCATTCCAATGCTGCTTCGCAGCTTTGGAACCTTTGCCACCTTCGCCCCCAAAAAAACTTTTATAACGTTACGCGATCAGCGTCGCCTGCTGGCTGGCGTAGCGTGACCAGGCGGCGGCGGCATCCTCGTCGAACAGTTCGGTGAGCTTGCGCATCATCGTGCCGCCCAGCTCCTCGGCATCCACGATCGTCACCGCCCGGCGGTAATAGCGTGTCACGTCATGGCCGATGCCGATCGCGGTCAGCTCCACCGCGTCGCGCGCTTCAATCTCGCGGATCACATCGCGCAGATGCCGCTCCAGGTAATTCCCCGCATTCACCGAGAGGGTCGAAATCATCCACCGGCGCGCCATCGGAGATCACCATCAGGATGCGCCGGTGCTCCGGCCGCGCCAGCAGGCGCCGGTAAGCCCAGAGCAATGCCTCGCCGTCGATATTCTCTTTCAGCAAGCCCTCGCGCAGCATCAGCCCGAGATTTTTGCGCGCCCGCCGCCAGGGTGTGTCGGCGGCCTTGTAGATGATGTGGCGCAGGTCATTCAGCCGCCCGGGATGCGCCGGCTTGTCCGCCCGCACCCAGGCCTCGCGGCTCTGCCCGCCCTTCCAGGCGCGGGTGGTAAAGCCCAGAACTTCCACCTTTACCGCGCAGCGCTCCAGCGTGCGGGCCAGAATATCCCCGCACATCGCCGCCACGGTGATCGGGCGGCCGCGCATCGAGCCGGAATTATCGATCAGCAGCGTCACCACCGTGTCGCGGAAATCCGTGTCGCGCTCACGCTTATAGGTGAGCGCCAACAGCGGGTCGGCGATGACGCGAGAAAGCCTTGCCGTGTCCAGCATGCCCTCTTCCAGGTCGAACTCCCAGGCGCGGGTCTGCTGTGCCAGCAGGCGGCGTTGCAGCCGGTTGGCGAGCTTGGAGACGAGCGCCTGCAGATGCTGCAATTGCTGGTCGAGCTGCATGCGCAGCCGCGCCAGCTCATCCGGGTCGCACAAAGCTTCGGCCTCTATCTCCTCGTCATAGGCGCGGGTGAAGGCGCGGTAGGCGGTGCTGTCATTGCTGGGCGGCGGGTTGCGGCGCTGCTGCGGACCAGCCGGAGCCTCGCCGTCATCGGCGGCCATGTCCTCGGCGTCATCATCCTCGCCGGATTCATCTGCGCCTTCGGCCTCGGCCATTTCCGGCTGGGAGGCCAGCATCGGCGCTTCCTGCTGCTGGGCCTCGCCCTGGCTGTCCTGGGAATTATCCTGCTGCGGCGTCTGCTCGCCGTCCTCGGAGTCCTGCTCGGACTCCTCGTCGTCACCCGGCTCGGCCTCACCTTCGGCAAGGTCGACAGCCGCCAGCAATTTCCGCGCGGCGGTGATGAAGTCAGATTGATTGCCACGCGCGGCGGCAAGGTCGTCCAGCGCGCGCTCGGCCTCCTGGCCCAGCGTGCCGCGCCAGAGAGCGAGCGCGCTTCTGGCAGCCTCCGGCACGGCAGCCGGGTCCATCCGTTCGCGCGCCAGCAGGGAGAGCGCGGTGGAAAGCGGCATCTGGTCGCGCGTGGTGATGTGCTCCAGCCCCTGCTGTTCGCAGTCCTCGCCCAGGCGGCGGCGCAGATTGGCGGCCACACCGGCCATGTACTCAGAGCCGACGATCTCGACCCGCGCCTGTTCCAGCGCGTCGAACGCCTCCTTCGCCTCGCGGGTTTGCGGGGCGCGGGCATTATGCAGCCCGTCATCATGGTGGCGCAGCCGCAGGGCGATGGCGTCCGCCGCGGCGCGCAGCTTGGCCATTTCCGGCCCGGGCAAAGCGCGGGAGGGGGCAGGCAGGCGGGCGCGCTTGCCGGCCAGGCCCGAGGGGCCGGGCTGGTAGGCCACCTGCACATCGGCATTATGGGCCATGGCGCGCAGCGTGCTGGCTGTCGCGCGCTTGAACTCCTCGGCTTTGCCCTGGTCCTGTTTGCCGCTCATGGCGCGTCAGGCGCTCTTGCGCAGGCCGGTGGGAATCTCCTCGTTGAAGCAGCGCTGGTAATATTCGGCCACCGTCTGGCGCTCCGCCTCGTCGCATTTGTTGAGGAAGGTGAGGCGGAAGGCGAAGCCGATATCTCCGAAGATGCGCGTATTCTCCGCCCAGGTGATGACGGTGCGTGGCGACATGACGGTGGAGAGATCCCCCGCGATGAAGCCCGCACGGGTGAGGTCCGCTAGCGCCACCATGGCGCCCACGCGCTTCTTGGCGGCTTCGTCATTGGCGGCGTAGCCCATCTTCGCCATCACGATGCCGGTTTCCTGCGTGTGGGGCAGATAATTCAGCGTGGCGACGATGTTCCAGCGGTCCATCTGGCCCTGATTGATCTGCTGGGTGCCGTGATACAGCCCCGTGGTGTCGCCCAGCCCCACCGTGTTGGCGGTGGCGAAGAGCCGGAAGGCCGGGTGCGGGCGGATGACGCGGTTCTGGTCGAGCAGGGTCAGTTTGCCCTCGACCTCCAGCACGCGCTGGATGACGAACATCACGTCCGGCCGCCCGGCGTCGTACTCGTCGAACACTAGCGCGCAGGCATGCTGCAGCGCCCAGGGCAGGATGCCTTCACGGAATTCGGTCACCTGCTTGCCGTCCTTCAGCACGATCGCATCCTTGCCGACGAGGTCGATGCGGCTGATATGGCTGTCCAGATTGACGCGGATGCAGGGCCAGTTGAGGCGGGCCGCCACCTGCTCGATATGGGTGGATTTGCCGGTGCCGTGATAGCCCTGGATCATCACGCGGCGGTTGAAGGCAAAGCCGGCGAGAATGGCGAGCGTGGTTTCACGGTCAAATTTATAGGTCGGGTCGGGCTCGGGCACATGCTCGGTGCGGACGGAGTAGGCGGGCACGTCCAGATCCGAATCGATGCCAAAGACCTCACGCACCTTCACCGTGGTATCCGGCAGATCAATCGCCGAGGTCGGCAAGGGGCGGTTTTCGGTGATCACGGCGTCGTTCATTTAGTCCATTCCTATCGCTTCGCGCTTTCGGCGCTGGAGTCCTTGTCCGGACGGGGGCTTCAAGAGGCCGCTGCTTGCGCTTCCGGGCGTGGAGATGAAGATAGTTTGCCACGTAGCGCCGCATAGGCAAGGTTGATTGTCTTTAACGTCTCTTCGGCTTGGCGGTCGCCCTGGTTGGCATCCGGGTGGTGGCGCTTGACCAGCTCCTTATAGCGGGTTTTCACCACATCCAGCCTCACCGGCCAGGAGAGGCCAAAAATCTGCAAAGGCTCGCGCAGCTCCGCCGGTGTGTCGGGCGCGGGCGGCCTCTTGCTATGCTGGCCGAAGGCGAAGGCATGCAGCTCGGCCTCCAGCTTTTCCTCCATGCGGGAGGTGCGGCCAGTCTGGCCCAGCGGCCAGGTGGGACGCTGCCAGGAGGAATCCGCACGGGTCGCCGCCTCGATCTCATCGGCGGACATGTCCTTGTAATAGTCCCAGGCGGCATTATAGGCGCGTACATGCTCGAGGCAGAACCAATGGAATTCCCGCAGCGCATGGCGGGATTTGGGGGCGCGGTAATCGCCCGCCTGCGGGCAACCGGGGCTGTCGCAGGGCTGGCCAGTGGCCGCCGGGTCGGGCGCATAGGCGCGGCGCCTGCTGTGCTGCTTGTCGTCGGAAGAAAACATGCGCCTAATGTGCGCGCTGATGCGCCACGCGGCAACAAGGCTTTGCGCCGCCATGCGCGCGGCGCGGGACAGATGACGGAGTCGTTTATGACGAGCAGGGTCGAACGGATAAGGGCCACACTGGAGGCGCAATTTCAGCCTTCCACGCTGGAGATCGAGGATGAAAGCCACCGCCACGCCAACCATGCCGGGCGCAATGGCTTGCCTGCTGGCGAGACGCATTATCGCGTCGCGATGGTCTGCGCCGCCTTTGCCGGGCAGTCGCGCGTGGCGCGCCAGCGGGCGGTGAATGAGGCGCTGGCGGGGGAGTTTTCCACCGGCATGCACGCGCTCTCGCTCAGCCTGCGCACGCCGGAGGAAGCGGGCGCTTAATTGCGGCCGTAATTATCCTCAAGCCTGACGATATCATCCTCGCCGAGATAGGCGCCGGACTGCACCTCGATCAGCGTGAGCGCAATCCTGCCCGGATTATCGAGCCGGTGGACGCAGCCCAGCGGCAGATAGACGCTCTCATTCTCGTTCACGAGGATTTTCTCCTCATTGCGCGTGACGAGGGCGGAGCCCGCCACCACCACCCAATGCTCGGCGCGGTGGAAATGCTTCTGCAGTGAGAGTTGGCGCCCCGGCCAGACAACGATTCGCTTGACCTGGAAGCGGTCGCCCTGGATCAGGCTCTCGTAAAACCCCCAGGGGCGGTAGGAGCGGTATTGCGCCTCGGCCTCGGGGCGTTTTTGCGCCTTCAGCTTGTCGACGATCTTCTTGACGTTCTGCGCCTCGTTCTTGTGCGCGACCAGCACCGCATCCTGGGTGGTGACGACGATGAGATCCTTCACGCCCAGCAGGGCGGTGAGCATGCCATCGGAGCGGGCATAGCAGTTCTCAGATTTCTCCAGCACCACGTCGCCCTGGGCGAAATTCCCGGCCGCGTCGCGCGGCGCGATCTCGGCCAGGGCGGACCAGGAGCCGACATCCGACCAGCCGATGGCAGCGGACACCACGGCGGCCTTCTTCGTCTTCTCGGCGATGGCGTAGTCGATGGAGATATCAGGCGCGGCGGCGAAGGCGGCTTCGTCCAGGCGGATGAAATCCAGATCCGTCTTGCGCGCGGCCACGGCGTCGCGCGCGGCTGCCAGCACCTCCGGCGCCAGTTCCTGCATCTCCTCGATCAGCACATCCGCCCGGAACACGAACATGCCGGAATTCCAGAGATACCCGCCCTCGGCCAGCATGGCGGCGGCATGCGCTGCATCCGGCTTCTCGATGAAACGCTCCAGTTTGCAGGCGCCGGGCAGGCCCTCCAGCGGCGCGCCTTGGGCGATATAGCCATAGCCCGTTTCCGGCGCGGTGGGCTGCATGCCGAAGGTGACGATATAGCCCGCGCGCGCGGCGGCGGCGGCGCTTTGCAGGGCCTGGTGCAGGGCTGTAAGGTCCTGGATGGCGGCGTCCGCGGCCATGATCCAGAGCGCCGCATCGGGATTGGTTTCCGCCGCCAGCAGCGCCGCCGCCGCGATGGCGGGGGCGGAGTTGCGCCCCACCGGCTCCAGCAAAATCTGCGGCGCCTTAATACCGGCGTCACGCAATTGCTCGGCGACGATGAAGCGGTGCTCCTGATTGGCGACGACGATGGGGGCGGTAAAGCCAGGACCGGAGGCGCGCAGCGCGGTTTCCGCCAGCATGGGTTGGCTGGAGATCAGCGGCCAGAACTGCTTTGGAAAGCTCTTGCGCGAGACGGGCCATAGCCTGGTGCCCGATCCGCCGCACAAGATCACCGGGACAACCGTTTCTCCCCCAGCCTGACTTGCCATTATCCCCCCCATATTCGATGCAGTTGAGTTAACTCTCGTGCCTGGAAACTGTCCAGCGAGGCTGGCAGAATGTAGCACATGATCAACGTCTTTCCCTCCGTCAGGTTGCAGGACCTTACCGCGCCTGATTTCGCCGCCGCCTTGGCAAAACGCCCGGTCATCCTTCTGGTGTTGGGCAGCCATGAGGATCATGGCCCGCACCAGCCAATGGGGGATTTTGTCCTGGCGGACCTGCTGGCCTTGCGTATTGCCCAGCAGGCGCAGGAGGGGGGAAGGCCTTGTTTCGTCGCGCCCGCGCTGCCTTTCGGCGTGGCGGATTATTTCGGCTCAAGCCCCGGCGGGCTGGCGCTGGCGCCGGAAACTTTCCGGCGCGTGCTGACGGATCTGCTGGACGGGCTGCTCCGCCATGGGCTGAACCGTATCGTTATCCTCAACGCCCATGGGGGAAACATGCCTGTGGTGCATGAGGTGACATTGGCGCTGCGGCGCAGGGATGGGGTGGTGATCCCGTCCTTCTATCTCTGGAAGATCGCCCGGCAGTTGATGGAAAAACGCCTGGAGGGCGGCAGCCCGCGATTTGGCCATGGGGCGGAGCCGCTTTTATCTCTGAACATGGCGCTGCGGCCGGATTGCGTGCGGCCCGGTACCTTACCCGCCGCAGGCGGAACGCTGCTTGGCTTGCAGGTGAAGGAGTTCGGCGCGCTGGATTTCGAGGGGCTGACGGTTGAGGCCCCGCTGGAATTTAGCGCCGTCCCCAAACCCGCCATTGAGCTGTCCTGGACACAGGGGAATGCCGCGCTGGGTGAGGAGGTGGCGGAGGATCTGGTCGCGGCGGGGGCGCGCTTCGTGGCGCATATCGCGGCGCAGTTCTGAAAAACCGGGCCCGGCGAACCGGGCCCGGCCAAATGATCAGGCGGCCAGGGAGGCTTCCAGAATATCCATGCCCTCTTCCAGCAGCTCATCGGAGATGGTGAGCGGCATCAGCAGGCGGATGGCATTGCCGTGCACGCCGCAGGAGAGCAGGATCAGCCCCTTCTCCCTGGCGGTGGCCAGGATCTTCTTGGTGGCGTCCGGGTCCGGCTCGTTGGTGCCGCGGGTCTTCACCACGTCGAAGGCGATCATCGCGCCCGGCCCGCGGATATCGGCGATCGGCGTGCGCGTCGTTGCGCTTGGAGATGGCCTCCAGCCGCGCCTTCATCCGCGCGCCGATCACGTTTGCGCGCTCGATGAGCTTCTCCTCCTCGATCACTTCCAGCACCGCCAGCGCGGCGGCGCAGCCCAAAGGCGAGCCGGCATAGGTGCCGCCCAGCCCGCCCGGCTCGGCGGCATCCATGATCTCGGCCTTGCCGATGACGCCAGAGAGCGGGAAGCCGCCCGCCAGGGACTTGGCGATGGTCATGATGTCCGGCTTCACCGAGGAGTGCTCGATGGCGAACATCTTGCCGGTGCGGGCAAAGCCGGTCTGCACCTCATCGACGATGAGCAGGATGCCGTGCTCGTCGCAGATCTTGCGCAGGCCCACCAGCAGCTCCTCAGGCGCGGGCAGGAAGCCGCCCTCGCCCTGCACGGGCTCCAGCGTGATGGCGGCAACGCGCGAGGGCTCGATATCGGCGCGGAACAGCATGTTGATATATTTCAACGACTCTTCGACGCTGACGCCGAACTGCTCGTGCGGGAAGGGCACATGGTAGATCTCGGCCGGCAGCGGCGCGAATTTCTTCTTGTAGGGCAGAACCTTGCCGGTCATCGCCATGGTGAGCATGGTGCGGCCATGATAGCCGCCGGCGAAGGTGATCACGCCGGAGCGGCCGGTGGCGGCGCGGGCGATCTTCACGGCGTTCTCCAGCGCTTCGGCGCCGGTGGTGAAGAAGATGGTCTTCGCCGGGCCCTCGATCGGGGCGAGGGCGTTCAGCTTCTCGGCCAGCTCGATATAGTTGTCATAAGGCGTGACCTGGAAGCAGGTATGGGTGAACGCGTCCATCTGCTTCTGCACCGCCGCCATCACCTTCGGGTGGCGATGGCCGGTGTTCAGCACCGCGATGCCGCCGGCGAAATCGATATAGCGCTTGCCTTCGATATCCCACAGCTCGGAATTCTCCGCCTTGGCGGCGAACACCGCATGGGCATTGCCCACGCCACGCGGCACGGCCGCCACGCGGCGGGCCATCATTTCGCTGTTCGTGCTCATCCTGGTCGCATCTCCATCGAGTAAAACAATCACCGCCTATGCGGTTCGTTTAAGATTATAAACACCCGCCGGGGAGGAGGCGAGTCGATTCGATCAGACTGGCCCTGCGGCAGTCGTCTTTTTTACGAAATCCGGGCTGTCGGGTCGTTCGCAGGTGGTGCTGTCGATTCTAGACACACGCGCCAGTGGCGGTCCCTCATGGCAGGCGGCGAGACAGGTTTGCAACGCCGCATCAGGCCCAGAAATTACGGCTTCCACGGTGCCGTCCGTGAGGTTGCGGACCCAGCCAGAAAGGCCAAGGGGCCGGGCTTGTGCCGCCAGCCAGTCCCGGTAGCCCACACCCTGGACGCGGCCATGGATGATCAGATGCAGCGCATTCATGGGGATGTCAGCCGGATGAAGCGTGCGGCGGCCTCGACATCGATGAAAACCCTCGCCCGCCGGGTGACGTCCTCGGAATCCTCGCCCCATTGTTCGGCTTGCCACAGCTCATCAAGGGCGGCGGTGGCGCAGGCGGTTTCAGGGTCTAAAGCCGCCTCCGCGGTGGCGAGGCCGAGTGCGAAGCTGCCGAGAGCGGGGATCAGCACGCCCAAAGCGGCCAGCTCATAATCGCTCCGGGCGGCCAGCAGCGCCTCCAGCTTGCCCGCCGTCCAGGGGAGCTGGTTCACCGGCATCAGCCCATTGGTGGTGATGAGGCCGATGCCATGGGTGGCTTCCATCCAGCGCAGCCAGGGGTCCCATTCCGCATGCTGGCGCGAGACCAGCGGTTCCGGGCTGTCGGCCCGGTAGCAGAGCAGGTCGTTCAACCCATAGGCGGCGAGCTGTGTGATGATCTCCGCCCGGTGCGGGGCCACACGCTCATGCGCCGTGCAGGCAAGCTGGGTGAGGGGCAGGTCGTCGGCCGAGAATTCCGCGCCGGCCTCGTTCCATTCCTGGGCGATGCCTTCGGCGAGCGCCAGGTAGGGCACCGCCAGTGGGGCGCCGCTCGGCATTTTCACAGCCCGGCTGTCGAGCTGAACGGTGTAGCGCCCCGCCTCTTGAAGCGGGGTGGCGCTGGACCAGAAGCGCTTCATTGGTTGAGCAGCGAGTTGAGCAGGTTGCGCGGGCCGCTTTGCTTCTGGCTGTTGCTGGCGGGGGGGGATTGGCTATTGGCGGGTTCTGAAGGTGCCGGGCCGGGCTGGCCCATGCGGGCCAGGTTGAGCGCGGCGGGGCAGGCATCGCCATGGCCGCCGGAGAGCGCGCCAACGGCCTCGCCAAGCAGCGTGTTGCCGCCCAGCGCCTGCTGCAGCGGGCTGCTCGCCAGCCCGGCGGCGGCCTGGGCCGCGGCGTTGACGGCGGCTTGCGGGGCCACGCTGTAGCTGGGGGCCAGGAAGGTGCCGCCCATCTGCACCGGCACGGTCACATTCGTGCCGCCGACATTCAGGCGCGGTTTCAGCACCAGCCCCAGCGTCTCGGAGGCGAAATTCAGCGTGCCGCCGCCCTGCATCAGCAGACGGCTGGAATCGATGGTCAGCGCCTTCACCGTGCCGCTGCCGTTATTCGCATCCAGCCGCAACGCGGCGCAGCGCACCGAAACCGGCCCTGACGCCCCGGCGAGATTGGCCGGCAGCCCGACGGAGTGCAGCGCGCCGCCGAACAGCTTGCCGATGACCGCGCCATCCACCACGCCATTGACGCTGGCGAGGCCAAGCTGGCCCGTGACCGAGGCCGCCATGGCGGGCAGGGTATCGCCGGTGGCGGTGGCGTTAAGCTGGGCCTGCACCGTGCCTTGCGCCAGGTCCGGCAGGTTGAAGGCGTGCAGGAAGGGGCCGAGCGCCAAGGCGGGGGCGTTGAGCTTCAGCGTTTCGGCGGCGGGGTCGACATTGGCATCGATGCTGCCGGACGCCGAGACCGCGCCGCCGGGCAACTGGCCCGTGAGCGGGGTGAGGGTCAGCGCGCCATTGCTCAGCACCGCATGGCCCTGCACCGCCGTATAGGTGGCCTTGTTGTAGGTGAGCGTGTTGGCGTTCAGCACGATGTCCGCGCTGGCATGGCGCAGCAGATCCACCGGCAGGGCGATATTTGGCACCGCCTGCGCGGGCTGGGGTTGGGCAGGCGCCGCCGGGGCGGGCTGGGCGGCGGGTTGCGCCTGCGGCGCGGGCAGGGCGGCCAGCAGCGCGTCCAGATTCGCCTGGGCGATGGAGAGGTCGAGCTCCAGCTTTTGGGTGGGTTGCCAGCTCAGGCTGGCATCGCCGCCGAAGCTGGCATTGTCCATCGTCGCGGTCAGGCTGTCGAACCCGATGGCCTGTTTCAGCCCTTGCCCGCCGGGGTCGATCAGCGTCGTCTTCACGGCGATGTTCTTCCAGGCCGGAAGCGGCTGGCCCGCGGCGGGGGAGAGGGCGGAGAGGTCGGGAATGTTCAGCGTCAGCGCCAGGGCCGCGCCGCTCAGGCTGCTTGGGGTAGCAATGCCGCCGGTGAGGCTCAGGCTCGCATTCCCCAGGCTGGCGTTCAGGCTTTCGCTGAAGCTGGCGGCGGGCGGGTTACTGGCAGGCAGCAGAGCGGGCGCGATGAAGGCGTTGGGTGCCGTGACATTGGCCTGGATGACGAAGGGCATTTGCCCCAGCATGCCATTGGCGCTGAGCGTGCCGGGCTGGCTGAGGGCGGGCAGCTCCAGATCCAGCGCCGCCAGGGACAGGCCCGGGCGCAGGCTGGAAAGGTTGGATGCGCCGGATTTGATCGAGACATTGGTGATCGCGGGCACGGTGGATCCCTGGTCGGTGATCCGGGCCGTGGCGGTGAGGTTATGGACCGGCGGCAGGGCAAGCCCGCCCAGCCAGTCCGGCGGCAGGGCGGCGCCCACGGTCTCCAGGGCGGGAATGGCGGCGGTGAGCGTCAAATCATAGCCGCGTGCAATCTGCGGCCGTGTCACTCGGCCCTGCAGCTTGGCGGTGGCGCCCGCGAAGCCGAGGGAGAGATCCACCGGCCAGGGGGCGGAGCCCGTGCCGGTCAGCCGTTCCACGGGGCCGACAATGCCGTCCAGCGTCAGCGGCGCGGTGCCGAGGGCGGCGCTGCCGGAAAGCTGCAGCGGGGCCGAGAGCGACTCCGCCCGGCCGGTGAGGCGGGTGAGCTGGATGATGCTCGGCTGGCCGGAGGCTTGGTTGCGGATGACGATCTGGCCGTTATCCAGTTCCACCGCCTCCAGGGCGATCTTGTACCCAGATAAGGCTCTGGATGAGGTGTTTGCGGGGGCGGGGGCGGGGGCGGGGGCCGCGCCGGCTGCGCCCTGCGGCGGGGCGGCCTTGAAGTTCCAGTCCGCCTGTCCGGCCTTGTCGCGCTCCAGATAGAGCTTCGGCTCGACCAGCTTGAGGTTCAGAATATCCACCCGGTGGCGCAGCAGCGGCAGCAGGGCGATCTGCGCTTGCACCTGGTTCAGCGTCAGCAAGGACGGATCGGCGAACCCATCCGGGTTGGCGAGGCTGAGATCGCTGGCGGCCAGCGTCGGGGTGAGGGAGGGTTGCAGCCGGATCGGCCCGCCTATGGTGAGCGCGCGGCCCGTGGCCTTCAGCACGGCCGCGATGATCTGCGGCGCATAGGCATTGGGGTTGAACTGGGCGATGAACACACCCAGCCCCACCAAGGGCACCACTATGATGACCGCGACGGCCAGGGCCGCATAGGTCAGCCAGCTTCTGCGCCGGGGTTTCTGATGGGAAACGGGTGATTTTTGCCTGTCCATGAGCCGGAATTAATCGCTTTTACGCGGATAGACGAGGGGCAAGCTTGTGAAAGCCTCCAACACGCGCTATGCGGCGCGGCTTGAGTTGTGGGTCCAGCTGCGGGCGTGGTGAAACTGGTAGACACGCCAGATTTAGGTTCTGGTGGCGAAAGTCATGGGGGTTCAAGTCCCTCCGCCCGCACCATATCGACTATGTTTTTGATTTTTGAGGATTTTTTCGTCCATGCAGGTTACTGAAACGCTCTCCGACGGCTTGAAGCGCGGCTTTACGGTCGTGGTTCCCGAACCCGAGCTGGCCGCCAAGCGTGAGAAGCGTTTGGCCGAGCTGAGCAAGACCATGCAGATGCCGGGCTTCCGCCCTGGCAAGGTGCCGATGAACATGGTGCGCAAGCGCTATGGCGAGGCGGTGGCCGCGGAGATTCGTGGAAGGCGCGGTGAACGAGGCGCTCCGCCAGCTGCTGTCCGAGCGCAATCTGCGCCCGGCGATGCAGCCGAAGCTGGAGATCACCAAGCCGGGCACCGAATTCCGACCTGGAATTCACCGTCGAGATGGAAGTGCTGCCCGGACGTGGCCATGCCGGAATTGTCCGACATCACCTTGAGCAAGCCGGTCGCCGCCGTGAGCGAGGAGAAGCTGGACGAGGCGCTGAAGAACATCGCCGAGCAGCGCCAGACCTTCAAGCCGGTCGAGGAAGCCCGCCCGGCCGCCGAGGGCGAGCAGCTGAAGGTGGATTTCATCGGCCGGATCGACGGCGTGGCCTTCGAGGGCGGCACCGCGCAGGACGTGGCGCTGACCGTCGCCGGCCCCGGCTTCATCCCCGGCTTCACCGAGCAGGTGGAGGGCATGCAGGTCGGCGAGACCAAGACCATCACCGTGACCTTCCCCGAGGAATACGGCGCTAAGGACCTGGCCGGCAAGACGGCCGAGTTCGAGATCACCGCCAAGGAGCTGGCCGTGGCGGAGACGCCCGGCGATTGATGACGAGCTGGCCAAGGCGGTCGGGCTGGAAGGCCTGGAGCAGCTCAAGGAGCGGGTGTAGGAGCAGATCGGCCGCGAATATGAGGGCTGACCCGCATGAAGCTCAAGCGCGCCTGCTCGACGTGCTGGCCGAGAGGGCCGCAGTTCGAGGCGCCGGTCTCGCTGGTGGAGGCCGAGTTCGCCGCGATCTGGCGCCAGGTCGAGGCGGAGAAGGCGGCCGGCGAAGTCCGACCCTGAAGACGCGGCCAAGGACGAGGAGACGCTGAAGGCCGAGTACAAGGCGATTGCCGACCGCCGCGTGCGCCTGGGCCTGCTGGTCGCCGAGATCGGCCGCGCCAACGAGGTGCACGGTGACCGAGCAGGAACTGCAGCGCGCGATGTTCAACGAGGCGATGCGCTACGGCGCCCAGGCCATGCAGGTGGTGGAGTTCTTCCGCAAGAACCCGCAGGCAGATGGAGCGTTTCCGCGGCCCGATTTTCGAGGACAAGGTGATGGACTTCCTGCTCGGGACGGTGAAGCAGGATGAGGTCTCCGTGAGCCCGGAAGAGCTGGCGCAGGATCCGGAAGAGTAAGAAAAAGTTTCGCGGCTTTTTGAAATCAAGCCGCATCAGAAACTTTTGTGAGTGGGGTTGAAGCCTTGTCTCCAATGGGGGGCAAGGCTTCATCCTTTTAGGAGCAAAAGTTTTTTGCGCCGCTTGTTTTTCAAGACAAAGCGGCCACTAGACGAACCGGCAAGATGCTCTAACCTAACCTCATGACGCCGCGTTTCGCCCGCATGCGCGGCCACCTGCGGCGCGATGCGAGGCTGTCTCCGGCGGTTATGTGATATAAAGGATTGAAAACATATGTGGGATCGGGATCCAGTCGAGGTTTACAACAATAACCTCGTGCCCATGGTCGTGGAGCAGACGGCGCGCGGTGAGCGCTCCTACGACATCTATTCCCGCCTGCTGAAGGAGCGGATCATCTTCCTCACCGGCCAGGTGAATGACGAGGTGTCGCTCGCTGCTCTGCGCGCAGCTGCTGTTCCTGGAGAGCGAGAATCCGAACAAGGAAATCTCCTTCTACATCAACAGCCCTGGCGGCGTGGTCTCCTCCGGCCTCGCGATCTACGACACCATGCAATATATCCGCTCGCCGGTTACCACCGTGTGCCTTGGCCAGGCGGCCTCCATGGGCAGCCTGCTGCTCTGCGCCGGCGAGAAGGGCAAGCGCTTCGCCCTGCCGAATGCCCGCGTGATGGTGCACCAGCCCTCCGGCGGCGCCCAGGGCCAGGCCACGGATATCGAGATCCAGGCCCGCGAAATCCTCAATCTGCGCGCAAGCTGAACCAGATCTATGTCGATCACACGGGCCAGCCCCTGGAGGCGATCGAGGCGAAGCTGGAGCGCGATACCTATATGTCCGCCCAGGAAGCCAAGGATTTCGGGCTGGTCGACGAGGTGGTGAAGAACCAGCCGGCGGCCGCTCAAGCCAAGGACGAGGCCGCGAAGACCCGGATCCAGCGGCGGCTGAACTCTAGCCTTCCGACGGTTTCGGAAAATCCGGCCCCTCCGTTACCGGCGAAGGCCGGATTTTTCAGTTTTTTGACATGCCGCGGTGTGAAAATAGACCCGAATCTGGTCCGGGTTTTCCGTTCCAAGGGTCTGAAATACCTCTGAATTATTCGGAAAAATGCCCGGCGCTTGTGCCGCTCGGCGCAGGGGACTAGTCTTTTCTCTTACGACGCGGCTGTGGAGTGGTTATGACCAGCAAATCGAGCGACACGAAAAACACGCTATATTGCTCCTTCTGCGGCAAGTCGCAGCACGAGGTCCGTAAGCTGATTGCCGGCCCGACCGTGTTCATCTGCGATGAATGCGTCGAGCTCTGCATGGACATCATCCGCGAGGAGCATAAGACGCATCTCGTGAAGTCGCGGGACGGCGTTCCGACGCCGCGCGAGATCTGCAAGGTGCTGGACGATTATGTCATCGGCCAGGCGCACGCCAAGCGAGTGCTCGCGTGGCGGTGCATAATCATTACAAGCGTCTCTCGCACGCGACCAAGAACAACGATATCGAGATCGCGAAGTCCAACATCATGCTGGTCGGGCCGACCGGCTCCGGCAAGACGCTGCTGGCGCAGACGCTGGCGCGGATTCTGGACGTGCCCTTCACCATGGCGGACGCCACGACCCTGACCGAGGCCGGCTATGTCGGCGAGGATGTGGAGAATATCATCCTCAAGCTGCTGCAGGCCGCCGATTACAATGTCGAGCGGGCGCAGCGCGGCATCGTCTATATCGATGAGGTCGATAAGATCAGCCGCAAGTCGGACAATCCCTCGATCACGCGGGATGTGTGCGGCGAGGGCGTGCAGCAGGCTCTGCTGAAGATCATGGAAGGCACGGTGGCCTCCGTGCCGCCGCAGGGCGGGCGCAAGCATCCGCAGCAGGAATTTCTGCAGGTGGACACCACCAACATCCTGTTCATCTGCGGCGGCGCTTTCGCCGGGCTGGAGAAGATCATCTCCCCGCGCGGCAAGGGGTCGGGGATCGGCTTTGGCGCCGATGTGCGCAGCCCGGATGAGCGCCGTACCGGGGCGATCCTGCGCGAGGTGGAGCCGGAGGATCTGCTGAAATTCGGCTTGATCCCCGAATTCATCGGCCGTCTGCCGGTGGTCGCCACGCTGGATGACCTGGATGAGACGGTGCTGATCGAGATCCTCACCAAGCCGAAGAACGCGCTGGTCAAGCAATATGGCCGGCTGTTCGAGATGGAGGGGGTGAAGCTCACCTTTACCGAGGATGCGCTGAAGGTGGTCGCCAGCCGCGCCATCAAGCGCAAGACCGGTGCGCGCGGCCTGCGCTCGATCATGGAGGGCATCCTGCTGACCACCATGTTCGACCTGCCGGGGCTTGATGGGGTCGCTGAGGTGGTGATCAGCGGCGAGGTGGCCGAGGGCCGGGCCGAGCCGCTGTATCTTATATTCCGAAAAACGTGCGGAGAACGCCTCCTGACGCGCGCGCCGCAAGCCGCCGGGTGCCGGCGGCTTGCAGGCGCCAGTGCCTGCCGATATGTCGTTCGTGGCCGATGCACCGGCACCCCGCGCTGTGCCTTTCAGGGCAGCCGGGAGCCTAAAGGAACCAATCGATGTCAGACGTTAAAAAATCTGGATCCCTATCGAGAACCTAGCGGTTCTGCCGCTGCGCGATATCGTGGTGTTTCCGCATATGATCGTGCCGCTTTTCGTCGGGCGCGAAAAATCCGTCCGCGCGCTGGAAAGCGTGATGAAGGAGGATAAGCAGATCCTGCTGGTGGCGCAGAAGAATGCCGCGCAGGATGATCCTGCCGCCGAGGATATTTATCCGAGTCGGCACGGTTTCCACGATTCTGCAGCTGCTCAAGCTGCCCGATGGCACGGTGAAGGTGCTGGTGGAAGGGCTGCGCCGCGCGCGCATCGCCGGCTTCAAGAAACCGAGGATTTCTTCGAGGTGGAGGCCGACCCGATCGAGGACCGGGGGGACGACAGCAAGGAGGTCGAGGCGCTGGGCCGCACGGTCGTCGCGCAGTTCGAGCAATATATCAAGCTGAACAAGAAGATCGCGCCGGAGGTGCTGGTCTCGGTCAACCAGATCGAGAGCCCTTCCAAGCTGGCCGACACGGTTGCCAGCCATCTGGGCCTGAAAATTTCCGAGCGCCAGGAATTGCTGGAGATGGACAGCACGGCCGAGCGGCTGGAGCGCGTCTTCAACCATATGGAAGCCGAGATCGGCGTGCTTCAGGTCGAGAAAAAAATCCGCAACCGCGTGAAGCGGCAGATGGAGAAGACCCAGCGCGAATACTACCTGAACGAGCAGCTGAAGGCGATTCAGAAGGAGCTGGGCGAGGGCGAGGACGGCAAGGACGAAACCGCCGAGCTGGAAGCCAAGATCAAGGCCACCAAGCTCTCCAAGGAGGCGCATGAAAAGGCGATGGCGGAGCTGAAGAAGCTGCGCACCATGAGCCCGATGAGCGCCGAGGCCACGGTCGTGCGCAATTATCTGGACTGGATCCTCGGCATCCCCTGGAAGAAGCGCAGCAAGGTCAAGAATGACGTGATCGAGGCGGAGAAGATTCTCGATGCCGACCATTTCGGACTGGAGAAGATCAAGGAGCGTATCGTCGAATATCTGGCGGTGCAGTCGCGCAGCCCGAAGCTGCGCGGGCCGATTCTGTGCCTGGTCGGCCCGCCGGGCGTGGGCAAGACCTCGCTGGGCAAGTCCATCGCCAAGGCGACGGGGCGGCAATTCGTGCGCATGTCGCTGGGCGGCGTGCGCGACGAGGCGGAGATCCGCGGTCACCGGCGCACCTATATCGGCTCCATGCCGGGCAAGATCATCCAGGGCATGAAGAAGGCGAAAACCTCCAACCCGCTCTTCCTGCTCGATGAGATCGACAAGCTGGGCGCGGATTGGCGGGGCGACCCGGCCTCGGCGCTTGCTGGAGGTGCTGGATCCCGAGCAGAACGCCACCTTCGCCGATCATTATCTGGAGGTGGATTACGACCTCTCGGACGTGATGTTCGTCACCACCGCCAACACCTTGCGCATGCCCCAGCCGCTGCTGGACCGCATGGAGATCATCCGCATCCCCGGCTACACCGAGGATGAAAAGGTGGAGATCGCCAAGCGCCATCTGCTGCCCAAGCAGGCCGAGGCGCATGGGCTGAAGAAGGATGAGTGGTCGGTCACCGACGATGCGCTGCTGGAACTCGTGCGCACCTACACCCGCGAGGCGGGCGTGCGTAACCTTGAGCGCGAGATCGCCACTCTGGCCCGCAAGGCGGTGAAGGAGATCGTCACCGCCAAGACCAAGAAGGTCGCGATCACCAAGAAGAATCTCGAGAAATTCTCCGGCGTGCCGAAATTCCGCTACGGCGAGACGGAGGCCGAGGACATGGTGGGCGTTGTCACCGGCCTCGCCTGGACCGAGGTCGGCGGCGAGATCCTGACCATCGAGAGCGTGCTGCTGCCGGGCAAGGGCGGCATCAAGCAGACCGGCAAGCTCGGCGATGTGATGCAGGAGAGCGTGCAGGCGGCCTATTCCTATATCCGCTCGCGCGCCACGCAGTTTGGCATCAAGCCGCCTTTCTTCGACAAGCGCGACATCCATGTGCACGTGCCGGAAGGCGCGACTCCGAAGGACGGCCCTTCGGCGGGCATTGCCATGGCCACGTCCATCGTCTGCGCCATCACCGGCATTCCGATCCGCAGTGATATCGCCATGACCGGCGAGATTACCCTGCGCGGCCGCGTGCTGCCGATTGGCGGGCTGAAGGAGAAGCTGCTGGCAGCCCTGCGCGCAGGCATCACCACCGTCTTCATTCCGAAGGACAATGAAAAAGATCTCATTGAAATTCCAGAGAATGTTAAAAAGGGCTTGACCATTATCCCGGTCAGCCATGTGGATGAGGTGATCGGCAAGGCGCTGGTCCGCGCGCCGGAGCCGATCGAATGGGATGACACGCCTGAGGAGCTGGCCAAGGCTTCGGACGGGGAGTCGCTGCCTCGCTGCCGCATTAGGCGGGGCAGGCGTTTGACGGGTGGCGCGCAGGTTCGCTATGACCGCGCGCCACCTCGTTTTTTGTGGTCTGCCCGCCTAGGTTTGCGGACAAGCCTGTCACATTCAACCCGACTACAGGGAGTTTTGCCCGTGAACAAAAATGATTTGATTGCCGCCGTGGCCGAGGATGCCGAACTTTCCAAGGCCAAGGCGGCCGAGGTGGTGGACGCCGTGTTCGGTGCGATTGAGAAGACGCTGAAGAAGAAGGAAGAGGTCCGTCTGGTCGGCTTCGGTACCTTCGCCACCGCCGAGCGCGAGGCCTCCAAGGGCCGCAACCCGCGCACGGGTGAGGAGATCGATATTCCGGCTTCCACTTCCATCCGCTTCAAGCCCGGCAAGACGCTGAAGGACGCGGTTAACTAATTTAGGCTTGCGGTTCGGAAATGGACGGTTGCGGCCGTCCATTCCGTTTTATTTTTCTTAGGGGCGGTTAGCTCAGCGGTAGAGCATCTCGTTTACACCGAGAGGGTCGGCGGTTCGAAACCGTCACCGCCTATACCGAAACATCCACAGATTATTCGCCATCGTCATTCTCACGCGCTTGACGTTGATTTGAATGCCCAGTACATGGCCCCCACACCTACGCGGGTGTAGCTCAGTTGGTTAGAGCGCCGGCCTGTCACGCCGGAGGTCGCGGGTTCGAGCCCCGTCACTCGCGCCATTTCTTTTTCCCTCAAAATCGAATAGCTTGCTGCTCAGGCGCGGAAAACTTTTTTCCGTGACGCCTTTTCGTAGCATGGCTGCCCCTTTTTGAGCGGGCTTGACCGAAGCCTGTTGCGGTGCGACACGGCGGGTAACATTTCATTGGGTGCGGCTTTTTCGGCTGCCCCAGCGCGATCAAGGAGATGAGCAAGTGCAGCCGAACCTGGCGCAGTACTTCCCGATTCTCGTTTTCTTCGCCCTCGCCGCCGTACATGGGTATCGCCTTTGTCGCGGGCTCGTTTCTGGCGGGCAAGCAGAAGCCTTACGCCGCCAAGCTTCTGCCTATGAGTGCGGGTTCGACGCGTTCGGCGATGCCCGCCGCCGTTTCGACGTGCGCTTCTATCTGGTGGCGATTTTGTTCATTATTTTCGACGTCGAGGTTGCGTTCCTGTTCCCCTGGGCAGTGTCGCTGGGCCAGTATCGGCCATGCTCGGCTTCTGGTCGATGATGGGTTTCCTCGGCGTGCTGACCGTCGGCTTCATATATGAGTGGAACAAGGGCGCATTGGATTGGGAGTAAAGGCATGACCACAGCCGCAAACAGCGCTGAGCTCGCCTGGAACAGGGAGCATCTGCCCCCGGGGGCAGAGCAGGATGCGGTGATCAAGGGCATCACCGGAGAGCTTGCCGGCAAAGGCTTCATCGTCGCCAATCTGGACAAGGTGGTGAACTGGGCGCGTACCGGCAGCCTGTGGCCGATGACCTTCGGTCTGGCCTGCTGCGCGGTGGAGATGATCCACGCTTATATGCCGCGCTACGATCTTGACCGGTTCGGCATCATCCCGCGCTCCTCGCCGCGCCAGTCGGACGTGATGATCGTCGCCGGCACGCTGACCAACAAGATGGCCCCGGCTCTGCGCAAGGTCTATGACCAGATGCCCGAGCCGCGCTGGGTCATCTCCATGGGCAGCTGCGCCAATGGCGGCGGCTATTACCATTATTCCTATTCCGTCGTGCGCGGATGCGACCGCATCGTGCCGGTGGATGTGTATGTGCCCGGCTGCCCGCCCACGGCGGAGGCCTTGGTGTACGGCATCATGCAATTGCAGAAGAAGATCCGGCGGACGGGGACGGTGCTGCGTGGCTGAGGAAACTGAAATTCAGGCCGAACTTCCGGCGGTACCTGTCGATGAAGTGCTGGAGGCGCTGAAGGCCCTGCCGGGTGTGACGGATGCCAAGCGAAAGCTCGGTGAAATTGTGCTGGCAGCCGAGCGCGCCGGCGCCCATGCGCTTCTGAAAATGCTGCGCGACAGCTTCGCCTTTCAGCAGGTGATGGATATTTGCGGAGTCGATTACCCCGAACGCGCTGAGCGTTTCGATGTGGTCTATAACCTGCTCTCCGTCACCCGGAATGAGCGCGTGCGCGTGATTCTGCGCACGGATGAAAACAGCTCCGTCGAATTCGGTCAGCGATCTCTGGCCCTGTGCCGCCTGGTGGGAGCGCGAGGTGTGGGATCTGTTCGGCATCAGCTTCGCGGGTTTGGAAGATCATCGGCGTATCCTCACAGATTACGGATTCGAGGGGCATCCCCTGCGCAAGGATTTTCCGCTCACCGGTTATGTCGAGGTCCATTATGACGAGGACCGCAAAACTGTCGTTTACGACAAGGTGAAATTAACGCAGGAATTCCGGAATTTCGATTTCCTCTCGCCCTGGGAGGGCATGACCCTGCTGCCCGGCGATGAGAAGGTGAACAGGAGCCGGTCATGAGCGAGGCCGCACCGACCACAAGGGTTTTCGAGTCCAATAGCCACACCATCAATTTCGGTCCGCAGCATCCGTCCGCGCATGGCGTGCTGCGCCTGATTCTGGAAATGGATGGCGAGGTGATCGAGCGTTGCGACCCGCATATCGGGCTGCTGCATCGCGGCACCGAGAAGCTGATCGAATATAAGAGCTATATGCAGGCGGTTCCGTATTTCGACCGTCTGGATTACGTCTCGCCGATGAGCTGCGAGCATGCCTTCGCGCTCGCGACCGAGAAGCTGCTTGGCGTTGAGGCGCCGGAGCGCGCGCAATGGATTCGCGTGATGTTCGCGGAACTCACCCGCGTGCTGAACCATCTTCTCAATGTCGGGCATTTCGCGCTCGATTGCGGCGCCATCTCGCCGAGCCTGTGGATGTATGAGGAGCGTGAAAAGCTCCTCGAATTTTATGAGCGGGCATCGGGCGCGCGCTTCCACTCCAATTATTTCCGTCCCGGTGGCGTATCGAAGGATCTGCCCGCCGGGCTGGAGCAGGATATCGCCGCCTGGGCCGATGAATTTCCGAAATTCATCGATGAGATGGAGAACCTTCTCAACGGCAACCGCATCTTCAAGCAGCGCCTTGTCGATATCGGCGTGATCTCGGCTGAGGATGCGCTGGCCTGGGGGTTCTCCGGCCCGTCTCTGCGCGGCTCGGGCGTGGCGTGGGATCTGCGCCGGGCCCAGCCTTACGACAAATATGCCGAGGTGGAATTCGATGTTCCCGTCGGCAAGCACGGCGATTCCTACGACCGCTACCTCGTCCGCATGGCAGAGATGCGCGAGAGCGTGAAGATCGTGAAGCAGGTTTTGGCAAAGATGAAGCCGGGGCCGATCAAGGTTCAGGATCGCAAGATCACCCCGCCGACGCGCGCCGAGATGAAACATTCGATGGAAGCGTTGATCCATCACTTCAAGCTCTATACCGAGGGCTATCACGTTCCGGCGGGCGCGACCTACACGGCCGTCGAGGCGCCGAAGGGGGAGTTCGCGGTGTATCTGCAATCTGACGGCACCAACCGCCCGTATCGCTGCAAGATCCGGGCGACCGGATTCTCGCATCTGCAGGCGACGGAAAAGCTTTGCAAGGGCCATATGCTGGCTGACATGGTGGCGATTCTCGGATCGCTCGACATTGTTTTTGGTGAGATCGACCGGTGAGCAGAACACGCAGAACCGACCAGCTTCGCCTTCACCGAAGCCAACATGAAGTTGGTGGAAAAGGCGATCAAGAAATATCCCGAAGGCCGCCAGATGAGCGCGGTGAAATTCCTGCTGGATTTGGCCCAGCGGCAGGTGGGGGCAGAGACCGGCTCCGCCTGGCTGCCCCGCGTGGCGATGGACAAGGTGGCCGAGATTCTCGGCGTGGCGCCGATCCGCGTTTACGAGGTCGCGACCTTCTACACGATGTTCAACCTGGAGCCGGTGGGCAAGTATCCATCTCCAGCTCTGCACCACCACGCCGTGCTGGCTGCGCGGTTCGGATGACATCGTCAGCGCCTGCAAGAAGGCCACCGGCATCGCGAATTTCGGTGAAACCAGCGCGGACGGGCTGTTCACCCTGAAAGAGGTCGAATGCCTGGGCGCCTGCGTCAATGCGCCGATCCTGCAGGTGAACGACGATTACTACGAAGATATGGATGCGGCGCGCACGCAAGCGCTGATCGAGGATCTGAAGGCCGGCAAACCACTGCCGCCGGCGGGCTCTTTGGGCGGGCGCAAATCCTCCGCCCCCGGCCCTTGCCAGACCACTCTTCTCTCAGCCCCCGGTTCCGCGGAGTGAGCGTATGCTGAACGATTCAGACCGCATCTATCAAAATCTCTACGGCCAGCTTGATTGGCAGCTGGCTGGCGCGCGTGCGCGCGGCGATTGGGACAATACCGCCGACATCCTGGCCAAGGGCCGCGATGCGCTGATCGAGGAGATGAAGGCCTCGGGCATGCGCGGGCGTGGCGGGGCTGGCTTTCCCACCGGCATGAAATGGTCCTTCATGCCCAAGCAGAGCGATGGCCGCCCGAGCTATCTCGTCATCAATGCCGATAAATCCGAGCCTGGCACCTGCAAGGACCGCGACATCATCCGCAATGAGCCGCACAAGCTCATCGAGGGCGCGCTGATCGCCTCCTTCGCCATGGGCGCCAACAAGGCGTTCATCTATATCCGCGGCGAATATTACAACGAAGCGCAGCGCCTCCAGGCTGCCATCGACGAAGCCTATGAAGCGGGTCTTATTGGCAAGAATGCGGCGGGTTCAGGGTGGGATTTTGATCTCGTCCTGCAGCGCGGCGCGGGCGCCTATATCTGCGGCGAAGAATCCGCGATGCTGGAGAGCCTAGAGGGCAAGAAGGGCATGCCGCGCATGAAGCCGCCCTTCCCGGCGGCGATGGGGCTTTATGGCTGCCCGACCACGGTGAACAATGTGGAGACCATCGCGGGCGTGCCGACCATCATGCGCCGCGGCGGCGCCTGGTTCGCCGGGATTGGCCGCCCGAAGAACGCGGGCACGAAGATCTTCTGCATTTCCGGGCACGTGAACAATCCCTGCAATGTCGAGGAAGAGCTTGGCATTCCGCTGAAGGATCTGATCGAGAAGCATGCCGGCGGCGTGCGCGGCGGCTGGGACAATCTGCAGGCCATCATCCCTGGCGGCGCCTCCTCCCCGGTGCTCAACAAGGCGATGTGCGACGTGCAGCTGATGGATTTCGACAGCCTGGCGGCGTCGAAAAGCATGATGGGCTCGGGCGCCATCATCGTCATGGATAAATCCGTGGACGTGGTGAAGGCGATCTGGCGCCTGTCGAAATTCTTCAAGCATGAGAGCTGCGGCCAGTGCACACCCTGCCGCGAGGGCACGGGCTGGATGATGCGCCAGATGGACCGCATCGTGCAAAACAAGGCGAGCCTGGCGGATATTCACCTGCTGGAGCAGGTGACCACCCAGGTGGCCGGCCACACGATCTGCGCCTTCGGCGAGGCCTCCTCCTGGCCGATCCAGGGGATGATGCGCGCCTTCCGGCCGGAGGTCGAGGCGCGGGCAACCGATTATCAACCGTCCGCGCACGTGGCGCAGGCGGCGGAGTAAGCCATGGCAAAGCTCACCATTGATGGCATTGAGGTCGAGGTCCCGAACGGCTCGACCGTGATCCAGGCCTGCGAGGCGGCGGGCATCGAAATTCCCCGCTTCTGCTACCATGAGCGGCTTTCGGTCGCCGGCAATTGCCGCATGTGCCTGGTCGAAATCGAGAAGATGCCGCCGAAACCCGTGGCCTCCTGCGGCCAGCCGGTGGCCGATGGCATGGTGGTGCACACCGACAGCGAGATGGTCCGCAAGGGCCGCCGCGGGGTGATGGAATTCCTGCTCATCAACCACCCGTTGGACTGCCCGATCTGCGACCAGGGCGGCGAGTGCGACCTGCAGGACGAAGCCGTGTCCTACGGGCGCGATCATTCGCGCTATGAGGAAGACAAGCGCAGCGTCGCCCAGCCCGATTGGGGCCCGCTGGTGCGCACCACGATGACGCGCTGCATCCATTGCACGCGCTGCGTGCGCTTCACCACCGAGGTGGCGGGTGTGGCCGAGATTGGCGGCACCTTCCGGGGCGAGAACACGAAGGTCAGCACCTATGTCGAGAAGGCGCTGAGCTCCGAACTTTCCGGCAATATCATCGATCTTTGCCCGGTCGGCGCGCTGACCTCCAAGCCCTACGCCTTCACCGCCCGCCCGTGGGAGCTGCGCAAGACCGACAGCATCGACGTGCTGGATGCGGTGGGTGCGAATATCCGCGTCGATGCGCGTGGCGCGGAAGTGCTGCGCATCCTGCCGCGCATCAATGACGAAGTGAACGAGGAATGGCTGGGCGATAAGTCCCGCTTCTCGGTGGACGGCCTCAAGCGCCGCCGCCTCGACCGCCCCTGGATCCGCGAAAACGGCAAGCTGCGTGCGGCGAGCTGGGAAGAAGCCTTCGCCGCCATCGCGAACAAGGTGAAAGCCACAGCGCCGCAGAAGATGGGCGCGCTCGCGGGCGATCTCTGCGATGTCGAATCCATGCTGGTGCTGAAGGAATTCTTCGCCGCCATGGGTGCCAAGAACATTGATTGCCGCATCGATGGCGCGTCCTTCGATGCCTCCAAGCGCGCTTTCTATCTCTTCAACACCACCATTGCCGGGATCGAGGAAGCCGATGCGCTGCTGATCATCGGCAGCAATCCGCGCCATGAGGCGCCGGTGCTGAATGCCCGCATCCGCAAGCGCTGGCTGGCGGGCGGGTTCAAGGTTGGCGTGGTCGGCAAATCGCATGATCTGACCTATAAGTTCGACCATGCAGGGGAGGGGCCGGAGGCGCTCCAGGCAATTCTGGATGGCACGCATCCTTTCGCCGAGGTGCTGAAGAGCGCGTCCAAGCCGATGCTCATCCTGGGCGCTGGCGCGCTGGCGCGGCCGGATGGCGCGGCCATCCACGCCGCCGCCTGGCAGCTCGCCGCCCAGTTCAACATGCTTACCCCGGACTGGCACGGCTTCAATGTGCTGCACCACGCCGCGGCGCGTGTCGGCGCGCTGGATCTCGGCTTCCTGCCGGGCAAGGGCGCGATGGATGCCAAGGCGATGCTCGCCGGCGGTGCCGATGTGCTCTGGCTGCTGGGCGCCGATGACGAGGCGGTGCGCAACATTCCGCAGAGCAGCTTCGTGATCTATCAGGGCCATCATGGCGATGCCGGTGCGGCGCGGGCGGATGTGATCCTGCCCGGTTCCGCCTACACCGAGAAAGACGGCATCTACGTGAACACCGAGGGCCGTGTGCAGAAGGGCTATATCGCGGTGAAGCCGCCGGGCGATGCGCGTGAGGACTGGCGCATCTTGCGCGCCATCTCCGCCTATCTCGGCCACGCTCTGCCCTACGATAATCTGGAGCAACTGCGCGCCCATCTGAAGGCCGAATACCCGGTGTTCGCCGAGGAATTCCGCCGCTTCGCCGGCACCGACAGCACCGCCCCGGTTGCTGGCGGCGCGGTGAGCAACGCGCCCTTCGCGAAACTGCTGCCCAATTACTACCAGACGGACGTGATCAGCCGCTCCAGCCCGACCATGGCCGCCTGTGTTGCCACGCATAATCCTGCCCTCGCGGAGGCCGCGGAATGAGCCCGTTCTGGGATACATATACCGGGATCGTGATCCTCACGGTCCTGAAAACGCTGGCGCTGGTCGTGCCGCTGCTCATCGGCGTGGCGTACCTCACCTATTTCGAGCGTAAGGTGATGGGCGCCATCCAGATGCGTAAGGGCCCCAACGTGGTCGGCCCCTTCGGGCTGATGCAGCCCTTCGCCGACGCGCTGAAGATGCTGACAAAGGAAACCATCATCCCCACCGGGGCGGACAAGCTGTTGTTCATCCTGGCGCCGATGATCACCTTCGGCCTCGCGATCATCGCCTGGGCGGTGATGCCGGTGAATGACGGCTGGGCCATCGCCAACATCAATGTCGGCGTGCTCTACCTCTTCGCCATTTCCTCGCTTGGCGTGTATGGCGTCATCATCGCGGGCTGGGCGTCCAACTCCAAATACGCCTTCCTTGGCGGGTTGCGCTCGGCGGCGCAGATGGTCTCCTACGAAGTCTCCATGGGCTTCGTCATCGTGACCGTGCTGATCCTCGCCGGCAGCCAGAACCTGAACAGCATCGTGCTGGCGCAGAAGCATCTTTGGTTCGCGATCCCGCTCTTCCCGCTCTTCATCATCTTCTTCATTTCCGGCCTGGCCGAGACCAACCGCGCGCCCTTCGATCTGGCGGAAGGTGAGTCGGAGATCGTCGCCGGGTTCTTCGTGGAATATAGCTCGATGACCTTCGGGCTGTTCTTCCTCGGCGAATACGCCAACATGATCCTGATCAGCGGCATGACGACCACGTTGTTCCTCGGCGGCTGGCTCTCGCCCATTCCGTTCGCGCCCTTTACCTGGGTGCCGGGGCCGCTCTGGTTCATCTTCAAGGTGCTGATCTGCCTGTTCGTCTTCGTCTGGGTGCGCGCCACGCTGCCGCGCCTGCGCTACGACCAGCTGATGGCGCTGGGCTGGAAAGTGTTCCTGCCGATCTCTCTCGTCTATCTCGTCGCGGTTGCGGGCGTGATGGAATATCTCGGATGGCTGCCCAATGCGTAAGGGAGCGAAATCATGAACAAGGTCCTTCGTTGGACATGGGGCCTGGTGCTGTGGGAAATTCTCTGCGGCCTCGGCATCACCTTGCGCTATTTCTTCAGGCCCAAGGCGACCATCAATTACCCGTTTGAGAAGAACCCCACGAGTGCGCGCTTCAAAGGCGAGCATGCGCTGCGCCGTTACCCCAACGGCGAGGAGCGTTGCATCGCTTGCAAGCTGTGCGAGGCGGTCTGCCCGGCCCAGGCCATCACCATCGAGGCCGAACCGCGCGAGGACGGCTCACGCCGCACCACGCGCTACGATATCGACATGACCAAATGCATCTATTGCGGGCTGTGCGAGGAAGCCTGCCCGGTGGATGCCATCGTCGAGGGGCCGAATTTCGAATTCGCCGCCGAAACGCGCGAGGAGCTGATGTATAACAAGGCCAAGCTGCTGGATAATGGCGACCGTTGGGAGCCGGAATTGGCCAAGCGGCTCGAGCTGGACGCACCGTACCGGTAAGGGCACGCACATATGATCTCAAATCTCGCCTTCTACCTCTTTTCCTTCATCCTGCTGGCGTCGGCGGTGATGGTGGTGACCAGCCGCAACCCCGTGCATGCGGTGCTGTTCCTCATCCTCGGCTTCGTGAACGCCGCCGTGCTGTTCCTGCTGGCGGGGGCCGAGTTCCTCGCCTTCATTCTCGCCATTGTCTATGTCGGCGCCGTCGCGGTGCTGTTCCTGTTCGTGGTGATGATGCTGGACGTGGATTTCGCCGCCCTGAATGAGGGCTTCCAGCGCTATGCCCCGGTGGGCGCGCTGGTGGCGCTGATCATGTTCGCGGAGCTCGCCTTCATCGCGGGCAGCTGGGTCATCGCCCCGGCGGGCAGTGCGGACAGGCTGTTCCCCATGCCCACGGATGTCACCAACACCGTGGCGCTCGGCCAGCTCATCTACACCTCCTATCTGCCGCTCTTCCAGCTCTCCGGCATCATCCTGCTGGTGGCGATGATCGGCGCGATCGTGCTCACCCATCGTGACCGCAAGCGCTCGCTGCACCAGAATATCGCCGCCCAGCATGCCCGCACCCCGGCGCAGACGCTGGCGATGGTTCCAGCGAAGCTGGGCGAGGGCGCCACGCTGCCCGCACCGCAGCCGGCAAAGGAGACGCTGTGATGCTCATCCCGCTTTCCCATTATCTGGTGGTCTCGGCCCTGCTGCTGGTGATCGGCATCTTCGGTATCTTCATGAACCGCAAGAACATCATCGTCATCATGATGTCGATCGAGCTGATCCTGCTCGCCGCCAATCTCAATTTCGTCGCCTTCTCGGGGGCGCTGCACGACATGGTCGGGCAGGTCTTCACCATGTTCGTGCTCACCGTCGCCGCTGCTGAAATCGGCGATCGGTCTGGCCATTCTGGTCATCTACTTCCGTAATCGCGGCTCGATCGAGGTCGAGGACGTGACGCTGATGAAGGGCTGAAGATGTACAGCTTAGTTGCCGTTTTCGCGCCGCTTGTTGGCTCGATCCTCTCTGGTGTTGCCCGCCCGGTGCTGGGCAAGCAGCTCTCCATCGCGGCGAGCATCCTGTTCATGCTCGTCTCCTCCGCCGCGGCCATTGCGGCCTACCGGGCCGGGGTGCAGGCCCCCCTGCAGATCGCGCACTGGGTGCAGGTCGGCGCCTTCACACCGGACTGGACCTTGCGCCAGGACCAGCTGAGCCTGGTGATGGTCGTGATGGTCAGCGTCGTCTCCATGCTGATCCATGTCTATTCCGTGGGCTACATGGCGCATGATGCGACGCCGCAGCGCTTCATGTCCTATATCTCGCTCTTCACCTTCGCGATGCTGATGCTGGTGACGGCGAACAACCTGCTCCAGCTCTTCTTCGGCTGGGAAGGTGTGGGCCTCGTCTCCTACCTGCTGATCAATTACTGGTATGACCGCAAGGCTGCGAATGAAGCCGCCATCAAGGCCTTCATCGTCAACCGCGTGGGCGACCTCGCCTTCGCCGTCGGCATCGCGCTGGTGTACTTCATCTTCGGCAGCATCCAGTTCGATGTGATCTTCGCCGGCGTGTCCAGCCATGTCGGCCAGCATTACAGGCTGTTCGGCACGCAGCTGCCGGTGCTGGAGGTGATCTCCTTCCTGCTGTTCATCGGCGCCATGGGCAAGTCCGCGCAGATCGTGCTGCACACCTGGCTGGCGGACGCGATGGAAGGCCCGACGCCGATCTCCGCCCTCATCCATGCCGCCACCATGGTGGCGGCGGGCGTGTTCATGATCGTGCGCATGTCGCCGCTCATCAACATGGCGCCGGATGCCATGAGCTTCATCACCTTCATCGGCGCCAGCACGGCGCTCTTCGCCGCCACCATCGGCTGCGTGCAGAACGACATCAAGCGCGTCATCGCCTACTCCACCTGCTCGCAGCTCGGCTACATGTTCCTGGCCGCGGGCGTGGGCGCCTATCCGGTGGCGATGTTCCACCTCATCAACCACGCTTTGTTCAAGGCGCTGCTCTTCCTCTCCGCCGGCTCCGTGATCCACGCGATGTCCGACGAGCAGGATATCCGCCTGATGGGCGGTCTGGCGGGCAAGCTGCCCTTCACCTGCGCGATGATGCTCATCGGCTCCCTGGCGCTGATCGCGATCCCGCCATTCTCGGGCTATTACTCCAAGGACGCGATCCTGGATGCCGCCCTGGCCGCGCATACGCCGATGGCCACCTATGGCTGGGTCTGCGGCACGCTGGCGGCGGGTCTCACGGCCTTCTATACTTCGCGCCTGTTCTTCCTGGTGTTCACCGGCAAGTCCCGCGCGCCCCGGCATGTGCAGGAGCATGTGCATGAAAGCCCGTTCGTGATGCTGCTGCCGCTGCTGGTCCTGGCCATCGGCGCCTTTGGCAGCGGCATGGTGCTGAAGCCCTATTTCATCGGCGGCCAGTTCCAGGCTTTCTGGGGCAGTTCGATCGATGTCGCGGCCAACTCCGCCATGTTCAGCATGGACAACATCGCCGCCTGGGCCAAGCTGGCGCCGCTGGTGGTGGGCATCTTCGGTATTCTGGTGGCGGTGCTGTTCTACCTGCTGGTGCCGGCCCTGCCCGGGCGGCTCGCCCAGGCGCTCTCGCCGGTCTACAAATTCCTGCTCAATAAATGGTATTTTGACGAGCTCTATGACGCGTTGCTGGTCCGCCCTTCGCTCAAGTTCGCGAAATTCGCCTGGCGCTTCGGCGATGAGCAGGTGATCGACGGCGTGCCAAACGGTCTGGCGGCGTTGACCTCCGATGCCTCGGCGCAGGCCGTGAAGCTGCAAACCGGCTCCATCGCCCTCTACGCCTTCATCATGCTGATCGGCCTGCTGGTCTTTGTCAGCCTCTTCATCTGGGTGCGGTGATCATGAACCAGCTCGGTTTTCCCATCCTCTCGCTCATCACCTATCTGCCGCTGCTGGGCGCCTTCCTGGTCGCCACGCTCAGCGGGGATGACGAGAAGGCAGCGGGCAAGGCTCGCTGCATCGCCTTCATCTTCTCTCTCATCGTGCTGGTGTTGGGCGTGTTCGTCTGGACGCGCTTCAACCCCGCCATCGCGGGCTACCAGTTCGTCGAGGTGATGCCCTGGCTCTCGGGCATCAATGTTGAGTACCGCATGGGGGTGGATGGCATCAGCCTCTTCCTCATCCTGCTCACTCTGGCGCTCACCCCCATCGCCATCCTCGCCAGCAACGGCATCAAGACCCGCGCGCGCTCCTTCTTCGCGGCCATGCTGCTGCTGGAGTCGATGACATTGGGCATGTTCGCCGCCACGGATTTCGTGCTCTTCTACATCTTCTTCGAGGCCGTGCTGCTGCCGATGTATCTCATCATCGGCGTCTGGGGCGGTGAGCGGCGCATCTACGCGGCGGTGAAGTTCTTCGTCTTCACCCTGGCCGGCTCGCTCTTCATGCTGCTGGCGGTGGTCTGGATCTGGCGCCATCTCGGCACCACGGACATCGCGGTGATGACCCATGCCGCCATCCCGGCGAATGCCCAGATGTGGCTGTTCCTCGCCTTCCTCGCGGCCTTCGGCGTGAAGGCGGCGGTGTGGCCGCTGCATACCTGGCTGCCGGATGCCTATGGCGAGGCGCCGGTGCCCGGCACCATCATGCTGGCGGCCGTGCTCTCCAAGATGGGCGCTTACGGGTTCCTGCGCTTTGCCCTGCCGATGCTGCCCAACGCCTCGGCCTCGTTTGAGCCCCTGATGTTCGTGCTCGGCGTGGTGGCGGTCATCTACATCTCCTATGTCGCCCTGGCGCAGACGGACATGAAGCGCATGATCGCCTATTCCTCCGTCGCGCATATGGGTGTCATCATCATCGGCCTGTTCACCTTCACGGTGGAAGGCATCGAGGGCGCGCTCTTCCAGATGCTCTCCCACGGCATCGTCATCGCCGGGCCTGTTCATCTGCGTCGGCATCATCACCGCGCGCGAGCAGTCGCTCAGCCTGAAAAATCTCGGCGGCCTGGCGGCCAACATGCCGGTCTTCGCGGCGGCGCTGATGCTGTTCTCCCTGGCGAATATGGGCCTGCCCGGCACCTCCGGCTTCATCGGCGAGATCCTGGTGATCGTCGGTGCCTTGAAGGTGAATTTCTGGGTCTCGCTGCTGGGCGGCGCGGGCATGGTGCTGGGGGCGGCCTATATGCTGGTGCTGCTGCGCGCCGTGCTGTTCGACAAGTTCACCCGCCCGGACTTGGCGAAGCTGAAGGACCTCACCGGCCGCGAATATGCCATGCTGCTGCCGCTGGCGGTCCTGGTGATGTGGCTGGGCGTCTACCCCTCCAGCTTCACCCATGCGTTTGACGCGCCCATCGCCGCTCTGGTGCAGGCGCACACCGCTGCCCTCAACCCGCATATGGCGCTGGCCATGGTGACCGCGAAATGACCGAATTCTACTCTCTTCTCCCGGCCCTGTTCCTCGGGGTTGGCGGCATGGTTCTGTTGCTGGGCGGCGTGCTGGCCAAGAAAACCGACACCACGCCGGCCGTCACCTTCGGTGCGGTTGTGCTGTTGCTCATCGCGGCGGCGCTCTCCCTCACAGCGCCGGATGCGCTGCTGTTCCACGGGCTGCTAAAGACCAGCCTGTTCACCCGCTATGCGGATACGCTGGTCTATCTCGGCGCCATCGCGGCGCTGATCCTGTCGGTGGACTATAATAAGCGCGAGAAGATCGCCCGGTTCGAATATCCGATCCTGGTGCTGTTCGCGGTGCTGGGCATGATCGTGATGATCTCCGCCGCCGACATGATGACCCTCTATATCGGGTTCGAGCTGCAATCCCTGGCGCTTTATATCTGCGCCGCCCTGGCGCGGGATTCGGTGCGCTCCACCGAGGCGGGCCTGAAATATTTCGTCCTCGGCGCGCTGGCCTCCGGCCTGCTCGTCTATGGCATCTCGCTGGTCTATGGCTTTGCGGGCACCACCAATTTCGCCGCTCTGGGTGAGGTGTTCCGGCAGGGCGCCGGGGTTGGCACCATTGTCGGCGTGGTGTTCGTGCTGGTCGCGATGGCCTTCAAGATCTCCGCAGCACCCTTCCATATGTGGGCGCCGGATGTGTATGAAGGGGCCCCCACCTCCGTCACGGCTTTGTTCGCCACTGCCCCGAAGGCCGCCGCCATGGCGCTGTTCCTCTCGGTGATGGCCGGGCCCTTCGGGCATCTCACCGGCCAGTGGGAGGCGCTGATCCAGATCCTCGCGGTGCTCTCCATGGTCATCGGCGCGCTCGCCGCCATCGGCCAGTCCAACATCAAGCGCCTGCTGGCTTATTCCTCAGTCAGCCATATGGGCTACGCGCTGATGGGCCTGGCCACCGGCACGGCGGGCGGCATCCAGGCCAGCCTGGTCTATATCGCGCTCTATGTGGTGATGTCCTTCGGCGCCTTCGCCTGCGTGGTGGCCATGCGCCGCAACGGCAAGGCGGTGGAGAAGATCGATGATCTCGCCGGGCTCGCGTCCGAGCATCCGGGCTTTGCTTTCGCCTTCGCGGTGTTCATGTGGTCCATGGCCGGCATCCCGCCACTCTCGGGCTTCTTCGCCAAACTCTATGTGTTCTATACCGCCTTCAATGCCGGGTATGACACGCTGACCATCATCGGTATCGTCGCCAGCGTCATCAGCGCCTTCTATTATCTGCGCGTCATCAAGGTGATGTATTTCGACCGCGGCCAGCCGCAGTTCGACAAGACCTCCGCCGGTGCGGGCTTCGTGATGGCGGTGGGGGCGTTCGTTACCATCTTCTTCGTCGTCATGCCCGGCCCGCTGATGGCGCTGGCGGGAGACGCCGCGAAAGCCCTGATGGGTTGAGCAGCTGGCGTCTGGAGCAGCACGCCGAGCTGGGTTCCACGTCTGACGAGATTGTACGGCGGGCCAAGGCAGGGGAACCTGCCGGGCTCGCCGTTCTGGCGCTTAAACAGACAGCGGGGCGCGGCTCGCGCGGCCGGGCCTGGAGCGCGCCGGACGGCAATCTGAATTTTTCGGTCCTGCTCCGTCCCACCCGGCCTGCCGCCCAGGCGGGGCTGTTCTCCCTCATCTCCGGCATCGCGGTGGCGGAGGCGCTGGAAGGGTTGGGGGCCGCAAACCTCTCCCTGAAATGGCCGAATGACATTCTGTGCGGCGGCGCCAAGCTCGCGGGCATCCTCATCGATGCCGCGCCGGATGGCGGCAGGCTGGACTGGCTGGTGATCGGCATCGGCATCAATCTGAAGGCCGCGCCGGAGATCCCAGGCCGGCGCACCATCGCCCTGTCCGCCCAGGGGCTCGACATCACGCCTGAAACCGCCGCCAGGGCCATCCTCGCCCGGCTGGAGGCCTGGGCCGAGGCACCCGGCGCAGACATCCGCGAAGCCTGGCTCCGCCATGGCCATGCCCCCGGCACCCCCCTGGAAATCTCCTATGCCGGGCAGCGCCGGGCGGGTCTCTTCGCCGGGCTCTCTGCCGGCGGCGAATTGCTGTTGCAGTGCGAAAATCGTATCGAGACAATCAATACCGGCGAAGTCTTGCTGGCAAACGAATAGATACGAGGAGAGCGGCATGCTTCTGGTCATCGATGCGGGCAACACCAATATCGTGTTCGCCGTGCATGACGGCACGCAATGGCGCGGCAATTGGCGCCTGGCCACCTCCGCCCAGCGCACCTCCGATGAATATGGCGTCTGGCTGGAAGCGCTGCTGCGCCGCGCGGGCATCTCCGCCCATGAAATTTCCAGCGCCGTCATCGGCATCGTGGTGCCCGCCGCGCTCTATCATCTGCGGCGCCTCTGCCGCGAATGGTTCGATGCCGAACCATTGGTGGCCCGTGCCTCGCTGGATTGGGGCTTCGAGATCAAGACCGCCAATCCCGAAGGGGTGGGCGCCGACCGTCTGCTGAACGCGCTGGCGGCCCATACCCATTACCAAGGCCCCCTGGTGGTGGTGGATTTCGGCACGGCCACCACCTTCGATGTGGTGGATGAAACCGGCGCCTATATCGGCGGCGTCATCTCGCCCGGCATCAATCTTTCCATCGAGGCCTTGCACCAAGCCGCTGCCCGGCTGCCGCGCATCGGCATTGGCCGCCCGCAATCGGTCATCGGGCGCGATACGGTGCCCGCCATGCAATCGGGCATCTATTGGGGCTATATCGGGCTGATCGAGGGGCTGCTGGCGCGGATCGAAGGCGAGTTCGGGAGCAAGCTGCAAGCCATCGCCACTGGCGGGCTGGCGCCGCTTTTCGCCGAGGGAACGAGCAAATTCACCGCCATCGACCCTGATCTGACTTTGGAAGGGTTGCGTCTGCTCTCCTTGCGCAATAAGCCCCCTGCTTTGCCGCGTGATCGTGCGCGGTTCCTCGAAACAGAATGACAGCGCACAGGAGTCGACGCGTTCGTGGCTAGATCCAAAGGCAAGACCGCCCCCGCAGCAGAGGAGAGCGAGGCAGGGTTCATCTTCGTGCCGCTCGGCGGCACCGGCGAAATCGGGATGAACTTCAACCTCTATGGCTGCGACGGCGCCTGGCTGGCGGTGGATTGCGGCATGGGCTTCTCCGGGCCGGAGTCACCGGAGGCGGAAATCCTGCTCCCGGACCCGGCCTTCATCGCGCAGCAGCGCGAGGATCTGCTCGGCCTCGTCGTCACCCACGCGCATGAGGACCATATCGGCGGCATCGCCCGGCTCTGGCCGCAGCTGCGCTGCCCGGTCTACGCCACGCCCTTCGCCGCCGCCGTCATCCGCCGCAAGTTGCAGGAAGCCGGCCTGCAGCGCGAGGTGAAGCTGCATGTCATCCAGCCCGGCGGCGCCTTTGCGCTGGGGCCCTTTGCCCTGCGCTATATCCACATGACGCACTCCACCCCGGAGGCCCAGGCGCTCGCCATCACCACCCCCTACGGCACCGTGCTGCATACCGGCGACTGGAAATTCGATTCCGCCCCGGTGATCGGCGATGTCTCCGACGAGGCGGCGCTGAAGGCGCTGGGTGACGCCGGCGTGCTGGCCATCGTCTCGGACTCCACCAATGCCATGGTGGAAGGCCATTCCGGCTCCGAGCTGGATGTGAAGAAAAGCTTCGAAGCCTTTCTGCCGGACCTCACCGGCCGGGTGGCCATCACCTGCTTTGCCAGCAATGTGGCGCGCGTGGCCAGCATCATCGCGGCGGCGGAAATCGCCGGGCGGCATATCGCCCTGGTGGGCCGCAGCCTGAACAACTACATGACCGCCGCGCAGGAGGCCGGCTACCTGAAGGATGTGCCGGATTTCGTGCCGGAGGACGACATCGGCTCCATCCCGGATGACAATATCCTGCTGCTGGTCACCGGCAGCCAGGGCGAGCCGCGCTCGGCCATGGCCCGCATCGCCGCCGACACGCACCGCTACGCCGTGCTGGGGCAGGGGGACAAGGCGATCTTCTCCGCCCGTACCATTCCGGGCAATGAGCGCGCGATCTTCGCGGTGCAGGACCAGCTGGCCCGGCGCGGGGTTGAGGTGATCGTCGATGGCGATGAGTTCGTGCATGTCTCCGGCCATCCGGCGCGCGAGGAGCTGCGCAAGCTCTACAAGCTGGTGCGGCCGAAATACGTGATCCCCACCCATGGCGAATGGCGGCATCTCTCCACCCAGGCGGCCTTCGCGCAGGAGAACGGCATCAAGAGCCTGCTGGTTGAGGATGGGGACGTGGTGCTGTTCGGCGCCTCCGGGCCGCAGGTGGTGGATTCCGTGCCCACCGGCCGGCTGGCGGTGGATGGCGATCGGGTCGTGCCGCTGAAAACCGGCGTGCTGGCGGCGCGCAAGCGCATGCTGTTCAACGGAGTCGTGGTCGGCAGCTTCGCCATCGATTCCAAGGGCAAGCTGCACGGCAAGCCCCGCATTTCCGCCCCCGGCCTGCTGGATGAGCAGGATGGCCCGCAACGCCTTGCCTATGAACAGGAGTTTCAGGACCTGCTGGATGACCTGGCGCCCTCTCTGCGCCGGGACGAGGCCGCCTTCAGCGATGCCGCGCGGGCGGGGTTGCGGCGCATCGTCGGCAAGCCGCTCGGCAAGCGGCCCCTGGTCGAGGTTCACATCCTCAAGGTTTGATCAAAATATCGCCAAATATTGGTGCTGTTGCGAGGGTGAGGGTAAAATTTGATCGCTCTTTGCCTGGAAGCCTAAAAATCCGCTTCTTTGAGGGGGTTTTTTCTGGACGGGATGTAACAGTGCGGTGCATGCTAAGCGCAGGATGAGGTTTGGTTCTTCATCCTGCCGTGTGACTGGCGTTTCCTCCCTGAACTTGGCCCGCCGCCCTTTGAGGGCAGGCGGGCTTCTTTCTATCTGGCGCTTTTTCCTGCGCCTGGAGGGGGGCGCTGCTTCTATCCCGGCGCATATTGATCTAGAGCAGTGGCGCCGATGAGCCAGAAGCCGGACATCACCGACCTCACAATCTGCCGTGCCGCCTTCGCGGCCTGGGTCTTCATCTATCATGTGGATCTGCATCTGCATTTTTCGACCTGGCTGGGGCCGGCGGCGGGGCTGGTCCGGCAGGGCTATATGGGGGTGGATGGCTTCTTCATCCTCTCCGGCCTGATCCTGATGCACAGCCATCGGGAATTCGACGTGCCGAAGACGGATTGGGCGAAGCCTGAATTCCGCTGGCCGAAGCTGGAGGCGGTGTTGCGCTTTTATGGCAAGCGTCTGGCGCGCATCTATCCGGTGCATCTGGCGACCATCCTGATCCTGCTGGCGCTGGTTGCGGGCGGCGCGGCGCTGGGCCTCACCCCGCATGCGCCCCAGCGCTTTGGCCTGTCCACCCTGCTGCAAAACCTGCTGCTGATGCAGGGCTGGGGCGGGGATCATTTCGGCGCCTGGAATTACCCCGCCTGGTCGATCAGCACGGAATGGGCGGGATATCTGCTCTTTCCGCTCTTCGCCTGTTTGCTGAGCTATTTCCCGCCGCTGGTTTCCAATCAGCTGGCCGTTATCACGCTTCCCGTGCTGGGGGTTGTCTATGCCTTTGATGGGCACAGCCTGAATCTCGCCTTCAGCGCCGGTCTCATCCGGTTCTTCCCTGAATTCCTTGCGGGCATGGCGGCCTATCGCCTGGCGCCTCTCGTCGCGGATCAAGACTTTGCCTGCCCCCTGTTCCTGTGGGGCGGCGTAGTCCTTACGCTCGCGGGGGTGGTAACGGGAGTTGATCTCGTCATCCTTCCCGGCCTGTGGGCGATCATCTTTGCGTTCTACATGCAGGCCGACGCGCAGCGCCCGCCTGTCCTGGGGCGCCGCCCTGTGCTGCATTATCTCGGGCTGCTCTCTTATTGCTTCTATATGAGCTTCGCCATCGCCGAGCTGCTCACCGTCCAGGCCTTCCAGCATCTCGGCTGGCAGCCGGCCGGCCGGAAGCTTGTTCTTTGCCGCCTGCATGACGCTGCTCAGCTTCATTCTCGCCAGTCTGCTGCGCGTCTTTGTCGAGCAGCCATGCCGGCGCGCCGCCACTCGCTGGCTGCAATCGGAATCCGCAGTGACCGCCACGGCGGTCACTGAAAAGCCTCAATCCCTGTTTTAAGGTTTGTCATGCGTCTGTCCAAAAGCCTGATCCCCACCCTCAAGGAAACGCCCGCCGAAGCGCAGATCGCCTCGCACCGGCTCATGCTGCGCGCCGGCATGGTGCGGCAGATGGCCTCGGGCATCTATGCCTGGCTGCCGACAGGCCAGCGCGTGCTTTCCAAAATCGCGCAGATCGTGCGTGAGGAGCAGGATGCGGCGGGCGCGCAGGAAGTGCTGATGCCCACCATCCAGAGTGCCGATCTCTGGCGTGAATCCGGCCGCTACGACGCCTATGGCAAGGAGATGCTGCGCATCACCGACCGCCATGAGCGCGAGCTGCTCTTCGGGCCGACCAATGAAGAGATGATCACCGCGATCATGCGCGATTCCATCAAGAGCTATCGCGAGCTGCCGCAGATCCCCTATCACATCCAGTGGAAATTCCGCGACGAGGTGCGCCCGCGCTTTGGCGTGCTGCGCGGCCGCGAATTTTTGATGAAGGACGCCTATTCCTTCGACCTGGACCGCGAAGGCGCCGTGCTGGCCTATAAGAAAATGATGCTGGCCTATATGCGCACCTTCCAGCGCATCGGCATCACCGCCATTCCCATGCGCGCCGATACCGGGCAGATCGGCGGCGATCTCTCGCATGAATTCCACGTGCTGGCGCCGACCGGCGAGTGCGGCGTGTTCTACGACGCCGCCTTCGAGGCGGGCGATGCGATGAGCGCGACGGATATCGAGGCGTTCTACGAGCAGATGACCACCATCTACGCCGCCACGGACGAAAAGCACGACACCGCCGCCTGGGATAACATCCCGGCTGAGCGCCGGCGCGAGGGCAGGGGCATCGAGGTCGGCCAGATTTTCTATTTCGGCACCAAATATTCGCAATCGATGAACTTCGCCGTGACCGGGCCGGATGGGCAGAAATTCTTCCCCGAGATGGGCTCCTACGGCATCGGCGTCTCGCGCCTTGTCGGCGCCATCATCGAGGCGCGGCATGACGAGGCCGGGATCATCTGGCCCGACGCCATCGCCCCCTTCAAGGCCGCCATCCTGAATCTCCGCCAGGGCGATGCCACGACCGATGGCCTCTGCGAGCAGCTCTACGCCGCTTTGGGTGCAGATGCGCTTTATGACGACCGCGAGGAGCGCGCCGGCCAGAAATTCGCCGAGGCCGATCTGATGGGCCATCCCTGGCAGATGATCGTCGGCCCGCGCGGTGCGGCCAATGGCATGGTGGAGCTGAAGCGCCGCGCCACGGGCGAGCGTTTCGAGCTGCCCGTCGAGGACGCCCTGGCCAAGGTGCGCGGCTGATGTTCAACGCCTTCGAGCGGAAGATCGCGGCGCGCTATCTGCGCGCCCGGCGGGGCGAGCGCTTCGTTTCGGTCATCGCCATTTTTTCGCTCGTCGGCATCGCGCTCGGCGTGGCCACGCTCATCATCGTGATGAGCGTGATGAACGGCTTCCGGCAGGAACTTCTGAGCCAGATCCTCGGGCTGAACGGCGATATCGGCGTCTATGGCGCCGCCACCCCGCTCAGCGACTACGACGCGATGTCCGGCAAGATCAGAACCATCAAGGATGTGACAGGGGCTTTCCCCATCGCGCAGGGCGAGGTGCTGATGTCCGGCCCGCAGGGCGGGGCCACGGGCGGCGTTGCGCGCGGCATCACGCCGGAGGGGCTGAAGCAGCTCCCCACCGTCTCGAAGCACGTCATCGCCGGCAGCCTCGCGGACCTCGCCGGGCCTGACACCATCGCCATCGGCGGCAGCCTGGCGAGCCAGTTCAACCTTTCCGTCGGCTCGCAACTCACGCTGATCCTGCCTCAGGGAAAAGCCACGGTCATCGGCACCATCCCCTCCATCCAGTCCTTCCGGGTGGTGGCGATCTTCCAGACCGGCATGCAGCAATATGATTCGAGCTTCGTCTTCCTGCCGCTCCAGGCCGCGCAGACATTGTTCCAGCAAAACGGCACCGCCTCGCAGATCCAGGTCTTCGTCACCGACCCCGACCATGACGATGCGGTGAAGCAGGCCATCATCAACGCCTTCCCCGGCGTGCCGCTGAACATCCAGGACTGGAAGCAGAACAACGATAGCTTCCTCGCCGCCGTCACGGTCGAGCGCAACGTGATGTTCCTGATCCTCACGCTCATCATCATCGTCGCCGCCTTCAACGTCATCTCCTCGCTGATCATGATGGTGAAGGACAAGGCGAAGGACATCGCCATTCTGCGCACCATGGGGGCGGGCTCGGGCGCCATCATGCGCATCTTCCTGATGGCGGGCGCCTCGGTCGGCGTGCTCGGCACCTTCATCGGTTTCGTGCTCGGTGTTTTGTTCTGCCAGTACATCAACGATATCCGGCTGTTCATCCAGCACATCACCGGCCAGAAACTCTTCGACCCCACCATCTATTATCTGGAATCACTGCCCGCCCAGCTCGATTGGCGGGAGGTGACGGAGGTGGTCGTCATGTCCCTCGTGCTTTCGGTGCTGGCCACCATCTATCCCAGCTGGCGGGCGGCGAAGATCGACCCGGTGGAGACTTTGCGCAGTGAGTGAATATCTGCTCTCCCTGAAGGCCATCGGCCGCACCTACAAATCCGGCGCGGAGGCGCTCACCGTGCTGAACGGGGCGGAACTCACGCTCTCGCGCGGCGAGATCGTGGCCCTCGTCGCTCCCTCGGGCTCGGGCAAATCCACGCTGCTGCATCTGGCGGGTCTTCTGGAAAAGCCCGATGCAGGAGCGGTGATCATTGACGGGCAGAATGCCGGTGACCTGAACGACGCCGCCCGCACCGCGCTGCGTTTGAAGCATGTCGGCTTCGTCTATCAGTTCCATCATCTGCTGGCGGAGTTCACCGCGCTTGAGAATATTTCTGTTCCGCAGATGATCGCGGGTGTGAAGCAGGACGACGCCAATAAACGCTCCATGGAATTGCTGGAGAAATTCGGCCTTGGCGCGCGCGCCAGCCACTTGCCGGGCAAGCTCTCGGGCGGTGAGAAACAGCGCGTGGCCATTGCCCGCGCGCTGGCGAACCATCCCTCGCTGCTGCTGGCCGATGAGCCGACCGGCAATCTCGATGTCGGCACCGCCAACATCGTCTTCGAGGAATTGCTGCATGTGGTGCGCAGCGAGAACACCGCCGCGCTGATCGCCACCCACAACCCCGACCTCGCGGCGCGGATGGACCGGCAGATCATGCTGCGCGAGGGCCGGCTGGTCTAAAGACCAGCCTTTTCTTAAACGAACAAAAGTTTTTTGGGCGAAGGCGGCAAAGGTTCCAGCGCTGCGAAGCAGCGTTGGAATGCCGCCGGAGGGGCTGCCTTTTTTTCAAAAAAGGCGTCGTCTTCCTTGCTCTTTGCCCGCGCTCAATCCTGCACGGCGCTGTGCGGCAGGTAGATGCCCGCATCGTCCAAGGCCCGCGCCGCGCCAGGATGAAAGCTGATTCCGGCGTCATAGACCGGGGCAATAGCGGGCAGGATGGCGGCGGCCGGCACGGCGCCGGCCAGCAGATGCCAGTTTTTCAGCGCGGCCGCCGTTACGGCCTGCGCCAAGCTGTCAGGCAGGGAGGCCGTGCCGACGGCGATGTTGAGCGTGCCCACGCTGCCGACATCCACGCTCTGGCCGGGAAATGTTCCGGCTGGCAAAATCATGCGCGAGAGGCCGGGCATAACGCGCCTCACCTGCGCCGCCTCCGCCGGGGAAAAGCCGATCAGCGCCAGCTTGCGGCCCATGGCCGCTGCGGTAATGGCCGGCAGCGGCGACGCGCCGATGAAGGCGCAGGCGGCCAGCTTGCCGGCCAGCATGTTCAGCACCTGCTGCTCGTAATCGCCGGTTTCGATGCCGCAGGGATGCACGCCGATGCTGGCCAGGATTCCCTTAACCGCCGCCGCACCGCTGGCGCCGCCCGGCCCCACGCCGATGGTCTGGCCGTCCAGCCCGGCCAGGGTGGAAATCCCGGTGGCCCCGGCGGAGATGATCTGCAGCACCGATGGATAGGCCGGAAACAGCGCCCGGAAGTCCTCCAGCTTCACCCCGGCGGTCCAGCCGCCGGTGCCAGCCCGCGCTTGCGCCGCCACCGCGACGCTGGTCAGGCCTAGCTGTGCGCTGCCCTGCTCGATCAGCAGTAGATTGGCGCTCGACCCGCCAGTGGCGCGGTAGGCGATGTCGATGCCCGTGGCGGTTTTCGTGAGCTGCCCCCAGGCCGGGCCGAATGTGGCGAAGGTGCCGCCCGGCCGCCCTGTGCCCATCACCAGCGCGCCGGGCCAGGAGGGCTGTGCCGCGCGCCCGGCCTGGGCGAGGGCGAGCCCAACTCCAGCCCCGAGCAATGCCCGCCGCGCCAGCCTCACAGCAGGCTCCGGCAGCGCTCAAGGGCGGCGATCAGCGCCGCGCGCACGCCCGGTTCCAGTGCTGAATGTCCGGCATCCGGCACCAGGGTCAGGCGCGCCTGCGTCCAGGCGGCGGCCAGCTCGAAGGCCGATTGCGCCGGGCAGATCATGTCATAGCGTCCCTGCACGATCTCGCCGGGAATTGCCTTCAGCCTGTCCATATGTGCCAGCAGCCCGCCCGGCGGCAGAAACAGCTCATGGCGGAAATAATGCGCCTCGATCCGCGCCAGCCCGATGGCGCTGCGGTCCTGCGCGAAGGCGGAAACCGCCTCGAAGCTCGGCAGCAGGGTCGAGCAGGAGCCCTCATACACGCTCCAGGCCCGCGCTGCGGCGAACTGGATCTGCGGGTCAGGATCGGTCAGGCGCTTGAAATAGCCGTTGAGCAGATCATGCTGCTCCTCCGGCGGCAGAAAGCTTGCGAAGGCGGTGTGCGCATCCGGAAACACGCGCTGCAGCCCGTACAGGAACCACTCCACCTCCTGCTGCCTGCCCAGAAAAATGCCGCGCAGCACCGCGCCCGCCACCCGCTCCGGATGCGCCTGGGCGTAGGCCAAGGCGAGGGTAGACCCCCAGGAGCCGCCGAACAGCAGCATGCGCTTGATATTCAGGAAATTCCGCAGCATCTCGATATCGGCGATCAGCTGCGGGGTGTTGTTGTTCTCCAACCCGCCGAGCGGGCGCGAACGCCCAGCCCCGCGCTGGTCGAAAATGATTACGCGCCAGATATCGGGGTCGAAAAACCGCCGATGCACCGTCCCCGCCCCGGCACCTGGGCCGCCATGCAGGAACAGCACCGGCTTGCCCGCCGGGTTGCCGACCTGCTCCCAATACATCACATGCCCTTCGGAGAGGGGGAGATACCCGGTTTCGAACGGCCCGATTTCAGGAAACAGGTCGCCGCGGGGCATGCTATCGTCCCAGCGCTTGGCGCAACGTGGCGGCGACGCGTCCGGCCTGCTCATCGGTCAGGTCCGGGTGGATCGGCAGCGCCAGAATCCGGCTGCCCAGGCTTTCCGCCACAGGCAGGCTTACCCCATCATGCGCGCTCTTATAGGCGGGCTGCTCATGCAAAGCGCGCGGGTAATAGACCGCATGCCCAATGCCCGCAGCCGCCAGCGCCGCCTTGGCGGCATCGCGCACCGCCTCATCGGGCAGCAACACGGCATAGACGGCCCAGGCGCTCTGCGCGCCCTTCACGCGGGCGGGGATCTCCAGCACATCCGCCAGCGCGGCGTCGTAGATCCGGGCAATCTCCTCGCGCCGTGCAATCTCGCCGTCAAAGATTTCCAGCTTGGCCAGCAGCACGGCGGCCTGCATCGTATCCAGCCGCCCATTCATGCCGGTGCGCAGCACCTCGTAGCGTGTCGGCCCCTCGCCATGGGTGCGCAGCGAGCGGAACAGGGCCGCCCGCTCGGCCGACTCGGTGAACAACGCCCCGCCATCGCCATAGGCGCCGAGCGGCTTGGAGGGAAAGAAGCTGGTGGCCGTGGCATCCGCCGCCTTGCCGAGGCGCACGCCATCCTGCGCCGCGCCAAAGCTCTGGGCGCAATCATCCAGCGTGAACAAGCCTTCCTTGCGCCGCAATGGCGCTGATGCCCGCCCAATCCGCCGGCTGGCCGAACAGGTCGACACCGATGATGGCGCGCGGTTTCAGCCTGCCTGCCTGTTTCACGGTCTCGATGCGCTCTTGCAGGCTGGCCAGGTCGATCTGGAAGGTGCGCGGGTCGACATCCACGAAGACCGGCGTGGCGCCCAGCAGCAGCGGCACCTCGGCGGTGGCGGTGTAGGTGAAGGCGGGCAGAAACACCGCGTCCCCCCGCCCGATGCCTTCGGCCATCAGCGCGATCTGCAGCGCATCGGTGCCGGAGCTCACGCTCACGCAATGGGCGGCGCCGCAGAAGGCGGCGAGCTTGCTTTCCAGCTCATGCACCTCTGGCCCGAGGATATATTGGCCATGCGCCAGAACGGCATCCAGCCGCTCCCTTAACCTGCTCCCCAGCCGCGCCTGCTGCGCCTTGAGGTCGAGAAATGGGATCGGCGGAAAGTTCTGAGCGTTCATGGAACGGAAGACTACTCTGCCGCGCGCGGAACGGCGAGACCCGCAGGTTGTAAAAATTCCGGCACCATCCGGTGCAGCAACGCCATGGCGTTGTCTTCGTCACCCTCCCGGGCGGCACGGGCCAGCGCCTGCATCGCGTCGGTCACGGCGGCGAGGTCCACCAGCCGCGGCGTCGCCATCAACAGCCCCTCATAATCCGTGGGCACTGGCATCTCGGCGCCGTGGAACAGTTCCTCGAACAGCTTCTCGCCGGGGCGCAGGCCGGTGAATTTGATCTCGATATCCTCATCCGGCTTCAGCCCGGCCAGGCGGATCATCTGCCGGGCCAGATCCACGATCTTCACCGCCTCGCCCATATCCAGCACAAAGATGCCGCCATCCGGGATCGCCTTTTCCCCGCTGCCGACGGCGGAGGCCTGCAGCACCAGCCCCACCGCCTCGCGCACGGTCATGAAATAGCGCAGCATGCCGGGGTCGGTCACGGTCAACGGCCCGCCATTGGCAAGTTGGCGGCGGAACAAGGGCACCACGGAGCCGGTGGAGCCCAGCACATTGCCAAAGCGCACCGTCACGCAGCGCATGCCCTGGCGTTCGTGCCGCGCCCGTACATCCAGCGCCTGGGCATACATCTCCGCCAGCCGCTTGGAGGCGCCCATGACCGAGCTGGGATTCACCGCCTTGTCGGTCGAGATCAGCACCATCAGCTTCGCGCCGGCGGCGGCGGCGGCATCCGCCACCACCTGGGTGCCCAGCGCGTTGGTGCGCAGCCCTTCCAGCCGGTTCGCCTCCACGATCGGCACATGCTTCAGCGCCGCGGCATGAAACACGAGTTCCGGCCGGAATCCCTCGGCGATGGCGCGAATATGCGCCTCATCGCGCACATCAGCCACGATCGTCCGGCGGGGCAAGGCGGGGGCCATCTCCCCGATCTCCAGATCGATCTGCCAGAGCGCGAATTCCGAGGAATCCAGCAGCAGGATCTCGCTGGGCTCGAAGCCGGTGAGCTGGCGGCAAAGCTCGGCGCCGATGCTGCCGCCCGCCCCGGTGACCATCACCCGCCGGCCCGCGATGAGGGCCGCCATCGCCGCGCGGTCCAGCTGCACCTGGCGGCGGTTGAGCAGATCCTCGATGGCGATGGGCTGCAGCGCGATTTTCTGGTCGGCGGGGGCCAGGCGCGTGAGGCAAGGGGCGCGCATCACCCGGATATGCCGCGACTCGGCGGCGCGCATCAGGGATTTCAGCCGGTCGCCGGTGAATTGCGGCGCGGTGATGATCAAGAGGTCCGGCTTTTCCGCCAGCCGGTCCAGCATCGCCTCGCCCTCATCGGCCGCGCTCACCACGTCCAGCCCATGCACCCGGCGGCCGATATGCTTCTCCGACAGCGCGATCAGCCCCGTGACCCGGTAGGGCGCGCTGTGCTGCTGGGCATGGGCGGAGAGGAACAGCTCGGCATGCTCGCCATCGCCCACCAGCAGGGCGGTCTGCGCCGCGCCCTGCTCGCTGCGCTTCTGGCGGCGCAGCCGGTAGAGCAGCTTTGGCACGGTCAGCGCCGCAATGAGCATGAGGGCGAGAATGACTGGAAAGGCCGGAGAGGGCAGGGAGAATCCGGCGCCCACCATCAGCAATGTCAGCATGAGGGTGGTGACGATGGCGGCGGCACCCAGCAGTACGAGGTCGCGCAGCGAGACAAAGCGCCAATGCAGCCGCGAAAGACCGAAGGGAATGCCGATGAGCCAGATGGCCCCGGCCCCGGCCAGCGGCAGCATATGCGGGTGCGGCACCGGGCGCGGCGGGATTGGAGAGCCAGAAGCTCACGCCCACCGCCAAAGCGGCCAGCGCACCGTCCAGCGTGATGTTCACCGCCATGCGGATCGGCAGGAGCGGATTCTCGGTATGGCTCATGCCCGACTTATAGCCGGGATAAAAAGGCAGAAAAAAGATCGATATAGGCTTGAATCGGCCCGGCGGCGCTTTTCATTCGCCTGGCCGCGCGAAAACACATCAAGGACTTGGCTCGGGCGAGCCGCTTTTCCCCACCAAACCTGTTCGTTTGGTGGGATGTTGGCCTGGCCTTTGTCTGAGCGATCAATTTCATGCGGTTAGATTGAATTGGGCGATTCAATCTAACGCATATTGATCTAGCCGATATAAAACAGCCCTTCGACCTCAACGGCGGCATCCAGCGGCAGCGAGGCCACGCCGATGGTCGAGCGCGCATGGCGCCCGGCCTCGCCGAACACCGCCACCGCCAAGTCGGAGGCGCCGTTCATCACCACCGCATGCTGGGTGAAATCCGGCGCGCAGGCGATGAAGCCGCCAAGCCGCACCACCTTGGTGATGCTGTCCAGCCCGCCGGGCAGCGCCGCCTGGAGCTGAGAGAGGACATTGATCAGGCAAAGCCGCGCGGCGTGCTGGCCTTCCTCAAGCGAAACATTGGCGCCGAGCTTGCCGCTCACCGCCAGCTTGCCGGCAATGGCGGGCAGCTGGCCGCTGACCGTGACCAGATTGCCGGTTATGCTCACAGGGACATAATTTGCGACGGGGGCCATGGCCTGCGGCAGGATGATGCCCAGCTCGGCCAGGCGTGCGGAAATGCTCATGGATCAGCTCACCAGTTTCAAATTGCGTCGGCGCTCGCGCGGTGCCGGCGCGGGCAGGTCCAGCGGCAGCAGCGGCGCGCGTTCGGCGGCACCGTCGCCCAGCTCGTCGGGCTCGTCAATGGTGGCCGGGGCCAGATTGGTCTGGCCGAGATAATTCACCGCCAGATTGCGGAACACATAATCCAGCATGGAGGTGGCGGCGGGCACGGCGGGGTCGCCCTCCACCACGCCGGAGGGCCCGAAGCGGGTGAAGGTGAAGGCCTCGACATAGTCTTCCAGGTTTACCCCATGCTGCAGCCCGATGCTGACGGAAATGGCGAACGCATCCATCAACCCCCGGAAGGCCGAACCCTCCTTGTGCAGGGCGATGAAAATCTCGCCAAGCCGCCCGCCTTTATACTCTCCGGTGGAGAGGAACAGCTTGTGTCCGCCCACGGCGACCTTCTGCGTATAGCCGCTGCGCCGGGCGGGCATTGTCTCGCGGGCGCTGGCGCGGCGGGGCGCGGCGGGCGCCGCGGGCCGGGCGGGCATCACCGGCACCAGGGCGGCCAGGGCGTCATGCATCGCGGCATAAGCGGCGGTGCGGGGGATGGAAAAGATCTCCTCTCCGCCGATCATGCGGGCCAGGGCGCCCTCCGCCGTCAGCCCGCGCGCGGCGAGGGACTGCATGGCCCAGTGGGCGAGCCTGCCATCCTCATCCAAAGCCGAGAGGGCCGGGGCGAAATTCACCTGCTCAGCGCCCAGCAGCGCCTCGATCACCGGCTCGTTCAGGAACCCCAGCAGCGTCTCGTGGCGCCGCAGGCCGAGGCTTGCAGCCTCCTCGCGCGCGGCGATGGCGGCGGGCAGCAGCGCGGGCAGGGGGCAGGTTTCCGGCAGTTGCGCCGCTGTGATCCGATGGCCAAAAGCGTCGCTGCGCGCCAGCAGTCGGGCGGAGGCGATATCCGCCTGCCCGCCGATGAAGCCGGTGAGCGTGACGGCCAGATCGCGCGCCTCCTGCGAGTCGTAGGCGATGCCAAGTCGCGCGAGGAAGAGATTAAGGTCCGTGAAGCCAAGGCGCAGCCGCTGCTCGGCGGGCGCGGCGAGGGTCAGGGCCGTCACAGCCAGCCGCACATCCCGGCCCAAAGCCGCGATGTCGAAGCCGCCGGCCTCATCCAGATAAGCGGAGAGGTTGAACACGAAACCCGGCTGCCCGGCGGCGCGGTTGCGCCAGACATTGCCGCTGGGGCTGGCGCGATGCGCGGCCAGCAGCCTGTGCAGACCGGCGGCGATGTCCTCATCCAGCCCGGCGGCGGCGGCGCGCGCGGCGATGGGGGAAATCCATGTCTCTGCCGCCTCGGTGATATGCAGCATGCGCTTGGCCGGCAGAATGGCGGCCAGCGCGTCGGCGGCTTTCTGGCCCCAGGCGGCGGGCAGCGTCACCAGCACCGGCGGCGCATCGGGATCAGCCGCGGCATCAAAGGTCGTCAGCTTGATGCCATGCCAGGATTTGTCAGTTCTGCTTTGTCCCATGCGAGGAGTTTAAGCCCTGATAAGACTCAATAAAAGTGCATCTTGTGTTGAATCTGCGCAACGACCACAAAATCCTGTGGATAGCTTGGCTGTGCCCCGACTCTACGCGCCGCAATATCACGATGGACCATTTGCCCGGCTTCACCTATATCGGAGCCCATGAGCAATGCCGCCCAGAACTCCGGCCGCGAACGGCCCATCCGCCAAGGCCCGGCCGCTTGGCCTCAAGGGGCTGATCCTTAACCCCGGCCTTTATTTCCTCACCCTCTTTCGTGGCCGCTTTGTCGGCCGGGATGAAATGGGGAACCAATATTTTGAGCGGCCGGGTAAAACCCGCACGCGGCGCTGGGTGGTTTATGCCGGCGCGCAGGACCCTTCTGTGGTTCCACCCGAATGGCATGCCTGGCTGCATCGCCTCACCGATGCGCCGCTATCGGGCACGCCGCGCCCCTGGCGGCGCCCGCACAAGCCCAACCTGACCGGCACGCCGCAGAGCTACCGCCCCTCCGGCCATGATTACATGGGCGGCAAGCGCGCCGCCGCCTCGGCCGATTACAAATCCTGGACCCCGGATCAGGCCTGATGGTCCGCCGCGTTCCTGAACTAGCCGCTGGCTTTGCCGTCATCGTCGTGGCCGCGCTGTTCCTGGTCTACGCGCTGCGCGGGGCAGGGGAGATCAATACCGGCGGTTATCCGCTGCAGGCGCAATTCTCCTCCATTGGCGGGCTGACCGTCGGTGCCGATGTGAAGATCGGCGGCGTGGTCATCGGCCATGTCGCTTCCGAACAGCTGGACCCCACCACCTATGCCGCGATCGTCAAGCTGGCGATCAATAGCGATATCAAGGTGCCCGATGACAGCAGCGCCTCTGTCACCTCGGACAGCCTGCTCGGCGGCACCTATGTCTCGGTCTCGCCCGGTGGCTCCAACACCATGCTGAAGCCGGGAGCGAGTTTCCCGGTCACCCAATCGGCGATCAATATCCAGGACCTGCTCGGCAAGTTCATCTTCTCGATGGGGAATGGCCAGAGCAAGGGCCAGGGTCAGTCCGGCGGCGGCGCGCAAGGCCAGCCTTCCGGCGTGGCCCAGCCCGGCAACCCAGCGGCGCTGCCCCAATAATGCGGCTGATTCTTTTGGCTTCGGCCGCCACGCTGCTGGGCGGGGCGGCGCTCGCCCAGAGTCTGCTCGGCCAAAGCCTGCCCGGCCAGGGGACGGTCGCTGTACCGGTGGCACCGCCTGTTGTCGCGGCGCCACCCACCCCGCCACCGGCGCCCACGCCAGCGCCTCCCGCGCCCCCGCCCGGGCTGGTGGAAACGCCGCTGCCCCCACCAGGCAGCAGCACCGACGCGGGCGCCGCGCCCACCGATTCCAACGCCGATAACGGCAACGCCGGCGGCGACCAGACCACGCAGATGCAGGCTGTGTCGCCCTCCGGCACCGCGCCCGCCAGCAATGGCAGCACCGCTGTGCAGACCAATGGCAGCGCCGCTGCCCAGGCCAATGGCGGCAATGCCGCCACGTCATCGCAACCCGCCCCGCAGGACGTGCCGCCCGTGCCGTCCAATGACTGGGTTCCGGGTAAAACCGCCGTGCTCGGCGTGCTGAACAAGGTGGATGGCAGCGCCAGCACGCTCACCGTAGCTGTCGGCGGGCAGGCCGATGTTGGCGATCTGACCGTGAGCGTGCAGGCCTGCGTCAGCCGCCCGGACGGGCAATTGCCCGATTCCGCCATCTTCCTGACCTTGCAACCCAAGGATGCGCAGGGCGGCGGGCCGGTCTATCGCGGATGGATGGTCCGTTCCGCCCCCGGAGCGACTGATGCCGGCAATGCAGGCCAAGCTTTCCGCGTCATTACATGTTCGTAATTTGACGGGTTCCGGGCTGAACTTGTGCCAAAAATACAACAGCCCCAGAATGTTAAAGCAGAAAGTGAAATTGCCCTGTTGATTTTTGGCTCACAAGGCTAAATGGACACTGGTTGATTAATTTCACTCTGTATTGGAGTTACGACATGAAGCTACGCTTAGCTCTTGCCGCCGCCACCTGCTTTGTGCTGCCCATCGCGGCGCATGCGCAGCCGGTTACCGGCCCCTATGTTAGCCTTGGCTTTGGCACGACCATCCAGACCCCGACGAACGTTAATAGCAACAAGACGGGCGTCGGCGGGAAAGCTCTGTTCCGCGAGTCCTATTCCGGTGACACCGCTTTCGGTTACGGCTTCGGCAATGGTTTCCGCGTCGAACTGAACGGCAATTTCTACCGCGACACCGTCCACAAGATTGACGTTAATGGCGGTTACCAGTCCCGCGTGACCGGCGGCCTGAACACCTATGGCCCGATGGTCAACGCGCTGTACGACATCAATGTCGGCCTGCCGATCTTCCCCTATGTCGGTGCTGGTATCGGCTATCAGTGGCAGAAGTTCAACAGCGCCGTGTATGGCCCCGCTACGTTGAGTAACCCCACCGGGCACCTCTTCGGCGGCACCAAGGGCAGCTTCGCCTATAACATCATTGGCGGTCTGGCTTACCCGCTGCCGATGGTGCCCGGCCTGTCCGTCACCGCTGAGTACAAGTTCACCCAGCTGACCGCCAGCCGCAACTATGGCAACTTCAAGGTTGGCCAGTCCTCCAGCCACACCTTCCTGCTGGGCCTGCGCTATCAGCTGTTCCAGCCGCCGCCGCCGCCCGCCCCGGCGCCCGCTCCGGCCCCGGTTGCAGCTCCGGCCCCGGCTCCGGCCAAGACCTATCTGGTGTTCTTCGACTGGGATAAGTACAACCTGACCCCGCGCGCGACCCAGATCATCGCCCAGGCCGCCTCTGACTCCAAGACCCAGAACGTTACGACCCTGGAAGTCAACGGCTATACCGACACCTCCGGTACGGCGAACTACAACATGGGCCTGTCCGTCAAGCGTGCGAAGGCGGTTGCCGCCCAGCTCGTGGCCGATGGCGTCCCGGCGTCCGAGATCGAGATGCACGGCTACGGCGAGACCCACCTGCTGGTTCCGACCGGCCCGGGTGTGCGCGAGCCGCAGAACCGCCGCGTGGAAGTCATCTTCCACTAAGTTTCGCGCTTGCGAAAAAATGGCCCCGGCAGGAAACTGCCGGGGTTTTTTACTTTTGGTACCGCCGGTCAGGCGGCCTGAACCATCAGGGCCGCTTAGGCAATGAGTTGCATTTTTGGTACAGGGTTTCAGCGTGTTCCGGCTCCCCCTATGCAACCCGGCTGTTCATCTCCAGATAGACACTGGATCATCTTTCAGAACCTGAAACGCGCCTCGTCGAAAGGGAGACACATGATGCAGTTTCGAGCCGCCTTATTCACCGCGACAATGCTGGCCGCGCCGCTGGTGCTGGCGGACCGCGCTGCCGCCCAGCCGGTCACGGGGCCCTATGTCAGCCTCGGCGCCGGCTACAGCCTGGAAAGCTCGCCCAAGGCCAAGAACATCTATCTCAACGGCGTTGGCCAGCCAGGCGACGCCCGGGCCGTGTTCAAGAACGGCTACGATGTAACAGGCTCCGCCGGCTACGGCTTTGGCAATGGCTGGCGGGTCGAGCTGGAAGGCGACTATATCCGCAACGGCGCGAACAAGATCAAAAATGCGGGCATTGACTACCCCACCAGCGGCAGCGAGGGGCGCTATGGCGCCTTCATCAACGGGCTGTTTGATTTCGATGTCGGCCTGCCCTGGCTCTACCCTTATCTGGGCGCCGGCCTTGGCTGGCAGGAAGCCAGCTTCAACAATATCGAGAGCAGCGGGCTGAGCGTCGACCAGTCTCGCGGCTCATTTGCCTATCAGGGTATTGTCGGCCTGTCCTTCCCCATCGCGCCGGTCATGGGCCTCTCCGCCACGCTCGAATACCGCTTCGTCGGCTTGGCCACCTCGCGCAAATACGATGCCAGCATCGACGGCGTGCCCGCCACCTTCAAGATGCAGGGCGAGTACAACAACCAGTTCAATGTCGGGCTGCGCTATGAGTTCGCGCCGCCGCCGATGCCAGCCCCAGCACCCATGCCCGCCGCGGCGCCCATGGCCGCCCCTGCGCCGGCTCCGGCCAAGACCTATCTGGTGTTCTTCGATTGGGACAAATACAACCTGACCCCGCGCGCCACCCAGATCATCGCCCAGGCCGCGTCCGACTCCAAGACGCAGAATGTCACCACGCTGGAGGTGAACGGCTACACCGATACCTCGGGCACGGCGGCTTACAATATGGGCCTGTCGGTCAAGCGCGCGAAGGCGGTTGCCGCCCAGCTCGTGGCCGATGGCGTCCCGGCCTCCGAGATCGAGATGCACGGCTATGGCGAGACCCACCTGCTGGTGCCCACCGGCCCCGGCGTGCGCGAGCCGCAGAACCGCCGCGTGGAAGTCATCTACCACTGACGAAATCAGTCTGAAATGAAACCCCCGGCAGTCACCTGCCGGGGGTTTATTATGCGGGAATGGTTACCGCGTAATCGCCAAGCGGCAGCTTCTGTTTGATCACACCGTTATCGAACAGAAAATCCCGGTAGGTCTCATAGCGCTTCGCATCCAGCGCCGCCGGATCGGCCGCGAAATAAGACGGCAAAGCGTGCCAGGAGGCGATGTCCAACTTGTCGTTCAGGCTGGGGTTCTCCTTCAGGAATGTCGCCAGCATCCCGTCAGGGTCCGCCCGCAGCGCCGCCACACCCTCCTTCAGCGCGCCCAGAAAGGCGGGCAAAGCCGGGTTGCTCAAGCCGCTGACATTGGAGAGCAGCAGCAGCTCATCCGAAGGCGGCACGCCGTAATCCTCCGGCAGGAACACCACCGGGTCCAGCCCCGCCTGGGCGAGCTGGATATCCTCATAGGTCCGGTAGGTGCCGATCACCGCATCCACGGCCCTCGTCTGCAAGGCGGAAACCAGCTCGAAATTCACATTCACGAGCTGAATATCGTTCAGGCTCAGCCCAGCCTGTTTCAGCATCGCGCCGATGATCACCGGCTCCACCCCGGCGACGGAATAGCCCACCTTGCGGCCCTTCAAATCAGCAAGCGTGGTGATGCCGCTGCGCTTTAGCGCGGTCAGCGTGTTCAACGGCTTGTCGATCAGCGTGCCGGTCCGGCGCACCGGCACGCCCTGGTCCACCAGCAGATAAAGCTGGGTCTGGTAGGTCAGCGCCGCATCGGCCTTCCCGGCGGCGACAAGCTTGGGCGGCACGTCCGGGTCGGTGGGGGCGATCAGCTTCACGTCGATCCCGGCCTTCTCATAGGCGCCGCAATATTTGGCGGCGAAGAGGGGGGCGTGGTCCGGGTTCACGAACCAATCCAGAATCAACGTGAACGGGCGCGCCGTGGCGGCACGCGAAATGGCGGGCACGGCAAGCGCACCCGTGGCGGCGGACAAAAACAAACGGCGATTGAGGCCCATTGGCACTCTCCCTTCGCTGGCATGACCCAGACAGGTTCAACGGGTATGATCTCAGCCCGCACAACGCGGACACCCCGGCAGGAGCATTTTGTTTCCGGTTTTGGCCCTGCCGTCAATGAGGGGAGGGCACAGTAAGAAGCGGCCAGATTTAGATGGGAAGCGGGCAGGTCGCTTTCGGGCGATGCCCCTCATCAACCGGACATTCAGCTCACGCCGGAATGGGCCGGGGGCTGTCCGTCCGGTCTCGGCGCGGACCGCGTCAAAACCAACCCAGCCGCCTCAGGGGGGATCGTGAGGCCATTCAGATGATCTTAACGCCAGGTTTTGGCGCAAGCATGTTTACTGAATTGCCTTGTAGCCTAGTTGCCATCCCTTACAGATAAAATGGTTAAGGAGATTGGGAAAGCGGCCGAGAGTGACATCCGCTTCAGCATCCGGGTAGGTTTCTCCGTAAAACGCCTCATCAAACGCCGTGATGCGGCTGTTTTGATAGCCTGCCTCCAGGTAATGTTCCAAAGCGGTCGTTTTCAGGGCCAGCACATCGGAAGCAGCGTGGGGATACTGACGGCAATAAAACTTTGCGTCGAACGGCCCGGTCATAATACGCTGGGTCATAGGCCAAGTTGTCATGCGGTTCAGTAGCTCCTGAATCTCCGCCCGTGTAGCAAAGCGCACAAATTTGGAGATCCTTTCCTGGACACGCCAAAATTCCTGTGGCCGTTCGTAAAGGCTTACCGTTTTGGCGTAAGGGAGAAGGACAAAATGGAAGGCGTCATCCTCGACAGGCAGGTAGGTCTGCTCTGGATGCTGAACCGGATTAAACATCCCGCCAACAGGTACGTAGATCCGCCGCGCATGGCTTAGCCATGCGGCCAGCCAGGAAAAAGTGCTTATGGAAATTGCTATGTTCTTGGATCGACGGATCGTCTCGAAATCGATTTCCGCACCTTGGCTGCGAACAAAGCGCGCGTGCGGAAAATGCCGCCTTAGATTCTCGCTGTAAGTATCGTCACCGATCTGCCCATAAAACACCATTTCCAGCCCGCTCTCTTCTTCGAGAAGCTGGTAGTATCGCACCGGAAGCGGAACGTAATCTCCATGCACACCGCTCAGAATGTCCCCGCCACGGATGTTGCAGACAAGCTGAATCTCACCAAATCCGGTCACATGTTCCGTGCCGATGGCAGCCGGCAAAAATTCCCGGCATTTTTCACGGGATGGATAGTGGTCAAGGCAAAAAGTATAGCTATCGATCGCGACAGCATCTACCTCCCCCCTGCGCAAGCAATCACCTAGGCCTTTTGCGTCAATAGAATAACGGGACACGCCCGTACTGGCGCAGGACTCAATCGGCGGACGTTGCGCGGGGCTTTTTATCCCCCACATCTCAAGATGGATGTTTTGGATTTGCGCGTCCGGCACCCGCTCCCGTATGCCCTCGGCTGTCAGATATTGCAGGGCCCTGTTGCCAATATTACCCTTTGAGTTGATCCAAATCACTGGTTTTTGCGAAGCAGGCGTCTCGTTCTCAAGAACAAGCTGCTCATTGTCGGCAGAAAGGACCAGTGCTTTTCCGTCAAAACGACCAGAAAGAGGACAATTTTGGTTCAGCCGAAATAGGCGTCCGTTCCATGTAAGGTTGAAGCATTGCAACCCAAGCTTCCGCGCATCTTCGTCAGATGCTCCAGCAACGCGAAAGCGTGAAAAGAGCAGTGAACGAAGCAGATCGAGATCTTGCAGCGCTATAAAAAAGAAATTCTCCCATGTTTGTTTTTTTTCCGCATGGAACAAATCGCCTTTTTGGCTCGACCCAACATATTTATCTTGATCGAGGAACGACACGCACCCGGCAATCGACCCTTCTTCAATTATCCAAGACGGTGAATTCGTGTCGCGAGCAAAGGCTGAGAGCGTTCTTGCGCTTGTCTCTTCAAATACAGGTCGTGAAAAAGTAACGATCTCTTTATTGGAGACGGTTAAGAAAGGAAGAAAATTGACTTTTTGAGTGTGTTGATCAAAAGCCATCAAGTGTCCACAAAATGACATGACGGCATGGAGGTTATCGTCCGCAGCCAGCATCTTATGCCCCGAAATAACGGAAAAATTGACACTTTCCAGATGGGCCCATTTTGCCCCCTGGCTGAGGCCAGAATAGCCGGAGTTCGTCCCAACCGAAAGGCGAAAGGGCATAGTGAATGCCCCCATCAGGCGTTTATCGCCCCTTGAATGCCTTGTTTCCGCGGCTTGTCGTGATCCCGGGATACTCGTCCTACCACCGACAGCCGCGCCGCATTGTGGCGCAGTTTTGGCTTTGGCATTTACCTTGGGGTCTAGAAATCGGACTAGCACATAAGTCTTGAAGAGATGGACAGCCCCCCTCCCGGCAGCGATGTGCCAAAGAGGTCGTCGGTGAACACCACATGAAAGGAGCTGCCACCATGAACATTAGCACAATGGGCTTGAATTCCGCACCATTGGTCTTCCGCTCCCCATGTCTCCCAAACCATTTGGCAGGAGCGCCCGCCTTGGGGAAGCATCGATAATGGGCTGGGCTACCATAACGGGCGCTTGCCGGTCGATGCCACCCATCCAAGCGATGTCAGCTTTCGGGAAAACTCGTATGGCCAGCCTGCGTCCGACCAGGCCCCAAACCAGCCCCCCTCACACCCACCCAACCAAAATCGCCAGCGCCACAGCCAGCCCCACCTCGCGGTTAAGCTTGAACAGCGCCAGGCACCGCGCCGGATTATCAATATCCAGCCGGACAATCTGCCACACCATCAACGCCGCCGGACCAATCATCAGCCAATAGCCCCAGGCATGCAGCGAAAATGCCGACATGGCGATGAGCAGCAGCAAAAATGCCCCGCCATAGCAGATGCACAGCGCCTCGCGGGTGCGCGCCCCAAACAGCCTTGCGGTGGATTTCACGCCGATCAGCGTGTCATCCTCACGGTCCTGGTGGGCATAGATCGTGTCATAGCCGATGATCCAGAGGATCGCGGCGAGATAGAGCGGGATCGCCGGCCAGGCCAGATGCCCATGCGCGGCGGCATAGCCCAGCGGCGCCCCCCAGCCGAAGGTGATGCCCAGAAACGCCTGCGGCCACCAGGTCACGCGCTTGGCCAGCGGATACAGCGCCACCAGCAGCAGCGAGGCCACGCCCAGCCAGCGCGCGGTGCTGTCGAGCAGCAGCAGGATCACCAGCCCGATGGCGCAAAGCAGCGCCAGGAACAACAGCGCCTGCAACGGCGTCACCATGCCGCAGGCCAGCGGCCGGCCGCGCGTGCGCTCCACCTGCGCGTCCATCTTGCGGTCCCAAAGGTCATTCACCACGCAGCCCGCCCCGCGCATCACCACGGCGCCGATGCCAAACAGAATGGTCAGCCACAGCCCCCGCCAAAACCCGTGCGCGGTCAGGCAGATGGCCCACAGCCCCGGCAGGAACAGCAGCCAGGCGCCGATCGGCCGGTCCAGCCGCGCCAGCAGAATATAGGGAAGGTAGTGTTCGGGCAGCTTCGCCACCCAGCCGCCGCGCCTGATATCGGTGAATCCGCTCATGGGTGCTATTCAGCCCGGCATGGCTGACACGTCAATTCGTCTCTACATCCCAGACCTGCCCGCGCCGGGCGGGGCATTTTCATTGCCTGACGCCCAGGCCCATTACCTTGCCAATGTCATGCGCCTGGCCGAGGGTGACACAATACGCGTTTTTAATGGCGCGGCCGGGGAGTGGCGCGCCGCCGTCAGTAAAATTTCACGCAAGCTGGCGGTGCTGGAGACGCGCGAGCAAACCCGCGCCCCGGCGCCCGAGCCCGATGCCTGGCTCTGCTTTGCCCTGCTGAAGCGCCAGAAGACCGACATGGTGGTGGAAAAAGCGACGGAGCTGGGCGTTTCCGTCATCCAGCCCATCATCACCGCCCGCACCAATGCCGACCATGTGAATCTGGACCGCCTGCGCGCCATCGCCATCGAGGCGGCGGAGCAGTGCGAGCGCCTGCACGTGCCGGAGATCCGCCCCCCCGTGCCGGTGATGAAGCTGATGGCGAACTGGCCATCCCGCCCGCTCTTCGTAGCGGATGAACGCCGCAGCAGCGTTCTTCTTGGCCCCGCCACCGGCCCTAGCGCGCTTATGATCGGCCCGGAGGGTGGCTTTACCGATCAGGAGCTTGAAGCTATCGCTCGGACGCCCCTCATTACACGCGTGTCATTGGGGCGCCGCATCCTGCGGGCCGAGACCGCCGCTATAGCCGGGCTGGCGCTGCTCCTCGCCGCGCAGCCGTAACGAATGAGAAGGGACGAACGACTTGTCTAACCCGGGCGATGCCGACGCGCGAGAGATCACCAGCGTCAAGGATCTGGCCGCCTATCTGGCCTCCGGCTGCAAGCCGGCGGCGGCGTTCACCATTGGCACGGAGCATGAGGCCTTCGGCTTCCGCCGGGCTGATTTCACCCCGCCCGCCTATGAGGGGGCGGATGGCATCGGCGCGCTGCTGCACGCCATCCAGGACCGCGACGCGCTGACGCCGATCCTCGATAGCGGCAACATCATCGGGCTGAAGGGCGGGGGCGCGTCCTTGTCGCTGGAGCCGGGCGGGCAGTTTGAGCTGTCCGGCGCCACGCTGGCGGATTTGCACGCCGCCAAGGCGGAGCTGGATGCGCATATCGCCCGGCTGCATGATGTCACGCCCGGGCTGGGGCTGGGCTTCGCGCCGCTGGGCTTTCACCCCACCGCCACGCGGGCGGACATGCACTGGATGCCGAAAGGCCGCTACAGGATCATGCGCGCCTATATGCCCAAGGTCGGCACGCGCGGGCTGGACATGATGCTGCGCACCTGCACCGTGCAGGTGAATCTGGATTTTGGCGCCGAGGCGGACATGGTGGCGAAGATGCGCGTCGCCTCCGCCCTGCAGCCTCTGGCCACCGCCCTGTTCGCCAATTCGCCCTTCTACGAGGGCAAGCCGAACGGCCTTCTCTCCAACCGCGCCCAGGTCTGGACGGACACGGATAATGCCCGCTCCGGCATCCCGGCGGTGATTTTTGAGGACGGGTTCAGCTTCGAGGCCTATGCCAACTGGCTGCTCGATGTGCCGATGTATTTCGTCTATCGCGACGGCGTCTATCACGACGTGGCGGGCGCCTCCTTCCGGGATTTCATGGCGGGCAAGCTGGCCGCGCTGCCCGGCGAGCGCGCCACCATCGGCGATTTCGCCGACCATTCCACCACCGCCTTCCCGGATGTGCGGCTGAAGACATATATCGAAACCCGCGGGGCGGATTCCGGCCGTCCGGATATGATGCTGGCGCAATCGGCCCTCTGGACCGGGATTTTCTACGACCCGGCCGCGCTGGCCGCCGCCGCGGCGCTGGTGAAGGATTTTTCGTATCCGCAAATCCTGGCCCTGCGCGCCGCCGTGCCCGCCACCGGCATCAACACCCCATTCGGCACGGGCACGTTGCGTGATCTGGCGAAAGAGGTGGTTGCCATTGCCGCCGACGGGCTGAAAGCCCGCGCCAGGCTCAACCAGGCCGGGGCGGATGAGCGGCTCTTCCTGGCGCCGCTGCAGGAGATCGCCGCCGGTGCCCCCACCCAGGCCGAGCATTGGCTCGCCCGCTATCACGGCGCCTGGAACGGGGACGTGACGCGGATTTTCGCAGAGGCGGCGTTCTGAGCCGCCGGAGCCGCATCCAGTCAAACGAAAGCGTTTGATTGGATGCGCGCCGCTCAAATCCGATGATTCATAAATTTTATTTATGAATCAAAAAACCCGGCCATTTGGCCGGGTTTTTGTTGAAGCGGAGAGGCTTACTTGGCCGGGGCCGCGCTGGCCATCTGGGAGGTGGGCGGCTCGTCGGTCACGAAGCTGTCCAGCTGTTGCGGGGTCTGTATCGCCAGCACGGCCTTGAACTCGGCCTGGTTGTTCAGGCAGAAAACCTGCCCCTGGGCGATGCCTGCCACGGACTGGTTGTTGGCCAGCAGGGTGATGAAGGTATCTTCCATCTTCTGCCCGCTATAACGTCCGCTGGCTTTGTGGAAATAGGCGTCCACCGTGTGCTGGGCCTCCAGCACATATGGCTGGAAGCTGTGCATGAAGGCGTCATACTGGTCCTGCTGGCTGCAGGTGAGGGCCGCCACCATCAGGGCCGATTTCAGCCCGACCACGTTGAAGGCCTGCTGGATATCAGCCTGCTGCTGCGGGGTGAATTTGATTTTCGGGGAAACCGGCGGCGGCACGTCGACCGCGACGGCGTAAACATGCCCAACCGGCATAACGGGGGCGACGACAACCTTTGGCGCAGGCTTGGTACATCCAGCCAAAATCAGGGCGGCCGTACCCATGCCAAGAGCGACCTTGCCGTAAACCATGGCCTTGCGTGATGTTTGCAATTTAGAAATTCCTCAACCTGTCGAAGCGTCGAACCAGTTTTTCATAATACAGGCAATCAAGGGCGCGGCCAAGGCGCGTTTGCCTGTAAAGAATTTGTCTAACATATTCATAATAAAACATTTGCTCGGAGGCCAGCAAAAAAGAAGAAAGCCGCTCAGAGCCTCGCCACGCGCAGCGCGTTGGTGGTGCCAGCCTGGCCAAAAGGCACGCCGGCGACCACCACGATCTCCTCGCCCTTCTGGGCGAAGCCTTCCAGCCGGGCGATTTTCTGCGCATGTTCAACGGCTTGGGTCATCGAATGGGCGGGCTCGGCAAGTACCGCATGCACACCCCACACGGCTGCCAAGCGCCTGGCCACGGCCTGATTCACGGTCAGGCCGATCACCGGGCAATCAGGTCTCTCGCGCGCCACGCGCAGCGCCGTGGAGCCCGATTCGGTCAGCGCCACGATGGCCTTCGCGTCGATGGTATGCGCAACCTGCACGGCCGCGGCGGCGATGGCGTCGGCGGAGGTTTTTTCCGGCTGCGGGCGCTTGGCATCCAGCCCCACGCGCCAATCCTCGTCGCGCTCCACCCGGGTGATGATGCGGTCCATCATGTTCACCGCCTCGCGCGGGTACTGGCCGGCGGCGCTTTCGGCGGAGAGCATCACCGCGTCCGCGCCGTCATACACGGCGGTTGCCACGTCCGAGGCTTCGGCGCGGGTGGGGGCGGGGGCGGTGATCATGCTCTCCAGCATCTGGGTGGCCACCACCACCGGCAGGCCGCGATGCTGAGCGGCGCGGATGATCCGCTTCTGCGCGATCGGCACTTCCTCCGGCGGCAGTTCCACGCCCAGATCGCCGCGCGCCACCATCACCGCATCGGCGGCATTCAGGATTTCCCCCAGATTATCCAGCGCCTGCGGTTTTTCGAGCTTGGCCATCACCAGCGCCCGCCCGGCGGCGATGGCCTTTGCCTCGACCACATCCTCGGGCCGCTGCACGAAGGAGAGGCCGATATAATCGATGCCCAGCGGCAGGGCGAAGTCCAGGTCCGCGCGGTCTTTCTCCGTCAGCGCCGGGATGGGCAGCACCACATCCGGCACGTTCACGCCCTTGCGGTCGGAGAGCACGCCGCCATTCAGCACCTCGGTGAGCAGATGATCGTCGCGCTTGCGCAGCACCCGCAGGCGCAGCTTGCCGTCATCGAGCAGCAGCGTGGCGCCGATCTCGGCCGCGCCGATGATCTCCGGGTGCGGCAGGCAGACGCGGCGCGTATCCCCGGGGGCGCGGTTCATGTCCAGCGTGAATTGCTGCCCGGCCTGCAACTGCACCCGGCCGGACTGGAAGGTACCCACCCGCAGCTTCGGCCCCTGCACATCCGCCAGAATGCCGATGGGCCGGCCGGCGCGCTTCTCCACGGCGCGGATCATCTCGATCCGCGCCGCATGGTCCTCATGGCTGCCATGGGAGAAATTCAGCCGGAACACATCCGCCCCGGCCTGGAAGAGCTGCAGGATCATCTCCGGCGTGGAGCTGGCGGGGCCCAGCGTGGCGATAACCTTGGTGCGGCGATGGCGGCGCAATCTGTCCATGCGGGGAAACCTCAGGTGATGAGAAGGACGCGGATATCGTTGACGTTGGTCAGGGTTGGGCCGGTGATAACGAGGTCGTCCAGGGCGGCGAAGAGGCTGTAGCTGTCATGGGTGGCAAGGCTGGCGGCGGCATCCAGCCCCTTGGCTTTGGCGCGGGCCAGCGTATCCGGCCCGATGATCGCCCCGGCGGCGTCCTGCGTGCCGTCAATGCCGTCCGAATCCCCGGCCAGGGCATAGATATTTTTGCTCCCTTCCAGCGCCACGGCGAGGCTGAGCAGATATTCCGTGTTGCGCCCGCCGCGCCCCGGCTTGGTGGCGCCGATGGTCACGGTGGTTTCACCGCCGGAGAGCAGCAGCCTGGGGCCCCTGGTGTTTTTGGCGAGCGCCGCATGGGCGCGGCCCAGTTCAGCGGCTTCGCCCTCCAGGTCATCGCCCAGAATCTCGGTGGGCATGCCCGCCTGCCGGGCGGCGGCCTCCAAAGCCATGCGCGGGGTGGCGATCAGCCGGTAATCCGCGCCCTCCACCCAGGTTGGGCCGGAGCCGATCACCGCCGGGTCATCCCCCGGCACGTCGGAGATCGCCAGGGTGACGAGCTTCGCCGGGGCGCAGGCGGCGGCGAGCTTGCCGCCCTTCACGCCGGAAAGCGCTGTTCTGATCCGGTTCATGGTCGAGATCGGCGCGCCGGAGGCGAGCAGAGCCTTGTTCACCAAAATCTTGTCCTCCAGCGTCAGGCCGGGGGCGGGCAGGGCCAGCAGTGATGAGGCGCCGCCGGAGATCAGCGCGACCACCTGGTCCTGCGGCCCCAGCCCCCGCACGGCGGCGAGGATTTCCCGCGCGGCGGCCTCGCTGTTGGCATCCGGCACCGGGTGCGCGGCCTCCAGCACGCGGATGCGCCTGGTGGGCGCGGCATGGCCGTAGCGGGTGACGACGACGCCCTCATAATCCGCATCACCCCAGGCGGCCTCAAGGGCAGCGGCCATGGCGGCGGCGGCCTTGCCGGCGCCGATGACGATATTGCGCCCGGGCCCGGGCTGCGGCAGGTAGGGGGGCACGCACAAGGCCGGGTCGGCCGCGGCGATGGCGGTGCTGAACAGAAAGCGCAGATATTTTTTAGGATCGCTATAATTGGCGTTTTCCACGTAACGACTATGAGCGGGAGCAGAACCTTGAGCAAGCCCGGGCTGGATGCAGCCAATATTGAAAAACTGGAAGCGGCGGCCTTCCGCGCCCTTGTCGCGCATCTGCGCGCCCGGCCGGATGTGCAGAATATCGACCTGATGAATCTCGCCGGGTTCTGCCGCAACTGCCTTTCGCGCTGGTACCGCGAGGCGGCGGAGGAGCAGGGCATTACGCTCACCGACCCCGAGGCGCGGGAGATCATCTACGGCATGCCGTACAAGGAGTGGCAGGCGCTGCACCAGCAGCCCGCAACGCCGGAGCAGCTGGCGCAGATGAATAAATCGAAATCCGATCACTGAAACCACGCATTGACCGGCGGGCCGGGCGGCTCTATCCCCGCTGCCGCATTGGAGATGAGTATGTCCGCATCCACCGAAGAGAAACCGACCAACATTGCCGGCGAACGGCTGCGCAGTATCATTGAGCGCATCGAGCGCCTGGAAGAGGAGCGCAAGGCGCTCGCCAGCGACATCAAGGATATCTTTTCCGAGGCAAAGTCCGCCGGATTCGATGTGAAGGTGATCCGCCAGCTCATCCGCATCCGCAAGCAGGAGCCGGCCGAGGTGGAAGAGCAGGAGACGCTGCTGGACGTCTATCGCCGCGCGATCGGCATGTAAGCCACCGCCCGTTTGACCTCTGCGCCGCAGCGCCTAAATCTGTGGGCAGAGTGTTTTGAACGGAGCGGGCATGGACCAGAATTGTATGGCGCGGCACCCGGATGGGGTTTCCTCCGGGGCGGCTTCGTCACTTCCCAGTTGGGATCTGACGGACCTTTACGCCGCGCCGGCCGATCCGCGCATCGAGGCGGATCTGAAATCCCTGCAGGAGGGGGCTGAGCGATTCGCCGCTGCCTATCAGGGCAAGCTGGCATCGCTGCCAGGCGCCGAGCTGGCGCAGGCCATCAGCCAGTACGAGGCGCTGCAGGAAGTGCCCGGGCGCATCATGTCCTACGCCGTGCTGCTGTTCTCGGCGGATTCGTCCAACCCGGCGCATGGGCAATTCTACCAGACCATGTCCGAGCGGATTACCGCACTCGGCACCAAGACGCTGTTCTTCACGCTGGAGCTGAACCGGATTCCCGATGAGGCGCTGGCGGAGAGGCTGAAGGACCCCGCGCTTTCGCATTACGCCTCCTGGCTGCGGGACCTGCGGGTGTTCCTGCCGCATCAGCGCGAGGACGAGATCGAACAGCTTTTCATGGAAAAGGACGTGACCGGCCATTCCGCCTGGACACGCCTGTTCGATGAAACCATCTCCGCCCTGCGCCTGGATGTGAATGGCGAGGAGCTGAGCCTGTCCGCCGCGCTGAACAAGCTCTCGGACTCTGACCGCGCAGTGCGCGAGGCCGCCGCGAAAGCCGTGGCCAGGACGATGGAGGCGAACGAGAAGCTCTTCGCCCTCATCCTCAACACCATCGCCAAGGACAAGGCGATTGACGATGAGTGGCACGCCTATCCGCACCCCTGGTCCTTCCGCAACCGCGCCAACATGGTGGAGGATGAGGTGGTGGAGGCGCTGGTGGGGGCGGTGAAAACCTCCTATGGCCGGCTCTCGCACCGCTATTACGCGCTGAAGGCCAAATGGCTGGGGCTGGAGAAGCTGGAGCACTGGGACCGCAACGCGCCCCTGCCCGCCGATGAGGACAAGCCGGTCTCCTGGATGCAGGCCCGCGATATCGTGCTGAACGCCTATGGCGGTTTCAGCCCGGAGCTGGCGGAGACGATCAGGCCCTTCTTTGACAAAAGCTGGATCGACGCGGCGCTGCGCCCCGGCAAGGCGGGCGGGGCGTTCTCGCATTCCACCGTGCCCTCCGTGCATCCTTATGTGCTAATGAATTTCCACGGCAAGACACGGGACGTGATGACGCTGGCGCATGAGTTGGGCCATGGCGCGCATCAGAGCCTGGCGGCCAAGCAGGGCTATCTGCTGGCCGGCACGCCGCTGACCCTGGCGGAAACCGCCAGCGTGTTCGGTGAGATGCTGACCTTCCGCTCCCTGCTGGACGCCGAGACCGATCCCGCCCGCAAGCGCATCATGCTGGCGCAGAAGGTGGAGGACATGCTGAACACCGTGGTGCGGCAGATCGCCTTCCACGAGTTCGAGGTGAAATTTCATACCGAACGCCAGCAGGGCGAGCTGCTGGCCGAGCGCATCTCGGAAATCTGGCTGGAGGTGCAGACCAAGAGCCTGGGCCCGGCCTTCAACTTCACCCCGGATTATAAAACCTTCTGGGCCTATATCTCGCATTTCTTCCACAGCCCCTTCTATGTCTACGCCTATGCCTTCGGGGATTGCCTGGTGAACGCGCTCTATGCCGTTTATCAGGAGAGCCCGGACAAGGCGGCCTTCGCGGTAAAATACCGGGAGATGCTGGCGGCTGGCGGCACCAAGCGGCATAAGGAGCTGCTGGCCCCCTTCGGGCTGGACGCCTCCGACCCCGCCTTCTGGCAAAAAGGGCTGGATGTGATCTCAGGCTTTATCGACGAGCTGGAACAAGCATGAGCGAACGTGGTGGCAATCTGTTTGGCGAAATGCGGCGCATGGCCCGCACCTCGGGCGCGGTGGGCGGCATTGCCGCGCGCATCGCGGGCGAGCGGATGTTCGGTATCAAGACCGACCAGGCCCGCCATGCCGAGGATCTGAAATCCCTGCTCGGCGGGCTGAAGGGCCCGATGATGAAGGTGGCGCAGTTCCTCTCCACCGTGCCGGACGCGCTGCCGCCGGAATACGCCAAGCAGCTGGCCGAGCTGCAATCCAACGCCCCGCCGATGGGCTGGCCCTTCGTGCGCCGGCGCATGGCCGGCGAGCTGGGGGCGGATTGGGAGGGCAAGTTCAAGTCCTTCACCCGCGAGGCCGTGGCCGCCGCCAGCCTGGGGCAGGTGCACCGCGCCGTGCTGCCGGACGGCCAGGATGTGGCGGTGAAGCTGCAATACCCGGACATGCCGAGCGTGATCGAGGCGGATCTGCGCCAGGTGAAGCTGGCCATGGCGGTTTATAAGCGCATGGACAACGCCATCATCCAGGACGACATCTATGTCGAACTCACGGAGCGTTTCCGCGAGGAGCTGGATTACCAGCGCGAGGCGGCGCAGATGCGCCTCTACCGGCTGATGCTGGCGCAGGTGCCGGATGTGAACGTGCCGGAGCCGGTGGAGGGCTATACCACCACCCGGCTGCTGACGATGACATGGCTGAAGGGCCAGGGGTTGCGCACCTGGCTTGAGGGCAACCCGACGCAGGAACAGCGCAACGCCCTGGCAACGGCTTTGTTCCGGGCCTGGTATATTCCGTTCTATCGCTATGGCATCATCCATGGCGATCCGCATTTGGGCAATTACCAGGTGAGCGAGGCGGGCGGGCTGAACCTGCTGGATTACGGCTCCATCCGCGTGTTTCCGCCGAAGTTCGTCACCGGCGTGCTGGAACTCTACGCCGCCGTGCGCGACCATGACGAGGCTAAGGCGCGGCACGCCTATGACATCTGGGGTTTCAAGGGCATCACCGACGAGCAGGTGCATGTGCTCAACGACTGGGCGAAATTCCTCTACCAGCCGCTGATCGAGGACCGGGTGCGGCCGATCCAGGAAGGGCAGGGCACGGAATTCGGCCGCGAGGTGGCGCAGAAGGTGCATGCCGGGCTGCAGCGCACCGGAGGCGTGCGCCCGCCGCGTGAGTTTGTGCTGATGGACCGTTCCGCCATCGGGCTGGGGGCGGTGTTCATGCGCCTGGGTGCGGAACTCAATTGGTCGCGCTTGTTCCACGAGACGGTGGACGGGTTTGATGAGACAGCGCTGGCCGCCCGGCAGGCGGAGGCGCTTCACGCTGCCGGTGTGCCGGAAGCCAAATAAACCGGAGTTTTAAATAATGGCAATTCTCACAAACGGCTTCTTCCGTTCGGGCGTCTATGCCCGGGCCTACCGCAAGTTGCTGCACTCAATTTACGTGAACGATCTCTGGCTGGACCTGCGGCTGCACGCCAAGCGCGAGGCGGTTGAGTACATCATCGCCCATATGTCCGAGGCGATGGTGTTGCCGGACAGGAACGAACTGGCCCGCTTCGCGCTGGCCCGCGCGCCCAAGGAAGGGCTGGTGGTGGAATTCGGCGTCGCCAAGGGCGCGTCCTTGCGCAATCTCGCCACTCAGACCCCCCGGCAGGTGCATGGGTTCGACAGTTTCGGCGGGCTGCCGGAGGATTGGGCCGGAACCAAGGAAAAGGCCGGTGCCTTCACCCAGAAGGGCAAGCTGCCGAAAGTGCCGCCCAACGCCATTCTGCATCCTGGCTGGTTCGATCAGACCTTGCCGCCCTTTCTGGCCGCCAATCCCGGTCCGGCGGCCTTCATCCATGTGGATTGCGACATCTATACCAGCACCGTGACGATCTTCACGGCGCTGCGCGAGCGGATTGTTCCGGGCACGATCGTTCTGTTTGATGAATATTTGAATTACCCTGGCTGGCGGGCGCATGAGTACAAGGCGTTTCAGGAATTCATCCAGGACACAGGCCTGACCTACGAATATATCGGTTTTTCCGCCGAAAAGGGGCATGTGGCGGTGCGCATCGGCGGGCCGGGTGAGTTGCGGGAACCGGAAAAATCCAGTTCGCCCGGCAACAATTAAGAATAGACAGGCCACGGCTTGCCGGGCAAAAGGGTCAACAAAAACAGCAGTGGCACTGGCTTGGTTTGCCACGGTGGAGCGTGACTTGAAATATTGAGCGCCTTATCTCAAGGTGTTCCAAAACATCAAAGGCTTTAAGGACAGGTAAATGCGTCTAGCGGTTTTGAAGGAGCGTCGTGCGGGAGAGGCCCGCGTGGCGGCTACGCCTGACACGGTGAAGAAACTGATCGGGCTGGGTCTGACGGTCGCCATCGAAGCGGGGGCGGGCATTCAAGCCGCGATTTCCGACGAGGAATTTGCCGCCGCCGGTGCCGAGATTGTTGCGGATGCCGCCAGCGCGCTGAAGGGCGCAGGCATTCTGTTTGCCGTCGCGGCCCCCGATGAGGCCCTGCGCGCCCTCATCGCCCCTGGCACATTGCTGATCGCCACGCTGGGCGCGGCCTCGGACGCCACACTGGCCCCCGCGCTGGCGGAGGCAAAAATTGACGCGGTGGGGCTGGAGCTGCTGCCGCGCATCACCCGCGCCCAGAGCATGGATGTGCTTTCCTCCCAGGCGAACCTTGCCGGTTACCGCGCGGTGATCGAGGCGGCCTATGCCTTCCCCCGCGGCTTCCCGCTGATGATGACGGCGGCCGGCACCGTGCCGCCGGCCCGCGTGTTCGTGATCGGCGCCGGTGTGGCCGGGCTGCAGGCCATCGCCACCGCGCGCCGCCTGGGCGGCGTGGTCTCGGGCACCGATGTGCGCCCGGCGGCGAAGGAGGAGATCAGGTCTCTCGGCGCCGCCTATATCGGCGTGGATGACGAGGAATCCGCCAAGCAGACCGGGCCTTATGCGGGCCAGATGTCGGATGAGTTCCGCAAGAAGCAGGCGGAGCTGATGGCCACCACCGTCGCCAAGAACGACATCGTGATCTGCACCGCCCTGGTGCAGGGCCGCAAGGCGCCGGTGATCGTCACCTCCGAGATGGTGGCGGGCATGAAGTCCGGCTCCATCATCATCGACCTCGCGGCGGAAGCGGGCGGCAATTGCGCCGAGACCGTGCCGGGCGAGACCATCACCACCCCGAACGGTGTCACCATCATCGGGCACAAGAACTGGCCCGCGCGCATCGCCGTGGCGGCCAGCCAGCTTTATGCCCGCAATCTGCTCACCTTCCTCACCACCTTCTGGGACAAGGACGCGCAAGCGCCGAACCTGAAGCCCGAGGATGATCTGATCAAGGGCGCGCTGGTTACCAAGGGCGGGGAGATCGTCCACCCCAATTTCAAGCCCGCCGCGTAAAGAAAGGGAGGCTCTACCAATATGACACCCGCAGATTTGGCCGCCCAGGCGGCGGACCTCGCCCATCAGGCCTCCATTCTGGCGCAGAATGCCGCCGGAGTGGCCGCCGTGGCCGCGCAGAACGCGCCGCCCGCCGCACCCTTCGTGTATCTGTTCAGCATTTTCGTGCTGGCCGTCTTTGTCGGCTATTACGTGGTGTGGAGCGTGACGCCCGCGCTGCACTCGCCGCTGATGGCCGTCACCAACGCCATCTCCTCCGTCATCATCGTCGGCGCCATGCTGGCCACTGGGCTGCATGGCAGCATGGTGGCGCATGTGTTCGGCTTCCTGGCGGTGGTGCTGGTGAGCGTTAATATTTTCGGCGGCTTCGCGGTGACCAGCCGCATGCTGGCCATGTTCAAGAAGAAGTAAGCGCAAGATGAACCAGTCCCTTACCTCTTTCGCGTATCTCGTCGCGGCGGTGCTGTTCATCCTGGCGCTGCGCGGGCTGTCGCACCCCACCACTTCCCGCCGGGGCAACCGCTTCGGCATGATCGGCATGGTCATCGCCATTGCCGCCACCTTCCTGCATGGCGGCATGGATTGGGGCTGGGCGCTGCTCATTCTGCTCGGCATCGCCATTGGCGGGTCCATCGGCCTGGTGGTGGCGCAGAAGATCAAGATGACGGCGCTGCCGCAGCTTGTCGCGGCCTTCCACTCGCTGGTGGGTCTGGCCGCCGTGTTCGTTGCCACTTCGGCGCTGAACGCGCCGCAGAGCTTCGGCATCGGCACGCCGCACAATATCCATGCCGAGAGCCTGATCGAGATGTCGCTGGGCCTTGCCATCGGCGCCATCACCTTCACTGGCTCGCTGATCGCCTTCGCCAAGTTGCAGGCGCTGATGAGCGGCAAGCCGATCACCTTCCCTGGCCAGCATAAGCTGAATGGCGGCATTGGCGTGGCCATCGTGCTGCTGATCATCGCCTTCGTGGCCTCCGGCGGCAGCACGGTGCTGTTCTCGCTGATCGCGCTGCTGGCGCTGGCGCTGGGCTTCCTGCTGATCATCCCCATCGGCGGCGCGGACATGCCGGTGGTGGTCTCGATGCTCAACTCCTATTCCGGCTGGGCGGCGTCGGGCATCGGCTTTACCATCGGCAATCTGGCGCTGATTGTTACCGGCGCGCTGGTCGGCTCCTCGGGTGCCATTCTGTCCTACATCATGTGCAAGGGCATGAACCGCTCGATCATCAACGTCATTGCCGGTGGCTTCGGCAATTCCGGCGATGCGGCGGCCGCTGCTGGCCCTGGTGCGGGCGACCGCGCGGTGAAGGTTGGCTCGGCCGACGATGCCGCCTTCATCATGAAGAACGCCTCCAAGGTGATCGTGGTGCCGGGCTATGGCATGGCGGTGGCGCAGGCCCAGCACGCGCTGCGCGAGATGGCCGACACGCTGAAGAAGGAAGGCGTAGAAGTGAAATACGCCATCCACCCGGTGGCGGGCCGCATGCCGGGGCACATGAACGTGCTGCTGGCGGAAGCCAATGTGCCCTATGACGAGGTGTTCGAGCTGGAGCAGATCAACAACGAATTCGCCACGGCGGATGTTGTGTACGTGATCGGCGCCAACGACGTGACCAACCCCGCCGCCAAGACCAACCCGCAGAGCCCGATCTTCGGCATGCCGATTTTGGAAGTGGACAAGGCCAAGACGGTTCTGTTCGTGAAGCGCTCCATGGCGTCAGGCTATGCGGGCGTGGAGAACGAGCTGTTCTTCAAGGACAACACGATGATGCTCTTCGGCGATGCCAAGAAGATGACCGAAGAGATCGTCCAGGCCCTCGGGCACTGACAAACAAAAGGCCGGGGACATTCCCCGGCCTTTTTTGTTTTAAGAGTTTTTTGGGTGCCGCCTTTTTTGCAAAAAAGGCGGCTTCTTTCGCAGCTTTTTGTACCGTTGTTTGGCATCCCGATTCAGACTACGCGGCTGCGCCGCTTCGTCATCGGGACGCAGGCTGCACCAAAATCTTTTATTTTCTCAGCGTCAAAATCGACCACGCCCCGTCCACAAGCCTGCGCTCCAGCTTCAGCCCGGCGCGGCGGTGGCAGGAGACCACCCAGTTCACCTGCGTGTTCAGAAGCCCGGCCAGAATGGCCACACCGCCCGGGGCCAGATGCGCTGCCAGTTGATGCGCCATGGCGCAAAGCGGCCGGGCCAGGATGTTGGCGAAGACGAGATCGAACGGTGCGGCCCTGGTGATGCGCGGGTCCGCCCAGCCATCGGCCTGGATGGCATGGATCATCCCCGCCATATGGTTCAGCTTCGCATTCTCCGCCGCCACGCGCGCGGCGCGGGCGTCGATGTCGGTGGCCAGCACTGGCTTGTGCATCAGCTTCGCGGCGGCGATGGCGAGAATGCCAGAGCCGGTGCCGAGATCCAGGATGCGCTGCGGGTGATGGTGCTTCACCAGATCCTCCAGCGTGACGAGGCAGCCGCGCGTGGAATTATGCTCGCCCGTGCCAAAGGCCAGCCCCGCATCCAGCGTGATGGTGATGCGCCCCGGCAGTTCGGGGTCGTGAATATGCGTGCCGCGCACCGCGAAGCGCTTGCCGATGAGCTGCTCCGGGAAGGCCTGCTGCGTGCGCGCCAGCCAGCCGCCAATGGGCACCAGCCCGCGCGTGATCTCAGGTGTGACGCCGGAGACCATTTCAGCGACGAACAAGGCTGCGGCCAGCTCTTCCTCATGCGCGCCGCGTTCCTTGACCCCTTGCAGGTCCCACTCATCGGCGTCTTCGTCATGATAAAACGACACGGCGCGGCAGACGCTGGACAGTGCCGCCTCGAAATTTTCCATCACCGCGCCGGGTACGCGCAGTGAGATGCAGTCCAGTACTTCCTCAGCCATCCTGGCGCTCCACGAAACGGTCCAGCACGCGTTTTTCTCCTGATGTCTCGAAATCAATGTCCAGCCTGTCGTCATCGGCGGCGACCACCCGGCCATAGCCGAATTTCTGGTGGAAGACGCGCGCGCCGACAGGGATTTTCTGCGTCCGCGCCGGGCGGGCTTGCGCCTCCCACGCATCCGGGCGGTTCGCCTGCACGGGGAATTGCGCCATGGCGGGGGCGCGGCGCAGGCCTTGCGGCTGGGCGGAGCCGGAATGGCGGATCACCTCCTCCGGCAGTTCATCGATGAACCGGCTGGGGATGGAGCTTTGCCAATTGGCATAGATCCGCCGGTTGGCGGCATGCAGGATGATCGCGCGCTGCCGGGCGCGGGTGATGCCCACGTAGGCGAGGCGCCGCTCTTCCTCCAAACTCTTGTTTCCGCCTTCGTCGAGCGCGCGCTGGTTGGGGAATACGCCTTCCTCCCAGCCGGGGAGAAACACCGTGTCGAATTCCAGCCCTTTGGCGCCGTGCAGGGTCATCATCGAAACTTTCGCGCCGTCATCCTGTGACTCCGCCTCGGTGACGAGCGCGACATGCTCAAGGAATTGCGGCAAGGTTTCGAAATCCGCCAAGGCGCGGGACAATTCCTTGAGGTTTTCCAAGCCGTCCCGGCGCGTCGGGGGATTTGTCGGCCTTCCACATGGCGAGATAGCCGGACTCCTCCAGCAGTGCATCCAGCGCCACCACCGGGCCTTGCGTGTCCAAAATCCCGCGCCAGGCCTCGAACTGTTCCATCAGCCCGCGCAAAGTGGCGCCGAGCTTGCCCTTGAACCCGCCTTCGGAAACCAGCTTGACCATCGCGTCATGCAGGGAGAGGTTTCTGTTCCGCGCCGCCTCGTGCAGATTGCCCATCGCACTGTTCCCCACGCCGCGCTTGGGCAGGTTGACGATGCGCTCGAAGGCCAGATCATCAGAAGGCTGTGCGAGCACGCGCAGATAGGCGATGGCGTCGCGGATTTCCTGGCGCTCATAAAAGCGCAGGCCGCCGACGATGCGGTAGGGTACGCCCAGGGTCAGCAGCCGCTCTTCAAAAGCGCGGGTCTGGAAGCCGGCGCGGATCAGAATGGCGATCTCGTTCAGGGAATGGCCGGCGCGCCAGAGCGATTCGATGCGCCCGCCCACCGTGCGCGCCTCTTCCTCCGAATCCCAAAGCGCCACCACCTCAAGCTTTTCGCCCTCGGCATCGTTGCGGCCGGGATGCAGGGTTTTGCCCAACCGGCCCTCGTTATGCGCGATGAGATGCGAGGCGGCGGTGAGGATCGGCGCGGTGGAGCGGTAATTCGCCTCCAGCCTGATTACTTTCGCGCCCGGAAAATCCCGTTCGAATTTCAGGATGTTTTCAATCTCCGCGCCGCGCCAGCTATAGATGCTCTGGTCGTCATCGCCCACGCAGCAGATATTCTTGTGCCCCTGGGCCAGCAGCCGCAGCCAGTAATATTGCACGAGGTTGGTGTCCTGGTACTCATCCACCAGAACATAGCGGAAGGCGCGGTGATAATGCGCCAGCACCTCCGCATCGGTCTTCAACAGATGCACGGTGAGCAGCAGGAGGTCGCCGAAATCCACCGCGTTGAGCTGGCGCAAACGGGCTTGATAGGCGGCGTAGAATTCCTCCGCCCTTCCATTGGCGAAGTCTGACGTGTCATTCGCCGGGATCTGGTCCGGCAGATAGCCTTTGTCCTTCCAGCGCTGGATCTGCGCCATCAGCGCATTCGGCGGCCAGCGTTTGAAGTCGATCCGCGCCGCCTCCATGATCTGCTTGAGCAGGCGCAGCTGGTCGTCCGTGTCCAGGATGGAAAAAGAGCTCGTCAGCCCCACGCGCTCCGCCCAGCGCCGCAGCATCCGCGCGCAGAGTGAATGGAAGGTGCCGAGCCATAAACCCTCCACCGGGCCACCCATGATCTTCGCCACGCGCTCACGCATCTCGCGCGCCGCCTTGTTGGTGAAGGTGACGGTGAGGATCTGGTTGGGGAAGGCCCGGTGGCTGAGCAATATATGGGCGAAGCGTGTGGTCAGCACGCGCGTCTTGCCCGTGCCGGCACCCGCTAGCACCAGCACCGGCCCTTCGGTGCTTTCCACCGCCTCGCGTTGGGCTGTGTTCAGCCCGTCCAGATAGGAACTCATGGCTGTACCGTAAGCCTTCCGGGGGGCGCTTGCACCCCCTGGAAGCGTCTCTCAGGCTTCCGGCGTTTCCGGCTTCACGCCCAGAATGCGGGCGATGGCATAGCTCAGGTCCGGGCGGTTGAGCGTGTAGAAATGGAACTCGTCGATGCCGTTGGCCTGCAGCAGACGCACCTGCTCGGCCGTCACCGCCGCCGATACCATGCGGCGGGTCTCCACATCGTCATCCAGCCCCTCGAACATCCCGGCCATCCAGCCCGGCACGGAGGTGCCGCAGGCTTCGCAGAATTTCTTGGCCTGGGTGAAGTTCGTGACCGGCAGGATGCCGGGCACGATCGGCGCCTTGATGCCGGCGGCCAAGGCGCGGTCCAGGAAGCGCAGGAAGATGGCGTTGTCGAAGAACACCTGGGTGATGGCGCGGGTCGCCCCGGCATCCAGCTTGCGCTTCAGATTGTCGAGGTCGGCCTCCGGGCTGCTCGCCTGGGGGTGGGTTTCCGGATAGGCGGCGACGGAGATTTCGAAATCCGCGACCTTTTTCAGCCCGGCCACCAGGTCCGCCGCGAAATCATAGCCGCCAGGGTAAGGGGCATAGGCCTCGCCATTCGGCGCATCGCCGCGCAGGGCGACGATATGCTTTACGCCGGCCTCCCAATAGCGGCGCGCCACCTCATCCACGGACTCCTTCGTGGCGCCCACGCAGGTGAGGTGCGCGGCGGGGGTGAGGGCGGTTTCGCGCACGATGCGCAGCACGGTGGAATGGGTGCGCTCCTGCGTGGACCCGCCCGCGCCATAGGTCACGGAGACGAAGGCCGGGCGCAGCGTGGCCAGGCGCTCGATGCAGCTCCAGAGCTGGGCTTCCAGCGCCGGGGTTTTCGGCGGGAAGAACTCGAAGGAGATGGCCGGCGGGGCGGCGCCGTCGCGCACGGGCAGCGGCGCGATCCTCTCGGCCTCGGCCCAGCGTTCCAGAGTATGGCGGACAGGGGAATGGGTCATGTTCAGCAAGCTCCGTGAGCCGCGTTAGGTGGCAGGCCAGGCCGCGTTACGCAAGTGGCAAGCAGGACACAGCCGCCATGATAGCGCTGGCTCCCCGGTTGACGGCACGGTAATGACACTCACATTGGAGTATACCGCCGCATGGACGGTCCGGAACTCAGGAGGCAGTAGGATGATCACGACGCTGAAATACAGGCTCAGGCAGGGCTTGGCCTTGAGCATCCCGGGGCTGGCTCTGGCCGGGGTGCTTTCGGGCTGCGCGACGCCGCCGCCCAAATCCGATACGGCCGATTACCAGGCCTATCAGCAGCTGAACGACCCGTTGGAGCCCACCAACCGGGTGTTCTTCAAGGTCAACAACACGCTCGACCGATATGTCATGAAGCCTGTGGCCAAGGGCTATGTGGACATCACCACCCAGGGCATTCGCAACCATGTGGGCTATTTCACCTCCAATATCGGTGAACCGGGCCGGATGCTGAATTTCATGGCTGAAGGCCACTCAACTGACGCCGGTACCTCGCTGGTGCGCTTCCTGGTCAATTCCACCGTCGGCATTGGCGGCATTTTCGACCCGGCCTCGGCCATGGGCTACACGGAGACCGACACCGATTTCGGCCTGACGCTCGCCACCTGGGGCGTGCCCGCCGGGCCGTATCTCTATCTGCCTCTCTTCGGCCCCTCTGGCACGCGCGATGTGTGGGCTTATCCGGTGGCATGGTTTGCCACCCCGATGGAGGCCGCCCCCGAGAGCACCGCGCTCAACGATTTCGGCTATTCCCAGATGGGTATCCACCTGATCAACACCCGCGCCGGGCTGCTGCAGACGATCGACCAGATCAACGCCACCGCGCTCGACCCCTATGCCACATTTAGGAGCCTTTATCGCCAATCTCGTGACTCACAGCTGCAGCAGATTCAGCAGCGTGACCATAAGACCTGGCCGAGCTGGTACCACCAACCGGCGCAATAGAGTAAGGATTTAAGGACAGATCATGTATTTCCGCCGTTTCATTCTGGGGGCCATCGCCTCCGCCCCGATGTTCGCCGTCATGGCAGGTGCTGCCCAGGCGCTGACACCGGATTCGGCCAAGAGCTTCATCACGGATTCGGGCGTCAAGCTCGTCGCCATCGTCAATGGCGGCGCCTCGGAGGGTCAGAAGGCCACTCAGCTGCGCGATCTGGTCAACCAGATCGTCGCCGTGGACCAGGTGGGGGATTATGTTCTGGGCCGCTACATCAATATCGCCACCCCGGCGCAGAAGCAGCAGTTCCAGACCTTGTTCCACCAGCTGCTGAGCTACAACATCACCTACCAGATCAAGGCCTATCAGGGCGTGAGCTTCGTGGTGAACAGCGCGGCCCCGCAGGGCGATGACGTGCTGGTGGACACCACAATCACCACCCCCGGCAAGGCGCCCGCCGATGTCGGCTGGGTGGTTGAGGAGGATGCCGGGCAGCCGAAGATCATCGACGTGATCGTGGCCGGCACCTCGCTGCGCATCACCACCCGCAATGATTATGCGGGCGTGATCACCGATAATGGCGGTCAGGTTTCCGCGTTGCTCTCCGCCATGCAGAACCAGATCACCAAGATCGCCTCCGCCCAGTAACGGCAAGGCGGCGCCGATATGGAAAAGGGGGCCGGATGGCCCCCTTTTTTGTGGCTTTACGGCGAAGCGGCGCCCGAGCCGTCACCCGGCGCCACGGGCGGGGCAGGGGGCGGGTTGATCAGATTGTTCCAGTCCAAGGGCGGCATGTCCCCGGTCTTCTGGCCGTTCACCATGATGCCGTCCTTGCCGTAGATCGTGTGCATGGCCAGCATCTGGCCGCCGGAATCGGTGGTGGAGAGATAGGGCGAGAACCGGGCCTGGAACTGGCTCACCCAGCCTTGCATCCAGGGATAGGCGCCGGTGAGGGCGGCGGTGAACTGGTCCAGGTGGTTGGCGGTGAGATCAGCCGTGCCGGAGGGCTGGGCGGCCTTGTCGAAGGCCACGCTGCCATCGGCGCCGAGCTGGCTGGGGCCCAGGGTCAGGCTTAGCTTGCCCTGGCCGCTGCCCCCCGCCAGCGCCCATTGGTGAATGGTCTCCAGCATGAATTTATGGCGCTGCGGCCCGGCCGGGATGGCCTGCGCCTGCTGGGCGATGCTCTGCCAGTCGAGCGGGCCGGAGAGTTTGGCCGAGAGGGCGAGATGCGCGATCTGCCCGTCGAAGGGCAGGTTGATGAGCCGCGCGATGATGGGCGAGAGGCGGAAATTATTCATATCCTCGTCCAGCGCCAGCGCGGTCTGGCCCGGCCCGGCCTTGGCGTCGACAGCCTGGTGCAGCACCAGGCTGTCGATCTGCGCCATCTGCAGGCTGCCATTGCTGGCCAGCAGATTAATGCCCGCAAGGCGCGCGTCGCCGCCGGTGATGGGGTTGGCGGTATTGCCCAGCCAGATGGAGGGGGAGAGCGTCTCGGTGACATCCGCCACGGCAAAGGTCAGCGCGCCGGACGCCCGCGCGGTGGTGACGGCGATGCTCAGCGGCATGTCCACATGCAGAAGCAGCGGGTTCACGAGGTCGATATGCGCGCCGATGCTGGCGGCGCTGACCGTGATGGCGGGGGCGGACGGGTCCGGCTGGGCGGTCCAGCTTGGATTGGCCAGTGCCACGCTGGCCACTAAAGGCGAGCGGCTGCTGGTGAGCTTGTCGTAGGTGATCTGCGCCGTGCCGGAGGCGTTGACCCGGTCGATCTGCGCCGCGACGAGCTGCTTGAGCCGCATTTCGGCATAGAGCCAGGCACCCAGCCAGAGCAGCACAACCAGGATGACGAGCCCGGCCAAGCCTTTGATGAAACCTCGCATCCGCGATCCTCTCAGGATTTGTTCACGCCCCCGTTGTGCCGTACCCTTGACCAGCGGCCAAGTGTGGGGGCTTTAGCACGAGCATGAAGATTTACTCGGATTGGCGCACTCTGCCAGCCGTGGCGCGCGGCGCCAGCGTGGCTTTGGGCAATTTCGACGGTGTGCATGTCGGCCACGCGGCGGTGCTGCGCGCCGCCCATGCCGCAAGGCCAGACGCGCCGCGTGCCGTGCTGACCTTCGAGCCGCATCCGCGCGAATTCTTCCGCCCGCAGGACCCGCCCTTCCGCCTGACCCTGGCGGCCGAGCGCGCGGCGGCGCTGGAGGCGCTGGGGGTGGAAATCCTCTACCAGTTACCCTTTGACACCGCATTCTCCCACCTCACCGCCGAGGCCTTCGTGCAGGAGATCTTGTTCAAAGGCATCGGCGCCGTGCATCTCTCCTGCGGCGCGGATTTCGCCTTCGGCCACCGGCGCGGGGGGGATGTGGAGTTTCTCGCCGCCCGGGCGGAAAATCTGGGCATCGGGCTCTCCATCGTGCCGCCGGTGACGGATGCGCAGGGGCCGATCTCCTCCAGCCGCATCCGCCGGTTGCTGCAGGATGGCTACCCCGAGCGCGCGGCGGTGCTGCTGGGGCGGCCTTGTTCCATCCGCGGCGAGGTGGAGCATGGCGATGCGCGGGGCCGCACCATCGGCTTTCCCACCGCCAATATCGCGCTCGGGCAGCATCTTGAGCCGCAGCGCGGGGTTTATGCCGTCACTGCGCGGATCAACGGCAAGCAGGTGAAGGGCGTGGCCAATATCGGGCTGCGCCCCACCGTGGGCGGCACCCAATCCCGGCTGGAGGCGTATTTCTTCGATTTCGACGGGGATCTGTACGGGCAGGAACTTTCCGTGCAGCTGCGCCATTTCATCCGCGAGGAGCAGAAATTCCCCTCCTTCGAGGCGCTGAAGGCGCAGATCGCCCGTGACGCCGCCGAGGCCCGCCACACGCTTGACGCTTTGCCGGGCGGGGCCGCATAAATGCCCCATGACCGGCCTTTTCGCCCGAATTATATCGCCTGCCCGGGCCTGAAACGGGTTTTTGCGCGCCCGCGCGCCACGCTTCGCACCGTGTCATTTTCCACCGCCTGGTGACCTTTTCCCATGACTGAAACGCTGACCGATTATAAATCCACCGTGTTCCTGCCGCGCACGGACTTCCCCATGCGCGGGGAGCTGCCCAAGCGCGAGCCGGAGATGCTGCGCCGCTGGGCGGAGATGGACCTCTGGGCCCGCCTGCGCGAAGCCGCCAAGGGCAAGCGGCCCTTCGTGCTGCATGACGGCCCGCCTTACGCCAACGGCAACCTGCATATCGGCCACGCGCTGAACAAGATTCACAAGGACGTCATCAACCGCGCCCAGTCCATGGCCGGGCGCGATGCGGATTACATTCCGGGCTGGGACTGCCACGGCCTGCCGATCGAATGGAAGGTCGAGGAGAAATACCGGGCCAAGAAGCTCGATAAGGACCAGGTGCCGGTGCTGGAGTTCCGCAAGGAATGCCGGGAGTACGCGCAGCATTGGCTGGAGGTGCAGTCGGCAGAGTTCCAGCGCCTCGGCGTGGCCGGGGACTGGGCGAAGCGCTACGCGACCATGGATTTTGCCTCCGAGGCGGCCATTGCCGGGGAGATCGGCAAGTTCCTGCTCAACGGCGCGCTGTACCGGGGCCTGCGCCCGGTGATGTGGAGCCCGGTGGAGAAGACCGCGCTCGCCGAGGCCGAGGTCGAGTATTACGACAAGAAGGACACGGCGATTTATGTGCGCTTCCCCGCCGCCGAGGCGGAAGGGGAATTCGCGGGTGCCGCCATCGTCATCTGGACGACCACGCCCTGGACCATTCCGGGCAATCGCGGCCTCGCGGCGGGGCATGAGCTGGAATATGCCCTCGTCACGGTGGACGAGGTGGCCGAGGGAAGTCTGGCCGTGCCGGGTGAGAAGCTGATTGTTGGCACCTCCTTGCTGGAGGGCTTCGCCAAGGAGGTCGGCATCACCGCCTACAGCATCGGCCGGCGTTTCAAGGGCCCGGAGCTGGAGGGCAAGCGCTTCCACCACCCGCTGGCCAAGGCCGATGCGGGGTATGATTTCACCGTGCCGGTGATGCTGGGCGAGTTCGTGACCATGGAGGCCGGTACCGGCATCGTGCATATGGCGCCGGGCCATGGCGAGGACGATTTCGCGCTCTGCAAGGCCAACGGCATCGCCGTGCCGGATACGGTGGCCGATGACGGCACCTATTACCACTCCGTGCCGCTCTTCGCCGGGCTGCATGTCTACAAGGCGGCGGACCCGGTTTGCGCGGCGCTGACGCAAGGGGGCAACCTCGTGCATCGCAACGAGTTCATGCACTCCTACCCGCATAGCTGGCGCAGCAAGGCGCCGCTGATCTACCGCGCCACGGCGCAATGGTTCATCCGCATGGATGGGAGCGAACATATCCGCGAGAAGGCGCTGGCCGCCATCGATGAGACGCGCTTCGTGCCTGAGATCGGCCGCAACCGCATCCGTTCCATGGTCGAGAGCCGCCCGGATTGGTGCATCTCCCGCCAGCGCGCCTGGGGCGTGCCGATTGCCATCTTCGTCGACAAGCGCACGCACGAGCCGCTGCGTGATGCGGCGGTGATGGAGCGGGTGGTGAAACTCTTCACCGCGGAGGGCGCGGACGCCTGGTACGCCCGCCCGGCCTCCGACTTCCTGGGCCCCGACCGCAACCCGGCGGATTACGAGCAGATTTTCGACGTGGTCGATGTCTGGTTCGAATCCGGCTCCACCCATGCCTTCGTGCTGGAGGCGCGGGGCATGCAATGGCCGGCGGATGTGTATCTGGAAGGCTCGGACCAGCATCGCGGCTGGTTCCAATCCTCGCTGCTGGAAGCCGTGGGCACGCGCGGCGTGGCGCCCTTCAAGGCGATCGTGACCGATGGCTTCGTGCTCGACGAGCAGGGGCGCAAGATGTCCAAATCGCTCGGCAACGTCACCGCCCCGCAGGAGGTGAACGACAAATACGGCGCCGATATTCTGCGCCTCTGGGTGCTGAACTCGGATATTTCCGAGGATCTGCGCATCGGGCAGGAAATCCTGAAGCAGCAGGCGGAATTGTACCGGCGTTTGCGCAACTCGCTGCGCTGGATTCTCGGCTCGCTGGATGGGTTTACCGAGGCGGAGCGGGTGGCCCCGGAAAGCTTCCCCGATCTGGAGAAATTTTTGCTCCACCGGCTGTGGGAGCTGAACGCCAAGCTGCAGGCGGCGGTGCAGGGGCATGACTGGACGGGCGTCTACCCCGCCATCCATCATTTCTGCGCCACCGATCTCTCGGCCTTCTATTTCGACATCCGCAAGGATTCCCTGTACTGCGACGCGCCTTCTTCGCCCACGCGCAAAGCCTGCCGCAGCTTCCTGGATATTCTGCTCCGCTGCCTGACCACCTGGCTGGCGCCCGCTCTGCCCTTCACGGCGGAGGAGGCCTGGATGGCGCGCTATGGCGCCGAGGCCTCCGTGCATCTGGAGCCGTTCGAGCAGGTGCCCGATGCGTGGCGCAATGACGCGCTGGCGGAAAGCATTCGCGCAGATCCGCGCCCAGCGCGCGGATGTGACCGGGGCGATCGAGAAGCATGCGCGGTGGAGAAGAAGATCGGCTCCTCCCTGCAGGCGCAGGCCGTGCTGTCCGAGGCCGCCAAGGCGCTGTCAGGCGATGCGGGTTCTGGGCGGAAATCTGCATCACTTCGAACGCCGTGTTCGGCGCGGAAAACGGTGCCGATGTCGCCCCCGGCCAGAAATGCGAGCGCTGCTGGAGCGTGCTGCCGGAAGTGGGGGCGGATGCAAAACACCCCACACTCTGCCGGCGCTGCTGTGAGGCTGTGGCGGAGATCGGCTGATGCGCTTTGTCACCGGCCTGCTGGTCGCCATCCTGGTGCTGGTGGCGGACCAGGCCAGCAAATATGCGGTGCTGCATGGGCTGCATCTGCAGGATGGCCATATGGTCTCGCCGTTGCCGGTGCTGGACCTGATCCTGGTCTGGAATCACGGCATCACCTTCGGGCTGTTCGCCGGGTTCAGCGCCAAGATCCTGCTGGCGGTGCTGGCCAGCGCGGTGGTGATCGGGCTGCTCGTCTGGATGGCCCGCACGCAAGACTGGCTGGTGGCCATTGCCGGCGGCGCCATCGCGGGCGGGGCGGTGGGCAATGTGCTGGACCGCTTGCGCTTTGGCGCGGTGGTGGATTTCATCCATGTGCATATCGGCGCCTTGGCCTATCCTTGGGTGTTCAATATCGGGGATTCCGCCATCGTCTGCGGCGTGATCGCCTTGTTGATCGAGAATCTCCGCCGCAAGCCGCCTGTTGCGGCGGACCATGGGTAAGGATAGGAAGACGCCATGATCACACGCCGCGCCATTGCCGTTCCCTCGACCATTCTGCTCGCTCTGGCGCTTGCCGGGTGCAGCAGCGGCATGAAGAAGACCTTCGGGCTGGAGGCGAATCCGCCTGATGCCTATCAGGTCGGCACTCTGCCGCCTCTGTCGCTGCCGCCTGAGATGGGGCAGCTCCAGGCGCCCAACCCCGGCCAGCCGCCGACCCAGCAGGTGAGCGCCGCGCAGCAGGGGGCGAACGTGATCACGCCGCAGAACGCGCTGCCCAGCGATGACCAGGCAACCTCCGCCGCAGGCCAGGCCCTGCTGAGCCAGGCGGGCCCGGCGCCGCAAGGCAATATCCGCGCCGAGGTAAACCAGAACGCCGCCGTCTCCAGCCGCTCCGGCGGGTTCGTGGACAAGCTGATGGGCAACAACCCGAACGCGCAGCCGGTGGTGAACGCCGACGAGGAGCAGCGCCGCCTGCAAGAAAACGCCGCCATGGGCCAGCCCGTGACCAATGGCGCCACCCCGCAGGACAGCACTCAATCGCCAGGGTTGTTCGAGCGTTTCCTGAATTTGTTCTAAAAATCGTTGCCGCATGGGAAGGTTGTGCTTCCCATGTGGTAATGTTTGCTCTAGACGCGTGCTTATCGTGTCATAGAGGATTGTCCCCATGCGTCTTTCCGCTTTCGCGGGCGTTTCGGCCCTGATGCTGGCTTGCGCCCAAGCTGCCTTTGCCCATGCGCATCTCAAGCAGGCGCAGCCTGCGGCGGGTGCCGTGGTGGCGCCCTCGACATCCTCCCTGCTGCTGACCTTCACCGAGGCTGTGCAGCCGAAATTCTGCACCGTGACGGTGACGGACAGCATGGGCATGCACGCCGAAGCCGGCGCGCCGCAGGGCGTGCCGGGCCATGCCAATGAGCTGAGCGTGAAGGTGCATTTCCAGATGGCGGGGACATACACCGTCGATTGGCACGCGCTGTCGGTCGATACCCATAAGACGCACGGCACCTACAGCTTCACCGTCGGCAACTAAATGTTTGGGCGAGCAACTTTACCCGATCAAATGAACCCATTTGATTGGGGGTTGCTCTAATGGACGGCCCCGCCTGGATGGTGCTGCGCGGCCTGTGCCGCGGGCTGCATCTGGCGGGGTATTTTTGCGCTTTCGGCACCGCCCTGTTCGGGGCGGTTCTGGCGCAAGGGCAGGTGAAAGCCCTGCGCCGCCTGGCCTGGGCCGGGTTTGTGGTGGCGCTCCTGGGCGGGGCGGGCTGGTTCTGGCTGCAAAGCGCTGATTTCGCGGGGGCGGAGGATCCAGCCACCGTTCTGGCGGCACTGCCTCTGGTGGCGGGCTATACGCGCTTTGGCTGGCTGACCTTGGCGCGCATGGGGTTGCTGCTGCTGGCCCTGCTGTGCGTGCAGGGGCGGCGCTGGAGGCTGGCGGCGGTTCTGGCGGGCATTGGCGTGCTGGCGCAATCCTGGCTCGGCCATGGCGCGGCCATGGGCGGGCCGGAGGGGGAGGTGCTGTTCGCCGCTTCTCTGGTGCATCTGGCGGGGGCGGGCGCCTGGCTGGGCACGCTGCCTGCTTTGGCGCTGGGGCTGCGCACCAGCCTGGAACCTTCCGCGCTGGCGCGGCGTTATTCCCGGTTTGGCATGGGCTGCGTGGCAGCGCTTCTGGCCACCGCCGTCCTGCAATATCTGCTGCTCATCGGGAAAATCTCGGCCTTTTTCACCACCGGCTACGGCGCCGCGGCCCTGGCCAAACTGGTGCTGTTCGCGGGGCTTCTGGGGCTTGCCGCGCGCAATCGCTACCGTCTGACGCCCGCCTTGCCGGCAAGCCGGGGCATGTTGCTGCGGGCCATCGCCATCGAGGCAGCCTTGGGTCTGCTGGTGCTACTGGCCGCCGGGGTGCTGATGCAGCTTCCCCCGCCGGCCATGGCAAGCATGGCCGGAATGGGTGAGTAGGGGTTAGGCCATCCGCTCCACCCGCGCGCCGCAGGCCGCGAGTTTCTGCTCCACCGCCTCATAGCCGCGGTCGAGATGATAGACGCGCGAGATGGTGGTTTCGCCCTGCGCGGCCAGAGCGGCCAGCACCAGAGACACCGAGGCGCGCAGATCCGTCGCCATCACCGGCGCGCCGGTGAGCTGCTTCACCCCGCGGACGATCGCCGATGAGCCATGGACGTTGATCCGCGCCCCCATGCGGTTGAGCTCCGGCACATGCATGAAGCGGTTTTCGAAAATATTCTCGGTGATCAGCGAGGCGCCCTCCGCCACCGCCATCAGCGCCATGAACTGCGCCTGCATGTCGGTCGGAAAGCCGGGGAAGGGCTCGGTGGTCACATCCACCCCGTGCAGCCCGTTGGCGCGGGTGACGCGGAAGCCGTTATGGCCCTCGGTGATCACCACCCCGGCCTCGGCCAGCGTGGTCAGCACCGCGCCGAGATCCGACGCGCGGGCGTTTTCCAGGAAGATATCGCCGCCGGTGATGGCGGCGGCACAGGCATAGGTGCCGGTCTCGATCCGGTCCGGCAGGATTTGGTGCTCCGCGCCATGCAGGGATTTCACGCCCTCGATGGTCAGCGTGTCGGTCTCCAGCCCTTCGATCTTCGCGCCCATGGCGATCAGGCATTTGGCGAGGTCGGTGATCTCCGGCTCGCGCGCGGCGTTTTTCAGCACCGTCTCGCCATCGGCCAGGCTCGCCGCCATCAGCAGGTTCTCCGTGGCGCCGACGGAGACGAAGGGGAACACGATGGTGGCGCCCTTCAGCCCTTGCGGGGCCTTGGCGTCGACATAGCCGCCATCCAGCTCGATGGTGGCTCCCATCGCCTCCAGCCCCTTCAGGTGCAGATCGACGGGCCGTGTGCCGATGGCGCAGCCGCCGGGCAGGGAGACGCGGGCCTCGCGCGTGCGGGCCAGAAGCGGCCCCAGCACCAGAATCGAGGCGCGCATCTTGCGCACGATCTCATAGGGGGCGAGCGTGTTGGTGATTTTGCCGCCGAGGGTGAGCTTGCGGCCTTCCGTGCGTCACCTCGATGCCGTGCTGGGCCAGCAACTGCGCCATGGTGGCGATGTCCGCCAGCTTGGCGACGTTGGAGAGCACGAGCCGCTCATCGGTGAGCAGCCCGCAGGTCATCAGCGGCAGGGCGGCGTTCTTGGCGCCGGAGATGGCGATGGTGCCGTAAAGCGGCTGGCCGCCAATGATGCGAATCGAGTCCATGCTTAGCTTACATCCTCGGCAGCGCGACGCCGCGCTGGCCCATATATTTGCCCGCCTTGTCGGCGTAGGAGATTTCACAAGCGCTTTCGCCCTTGAGAAACAGAAACTGGCAGATGCCCTCGCCGGCATAGATCTTGGCCGGCAGCGGGGTGGTGTTGGAAATCTCGATCGTCACCTGGCCTTCCCATTCCGGCTCCAGCGGCGTCACGTTCACGATGATGCCGCAGCGCGCATAGGTGGATTTGCCAAGGCAGATCACCAGCACATCGCGCGGGATGCGGAAATATTCCACCGTATGGGCCAGCGCGAAGCTATTGGGCGGGATGATGCAGACCGGCCCGGTGCGGTCGACGAAGCTGGCCTGGTTGAAGTCTTTCGGGTCCACCACCGCCGAATCGACATTGGTGAACACCTTGAACTGGTCCGAGCAGCGCGCGTCATAGCCATAGGAGGACAGGCCGTAGGAGACCACGCCGTCGCGCTTCTGGCTTTCCACGAAAGGCTCGATCATGCCGGCCTCAAGGGCCTGTTGGCGGATCCAGTGGTCGGGCATCACGGGCATTCGGGATCGTCCTTCTTTTCGGCGGGTTTGGCGCGGGCCTGGGCCTTGCGCCGGGCCAGGTTGGCGCGCAGGGCGGCGGCCTCGGCTTCCTCCCGCGCCAAACGCGCGGCCTCGGCTGGTGTCGGTTTGGAGGGAGGGGGCGGCGCCTTCATGGGGCAAGTTTCAAGCCGCGTCACGGCGGTTCCGTCAAGGGCGATGGTGAAGGAGATTTTTCGGACATTGGAGCGGGCGAAGGGATTCGAACCCTCGACCCCAACCTTGGCAAGGTTGTGCTCTACCCCTGAGCTACGCCCGCAACATGTCACGCCTCTAAATTTTGGAGCGGGCGAAGGGATTTCGAACCCTCGACCCCAACCTTGGCAAGGTTGTGCTCTACCCCTGAGCTACGCCCGCTCGCGGCGTGGGAGGCTCTTTATAGTCCCGCGCAGTGGATTGCAAGACAGCTTCGGCGTGTTTACGCCGCCGGGCGGCTTTGGGGTGTGAGAGGCGGTGTCGTTCCTATATAAGGGGGCGGAAACCCTATGACGGATCAAAATAAATGAGCACGCTGTTCAACGACGCGCCGGGCGCGACAACCGCTGATACGGCCGCCTTCATCATCGACGGCGATCAGGCCAATTTCATGGCCGATGTCATCGAGGCCTCGCGCGACTTGCCGGTGATCGTGGATTTCTGGGCCACCTGGTGCGGCCCCTGCAAAACGCTGACCCCCGCGCTGGAGCGGGTGACCCGCGCGCAGAACGGGCGCGTGCGGCTGGTGAAGATCGATGTCGACAAGAATCGCGAGCTGGTCTCCCAACTCGCCCGCATGGGGCTGCCCATGCAGTCCGTGCCCACAATCGTCGCCTTCTGGCAGGGGCAGATCGCCGATACGTTCTCCGGCGCGCAGCCGGAGAGCGAGGTGAAGCGATTCGTCGAGGCGCTGCTGAAGCTGGCGGGCTCCGCCGCGCCGGGGGAGGCGTTGATCGCCGAGGCCAAGGCGCTGCTGGAGCAGGGCCAGGCGGAAGCTGCCGCGCAATATTTCGGGGCAGCCTTGCAGGAGGCGCATGACAAGCCGGAAGCCTGGGGCGGGCTGGCCCGCGCTTTGCTGGCCATGGGCGATGAGGAGCAGGCCGAGCAGCTTCTCACCCAGGTGCCGGAAGCGCTGGCCGGGCATGCCGAGATCACCGGGGCACGCGCGGCGCTGAGCCTGGCGCAGGAAGGGCGCAAGGCGCAGGCCGCGACGGAAGGGCTGGAGACCCGCCTCGCCGCGAATCCGGATGACCATGAGGCGCGCTATGAGCTGGCGACGGCCCTGAACGCCACCGGCGCGCGGGCCGAGGCGGCGGCGGCGCTGCTGGAGATCATCAAGCGCGACCGGGCCTGGAACGAGGATGGCGCGCGGCTGCAATTGCTGAAATTCTTCGAGGCCTGGGGCATGGACGACCCGGCGACGATGGCCGCCCGCCGCAAGCTCTCGGCGCTGCTGTTCCGTTGAACGGATGAGCATCGCCCCCCCCCGCCTGGAAGATCTGCCGGAGGAATTCCCGGTCTTTCCCCTCGGCGGGGCGCTTTTGCTGCCGCAGGGGCGGTTGCCGCTGAATATTTTCGAGCCGCGCTACCGGGCGATGGTCGAGGATGCGCTGGGGCAGGGGCGCTATTTCGGCATGGTGCAGCCGGATAAACGCCTGGCGCGCGGCGAGACTGGCCCCGGCCTGTTCCGCACCGGCTGCCTGGGGCGCATCTCCTCCTTCGATGAGACCGATGACGGGCGCTATCTGATCACCCTGACCGGCGTGATCCGCTTCACAATCGCCGAGGAGATTGAGATGCAGCGCGGCTACCGGCGCGTGCGGGCGGGGCTGGCCGGTTTTGCGGCGGATCTGCGCGCCCCGGACGAGGCGCTGCCCTTTCCCCGGCAGCTTCTGCTGGATGCGCTGGGCCGCTATTTCGCCGCCGCCGGGGTGGAGGCGAATTGGGACGCGATCGGTGAGATGAACGATTCGTCGCTGGTCAATTCGCTCTGCATGGCCTGCCCCTTCGCCGATGAGGAGAAACAGGCCCTGCTGGAGGCAAAAGACCCGCTGCAGCGCGCAGAAGCCCTGCGCGCCCTGCTGGAGATCGATTCCTTCGACGGCGGCCCAGGCAACGGCAAAACCCCCAAAGCGAGTTGAGACACATGACCAACGAAACAAACGAGCCGGGGCTGGACCCGCGCTTGCTGGAAATGCTGATCTGCCCGGTGACGCGCGGGAAGCTGACCTATGACCGCGCCCGTGGCGAGCTGATCAGCGAGAAGGCGCGGCTGGCGTTTCCCATCCGCAATGGCATTCCCATTATGCTGGCCGAAGAGGCGAGGCCGCTGGACCCGTGAGGGGGAAGCTGACCATCCGCATGTCTGGTGCGGTTTACCTCCGGCTGTGGGCGCATCGGCTTTTCCGTGTCTGACGCGCAAGCCGCCGAGCTGGAGCCGGTCGTATCCGTCAAGCGCATGCGCACCACCGCGATCATCGTCGCGGTGGCCTTGTTCATGCAGAATCTCAATTCGACCGTGGTGACCACGGCGCTGCCGGCCATGGCCAGGAGTTTCCATACAGATCCGCTCTATATGAGCGTCGCGGTCACCTCCTACCTCATTGCGCTTTCCGTGTTCATCCCGGCCTCCGGCTGGGTGGCGGACAGGTTTGGGGCCAGGCAAGTGTTCCGGGTGGCGGTCATCATCTTCACGCTGGGGTCGGTCTTCTGCGGCGTGGCGCCGAATCTGCTGGTGCTGGTGGCCGCCCGTGTGCTGCAGGGGTTGGGCGGGGCGATGATGCTGCCTGTCGGAAGGTTGCTGTTGCTGCGCTCGGTCAGCCGGTCGCAGATGGTCTCCGCCATGGCGTGGCTGACCATGCCGGCACTGGTGGGACCGATTCTGGGGCCGCCGCTGGGCGGGTTCATCGTCTCGGTGTCGTCCTGGCGCTGGGTGTTTGATATCAATGTGCCCATCGGCATTGCCGGGGCCATCGCGGTCTCGCTGTTTATCCCGGATGTACGCGAGGAGGGGCGCGGCGGGCATCTGGACACGCTGGGCCTGGTGTTTTCCGGTTTGGCGATGGCCTTGCTGATGGCGGGGATGGAGACGGTGGGGCGCGGCCTGGTGCCGTTGTCCTGGACGCTGCTGGCCTTTGCGGGCGGCGCAGCGGCTTGTGTGGCGTACTGGCTGCACGCGCGGCGGGTGGAGACGCCGGTGCTGGATTTCACGCTGTTCCGGGTGCCGACATTCTCCATTTCCCTGACGGCGGGCAGCCTGTTCCGGGTTGCGGTGGGCGCCATGCCCTTTCTTCTGCCGTTGATGCTGCAGCTTGGCTTCGGCAAATCCCCCCTGCAAAGCGGCTTGATCACCTTCGCCTCAGCGGCCGGTGCCTTGTCGATGAAGCTGGCGGCGCAACCGCTGCTGGAGCGTTTCGGCTTCCGCGCCGTGCTGGTCTGGAATGGCGTGGTGGCGGCGCTGACCATGTCGTTGGCCGCGGTCTTTTCACCGGCTTGGCCCGCCTGGTTGATGTGCGCCGTGCTGTTCATCTCCGGGTTTTTCCGCTCCCTGCAATTCACCGCCTATAACACGATCGCTTATGGGGATATTCCGCGCCCGCGCATGTCCGCCGCGACGACCCTGTACACCACGGTGCAGCAGCTTTCCCTGACGCTGGGGGTGGTTCTGGGGGCGGCGAGCCTGGAGATTTCAAGCTGGGCCTCGGGGCATGCGGCTCCAACCTTGTTTGACTATGAGATGGCCTTCCTGGTGGTCAGTGCCATGGCGTTGATGGCCTCGCCCCTGTGCGCGCGGCTGCAGCAAGATGCGGGCAATACACTTACCGGCCATCACCCGGCGCGGAAAGACGCCTGAGGGTGAAGTCTGGCCAGGTCTCAGCCGCAATCCTTGGGCAGCAGGAAGCGCTTCAGGTTGGCCGAGCCGGGGCCGAGCTGCCGCCACGAGCTGGTGACCAGGAATTCCGCCAGCGCGGCGGTGGGGTAGCCGTCATCAATACGCGCGGCGGCGTTATCGGGGCGGGTGGCGCCGGCCAGTGCCAGTGCCAGCTCATGCAGCCCGGGATTATGCCCGATGACGATGGCGCTGCGCACGGTCTCCGGCAGGTCGCGCAGGGCGCCCAGGATTTGCGGCGGCGTTGCCATGTAGAGTTGGGGCAGGGAATCGATATTCGGCCACTCATCCCAGACGGGGGCGTTTTCCAGCTCCTCCAGCGTCTGCTGGGTGCGGGTGGCGGTTGAGACGAGCACGACCTCCGGCGCCAGCCCGGCCTTGCGCATGGCCTGGCCGATTTTACCCGCGGCGCGCCGGCCCTTTTCCGTCAAGGCGCGGTCATGGTCGGAAAGCCCTTTCACCTCGGTTTCGGCCTTGGCGTGACGAAGGAAAATCAGCTGGTGCATAAGCAGGATAGTGCCATGGTAGAAGGCGCCTGTCGCCCCTATGTGGCGCGGTAAAGTTGGTCGGAAGGGATGCATGAAGCTGATGCGGCAGAGACTTGAACGGCGTGGGTTTTTGGCGGGTGCGGCGGCCTTGGCGGCGATGCCGGCCGCGGCGGCAACGAGGCTTCCCGTGCCGCCCGGTGGAGAGATGCACTTCAAGATTTTCCGGAATGGTTCGCCGATCGGTGAACAACATATGAAATTTACCCAGACGGGCGATGAGTTGCGGGTGGATATCGATGCCGACATGGTGGTGACACTGGCCGGGATTCCGGTGTTTCATTACCAGGTCAACGCGGTGGAGCGCTGGTCAGGCGGGCAGTTCACGCGGCTGGACAGCAAGGTGAACCATAACGGCACCATGCTGTCCGTGCAGGCGACCCAGATTCCGGGTGGTTTTGCCGTCGAGAGCACCAAGGCCGGCGATTACCAATATACCGGCAGCCCGCCGCTGCTGCCGATGACCTACTGGAACAAGGCAATGTTGCAGGCGATGATCCTGAACGTGGAGACCGGCCGGCATTACCCCGCCATCGTCAATTCGCCGGGCTGGTACAAGCTGCCCACCGCCGATGGCGGCACGATCGTGGCGCAGCGTTTCGACGTGACGGGCAAGCTGCATCTGACCGTCTGGTACGACCAGTATGACCAATGGTCGGGGCTTGAATTCCACGTCGATGGCGACGAGGTGTTTCAGAAATATATCAGCTAGATCAATATGCGTTTAGATTGAATCGCCCGGTTCAATTCAAACGCATGAAATTGATCGCTCAGGCAAAGGCTGGAGCGTAGTGCGTTGCTGGGGGCGCGCTTCAAGCCGTTAATGGAGCAGCCACGCCTACTCGGTTGGACCGAATGAGGCGGTCCAATCTAACCGGGTTGCACGAGCAAGCCGGCTGTCAGCCGAAATTCTGTTCCGGATGGCGCAGATGCCAGAGCCGCTCATGCGCGGCGACAAGGCTCTCGATGCTCTTGCGCCGGTTGGCATCGGGCGGCACGGTGCGGCGGGTGAGCATGGATTCCAGGATGCGCAGCAACTGCTCGGCGATCTCGTAATCGCCCTGGTCGCAGGCATGGTGGAAGGCGAGCAGTATCTTATCCGATAAGCGGCGGCTATAGCGCGGCGCGCCTGTTTGCGCCCGGGAGGCTGCGGTCTCGGTGTCGTCTTCAGAAGCTGTCAAACCTGCCATGTTCATTTTGGTCCGCTACTAAAAGGCGTTGTAAAATGATTTGAGAGGGGAGGTTTGGGCTCATTGATTCGTCTCAATTTTTGCACCACACCTAAATTCCCGCTGTCACGCATGATCTTCATACGATTTATAAAGATATGTTCCCAGCCTCGATTGTTAGGAGAAATTTATCTTCTATGCCAGAGAAAAACAAAGCCCTCTGAATAATTTGGAAATTTCCAGCTATTCAGAGGGGGCGGTTTCTTAATTTAATTAAATATGTTTGTTGTTCATTATCCTGCCGGGTCGGCCGGCTGGTCGAAGTCAGCGAAGGCGTCTTCCCAGGAGCCGGAGGTCGCGGCTTTGCTGTATTCCGTGGAGCGGTTTTCAAAGAAATTCGCATGCTCGACGGCGTTCAGCATTTCGTCCAGCCAGGGCAGCGGGTTCTTCTCGACATGGAAGAGCGCGTTCAGCCCCAGCCCGCCCAAGCGGCGGTCGGCGATGTAGCGGATATAGCGCTTCACCTCCTCGGCGGTGAGTCCTTCCACGGCGCCGAATTCGAAGGCCAGGTCGATGAATGCGTCTTCATGGTCGACGATGGTCGCGCAGGTGAGATAGATCTCCCGGCGCAGTTCTTCCGTCCACAACTCAGGGTTTTCACCGATAAAGGTCCGGAACAGCTTGGTGATGGACTCGCAATGCAGGGACTCATCGCGCACTGACCAAGTGATGATCTGCCCCATGCCCTTCATCTTGTTGAAGCGCGGGAAGTTCAGCAGGATGGCGAAGGAGGCGAAGAGCTGCAGCCCTTCGGTAAAGGCCCCGAAGGCGGCCAGGGTCTTGGCGATCTCATGCTTGTTCTCCATCGAGAAGCTGTGCATGTAATCGTATTTGTCCTTCATCTCCTTGTATTTGAGGAAGGCCGTATATTCGACTTCGGGCATGCCCACGGTGTCGAGCAGGTGGGAATAGGCCGCGATATGCACGGTCTCGATGTTCGAGAAGGCCGAGAGCATCATCAGCACTTCGGTGGGTTTGAACACCTGGGCATACTGCTTCATGTAGCAGTTGTTCACCTCGACATCCGCTTGCGTGAAGAAGCGGAAGATCTGGGTGAGCAGGTTGCGCTCGGCATCGGTGATGTTCCTGTGCCAGTCCTTCACGTCATCGGCCAGCGGCACTTCCTCGGGCAGCCAATGCACGCGCTGCTGGGTCAGCCACGCCTCATAGGCCCAGGGGTAGCGGAAGGGCTTGTAGACCGGGTTCTCGGTCAGCAGGTCGAGTTTGCGCTCCCCTTCGGGGGCGACGGAGGTGGTGATGTGTCCGCTCATGATCAATGCCTTCAAAGACTGGGCCATGGCCCTAATCCTTAACTAATGGGGGATGGGCCTTATGCCCAGCTTGGGGGCCAAGGGCAGCACCCCCTGGCGGGTTCCAGGGTAGCACATCGGCCTTAAATTTTATAATAAGCGAGCGTGATGCCCCCAAATACCGGGGACGCAAACAACCGCATGCGGCTGGCCATTCAGACTTACTGGCAGGCCAGGCATTCCTCGTAATTATTCGCGCTGGCGGCCACGGGCACAGGTGCTGCGCCATCGTTCGCCGCCTCGCTACCCATCGCCACCATCACCTTTTTCTCCGACACGTTATCGGCACGCTGAATGGAGAGCGAGCGGCAATAATACAGCGACTTCACGCCGCGCTTCCAGGCCTGGAAATGGATCTGGTGCAGGTCGCGCTTATGCACATTGGCCGGCAGGAAGAGATTGATCGACTGGCTCTGGCAGATGAACGGGGCGCGGTCGGCGGCATGCTCGATGATCCAGCGCTGGTCCAGCTCGAAGGCGGTCTTGTACACGTCCTTCTCATGCTGGGTCAGGAAGTCCAGATGCTGCACCGAGCCCTTGGTGGTGGTGATGGAGGACCAGGTCTCCTCGTCATCGCGGCCATATTTGGCGAGCAGCTTCTGCAACGGCCGGTTGCGCACCGAGAAGCTGCCCGAGAGGGTCTTCTGCAGGAACACATTGGCCGCGATCGGCTCGATGCCCGGCGAGGTGTTGCCGGTGATGATCGAGATGGAGGCGGTCGGCGCGATGGCGATCTTGTGGCTGAAGCGCTCCTCGATGCCGTAATCGGCGGCATCCGGGCAGGCGCCGCGCTCGGCCGCCAGCTTCTTCGAAGCCGCGTCGGCCTGCGCGCGGATATGCTTGAACATCTTGATGTTCCAGACCTTCGCCATGACGCTTTCCCAGGGCACGTTCTGGTCCTGCAGGAAGGAGTGGAAGCCCATCACCCCCATGCCGACCGAGCGTTCGCGGAAGGCCGCATATTTGGCCCGCTCCATGGAATCCGGCGCCTTCTGGATGAAATCCTCCAGCACGTTGTCGAGGAAGCGCATCACGTCCTCGATGAACTGCTCGTCCTTGTGCCACTCGAACCAGGTCTCGAGATTGAGCGAGGAGAGGCAGCATACGGCGGTGCGCTGCTTGCCGTACTGGTCGATGCCGGTGGGCAGGGTGATCTCGGCGCAGAGATTGGAGGTCTTCACCTCCAGCCCGGCCAGCTTGTGCTGCTCGGGGCGGGCGTTGTTCACGTGGTCCGAGTAGATGATGTACGGCTCGCCCTGCTCGATGCGGGTGGTGAGGATGCGGATCCACAGGCCACGCGCTGAAACCGAGCGGACATGGCTGCCATCCTTCGGGGATTTCAGCGTCCACATCTCATCGGCCTCGACCGCGCGCATGAACTCATCGGAGATCAGCACGCCGTGATGCAGGTTGAGCGCCTTGCGGTTGGGATCGCCGCCGGTGGGGCGGCGCATATCGACGAATTCCTCGATCTCGGGGTGCCAGATCGGCAGGTACACCGCCGCCGAGCCGCGCCGCAGCGAGCCCTGGGAGATGGCGAGGGTGAGAGAATCCATCACGCGGATGAAGGGGATGATGCCGGAGGTCTTGCCGTTCTTGCCGACCTTCTCGCCGATGGAGCGCAGATTGCCCCAATAGGAGCCGATGCCGCCGCCCTTGGAGGCGAGCCAGACATTCTCGTTCCACAGCCCGACAATGCCGTCCAGCGTGTCAGTGGCCTCGTTCAGGAAGCAGGAGATCGGCAGGCCGCGATCCGTGCCGCCATTGGAGAGCACCGGGGTGGCGGGCATGAACCACATCTTGGAGATGTAGTCATAAAGACGCTGCGCATGGGCCTGGTTGTCGCCATAATAGGAGGCGACGCGCGCGAAGAGGTCCTGATAGTCCTCGCCGGGCAGCAGGTAGCGGTCATCCAGCGTGGCGCGGCCGAAATCCGTGAGCAGCGAGTCGCGCGAGCGGTCCACCGTCACCTGGAAGCGGCCCGGCATCTGCACTGCGTCGTCTAGCAACACGGCTTCAGGCTTTGTCATCATGTTCATCGTCGCCGGACCCTTGTTCGTAAAGCGGTCACTATAACAACATATAGTGAGTGAGTCACGCAATCGCCACTAGCGGTGCGACAGTCACTTTTTCGCGCGATAAAAAGCTTGCCCTCGAATTCCGTGCCGAGTCCGAGGCAGGGCGGCAAGCGGGCGGGCAGGGCATGGGTGAATTGTGTTCTTAATATGTTCCTGCCGACTCCCGGCGTCAACAGGAAAGGCGGCGGTCGAATCGGCTTTCCACAACCTGCGGTTACGCGTGGTGCGTGCGTTGTCGTCACGTCAGGATCATGGATGGCGTGACCGGGCTTGCCCCTCATGATCAAGGCTATGTCGATGAACGCAGCATCGCGCATGTGAAGGGCTGGCTGCGCGATCTGAACAACGAAGCGACGCGGCTGGAATACGAGGTGGTGCTGCCGCAGGCGGGAAGCGAGCGTGTGCTGGCGGCCGCCGGGCGGTGTCCTTCAGCGATATTCTGGTGCATGGGGCGCCCTTCTTTGTGGGGGGATGGCACCTACGCTTTTTCATGCTGTTCGACCGTGAACTGACACCGGGCTGAGCGTGATTCCGTTTTCGTGCGCGTGCATGGCTCCTCCCATATTCTGGACCTGGCGCCCGCCATCAACCGGGAATTCCAGCCGCTGCATCACGTGGCGATGGATATCGTCAATAACCGCAATCTACGCTGCCCCTTCTGCGTTTATGATTATGCGCAGACCAGCAAGACCTATGTGATGAGTGATGAGACCTTCGCGTCCACGCTGCGGCTGCTGCCTTACGTGACGGACGGGAATTTCTGACTCTCCTGCCTGCATGAGGCGACTTTGCATCCCAAGCTGATCGAGTTCATCGAGCGTGTGCCGCGCCAGCCTATCTTCCTGGAAAACTGGGAGCTGATGCTGGAGGTGTTCCGCACCACCCCGCAGGCGCCGCTGATCCGCTACAATTTGATGGCCTATCGCTCGAATTTGAAAGAACTGCCGGGGCTTGTGGAAATGCTGCTGGAGCAGAAACATGGCTATCAGGCGGAAATCCGCTCAACCATGGACATGCCGCAGATTCCAGAAGCGTTCCGCGAGGAGGAATTTCTCTCCACCGCCGAATGGACCTGGCTGATACAGGAGCTGAAACGTTTTCCGCAGGAGCGCATCGTGCTCATCGCGCCGCCCCAGGGCAAAGGCTATGACCGCGAAGATGGCAAGCGCGTGCTGAAACCTTCCGAACAGCCGCCGGAGAAGGCAGGCTGGGTGGAAGCCAAGGGCCCGGCGCCGCGTCCCTTCAATGTGCGCATCGGCTGGGACGGCACGCTGAACATCTATGCCGAAATGCCCACACGCCCAGGTGAGCAGCCGAATCTGGCGAATTACCTGATCACCAACATCAACGATCTGGAAGACCCGCTGGCGACGTTTTTGGCGCTGGCGTAAGCGGCGCCGGAGGGGGGGGCTTACCAGGCGGGCTGGCGCAAATCCCGTCCCGCAAGGCCGGAGAGTATGGCCAGGGGCGAATGCTCGGGCAGCAGCAGGCAATCCGGCTCGACCAGGAAGGTTTGCTCCAGCGCATTGCGTCCCGAGAGCGCGGCATGGGCGACCTGGTCGGTGAATACCATCCATACCTGGCCGGGCAGGAAGGAGATGTCCTGGCCCGGGCAGGTGTTTTGCCAAGCCATGTCGCGCTTGGCGGCGTCATGCAGGGCGAGCATCGCCTCGTCGTACCGCGAGCGCCGCGACTTGGTGAGCCCGAACAAATGCCGCAGGCGCGCGGCTCCCGGCAGCGGCGCCCTCACCGGCCAGAACCGCTGGGCATAGGCCACGAAATCCGGCCCAACGCGCCAGCGCCGTGGTACGCCGTCCTGGTCAATATTGGCGAAAACCCGAAGGATACGCCGCCCCTGAACCGGCGAGGTGGGGAAGGCGTCGATATGCCGGCGGGTGTCGTCCTGTCGCCAGGAGCTTGTCCTGCCTGTGATCTCGACCGGGCGGAAGCTGGTCCGTGCCCGGGTGAGTCCGCCCGCATAGGCGGGCAGGACGGCGCGCACCAGCGCTTCGGCGAAATCGCCATAGCGGCGCATCATGCCTTCCAGGCACTCATATGCCGCGCCTTCCAGCGTGGTGCCCTTCAGCGCCGCCCTGGCGGGGTCGTAACTGACATTCTTGGCGCGGCCTGCCGCCTGGCCGTCCTTGATAAGCGCACGCTCCTCCGGCGATACCGGAAATGCCAAGGCGGGGAATAGCAACACCTTCCCGCCCTCCAGCGCCAAAGTCGCCTGGCGGGCAAGCGTATCATTCACATCGGCGGGCGCGGTCACTCCAATGTGCTCAAGCATCCGTATCTCCCTACAGACGGCCTCAGCTGATTGGGGCAACCATTGCCCAGCTACGCCAAATCGGCAACAAATTTATGCCAGCGGCCCTCTCGCGAATTCCCCGCCAGCACACCGGCGCAAGTGATGAACAGGTTCCGTTCTTTGATCAGAGAGATAGAGGGCGGTTCTAAAGTCATCGCACTCCAGCCGTGACGGCCGGTGATCGCCTTGCAAGACGCCGCAAAATCCTCGCTGCTTATCCGTGCAGCAGCCCCATCCCCTCCCGCAGCACCGCCTCGGCCTCTGGCGTAATCCCATCCTCATCATGCAGCACCAGCCCCGGCAGCACCGCATCCGGCGCGCGGCTGGCTTTTTGCGCCTGGACCAGAATCATTTTTGCTTTCACCCCCCGGCGCGGCCAGAGCGGCAGGAGCAAAATTCCCCCGCAGGCGGGGCGCAGCAGCGCGGCGGCCTCGGCATAGGCAAAGGCGGGCAAGGCGAGGGTGATGGTCCCTCTATCGCGCAGCACCCGCAGCAGCTCGCCCACCCAGGCCCCCAGCGTGGCCTCCGGCGCATGGTGCGCCAGCGCCCGCGCCGCATCCGGCGAGGGAGTGTTCTGCGCCCCGAACCAGGGGGGGTTGGCCATCACGTGCTGGAATGTCTGGGCTGCGCAGGGCAGGGCGGTGGCGTCGCCATTCACCACGGACAGGTCCACAAACCCGTTGGCGGCGAAGTTTCGCGCCGCCAGAGAGGCTAAGGCCTCGCCACGCTCCACGCCCACGCCCCGCACCCCCGCCACCCTGGCCGCCAAGCACAGCAAGGCCGCCCCAGCGCCGGTTCCGGCCTCCAGCACCCGCTCCTTTGCCCGGGCGGGCACCATGGCCGCCATCAGAACGGGTTCGAACCCGCTTCTATGCCCGTGGCGCAACTGCTGGTAGGTAAGCCGCCCGCCCAGCAGGCCACCCGTGCTCACATCGCCTGTCACCTAAGCTTGACCCTTCTGAAATCCCGCCCGATATGGTGCTAACGCAATTTTGTTGGACAGGTTAGGGCGCTGAATTTGGACGGTGCGACGCCATTGACGATCGATGCCCTGGGCCGCCTCACGGCGCTGCTTGAGGCGGAGCTGAAAGCCACGAACGAGGCTATTATCGCCCGTATGGATAGCCCTGTCGCGCTCATTCCCCAGCTCGCCGCGCATATCGTGGCGGCGGGGGGCAAGCGCATGCGCCCGCTGCTGACCCTGGCCGCCGCCAAGCTCTGCGGTTACGGCGGGGACCGGCAGGTCAAGCTCGCCGCCTGTGTCGAGTTCATCCATACCGCCACTTTGCTGCATGATGATGTGGTGGACGAGTCCCTGCTGCGCCGGGGCTTCGCCTCGGCCAATGCCGTGTTTGGCAACAAGGCCTCGGTGCTGGTGGGGGATTTCCTGTTCTCCCGCGCCTTTGAGCTGATGGTGGAGGATGGCTCGCTGGAGGTGCTGCGCATCCTCTCCTCCGCCTCGGCTACCATTGCCGAGGGCGAGGTGCTGCAGCTCACCACCCAGAACGACATCTCCACCACGGCGCAGAAATATTTCGACGTGATCCGCGGCAAGACCGCCGCCCTGTTCGCGGCGGCGGCGGAGGTGGGCGGGGTGATCGCCGGTGCCAGCCCGCAGGACTGCGCGGCCTTGCAAAGCTTCGGCATGGATCTGGGCATGGCCTTCCAGCTGGTGGATGACGCGCTGGACTACGCCGCCGACCAGGCGCAGCTGGGCAAGACGGTGGGCGATGATTTCCGCGAGGGCAAGCTGACCTACCCGGTGATCCTGGCCCTGGCCGAGGCCACGGCGGAGGAGCGCGCCTTCTGGGTCCGCACGCTGGAGGAGAGCGAACAGAGTGAGGAAGACCTCACCACCGCGCTCAAGCTGATTCAGAAATATGACGCCACGGCCCGCACCATCGCCCGGGCAGACCAGTTCATCGACAGCGCTGTGAACACGCTCTCGGGCTTTCCGGAGAGCGAGATTCGTGCCGCCCTGGCGGATGTGGCGCGCTACACCACCGCAAGGCGGCACTAGAGCCTGATCGCTTGAGGTTGACGCGCCCTTGCGCGGCAACCGAGGGCGTGAATTGGCCTCTTATCAGAAAGCTGGCGGGGCTGCCCCCGCCAGAGAATGGTCAGGCCTTGTCGGCCTGCGCGGCGCTTAGCACTGTGGTGACGGTGGAGCGCACGATGCTGACCGTGACATTCGGCGCGATCTCGACGTCGATCTCGGTTGAACCCTCGGCAGCCTTCTTCACCAGCCCGACGATCCCGCCAGCGGTCACCACCTTGTCGCCGCGCTTCAGCCCGCCGAGCTTGGCCTTGAGAGCCTTCTGTTGCTTCTGTTGCGGACGGATGAGCAGGAAATAGAAAACGATGACGATAAGGACGAGCGGCGCATATTGCATCAATGAGGCAAGGCCGGCGGGGCCTGCGGCAGCGCCGGTGGCGGTTTGCGCGTAGGCGGCGGACATAAACATGAGAGCTCCTGGTTGCCGTGAAGTTGCGCGGACCATAGGGTGCGCGCCGTTGCAGTCAACAGGGAGCGTGCCGAATGAATGATGACTTGCTGCGCCGGATTGCCGAGGCGCTGGAGCGCCTGGCGCCGCCGCCGCCCGCAATGCCGGAGTTGGGCGGGGCGGACGCGTTTGTGTGGCATCCGCAGGCGGGGCAGCTGGCGCCGGTGAAGCGCGTGGCGCGGGTGGCGCTGGATCTTCTGAAGGGCGTTGAGTCCCAGAAGCGGCAATTGCTGGAGAACACGCTGCGCTTTGCCCAGGGGCTGCCCGCCAACAACGCCATGCTGTGGGGCGCGCGGGGCATGGGCAAATCCTCGCTGGTGAAGGCCGCGCATGCCGAGGCGAACCGGCAATATTCCGGCTCCCTGGCGCTGATCGAGATCCACCGCGAGGATATCGGCACCTTGCCGGAGCTTTTGAACCTGCTGCGCGAGGCGCCAAGGCGCTCGGTGATTCTGTGCGACGATCTTTCCTTCGAGAAGGGCGATGCGGATTACAAGGCGCTGAAATCGGTGCTGGATGGCGGCATCGAGGGCCGGCCGGACAATGTGCTGTTCTACGCCACCTCCAACCGCCGGCACCTGATGCCGCGCGACATGATCGACAATGAGCGCTCGACCGCCATCAACCCCGGCGAGGCGGTGGAGGAGGCGGTTTCCCTCTCCGACCGGTTCGGGCTGTGGCTTGGCTTCCATAACAGCGACCAGCAGCAATTCTTCGCCATGGTCGAGGGCTATGCCGCGGCTTATGAGCTGCCGGTCTCCACGGAGGAGCTGCGCGCGGCGGCGGTGGAATGGTCGGTCACGCGCGGTAGCCGCTCGGGCCGGGTGGCGTGGCAGTTCATCCAGGACATCGCCGGGCGGCTGGGTGTGCGCTTGACCGCGTAGCCCGGACGCGGGAAAGGAGCGCATCTTGGTTTGCGCGGGCAATTCATGGTCTGGATCAGCCCTGCGCGACGGAAGGGTGGCCGAGTGGTTTAAGGCAGCGGTCTTGAAAACCGCCGTGCGTGTAAGCGTACCGTGGGTTCGAATCCCACCTCTTCCGCCAACTCGCCCTGCATCCCCACGCATCACAAAGCAAAAAAACCAATCTTTCCATGGGTTTTCTCACCTTCATTTTGCTTGCGTATGCACCGAAATGCGCGTACATCTCGCTTTAGTTTGTGGGATCAATTGCAGATTAAGGTTTGTGGGACATGCCCAGATCACTCGAAAAACTCTCTCCGGCTGAAGTCAGGAACACCAATAAGCCGGGCATGTATGGAGACGGCGGCGGCCTGTGGCTGCATGTCGGCCCCAACGCTCTGGATGAGGACGGCAAGCCTACCAAGACCGGCAAGAGCTGGATTTTCCGCTTCATGATCGACGGCCGGGCGCGGGAGATGGGGCTGGGGCCGGTCTATACCATTGGCCTGTCTGAGGCCCGCGATAAGGCCCGCGACTGCCGTAAGCTGGTTCTGGACGGCTTCGACCCGATTGACGCTAAGCAGGCCAAGCGCAAGGCCCGGAAGCTGGAGGCGGCCAAGGCCATCACCTTTGAAGCCTGCGCCGGGAAGTACATTGCCGCGAATAAGGCCGGGTGGAGCAATGCCAAGCACGCCGAGCAATGGACGGCCACGCTCTCCACTTATGTCTATCCCACAATCGGCGGTCTGCCGGTGGGCGCAATCGAGACCGGGCATGTGACCAAGATTCTCGAGCCAATCTGGACCGCCAAGCCTGAGACGGCCACCCGTGTGCGCGGGCGAATCGAGGCGGTGCTAAGCTATGCCACAACCCATGGCTGGCGTTCCGGTGAGAACCCGGCCCGGTGGCGCGGGCACCTGGAGAACGTGCTGCCCAAGAAATCCAAGGTGGCAAAGGTCGAGCACCACGCCGCTCTACCCTGGCGGGAGATTGGCGGGTTCATGGAGTCGCTTTCCGCCGAGAACGGCATAGCGGCGCTGGCGCTGCGCTTTGCCATCCTGACAGCGGGCCGGACGGGCGAGGTTATCGGGGCGCGGTGGAGCGAGATTGATCTGGAGAGCGCGGTCTGGACCGTGCCGGCCGAGCGCATGAAGGCCGAGAAGGAGCACCGCGTGCCGCTGTCGCCCCAGGCCCTGGCGGTGCTGAAGCAGGCTGAGGCGATCCGGGTGGATGATGCGGAATATTGTCTTCCCCGGCGGCGAAGAAGGACGCGCCGCTGTCAAACATGGCCATGCTGGTGCTGCTGCGCCGGATGAAGCGCGATGACCTGACCGCGCACGGCTTCCGCTCCACCTTCCGGGATTGGGCGGCAGAGACTGGTCAGCCGTCCGACATTGCCGAGGCGGCGCTGCGCCCACACGCTCGGCAGCAAGGTGCAGGCGGCCTACCAGCGCGGAGACCTGCTGGAACGGCGGAAGAAGCTAATGGAGAGCTGGGGGGAGTTTTGTTCGATGGCGGAGGTTGAGGTAGCGGCAATGACTAAGGCTACCAGCGAAGAAAGACAGATACAAAAGATCCGTTAACATTTACTCTTGAAACATTACAAGAAGCCGCGCAGAGGGTTGGAGCGCCGCCGCTGGCCGATACCGCAAGCTGCGAAAGGAAGCGGTACAAAGTTAATCTCCGCTATCTGTCGGCCGAAACGAGAGAATTAAGGAAAACAGAGAGTTTGATAAGAGACTATGGGGGCGAAAGAGATGCGCGTATGGACACTGGTCAAAGACGCTTTTTTCGCGTTAGAGAAGGGGGTTCTCAGGAAGATTGAAGTTGCGCTTGAAGCATCACTATTGAACTAGATAATAAAATGGACATGTCTCGCCAGACGATCCATAAAGCGAGTATTGAAGAACTGAAAAGACTAAGTCATGACGCACTTGTATGCCACAAAAAATCAAGTCGGTGGTACTTTTCGAGTGAACGTCAAGCCGGAGGTACACCATCATGGCAACCTAATTAACTGACATAAAAAACGATTTGGAGCTGTACGAAATTTAGTAGCCAAAGCTTGGGAAGAAAACGGACAAAAACCACCTTCAGCTTCAAAAACTTATAAAACCATTGGGGCGGCATTACTGAAAATCGGCGTAGAGGTTTCTGATGGTGCGGTAAAGAAGGCCGTAAAAGTGACAGAAACTGAACTGTTCGGAAATGGAGATAAAGGCATCTAACGGGCGCCAAAGAACAAGTGGCAAAAGCGGCAGAAATTCAAGAAAAAAGTAGGTACTAAAGGGCTGGATATTTCGGTACCCACCTTTCTAATTCCCTCGACGCGCCTCACTTCCCCATAACCTCCACATGCACTCGCAAGCACTGGAGGTTCACATGAATATGCCTATCAAGTCTGAAGCTGCCCTAGCCAAGGGCCTTACGCCGAAATACGGCGGGATCGATACTTGGTGCGCGCTCACCGGCATGTCCGTCAGGGGCACGTATGACCATCTCGCCGCTGGGAATCTGGTCGCGGTGAAGGTTGGCACCAGGACCCTGATCAACATCGAGAAGGGCCTGGCTTGGCTGGAAGCCCAGCCGCCTGCACGGATCAAGCCGCAAAAGCCCCGGAAGTCCGCCAACAACTGAACCGCCGCCCGGAAGTCCCGGAGCGGCGGAAGGGTAATCATTAAGCATCAGCAGCACTGGTTGCTTAGCGTTTTGGCCTGTTCACGACAAGGGATTTTTGCAGCGGCGCACGGAGAAACACGTGCCTCAGGACGATGAGCTTACCCAAACCGCCATCAATCTGGCCGGCCATTGCGGCTGGCATGTCTTCCCCTGCCGGGAGAACAATAAGCGGCCATCCTGGGGGAAAGACCAGGGTGGCAACGGCTTTCATGACGCATCGATAGACCCGGCAGAAATCCGGCGCCTGTTCAGCCATCCAGGCGCGGCGCTGATCGGTATCCGGACCGGCGAGGCGTCTGGCTTCTCTGTTCTGGATATCGACGTGAAGCATGATGAAGCCCGCGCCTGGTGGAAGCGAAACGAGAAGCACTTCGCCCGCACCCGGACATACCGCACCAGGGGCGGCGGGCTGCATCTCTATTTCCAGCACCGGCCCGGCGTGCGTAATTCCGAAGGCAAGCCTGCACTTGGCATCGATACCCGTGGCACGGGTGGTTATGTCATCCATTGGTTTGCACACGGCTTTGAGTGCCTGGACCACTCGCCGCCTGCGCCTTGGCCGATCTGGCTTTCCGCCCTGATCTGGCCACCGCCCGCTCCAATTTCCCGCGCCCCGGCAAATCACGGCGAGTTGTCCGTGGAGGTGCTGGAGCGTGTCCGTCAGACTGCTCTCCGCAAGGCCAGCGATGCGAAGGACGGCGCCCGCCACTGCTCTATCCGTGACGCAGCGTTGATGCTTGGCGGCATTCAGGAACGCGCCGGCTTCTCCGATGCCGACGCCATGGGCTGGCTGCTCGATGCCACGGGCCTGCACGACGAGAAGAAAGCCGCAAACACCATTCAATGGGCGTTGGAACAAGGCCGCGCCAAACCCCTCGACATTCGTGAGGATCGCTGATGCAACTTGACCGCAAGGATTGGGTGCCTGACCCTGAAGAGAAAGTCTCCGTCCCTGAAATTCCGCCTGACGTTCAGGCGCTGATCGGCAACCCGGACGGCGTGTCATTGCCCACCATCAAGGTGCAGGCCGGGATTCTTCCCGCAACTGGCAACGGATTGTGAGCAAGCGCTCATTAAATCCGGCACTGCGATTTACCAGCGCGGCGGGGTGCTTGTTCGCCCGATGTCCTGGGAAGTCTCGGCCTCTGACGAGCGCACGACCATGGCGGCGGGGCTGAAAGTGCTGACGCCAACCATGTTGGTGGATGTGCTGGCGCAAAGTGCCGAGTTCGTGAAATACGATGCCAGGGCCAAGCGCTACGTGCCCACCGATCCCCCGGAGAAAGCTGCCAACATCCTGCTCTCCCGCACCGGCTTTTGGCAATTCGCCACTGTACTGGGGGTGTTGTCAGCGCCCACGCTGCGCCGTGACGGCTCAGTCATGTCCGCCCCTGGCTATGATCCCCAGACCCGGTTCTACCTGAAGCCTGATCCATCCCTGGAGGTGCCGCCCATTCCAGAGCATCCCACGCGGGAAGATGCCGAGAACGCGCTCGAGCTGCTTACCGGCCTGCTGGCAAACTTCCCGTTCTGCACGGACACGGATCTATCCGTTGCCCTTAGCGCCATCATCTCGCCCATCGTACGCGGCGCCCTTGGCATGGTCCCGCTGCACGCTTTCACCGCGCCATCGCCCGGCACCGGCAAGAGCTATATCGCGGACGTGGCCTCGGCCATCCTATCCGGCCGCATCTGCCCCGTCGCCACGGCAGGCAAGACAGAGGAGGAGACGGAGAAACGCCTCGGCGCGCTGCTCATTGCCGGCTATCCGCTGGTGAGCATCGACAACGTATCCGCCCCGCTCGGCGGTGACCTGCTCTGCCAGTTGATCGAACGCCCTGTGATCCGCATCCGCCCGCTCGGCAAGTCCGAGATCATGGAGCTTGAGAGCCGCGCCACCGTCTTCGCCAACGGCAATAACCTGGTCATTGAAGGCGACATGACCCGCCGCACCGTTCTGGCCCGACTGGATGCCGGCGTGGAGCGCCCGGAGGAACGGACCTTCGCCTTTGATCCTGTTGCCAAGGTGGTGGAGGACCGGGGCCGCTACATCGCCGCAGCGCTCACCATCGTGCGGGCCTATATCCTGGCGGGCAGGCCGGAGAAGCTCTCCCCGCTGCAATCCTTCGATGAATGGTCCAATAACGTCCGCAGTGCCCTGGTGTGGCTGGGAAAAGCTGATCCCGCTGAGAGCATCAATGAGATCAGGGCGAATGATCCGACACTGAGCAGCCTGAAGGGCATCCTGGCTGCATGGTGGGCCGTCTATGCCGACGAAAAACACAAAGCCGCTGACGTGGTGAAGCAGCTGGAGGGTATCAGCAGTCGCAACCCCCATTACATGGAATTGATGGCCCTGCGTGAGGCGATGATGCCGGTGGTGGGAGTTCGCGGAGTGCTGGAAAGCCGGAAGCTTGGCGAATGGTTGAGGAAAAATAAGGGCCGGCCGAGCGGGGGCTTTAAGTTTGTAACCGATGGAGGGCAGCTGGGGTGGTTTATTGGAAGGTCGAAAAAGGGGCTGGGTAGTGGTGGGTCTGGTTGGGCTGGTGGGTCAGTTCCAACTCACGTGGGAAAAGTGTCAGTGACAGTTTCGGTATACGGGCGGAAAGTGACCAACCGAACCAACCGCACCAACCATTTTCATAGGGGTCAGAATTCCTTCTTAACACAAACCCTCGACCCTATTTTTTGTACACCCACGCGCGTGCCGCGAGCCCGCACGAATCCGCCCCGCACATGCTGGCGCCGCCTGGGCGCGTGAGAGGCGCCCAATCCCCCATGACTTCCCAATCCCAAGCGACGCGCGCGTGTGTTGGAGCCGCCAGACGGCTTTGACGGCCATCTCCGCCCCCGGAAAGCCCCCGATTTTTAGGTTTGGCGGATATAGATTCCGCCGCGTCGCGCCAAAAAACCTTACAAACCGCCGCCATTTTGCACACGGCCGCATAGTCCTGCATTCCATCCCACAAATAGCTTGCCGCATGCGCTGCGAATTGGGCATAAAATCGATATGAAGCGAATTGGTCCACATAGCCGCCCCGGTAAGCTGGCGGTACTCGACGGAAGGCGAGCGGAAGCACGCCGGATGAAGGAGATACGCCAGGAACTGGCCAAGCACGTTGGCGGCAAGCCTTCGGTGGCGCAGTCCATGCTGATCGAGCGTATCGCCGTCCTGATCCTGCGCATGGAGCTGATGGACAAGGAAGCCCTCTCCGGTGGGCCGATGACCGACAAGGACCAGCGCACCTATCTGGGCTGGGCGAACGCGGTGAGCCGGTCCCTGCGCCATCTCGGCCTGAAAGGTCAGGAGGGCAAAGCCCCCAGCCTGGATGACATCCTGAAGGCCGGGAAAGGCCAACCAGCGCCATGACGTTACACGCGTCCCCGGCTGGCGGCTCAATGTCTAATCGCCCGGTGCGCTGTGCGATGGGGGATCAGACGGCGAGTGCCCCAGCATGCAAAACCCCGTCAGCCCGCGCGGCACACTCCAGGCCGGTGGCGGGCACCCTTTCCCGCTCAATCGCAAGGGATTCCAAATTGTCAGATCCAATAGGCAACCTTTTTTTCGCAATGGATGGGCTTCATCCCAAACTTCCTCGGGGGATGTCCCTCGTGCGACATATTCGTCAACGGGCGGTTCGATCAATCCAACCGACCGCTTCAGCCTGGTCAATTCCGCTACGGCAATTACGCTGCCACACTCCCGAGCGGCGGGCGCGATGGGCAGCCGCTTTATGCGTGAAGAACCTCGGGTCCGGTACACTGACGCTTACCGCGTCAATCGATGGCACAAACGGCACAACGACGCTTCCGAAGCCTTTCGGTGCTCTACCGTACTCATTTGGTCGGCTTCATCCGCCACGTGGATTGCGGTGTAGCTCGATGAGCTTCATCGAGCACGCCATTACGATCGTAATCACGGCCGGCGCGAAGTCGAACTATAACCAAAACCCGGCGACATTCGGGCCGAGCAAGTCCAATACCCTTACGCTGGCCGGGTATCGCATTTTGGCCATGATTGATAATCCGGGCGGCATATCGATGTCGTCCGCGCAGATATCGGTATATGGCATGAACGCCTCGGACATGAATGCGCTGTCCTCAATTGAGAATGCTAGGTATGCCAGCAACAACAACACCGTCTCCGTCTTGGCTGGTGACGCCAATTCCGGCATGTCCCTTGGTCTTCCAGGGCACTTTGCAACAAGCCGTTGTAAACGCCTCCTGCGCCCCGCGCGTCAGCTTCGATATGACGGCGGTGTCGGGGGCTACAGCCTCTCCCATGCTGCCAGTGCCTCCGTCCAGCTTCAGCGGTGCGACCAGATGTCCGCCACGATCATGTCAAGCATCGCCTCGGCTAGCGGGATGGGATTTGAGAACAACGGCATTTGGGTTGTTCTTTCCAATCCATACTTCCCCGGATCGGCCATGGACCAGATCCGGGCTTGTGCGATGGCGGCCGGCATCAACTACTTCGTGGACACAAAGGGCGCGCAGTCTGGCAGCGTGAACGGCAATGGCATCCTCGCCATCTGGCCCAAGTTTGGCTATCGGGCCGGAACACCGCCGCTGGTCAGCCCTCAGAACGGCCTGATAGGATTACCCGCGATATACGGCGGTTGGCATCGACTTCGATACGCTGTTCAACCCAAATTTGCTTTTCGGCGGGCAGGTGCAGGTAAAGAGCAGCCTAACCCCCGCCTGCGGAACCTGGGTTGTTTATTCCCGAGACGCATTGCCTGGAGTGCATCACCAAAGGCGGCGACTGGCTTCAAGACCGTTTCTTTGCTGGGCTCCGGCAACCGCAAAAACGCAGCTGGGGATCGGGTCATGAGCAGCGTCATTGCGGGCACCCTTTCCATTTCTCAAGGAGAACACATGATCTACGCGCTTGATCGCAGTGCGCGAAGCTTTGACCAAGATGGACATTTGCGGATTTCCAGCAGCGTCATTAGCGCCTCGGAAATCAATTCATATTATGGCCGGGAAATTCCTGGCTTTGACCAGCTCGGATTAGACCCGCGCAAGATGTACCAGCTCTACAGGCCGCCCGAGGAGTTGGCGAAGGCGGCTGCAAGTTTCGACGGCAAGCCGCTGATGAGCACCCACCGCCCGCAGCCTGCCGATGACTTCCAGCCTGGCATTGTCGTGGGCGTGGTGAAAAATCCAATATGGCGCGCGCCGAATTTGCTGGCCTCCATCGTGGTATGGAATCAGATCGCCATCGACGGCATCGAGAGCGGCAAACAGCGTGCCCTCAGTTGTGGATATTCGTACGAAGCGGACATGACCCCCGGCACCTACAACGGCCGCAGCTATTCAGGGGTCATGCGGAATATCTCTGGGAACCACATCTCTCTCTGCTCCGAGGGACGGGTGAAAAACGCAATCGTCGGAGACTCAGCAAGGAATTTAATTATGGACGAAGACACCACCAAAAGGATGACGGCCGCGCTCAAGTTCTGCGCGGGCAAGATTTCCCCGCAGGATCTGGACAAATTGCATGAGATCCTGAGCGGCGCTGAAGAAGCCCGGCCCTTGGGCAATGCCGCGGATGCTAAGGCTTATTCGGCCCGCTTCCCAAATGCTGGGCGGCTGAAGGGGGCGATTTAATGCTGCAGAAAATCACCAAGAGAGCGCGCACCCCCGAGCGCGAGGCTCTGGCTCAGGCTGTTGCGGACAATGTCGCCTATCAGGATGAACTGAAGAAGGCGCGCCAAGCGGCGGCTGCATTGGAGGCCCAGCGCTTCGCGGCGGTTCAAGCGGAATGGGCGGCCGAGACGGCCGTGCAAGCCGCCATCGAGGCAGAGCGTGAGCATCTGCTTGCCCTGGCCCGTGGAGAGCCCAGCGATGCCCCCCAGACGCCCACTGAAGCCCGCGCGGCGCTGTCTGTGGCGCGGGATCGGGTAAGGGCTCTCACGCCCGCCCGCGACGCCGCAAACGCAGCGCTGGAGGCGGTGCAGGGCTAGCCAGAACTGGCGGGAAAAGAAGATCACCGATGCGGCCGGCGCGGTCCTGGGGGCATCCCCGGCAGTGGCCAGGCTGCGGACCGAGTTGCGGCGCAGCAGGCGGCACTGATCGCAAAGGCGCGCTCTGGTTCTGGTTCTGCCGAAACGGCGCGATTGATGCCGCCGGCTCTGGCGATGATGCGGATATGTTTGGCTGGCTTATCTTCCTGCTTCACGACGCACATCGACCGGGCTACGCCAGACGAAAGGCGATGATTTCCCGCTGGCAGGCCGCGCTGGAGCGGCTGAAGGCGGATGCAGAGGCGCCGTTACCCGAATGAGCAAGCCACTCCTCTCAATCGTCGAGGCGATGGATCACCCGGAAGTGTTCGGCAAGCACTTCCGGGGTAACACCTGGCGCTTCTGGCGGATGTTTCTTGCTGCTTTGTTCGCCCTGCCCATGGATGAGGACATGCTGGCGCTGTACCGGCACCACACGGGCAGGGAAAAGGCACCGGATTCACCGTTCAAAGAAGCTTGCCTGGTCATCGGGCGCCGTGGCGGAAAGTCTCGAATTCTTGCGATGATTGCGACATATCTTGCCACGTGCTGCGATTTTTCGCCATACCTCGCGGCCGGAGAAGTCGGCACGATTGCGATTATCGCCAGCGATCGAAAACAAGCGCGATCAATCTTCCGGTATGTGCAGGGCTTCCTGGAACAGAGCGCGCCGTTGGCCGCGATGATCGAGGACCAAACCAATGATGCCATAAGGCTGAACAATCGGATCGCGATTGAGATTCACACCGCGTCGTTCCGAGTTACCCGCGGCTATACGCTCATTGCCGCCCTAGCCGATGAGACCGCGTTCTGGCGTGATAAATCCTCGGCTAATCCGGACACCGAAATCTTTCGTGCGCTGCGCCCTGGGCTCTCGACAATCCCGAATGCGCTCCTGCTCAATGCATCTTCACCCTATCGCCGCGCCGGCATGCTCTGGACCACGTTTCAAAAGCACTACGGCAAAGATGATTCCCGCGTCCTGGTCGTGAAGGCGACAACGCAGGAGGCCAACCCGAACATTGATCCGGCGACCATCGCGGAAGCCTACGAGGATGACCCGGAATCGGCCGCGAGTGAGTATGGCGGCGAATTCAGGACCGATGTTGCGGACTTCATCTCCCGCGCCGTGGTTGAAGCCTGCATTGAGCCCGGATGCCATGAACGCCCCCGCGTAGCCGGCCAGAACTATGTGGCCTTTATCGACGCAGCGGGCGGCTCTGGAACGGATAGCATGACGCTGGGCATTGCGCATGCCGAGAGGGGCTTTGGCCCCGTCCTGGACGCGCTGAGAGAGCGCAAGCCGCCATTCTCGCCGGAGGATGTGGTGACCGAATTCGCGGCTTTGCTGAAGAGCTACGGGGTGACCAGGGCGGAATCCGACAAATGGGGCGGCGCCTGGGTGACCGAGGCTTTCAAGAAGCACAACATCACCGTGACACCCACTGCCATGCCGAAGAGCGACATTTACCGCGAGGTTCTACCGCTGCTGAATGGGCATCGATGCGGCCTGCTGGATAGCCCCCGCCTGGTGCAACAGCTTTGCGGGCTGGAGCGGCGTACGTCACGGGGCGGCCGCGACAGCATCGATCATGCCCCGACGCCTACAGCCCATGATGACGTGGCCAACGCGGCCGCAGGGGCGCTGATCCTGGCCGGCAATGTGCAGCTTGGATTTCGGATTTCTCAGGAGCTGTTGGCTCGGATTTGAAGGGGCGCCGCTAGCACCTCTGCACAGAGGTTTTGACGGGTTGCGCGCGGCGTTACTGCCCCGGCCTCTCTATTGCCGGTGGGTTGGCTCACCTCGGATGGACGGCTTTGGGGAAAGAACTGCCCCTCTGCTGTCGAGCGGTTGGCCACGAAGTCAGACATTCGGCTCAGCGCCGAGATAAACCGGAGGCCTCCCGTCCGGTTTCGGCGCAAGTCGCGCCAGAAGCGAACAGTCGCACCGGATTTCTGCACCAGAAAAAACTGGCCAACTCTAAAATCGACCTCGGAAACGATCTGCTATAGGCCATAGATTTTGGCTTTGGATACTAAGCTTTAACTGTGAAGACCCGTTTTCGTGAATCAGAGTAGATTCCCAAAGAAGCTTCTGCAGATCACCAAAGGTCATATCTATGTCTTTTGGATTCCACTGTGGCCTTGAAGCGAAATCAAAAAAAACCCTTTTCCACTCGTCTTCATTAAAATCAATGTTAACTTCTTCTTTGTGTGAGACCAGCGGATCGTTCTTCTTTCTTTGAATTCTAAGCAATGCGCTCGCAAGATCAGAAAACCGCAATTTCATCAGGTATAGGTGATTAAAACGAGGAGGAAGAAGAGAATATGGCTCAGATGCCCAGTCGAATGACTTGCTCATAACGCTTGGCTTACACAACGATGAATTAAAGCAAATCCACTTACGTTGATTGCTTACGGGAAAGCTTTGATGCAACACTTCTTTAAAAGCATCAAAATTTTCACTATCTAATTTCGGAATATGGACAACTTCAAACCCTATGGCGTTTAGATAACTACCTTCCATTGCTGCGATACATTCCGGTAAATTCTTAAAGTATCTTGGGTCTACGAACAGCAATTCGTCGACTTCTGTAAAAACTATGGAGTCATATTTTTTGCATAAATCAGAACAAATGTGCGATATTATCTTCGCCTTCTTCTCTCGATCCAGACGAATTTTAGGATATTTTAAAATATTGACCTGATCTAATTCATCTAAAGACTCGTCTTCAGATGAATGGTCTATAATGTAGCAATTTGAAAAGCCAACTTGGCTTCCGTAATGGCGAGCCCACCGCTCAACATAATCTGGCTCATTACGAACCATTGTAATCGCCGCAATCGACATCTTCACTTTCTTTCTATTTCAATTCAAACGAATGTTTTTTAAGTGATAGCTGAAGCTGCCGAAGTCTACCTTCTATATAGTTTAATCTATTTGATACAAACTTACACATGCACATGGAAGTCAACGTTCCATAATGTGCTGCAAGACATTGATCTTCTGTACTATTGCACCGATCCAGCAGACCATGTTCTAAAATGCTTTTTAATTCGTGCAATTCCGATATCGCGACATCAACCTCATTTAGCTCAGAAAAACCACAAGAATCACCGGCAGTCATGATATGCTTGTCCATTCCATCAAATTAGCCGCTTCCTTCTGTTCCCATTATAAAGGTGGCTGACCGATGATGCCAAGGGACCGCTGTTCCTGACCATCGGTCGGGGCACCGGCAAGCCTATCCGCCTCCCCTGCCTCAGCGCTCTGCGGTTCGAGCGTCCGCTTTAGCAGAGCAGCGGGTATGGGCTGAGTGATCGCCCTGGAAGCGTTGCTGTCGGTACTTGGCAACGCTGAACATCCGTTCCTGAGATCACCTGCCGGGTCGGCCTATGTCCTACATGGGTCGAATGCAGCCCGTCATTCATCTCCAAGGATCGCCATTTCCTGAATTTTGCGGACGGACGGGCTGGCCATTTTAGCCGGCGCCACCATCGCCATGTCAGCCATTTGATTGCTTCCTCAGCCTAACCCCAGGCCCTTCACCATTCTGATCGATGAACAGGACCCCGGCCGCCACACTCACTTCAGCGGCGACGCGGATCCAGGGGGAAGCGGTGCATGAATGGGGCGTCCGGCGGATTGTTCGGATCCTGAATCTCAGCCGCCACCGCTTCGATTACCTCGGCAAGGTCAGAGTGGTTCTTGAGACGGCAGTAGGATGCGAGCCGTTCGGCTGAGATAGAAGATCCTGCTTCGAGCCCCAGCTCGATCAGGCGACGGATGGCCTCACTCCGGGAAGGCAATTTCTCCTGTAGCCGGCGCCAATCATCGACCGCGGCAATTTGTTGCCGCGACGTCACAAGTTGCACGCGTTGATCAAGCGAGTGGTCTTCCATGCCTCAATTTACATAATATCAGTGTTAGACTGCAAGTGTGTAAGTTGCTTGACTTTTGGTGTGTAACATGTGTAAGTTAAGTTCACCGGGCGGAAAGCGTGGCTCGGAACTATCAAAGACAATGGAGCGACCTATGAATGACATGAGCAAGCCTGTCGCCGTGCCTGCGATCGGTATCGAGCAAGGACCCGACGCTGCGCTGATCGCCGCGTGTGGAGACTTCGCGGCAGCGTACATGGAAAGGGAGGAGCTTACTCGTCGTCACGAATTCTGAAACGGGCAATGATCTACCGGAAGACCTGGAAGAGCCTTTTAACACCCGCATCGACGCCGCGCTCGATCAGATGCTCGAGATGAAGGCGATCAGTATGGCGGGCGTCGCGGCAAGGGTGAAGGCCCTTCTCATCTATGATCCGCCTATGGCTGACCCAAACACTGCGCGTGACTGTTCTGACGATCAGGCCCGTGCGATTATCCGGGATTTGCATGCTCTTTGGAAGCCAGGCGCCGATCTGGTTCGGATTGGGGAGGCACGGGTATGAACGCGCTCCAGAAAACCAACTTGAGCCCAGAAGCCGCGGCAAACATGATGGGCTGGGACGTATCTGAGACGATTGCGGCATTCGCCAAGATCAGGGACGCGGAAGCCCGGCGGAGAGATTATTACGCGAACGTCGACCCGCGTCCGGGCCAGCTGCAGATTGATTGGTTCCTTAACTTTTACGAGCTCTCCGAGGCTGAGGGAGATGCCTATGCGCTCCACGTGCGCGCGGTGATCGCCGGCATAAGCGAGGCCGTGGCGGACGAGCAGCTATATGCGGCTTGGGGAATTTGTGCCGAGGAAAAGGGCCAGTTCTTGACGGCGAGGATCAGAAAAGAGAGCAAGCCGCGCCCTGGGGAGAAACAATAAGGCCCTTCCGTGAACCTGGCGCTCCACCTCCGCGCAAGCCGGGCCGCTAATGATCGTAAGGACTAACCGGGACGGGGGCCCAGTGCCCCCGTTTGACGAGCCCGACGAATCCGGCCGCTTAGGTCCGCAGCAAGCCAAAATAAGCTGGGCCGACCGTAATGGATACGCCAAGCTTGAGACATTTTCTGTCTAGCGAGTGCCGGAATGATCCGGGCGTTAACGGTCGTTACAACCTTTCGATGCCGATGGCTGCGACGCGCGCTTCCCGCTGCTGAAGCGGGAAGCGTACCTTATCTCCCTCGTTCAACTTCTGCAGGCCGGCATGCTGCACAGCACTTATATGGACGAAGATATCGTTGCCGCCATTATCAGGGACGATGAAGCCATAACCCTTGCTGGGGTTGAACCATTTTACGATCCCTGTAAAGGGAAGCTGACTCTTGCTGGGTGTCGTTATCCCAAATCAGTTCCATGCCGTCACATCCCCGTGTCCTTTTTTACCAGATTTTATTGTTTTCTTTTGATTGTCAATGGATTCGAACTAAACCGGATAGGTCGAGCCCCTGGATCTCCGGGGGGCGGACAGCCGTTAGGACTGGGCGCCGTCGACCGTCGGTTTAAGCGCCTCTCAGCCCGTTTTCTGCCCGCGCTATTGCGAGGAAAATCAACCAAAATAGTATATTACTTTTGCGTGAAAGGTAATGGGGCAGTTTGAATTTCCGCTGACTAGCCAAGTCGGGCATAGGCCGGCATAGCAGGTGATTTCAGGAACGGACGTTCAGCGGTGCCCAGTACCGACAGCAAAGCGCCCGGGCCGATCAGAAACTCTTTAGATGGCGATAAAAGTTTTTTAAATCCTGCTATCCAGCCGAGAATTGTGGCACTCAAAGGCCAGGAATTGGCAATGAAACTGAGGAAGAGCAGAATTCAAGCCCAATCTGGTTTCCTTCCACCCAGCATGCCCGGACTGGCCGTATGATGTCGCCGTTCATCTGTAGGAAGCCGAACTCCTGGATGCCTGTCGCGGCAACTTCAATGCACACGCCACTTTCCGATATATTGCGGACCAGGCAATCAACCGATACGAGCACAACCTCGGCGCTGTAAGTCAATTTCGCCGACTTGAGAACACGTTTTCCTAACCGGAGCCGATCTGCCCGTCGTTTCTCCATAGGCGGCGCATTCAGCTCCGGTGTTGGATCAGTTTCCGACATAAGAATGATTGTATCAAAATCGTAACAACAAGGTAGTTAAGAAATATTAACTTGATATAAGAATGCATTTTTAAGAACAATTTTATCTTTTCATGAATATATTTCTTTCTGTTTTGATTGTTTGAGAATGCCTGTGGCGCGGCATCGTGAAGCACGGGGCAGGTGGATACGGTCATTGTCCAGACGCCCGGCTGGATCAGCATTGTCCGTGAGCGGTCCCGGAAGGTATGGCTCAGCGAGGCCGCGATATTGGTTGGCGTCTTCAGCTTGGCGGTGCGAAGGATGCAATAGGACATGCCATGATGATATTCAGCCGCCCAGCAAGCAACGAATGAGGGTTTGCCAAGGGGGGGGGATCGGCCGTCGAGGTGTACTCACTACACCTTTCCGGCGCTGCTTATTCCGGCCGGCAGCGGATGATGTGCTACGGATTGTGGCGCGGGGTGAGCGGGGGACGGGTGAGACTTTGGATCATTATTATAGGTGCTATGCTGCTTGCCGCGGGCTTGTTTTGGCCATGGCTTGCTAAGCTTGGGCTGGGGCATCTTCCGGGCGACATTGCGATTCGCGGAGAACGCTTCTCCTTTTATTTCCCGATCACCACCTGTATCCTTCTCAGCGTAGTGCTCTCAATCCTGTTCTGGTTGCTTCGCCGCTGAGATAGAACGGGGCTTAAGCTGCTGCCAAAGTCCGCAACCCTATCAATACATATTTGCATAGCTTTGCACCCGCATGCAGGAAAACAGTGTGGTTTGGATTGTGGGACAGGAGTGGTCTTCAATATAATGTATTGATTTAGTTATATAAAATAGCCTTATGGACGGACACCTCTTCCGCCAGATGTTTCTCGCAAGCCGTTGCGGCGTTTTGTGATCCTGGCCCATTGCGGGACGCATTACGATGCCAGGATCACGCCCTGGAAACCGCCGCGGCGATGTTGGTGCTGAGAGTCTGCGCCTGGACGCGGATATCCGGCACCGCCAGACATTCCCAGAATTTACCGCGCACCAACGGTCCCAGCGCCCAAAGCCCCGGTACGGGCTGGCCTGAGGCGTCCAAAATATTCAGGTTGGTATCAACCTCCAGCCCGAGCTCCAGCCCGTCGAGCCGGGCGGTTTTCGTGCGGACGAGTCCGGCCAGCAGACCATTGCCGCTGCGCATGGATTGCAGGCCGGTGGCATAGATCACACGCTGCACCCGCAGCGTTTCGCGGGTTCCGGTGGTGCGGTTGGCGATGCTGATGTCCGCTTGGCCGGGGGCGTGCTGTGACATGGCCTGGATACGCCCGCGCAGCACGCGCAGCTTTCCCTGATTCTGCCATGCTGAAACAGCGGCGGCGGCGCTGGGGGCCATGCGGTGGCGGTGAGTATCCCAATAGGGCCGGGCATGGCGCAGGAAGCGGGCTTGCTCGCGAGGCGGCAGCCCGTGCCAGAGTTCTGCGGTGATAGGGCGCAAGCTATCGATGACCGCCCGCCAGCCCACCCCTTGCGCGGCGGCCAGACGCAGCTCTGCCCGCACCGCCCGTAGCAGGGCGGTGGCGCTGGTGCGCTCGGCCGCGCTGAACTGCGGTGTCGGCCAAGGCTGGCCCGGAGCTTCATGCGGTTGCGGCAGGAGCCCCCGCCGTGAGAGGGCGGTGACCGGTCCTTCAAACCCGGCGGTTTGAAGGCCGAGAACCAGATCCACCATGGTGAGGCCGGTGCCGACGATCAGCACCGGATCGGATTTGTTCAGCCCGCGCAGTGCATCGGCGGCCCATGGATTATGGAAGACCACGCCATCGCAGGGGCGTTCAGGTGGCAGATTGCCGCAGGCCAGCACGACGCCTGAAGCCTCGATCACTTGGCCGCTCTGGCAGGTGAGCTGCCAGCCTGCTCCGGCGCGCGCCAGCGCCGTTACCTCCTCGGTCAGCAACTGCACGCTGCCCGCGCCATCGCGCAGCGTTTCGTCCAGCGTTTCCTGCAGATAGCGCCCGTAAAGCCGCCGGGTGGCGAACAGCCCGGCCACTGTGCGCTGGGCATCGCGGCGCAGAGTCTTCCGGGCAATTTCGAGCCAACGCTCGAAATGACCTGGATCGTCGGGAAAAGCGCTCATGTTCGCGGCGCGGACATTGAGCAGATGCGGCGCGCTGCTTTGCGCATAGGCGATGCCACGGGCAAAAACGCCGCTGCGCTCGATCAGCAGAATGCGTGCTGCGGCGGGCAGAGCGCGGCGCAGACGGATCGCCATCATCGTACCGGAAAACCCGGCGCCGATGATGGCGATGGTGCAGGCGGCTTGCGGCGCGCTGAGACTGGCTGTGGAAAAGATACACCCGGCGCCCGGCATCTCGGGACTCACGCCTCGCGCACGCCCAGCGCTTCCAGCAATTGGGCGCGCAGGGCTTCGAAGCCCGGGGCGCTGTGGCGGCGCGGACGCGGCAGATGCACTTCGGTATCCAGCCCGATCCGCCCCTGCTCCAGCACCAGAACACGGTCGGCCAGCAGCAACGCCTCATCCACGTCATGTGTGACGAGCAGCACCGCCGGGCGATGGGCTTTCCAGAGGTCTTCGACCAGACCTTGCATCTTCAGGCGGGTCAGCGCGTCCAGGGCGGCGAAGGGTTCGTCAAGCAACAGAAGTTGGGGCGCGCGCACCAGGGCGCGGGCCAGGGCGGCGCGCTGCGCCTCACCACCGGAGAGGGTCAGCGGCCAGGCCTTCAGACGATGGCCCAGCCCCACCTCCGCCAGCGCCGCCTCCGCGCGGGCCTTGGCATTGGCGTGCCGCAAGCCCAAAGTCACGTTCTGCCAGACGCGCTTCCAGGGCAGCAGGCGCGGCTCCTGAAACACCACGGCGCGGGCGGCGGGAACGGTCAGCACACCCTCCGGCGCCGCATCCAGCCCGGCCAGCGTGCGCAGCAAGGTGGATTTGCCGGAGCCCGAACGCCCGAGCAGGGCCACGAATTCGCCAGGGCGCAGCGAGAGGTGCAGGTCCTTCAGCACCGTATTATGGCCAAAAATCCGGCTCAGCCCGCGCACCTCCACGGCATGCGCTTGCGGGGTCACGGGCAGGGTCGCCTCGGCCTGGATATCCGTCAGCATGTTCATGCTCAAATTCCTTTCGTGGTGACGATGGAGGGGCGCCAGACCAGCAGCTTGCGCTCCAGGGCGCGCACGGCCAGGTCGGTGGCCAGGCCCAGCAGGGCGTAGACGATCAGCCCGTCGAAAATAATGTCGGTGCGCAGAAAATCCCGCGCGTTCATGACCAGATAGCCGATGCCGGCGGAGGCGTTGATCTGCTCCGCGACCACGAGGCTGATCCAGGAAATACCGAAGGCCTGGCGCAGACCAACGAGAAAGCCGGGCAGGGCGGCGGGCAGGATCACGTGCCAGATGGTTTCGGCACGCGAGAGCCCGAGCACAGACACGGCCTCGACCAGCTTGCGGTCCGCCCCGCGCACGGCGGAGAAGAGGTTGAGATAGATCGGGAACACAGCGCCCAGCGCGATGAGCACGATCTTTGGTGTCTCCCCGATGCCGAACCACAGGATCATCAGCGGAATCAGCGCCAGGTGCGGCAGGGTGCGGAGCCATCTGCACGGTGGGGTCGATGGCGTCCTCCCCGGCGCGGGAGAGGGCGGCGGCAAGCCCCAGCGCGGTGCCAATGGCGACGCCGAAGGCCAGCCCGATGACCACGCGCTGCAGCGAGATCAGCAGATTAGGCAGCATCTGGTTGGTGATGATGAGTTGCCAGAAGCTGGTGGCGACCGCGGCAGGTGAGGGCATGGTGCTGGCACTGAGCAGATGCGCCGATGCCACGGCCTGCCAGGCGCATAAGATCAGCGCGGGCACCATCAGGCGCCGCAATAATGCGGCGGGGATGAGCCGGATGCGCGCGGACGCGGCAGGCAGAACGGAGACAGAGGCGGACATGCGAAACTCCAATGCTGGTAACTCCCCAAATACCCTATTGCACATGTAGATTTAGTGTGCAATTTCTTCGTCGATCTTAATTTTTGAAGAGTGTGCAGCCGTGACAGAGTTTAATCGCCGTTCGCTTCTCGCCACCGCCGCGCTGGCCGCACCGGCCCTGCTGCTGGGCGCCAAAGCCGCCCGCGCCGCGGCCAAGGGAACATTCCAGATCGGGTACCAGAAATCCTCCGTGACGCTGGTTCTGGCCAAGGCCAAGGGCGTGTTCGAGGCGAAGCTGGCGCCGCTGGGCTGGGATGTGAACTGGGCGGAATTCAGCTCCGGCCCGCCAATGCTGGAGGCGCTGGCCGCGGGGGCGGTGAATTTCGCGTTCACGGGTGAGCCGCCGGTGATTTTTGCGCAGGCGGCCAATACAGATATCGTCTATGTCGCGGCGACCAACCCCAGCCCCCGCGCGATCGGTATTCTGAAGCCGGCCGGCAGCACGCTGGCTTCGGTGGCGGCGTTGAAGGGCAAGACCGTCGCCGTGGCCAAGGGCTCCAGCGCGCATTACCTGCTGGTTTCGGCCCTGGCGCATGCGGGGGTGAATTATCAGGACGTGAACAAGGTGTTCCTGCAGCCGGCGGATGCCCGCGCCGCTTTCTCCAGCGGGGCGGTGGATGCCTGGTCCATCTGGGATCCGTTCTATGCCGGTGCCCAGGCCGCGGGTGGCGTGCTGCTCACGGATGGCACCGGGCTGATGCCCAACCGCGCCTACTACACGGCGGGGCGGGGTTTTGCGCAGGCGCATCCTGACGTGCTGAATGCCGCCATCGGGGTGCTGAACGATCTCGAAGCCTGGGAGCAGACCCACCAGGCCGAGACGGCTGCTGCCATCGCGCCGAGTATCGGTTTGCCGGTCCCGGTGCTGGATACCTGGTTCGGCCGGCAGAAATACGGCGTGCATAAGCTGACGCCTGAGATCTTCGCGGACCAGCAGAAGATCGCCGACGCATTCTTCAAGCTCGGGCTGATTCCGCAGCAGATCAATGTCGCCGCCGATGCGTGGAATGGTTGAGGGAGAGGGAAAATGACAGTGCAACCGGCCACGGATGCGAATATCTTTTGGTTTCTGCCAACCCATGGCGATGGCCGCTATCTCGGCACCAGCATTGGCGCGCGCGAGGTGGACCATGCTTATCTCGCCCAGGTCGCCCAGGCGGCGGACCGGCTTGGCTATCATGGCGTGCTGATCCCCACCGGGCGCTCCTGCGAGGATAGCTGGGTGGTGGCCTCCTCGCTGGTGCCGCTGACCAAACGGTTGCGTTTTCTCATCGCCTTCCGGCCGGGGCTGCTCAACCCCTCCCTGGCGGCGCGCATGGCGGCGACGTTCGACCGCATCTCGAATGGGCGGCTGCTGATCAATATCGTGACCGGCGGTGATCCCTCGGAGAATGCCGGGGACGGCATCTTCCTGGAACATGCCGAGCGCTACGAGATCACGCGCGAGTTCCTGGCGATCTGGAAGGCGCTGCTGGCGGGCGAAACCGTGGATTACGAAGGCCGGCATCTGCGGCTGGAGAATGGCAATCTGCTGTTTCCGGCGGTGCAGAAGCCGTACCCGCCGCTGTTCTTCGGCGGGTCATCCGAGATTGGCATGGATGTCGCGGGCGAGCATGTCGATACCTATCTGAGCTGGGGCGAGCCGCCGCAATTGGTGGGGGAGAAGCTGAAGCAAGCCCAGGCCGCCGCGGCGAAACATGGGCGCAAGCTGAATTTTGGCGTGCGGCTGCATGTGATCGTGCGGGAGACGGCGAAGGAGGCCTGGGCGGCGGCGGATGCGTTGATCAGCCATGTGGACGATGCCACCATCGCCAAGGCCCAGTCGAAATTCGCCGGCATGGATTCGGTCGGTCAGCGCCGCATGGCCGCCCTCCATGGCGGCTCCCGCGACAAGCTGGAGATTTATCCAAACCTATGGGCGGGGGTCGGGCTGGTGCGCGGTGGCGCGGGCACGGCGCTGGTGGGAGATCCGGAGCAGGTCGCTGGGTTGATAAGGCAATATATGGATGTTGGCGTGGAGAATTTCATCTTCTCCGGCTATCCGCATCTGGAGGAAGCGTACCGCGTCGCGGAGCTGGTGTTTCCGCGCCTGAAGCTCAAACACCCGGCCGCTGCCTTCGGCACGCAGCTCAATGCCGGGCCGTTTGGTGAGGCCGTGGCAAATGATTACCGGCCCCGAGCCGCTCAAGGAGCAAGTTGAACAAGATCATCGGCTGCCAGCAGATGCGGGCCTTCCCCGGCTAACTGGCGGCCGATATCTGGCGCGCGATGAACGCCTACTGAGCGGCGCCATAAACGCGATTGCCGTCATTGCCCCGGCAGTAGCAACGTGCGCCAACTGGTACGCTGACCTCCATGGGGCACATATAGCTGCCGGCGTTACAGGATTGCGCCGCGAAGGCGGAACTGTCTTGAGGCAGCGCTTGTGGCGCCTGTGGCGCTTGCGGGGGTGGCGACTGTGCAATGTAGCCAGGATAGGGCGAATAATACCCAGGCGGCGGGGGCACATAATAGACCGGGGGTGGCGGATAATAGACGGGCGGTGGATAATAATATGGCCCAGGCACGAAGACAGGCGCGATGCCAATGCCAACCCCCCAGCCCCCATGCCCCCCCAGCCCCCATGTGCCAGGGCGTGCCCTGGCAGGGCGCTGATCGCTGCCGCGGCGAGTAAGACTCTAGCAAGACAGTTTGTGGATGGTCTCATAATCCTTGTCCTTGGACGAGGGATCGTCATCTCATAAGAAATTTGGCGCTGCTGCTCGCTTTTCAAGCTCTTGCGGGAAGGCGTGGCGGCGCTTTCTGGCCCTGCTCTCTGACGAAAACCTCACCGCCCGCAGGTTGTGCGCATGCAGGGCGGATTTAATATAGCTTGTCTTTGATGCTTGCCTGGGGTATATCCTGAATTATCGATCTTGCTACTGAACTTTGTTTCCACGTTAACAGCGTCGTTGACGATCTTCCTCTTCAAAATCGATCTTGGATGGCTTGCAGTGCACTCTGTGCTGCGAGTTGAACTTTATGACTGATTGGAAGGAAATCGTCATGACTATTGGAACTGTAAAATTCTTCAATGCAACGAAGGGTTTTGGCTTTATCAAGCCGGATAACGGCGGCGAAGACGTTTTCGTGCATATCTCTGCGGTTGAGCGCGGTGGCATGAACGTTATCACCGAAGGCCAGAAGCTGAGCTTTGACATCGTGCAGGATCGCCGTAACGGCAAGAGCGCCGCTGACAACATCAAGGCCGCTTAAGGCTCTGCATTTATGACATCGCCACGGCGATGATCTAGATGGCTATCGAGGCGGCCTTTGGGCCGCCTTTTTAAGTTTTTGGCGTCGTAGACGCAGTGCACGCTGGTTACGTTTGGTACCAGCGGCTTAGACAAGAGCCGGTATGAACGGCCAAGGAATAAAAATAATGTATACTCAAAATATGAACTACGAGACCAATTTCATCATTTCCTCCTGCCTTCCCCAAGCTATTTCTGCTGGTGAACTGCAAGATAAAATTGATTTGGACCGTAAAAACAGCCCCTCCCGGATGAGCGTGGCTGAAATCCGCCAGCTTATTGACGAGGTCATGGGCTGATTCTTTGCCACGGTTCATGCCAAATTCGCAGGCAGTGTCATTGATGCTGCCGGTATAAGGCTGAACGGCAAAGACCGCTGGCGTGTGGCAGCGGGCTGATGAAGAGAAGTCTGCCTGATCACATCTTGGCTTGCCAATGCAAGGCAAGATGTCCGGCTGTTGCCGCTGCCGCCGTCGCGAACATGCCCCAGCTAATATCAGCAATGGTGATGACGGGCGGCCATGTTCGCATAGTGGCCTGGTTCGTCAGATCATAGGTGGCATAGGCGACAAGTCCGAAGCCAACGCCTCGCAAGATCACGCTGGCCAGGCGTGGCGGCGTGAGGCTGGGGGCAACGGCAAACACCACGATTCCGCCGATATAAAGCAGGTAGAACAGCAGCGCCGGAACGGGGCGCACTGTGTCCGCCAGCAATCCTTGCAGGAGCGGTTTGTAAAGACGCGGGCCCATGACGCTGAGCCAGCACGCATCAAGCGTGATGAAGATGATTGCGCTGGCCAGATAGGCTTTGAGATAGGACATCATCAGCGCGCGCTCCTCACCCCAGAAGTTCATAGAGGCCGACATCGATCGTTCCGGAACGAAATCCAGCTTCGCAATAACAGAGATAATAAAGCCAGAGCCGCCGGAAATGATCATCGAACCCCATTTTCGCAAGAGCGGGCCAGGCCGCCAGAAAGCGTGAGCGCCAGGCGGCAAGGGTTAATGCGTAGCTCTCGCCGAAAGTTTTGATCCGCGCGGGCACGAGGCCGGCCGCCTGGGCATGAATGCCGATATGCGCCCTTGCCGGCAGCATGCCGCCGGGAAAAATACGGCGCTGGATGAAATCCGGATTGTCCCGGTAGGCGTCGAAACGTGCCGCATCGATGGTAATCACCTGCAACACCACCTTGCCGCCGGGCTTCAGGCGCTCGCGTAATGTACGGAAATACACCGGCCAGTAGGCTTCGCCCACGGCTTCCAGCATCTCAACCGATACAATCCGGTCATATCGTCCGGTCTCGTCCCGGTAATCACGCAATGCCAGCTCCACCCGCTCCTCAAGCCCGTTGGCGGCAATAACGCCCTGCGCATGGGCCAATTGGGCGGGGGACAGGGTCAGGCCCGTTACGCGCGCGCCGGCAGCCCCCAGCAGCTTGGCCAAAGCCCCCCAGCCGCAGCCAATTTCCAGCACCTTGCTGCCCGGGTGTATGTCCAGCCAGTCGGTAATCAGTGCCAGCTTATGCAGCTGCGCGGCCTCCAGGCTTTCACCCGGATGCCTGTAGAGTGCCGCGGAATACAGCATCTGCGCATCAAGCCAGGCGGCGTAGAATTCATTGCCCAGGTCATAATGCGCCATGATGTTGCGCCGAGACCCGGCGCGGCTGTTGGCGTTCAGCGCATGGCGCAGCCTGTGTAGCAGCCGCAAGGGCAGGGGGGGCTTGTGCGCGTTGCCGAAATTTTGCGCCGCCAGGGTGAGGAAGCTGGCGAGGTCGGGGCTGGACCAATCGCCGCGCAGAAAACCGTCGGCAAAGCCTTCATCGCCGCTCAGAAGCAAGGCCCGCAAGGCCCGCCAGTTATGCAGCGCGAGCTTTGCCTCCGGCCCGGGGTGCGGGCCGCGTTGGTCAAGCAGCGCGCCCTTTGGCGTCGTGCAGAGCAATCTTCCATAGCGCAGCCCGGCTAGCATCCGGCGCAGCAGCGCCACCCGCCAGCCTGTGGCAGGCGCGGAAGAAAGTGAAACGCCGCTGCTCATGTCTTGCGCATCCCTCACAATGCACGCTCCGTGTCTGGCCGGGAGATGGTGACGGGCTGTGCTGGCACGGGCGGGCGGGGGCGCAGGCCAATGCCTTTCAGCCACAGCTTCAGCGCCTCCCAATGGATACCAAAGACGACCTTGGCGCCCAGGAACGGCACGGCGCAGGCGGTGCGCAGCAAGGCGGAATTGGTCAGCTTCTGGTGCTTGCCCGCCATGGTGGCGTGCAGCAAGGCGCCTTGTTCATCCTCCACGGTGATATGCAGCCCCAGCGCCTCGCCCGGCGGATGCAGGGCAAAGCGGTAGCGCAGATCCATGTCCAGGAAGGGCGACACATAGAATGCCTTGCCGCATTCCTGGCGCACCAGGGGGCAGCTTTCCGTCACCGGCAGTAGATAGCTATGGCGTTGCCCGAAGGTGTTGTTCACCTCATAGAGCACCGCGCGCAAGCAACCCTGCGCATCGTGGCAGAGATAGAGGCTGAGCGGATTGAACGCGTATCCCAGGAAGCGCGGCATGGTAAGCAGGCGGATGCTGGCACCGGCTTGCGCCATACCGGCCTGGGCGAGCTGCACCTGCACGTAGCTGCGTAAATCACCCGCGCCATCGCCATAATCGCGGGCATTGAAACTGAAAAGATTGAAGCGCCCGCAAGAGAAAAGCCGAAGTTTCGGCAAAGCGGCGAGGTCGAGCAGCAGATACGCCACGTTGTAGCGTAAATGATGCCGCCTTGGCCGCAGCCGCGTATGCGTCACCAGTGTTTGGTAGAGCGCGTTCATGCCGCCTGCCTGGGGCGGGGCAGGTGGATGCGCCCCGATTTATCCGCCACGCTCCAGGGGCGGCGCACCCCGCCAAGTTCCTCGGCCACCGCAAGGCCCGCCTGCAGCCCGTCCTCGTGAAATCCGGCGCCGAAATAGGCGCCGCAGAACCAGAGCCGCGCCGCGCCCTGCAAACTCCACAACGCCCTCTGGGCACGCAGCGCGGCAAGGTCGAAGACCGGGTGCTCATAGCTTTGGTGCAGCATTGCGCCTGCCGGTTCGCGTTGCGGGTTGAGCGTGACGAACCAGTTCTGTGCCGTGCTCAGATTTTGCAGCCGGTTCATCCAATAGGTCACGCAAATCCGGGCCTGTTCGCCACGCGCGCCCGCATAGTTCCAGGCCGCCCAGGCGGCCTTGCGGCGTGGCATGAAGCTGGGGTCGGTATGCAGATAGGCCGCGTTGCTCGTGTACCGAAAGGCGCCGAGCACCTCCTGCTCGCGCGCTGTCGGCGTTGCGATCAGGCGCAGCGCGGTATCGGCATGGCAGGCCAGTACGGCATGGTCGAAGCTGGCGCTGCCGCCGGCCTGGTCATGCAACACCACCCCGGCCTCCGTGCGGCGTAGCCCGGTCACCCCGGCGCCCAGCTTTGTGGTGCCGGCGAACGCGTCTTTCAGCCGCGCCACATATTCGCGCGAGCCGCCGGTAACGCTCCGCCATGCCGGGCGTTTTGTGAGTTTCAGCAGGCCGTGATTTTCGCAGAACCGCAAGAAGGCGGCGGCCGGCAAATCGCCCGCCTGCCCGGCCGGGCAGGACCATATGGCGGCGATCATGGGGTAGAGATGATCCTCGGTGAAGGCGCTGCCATAGGCGCCGGCGCGCAGGAAGGCCCGCAGGCTCATCTCCGGCGCGCGCGCCGCCTGGGGCGCCTCGCGGTAGAAGCGCACCAGGTCGCGCAGCATGGCAAAGAAGCGGGGGTTTAAGAGATTGCGCTTTTGCGCGAACAGCCCGGCGAGGTCGCTGCCCGCATATTCCAGCGCCGGTGCCTTGAGGGACACGGAAAAGGACATGTCGCTCGGCTGGGTGGCGACGCCAAGATGTTTGAACAAGGCGGTGAGGTTGGGATAGGCGGGCTCGTTATAGACGATGAAGCCGGTATCGACCGGCACGCCGCCGGCCTCCACCGTGTGGCTATGGCCGCCCAGGCGCGGCTCTGCTTCATAGAGCGTCACCTCATGGCGGCGCGAGAGCAGCCAGGCGGCGGCCAGCCCGGAAATGCCCGCGCCAATCACGGCAATGCGCTGTTGTTCGCTCCCGGTGCCGGCCACGCCGTGGTCTCCTTCTATTTTCATGAAGGTTACGCGCGGGCCGCTTGCATGGATCACGCGCGAGACAAAAAAACCGGGCCGCTGGATGCGAAATGATCCAAATCCATGGCCGCCCCGTATTATGCTGCGTGAATGTCCATGACGCCCCTCATCGCCCGGCATTGCCGCGGGCCCAGCACTCTCCGGTGAGCCCGGCCGATTCCGCGCCGCTGGAAGCCGAATTGCTGGTCCAGCTCATCCGCCGGGTGGCCGGATGCCAGGACCGTCAGGCCTTTGCCGCCTTGTTCAAGCATTTCGCGCCGCGTGTGAAAGCCTATCTGCTGAAAACCGGGCTCAGCCCGGCGGCGGCCGAGGAACTGAGCCAGGAGGTGATGCTCAGCCTCTGGCGCAAGGCCGGGCAGTTCGACCCGGCCCGCGCGGGGGTGGCGAGCTGGATATTTGCCATTGCCCGCAATGCCCGCATCGACCATGCCCGCCGCCTGCGCAACCTGCCGCCCGCGCCGGAGGAAGAGGCGCTGACGCCTTCCGCCGAAACCGCGGTTCTGGCGGCTGAGCGCAATGAGCGGGTCGGCGCGGCACTCAAAACCCTAAGCAAGGACCAGCAAGTTATTTTGTCTCTCTCGTTCTTCTCGGATCTCCCCCACGCCGCCATCGCCGACCGGCTCAATCTGCCGCTCGGCACTGTCAAATCCCGCATCCGCTTGGGGCTCGCCCGGCTGCGCCTGCTGCTTGGAGAGGCGCTGTGATCCATCATCACCCCTCAGACGAAAGCTTGCTGCGCCTTGCCGCCGGTACATTGCCGGCCGGTCTGGCGGTGGTGGTGCAGGCGCATCTTGAAACCTGCCCCGCCTGCCGGGCCGAGACCCAAAGGCTGGAAGCGCTGGGCGGGGCCATATTGGAGGATCTGCCGCCGGAACCGCTCGATGAGCGCGCCTTCAACCAGGTTCTGGCCCGGCTGGACGAGCCCGCCTTGCCCCGCGCGCCGCGCCCGCCCCGCCAGACGCGAAGGGTGCTGCCCGAAGGTGTAAGCCTGCCAGCGGCGCTGAAGGGGGCGGATATCGGGCGCTGGCTGTGGGTCGGCTGGGGCATTCATCATAGCCGGGTGCGCCTGCCCTGGGCGCCTGACCAGACGATGATGATGTTCCGCGTGGATGGCGGCAGGCGGGTGATCCACCATACCCATGGCGGTGCTGAATTCACCCAGGTCCTGGCAGGCGGCTTCAGCGACGAGACCGGCCATTTCAGCGCTGGCGATCTTGCTGAGGCGGATGAAACGCTGGAGCACCAGCCGGTGGCTGATCCGGAGGGGTGCATCTGCTTGGCGGCGCTGGAAGGCGGGCTGCGCCTGCCCTGGCTGGACCGGCTGCTGCGCCGCTGACATGAAACGGCGCATGCTCCTTCTCCTTGGCGCGGCGCTGCTTATGGCAGGGGGCATGGCTGCTGCTTCCCTGTCGCCGGTCACCGTGCTCAATGATCTCGCGCCGGGCGATTTCACCGTCACCCGCGACATCAGATACGCGCCGGGCCCGCGCGGCGGGCTTGATATCTACGCCCCGCGCCATGTGCACGGCGCGCCTTTGGTCGTGTTTTTCTATGGCGGCAGCTGGCAGGAAGGAAACAAGGCGCTTTACCGTTTCGTCGGCGCGGCCCTGGCCGCGCGCGGGGTGGTGACCGTCATCCCTGACTACCGCATCTACCCGCCAACCCGCTTCCCGGGCTTCCTGCAAGATGGCGCCGCCGCCGTGGCCTGGGCCCATGCGCATGCGGGCGATTATGGCGCGGATCCCTCCCGCCTGTTCCTCATGGGCCATTCGGCCGGTGCCTATATCGCCGCCATGCTGGCGCTGGACCCGGAATGGCTGGCACCACATGGGCTGAGCCCCGGGCGGGATGTTGCGGGCTTCATCGGCCTGGCTGGTCCTTACGATTTCCTGCCCCTTACAGACCCGGTGCTGAAGATCATTTTTGGCCCGCAAGCTGGCCTGGCGCGCACCCAGCCGATCAATTTCGTGGCCCCAGGCGCGCCGCCCGCCTTTCTCGCCGCGGGGCTGGATGACAGCATTGTCGACCCGGGCAACAGCACCCGGCTGGCCCGAAGCTTGCGCCAGGCGGGCGATGCGGTGGAGGTGAAACTCTATCCCGGCATCGACCACATGAAGCTCGTCGGCGCGCTCTCCCCATGGCTTGGCATCCTGGCGCCGGTCCTGCCTGACTGCCTCGCCTTCATCCATCAGGTTCAACCGCAAACCCTCAGGAGCGGCGCATGACTTTCGCCACCCAAATCGCCAGCGCCGCCGAACATTTCCCGCTGCCCGACAGCCTGCTGCGCCTGGGCATTAGCCGCATGGTTGGGCGCACGAACAGCCAGCTTGCCAGCGCCCAGGCCGCCACCGGCGGCTTCGTGGCGGACATGGCGTCCTACCGCATCGCCGAACATACCGAGGATGCCAACCGCCAGCATTATGAGCTGCCGCCGGCGTTTTTCGGTCTCGTGCTGGGGCCGCGCCGCAAATATTCCTGCTGCCTCTACCCCACCGGGCGGGAGAGCCTGGAAGAGGCCGAGCTGCACGCGCTGGAGGAGACCATAGCCCACGCCGGGCTTGCCGACGGGCAGGAGATTCTGGAGCTTGGCTGCGGCTGGGGCTCGCTTTCTTTATTCATGGCCCGGCGGTTTCCAAACGCGCGCATCACCGCCGTCTCCAACGCCGCCGCGCAGCGCCGCTTTATCGAGGCGCAGGCGCAACGGCTCGGCCTGCATAATCTTCAGGTCATCACCGCCGACATGAATGATTTCGAGCCGGCGCGAACATTCGACCGCGTGGTCTCGGTGGAGATGTTCGAGCATATGGCCAATTGGCGCGGCCTGCTCACGAAACTCCGTGGCTGGCTGCGGCCTGAAGGCAAGCTCTTCGTGCATGTCTTCGCCCATGCCACCCAGCCCTACCGCTTCAACCATGAGGACGAGGCGGACTGGATCGCCCGCTATTTCTTCACCGGCGGCATCATGCCGAGCCACGATCTCATCGCCGCCTTTCCGGATCTGTTCACCCTCACGCGGGATTGGCGCTGGAGCGGCGCGCATTACCAGCGCACGGCGCAGGATTGGCTGCGCAATTACGACCGCGAGGCCAGCGCCATACGCGCCATGATGGAGGATGTGTATGGCGCCGGAGCGAAACTCTGGTTCCGGCGCTGGCGGCTGTTCTTTTTGGCCACGGCCGGGCTGTTCGGCCATGCGGGCGGCGAAGCCTGGGGGGTGAGCCATTATCTGCTCACGCCGGTGCCGTGAGCCTCTGCCTCATCGCCGGGGCTTTGGTCACGATGCTTATGCTGCTTGCCTGGGTGGTGCAGCGGCGCCTGGGCAATGCCGGATGGATCGATGTGTTCTGGACGTTCGGCACCGGCCTTGCCTTGGCCGGGGTGGCGCTGGCGGCGCCCGGCATGGCCTGGCGCCACTGGCTGCTGGCGGCCCTTTTGCTGATTTGGGCGCTACGGCTCGGCACCTATGTCGCCTGGCGGGTGGCCACCGGGCCCGAGGATACGCGCTACGCCCAGATGCGCGCCGCCACCGGGCCCAAATTCCAGGCCCGGATGTTCTGGCTCATGATCGGCCAGGGGCCGGTGTCGGGGCTGCTGGCCATCTCCATCTACCAGGCCGCCGCGCAGCCCGCTCCGGGCCTGCGCCTGGCCGACCTGCTGGGGGCCGCGCTCTTGCTGTTCGCCCTGGCGGGGGAGGCGCTGGCCGACAACCAGTTGCGCCGCTGGCGTGCCGACCCCGCCAACCAGGGCGGCATTTGCGAGCTGGGGCTCTGGTCGCTTTGCCGGCACCCCAATTACCTGTTCGAGGCGCTGGGCTGGCTCGCCTACCCGGTGATCGCCTTCACGCCGGGGCATCCGCAAAGCCTGCTGGCCTTCATTGCCCCGGTGCTGATGTTTCTGGTGCTGCGCTATCTTACCGGCGTGCCGCCGCTGGAGGCGGCGATGCTGGCGCGGCGTGGCGAGGCGTATCGCCGCTACCAGTTGCGCACCAGCGCCATGCTGCCATGGCGGCCGCAGCCCGCTCCCCGTGCGAACAGTCCGCGCCGTTAAAGCGCGGGATCAAGCGGCGAATGCCCAGCACCAAGCCGTCAGGCTGACATCTCCGGCATGGCGCGCGCGATGAGCGGGGCGAAATCGATGCCTTCGGGGAGCGTGCCGAGGGCGTAGCCACCGGCCTGCGCCAGTCGCGTCGCGCAATAGGCGGCGGCGATGCCGGAGGGCGCGTGCCGCAGCAGCAGGCTGGCGGCCAGGGCCAGCGCAAGCTGCTCGGTCAGGCGGCGCGCGTGTCTCTCCTCAAGCGCGGGCAAGGGCGCGGCCAGCCAGGAATCCAGCGCGGGATGCGCCCCTTTGGCGCGGCCGATTTCGGCGCGCAGCAAATCCAGAACTCTCCGGCAGGCGGGTGAGGGCGCGCATCACATCCAGGCAGATGACATTGCCCGAGCCTTCCCACAGCCCGTTCAGCGGTGCGTCGCGGTACAGCCGGGCGATGTCATGCTCCTCGACGAAGCCATTGCCGCCATGGCATTCCAGCGCCTCGGCCACCACCATCGGCGCGCGCTTGCACACCCAATATTTGGCAAGCGGCGCCAAGAGGCGGCTTAGAACGCGCTCGTTTTCGTCACGGCCACCGGCATCGAGCGAAGCCGCCGCCCGCATCGCCAGCCACATCGCGGCCTCGGCCTCCAGCGCCAGATCCGCCAGGACATTCGCCATGGCCGGTTGCACGGCAAGGCGCTGCCCGAAGGCCGAACGATGGCCGGCATGGTGCAGGGCAAGGCGCACCGCCTGGCGCATCTGCCCTGCGCTGCCCAGCGCACATTCCAGCCGGGTGAGGTGGGCCATCTCCAATATGGTGGCGATGCCGCGTCCTTCCTCGCCCACGATCCTCGCCTCCAGCCCCCGGAATTCGACCTCGGACGAGGCGTTGGAGCGGTTGCCGCATTTCTCCTTCAAGCGTTGCAAGAGCAGGAAATTGCGGCTGCCATCATCCCGCCAGCCCTGCGCCAGGAAGCAGGTGGGGCCAGCCTGCGTGCGGGCGAGCGTGAGGAACAGATCCGCCACCGGCACTGAGAAAAACCATTTATGGCCGGTGAGCGCGTACCAGCCGCCCCCCACCGGAACGGCCTGCGTCTGCACCTGCCGCAGATCGGACCCGCCCTGCTTCTCCGTCATCGCCATGGCGACCGTGAGCGCGGATTTTTGCCCCGGCGGCACCGGGCGCGGATCATAGGACGGCGAGAGGATCTTGGCCTGGAATTGCGCCAGCAGCTCTGGCGCATGGCGCAGCGCGGCCAGGGAGGCGAAAGTCATTGCCCCGGGGCAGCCCACACCCGCCTCGCCCTGCGCCCAGAGGTAAGACAAAGCGGCGCGGGCCACATGCGCGCCGGGGCGCGGGTCGGCCCAGCCAAGGGCATGCACCTCGTCAGCGCGCAGCAGGCCGAGCAACTCGTGCCAGGCGGGATGGAACGCGACCTCGTCGATACGGTGCCCGTAGCGGTCATGAGTGTGCAGCTCGGGCGTGAAACGGTTCGCCAGCCGCGCCAGTTGCTGCACGCGCGCCGAGCCGATTCGGGTGCCGCATGCCTGCAGCCGCCCTTCTGCCCAGTTGCCGCCAAAAGCCGCAATCGCCTCGCGTAGCGGCTGGTCCGCCGCCCATGCACTGAAACCCTCAAGGAGCGGGGGCTGGTTGCAGACCTCATGCGTTGCGTAGCCGGACATGTTTTCCTCCGAGGTTTTGGCGCGAGCATACACCGCATGGCCCCCGCGGTCATGGGCAAGCCGCTTCCGGGGCTGATTGCAGCAAAAGCGCGGCGGGACCGGCCGCTTGGCCGGCTGCTTTGTTAGCCGTTTACCATTTTTGTAAAACCTGTTTTGACCTGTAAGCCATGATCTGAGACATGGAGCATATGGAAATTTCGACGCTTCCCCAGAACGGTTCCACCCAGGACGATTTCTTCGAACTGATGCCCGTGGCTTTATGGGAAGAGGATTTCAATGAACTGAAATCGATTTTCGATGAATGGCGCGTCGAAGGCGTCATCGATCTGAATTCGTATCTTCTGGCCGATTTGAACAGGGTGCGGCGCTGTGCCCATTCCATCAAGATAAAGCGCGCAAACCAGAGGGCGCTGGACATGCTGGGGGCGGAGAGTTTGCCCCAACTGGCGGCAAACCTTCCCGGCATCATAAGAGGCGACGCACTGCCCGCCTATATGCTGGAACTGCTTCAGATCTGGAATGGACAGACCAATTTCACCACGACGACCGTGAATTACAGGCTTGATGGCACCCGGATCGATGTCCGGGTGAACGGCGCCATCCATCCCGATGGTCAGAACGGCTGGTCGCGTGTTATCGTTGCCTTCGAGGATATTTCGGCCCAGGAGGCAGCACGGCGTGACCTGCTCGTCAGCGAGGCGGAGGCGCGTGCGCTCTTCAATGACTCGCCGGTCTCCATCTGGCTGGAGGATTTTAGCCTCATCAAAGCCCGGCTTGATGAATTGCGGATCCGGGGGATCGTCGATTTTCGCACATTCATTGACGTGCATCCCGATTTCGTCGAGATGTGCATGCAGGACATTCATGTCCTGGATGTGAATGCTCACACATTAACGTTGTTTGGTGCGCGGACCAAAGACGACCTGCTCAACCGGCTTGACCAAATCTTTCGCGATGAGATGCGCGCCTTTTTTGCGGAACAACTTGTCGCCTTGTGGGACGGCAAGCTGGGGCATGAGCGTGAGGTGGTGAATTACCGGCTGGATGGTGAGCTGCTGAACCTGATCCTGCAATTCTCGGTCGTGCCCGGCCGGGAAAATGACTGGGCGAAGGTGTTGGTGTCGCTAACCGATATTACCGCGCGCAAGAAGGCGGAGGCGTATCTGGAGTATCTCGGCAAGCATGACGTGCTCACCGGCCTGCATAACCGGTCCTTCTATAACGATGAGATCAGCAGGCTCGACCGCAGGGGGCCTTTCCCCGTCGCGATCATCATGATCGACCTGAACGGCATGAAGATGGTCAACGACGAACTCGGCCATGCGGCGGGAGACGCGATGCTGCGCCGGGTGGGCGAAATATTGCGGCAGGTGGTGGACAAGCCCGGCTGCGCGGCCAGAATTGGCGGCGATGAGTTCATCATTCTCCTGCCATCGAAAACGCAAGCGGATGTGCAGGCGGTGCTGGACGATCTGGCGCAGGTGACGGAGCTGAACAACCAGTTTCACTCCGGCGCGACACCGGTGATCTTTTCGGTTGGCGCCGCCATCTGCGACGCCGGCGGAAAGATGGAAGCCGCCATTCAGCGGGCCGATATCGCGATGTATGAAAACAAGCGGGAATTTTATGCCGCCTCTCCAAATATGGACCGGCGCAGAACGTACTGAAGGGCGCTGTGAGGCCCGGCTGTGCGTGCCTTCGCCGTGAGGGCAGGGGGGAAACTTCACACTTCGTCAAACTAATTGTCATGCCGGCGTTATGTTTGCGCCTGCCTCATGGGTGCTATGCCCTGCGGTCTCACCACAACGCCGCGAGGACCAATGGTAACGCTTGCTGATACCGAAGCCGGAAGCATCCGCAATGGGCCCCAGCCTGGGGATCGAAACACGGTCCATAGACTATGTGCCGCAGGCCGAACGCCGCGGCAAAGTCTCCACCCAAGGGCCGTTCTGGTTCCTTGGTAATTTCCAGTTCTTTACCATTGCCATCGGCTTTATCGGGCCGGGCATGGGGCTGGGCTTCGGGGCCACGAGCCTGGCCTCGGTGCTGGGCATATTGTTCGGCACGCTTGTTCATGGCCTTCCACGCCAGCCAGGGGCCGGATCTCGGCCTGCCGCAGATGATCCAGTCGCGCGCGCAATTTGGCTATCGCGGCGTCATCATCCCGCTCCTCGGCACGCATGTTCACCTTCGCCGGTTTCAACGTCGTGGACACGGTGTTGATTTCTCAGGGGCTCAACCATCTGTTTGGCTGGGGCATTCCCGCCATCGCGCTGGGGTTGGGCGTTGTTGCCACCGTCATCGCCATTTTCGGGCATGACTGGCTGCATATCGTCTTCCGCGTGTTGTTCTGGGTCAGCCTGCCGCTCTACGTCATCCTCTCCGGGGCGATCATGTTTGGCAGGCATCGCGCCGCATGCGCCGGGCCATGTGAGCTTCGGCTGGGTGGCCTTCGCGGCGCAATTCGCGGCCTGCGCGGCCTATAACATCACCTACGCGCCATATGTTTCGGATTATACGCGCTATCTGCCGCGCGGGCGGGGCGCGTGCCCCCTTGGTCTGGAATGTCTATGTCGGTGCCTCGGGTGCGGCCATCTGGCTGATCATCCTCGGCGCCTGGCTTGCCACCTATCTCGGCGCGTCGGACGGCATGGTTGCCACGAACGCTGCCGGCAACAGCATCTTCCCGCACCTGGGCACGCTGACCGTGCTGGTTTCCGTCGCCGCACTCACCGCCACGATGGGGCTGAACGCCTATTCCGGCATGCTCACCCTCGTCACCGGGCTGGATTGCTTCGCCAACATCCCCTTCTCGCGCGGGGTGCGCATTGCGCGGCGTGCTGGCGCTGGCTGTGGTGTGGCTGGCGGTGTCGCTGTCGCTTAATGCCAATGCCATCAACGCGCTCTATGATGCGTTGTCCATCATGCTGTATGTGCTGGTGCCCTGGACGGCGGTGAATCTGATGGACTATTTCTTCGTCCGCAAAGGCCATTACGCCATCAAGGATTTCTTCACCCCGAACGGCATTTATGGCGCCTGGGGTTGGCGCGGGCTCGTCGCCTATGTCATCGGCTTCGCCGCCAGCGTGCCGTTCTTCGATCTGGCGGGGATGTATCGAAGGTCCCATCGCCCATGCGCTGGGGGATGTCGACATCTCCTGGGCGCCGGGGCTGCTGGTGGCCGGTGTGGTGTATTATCTGATCAACGGCAATCTCGATCTCTCGGCCGAGCAGGCGGCGATTACCGCCAGCAACAAGGCGCTCGGGTACCGATCTGTGATCTGAGGACGCGGGAGGTTAGCCTCCCGCGTCAGTAATTTTGCCGCCAGCGTGGTGAACAGCTTGACCGGCGGCAGGGCCAGCTTCACCTGGTCATAGGCGATCTCGAACGGCGCCAGATAGGTCAGCTCCTCCGGCAGCAGCTTTTTCATGTCCCCGGTCTGTTCCCAGGGTTTTGCGTAATGCTCCGGCAGATAGCCAAGATAATCTCCGGAGAGAATCAACCTTGCCGCAGCCTCCATGTTATTCACTGTCGCGCTGGCCCGTTCAGAACGGATGGTCTTGGTGTCACGTGATCCCCAATAGCCACGTGAAATGAGCCGCTGCTCGGCGATGAGCGTCTGCGTGATCTGCCCGGGTTTGAGCGCGAAGAGCGGGTGCCGTGCCGCGCAATAGAAAGAATGCCGCTCGTCATAGATCTTCACGTAGCTGAGGCCGAGCATGATTTTTGGAAAACTGCCGACCCCTACATGCAGTTTTCCTTCCAGAACATCGCGCAGCAGCTCGTTCGGCGACTTCACCTCCAGATTCACATGCACATCGCCCATGGCCGCGGTGAATTGGCGGAACAGCTCGTCCAGCTGCGTTTGCTTGTCCGAGATCGTATTATCCACGAGCCCGATATTCAGCGTGCCGCGCACCTTGGCGCGCAAGGCGCTGGCCCGCATGTCGAACCCGTCAATGGCCGAGAAGAGTTTCTGCGTTTCCGAGAAGATCGTCGCGCCATCCTCGGTGAGTTTGAATCCCGCCCGGCCGCGCTGGCAGAGTTTTACCCCCAGCCGCGTTTCCAATGCCGCGATCTGGTTGGAGATGGTGGAGGTGTTGACGTTGAGCACCGTCTGCGCGGCGCTGAAGCCGCGTGATTCCACCACGGTCGCGAACACGCGCAGCAACCGCAGATCCACCGTATCCAGCCGCGCCATGTCAGGGTCCCCCGTTTCGTCTTCAATGGCGCGGAACCTATCATTGGATTGAAGAAGATCAAACTGAGCGGCGGCCCCCGGTTATGTATGGCCGGGCGCCAGCGGCGTAGATAAGCTCCCGGCCCCAGCCCGCTAGGAGACCAAGATGGACCAGCCCCGTTTCCCCCAACCTTTGAGCGGCAACGAGATGCCGCGCTGCGGCGGCATCGCCTCGATGATGCGTCTGCCGGTCTATCCCTCCGCCGAGGGGCTGGATGCCTGCTTCGTCGGCGTGCCCTTCGATCTCGGCACCTCCAACCGCACCGGCACGCGCTTCGGGCCCCGCCAGATCCGTGCTGAATCCGTGATGCTGCGGCCCTATAACGTCGCCACCCGCAAGGGGCCGTTCGATTGCCTGCGCATCGCCGATATCGGGGATGTCGCGGTGAATCCCTATAATCTTCACGATTCCATCGCGCGGATCGAGCGCGCCTATGACGCCATCCTGGCGGCGGGCTGCAAGCCGGTCACGCTGGGCGGCGACCACACCATCGCTTTGCCCATCCTGCGCGCCATGGCGAAACAGCACGGGCCGGTGGGGCTGGTGCATATCGACGCCCATGCCGATATCAACGACACGATGTTCGGCGAGAAGATCGCCCATGGCACGCCGTTCCGCCGCGCCGTGGAGGAAAATCTGATCGACCCGAAGCGCACCGTGCAGATCGGCTTGCGCGGCACCGGCTATTCGGCCGATGAGTTCGATTGGGGCCGCAACCAGGGCTTCACCGTGGTTGAGGCGCATGAATGCTGGCACAAATCGCTGGTGCCGCTGATGGCCGAGATCAAGGCCAAGCTCGGCGCCGGGCCGGTTTATGTGTCCTTCGATATCGACAGCCTGGACCCCGCCTTCACCCCCGGCACCGGCACGCCGGAAATCGGCGGTCTGACCATCCCGCAGGGGCTGGAGATCATCCGCGGGCTGGACGGGCTGGAGATCGTCGGCGGCGACGTTGTGGAGGTCTCCCCGCCCTATGACCCGCAAGGCACCACCGCCCTGGTTGCGGCGAATATCGCCTTCGAAATCCTGTGCATCTTCCCCGGCGTTAAGTAGCGCCGGGGAGCTCTGGTTGGGCTTTTCTGGCCGGGGCCGCCGGTTTCGCCGGTCCCGGCAACGGGAATGGCCGGATGCGCCTACCTTACTGATGTCCGCAGCGCCCGGCGGAGAAACTGGAACAGCAGCGGATCGCCGCATTGCGCCACGTTAAAGCGCAGGAAGCGCCCGGCGGTCTGGGCGGGGCTGAAGACATTGCCGGGGGCGAGCACGATATTTTCCTCCAGCCCCTGGCGGGCGATCTCCGCCGCATCACCCCCATCGGGCAATGCGCACCAGAGATACATGCCCGCCAGCGGCGTCACCCAGGGGATGAGCCCCAGCGCCCGCAACCGGCCGGTGGCCTGTGTCATCGCCCCGGCCAGTTTTACGCGCAGCCCCTCGACATGTTTGCGGTAGGTGCCGTCCTGCAGCACCGCCAGCAGCAATTCGGCGGAGAGCTGGCCATTGGTGAAGCTGGTGGCGATTTTCAGATCCGTCAGCCCCTCGATCCAGTCCTGCCGCGCGGCGATATAGCCGCAGCGGATCGAGGCCGAGAGGGTTTTGGAAAAACTGCCGATCTGCACCACCCGCTCCAGCCCGTCGAAGGCGGCAAGGCGCGGGGAGGGCTCAGCCTCGAAATCGGCAAAGATGTCATCCTCGATGATGATCAGCCCATGCAACTCCGCCAGCTTCAGCAGCCGGTGCGCCGTCACTGGCGAGAGCGCGGCACCGGTGGGGTTATGCACGGCGCAATTGGTAATATAGAGGCGTGGCCGGGCGGTTTCGAGAATCCGGGCGAAAGCGTCGAGGTCCGGGCCAGACGGCGTATAGGGCACGCTGACCAGCTTCACCCGGTGCGCGCGCAGCAAGGCGCGGAAATTGAAATAGCAGGGATCATCCACCAGCACGCTATCGCCCGGCTCCAGCAAAAAGCGGCAGAGCAGATCCGCCGCCTGGGTGCCGGAATCGGTTAGCAAGATTTGCCCCGGTGCAGCCGCCACGCCAAAGCCGCCCAGCCGCCTCGCCAGGTGCTCGCGCAGCGGGGCGAGGCCGCGCGGATTGCCGTAATCTGTCAGCGTGGCGGCCTGGGCCCGCGACAGGCCGCGCAGCGCCCGGCGCAGGCTGGCCTCGGGCATCCAGTTGGGCGGCAGCCAACCGCAGCCGGGCTTCAGCGCGTCGCCCGGCATTTCCAGCGATTGCCGGGAGACCCAGAGCGGGTCCATCTCCCGCTCGCGCTTCGGCCCGGCCTCGGCGAGGCTCAGCGGCGGCAAGCGCCCGGCCACATAGAAGCCCGAGCCGCGCCGCAATTCGATAACCCCTTCCGCCGCCAGCCGGTCATAGGCCTCCACCACCGTGGTTTTAGAGACATTGCGCGCCAGGGCCTGCGCGCGGATCGAGGGCAGCCTGGTGCCGGGCGCCAATGTCCGCGCGGCGATGCCGCCACGGATCTCCCCCATCAGCCGCGTGACCAGTGTTCCGTCCGGCATGGCCATCCGTACCTCTCCCACAACAAGTACAGTTCTTCGTAATTGTACCTGTCTGTGCCTGGAAGCGCCAGCCTCACCCCGCCACAAGCGGTGGGGAAGAAGGTGAAGGGGCAGGGGATGGAAAAGCGGATGGATGGCTGGGTCTGCGGCACGCTGGGGGTTCTCATCTTCAGCGGCTCTATGCCCGCAACGCGTGCGGCGCTGGCGGGGTTTGACCCGGTGTTTCTTACCGTGGCGCGGGCCGCGCTGGCGGGCGGGTTGGCGCTGGCCTTGCTTTTGCTGCTGCGCCAGCCGCGCCCGGCGCGGGGGGATTTTTTGTCTCTCGCCCTGGTTGCCCTCGGCGTGGTCGTCGGGTTTCCGCTGCTTTCGGCGCTGGCATTGCGCCATATCAACGCCGCGCAATCGCAGATTTTCCTCGGCCTGCTGCCGCTCGCCACGGCTTTATTTGGCGTGCTGCGCGGCGGGGAGCGGCCGCATCGCGGTTTCTGGCTGTTCGCGGGCCTTGGCAGCGCCTGCGTCATCGGCGTGGCGCTGCGCCACGCCACCCAATTGCCCCTGGCGGGGGTGGCGCTGATGCTGTGCTCCATCGTCATTTGCGGGCTGGGCTATGCGGAAGGCGCAAAACTCTCGCGCCGTCTGGGCGGCTGGCAGGTTATCTCCTGGGCGCTGGTGCTGTCCCTGCCGGTGATGCTGCTGGCCTGCTGGCTGACCAGGCCGGGCACACTGGCCCATGTGCCCCATGCGGCCTGGATGGGCCTCGTTTACGTCTCCGCCTTCAGCATGCTGCTCGGCTTTGTGTTCTGGTATCGTGGGCTGGCGCTGGGCGGCATCGCGGCGGTGGGGCAGTTGCAATTGCTGCAGCCGGCGGCGGGGCTCGCTGTTTCCGCCGTGGTTTTGCACGAGAGTGTGCCGCCGGTGATGATGGCCGCCACCGTCGGCATTCTCCTCTGCGTGGCCGGGGCCAAGCGGTTTGCGTGACGCCGCCGCGATTGCCATGGAAGGCATAGGGGGGTAGGCTATATGACTCATGGCACATACCATCCGGGACAAGCAGCGCCTGCTGGCGCGCGTACGCCGCATCCGCGGCCAGGTTGAGGCGATCGAGCGCGCGCTCGAAGCCGAGGCGGAATGTGATAAGGTGATGCATCTGCTCGCCGGCATGCGCGGCGCCACCGCCGGGCTGATGGCGCAGATCGTGGAGGATCATGTCCTCACCCATCTTGTTGATACCCAGGCGCATCCCGGCGCGTTAAATGAGGACGCCGCCGAGCAATTGCTCGAAGTCGTGCGCACCTATCTCAAATGAGGCCCTGATGCACGACCATGACCACGACCATGACCACGACCACGACCATGACCATGACCATGACCACGGCCATGGCCACCATCATGGCCATCACCACGGCATAGGCGGCCATAGCCACGCGCCCGCCGATTATGGCAGGGCCTTCGCCATCGGCTTCGCGCTCAACCTCGCCTACGTTCTGGGCGAGGCGTTTTACGGCGTTGCCGGGCATTCCCTCGCGCTGCTGGCCGATGCCGGGCATAATCTCAGCGACGTTCTGGGCCTGGCCGGCGCCTGGGGCGCCACCTGGCTGGGGCAGAAACTGCCAACCAGCCGCTACACTTACGGCCTGCGCCGCTCCTCCATCCTGACGGCGCTGGGCAATGCCGTACTGCTTCTGGTGGTCACCGGCGGCATCGCCTGGGAGGCGATCTTGCGCCTGGTCTCGCCGGGGCATCCGGGCGGCACCGTCATCATGGTTGTGGCGGCGGTTGGCATCTTCGTTAACGGTGTCACGGCGCTGCTTTTCATGTCCGGCCGGAAGGGGGATTTGAATGTCCGCGGCGCCTTCATGCACATGGCCGCCGATGCCCTGGTCTCGGCCGGCACGGTGGTTGCCGGTGCGGTGATTCTCTGGACCGGCTTGGGCTGGGTGGACCCGCTGGTGAGCCTTGTCATCAGCGCGGTGATCATCGTCGGGACCTGGGCCCTGCTGCGGGATTCGATCAATCTTTCGCTCGATGCCGTGCCGAATGGCATAGACCGCGACGCGGTGGAAACCTATCTGCGCGCCCTGCCGGGGATCGAGGCGTTCCATGACCTGCACATCTGGGGGCTGAGCACCACGGATGTCGCGCTCACCGTGCATCTGGTGCAGCAGGAGAGCGCGGGCGCGGAGGCGCTGCTGCCAGGCATCGCGGATGAAATGCGCGCGCGCTTTGGCATCGGCCATGCGACCATCCAGCTTGAAACGCTGGAAACCGCCGAGGCCTGCCGCCTGCGGCCCGATCACGTCATTTAAGTCCCAGCCGCGGCCTTGGAGCGTTTCAAGGCCGCGGCTTTCGCGGCGCCCAGCTCGGCATATGTTTTTGCCTTGCGGTAACAAATCATAATTTGGTCACACGCAACCATTCCTCCCTGCACTAGCGAGGGCACCGGCTAAACAACATTCAACTTTCAGGTGAAGCGAAATGAGCTTACGCAAATCCCTTCTCTGCGCGAGCGTTTGTGTGTCGGCGGCGCTGCTGGCGGCGACCAGTTGCGTGCAGGCCAAGGATCGTGACCATCTTTCGAACAAATCCGGCTCCCTCGCCCCGGCTGAGATCGCCCAGACCCGTGATGCCGCGGACCAGTTGCCGACCGCCACGCCGATCAAGCATGTCATCGTCATCTATGATGAGAACGTGTCGTTCGATCATTATTTCGCTACCTATCCGCAGGCAACAAATCCTGATGGCGAGCCGAAATTCACCGCTTTGGCGCATACGCCGCAGGTGAATAATCTGGTCTCCGCCAATCTTCTGGCCAACAACCCGAACGCCACCAACAGCGCGAACGGCGCAGACGCGGCCAACCCCTTCCGTCTGGACCGCACCCAGGCCGCCACTTCCGACCAGAACCACGCCTACACGGCCGAACAGCATGCCTATGACGGCGGCAAGGCCGACCTGTTTCCGAAATATACCGGCACGGCCACCTCGGGCGGCGTTGGCGCCTTCGGCACCAAGGGGGAGGTGATGGGCTATTATGACGGCAACACCGTCACCGCTCTGTGGAATTATGCCCAGCATTTCGCGATGGACGATAACGCCTTCACCAACACCTATGGGCCTTCGACCCCGGGTGCGCTGGAGGTCGTCTCCGGCAATACCGATGGTGTGCAGCTCGTCGCCAGCAGCAAATCTTCCTATTACGTGAAGAACACGATCAACGGCCAGACCGACATCACGATGATCAACGACGTTGATCCCGCTCACGATGTCTGCTCCAGCAAGACCGATCAGGTCATGCTGACCGGCAAGAACATCGGCGATCTGCTGAACAAGGCGGGCATCACCTGGGGCGGCTTCATGGGCGGTTTCGACCTCAACGCCACCAACGCCAACGCCACCACCGGCTGCGGCCGCAGCACCGTGTCCGCCACGGTGGGCCAGACGGTGCCTGATTACATCCCGCACCATAACTGGTTCCAGTATTACGCCTCCACCGCCAACCCGAACCATCTGCGCCCCGCCGGGCTGGTGGATGTGGGCTACAGCCACGACCATAACGGCGCCGCCGACCCGGCGAACCACGAGTACGACCTGAATGATTTCTACCAGGCCGTCGCCGCGGGCAATTTCCCTGCCGTGTCCTACATCAAGCTGCCGGCCTATCAGGATGCCCATGCCGGCTATTCCGACCCGCTGGACGAGCAGGCCGGGCTGGTCAAGCTGATTAATTTCATCCAGCAGCAGCCGGATTGGAAAAACACCGCGATCATCCTCGCCTGGGACGATTCCGACGGCTGGTATGACCATGCCTTCGCCAAGACCACCAGCAGCTCCTTCGACAAGAAGGCCGACCAGCTGAACGGTCCCGGCAAGTGCGGCACCGGCACGCAGCCGAAGGGGCTTGCAGGCCAGCCGGTGAACGGGCGCTGCGGCCCCGGCACGCGTCTGCCCTTCCTGGTCATCTCTCCCTGGGCGAAGCCGAACTATGTCGACCATAACCTGATCACCCAGGCCTCTGTCGTCAGCTTCATCGAGGATAACTGGCTGCATGGCGCGCGCCTCGGCGGCGGCTCCTTCGACGCGCAGGATGAATCGATCATGGGTATGTTCGATTTCCATGGCGCGCACGCCACCCATCCGCTGCTGCTGGATGCCAGCAGCGGCGAGGTTGTCGCCGCTTCGCACTGAAGAGCCTAGAGCAATATCCAATCAAATGGATTCATTTGATTGGATGAAATTGCTTGATAAACCAAGGAGATAGAGCGTTTTTTCTGAGCGCATGCGAATAGAAAATGCTCTAGAAGACGCCAATGCGTATTGTTTCAACTCTGGCGCTGATCCTGGCGCTTGGCGTTTGTGTGGCCGCCGTCGTCATCCTGCGCAGCCCGGTTCCGGCCGGAAGCTGGATGTCCAACCCTGTTGCGAGCTTCAAGATCGCACAGGGTGAGAATCCCGCCCCGGTGGAACTGGTCCGCCCGCAGGCCAAACCGCTCTCGGCCATGGCGCAACTGGGCAAGCTGGTGTTTTACGACACCAGCTTTTCCTCTTCCGGCAAGCTGTCCTGCGCATCCTGCCACAGCCCGCAGCATTTTTATGGCCCGCCAACGGGTGCCTCCGCCATGATGGGCGGCCCGGACCTGACGCACCAGGGCGTACGCGCCGTGCCGTCGCTGATGTATCTGGAAACCCAGCCCAATTTCAGCATCGGCCCCGACCCCGCCGGGGATAATGATATGATGCCGTCCTTGCCGCAGCTCGCGGCGCAGGCCGCCACGGGCGCGCGCACCGCCAAAACCGCGCAGACCACCGCGCAAAGTGCGACCAATATCGTACCGCAAGGCGGCATGTTCTGGGACGGCCGCGCGGATACCCTGCAGCAGCAGGCGCTGGGTCCGATGCTCAACCCGCTGGAGATGGATGGCGGCAGCGTCGATCGCATCGCCGCGAAATTGCGCGCCGCCCCCTATGCAAACAATTTCGTCCAGCTCTTCGGCGCGGATATTCTGAATGAACCGGACATGCTGGTGTCGGAGGCGGTGTTCGCCGTCGCCCGCTATCAGGTGGAGGAGCCGAGCTTCCATCCTTTCACCAGCAAGTACGACGCCTGGCTGGAGGGCAAGGCGCGCCTGACGCGCGCGGAAATGCGCGGCTATATCCTGTTCAACGACCCGGCCAAGGGCGATTGCGCCGCCTGCCATCTCGACCAGCCCTCGCCCGACGGGCAGCCGCCTCTGTTCACCGACCACCAGTACGAGGCGCTGGGCGTGCCGCGCAATCCAGACCTCGCGGCCAACAAGAACCCCGCTTACTTCGATGAAGGCATCTGCGGTCCCTACCGCACGGATTTAGCAAAACAGACGCAATATTGCGGCATGTTCCTGACGCCGACATTGCGCGACGCCGCCACGCGCCAGGTGTTTTTCCATAATGGCATGTACCATTCCTTGCAGGGCGTGCTGGATTTCTACGATTTCCGCGACACCAATCCGGACAAGATCTACCCCAGGGCCGGGGATGGAACTGTCGAGACATTCAACGATCTGCCGCAGAAAGACTGGAACAATATCGACAGCTCCGACCCGCCCTTCAACCGGCATCTTGGCGAGGCACCGGCGCTGACCCATGCGGAGGAAGAAGATATCATCGCCTTCCTCAAGACGCTGACCGATGGCTACATGCCGGCGCCGAAACAGCAAGGCTGAGGCGTGATTTCCGCCGTCCCGGAGGCGCTGAGCCCGCCGGGCTGGGGTGGCGCCCATCGGCTGGTCCTCTAACGGCCATTCACGGCGTGCCTGCCGCCGGACCAATGCGGCGGAAGCCCATGTTGAGGTGACTAAGAAGGCCCCGGAGCGATTCGAGGCGCTTGATTAGACGGAGCACGCTCAGCCCCCGGCATGAAGGCGAAGTGGCGAAGCTTTAATTGGTAGACAATGCGCACTCGGTGGTGCCTTCCCATGTAAGGCTGGCGGTCCCGCTGAATGCGGAAGCGTGCTCGCTACAATGTGGAGGAAACAGCATGAGCTACTCAAATTCAACGCCTTCGGGCACCGGACAAAAGCGCGAAATATTAGGAATCATCGCGGCCAGCAAAGTGAAGGGCACGAAGGTTTACAATAAAGCAGGCGAAGCATTGGGGTCGATCTATGACCTCATGCTCGATAAGCAGAGCGGACACGTGTCCTATGCCGTTATGTCGTTCGGCGGCTTCCTGGGTATTGGCGAAAAATATCACCCGCTGCCATGGGATCAGCTGGCCTATAACACAGCGTATGATGGCTACGTGGTGGATTTAGATAAACGCGTTCTAGAGAATGCCCCTTCCTTCGGCGCGTCTGATGTCCCTGACTGGTCCTCCCCGACTTACCGGACCGGTATCGATGAGTATTACCATACCCGGCATTAGTGGATGTAAGCCTGTGGTGTAGGCGAGGGGAGTTTTTCAAGGATTTGCGAGGCCCTGGAGTAATCTGGGGCCTTTTTTACTTGGACGGGAGGGTGACGCCGCAGCCTGAGAGCAGGCATTTAGGACGCTAAGACCCTAAGCGGATCAAAAGCTTATTGTGCCGCTGGCGGTGGGCGCAGTCGTGTGAGAACTCGTCTCCGGCCCTGTTTTGCCTGATACTGCCTGTTTTCGCCTGTTATTTCATGAAAGAAGGCCGGAAAGGCACCCTTAACCTCCAATCTCACATTAATATCAGATGGTTATGCGCGATCGTAGAACAGGCGCCGATAAGCCGATAACAGGGTATGATCAGGGGAATATCAGGGTAATTTTCAGGTGCAAGAATCGGCCAGTTCTGGCCTGATAGGGGGTATGCCTCAACCCTCACCTCAGCTGAACGTCGGCCCGGCCTTGATGCCAGACTTCATGACCGGCGCCCTGATACTCAGCATCCTGGCGTGGCCGACCGCTGAGGAAGCTCCGCGGTTCCGTAAAGTCAGCCAGGAACTCATGGCGGAGGTGCTCCGCCAGACCAAACGCAGCAACCCGGGGGCCATAGACAACCAGCGCAGGCTTTGGCCCCAATGCGATTGGAACGCTCTCCTGGCCATGGCTGACAAGCGGCGGATGGCCAGCGGCAGCCTTCGGAAGCGGCTCGAACAACGCATGGTCGCTGCCAAGGTGGCCATAGCTCTGACCCATGACGAATTGTTTGGTCAGCCGGCAAGACTTCCTCCACCCCTGACCGGCTTGTCGATCGATCAGCTGGCGAACTCGGTCAGACAAGAAACCGTCATCGATGACCCAGAAAATGTCGAGAAGCTGGTTTGGCGGAAATCCTTGCCAATCGTCCACTTGGCGATTTCGATCCAACTCATCCTGAAGGGACAAGGCGGCGCCCTTCAATCGGTCCCGTGCGATACACAAGATATCGATTTCTTCCGGCGGGCCGTCCTGTTGGCCTGCGAGCTGGAGCCGATGGTTCTCGCCCATCCGGCGATCAACATCACCAATGACCAGCTTACTCGTGTTCGCTGGTGTGAGTAGCGCTGTATGAATTTTTACCCTGCCCGAAGGCTGGACGTAGGAATACTTAGAAGCTCCTTTTGAACAGGAGCCTCCAGTGCCGACGACGTCCTCCTCGCTACGAAATACCAGGTTACAGTCCGAGTACCTCGCTGCCGGCGCCCTGAAGCCCATGCCAGGAGCGCCACGCCGGCACCCCAAATCCCAGATCTGGGCCTTGATGAAGTCCATCAAGGCTTTTGGGCAGGTCCTGCCGATCCTGGTGGACGAGCAGTCCCGCATCATCTCGGGCCACGCGCAACTGGAGGCGGCGATGCGCCTGGACCTCAGAGAGGTGCTGGTCATCCGCATCGAATACCTGACCGAACCGCAAACCAAGGCGTTGATGATCGCGCTCAACCGCTTGGCCGATCTCTCTGCCTGGGATGATCAAGCCCTGGGCACGGTGCTGCTCGAACTCAGCGAGCTCAACCTGGACTTTGATCTTGAGGCCACCGGCTTCTCCCTGGCCGAGATCGAGCTGAAGATCGAGGGTCTCGAAACCGCCGAGGACAAGGAGGAGCCGTTGTTTATGGCAACCGGCCCCGCTATCGCGCAGCCCGGCGACCTTTGGCAACTGGGCGATCACCGCCTGCTGTGCGGCAACGCTCTCGAGGCAAAAAGTTGGGAGCGCCTCATGGACACCGACGTGGCGGCGCTCATAGTCACGGACCCGCCGTATAATGTCCCAATCGACGGCCACGTCTCCGGCCTTGGCCAGCATCGTCACCGGGAGTTCGCCATGGCCACCGGCGAGATGGACGACGCTGAATTTCAGCGGTTCCTGCAAACGGCCATGGCTCTTGCTCATCAATGGTCCGCCCCTGGCTCGGTCCATTACTGGGCCATGGATTGGCGCCATGTGGTTGAGATCGGCGCCGCCGGGCAGAATATCTACGAACGATTCCTTAATATATGCGTGTGGTCAAAGAATCAGCCCGGAATGGGAAGCTTCTATCGTTCCCAGCATGAGCTGTTCTTCGTGTTCGCCAAGGGCGGCGCGCCGTCGCGGAACAATGTCCAGCTCGGCCGGTTCGGCCGTTCACGCAGTAACGTCTGGACCTACCCAGGTGCCGCCAGCCTTGCCCGCACGGCCGAGGAGGGGAACCCGCTTGCTATGCACCCGACGGTCAAGCCGTTGGCGCTTCTCTGCGACATCCTGCTGGACGCGAGCGTCAAGGGCGACATCATCGCCGATCCCTTTTGCGGCTCCGGCACCACCATCATCGCCGCCGAGAAGCATGGCCGTAGGGCACGGGCGATCGAACTCGACCCGCTCTACTGCGACACCATCATCCGCCGCTGGCAACATTGGTCCGGCGAGAGCGCGATACGCGTGGCCGATGGCCTTAGCTTCAGTGCCGCCGAAGCGACAGGCCTCGACCGCGCGGCCCAGGGGGGGCTGCATGACTGACGAACGCGATCAGGCCGGGCGCTTCCGGTCCGGCCAGTCCGGAAATCCGCGCGGCCGTCCCAAGACACGCCACGGCGTGGACGCCGCCGTCACCAAGGCGCTCCAGGAGAAAGTGACCGTCACCGAACAGGGCCGGCGCCGGCGCAAACCCAAGCTCGACGTCACAGCTACCCAGGTCGTCAACAAAGGCGCCGGCGGGGATTTGCGCGCCGCCAAGCTGACCTTTGACTTGGCCCGCAAGGCCGAGGAGCGGGCCGAGGTTGAGGCCAGCCGTGCGCCGGCCATGACCCAATCCGACCATGAGATCGCCGCGCGTGTCATCGCCCGACTCAAGCAGATCATCCGTGAAGGAGAGAGTGAAGATGCCCAGGAAACCTGACCACGGGCTCTCCGTGGAGGAGTACGACGCCCTCACGCGCATCGATTTCTGGATCTTCGTGCAGCGCGTCTTCGTCGAGCTAACGGGCGAGCCGTTCCAGGATAATTTTCATATCCAGGAGCTCTGTGCCGAGGTCGATCGCATTCGCACGGAGCGCAATGTCCGGCTGGCCGTTGCCCTGCCGCCGCGCAGCCTCAAATCGATCATCGTCTCCGTCGCTCTGCCGGCTTGGCTGCTGGGGCATGACCCGGGCCTTGAGGTGGTGTGCGTCAGCTATGGTCAGGAACTTGCCGACAAGCTCTCCACCGACAGCCGGCGCATCATGCTCACGCCCTGGTACCGGCGCCTGTTCCCCGCGACCAAGCTCGGCCGCCAAGCGATGGATCATCTCGCCACCACTGCGGGCGGCAAGCGTTATGCCACCTCAGTGGGCGGCACGCTGACCGGCATGGGCGCGGACGTGATCATCGTCGATGACCCCATGAAGCCGGACGAAGCGCTGTCGGACACCGAGCGCGCCCGCGCCAATGACTGGGCGCAGCACACGCTGTTCACGCGCATGAATGACAAGAAGAACGACAGGATCGTCATCGTCATGCAGCGCCTGCACGAGGCGGACATGATCGGCCATGTCATGGAACTTGCCAATTTGGAGCTTTTAGCCTTTCCGGCCATAGCGCCGACGGACGAACTCCACGTGATCCACACACCATTCGGCACGCTGTGGCATGAGCGAAAGTCGGGGGAGGCGCTGCATCCCGGGCGCGAGCCCCTCGAGACGCTGGAAAAGCAGCGCCGGTTGCTCGGCATGGCTTTCTTCGCGGCGCAATACCTGCAGTCGCCCACCCCGCCGGGCGGCGGTTTGGTGAAGATCCACTGGTTCCAGCGTTTTGATCCGAGCAGAAAGCCGTCTTTCAGCATGATCGTACAGAGCTGGGATTGCGCCTCAAAATCCAGCCAACTCAGCGATTACAGCGTCTGCACCACGTGGGGCGTGACGGCGGCGAAGGAGATATACCTGCTCCACGTGCTGCGCGAACGGCTGGAGTACCCTGAACTCAAACGTAAGGTTCGCCAGCAGGCAGAGCAGCACCGGGCGGGGATCGTGCTGATCGAGGACACCGCCGCCGGTATCCAGTTGATCCAGGAACTGAGGTACGAAGGCTTCGCTCGGATCGAAGCGTTAAAGCCCTTACATGACAAGGTCATGCGCATGGCGACGCAGACACCAGCGATCGAGGCCGGCCGGGTTTACCTGCCTCGTGAGGCTTCCTGGCTGCCGGACTATGAGCACGAGATGATGATGTTTCCGAATGGGCGTCACGACGACCAAGTGGACTCAACTGCCCAGGCCCTGGCCTATATCGGCACGTCAACCGGCTTCGAAGGGTGGGTGGAATATGCGCGCGCTAAGGTGTTGCAAGCATATGGTATCCGCCCAGAGGAACTTACGGTCATTTTCGATCAAGATGAGCGGCGCCGCCGGGTCCGCGCCAGCAACGGAAGAGAGATTTTCCGGCGGAGCGACGGATTTTATTACGCAACCCCGGCCGAATGGGAATCGATTAAATCCACCCCCGGAATACGGAAGATCGAATAGCGGAAAATGGAGAGATCGGTCGTGACACGTTTCTCAGGGCGGGAATGTTTATCTCGGGGTTGTAATCGATAATCGGGCCATCTGCCGTGGGCAAAAATTTGGTTCACCACGGCCCGCGACACAACTATGGCATACGGACTGATGCGGGAGGCTGGGAACCATGGTCAACGGATATATAGGTATTTTCCGACTCTCGCATCGCGGTTTCGGCATCCGATATCAAGTCCGTCGCGTTGTATAGCATTATCCTTACGGCTGACGCGACAGCGGCTTAAGCAAGTTCCCGCATCCCGGGTGGCGGCTAAGGAGTGGCCAGCAAGCCTGGAGCTGGTTTCGTGCGGATTAGACGCAGAAGCGGCATCGGGGACGATATCTAATGGAGTGACGTTATGTATATCGGTGGTGGTCTCATCGGGCTGGTGGTGCTCGTGTTGCGAAATCTTGTAGACTGGCTTCCGTTAGCACTATCTTCAACAAACCGAGACGTGGCTGCTCGTTTTAAAGCTGCTGATCTGGTGTCGGCTAGGTCAAGCTGCCAGTAGACTATCGGCTTTGCGCCCATTCCGGTCATTTCGTCGTCTCTGGGTGCCGCCCGAAAGCGGTCATCCCCCTGGACACCCGGAGCGGTCATTCGAGGGAACGGACTACCCCAATGGCTGCCGCCAAAAACGTTCATTTGCACTGGTCTGCTCGGAAGGAATTTTAAGAAATTTGAACCAGCCGGCAACAACCCCGAAGCGTACCCATCCGGAGAAGGATGCGGTCGTTAGCTTCGGTGGGCCGCACTATGTAGGCCGAATTACCGTCCATGAGGGGGAAACCGACGGATAAGCGCCGTTGTGAGGGTACACAAAATCCAGGCAAGAAGAGTGCCGGGATTCTAGCTGGACCGTATTGTGAAACAACCGAAATCGGTGCGGTTGTCGCAGGCCGCTTTGTGCCGATGTCCGGCAGGCAGCCATGCTATTGCAACGTCGCCCTGTTCTGCAAGAATAGCGGTCTTGCAATTTACCGCGAAGAGCCGTAAACGAGCGATATCGAACGATGTTGGTTTAATTTACGTTTATCGCGCTATGGGCGCTGATTGTTTTTTCCCTCAAATTTTGATCGCTGCCAAAGTGCGGTGCACCGCTGTTCGCCACTCTGCGGACGGCTTCATACGATATGGCCATTTTATCACCGGCCCATGGATAGAACAATGCGTACTCAGAATATACTCCTCAAAGAAAAGCACAAATATCTTGGAGACTTCTCCACAAAACATGCCGTTGGCAAGCAACATAGTAACGCCACTACGGGTCACAAAATTCCTGCCTTCGAACTGACGCAGAGCGAGATCCGCAGTCTGATTGAGGAAATCATTGGTTAACTTACTGCGGTAACGTCCTTCTGAAGGTCGCCGTCGAAGTTGACTGTACGCCTGAGGAGGCCCGGCGCTTCCTCGGCCTCTCCGTCGTTGTCCCCATTCAGCAGGCTATCATGGAGAAACTCCAGCAGCGTATGCTGAGCACCATCGACGCAACCGCGCCGGAGGCGCAAAGGTCGAGTTTTCACCAGGCCGCTTTGACGGAAACGTGCCGCGCGGCAGCCATACAGTTGCCAAGCTGCTGCCCAGCGAGACACCGGACAATCAATACCGGGTGAAGAAGCTCCGTGACAACCACGAGCGTGTGGTGCGCGAAAGCCAGCTTCGCTGCGGCTGAATCTGCAGCAACTTCGCACGGAGCCGCCACTCACCCGGGCGCGACGGTCAGATGTAGAAATCAGAAACTGGTGTTGCTCGGCCGACCGCATTATGGGTCGGGCGTGGATCATCCGAATGTACAGCAGAAGGAAATCATGGTGTTCAAGGTGAACTATAACCAGCAGCGCGCCGAGCGCGATCGCGCCAAGGCAGCGAAAAACGAAGCAAAGCAGCGCGAGAAGGAGGAGGAGACCGCACGCAGGAAGGCCGAGCGCGAGATCCTAACATCCGCCACGGATGCCTCCTTGTCGGAGGCGAAGCTCGATGGCGAGTCCTAAGCGCCGCATCGAAACTGCGTTCGTCATGTTCGACGTACTTTATTTGGACGGAACCCGCAGCTCCAATCGCCGGGTGCCAGCAACCGCCCTCACCGGCTTCGAAGGCGACGCGCCGGCTAAAGCCATCATTGAGGCGCAGGATCGTGAAATCGGTCTCGCCTCCGGTCGGCCGCGCCCGGACATCAAATCGGTGTCACGCTCGTCAATGAAGGCGGTCACAAAGCCGTAGCGGCACGCAATGCGCCTGTTCAGCGATCACCGTAACTCGGCCGGCGAACGGGTCAGGATCGCATTGCACTGCGTCCAGCCGGGAGGCGAAGGCGCTACGGAACATGCTGGAGGGGGCGACGACGGTCTCGGCGCGGGCGTTGTCTCTCGAAGCATCCTCACGCCCGGATACGTTGAAGCAGACTGATCAGCTTATCAACCAGAAAACACTTGCAGACGGGGTGGGCCATACGTTTGTTTTTGAGGTGGGTGATGGCGCGCACCGCTAGCCGCATCAGCCATTGAATATCCGTTTCTCTGCTTTTTCACTGGAAAGCTGCCGGTCTGCTTACGGCACCAA
>CAVTQN010000008.1:0-236899 GCA_963736885.1 uncultured Pseudomonadota bacterium
GGCCGTGATGTACGCGCCGTGCAGGAAGACGCTCGGAGCGTAGGCGTCATAGGCAAACCACCACCAGAAAAACGCCGGCGGCAGATAAATTGGCGCGCCCGCCAGATGCCACCAAGGACTGCCCAGTTCCGGCTGATAGCCGAGCTGCCAAGCGGTCCATTCGGTCGCGCCCCAGATCGCCAGGATGACGATGCCGAACACGATGACGACCTGAAGCCAAAGGATTTTGGTGCCTGACATCGCCTTTCCATCATAGGGAACGGGGTAGTTCGGCAGCCTGCGGTGCCGATGACAAGACCGAACGGCTATGGGTCGTAGAAATGGCGGGAAAATCGCAGCATTCGGCGGCAGCTGTTTGCCTTACGTCTTCGACCTTGAATTGCCACCATTAAGGTGGCAGATGAGGACGCGGAAAAGCGCCATCTGACCTATGATTTGGCTGCCGTGAAGGCCGTCCTGGGCGCGGTGGAGACGCTGGCGATCACGACATCGGCGTTTCGTGACGCCCTTGGTTTGGGCTTCGACCGAGCCGGTATCGCCGAGGTGGTGCAGAGCATGGACCGGAAGATGTTCTTCAAGTCCATGACCACGATCAGGGATCATCGCGTGTGGCAGGATGTTTACCACGTCCCCGCCCGCGGTTTGGTTCTGTATGTAAAGTCTCAGGCAGACGTCGTCACTGAATTCAGCGTGATGTCGTTCAAGGAGAAATAGGATGCCGGCCCAGATGCAAAAGCTTCCGTCCTCGATGACGTCTCCGGAAACTGGGGAATTGCTGACTCGTGGCGTGCGGCCGTTCACTGTGTCGTATAAGGGGCATTCCGCGACCGTGGACTTGCCGGGCTACTATCCTGACGGCGAGGGGGACGGTGTGCATGTCGGAGATGACATGGCGGCGGCGGATGTGGCGCTCCGCGCCCTGAAAGAGCGCGTGGACGGCGTCCCGTCGCCAGCGACGATCAAGCGCGTGCGGGCAAAGCTGAAATTGTCTCAGCGCGCTGCTGGTGCCGTGTTCCGGGTCGGACCCAGCGCATTCGACAAGTATGAGCGCGGGCTGATTGAACCGAGTGGGCCCGATCCAGCTGATCACGCTGTTGGACCGGCACCCTGAGTTGATCGCGGATCTGCAAGGCGACGCGACGTAGGTTCAACGGAGCAAGGCTTGACCTCAAAGCCCCAGCCCCCTCTGCCGGCCAAAACTCCACTCCACGCCGCCGCCCGGCAGCATGGTGCCAGACACATGTTGGCCGAGTTTCTGCTCCAGCGCCGGGCGCCAGGGCACGAGCTGGAAGCCAAGGCCATCATCGATCATGGCGAAGCGGCCTGAGGCCAGCGTCACGCGCTGGCGATAGATGCCGGTGACATAATCGCCCACCCCGGAAGGGGCGTGCGTCAGCCCGGTCTCCGCGCCCAGCCGCTCGACCGTGGCGTCGAGCTCACGCTGGCGCAGCGTCTCGATCAGGCCGCGCGCGAAAACCACGCGTTCGCCATGGCGGCGGGCAAGCCCCTCCCCCACCAGATGCTCGGCCCGGCGCGCCATGGCGTCGCGGATCTCGGCGCCGAAGCCGCCAGCCGTCGGGATGGGCTCACGGGCGACGAGCTGCCGGTCGAGCCAGGTTGCGCCCGGCGCCGTCACCTGCGCTTCCAGGGAGAGGTCCGAGCGCGTGGCCAGCGACAGGCGGCGCTTGCCCTTGGCATCTTCCCACGCGCGCAGTTCGACGATGGCGCCCGGCTGCGCGTCGCCGGTCATGTCGATGTCGGCAAAGCGCACATGATGGGTGCGGCCGTCGGTGCCCTCGACGATGGCGTAGGCGCTGCCCTGCAGTTCGTCATGCAGCCCGCGCTCCACGAGCTTGCCCAGCACCGGGTCGGTGACTTCCTCGCCATGGATGGCGAAGCCCGTCACGTCCGGGGCGCGATCGCCAGTGGCCATCGCCCGGTGCATGGTCTTGATGATGTCGCCCCGGATCGACAGGTCGCGCAGCGTTTGCTCAACGCCCGGTTTGAGCGTCCAGCAGCCGGGGCCAACCGGCTCGGCCAGCCCCAGGCGTTCCAGTTTCATGGCCCGTCCGACCAGCAGCCGGCGTAGCTCTGGGTCAGGGCCGGTAGCGGCCGGGCGAAGGTCGGCGATGCCGCCGCCATCGTCGGCAAAGTCGCGCAGCGCGCGGTCGAGGCCGGTCCAGCGTTCTGCCTCCACCTCTTTCCGGAGCGCCGCGCTGATTTCGCGTTCGGTGCGTGGCCCGAGTTCCAGGCTGACGCGTTCCTCGGCGCGGCCGCGGAAGCCCCGGCTCATATAGTCGCGGCTGATGACCAGATCCTGGCCGTCATCGGCCCGGCCCCGCACCAGCACATGGATATGCGGGTTGTCGGTGTTCCAGTGATCGACGGCGACCCAGTCGAGGCGGGTTCCGAGGTCGCGCTCGGCATCCGCCATCAACTCGCGGGTGAAGGCGCGCAGGTCTTCCATCTCGCCGGCATCCTCGGGCGAGACGATGAAGCGGAAATGGTGCCGGTCGTCCTCGCACCGCTCGGCGAACGTCCTGACGTCGGCGGTCTCCGAGGCGGCATCGAACATTTGCGCCCGCGTGCCGTCGCGGGTGACGCCTTCGCGTTCAAGATAGCCGATGTGCTGGGCCAGCGGCGCCGAGCGGAACTTCGCGCCGCGCGTGTCGGACGATGCGCGCCTTGATGACGACGCGGCGCGCGGGTGAACGGAGCGAGCGTGCAAGCGACGCGGCCCGCCCCCGGCCAAAGCGAGAGCCGCCGCCGGTTGATCGGCGCGGCCCGAAGCCGCGGCCGGTGTGCCCGGCTCTCCTGGCGGCCTGCATGACCTCGCCGACGAAGCTCTTCGGCTGGCCGCTGCGGCCGTGCCCGATGCGCCCTGGCCGGACATGCAGATCATCGTCGCGGTTGCTCATTGTGGCGTTCGCCGGCAGGCCAGGAAAGCAAGCGACGGCGCATTTATTGAGGGTTTGATTGATGTTTTTGACGGTAGCGCCAGCTTGGCCGCATGACCGACGGCGCTGAAAACGCAATAAAACCAACCACATGCACCCCAGCCGACGGCGGTGCTTTTATCTGGCAATCGGCTGGCTGGTTTCCTGGATGCCCCAAGCCCGCCCCCTGAACACGCGATATTTCCCGCCATGCCACGCGGAACCGCGATCCGCCTCATTGCGGCATTGCTCCGGGAGTAATGGGTACGAACAGGCCATCTGATTGCGGCGCCAATGCGGTGACGTTCGCATTCGCGGCGCCGGTGAATGGTCGCGCCGGAGCATGATCAGCGACATAGAACGCAACTTTGTCACTGCGCTGATCGACGCTGATTTCGGCATTCGCGTTGCCGTCGATGAACAGTGGCGCGTTCATCCAGGTGAGCGGATCAGGCGCAGCCATGATGCGCGCGACTTGCATACCGCCGATCAGTGGCTCAAGCCGGGAGAGGTAAAGTTGCGTCTCTGCGGGCAATGGTTGGCCCGTCACGAGATGGTCGTCATAGCGCTCCGGCCCCGCATTATATGCCGCCAAAAATCCCGGCGTGCCGTAGAGATCATACATCTCACGCAGATACGCGGCACCCGCCATGATGTTGTCGTGCGGGTCAAATGGATCGGCGCCCAGACCGTAGTCCTGGCGCAGTTGAGCGTATGTCTCGGGCATGATCTGCATGAGGCCGATGGCGCCCTTTGGTGACACCGCTTGTGCATTGCCAGCACTCTCCACCTGCATGACGGAGCGCAGCCAGAGCGTGGGCACATTGAACCGGTGTGAGGCTTCGTCGATAAATGCCGCGAAGGGATCAGGGGCTGAATTCGCTTCGGCACCACTCACTGGCGGCGGCGTTTGCGCAACCGCCGAGACGGGGACAGACGCCAAAAGCACGGCAATGGCCGCCACGAAGACCGGCGCCGGCCCAACATCGCGCCGCCGTCCACGCTTCCCACCGGCATGAGAAGTGGCGCGCTTCATACCCAAGACCCGCATCATTGTGACCTCTTCGGAATCCAGAGTGGCGTTGCGCGGCCGATGATCGTCGTGTCAGGAAGCGGCCCGAAATACCGGCCATCGAGGCTGTCAGGCACGCCGATGTTCAGGAGAAAAATTTCGTGCGGCGCGATCTTCTGGCAGCCTTGCCAGACGGGCAGCGCTCTGCCGCGCGTGTCACGGTCCAGCGCCTCGGCCTCCACCGTGCCGTCGACGGTAATCACGCGTCCGCGCCTGCACACCGCCTGTCCCGGCAATGCGGCGACATGCTTGATGAGCGGCACGCCCATCGGCAGGTATCGGCGTGCTGCCAGAAACCGCGCGAGCGGTGCTGGTGGGCTGACGATGAGCAACTGGCCCACGCGCAAAGGCCCAACCGGATGCACCGCATAGAGCCCGATGGGCACGCTGGCGCTGGCATTCCAGAGCAGCCATGGCGCCGGGTGGGCGCACCACGAGAATGCCAGCATGGACGCGCCGAGCAGCATCGCCAGGAGGATGTTTCTGCGGGCTTTCATGCTTGCACGCGCCTGCGTAGCAGCCAGGCGCGATGCTGCTTCAGTGTGTAAGGGCGTGGCGCCTCGCCCGCCGTGAGCCGGTTATGGACGTGCCGCCAATGCTCGGGTGAGGCATCCTCTGGCGCGACATTGAGGCGTTCAACATCGTCGATCGCGCGCAGGGCGGCTTCGACTTTCGGCCAGCCATTGAGGCGGAGCAAAATCTCGCCGCCGGGCTGCACATAGGGTACGGTCGAGCAAGGCTCTCCTGGTGCGACAGCGCGCAGGATGTCGATACGCGAGACAATGGTGCCGTAATCGTTCGACGCCCAGCGGACAAAGGCGAAGATGCTGCCCGGCGCGAAGCCGACCATCCGGCGGCGGCGGTCAATGATGCGATCCTCCACCGTTCGGCCAAAGCGGATCCAGCGTTCGACGCGCTTTTCGATCCAGGTCAGCTCGACCATGGTGAGATCGTTCATGGTGCGGCCCCGCCGTCTTCGGGAAACTCGCGGGCGAGCAGATCGCGCAGCATGTCGGCAACCGTGATGCCGCGCTGGAAGGCGATGATCTTGATGCGTCCGCGCAGTGCCGGCGTGACATCGATGGTCAGCCGCGCGGTAAATCCGGGATCGCCGTCACGTCCGGCTTGCGGTTCTGGCGCGCGTATCCAGGCATCGGGATCGGTCGGCCGCGTGACAAAGCCGCGCTTTGGATTGCGGCGCGTCATCGCGCGAGGCTTTCAATCTCGGCGGCGAGGGCCATGATTTCGCGCGCCGCCGCGCCGCCGGAATCCACCTCGAAGACAAGCTGGCCGGTGCGCGCGGCATCCGCAAACGCCACACGCTGGCCGATGCGTGCGGCGAGCACGGGAGGATCATGCTCGGCCAGCGCGTCCGCCGTTTCGCGGGCGATGATCGTGCGCGCGGCGCAGCGGTTCAGCACGAAACGGGCGCGGAGTTCGGGACGGAAGATGCGCGCTTCGCGGATGAGATGCAGCATCTCGCCAGAGGCCCAGCCGTCGAAGGGGGATGGTTGCGCCGGGACGAGGACGAGGTCTGCGGCAAGCAGTGCCGAGCGCATGAGACCGGCAATTCGTGGCGGGCCGTCGATGACGACGTGGTCGACGTTGCGCGCAATTTCCGGCGCTTCACGGTGCAGCGTATCGCGGGCGAGGCCGACGACGCCAAAGAGCCTCGGTCCCTTCTCCTTTGCTCTTTGCTCGGACCAGTCCAGGGCCGAGCCCTGCGGGTCGGCGTCGATGACGGTGACGCGCTTTCCCTGCCGGGCCCAGGCGCCGGCCAGGTGCAGCGCCAGGGTGGTTTTGCCGACACCACCTTTCTGGTTGAGGAAGGCCACGATCATGACCGCGCCTCCCCCTTCACGGAGAGCGCCGATGTGCAGTTATCCCCCAATGTGGATAACGCCGGTTCCGTTAGACAGATTCCGAAGGAATTTGAGTTAGATAAGTTAAGGCGCCCGGAGAGCCGCAGAATTCCTTGGTTTTTTGAGGATTTTGGTCCCTGATAGCACGAGGATCCGGTCCCTGATGGCACGATAGGTGCGGTCCCCGATAGCACGAGCGGATTCACAGCTTATCCCCAGATTGGACCGGCTGCGGGGATCGAGCCGCATAGCTGCGAAAGCTGACGGGGATTGGCGTGAAGCTGAACCGTTCTCCGCCGTGACGAAGGCGCTCGATGACCAGCCTGTAGCCGGGCAGCGGCTGGCGGCGCACGATGTCGCGCAGGTCATAGGCAAAATGTTTCAGCGGCGAGAGGCTGCCGGATTTGGCGTGGAGATGGGCGATATCGAATTGCCAGCCTTCGGCTTGACGGCCGCCATGCTTGCGCACGATGCGGTAGAGCCAGCGCTCCAGCCCGCCGCTCAGGGAAAAATAGGCGGGGTCGATGGTGAGCACGAGGGCGTTGTCGAGCACGGCGGCGTAGAACCAGTCGGGCAGGATCAACTGGACGCCAAGGGGGCGGCCAAGGTTGTCGGCCGTTTCCTTCCATTCGTTGATCCAGGAGAAGCGATGCCGGCGCCGCTCGGTTGTCTGGCGGATGGAGGTGGCGACCGTCGTGCTCTGTAGCCGGTCGAGGGCGGCCTTCAGCCGGTCATAGTCGCGCGCGCTGGTGCCGCGGCCGGTGAAGGTCAGTATTTCGTAGGGCGTGGCCGCCATCAGGCGGGAGGTTTTCAGCCCCGCGTCCCGCGCCTCGACGATCTGGGATGCGGCCCAGATCAGGATGTCGGCGTCCCAGATGGTGGCCATGCCGTATTCCGGCACGGCTTCCACCCGGATGGTGATGGTGCCCGCCCGGAAATCAATCGGCGCCAGGCGCTTGGATTTTCCCAGGCTGAAGAACGGGTAGGCCATGAGATCCTGCACATCGCGGGGGGCCAGATCGCCCGGCAGGGCCTGGAACAATTCGAGTTGCTCGCGCTCGGATGCGGGCCGCCGCGCTGGCGGTGGCGCGCTGTGCGGGGCCTTTGCCAAGGTTCAGCTCCGGCGCTGGGCGGCAGTGCCATGCGCCGGTGCGACCGGCACCATGCGTTTGGCGGGGAAGACGGTCCCGATGCCGGGGTCGGAGGTCGATTGCTTGGCGCCGGTCGAGACCCAGCTTTGCAGGTCATCGAGCGCGTAGACGACGCGCCCGCCGATCTTCCGGTATCGGGGGCCCGTGCCGTAGGTGCGGTGTTTCTCCAGCGTGCGGCCGGAGAGGCCGAGGAAACGCGCGGCTTCGGGTGTGCGCAGGTAGCGTGGCGGCATACCGGTATCGTTTACGATAGTGTCCGTCATTCTGGCGGAGAATGTGTGGCCGTGTTTCGGCCCAAAGCCCTGTCGAATTGCCGCCAAGAACGCCACCTCTGTTACGTGTGGGATGGGACAACCATCTCGAATGTGTACGAGAAGAGTGAGCTCAAGCTGTAGTCAAGATTAATTAAATCTATGCAGACAGATTGAATATTTAACGTGATATTTTGAAGGCTGAAGTGATTTTGGCCGTGGGCCTGGTTGTTGCCGTTGGTATTGGTGGGTAGCCAAAAGCACGGCAATCAACGGTGACCTGCCCTCAGTAATTTCCTCAGAATGGAGCTAGGCTGCATCGAAGTCGGCGAACACTCGGGCCAGGGCCTCCTGCACCATTGTCATTAAGTCCTTGGTCACGCCCGCATTCCTTGCGTGGATTGGCCAGTCCGCAACGGCCGCTGCAACGTCCTCGATGATTGTCATCACGCGCCTGGCGTCGAGACCGTGTCTTTTGCCAAGACTCATGACCTGAGCATGTGTCGGGCGGCGGCCTTCGCCCTCAATGTCGAGGTAGTGCTCGCCGCCAGGGCCGGGCGCATAGGTGAGGTCGAACGCCGGCGCCAGGCGCCACTCGCCCGCCGAACCCATAAGGTAGGCGTGCTGGCGCGTATGGTCATCCCGATTGCAGGCGAGCACGTTGAAGACCATCCGCCGGAATGCGGCCGCGACGTCATCTGCTCGCCGTGTGATGGCGCGCGTCGCGCGCAGGAAGAGGTCGTAACTTGACGGCGCGTCGGACGGCGCCTCGATTGCCCCCGCCAAGGACACCATGTGCAGCCGCCCGGCGCCATCCGGACGATCGAAGCGCCGCGTCGCGAAATAGCCCGGTGCCGATTTGGCCGGCAACAACCGGTGGGCGCTGACAGTCAGGCCAGCCGCCTCCGCCATGCAGGCGTACGCTTCCTCGATGGGGCCGATATCGACGGGATCGGAGGGCGCTCGAAATTTCACCAACCAGGCAGCGTGTCCTGGGGCCATTTCTGCTTGGCCTACCGAGATATGGCCCTGGCCGTCGAACCCCACATGAACCTTGGGCCGAGCTCCGCCGGACCCACCCGCCAAACCCGCCAGAGTATCGGCCAGCCGGCTCTCTTCGCCCATCAGCAACGCCGTAGCGTCGTGCGCCAGGGCGTCCAGATCAAGGGATTCGACGTCATCGGCAGGCGTGGTCGCTGGCTTAAACACCAGCGCACCGCGACCGTGATCGCCGACCAGCGCCAAACGCTCCAGGGGCGTGAGGGCGGCAATATCGATGCCAAGTTTCGCCAAGCGTTTGCGCATCAAAAGATAGCCCCAGCCATCAGGAAGGCTATCTGGAGTTGCCCCGGATTTGTGGACACTTTTAAGCTATGTTTAGAGGTGATCCATGCAACGATATCGAGCGGCGTATCCGCCTGAGTTTCGGCGGCAGATGGTAGAGTTGGCCCGGTCTGGCCGGACGCCTGAGGAACTTTCGCGGGAGTTTGAGCCGACGGCCCAGTCGATCTGGTCGTGGGTGAAGCAGGCGGAACGCGATGCCGGCAAGCGGACGGACGGTCCGAGTTCTGGCGAACGGGAAGAACTGGCACGGCTGCGCCGGGAAAACCATCGGCTGCGCCAGGAGCGTGACATCTTGGCAAAGGCGGCGGCCTGGTTCGCGAAGGAGAGCAAGGGAACCCCGAGCGGGTCTTCCGGTTCATGAGCGCGCACCAGGCGCAGTACCCTGTCCGCACCATGGCGCGGGTGCTGAAGGTCTCGGCCTCGGGCTATTATGCCTGGGTTAAGCGTCCAGCGTCGGCGCGGGCCACCCGCGATGGGGAACTGACGCGACAGATCCGCACCATCCACGCGGCGTCATATGGGACTTACGGCGCCCCGCGTGTACATGCCGAGTTCAAAGAAGGCGGCATGGCGATCGGTAAGAAGCGTATCGCCCGGCTGATGCGTGCCGCGGGTTTGGCCGGTATCAGCCGCCGGCGCCGGCCGGTGACGACAAGGCGCAACCCGGCACATCACCCTGCCTCAGACCTGGTACGCCGGAATTTTGCGGCCGAGGGGCCAAATGAGCTGTGGGTGGCCGATATCACCTTCATCCCCACGCTCGCCGGCTTCCTGTTCCTGGCGGTCGTGCTCGATGCCTGGTCGCGCCGCATCGTCGGCTGGTCGTTCGCCCCTGACCTCAAGACCCGTGTCGTTCTCGACGCGCTGGACATGGCCTTGGCACAGCGCAAGCCCGACAGCGTGATCCATCATTCCGATAAAGGTTCACAATATACCTCCATCGCCTTCGGCACCCGTTGCGCCGAAGCAGGGGTACGTCCATCGACCGGTTCCGTAGGTGACGCCTATGACAACGCCATGTGCGAGAGCTTCTTTGCCACCTTGGAATGCGAACTGCTCAATCGCCGACGCTTCCGGTCCCATACCGAGGCCAGAATGGGCGTCTTCCATTTCATCGAGGGGTTCTACAATCCGGCCCGCCGGCATTCAGCTCTCGGTTATCTCTCGCCAATCAACTATGAAAGAAAGCACCATGACCTGAGCGTAAAAACCTAAGCCACAAACCGTCCACTAAAACGGAGGAACTTCAATCAGCCAAAAACCCATGCAATCCATCGAAGGATCGGGTCCGCGCCGTCAGCAGGCCAGGTTCGGGCGGATAGTAGAGCGGCGATACCGGTAGCGTACGAGCAATGACTTCTCTGGACCATTCGAGTTGGGCGAGGCCGCCGTCCATCGCGAGACGGCCAACCGCCAGAGGTTTACTGCCGGGCTCGAAGGCGAGGGCGATGGAGAGAGGCGTGCCCGGCGCTAGCCTCATGGCGTCGACCTGCGCCGCGGCGCCCGCTGACGGGGTTTGCGCGCCGTAGCGGCCTGGCGCTGCAGAAGCTCGTCGAGATTGGCGGCGGCCGGCGCCGGAAAGAGTTGACTGAGGCCGTCCTCGCAGCGCAGAGCGAGGGCTGCGTTGATCAAATTCTCCACGAGGCTCGGCCCGTGGGCCTCCATGCGCTTCCAGGTGCTAAGCCCCATGCCAGCGCGCGTCGCCGCTTCCTCTTGAGACCAGCCCCGCCCTATCCGCCGGACGCGGATGGCTTGGCCAAGCTCCAGCCGCAATTCTTCGGGTGTTTTTAACATGGCTCATGTATGACCCATTACGTAGAAATATTCAACATAATAGCCCATTGTTGACCTCTAATTCTGACGACTAAACGGAGCCTCTGCTGGGCGCGCCTCCTCGCGAAGTGCCAAACCCCTTATGGCTAAGAGCAGGCAGGCCTGAACGCCCCGGACAGCGGTGATGACAGCTTCCGTATCCAGCGCATTGCCTTGATAGCAGTTACGACTTTAATTTCATCGACGCCCAAATTGGCGCGGCGGAATGCGACGGAACTCCGAACAGATCAAGCGATGGATTGTTTTTCCTCATTCGCTTGTTCCTTCTTGGGTTGGTTAAACAGCCGTCCAAGCGCGGCCTGCCGAGAAGCACGGTCGAAGGCATAGGAATGGCGCTTGAACTCAACACCATCAAGAAGCCCTTGAATGTAGCCGGCCACGGTGTCGGCTGCCATGATCAGGGCCGTATCAACAGTATGAATATAACGGCTTGTGATCTTCCCACGGGAGTGCCCCAGCAAAGCCGCGATAGTAACCTCGGTAAAGCCCAGGTCATTAGCGATACTCGCGAAGCTATGCCGAAGAACGTGCGGTGTAATGCCAGATAGCGCGGTGTCTTTCAGAATTTCCTTCCAGTATTTTGGAAAACCGATGAGCGGTTTGCCGGTTTGCGTGCCTGGAAACACGTGGATGCCCGGTGCATCAGGGCGCAGACGATCGAGAAAATCGAGAACGGGCAGGCCAATCGGGCGTGTCGAGGCGCCTTCCTTGCTGTCGCCGAGCCTTATGCAGCTATTCTCGGCATCGATATCCGCCCATTTCAAAGTGACAATTTCTCCCCGCCGCCCCCCCGTGCAGGCAATGGCGCGGATCATGTTAACGGCGGTTTGATATTGTTTTTTCTCGGCCGCTTTACGGATGACTTCACCGAGCAGCCGATATTCTCCCTCGGTGAGTCGGCGGCTCTTTTTTTGGTCAGCGAATTTGCGGACGCCGTGGACGGGATTTCGGTCGATGATGCCGAGTTGGACGGCGTAAGTGAAAATGCCGCCCAGCAGACCAACGGCGCGTGTTGCGGTGCCAATTCCACCGCGCACGATAGCGCGCCCCCGGCGTTTTGTCTTCACGTCCAGTTTCGTCTTGCCGCTGGCAACATCGCGGAGGAACCTCGTGACCTCGGCGGATGTCACGTCCTTCACCCGCCTGGTGCCAAGCAGCGGAATAATGTGACGGTCAATTCGGCTTTTGTCGGTCACCAGCGTGGACGCCTTCTTGGGCCTCCGCTTCTTGCCATGGATGAGCCCGTTTTCGGCATCCTTCACATAGCGCTGGCAAAGCTCCTTCACGGTCATCGCCTTGATATTGAGCATGCGTTGTTCAGCGGGGTTTTCGCCTCGGGCGATTTCACCGAGCAGAACCTGCGCGCGCTTGCGGGCGGTTTCAGGCGTCCAGATGCCATGCAGCCCGATCGTATAGCGGCGCGTGCGCCCACCCGCCCGCCCGGTATTGGACCAGATAGCTGCGCTTGCCCGAGGCGAACACACGCAGGCCAAAGCCGGGCAAATCATCGTCCCAAAGAAAATAGTCCTTAGATTGCGGTTCTGTTGGTGTGAAAAGATCACGGAAGCACCACGGAAGCAGTTGGAGGAAAATCATGGCGTAAAAGAGGATACGAAATTCGGAAAAAAATCAAGAATTATTATGTTAATTCAGTACATTAGAGTACAATATCGCAGTATCGGATAGTCCCGGAAAAACCGGCTTTTTGCGCTCCGAGGCAAAGGTCACGCGTTCGAATCGCGTCGGGTCCGCTAATCAAATCAATGCTTTATGAGTGGCTACGGCAAGCGGCTGGATGGGTTTAGACCAATTTGATACCATCAGCGCCAAATTAGAGGCTGTTTTTGCAGCATCATCACTGTTCGTGGCGATCGGGCTGTTCAAGTGAAATTCGGCCATCACTTGGGCATGCACAAGTGATGCGAATGGAGGCGGACACTAAGGGGGGAGGTCTCGCACGACATACCCTAAGGCTCGCTTACCCGACCGTCATGCGGAGCTTGGAGCAATTTACGCTTTTTTGGCGATATTTACTGTTTCGCCCGCTCTGGCAGATACGCCGCTGGTTTCGGGGGGTTGTGGTGTTACGATGTCGGTTGGTGGTGCTCCTGTCACTGACGAAGAAAAGTACACCATCCACGGGAACACAGTTCAAGACATCGATGCTTTGTCCAGGTCTATTGGCGATTCTTCGCCAACCTTTGTTTTTGATATTCTTGATAATAACAGTCTAGGCCTCATTGCGCTGAACCATGAGGCCAAAAAATATGATTCTGGCCCGAGCGTTTTCGCTCAAGTCTTGCTGATAGATAAGACCCGAGAGACGATAAGACTTTTTTGCATGTCATCTACCGATACGGTGGTAAACTTGTCGGCTGGTGATTGTCTTCCCTATTAGGGGGTGGATGCGCGAGAGAGCGTCGGTAGTAACTTGAGATCTCCACGAGGCTGAAACAAGCCACCCAACAGGTGGCGCTGGTGCTGGGGCGTTGGGGGGCAGCCAAAGGAGGCACGTGGGCGTTCGCTAGTCGCCTCTCAGCCTGTTCCGCCGTACAATTGCACGGTCGAAGTCAGGGATGCCGATCCAAGTATGGTGTATTCAAACACGGCGCATAGGAACGAATTCAAGAGACTGAGTTGGACGAACCGCCTGCTCCAACGGCCGGGAACCCAGGCGGCACATTTTAAAATCGTATCAAAAGTTGTGCTTGATTTCCTGCTTCACATCAATTTAATTGTTTAGCAACAAGCGCAGTGTATGTGGTTAATAAAAATACAGCCTGATACAAGACGTTGAACGAAAAGTGAACGAGCGATGTTGCTGACAATGCTCATGGCAGTCAAATAGCTTGACCAAATTTATCGTGCCTTCCTGAAAACGGGAACGTTCAATGCTTTTACAAGTCGCGAATGACACGATATCGCATTGCCCTCGTATTCTTGGTAACTCTGTGAATCGTGCTGGGAGGCGTTTTGGACGCAGGGGGTTTCTCGAGGGGCTGTTTTGCGCGATCAGTTTGTTTTCGTATACCGATGTTTTTGCAACAATCAGCTATGGAACGGATTTTTTAGGCGTATCGTGCTTTTTGACTAATCGTAAGATTGATCAAGATATTTCTGAACGTTTTCGTAATGCCTTCGTCGCTCAGGACGCTGGGTTTGACAAAAAAATCGCGCAGTTAGCCAAGTCAATTGCGTCACAAGCCGCCACAAGTATCGATACGCTTGATATGGGGGCTCTATCGTCCGCTGACCAAAGCTGCGCGCGGATGGTCATTGCAGCTTGGTATACGGGGGTGGTTGGTGCCGGCGCCGACGCGGCGGTTGTCATGTTCAATTCGGCGTTTCTCTATGACGTAACGCGCGACGCGGTCGTCGTGCCAACCTACTGTGTGTGGGGTGCCAATTACTGGACGCAGGTGCCGCCGCCAGCCCCAATGGCAGGCGTTGCAGTTCCGCCGCCACACTTCCCCGTTCCGTATTTGTTGGCAATTCGCAGGAGGCTAAAGTTAATGTGGAATTTCGACATTGACTAAATCATTTTCAGCTGACGTCGTGATTGTTGGATCCGGTGTGGCTGGCGCCCTGGTGGGCAACGAACTCGCCGCCGCCGGACTGCAGGTCATTATTCTCGAAGCGGGGCCACGCGTCGAGCGTTGGAAGATCGTTGAAAATTACCGCAACAGCCCTATGAAGAATGATTTCGAGGCGCCGTATCCACCCTCTGCGCTTGCACCTCATCCCCAGTACAGTCCTGCAAATAACTATTTGATCCTGCGCGGTCCGAATGCCGCGGCTTATGCGCAGCAATATATTCGCTATCTCGGCGGCACGACATGGCATTGGGCAGCTTGTGCGTGGCGTCAGATGCCAAGCGATTTTAAGCTTTATAGCACTTATGGCGTGGGTCGCGATTACCCGATCTCCTATGCCGACCTGGAACCATATTATTGCCGTGCCGAAGTGGAGCTTGGCGTTTCCGGTCCGCAAAATCCTCAGCTTCAGTCGCCCTCCCAAAGGAGCGCCCCTTATCCAATGGATTCTATTCCATATGGCAATAATGATGCGGTATTCACCCGGTTTGCCGCCGCTGCGGGTTATACAAATGTTCCGGAGCCCGTTGCCAGAAATTCACGAATTTATGCCCAACGGCCCCAATGCTGCGGCAACAATAATTGCATCCCGATCTGCCCGATCGGTGCGATGTATAGCGCGGACGTACACGTTAGCAGCGCCGAAGGGGCCGGCGCCCGGGTGGTAACGGAGGCGGTCGTCTACCGGGTTGAAATCGGCGCAAAGGGGCAAGTTGTTGCGGTTCATTACTTTGATTCTGAACGCAAGTCTCAGCGTATCACCGGAAAATATTTCGTGATTGCCGCCAATGGCATTGAGACACCACGCCTGCTCCTCAATTCGGCCGATGATGCTCATCCCCAAGGTGTTGCCAACAGTTCCGATCAGGTCGGCTGCAACATGATGGATCACCCCGGGATCAGCATGAGTTTTCTGGCAAAGGAGCCGATGTGGCCAGGGCGCGGTCCGATCGAGATGAGTTCGATTGTCGATTTTCGTGATGGGGACTTCAGGCGCGACATGGCGGGCGTAAAATTTCAATTAAATAACATGAGCCAGGCCAGGAATGCCGGACTCAAAGCGTTGTCGATGGGGCTGACTGGAAAAACTTTGGACACGGAAATCCGCTATCGCGCGGCACATATGGTCCAGATCAATTCGCTTCATGACATATTGCCGGCCAAGGACAATCGACTGACGCTGAGTTCCGAACATAAAGATCCTCTCGGCATACCGTGCCCGCAGATCTATTACGATGTCGGGCATTATACGCGGCACGCGGCCGACCGCACGCTGGATGTTTACAACAAGCTGGCACAGGTCATGGGCGGCACGGAGGTTGATATTACACCTTACTTCGTTCCAAATAATCATATTATGGGAGGAACGATCATGGGCAATGACCCGGCGAATTCAGTCGTGGACGGGGATTGTCGGACACATGATCATCCGAACCTGTTTTTGGCGACGGGTGGCGTCATGCCGACGGCGGGTACGGCGAACCCTACCTTAACGATCGCTGCTCTGGCTTTGCGGGTCGCTGACCAGATCAAGGCTGGGCTTGTTCACGGATAGTGGCGCGCCATCATAGACGGTCGTTCCGTGATCGCCTGGCTTGCTATTTCAGGATGATCGAATCTGCGTAGATCAGTTCTCCATCCAACGTCAAAAACTCAGTAGTGCCTCCGCCCGGCATGCTTGTCTGAACCATATGCCAGGCTGGCGGCAAGCGTACGCTCATCGGCCCCGTGAATGTGAGGGGCAAGATCTGGGTGACCAACCGAAAGTCAATCTTCCCAAAAAAATGGTCTCGCCATGCCGCGTCACGTCCGCCAAACGAAAGTCCCCAGCTGACAAAGTCGAAACCTGTCCAGCCGCATCCGTCGATCCATGCCTCTGCCCAGAAATAATTCATTGGCGCACGACGATAGAGGAAATTGCCGCTTACCATCCGAGCTGGAATGCCCCGTGCCCGACACAAGGAAACGAACAAAGCTGACCCGAGTTGGCAATCATACCATTTGTGATCCAGCACCCAGTCACATGCTGTTTCGGCGGTTAGTTGATCGTAATGCATCGCGCCGCACCAAAGCTGGTCCATCATATAGGCCCAAAAGGCGCGCACGATGTCCCCTGGTTTGTGCATCACGCCGGTCAGCGCCGCCGCCAAATCTTGAACCCGGGATGTCACGCGCACTAGCCCTTCGGACGGCCGGAGATAGATATCCTCTTCTTCAGGCGTGAGTTTTTCTGCGTTTATACAATCCCTGGTTGCCGTAAACGATACGTCCACTCCGATCTCCACGACCTTTGCGGCAGGCGTTTTCAGTTGGACTTCCATCCGCCCCCCGTCGATATGCACCTTGGCTGACAACGAGGGATCAATCGCCGGGCTTATCACGGTGTCGGTGACATGGGCGCTGGTGCAGGGCACCGGCAGGCGCAGCCGCACTTGTGCGCCGGGTTCGAATCGCTGCAAGTTGAAGCGTCGCCGCAGCGTGAGGTTGAACGATTTCGTCAAGCCCATTTCTGCGGCTTCTTTTACAAGCGCTTGCCCGGGATGGACAAAATGATCCGCCCAGAACCGGTCGCGGCCGTGGCGACCCATCAAGGTCATGAAATTCACGACTTCGACGGGATCGAAGTAACGCTCGCCACGATCTCCCCGCTGAAACCCCAGGCCCAGATCGATCCATCTTTCGAGCGCCGCTCGGGTCCGGGTGGCTGCATCCGAGCAGCCGTCACGCAGCGTTGCGATGGCCCATCGGTGCAGCAACAATATCTCGATCACCCGTGCTTCTGGTAATGTCCGGTATCGATCCGAAACCCGGATGCCCAGGTGACCAATAGGACTGGTGGGCCTCTCTATAAACGTAGATTTCACCATGATGTGAGCATTACGGTATGGTCGTTCCTGTGTAAAACTATTTGTAACGTGCCGGCGGCCATGATAGAAATTGGAAAATAGCATCAACTTTACTCGCCTTCGCAGTTGGGTATGGCGTATTGTTTGGTCCTCACGGCCCTTGGGGAGATGTCATGCCGCGTCTTAACTTGTTCGTAAAAGGCAATGTAGATCTCCATGATACCCTTCATTCTTGCAGAATTGGGGGGGAGATGGTCTGGAATGGAATTAATGAGGTCCTCCGGGGAAGCCATCCTGGTACGTTGGTAAGGATTCAGCACGAAACCTGGACGCGTTCAGACGCATTGCTTGAGGCTAAAGGCATCGCGCCGGCCGAGTTCTCTGAGCGTAATTTGCCTCTTGGCATGTACCCGGCGGCATCTCAGTTTAGTACTGGCGTGTTTGAAACCACCGCTGATGCCATCATTTTGTCTGTGCAGCCGGATGTAACGATGGGGCTGGTTCGCCATCGGCCGAACGGATTTCTATTTTACCCGTACGGTGTTGAGAGTTGGCCTGAGCCGGACAAAAACTGGCTGAAAGAAGAGTGCGTCCGCATCGCGCCTTTGACGTGGCAGGAAATGGCCGACAATTTCATCGCAATAATAGAGCGAATTCGCCAGACAACAGACGCACCAATTCTTGTCTTCAATATGTCGCCGATCATTCCTGGCGAGACCATCCACTGCTTTCAAGGTCTTGGTGAGACGTTTTCCACGCGCGTGCGAAAATTTAACCTTGGTTTAATTGAGGTGTCCGACATAACGGGGGTGTCTATCATTGATGTTGACACGATCATTGCGCGGGCCGGTGCTGAGGCTCATAAGCTTGATGCCGTTCACCTGATGCCCACTGGGTACCGGTTAATCGCTGAAGAAGTCGTGAGAGTGTTGACCGATCTTGGCATTCTCGAGGCCAAACCGGAGGTCGCATGCGCGGCAGCGTGATTGTTCGATCCAAAGATGAGGCAGATCGTTTGCGCCTGACCCTCGCCTCCCTGGTCCAACAGACCGAACCGGCGGAGATCATCGTGGTCAATGATGGGTCGCGGGATCATACGCGAGCCGTCATAGAGGAGGCGGCGGAGAGTTTTCCTATCATCAGCATTGACCATGCCGAGCCGCTTGGCCGCTCAGCAGCGGCCAATGTTGGCGCCGGGCGCGCTTCGGGTGATGTTTTAATCTTTCTCGATGGGGATACACTCGCAGCGCCTAACTTCGTCGCTGCTCACCTCGCAACCCATCGAAGCGCCGTGGGCGAGGGGCAAGGGCTCGTTGGCCGTGGGGAAACATACCATTTGCGTTGTACGCGCTTTTTTGCGGACCCGGAAACCGGGACGCCGCAGCCGGGCTTTGAGGCACGTGTGGCAGGCCTCAAGGAAGCCGAGCTTGCGCGGATGCGCGTAACCAAAGACGATATCAGCGAGCGTTTCGCGATGATTGATGAGCGGGCGAGCCCCGGCATTTATCCGGGCGCGGGGCCACGTATGCTCTATGAAATGGAGATGAACGCCTTACGGGCGGATCCGGAGTGCGATGTTCTCTGGGCGGCTGCTTCGGGTTCTAATCAATCTGTCGGCCGGGCGGCGTTTCTGGCAGCAGGTGGATTCGATGTTTCGTTAACCATCAATGAGCACCGGGAACTGGCATTGCGTCTGTGCCAGGCGGGATTGCGAATGGTGCCTGTGTCTGCCAGGACCTATCACCTGACCCATCGTACCGGCTGGCGCGATCCTCTCGTGGACAGCTCGTGGGAGTCGATTTTTTATCAGGCACATTCAATCCCGGCGGTGCCGCTTCTGTCTGTGCTGTGGTCAAGCCTGGCAGACCCCGTGCCGTTTCCGGCCTCTTGCCGGATCACCTCGCTTCCTGAGCTCTCGGCTGCGGCCGAGCGTTGCGGCTCCACTCTTGGGATTGAAAATGTCCGTGAAGCACATTTCCGTTTCTGCGAAATGGCGACGGCTGGCGCATCATGACCTCACCCGTACGGATCCCATTGCACGCTTTTGTTGATGTTTCCGAGCAGCCGGCACTTGAAGCCGCTGCTGCCTTGTTGTCGAAAGAATTGAGTGCTGCGGCAGGATCGCAAATTACCACGGATTGTTTGTTTCTGAAGACAATTTCTGACGTTCCGGCAGCCGGTCCGGTTTTGATCGCGATAACGTCCCTCTTGCCTGAACTCGAAAATTTAGACGAACCATGGCCCGAGGTGGAAAAACGCCTGCGTGATGCTTTCCACGCGGCAGCCCAACAGAGCGATCTTAGACTTTTTGTGATCACGATCTTCAGGCATGTCGCGCCGGAGGAGTGGGAAGAGAGAACTTTGCGGCTTCGTGTCCGCATTGCACGCCTCAATCTCTTCGCGGCGGAGATTTCGCGCGAGACCGGTTGCAACGTGATCGACATAGATCGCGTTCTTGCTGATATCGGTGCGCAGGTTCTCCATACCGATTACCGGTTAGGCGGCCCATATGCCGTGGAGGCCGTCGCGACCAGTGTCGTCCTCACGCTCCTGTCTCTGGGGCTGGATGAGTACGCGCCCTATGAGGTTCAGGAGGCAGCGCGAGCGGCCATCGAAACGCAGTGGTTAGCCTGGAAGAACCAATTGGTGCCGTCGCATGACATGGTTCAACTGGGTGTCATGTCTCTCGGCGTGGGGCGCCACAAGCAGCGCGTCTCCTTGGTGGTCAACACTGTGCAGGAAAAGCATGTGAGTCGGCTTCTGCAAGGCGTATTGACGCGGCAGATCAGCCTGCCGGATGCCTACGCAAAACTGGCCAGCGTGATTGGGCGGCGTGGTTGGCGTGAGAGCTTCGCCACCTTGTTTGCGGGCGCGATGACGCTGTTGCGGGATCGCATTGGGTCTGCAAGGTCTCCTCGATGAGCCCGTCAAACCATGCATCATCGATTGGTGCGCTGCGAACGATGATGCTGATACGCGCCTTTGAAGCCACTTTGGCGCGGCGCCGGGATCATGGATTTCAGTTGTTGTCGGCCGGAGAGGAGGCAGTCGCCGTAGGTTTATGCGGGGCCCTTGATGATGACGATCAGCTTCTGACCAGCGGCCGTTCGATCGCGCCGGCTCTGGCCCGCGGCCTCGACCCAGGCCGCGTTATGGCGGAGCTGCTCGGCAAGGTTGGCGGGTTTAACAAAGGGAAGGGTGGACGTGGCCATTTGGCGGCGCCACACAAAGGCTTTTTTGGCGCCCATGCCGTGGTCGGCGGCAATATCAGCATCGCCGCCGGCGTTGCTTTGTCGCGGCAGTTGGCCGCCGCGCCTGGCATTGTCGTGGTCCTCTTTGGTGATGGCGCTTGCGGTGCCGGCGCCCTGCACGAAACGCTCAACATCGCCGCAATTTGGAAGCTTCCTTTGCTTTTTGTTTGTAACAACAATCAACTCTCGGTGGCCACGCCGCGGGCCGCCGCTCTGGCCCCCAAGCTTCTTTCCGATTTGGCGCACGCGTTTGGCGTTCCGTCACGTACGGTTGACGGCATGGATCTTTCTGAGGTTGCAGGCGCCGCCGGCGAGGCCGTCGCCGGGATCCGAGCGGGGCAGGGGCCCGCCTTCCTTGAATGCACATCCGAGCGTTTTGGAAGTCATTCCACAACGGCGCGAGAGACCCGTAGCCAGGCTGATCTGAGCGCCCTGCGCAGCCGCTGCCCGATCGCGCGATACGATGCATCCCTGCGCGCCGCGGGGCTGCTTGACGATGCGCGGTTGCGGGCGTTGGAGGAGGAGGTCGCGGCCAGCATAGCGAGAGCGGTTGACTTTGCTGAAGCGTCGAAAATGCCAGATGCAGACGAGGTTTTGACCGATGTTTTCTGAAATGCCCCTGGCAAATGATGCGACCGTCAAGATGTATTTTCGGGAGGCGATCATCCGTGCCTTGCGCGAGGAGATGCGCGATGACCCGAATATTGTGCTGCTTGGTCAGGATATTGGCGCGTTTGGCGGTTCATATCGCGAATTTGACGGCCTGTACGGGGAATTCGGTGCGCGGCGTGTGCGGGATATGCCGGTTGCTGAGGCCGCCATGGTTGGCGTTGGCGTTGGCGCAGCCGCCGCCGGTCTTCGGTCGGTTGTCAGCATCACCTACATGGATTTTCTCATGTTGGGGTTCGACCCGTTGATCAACTACGCGGCCAAGCTGCGCTATAAAACCGGGGGGCAGCTCACCGCGCCAATTGTAGTCAAGACAACCGCTGGGGCGCGTGGACAGGGCGTTGCCCACTCACAGTGTTTGGAGGCCTGGCTTATGTCTGTGCCAGGGCTGAAGGTGGTTGCCCCGTCCACGCCGGCGGATGCCTATGGCCTGCTGAAAGCGGCCCTGCGTGAGACTGGCCCGGTGGTCTATGTTGATCACAAACGCCTGTTCCCCATACCCGGAGACGTGCCTGTTGGGGAGGCGATCACGCGGATTGGCCATGCTGCCATACGCCGCGTAGGCGTCGACCTGACGATCACAACCCATTCCTTCATGACGCGGGTGGCATTAGAGGCCGCGGACCTTCTGGCTGCGGACAATATATCGGCTGAAGTCATCGACCTGCGCAGCCTCGCCCCGCTGGATATGGACACGGTGACCGCTTCCGTTCGCCGGACGGGTGTTTTGTTGACCCTGGAGGAGGGGCAGGTGACGTGCGGCGTTGGCGCCGAGGTCGCAACGCGGCTCCGCGAGCGGCTCGGCCGGGCTGGCGGCGCTTTGCGTACCGGGCGCCTTGGCGCTCTGCCGGCGCCGGTTTCTTCTAACCCGGTCCTGGAAGCGGCCTCTCTGCCCGACGCGCACCGCGTTGCCGCTGCCGCCCGTGCCCTGCTCGCAGACAGCGTTGCCGAGGGTCTCGCTGACACAAGTTCAACTCACTTATGGAGCGCATCTTAATGATCTACCAGATATCCGTCCCCGGTCTCGTTGCTGATGTGGAGGAGATCCGTGTCCTCGAATGGCATGGCGGTATTGGTCACGAGTTCGACGCGGGTGATTTGGTCGTTGAGCTGGAAACACATAAGGCCCTGGTTGAGGTGCGCGCCGGACAGAAAGGTATTCTTCGGCAAAAATTGGTGGAGGAAGGAGACTGGCAAAAGATCGGCCTTCCACTCTGCCTGATGAGCGACACGCCCGGCGAGCCGTTGCCTGAGTCTGTAAATCAGCAGGTGCTCTTTTGGTTGCTTTCGAGATTACATGATTGCAGTATTCGCGGTTATTGCGGGATCAACCTGCCTCCAGGCACGCAAAGAGTTCATCCCGTATCACCGCCTGCATCAATCCGCTTTGATGCATGCCATCAGGCAAATGGACGGCGCCGCCGAGGTTGGCAGCAATGCTGTCAATATCGATGATCGAAATGCCCCGCTCTTCCGCCAGCTCGTACAACATCAGATTCAATTCCTTGGCGGCGATTGTTTCCAGCGTCGCGGCCATGGGCGGGTCGAAAGCCTGATAGCTTGTAATGTCTTCTTGCCCAGAGGTCGACATGCGGTTGATGATGAGAAATTTTGTGCCGAGTTCTGCGGCAACCGTGTCGAACAGGCGGATGTAGTCACGCTTTATGTCCGCGACAGTTCGTGTGACCGGCTTGAAGGCGGCGTCTAGCCAAGCCCGTATGGCAGGGCCTGCCACTGCCTGAAAATGCCGCATGACGTGCAACGAATAGCCGAGCTCCCGGTGACGTAGAATTGTTGAAAATTCCGCGCTCAACGAAAGAAGGACGGCAGATGGGGGGGCGGTTTTGTGCAGGCCAGATGGGGTCAGCAGCGTCTGGCAGTCGCGTATTGGCGATCGTTCGAGCGCCGTCAGCAGGGTTCCGGCGAAAAGCCAGTCATCGGCGGTAGGTGCCGTGCGCCCTTCGGCCAGCGCGCGCCGGAGATCGGCAGCGATTGCACGAAACTGGGCCGGGGTTCTTGAGAATTGATCCAACAGGACCGGGGCGCATGGTGTAACAGGCTGATCGCTGACAAATACAATTTGCGCTGGATAAGGTGCAGCCGCGAACATTTCTGTAAAAGCCCGGCGGTCACCACGCAATGGGCCCGTAAAATCACAAATTCCTAAACCCAACAATGTCGGATACCGCAAATCGGTGGCAACATGAGACATCAGTGTGCTTGGTTGATCAAACCACCAGGCTCGGCTCCGGCTGTGCCAACCCGGCAACAATCCCTAACTCATGACTAGCCATTTCACTCACGCGCCGCCCCGCCAACATGAGCAAACGTATTGCCCCGGCCGCTTCTCCAGGGAGGGTTTCGGTGTCAGAGACTTCAAGAAGGCCGAGTGCCGCATCGGGGTCCCAGGGTTCTACGCCCATGACATTGAGGTGACCGCCCTGCGATGTGCCGGCAGCCTTCCGTAGCCGGCCGCCGACCCTTGGTGCAAAAGCCACCTGCAATTCCCGCTCGTCCTCGAAAGGATCGGCGGCGATCCTGGCCCCCGCTTTTGGGACGAGGCCTATATAGCAGTAGGCGATCACCTCGTTAGGCTGGCACTCGTGCCCGTCCTCACAAAGCCAGGTCACGCCGGAGCGTTTGATTATAAAATCGCCGCCCTGCAGGACGCCAAATGTGAGTGGCAGGGTGTTCACTGCGCGCTCCCCGACCACATGTCTTCATGGTAGACGATGCCCGCCACTGCGCTGCGAACCTGCCGGGCAACGTTTTCCTCTAGGGGCTCGTCTGGCACCGTGCTAAAGATTGCAAGGGGGGTTGCCATGTCCCAGTTCGTTCCCGGCGTGACCGTGATTTTGCGTAACCACAGATTTTCGCGTAAAACCAAGCGATAAAAGGAAATTGGTGGGCAATCCTGAGCAAAGGCGCTTCCCAGATCGACGCTCAAATCCAGTATCTTGTCTCCGGCCCGCATTTGCGTATCGGGACGCGCGTAAATGCATTCGATAAGCGCTCCCGACATATGCGGGCTAATTTTTGGAACTCGCAAATCGTAAAGCAATGAGGTAATCCTGTAGTAGTTACACTCTGGATCAGCTTGTAGTCAGGATAGTCGTTACAAGGCCGCATGGAAAGGGAATTATTCGCATGGCGACTGATTTTCGTGATAGCCCGCCCGCAGGCCCGCTGGTTAGTTGTCTAATGTTAACGCTGGCTGTGCCTCAGCGATTTGCCTATGCCTGCGCCAGTATCGAGGCCTTCTGCGCCCAGACCTACAAGAATACAGAAATGGTGCTGTTAATTAACGGGGGGACGGCGAATGGCCGACAGCTCCTTCGGGAGCATGTATCGACCTTAAACTGTCCAAACATCCGCATTGTCGAGCGTGGCGACGAGCTCTCTCTGGGCGCCCTGCGCAACATAAGCGTGGAAAATGCCGCCGGAGACATTTTTTGCCAATGGGACGATGATGATCTGCACCATCCCGAGAGACTGCAAAATCAGGTCGAAGCCCTCCTGCGGGGCGGTTATGACGCCTTGTTTCTACAGGAGGTCATGCAGTATTTTCCGGATTCACAAAAAATCTACTGGACCAACTGGTCCGCAACGCCGGCCGGCGGTCATCCTGGTACGCTGATCGCGCGATCCACGGCATCGATCCACTATCCTACTGCCGGGCAAGATGCCCATTTGGGAGAGGATTTGCGCGTTGCTCTCGCCTTAAAGGCGCAAGCCAAGGTTGGCTATCTTTCCTCCATGCCACATCTTTTCGTCTATGTTAGCCACGGTAAGAACTCCTGGAACTCAGAACATCATCGTCGCTTGATTGAAAGTCTGGCAATCTCGGCGGGTCTGCTGCGCCGACGCGAAGCGCAAATTCGCGCCGGCTTGCATCCGTTCGGCTTCCCCAGCGAGGAGGTGCAGGTTAGCGGCAATAGCGGTTTGGCGTTCGTTCTTTGACTTTTGCAAAGTCGATGCGCTTGAAGGTCCATGCGAGGGCTTGCCATCTTGAGTTCGGTCCACCGGTGCCCAATGGACCTTCCCAGCGTGCGAGCAAGAGCGTATGCAATGCCGAAAAGACCGGAGATGGTCTGTGTCTTTGAGGCGCCATTTGGCCTGGATGGCCGCCTCCCAATCCTGGTTTTTTTTGATTCAATTTATTGCATCGGTGATTCTCGCGCGTTTTATAAGCCCTTACGACATGGGCATCTATGCGGTCGCTATGGCGGTAACGGGCCTGCTCAGTATTATGCAGGCAACCGGGCTTATTGGATTTATCGTCAGGGAGCCGAATTTGACGGATGGCCTTATGGCTTCGACATTCACGGTCAATGCGATCATTTCAATCATCGTGGCGATGCTGATTGCCTCTGGAAGTGTATATGCGGCGGCGGTTCTACATGAAGCTGGCGTAAGACGTGTTATGCTTGTTGTGGCTGTTCTACCTTTAATCGGTATGTTTGAGTTTTTGCCGGCCGCCAATCTCGAACGTGAAGCCAACTTCAAGGCGATTGCTACGATCGGGGGTTGCCGCACCTTGATTGTACAGGTGACCAGCGTTGGTTTGGCGATTTCAGGCCTGAGTTACATGAGCATTGCCTATGGCCAGGTCGCTGGTGCGCTGTTCAGCGCTGTCGCCTATAATGTCCTGGGGCGACGATTTTTAAACCTGAGGCCAAGTCTCGCGGAATGGCGGTTGGTTACGAGATTCGGTTTTCAAATGCTGGCGATTTCTGGCGCAAACGCAATCGGAGGCCGCGTAGGGGATTTGTTGCTTGGGCGTGTAATCGGCCTTGCGGCCCTGGGGCTGTACGGACGCGCGGCAAACCTGAACAATCTGATCCAAGATAACATTTATATGGTCATTGTGCGTGTGCTATTCGTTGATATTGCACAGCGCGTCAGGGATGGTAAATCGCTGCGGGAAAGCTATTTGGCCACCATCGAGATACTTACAGCAATATTATGGCCGGCATTTGCGGGGCTTGCGATCGTATCTGGTCCGTTCATAAGAGTGGTATATGGTGAAAGATGGATTGGGGCTGCGCTGCCCCTCTTTATGTTGGCCATCGCGTCTATGGTGCATTTGATCGTCAGCTTGAGTTGGCAATTATTTGTTGTTCGCCATGAGGTAAACCGACAGATAAGATTGGAGTGCATGCGGACTGGCGTGGGGATTGGCGTGTTCGGGATCGGCTGCTTGTTTGGACTTACCGCCGCCGCGGCGACGAGGATCATCGAGGCGTTATTTACCGTAGCAATTTACCGGCCGCATATCGGACGAATGACGGATACGAAAACCAGAGATTTTTTTCCGATCTACCAACGGAGCGGACTGCTGGCGTTGTGTACGATTGCGCCGGTGACGATCATTATGGCTGTTCATGGTTGGTCATCATCCACATCTTTAATCCAGATTATTGCCGCATCAATATGTGGCGGAGTGGTTTGGTTTTTCGGCATTCTATATCTTGATCATCCACTCGCCGCAGAAATCCGTCGTGTTGGACAATATATAGGCGGCGGCGTAACCATAAAAAAAGTTGAGTAAAAACGATATTTATAGAGTTGTTGCCAGCGGCGTTCTGTCTATCGGCCAATGCGGGTGCGTAGAAAGTGAGTGCTTTGGCACGACAGCGCCTGTTGAAAGCGTAGGCGGCTGCGCAAGGGGCGTCGAGATGCGGCGCCTCTATGGGGGGCGATCATGGCCCAAAATTTAATTGTTTTTAACTGAAGTATTATAAATCGCGGTTCTGGTTATCCTGCAGCGAAGATCGTTTGGATAGAGGTGGCTAGCCAGATCCGCACACCAGGACAAGGGGAATTCTGCCTGATAGCGGCGATTATGCTGCAGATCAGGAGAGACGATGATGGAGCGTGCCCGCGATAACCACTCCCGGCCTTCAAGGCCAAAATGGCCTTGGCCGCCCCGAAGGGCAAGAAGGTGCCGACCGAATGGTGCCGACCGAATTGGTCAGGCTAAGAAGAAAAGTACATTGCTCATCATAACGCCATCCTCTCAAGAGATGGAGTCGCCAGCGAACACGGAGCGGTACGCTCTACGACTGGCCAGGGACAAATTAGGAAGCAGGTCACTTATAGTCGTTACGGCCAAGATGATTGTTCTCGACGAGGAACAAGATTTGTGTATATGATCGTCTAGAAAATGGCTTAGAGCCTCGGCTGGGAGAAAAAATTGAGTTTTTTTAACCTTATCGCCGATATTTGTGCGACGCAAAAAATGCATAGACGGTTTTCACGAGCCGTGCAGGCAGGTTTTTGGGTGGCTTTAACAGCGGTTTGTAGCTGCAGCCAAGCGCCGCCAGGGCCGCCCGTTGCCGTTACGACCAAGACGTTCCTCGAAAGCCCTGTGGTTTCCATGGAGAACTCAGAGCCTGACGCCTTCCGAGCTACGGAGGCTTACCGAGGCGCCCACGGACACAGCCTATGTGCTTGGTCCCGATGACCTCATTTCTGTATCCGTTTATCTTCATCCTGAGCTAAGCGCCCCCTTTTCGGTCGGGCCAACTGGGACTAGTGGAGCCCTTATTACCAGCGATGGTACAGTAGGGCTGCCTCTTATTGGTTCGGTAAAGCTGGGTGGGCTGACAATTCACCAGGCGCAGCAGATGTTAACCAATGCTTATGCGCAATACGTGACCGACCCAAAAGTTTCGATCGAACTCGTGCAGCCTCAAAGCTTGCGATACTATCTGTTGGGGGCTTTTTCGGCGCCGGGGGTCAAGTACCCTATGCATCCCTTGACTTTGCTTGAGGCGCTTTCGCTTGGGGGTACCGTCGATATTCCTAATGCCGATTTGTATCAGGCCTATGTCGCGCAGGGTAATTCCAAGCTTCCGGTGGATCTCTATGCCCTTTTGGTCCATGGAGACCTGACGCAAAATATCACTTTGGCCTCTGGTGACGCGATCGTTATCCCCACGTCTGCAAATGAGGATGCGTTTGTCTTGGGCACTGTCAGCAAGCCTGGCTCCGTGCCGTTCAGCTCGGGTAGCTTGTCGCTGCTTCAAGCGCTGAGTGTTGCCGGTATGGATCTGACTTCCCTTACAAATTCAAGGCTTTCGGCCATACATATCATCCGGGCGGATGGCCGGAGGGCGGAGTTCTTCGTTGTTAATGCGCAAATGATAATGGACGGGCAGGCGGAATCATTTGACCTGCGGCCGGGTGACATTGTATTTGTTCCTCCGACGCAGGTTGCGACCTGGAATCAGGTTCTCGCGCAAATTCTGCCGTCTTTGCAGGTCATCGCCGGAGTGCTCAACCCGTTCGTCGTCATTCACTATCTTAACCAGTGATATCAAGGGGAGTAAACGGATTTGCTTTTTCAAGAGGCACCTTTACAAACCGCGGATACAAGCGATGAGCTAGATCTGCACGACTTTGGTCGCGCAATATTTCGCCGTTGGCGTACGATTGCCGTGTTTACCTCGGTTGCGACGCTAATTGCGCTTTATTCCATTCTCTTTGCTACGCCGAAATTCACCGTGAATGGAACATTCTATCTTGGTGAAGGTCAGGCCGTTGATAACGCGGCACAGGCGAACTTTCTGTCGGATTATCAGGTTGTCAGCAGTGTAAATACACAGCTCCAGTTGATCCAATCTGAAGCCTTGCTGAAGCAAGCTATTCTTGAAACAGGCCTTAATGCATCAATCGCGCCCGTGGGCCAGCAACCGCTGTCGTACTGGAAATGGAGGCTTTTCTATAATAAATCGATCGAAGCCTTCGCGCCTGGTCCACATGATTTGGTTGCCCAGTTTGCAATGTTTGCAGACCCTGCGGCAAGTGGCGCAAGATTTCTATTAGAGTTTGATGGCGGCGGGCATTACCGCTTGATGATTCCTGGGGGGGTTTTCGCTAGTCCACGACTGTTTTTGGAAGGCACCTTGGGGCAGGCCGCCTCCGCCCAGGGGATTGGTCTGGTGATAAAATCAGCCGCTGGTTCTACTCCTCCCCCTGCTGGCAGTGTGTATAACCTAACGATGGTCCCCGCAAAGGCAATGGTGCAAAACATCGCGGGCCTTGTCTCCGCGCAAGCTGCCGGGCCTGCGGTATCACCAACAAACGTCGCGGAGGTGAGGTTCGTTTGGCATGACCCCTACCAGGCGACAAGTTTTGTCACTCAACTGATGCATGATTTTATTCAAAGTCAGTTGGAATGGAAGACTGAATCTGCTTCCAACACGCAAAACTATATTGCCGGCCAGTTGGAAAAGATTAGCGCTGCTTTGGCGCAGGCCAATCAGACGCAGGCATCCTATCAATCGCAAACGGGCATTGTTGATGTACCGTCGAATTCACAAGCCGTGATCGCTCAGCTATCTTCATATCAATCCCAACGTTCTGCGCTGCTGTTACAGCAGCAGGCTTTGCAGCAACTTGTAGCGAGCGTCTCCAACAGAGAGAAAGCGAGTATAAATCCATATTTGGTTAGCCAGGTGAACGACCCCGTTCTGGCCGATCTTGCGACAACTCTTGCAAATGCGGAGGTGAAGCTTGAATCGCTGAGAACGCAGTTTACCGGTAACTCTCCGGAGATTAAGCAACAGCTCGCGACAATTGATCGGATTGAGGAAGCCATCGGGACGCTTGTTCAGAATGACGAACAAATCGCGTCTAAAAATCTTGCAAACATCGATGCGATGATCGGTCAGTATCAGCATGATTTGAAGTCGATGCCAGAAGAGTCGCTTCAGGTAGGCCAGCTCAACCGTTCGAGTGAGGTGCTGGGCACCCTATACGGACTGTTGATGCAGAAGGAGGAGGAGGCGGAGGTTTCCAAGGCGGCCACCATTGAGGATACACGTATCATCAGCCCCCCGGAAATTCCACTTTACGCGAGTTCTCCGAAACCTGTGCTCACATTGTTGGCCGGAATTTTGCTGGGCTTTCTGGCGGGGCTCGCTGTTGTGCTGGCGCAACGCGTGCTGTCTGGACAGTTTCAGAATGAGAGGGAAATTCGACGGGCGGTTTCGCTCCCCGTTTACGGGATTATCCCGAGACGGAGCCGCATTGATCGTGAGTTCGGTGTGTTTTCACAGAACCGAGTAAGTCCTTTTGCAGAATCATTCCGATTTCTTCGGCGCAATCTCTATGATTCGCCATCCGAGCATAAATCGCGCGTCGTGCTCATTGCCTCGGCCTCCGCCGGCGACGGCAAAACGATGATCGCGACCAATATGGCTAAAATATTGGCCGATGACGGGAAGCGCGTGCTGCTTATTGATGCGGATTTGCATTGTGGTCGCCTGAAGGAAACCTTGCATCTTCCCGGGGGGGCGGGGCTATCCGAATGCCTGATCACGCAATCCCCGCCATGGATTTTGCCAGTTGAAGGGCAACGATTTAAAGTTCTCCTCGCCGGCAGGTTGCCGTCGAATCCGGCTGAGCTTCTAAACTTGCCGTGGGCGAGCGATGTGTTCAGAGCACTGCGAGATGAGTTTGATTTTATTCTGGTGGATTCTCCGCCATTGCCGGTGGTGTCAGATGCTTTGGCTCTGGCAGGACAAGCCGACCTCGTGCTCTCCGTGGTAACTATAGAACATACGCTGCGGCGGGATTTTTTAGCTCACTGCGAAATCGTCGGGGGCACGGATAGTCGTCATGGCATGTTAATCAATGGTGTTGACCGTGGGCTTTATGGGGGCGGCGGAGAAGCGCGCAACCTCGGTGGTTATCTGCGCTGGCTTCCCAGTTTAACTGAAACATCCCGCAGTGCGGTCAATCAGGTCACGCTCTTTTTCTCCAGTATCATATCGGGTGTAAAAATGATGATCGAAAGACGCAGGTGAGCGCAATCGTATTGTGCTGGCTCCGTATGGTAATGGCTAAGTTTGCAGGCGATAGGTTTCGGCGGTGACGGTCGTTCCGCTCTATATAAACGGCCGGTTTGCCGCCCAGACGCTCTCGGGTGTACAGCGGTTTGCTGTAGAAATGACCGAGGCCCTGGTGAATGCTTATGGGGATCGCGTCCATATATTACTGCCGCCGGATGCAACGCTAGAAATCGACGGGGCATATGTTGTGGGGCGGCGTACAGGGCAGCTCTGGGAACAGTTTGAACTCCCTCGCTATGTAGGCAAGGGGATGTTGATCAATTTCGGCAATACGGGGCCCATCCTTGCTCGTAGGCAGGTTGTTGTAATCCATGATGCGGGCGTTTTCAGCACGCCGGAAGTCTATTCCTGGAAATTTCGCCTGTGGTACAAAACGTTGCAGTATTTGCTGGTAAAACGTGATGCTTGCATCGTCACCGTATCAGATTTTTCGCGTCGGGAATTGGTGGAACATCTGCCTGTCAGGGTGACGGATGTGGCGGTGATTCCTGAGGGCGCTGACCATATGTTGCGCCTTACTGCCGATGCTGAAGTTTTGCGCGCGTATGGCTTGCAACGGAGTCAGTTTGTCCTCGCGGTTGGCACGCTGGCGGCGCACAAGAATTTGTCTTCGCTGGGTCAGCTTGCCGATCGCTTGGCAGAACGGGGGATGGTTCTTGCTATTGCCGGGTCGATTGGCGCGGCTGCCTTTCGGAGTTCCAGCGACTCCCGGTTGCCGAGCTCTGCTCAGTACCTTGGTCGGGTTAGCGATGAAGCTTTGAAAGCGCTTTACGGCGGCGCGGCTTGTTATGTATTGCCTTCATACTATGAGGGGTTTGGTCTGCCGGCGGTGGAGGCCATGATTTGTGGTTGTGCTGTTGTGGCGGCGGATATCCCAGCGTTGCGGGAAACTTGTGGTGATGCGGCGGTCTATTTTGATCCGTCGTCACCGCAGGATATTGCCGAGACGGTATTAGCGCTCATCAGCATGCCAGACCGTTTGTCGGGTTTGCGCGCGCGGGCGTTGGAGCATTGCGGTAAAATGACTTGGTCTAAAGCTGCTCGGGTGCTGTGTAATATAGTTGATTTTAGTTGGAGCCAACGATACGGCGAGTGAAGCACGCTGGCGGCGTCAGCATGAATCGCTTGATTATAGAGGGGGCGGCTATTATTGTTGTTAGTATGGAACCTTCCCGCATTATGAGGATAGCGGTTGTTGTTGCCTCGGTAAATCGTGCAGAGGAGGTGGGGCAGCTTTTATTGGCTCTAGAGAGGCAGAGTTTCCAGCCATCTGCAGTAATATTATCTGTCGTATCAAAAACAGACGTTCCAAAAGACTTGCCGCCATATGTTGAAATCGTCTTGGGATCTGCGGGACTGACTATTCAGCGCAACCGCGGCCTTGAAATGATCGCCGGGCGGTGTGATGTTGTCGTCTTCTTTGATGATGATTTCATACCGACCAAAGACGCTTTGCAAGGCGTTAGGCAGTTATTTGAAACGTACCCAGATGTAGTAGGGGGGACTGGGTTGGTGTTGCGCGACGGAATAAAGGGCGGCGGCATCAGCTATGACTCGGCCATTGAGATCATACAGAAATTTGAAGCTGAGCCTGTTTTGCCCATAAAAAACGAAGATTATCTGTTTGCCTATGGATGCAATATGGCGTTTCGGGCATCGGTCATAGGAAACTTACGGTTCGATGAAAATCTGCCTTTGTATGGGTGGCAGGAGGACATGGACTTTGCCGCACAAATTTCGGTTCATGGCAAGGTTATTCGAACCACCGCTTTTGCCGGAGTGCATCGCGGTGTGAATAAGGGGCGTAGCCCGGGAAAGGCGTTCGGATTTTCTCAAATTGTGAACCCGGCCTATCTTGTGCGCAAAGGAACGATGACCCCCAAAAAGGCGCTGACGCTGATCGTGAGAAATGTCCTCGCTAATCATGCCAAATTTTTCCAGCCGGAACCTTTCGTCGATCGTCGCGGCCGCCTGCTCGGCAACTGGCTAGGGTTGCTTCACTTGCTGCAAGGCAAGACAGACCCAACATTAATTTTGTCCTGCAAAGAATGATACCGTGCATACCCCGCCGTCTTGATCTGGAGTCAGAGGCATGACTTGGCCGGCGCTTGTCTTATGGGTACTTATAGCTGTTGGCTTGTTTGTGCCTGCACAATTCATGCTGTACGTGTTCTTTGCGGCGGGGGCATTTGGTGGCTTGTCTCTGCTACCACCTGGTGCGGCTGGAAATGTTCCTGTCCAGACCGCATGCGCCGCCGTTTTGTTTGCAAGAGTCTTTTGTCGGCCGACGCCAGTTTATGGCGCTTCTGAATTACGCTCTTGATTTTCGAAAGCTTGGTCTTTTGGCTATGTTCGGCCTTTATATGGTTGTCACGGCCTTCTTGTTTCCGCGGATTTTTGCGGGTTCGGTTGAGCTGTATGCGCTAAACGCAGCGGACAATCTATCGCTTTTGTCGCCGAGTTCCGCAAATATTACCCAGTCGATATATATGTTGGTGTCCATTGGCATGACATTCGTGTTCGCCTATCGCGGACAAAATCTTAAATTTCGTAATGATTTTTTGTATGCCAGCTTTTTTGGGGCCACGATTTTGCTGGCTTCGGGCATCATCGACATGCTTTTAGGTGGCGCGGGGCGGGAAGGCTTGCTGATACCATTCCATAATGCAACCTACCATTTGCTCGACACGGTTGAGGTTGCTGGACAAAAACGGGTGGTCGGATTTATGCCAGAGGCGTCCATTTTTGGCGCTGCATGCTGCGCCAATTTGAGCTTTCTGGTTTTTAACCGTCAAGCCTATAGCGGATGGTTGCGCAAGTTTGGCGTTCCCGTCGTAGCGCTTGGCCTGTTAATCATGATTTATCTATCGACTTCTTCAAGCGCCTATATAGGCCTCGCTGTTCTTGCATTTGTATTGGTCTTAAAGTCTGTTTTTGGGGTGGTTTCGGTATCGCATGTTACGGTCTCTCGTGTCCGAAAATTCCTATGGATTATCTGTGGCAGCGTCGTCTGTGTGGTTGTTTTCGCGAGTTTACCGCATGGATTTTTCATACATCTCCGCCTTCTTCTCGACGAGGTTTTGTTTGAAAAGACTTCGTCTTCTATCGTACGTCGAGCGGAATTCATGGACTCAGGCCGGCATTGCGGCATTCTGGGCAACGCATGGGGTCGGTGTTGGTGTAGGGTCAATCCGGACGTCAAATTGGTTTGTTAATTTTGCCGCGAGCACCGGGCTTGTCGGGCTTCTTCTCTTTGGAATTTTTGCGTTAAAAATATTGTTGCCGCCCCGCGTTTACGAGGACAAATCGTTTCGTCGTTTTTCAAATGGTTTGAAGCTGGCATTGATACCGGAGTTCGCCGTGGGATTGCTTGTAGGAACAACCCCTGATCCCGGGGCAACGATGATGCTTACGCTGGGGCTGTTATTTGCTTTGAAACAAAAGCGAAATGCGGCTGCGTTGTCTGGCACCTCGGAGACGAAGCAGAGTCCTTTCCGCCCTGCAGGAACGCTGGTAGGAAATGGTGCGCCGGCCGCCCAGTGAAACGCACGGGCGTCGTCTGTCTGCGGTATAATAGAAAAATTTGTTTGGGTTATCTTTAATGGAGCCGTTATAAAGAAGCCGTTGTCTATTCTGAATTTTCGATAATGTGGCCTTGTAATCTGGTCGGATAATGTATTGGCCACGCGTATCAATCTCCTCCTGGTTCGAGGCAGCATCTTTCGGGGCATACAACAGGGCGCATAAGGGGGCGAAATATGAGCTCGAATGCTGATGGAAAACGGACGAAGATCCTGGGTATGTCCAAGTGGGCTGCTAGGCTTTTCACGTCAATGATCGAGGCATTGAAGGCATGGATTCGCGTGATTATAAAATCGCAAGAAGTGTTTCCGATTACAATTGCTCCCGGATTGCAAGATGCCAAGCATGTTCTCGTTACGGTGGTCCATAACGAGGCCTCGCGAATTCCGTTTATGTTAGACTATTACAGAGCTATGGGCTTTGAACATTTTATCGTTCTCGACAATCGCTCGGAAGACGACCTGCAGAAAATTCTTTCTGGTAAAAGCGGTGTATCCGTATTTATGGCAAATGGATCTTTCAGGTCCTCGCGTTTCGGTGTGGATTGGATGAACGGCATTCTTGCTAGGTACTGTTCGCAAAAGTGGGTATTATACGTAGACGCAGATGAATTTTTTGTTTTTCCTCATTGTGATACTAAAAATATTTCTGACCTGACGGAATTTATGGAAAGCAATGGACAGCACTCGTTGCAATGCATGATGCTTGACATGTATAGCGATAAAAGAGCGGAACATAATATTTGCGGAAGCGATGAAGATCCTTTGTCCGTTTGTCGACTGTATGATCGGAATGGATACTTCGAAAAATATGACGCTCTGAATCAGACCGTCTGGATAAAGGGTGGCGTCCGGGGGCGGATTTATTTTTCCCATAATGTTTGGGAAGGGCCGGCTCTAAATAAGACCCCATTGGTCTTCTGGAAAAGACATTATGCATTTTTGAGGGCGACGCACCTGCTTTGGCCGCCCCAGCTTAATGGCGGCACCTTAACGGGACAAAAACTTAGAGGAGTGCTTTTGCACTTTAAATTTCTCTCTGACTGGACAACAAAAGTCGCCAGGGAGTCGGTCCGCCGACAGCATACGGACGAATACAAGGCCTACTCAACAGCGATGACTTCAGTGGATGATGGGCCAGATTTCGTAGGGTCACCGACCGGTGAATATCAAAGCTGGCGTTCTCTGGAGCAAGACGGACTGCTTGATGGGAATGCTTGGCCCATTTAATCTCGATCATCGGATCCGCGGTGGTGCATAATGCTTGTCAAACGGTAAGCAACGCGCCAGGAGGCCGAATGTGGTGTTAAAAATCTACAAAAATATTGATGCTTTTGTTTGATTTTTTCGGATGCCACCGTCTGTTCCGAATAGAAAGATTGCGTTTACCAAAGCCTTCAATGGCGTACAAATTCATGCTTTTTGGACCGGCTGCCAAAAAGCAGGGTGAGGGGCGTAGGGCAGGAGCAGCAGGAAACTGCCTATCTTATACCAAACTCGCTCTCAAGGTCGAGCGCTGGGTTTCACTGTCACTCGCAAGGGCAATAGAATAGTTCCAGTACAACTGGAGCCTGGCCACACCACTGATCGCGCCAGTTTAATGAACCGCCCTGTTTTTCTTGCTTTTTTATTGCGGAGGGGGGGGCGGTATGACATGATTATGTTCGCGCATGAACTACTGAACCAAATCGGGACGGGAGGTCGAAATTGCGGTATCAAAACGCCATTAACTCGGCGGAGGTTGAGGCCAGGCCTTTGGTCGTCGATCTTGATGGGACGTTGATCAACACGGACCTGCTGCTGGAGACCGCGCTGGCGTTTGTCGCCAGATATCCCTTCAAGGCCCACAAGCTGATTCTATGGGCCGTGGCCGGTGAGCATGTGTTAAAGCACCAGATCGCGCAACATATTCAGGTGGATGCCGCGACGCTGCCCTACAATGCAGACGTCATGAGTTTTCTCAAATCCAGTGCCGGTACGCGCAAGATCTACCTGTCGTCCGCCTCCAACGAAAAATATGTCAAGCAGGTTCATGACCATCTCGGCCTGTTCGATGGCTATATGGGGTCTGACGACAAGACGAACAATTCGAAGAATAATAAGATATCCAGGTTGGCTAAAGAATTTTCGGCGACGGATTTCGATTATATCGGAAATTCCCGGGACGATTTGGTGGTTTGGCGTTCGGCGAACATGGCCTTTGCCGTCAACGCGAGCGGCAGTGTGCGCAGTGCCTTGATGAAGATGAAGTCCGACGCCGCGTTCCTGGATTCTGAAAGCAAGCCAGCGAAAGGCTGGAAGCCGTATGTGAAGATGATGCGCCCGCATCAATGGGCTAAGAACGTCTTAATTTTCATACCGCTGGTCATGTCGCACTCGTTCAGTCTCGACGCGTTCGCATTGGCCTTCTGCGCCTTCGCTTCGTTTTCTCTCTGCGCATCCAGCGTGTATATTCTCAACGACTTGCTCGACATTGCATCGGATCGTTCGCATCCAACGAAGCGCTTGCGGCCGTTTGCGGCAGGTACCGTCTCCGTCATGCATGGCGCCGCGGCCTGTGCCGGGCTTTTGGTGGCGGCGTTCTTGATTGCCCTTGTGCTTCCATCGATGTTTCTGCGGGCGCTGGGTCTGTACTATGCCATGACCAACGCTTACTCGTTTTTATTGAAACGAAAGCTGATGATCGATGTGGTGACGTTGGCTGGACTTTACGCCACACGGCTGCTGGCTGGGGCCTATGCGCTGTCCATACCGATATCGGAGTGGCTGCTGGCATTCGCGGTGTTTATGTTCCTGTCATTGGCGCTGATTAAGCGACATTCTGAGATGGCCATGCGACTGGATGCCGGGCTGGCGGACCCGACCAATCGCGGCTACCGCGTCACGGATCTTCCGGCGCTGATCGCCTTGGCCGCTGCGGCCGGATATTCCGCCGTGATCGTCTTCTCGCTCTATATCGCCAATCCGGTTATCACGACACTTTACCGCCACCCGCGCTGGCTGTATCTGATATGCCCGCTGCTGTTGTACTGGATATCCAGAGCCGTCTTGTTGAGCCATCGCCGTGAGATCGATGACGACCCGGTTGTCTTCGCCCTGCATGACCGGCACAGCCTGATCACCCTGGCTTTAATCGCTGCTGTAGGATTGGTAGCCCTCTGAGTCAGGTCATGATCTACGGCATCGTTGTACTAAGTGTCACGTTCAACGCTATGGCGCAGCTCCTGCTTCGCGTGGCGATGATGGGTTTCAACACGACATCGCCGTCGCAGTCGTTGGTGTCCCGGATGCTGGCGCTTGCCTTTTCTCCGTCGCTGATGGGAGGGCTGGTTCTCTTTGGCTTCAGTATCCTCGCCTGGCTCGTCGTGCTGTCGCGTTTGCCGGTGAGCATTGCCTACCCGATGGCCTCACTTGGCTATGTCGTGGCAGCAGTGCTAGGCGTGGTGATTTTGAGGGAGCCCGTTCACGTCCTGCAGATTGTCGGCATTGTCGTGATATGCCTCGGCGTGGGCCTCATCGCCCGGTCTGCTGTGCCCTGAGCGCATCTGGTCTGCCGGAGGCAGAAGCCCAGTCGGCGGCATTGTTGGTCAGGCAGATTCTGCTATCGTCAAGCAAGCAGGCAACGCTGGCCAGCCACCCCCGCAGCCCCGATGGGACCGGGTGGCCGCAGCGATCACTACCCGCGGAGCCGCTGGTTCGGGACGCAACGACAGAGCCACGAGCGGTTCGACAGCTTTGTTCGGTCTCACAGGCAAAAATTCAGGTATCACCGCCACCGCGGCCAGTTCCCCCGAACGAGCCTGCTGCTGCCAGTCACAAATCTGATTGCGGGCCACACCGCAGCGCTCACCGAATGCTTACGAGACCTATACCCATTCCAGTCTATAAAAAACTCAGAAAAATTTTGGCCTCCATAAACCGAGCGCATTAAATGTTAAATTCTATCCGCTAGCTCCGAGCTAAAGGACGTGAGCTCCGCCGGGCTTCGATAAAAAGGAGAGGAAGCAGCATCAGCGCGCCGAAGAACAAGTTCGCCTGAAGAAAATTAAAGCGGGTGTCGGCAAGCAGATATGTAAAAGACAATAGGTTGGCCGATAGAAACCAGGAAACAGCGAGGGCCACAAGGCGCCAGTTCCGGGACCGGCTTTCCGGTTCGGAAAGAACGGATAGCAGGAGATACACATACAATGGCAGCATGACGCCGTAATGATGCTCCCAGGCAATTGGCGATCCCATTACCGACAGCAGGGTTGCCGCGCCAAAATCGAAGATTGTCGCACTGCCTCGCCTCAACAGCGCCGGCGCGATTATTGCCGCCACGGCCAGGACCGAAGCACATAATGTGCCTCCGTAGACCACGGGATTGAAGGGAACAAATTGGCCATTTATCCAGCGGAGATTGACGCCATTTCCGAGATAGCGGTTGATGATGCCGTTCACAGAGTTGTTGGCATAGAATGCCTCACCATGTCTCGACAGGAACGACAGAACATCCAAATAGGCGATGTTGTTATGCAAGCCGTAGGCGGCAACTGACAACAGCGAAATCGGAACGGCAACGACCAGGACCCCAGTTGCAAATATCCACTCGCGCCAAACGAGTGCCCACAGAAGCAATAAAGCAAACTGCGGTTTGATCGCGCAGCATGCCCCGATCATGGCGCCTGGGAGGGCTCTGTAGCCATATACCCAGGCAATACAGGTAAGCGTAAACATGAGATCGATCCATACCTGAACCTGACCTAGCACCACGGCACGAATCGTCGGATAAAAAAGGAATGTTGCGACAAACGCGATCATCGGCATGGCCCATCGCGTCTGGTTTTTTCTGGCGGAAGTGAGGTTGAGCGGTAATTTCGACGCGAAGATGTGCGCTAGAAATGCCATGCTCAGCGCATTGATGATGAAAAAGACGTAGTTGAGCCTGTCAAAATCAACGTCGTTGCCAAGGCCAATCCGAGTGAGGAGGTCAAGAGGCAACAGGCTGGATGGGGGATATTGAAAGCGAACGCCCTCGGCAAAAAACAAGGTTTCATAGAGCGCGTCCTTCGCCGCACCCCCAAGAGCTTGCAACGCCATATGCATCGGCCCCCAGGAATCATTTCCGTGGAATGGGGCAAGGGTAGCCATGTGTCCCAGGACTGATACCGTTTCGCGTAAGCTAGATATTTGTGAGATAGGCACACCTTTACTCAGTACGAATCGTCCGAGGGACCCATCTCTGAACAAGATCCATTCTACAATGCCGATCACCACGATAGGGGCGAAGGCACAAAGGGCGATTGCGAGCGCCGTTCCGAGCGGGCTGGAGAAGATGCCTTTTTGAGAGCGCTGTATCGTACGCCTGCCGCTGTTAAATTGTGGACATTCGTTCCCCCGCGCATTTTGCACATCAGTCGAAATATCGCCATGCAGCGTAGGAAGTTGCTTTGTCATTCGATCTCCTGAAGGCTGAAGTTTGCGGGAACTTCGGCACAATGCCTGCTCGATCAAGGCGGTTCGTTGCTGCAAAAGATTGGACGTCGCCACGGCAAAATGCCGAAGATCTCCTCCAATGGCAAGCAAAACCGCCCGCGCTGCCGACGGGAGCAGAGCGTCTCGCGAGAGTGCCGAGAAAACGTAGTTCAGTATCTTCGCTGGCTCGTCGTGCTGTCGCGTCTGCCGGTCAGTATTGCCTATCCGATGGCCTCGCTAGGCTACTTCGTGGCGGCATCGCTAGGCGTTCTGTTTTTGAGGGAGCCCATTCACGTCCTGCAGATTGTCGGCATTGTCGTGATATGCCTCGGCGGAGGTGTCGTCGCCCGGTCTGCCGTGTGTTGAACGCATCCGGTCTGTCGGAGACAGAAGCCCGCCTGTTTTGGCCAGGCTGTAGGCTATCAGGCCAAACCAGATCAAGCCGCCGAAAAAAAGATGCGACATGACAATCGTTCTATAGGCGGTCATCACCAAGGAATTTTCTATTGACCATGGCCACCCGACCAGAGGGGTGACCAGAGCGATGGCCACCCAGCCCACCCGTCGCGCCGTCTGGGAGTTGAAGAGCGGTAGTCGTCCTTCCAGAAGGAAGGCCGTCGGAATGAGCAGCCACAGATAATAGTGGGACCACGTCAGCGGACTGGACACGAGGCACAGACAGATCACAAGTAGATATTGCAGATCCCTTCGCGAGCTTGCTTCGCTCGCACTCAGTGCGCCCATTTTTGTCGGAAGGCGGACGCAGGCGAGCGCCGCCACAAGAAAGATCAGTCCTGTAAAAATATGCGCCACGAGTTTTTGTCTTGGTGTCGGCATTTGAGGCACCCACTCGCTTAGTCGCGCATGCGCATCAAGCCGCAGCAGAAAGCCGGAAATCGACTGGACGTTGAAAGAGGGGAGCCAGTTCTGGTTGAATTCGACCACGGTTGTCTGAAACCAGTGCAGGTTGTCGGACCACCCGAAAAGAGCAAGTGACAGCAGAGCCGTCACGATGCCCACAGCTGAAAAGCCTGCCACGCCGCGCCAGTCACGCCGGAATACGAAAAACAGGCCGATGAGAATCAGCGGCAATTTGATGACGGCGGCCACACCCAGAACTGCCCCCGCGGCCCCCGAGCGGCCGGCGCGAATGAGCATCAGTCCGGCAATCAAGGCAAAGAGAATCATTTGGCTGGTGTTGCCAAGCTTGATGGTATTCATAAGTGGGCCGCTGGTTAAGAAGAGCAGCGTCAGAAGCCAGCGCGCCTCAAGTTCAAGCCTGAGCATGCGCACCAGAAGGAACCATGACCCCACTGTAAATCCAAGCCCCGTAAGGGTGAACACCGCGATCGCCTCATGGGGGCCGAAGACGCCGAACGGTGCGAACAGATAGGCCGCGACCGGTATGTTGACGAAAGCAACCTTGCTAATCAAAGCCCTCAAGGCATCATGGTCGTGATGCACCATGGCCAGACCTGCAGGATAGTAGGCATACAGAAAATCCCAGAAGCGGGATGGTGGCGTACTGGCCCTGAAGCCCAACGATTCCAATGCCATTATGCAGACGGCTAGCGCACCGGCCATCCACAGGGGGAATGGCCATTCAGGCAGAGCCTGACGTCGCGCCAGCCACGAGATAGCGGCCACTCCTATAATCGTGGCGCCAGTATAGATAAAAAAAGCTGGACTATGCACTGTCTGACCGACCCTCAAAGGTGAAGTCGAAGCTATCTCAACGCGATCCCATGCAGAATCGCAACAAGATTTTTCACAACGGCGACAGCGTCCCCGACCAGAGCCCTCGGCCTTGCGATCTTGCTAGGCAGGTAACGGCCGGAGTCTCTGTAGGATTGCGCCGGCGTGGTAATACTGATTCACTATCCCACCCTCGATCATTCCGGCACTTTAGATGCCTTGGCGCATTAGAATGGCAAAATTTCTCAGGTCATGGCCGATATAACAGGCTTTATTTACGCGCACCGGACGACCGCGGCTAATTGATCCGTCTTTGAAAGCACGCAGCTTTTGGGCGTCCATCACGAACTTCATCACTCATAGGTTCGTTTCGTGCAGCCAGCCGCCTACCCGAGCTTACGAGCCACCAGACTGTAAGCCCGAACCACAGAAGCGCACTATATAGCAGGTGCGACACCAGGAATATTCTATATATGCTCGTCTGGCCAAGTGCTCCAAACGCACTGGGCCGCATGACCAGAGGCGTCACCAGAGCAATTGCCAGCCAGCCCAGCCAGCGGACCGTCTGTGATGATGCCATGGTTTGCCTTGGCCCCAGGAAGAAGGCGGCAGGCATGAGCAGCCAGGCGTAATAATGCGCCCAGGACAGGGGGCTTGAAACGAGGACAAGACACAGCACGAGAATATATTGAAGATCACGCCGGACCCCAACCTGATGTTCCGTGTTCGCGGTAATGCGAGAGGAAGCCCTGTTACATGCCACTATGGCGGTGATCAGAAGCAGCCCGGTAAGTATTGAGTTAATGAGGTGTTCACCATGCGTTGGGATCTGGGCGATTGAATCAGTGTAGTCGATGCCAATGCCGGGCCTGAGGCGAATCAGAAACGCGGGAATCGACTGTACGGTGAAGGTCGATAGCCAGCTATGACTGTATTGCACGATACTGGTTTCAAACCAGATCAGATTGTCCGCCCAGCCGAATACAAGAAGCGACGCAAGCACCGTTACCATGCCCACGGCCGCATAGCCCAGAACACCATGCACATCGCGGCGAAACAGAAAAAAAAGTCCAAACAGCGCCAATGGTGGCTTGATGATTGTTGCCACGCCAAGCAGCGCCCCCGCGGCTCCCGACCGGCCTTCGCGAACAAGCACAAGACCGCCGGCCAGAGCGCAAAGGATGAAGTAACTCAGATTGCCCCACTTGATTCCATTCATCAGGGGGCCGTTGACCAGAAAGAGCAAAGCCAGAAGCCAGCGCTCCCTCAGTTCCAGCCTGAACGCGCGGACAAGAAGGAACCAGGCAGTGACCGTGACAGCCAACCCGATGAGTGTGTAGAGCACCGCCGCGATCTTCGCCGGAAACAGCGCAAACGGGGCAAACACATAGGCCACAATAGGTATGTTAACGAAGCCCGCCGTGCCCTTCCCGATCAGTTCACGCATCGTGGCTGAATCATGGTGCAATATGGCCTTGCCAGCTGGGTAATAGGCGTTGAGGAAATCCAAAAACGGATGGATCGTGCTGGTGGCCTTGAAGCTTACCAGTTCGAAAATGGCAATTGCAACAACGCCAAGAGAAAACACCCACACAGGCAGGTCTCTACCCGGCATGACACCAACCGGGAGAGCCTGCTTGCGCGCCAGCCAGACAATGGCAGCCACGCCCGCGATCGCGACAAGGAGATGTAAAAAATAGACGGCGCTATGCATACGTGCTACCTTTGAAGCGGTGGCGAGCCGGCCAGTGCGGTGTCAGGCGAATGCGGCGGTTTGACGGCCTGCCCAGGGCGGGATCGTTAATGATATGGATTTTCGTTGCCTCTATCTTGCCTCCCGGCTTCATTTGAAGATGCCCATGATATGTTCTCGGCGCCAAGTGATGCAAGTTCGAAATGAATGATTTGGGGCCGCGTCCGCGACATGGCGCGTAATTGAAGTCTGTTGGTGAGGCAAAACATTCTGAGTGGTTGACAAGAAGTCGTGATGTCAGGTTCCATATAGTCTCATATCCGGTAAGGGGCTGCCGGTGGTGTAGGCAGGCCGACCACACTTTTGGAGATGTCCTCCTTGCAAGCCCCCGGCAACCAATGGCGGGCACCGGCTTCCATCGCGACCTCGGTTTGCGGCACTCTGGCAAAAAAGTCTTCAACCTGCCCTTGCAAAAGCTCGCGCCGGAGAATGGCGCGGTCCCGTTCATCAATGCCGTGCAGTATGAAAATATGCCGCGGCGTGTCGATTGATATGCACTTAACTCCCATGGGACGGGCCTTTCATGACAGTCAACTGAGCGAGCTCAATTTTGGCTTATTCAATGCCGCGGGCCGTTCCGCCCCGACACGTCGCTGTGGAGATCAACAGATATCCTATGCCGGTAGAAAATTGTTGGCACAAATTCGAAACGCTATAAACAAAAATTTATGGTGCATCGCATTAATTTTCTTACTATATTTGCAACAAATATGTGCATTCGTCAGGCCTTTCCTATAGGCTGGCTACGCTGATCGTAGATATGTTTTGAGCCGGTTTTCTTCAGTAATCTGCGTTTGGAACCAAAACAATGCCAATGCCAATAACGGCTGCAGCCGAACTTCACGCCGCTGTATTCGACTACGTAAGTGGCACCAGGCGGCGTAAGGTGGCTCGGGTGGATAAAGTATGACAGAAACTCTGACCGTCAATGGCTTGCCGCGTGCTGCCAGCCATTCGTTGTCCAAAGGAGCATCCTTGTATCTCACTATGGAAACTGAAGGCCTTGGTCAGCACAGCCTGGTCAGGTTAGATGGTTTTGTAGTTGAGGCAGCGTTGATTTCATTCTTAAGTATAAATAGATCTTTTGGGGATGCGTGATATGACGGTTCCAAGTCGCCTAACGGAATCTGAAGGTCCAATTAGGACGGCCTTCGTACATGAATGGCTTGTTACATACGCAGGTTCGGAAAAGGTTCTGTCCGAGATGCTAAAGGAGCTCCCCAACGCGGACATTTTCTGCCTCGTGGATTTTAGCAATGGACGATTCCGCGATAAATTTTTTGGAAAGATGTTTCAGACGAGCATGCTGCAGAAATTTCGTCTTCTACCAAAAATGTATCGATACCTCTTCCCATTAATGCCGATATCAATCGAGCAATTTGATTTATCTGGGTACGATCTGATTATATCGAACAGTCATGCGGTCGCTAAAGGGGTAATCACCGGGCCGGATCAACTGCATGTCAGCTATTGTTATACCCCAATGAGATATGCATGGGATCTGCAGCATCAATATCTTCGTGAACAACGTCTGAACAGGGGCAGCAGGGGGCTCTTTGCGCGTCTGTCATTTCATATAGCAAGAATGTGGGATATTCGCACGTCAAACGGCGTCGATCATTTTATTGCTTGTTCAAACTATATCTCTCGTCGGATCTGGAAGGCGTATCGCCGAACTTCTCATGTTATCTATCCCGGCGTTGATACAGAGTATTTTCAGCTCGGGTCAGAGAAGGCCGACTACTATTTCACCTCGTCAAGATTGGTGCCGTATAAAAAAGTCGGTTTGATTGTTGAAGCATTTAAGCGCATGCCCAACAGGAAGCTTGTGGTGATCGGCGATGGACCTCAATATAAGGAGGTCCTCCGTAATGCAGGTGAGAATGTTTTGGTTCTGGGCTTCCAAAATGATGAAGTCCTCCTTAACCACATGCAATCAGCGAAGGCGTTCATTTTTGCAGCTGAAGAAGATTTTGGGATTACGCCGCTCGAAGCCCAGGCATGTGGAACTCCGGTGCTTGCGTTCGGGCGAGGTGGAGCATCCGAGACTGTTATTGACGGTGTAACTGGGCTGCATTTCTGGAGCCAGAGTGTTGAAGCGATATGTGATGTCGTTGACCGCTTCGAGAGCATAGCCGCGGATTTCGATGCTCCAACCATTCGTAAGCACGCCGAGAAATTCTCGATTGAACGGTTTCGGGCGGAATTCAAGGAGTGCATCGATGGGTTATGGCAGGCCCATAAAAATTCGAATGAATCATTAAGAATGAGGTCTACGCGATGAAGAAGGCGTTTGTTACCGGCATAACGGGACAGGATGGGGCGTATCTTGCTTCATTTCTTCTTGCTAAAGGCTATAAAGTGTTTGGGGGATACCGTCGGTCAAGCTCTCAAACTTTCTGGCGTCTTTCTGAGCTTGGTGTCATAAACCACGAGAATTTGTCGCTCGTTGAGCATGACCTTACAGATCTCGGATCCAGCATCCGTGTGCTCTCAACCGTTTCTCCAGATGAGGTATATAATCTCGCGGGTCAAAGTTTTGTTGGGGTTTCGTTTGCTCAGCCGTCAACGACGGTTCAAATTTCTGGCGTAGGCGCATTGCATATCCTTGAGGCGGTTAGGATCGTGAATCCAAAGATTAGATGCTATCAAGCGTCATCTGCGGAGATGTTCGGGAAAGTGCAATCTGTACCGCAAAATGAGGAGACGGCATTCTATCCAAGAAGTCCCTATGCCGTCGCAAAGCTATTTGCGCACTGGTCGGCAGTGAACTATCGCGAGTCGTATGGCATGTTCGTTTCGTCTGGAATTCTGTTTAATCATGAATCACCGTTACGAGGCGCGGAATTTGTTACAAGAAAAATCAGCCATGGCGCGGCAAGGATAAGCCTTGGACAACAATCTCCAATGAAGCTAGGCAATCTGGATGCAAAGCGTGACTGGGGATTTGCCGGCGAGTTTGTCGAGGGAATGTGGCGAATGCTTCAGGTTGATGAACCCGGAACGTTTGTTCTGGCGACAGGAATAACAACAAGCGTACGGGATTTTGCAAAACACTCATTCGAAGCTGCGGGAATAACCCTGGAATGGATGAATTCTGGCGACTTAGAAGTGGGGCGTTGTGCCGCAAGCGGCCGGACGATAGTGGTTGTTGACCCAGCATTACGACGTCCAGCGGAAGTTGATCTTCTTGTCGGAGATCCCTCCAGGGCGAAGGACATCCTCGGATGGAACCCCGCGACCACTGTTCGCGAGTTGTCCCGAATAATGGTCACCGCTGATCTGGAACGCGAGAGGGGGAGGGCGTAAGCTCTGATTTTTCATGCGATTCATCCAAGTCTAAGCTGGTGAGGCCTCATTTATAACAAGAGTTTCTGTAGAGCTTCCGCGACTTTTTTGAGTTTTGGTGCAGATGCAATCCCGCAATTTAGGTTTTTGTTGTTATAGGTTGAGAGCTATGCCTTGGCTGTGTCTCACACACTCCCGGTTGTTTCGATGATATGAGTGGCAAGCAATTCAGTGTGGACGGTGCGGTTGATGCATGAGATAAGCGTTCAGCTGTAGCGGAACAGGCTGGATTAGCGTATAATGATTTGGTGTGTTTTGAATTAACCTAGAGGTAACTTATATATTTTAGACGATCGTCGGGGCGTGAGGGGCGCGGCTTCGTTTCATGGTTCGGCGAGCATGCTTGAGTTGCGGATCACGAGGGTGGCCTAACGCAAAGTCGCAAGAATTTGAATTTTACTGTATTTTTTGTTTTCATCAGAGTCTCATCCTCCATCTTGCCGAGAAAATGTCTGCTACCCCGAACCTATAATCGCGGGAGGTCTTGCTAAGACATTCTCTGTACCAGTCAGCAAGCCGTGTACATCGTTTTGAATTTGCCGGCGCCTCGATGGACCCGAATGGTGTATTCGATGCAGGAGGAGAGCGTCTGGCAGATTAGCTATATTAGTTGCCTGGCGTAGATTATTCTTGTTTAATGTGAGCGATCGAGAAGGGGGGAGATGATGGACTTGAGCCAGCTAAATTCTTCAAAGAATTTGCTGCGAAGCCGAGCAAAAAAGCGCGTTGCACTGGTTCATGAATGGCTTGTTACATATGCCGGGTCGGAGCATGTTCTGCGTGAGATCCTCGTTCTTTTTCCTGATTCCGATCTCTTTGCTGTTGTTGATTTTCTATCCGACGAGGATCGGGCTAAATTATCAGGAAAGCGGGCGAAAACGACTTTCATTCAGCATCTGCCATTCGCAGCGCGCGCGTATCGGAGCTATTTTCCGCTCATGCCTATTGCTATCGAACAACTGGACCTGTCAGCCTACGATATCATTATCTCCAGTAGTCACGCCGTCGCCAAGGGGGTTATAACTGGCCCAGATCAATTGCATATTTGTTACTGTCACACGCCCGTCCGCTATGCCTGGGATCTGCAACATCAATATCTGCGCGAAGCCGGCCTAACGCAGGGCATAAAAAGCCTGCTTGCGCGCTTGATTCTGCATTACATCCGCTTATGGGACGCGCGCACCGTCAACGGCGTCGATCAGTTTATTGCCAATTCAGCCTATGTTGCTCGGCGGATCAAGAAAATATATCGACGAGACGCCAAAGTCATCCATCCGCCCGTTGATCTCGAAATGTTCACGATGCACGTGGCTAAGGAAAATTTTTATTTGGCGGCTTCACGCATGGTTCCCTATAAAAGGATCGACCTGGTCGTTGAGGCATTTTCTTTGACGCCTGAGAGAAAGCTGGTCGTTATCGGGGACGGACCGGAGATGCCTCACATACGCAGGCTCGCTGGCCCCAATGTTTCGTTTCTTGGTTATCAGAAAACGGCCGTCCTCAAAGACTACCTGCAAAGGGCTCGTGCATTCGTCTTTGCGGCGGAAGAGGATTTTGGCATCATTCCACTCGAGGCGCAGGCTTGCGGTACCCCTGTTATTGCCTTCGGCCGAGGTGGCGTTCTGGAAACGGTTGTTGGACAGGGTGAGGCGCCGACCGGCGTATTTTTTAAAAGCCAGACGGTGCCTTCATTATTGGATGCGGTTCGGCATTTTGAAACGCTCTCAATAAAGCCGGAGACATGCCGGAAATGGGCTGAAAATTTTAGCACCGCATCATTTCACGATGCTTGGCGACGTGAATTTAAAATTCCAGAAGTTAATGAGTTGAAAATGAGTTCATGAATCGTTTTTTCCTCATTTCGTATCTACGGTTAATAGATGCGATGGGAAAAAGGAGAGGGTTTCGGTGCACATTCTATATCTTACAAGTCATCGCAGTAGAGCGTGCGGTCGCGTCCGCGTTTCAGCTGACATGGCGTGCACGCAGATCAAGCAAAACAATATCGTGGCGTATGCTTGTTCAGGCGGAGATTGTGTGGAGCACTTTCAGAAAAGTGGCGCACAGGTGTTTTTCCCAGCCAAACCACACCGTAGCTTCAAACAGTTTTTTTCTGCGCTGAGTCAGTTTAATCGTATCACAAAGAATTTTAGGCCGGACGTGGTTCATATCTACATGGCCGCTCAAAACGTTCTTATACAGCCGTTCCGGTTGTTGCGTTTAGAGGCGGTTGCGACCATTCATAATGAGTTCGATCGTTCTGTCCGTCTCATAGGGCCTGCCTCGAGGATCGCGAGCGTAAGCAAATGTGGCGCCCAGGCCTTGCACCGTCGCTGGTTTCTGCTCTCGAAAATTCGCGTCGTGGCCAACGGGCCTATCAATTCACCGCGTCTGCCGCCGGCATTTGAGCCGGCATCATTCAGCATCCGGCTCTGGTGACGGTTTGCGGGAGGTATCATCGTAAGGGCGTCGCGGATCTACTTCCTGCCTTCAAACGGGTTTGCTGGGACATAGACCATGTTTATGGCGAGAACTTAGTCAATAAGGCCTCTTGAAGCCAAGGTCTTGGTGCCTGAAATTTCAAGCTGCTTCACGTCTCGGAAAATGTCGGAGGTATATTTTCGATGATCTGGCCAGTTTTGCAACAAAAGCGACTTTTATTTGTCCGGTGGACGATAGGAGTTGGACTTCTGATCCTGGTTTTCATTGTAATACGATCCGCAAATGGCGAACAACCAAATGTCAATGCAGTCGGTGATACCATTGATCCGGCGAAACTCAGGCTGACTTTTGACGAAAATTTTAAGACACTTGATGTTTCAGCCTGGGGTACTGGTACAAGGTGGATCGCGCATACGCCCTGGAGTGGTGATTTTGGCGACGCGCAATTTGATGATCCCGGTCCTGACGGTCCCTTTTCGATCACGCCGAATGGACTAGAAATCACCGCACGGCAGGATGCTCAGGGGCGCTGGCATTCTGGCTTACTTTCATCCATGGACAAGATTGGCCCGGCGCAAAGCGGGTTTGCTCAGCGGTACGGATATTTTGAGATGTGTGCCAAGTTTCCGAACGGACCGGGCGTCTGGCCGGCATTCTGGCTCATTAGTACAGACCGGCACCATGGCACGGCCGAATTCGACGTGGTCGAATTCTATGGAGCGTTCGACAACAAATTCCAAACGACGATTCACCTTTGGGGTAACAGTCAGAATTCCTACGGAACGGGCCAGGTTATCCATGTTCCACCCGGCCTGCTATCGCGCCAGTATAACACCTATGGCGTTTTAATTTTGCCGGATGTCATAAAGGTTTATTTTAACCGAAAGGAAGTTTGGTCCTTGCCAACGCCACCGGAATTCCGGACGCCTATGTATATCTTGGTCGATCTGGCACTGGGCGGTGGCTGGCCGATCAATCGCTTGCAATCCCCACAGGTGATGGATATTCAATATATTCGCGCTTATCAGACCAATTAGATATTGATCGTCGTTCCAAGCCGTACCGCTATGCTTGTTCCCGATGTGCTCTCGCGAGGATGGATAGGGTCATGCGATTTTCTCTTGTAGTTCCCACTCTTAATCGTGTGGATGAAGTCCGTGTTCTTCTCCAGTCTCTAGTGGAGCAGACATTTGCCGATTTTGAAGTGTTTCTTGTGGACCAGAATGAAGACGACAGGCTGGGGCCGGTTGTGGAGATGTTTGCGCCGCGGTTAATCCTCACAAGACTGCGCTCGACCGTTAGAAACTCGTCGCACGCCCGCAATGTTGGGCTCCCGCTATGTCGCGGTGAGCTCATTGCATTTCCTGATGATGATTGCATCTATCCGGCGGATACGCTGGCGTGCGTTGATCAGGCTTTCAACGATGACCCAAATCTTGCCATATTGAGCGGTCCAGCAATGTCGCCCGAAGGGCGGCTTGGCTCAGGACGATGGGAACGTAGAAGTTGCGCCATCACGATGCAGACAATTTGGACTACCGTGATCGCCTTTAATCTTTTCATATCCGCGTCCTGGCTGCGCCGGGTTGGAGGCTTTGATGAGATGCTTGGGGTCAATGCAAAATTTGGCTCAGGTGAAGAAGCCGATCTTGTTATTCGTATCATCCGGGCCGGCGGAAAGGGATATTATGATTTTTCACGGCATGTCATTCACCCAGACAAAGCTCTGACAGAAATTTCTTTAAAACGTGCTTTTGCTTATGGAACGGGATTTGGATATGTTCTTCGAAAACACAATGTGCGTCCAAAAACAACGTTAACATTTTTCGTTCGGCCGGCCGGAGGCATCGTCGTCAGCCTGCTTAAGGGCAATGTCCTGGCGATGAACTATTATTGGGAGACATTACGTGGCCGTGTAGCCGGATACCTTGCCGGCCAGGGCTAATCTCTACCATACACGGTCACTGTGCACCAATTTTCTTTCGTATGTAGGCCCGCACATCCCCTCCATCCTGCAGCGGCGCCAAGTAAGCCTGCTAGCCTCCAGCCGCTTTATCCCCAGGCAAAGACCGGCGCCGCCCCAGAGGCGCAGCTTGAGCCTATCAGCGCGCTTGGCCCGGAAGGCGAGCGCATCACAAGCGAACGGATCGACCGCCAATAGCTGCGTCACCAGGGACACGAGGCCATCCATGCCCTCTCTGAAAATCGACCGGTTTGGACGCCAACATCACCCGCAGCCCGGCCTGGGCGGAATGCCCAGGATCATCGCCCAGCCCGCTCAGGTCAAGCTTCTGACGCAAAACCTCCGGCTCAACAGCGCCTTCCACAATAACGGGCACGCCCGATCCCTATCGCAATTGATCCCGCAGCTTAATTCCGGCAGCGAAGGCGATGGAGCCATCCGTGGAACAACGGCGGAGGCTCGGCAGTTTCACCCTCAATGCGCAACGGGACAAAAGGCGGAGTCGTTTCCGGCGGCAAGTTATTCATTGCCTGGCGACGCCATGTCCAAGCAATCCCCGGCTGACCTCATAACGTTGCGCGACGTCGTAACCGTCGCCCCCGTCGCCATGCTCACGGCAGGGATCTCAGCCTTCTCTGACGCCGTCCAATCCCGACGCCGGCACCGCCTAGTGATCGGCTCTACACGACGGTAATCAACGTCCTGGTGACTGGCATGAGGCCCGTCATGATCCAGAATATCGCCCCATCAAAATTCAGGGCTTCAGGGTTCAACACACGCACCGCGAGGTGTGAGCCTCGCAGCGGTTACGAACACTCAGATTTAAGGCGCATTTCTAACAAAGCGGACGATCGGCCGCAGAACATTAACCGCAGTTAATATTCTTTTATGAGCGACACGATCTACAGACCGTTGACATGTCCATAATGGCGCCAATACAACCTGTGGTATTATTATTGCGTTTTGCCTAAATTTTTAGCGCGAGTTTCCAAAAAATTAATTGACTCCGTTGCAGTCAAGTAATTATCTGGTGTCTCGGCAAAGCCGACGCCGTTCTGCGAGACATTAAGGACAAGTCCGATGTTGAAAGATGGCTACAGATTGTTGCCTGGCAACCTAAATCCCAAGATTGCCTTGTCCGATACCATTATCGCAACTTTATTTCGTGCGCCGGTTTCTAGCATCTACTTTGTGTATCTTGTTTTTGCTTTTGATGTTATTGTAGTTCTTGCGACAGTCTGGGGCATCGCGGCAAGTGTGGCGATTGACGGCCATTCCGAGTTGGGTCGGAATGTTGTCAAAGAATGCTTTTTCGTGATGATCTTGCTTATTCTTTTTGAAAAGAATCATCTTTACAAAATTGAAATGATTGAGAATTTTCAGAGGTCATGGGCTTCTGTTTCCAGTCTGTGGATCTTCTCGTCGTTCTTGGCCGCGATGTTTGTATTTCTGACCAAGACGCGGACAGCAGATGAACTCTTCATTTATGCGTATTTTTTCGTCGCGGGCCTTTTGGGCATGCTTGGCGAGCGTTTTTTTCTGTCGCGGTTGTTCCAGAATTGCGTCGATAAAAATGTTGTTGCGCATAGGGTCGTTGCGATAGGCTCTACGGCCTTGGCGTACAAATTTGCTAACCTTATCAAGGAAAATCGGTTTGGTGTAAAGGTTGAGGCGATTTTTGATGATGCGTGGATGGAAAACCATACGGAATCCGGCGTCACCTTGTCCCAAAGGGTTGGGCTTGATGCGCTAGCGCAATACTGCAAGTCCAATCAAATCGACACGATCGTGATTACGCTGCCGGTGGATGATAGCGAGCGCTTGCGGTATCTCATCCAACGATTGAGCGTGCAGCCGGTTAACATTCGCATTTTTCCGGGGGTGTTCGTACCGTGTTCAGAAGCCGGTTGTTACGCCTCTATCGGAGACATTCCCGGGGTCCAGCTGATGACGGTTGCCAATCAGCCGATCGACAATTGGGGCATTCTCGCAAAATTCCTGATGGACCGTATCTTTGGGGCCTTTGCATTAGTGCTCTTCGGTCCGGTTATGCTTGCCTGCGCCATCGGGATAAAGTTGAGCAGCCCGGGTCCCATTCTGTTTCGGCAGAAGCGCATTGGATACCGCAACGAGCTTTTTGAAGTCTACAAATTCCGTTCGATGCATGTGAGCTGTTGCAATACGGGAAAGTTAACGGAACGGGGAGACCCGCGGGTATTTAGGTTTGGGCAGATCATGAGAAGTCTCAGCCTGGACGAACTGCCGCAGATTTTTAATGTCCTGAAAGGTGATATGTCACTGGTTGGGCCCAGGCCACATATGCCTGAAGCCCGCGCGGCCGGCCAGTTGTATTGTGATGCCGTAACCGAATACGCATTACGGCACAGAGTTAAGCCGGGTATTACCGGATGGGCCCAGATTAATGGCTGGCGGGGGCCAACCGAGGCGATTGAGCAGATTAAAAACCGGGTGGCGTGCGACCTTTATTATATTAACAATTGGTCGTTGAGCTTTGATCTGGTGATCTTGGTCAAAACGGTTTTTGTTGGCTTTTTTGGTAAAAATTCGTTCTGAACATCAGCGCCAAGGGCAGATCTGTCTGGCTTCATTGGGGCGCGCTGATGGTGTGAGCTTATGTTGCGGAAACATTGCGTATTAGCTTCCTAAGAGCGTCAAGGACGATTGGGTATGAAGCAGAATAAAATTACGGCGGAAGAGGAACTTCGGTGTGCAGCTGTCGATCGCCTGATTGAAGCCTGCTTGGCCGATAGACTTTGTGCCATGGAATTCCTGCTTGCGAAATGGCGGGACAGTAGTGCATTCGATTCGGAGAAATTTACGATTGCCCGGATCGCTCCTACGCCACCGAGCTTTCCGATTATCGAAAGCACCAAACGAGAAGAGCGATAATCGCGGCCCAGATTGTCAAAGAGAGCAGGGTCATGATCCGCAACGCTGTCCCGTGCGGCAGGCGGTGTTCATCGGGGGGAGGCGGTTGATCAAAACTGCTCATGGCCAATCTAACACTTCGTTGGTTTATGCCCGGCAGTTTAGCGCCGCCCACATTAACACTCGTTCAGTTAAGGTGAGTCAAGTGTGTTTCATCGGCATTCGCCACGGCCGCGGGATCAAATTGCGTTTAGGTTAAATCAGCAGGTTCAAGCTAAACGCATGAAATTGATTACTAATATTAAGGCTGAGAGCGTTCATGCAAAGGATGAGCGCTCTCGGCTGCTCGGCTGGCCGGGGAATGGCGAATGTGGCCGCAACTTTGTCAGATTATAATTTTCTCCCGCAGCACCCGGCCCTGAAGCTGCTAAAGCAGCGTTATGAAAATTCTGCTGATCGAGGATGACCCGAAAGCCGCCGCCAATCTGTGCGAGGGGCTGGGGCTGGAGGGGCACGAGGTGCAGGTGGCGCCAGATGGCCGGGCCGGGCTGCTAACAGCAGCCTCCGGGACATTCGCGGTGCTGATCATTGACCGCATGCTGCCGGGGCTGGATGGGCTCGCTGTGCTGCGTACCTTGCGCGCGGCCGGCATCCATACGCCGACGATGTTCCTAACCGCCCTTGGTGGGCTGGATGACCGGCTGGAAGGTTTGCGCGCCGGTGGCGATGACTATCTGGTGAAGCCCTTTGCGATGGCGGAGCTGGCGGCGCGCGTGGCGGCGCTGGCCCGGCGCAACGCCACCCCGGCACCAGCAACGCGGCTGCGGATCGCCGATCTGGAGCTGGAGCGGACCACCCGCACTGTCTGGCGGGCAGGGCGCAAGATTGAGCTGAAACCGCGCGAATATGAGGTGCTCGAATATCTGATGCTGCGCCGGGGCGAGGTGGTGACCCGCACGATGCTGCTGGAGGATGTCTGGAGCTTTCATTTCGTGCCGCAGACCCTGATCGTGGAGGCGCATATCAGCCGGTTGCGCTCCAAAATCGATCATGGCTTCACGCCTGCGCTCATCCACACTTATCGCGGCGCGGGCTATAAGCTCGATGCGCCATGAGGCCTGGCTGCGCCAGCTGCTACGCAGCTCGGGCGTGCGCGTGGCTTTGCGCAGCCTGGCTTTGTCCCTGGCCGGGGCGCTTCTGGTGTTCGGCATCATCCACCACGCCGCCGAAACCTCCTGGCGCAGCGCGCTGGATGGCAGCGTGCAGGCCGCGCTCAGCGACATCCAGTCGGATCTGAACGAAGACCGGCTGCCGCTGGCGCAGAATGTAAGTGATACGATCGCCGAGGGCGGGGGGCTTTTTTATGCCGATCTGGGGCCGGATTTTTCCTGGCGGGCGGGCAATCTCCATCTCAGCCCGGCGGTTGCTTCGGGCTGGACCGGGCTTGAGACGCTGCGTGCCCAGCCTGGCCTTACATTGCCGCGGCGGGTGCGGGCCATACGGGGGTTGATGTGGCGCTCCCCGTCTGGCGAGCACCTCTTCATCGCGGCCAATGCCACCCCCTTGTTGGAGCTGGACCGGCTGATCTCGCGCTCCTTTCTTCTGGTCTTCGGCAGTATCCTGGCCTTTGGGCTGCTCAGCGTTGGGCTGACGGCGCAGGCCACGCTGAAACGGGTGGACGGGTTCGCCACCGCCTTGCAGGTGATCATGGAAGGCGATTTCTCCCGGCGGCTGCCGCTCCAGCATCAGGGGGACGAGTTCGACCGGCTGGCCGTGGAGGTGAACGCCACGCTCCAGCGCGTCCAGGAGCTGATGGAAAATCTGCGGCAGGTCACCAACGACATCTCTCATGATCTGCGCTCCCCCCTGACCCGGCTGCGCGAACATCTGGAACGCTCGCGCCAGCGTTTTCCGGCGCCGGAGCTGGGGGAGATGTTCGAGGAGGCCATCGCGCAACTCGACCAGGCGCTGGGCATCTTCACCGCCATGCTGCGCATCGCCGAGGTGGAGGCCGGGGCAAGGCGGGCGCGCTTCCAGGCCGTGCAGCTTTCAGCGCTGCTGGCCATGCTGGCGGAAAGCTACGAGCCTCCCTTCAGCGCCGCCGGCATCGCGATCATCACCGCGATTGAACCGGGGCTGATCATACAAGGCGACCAGGAATTGCTGACGCAGCTTTTCGCCAATCTGCTGGATAATATCGCCCTGCATGCGCAAGGCGCCGACAAGGCCCAGATCCGCGCCAGCGCGGAGGCGGACAGGATCGAACTGGTTTTCTCTGACAACGGCATCGGCGTGCCGGCGCGTGAGCAAGAGCGCGTGCTGCAGCGCTTTGTCAGGCTGGATGCCGCCCGCCACCGCCCGGGCCACGGGCTTGGCTTGCCGATGGCGCGCGCCATCGTGGCGCTGCATGGCGGCAGCCTGCGGCTGGGCAGCGGCGGTGGCGGGCTGGAGGTCATCATCAGCCTGCCGGCCGGTTGAGCGTTCAGCCTTTGCCGGGGCGCAGCCTGTCCAGCCGCAGCCGGTCGCGCTGGTCGGTGATGCGCAGCCCGGCCAAGGCGAGTGCGCCGACAGCGGCCAGAAAGCTCGCCCCCAGCATCAGCCCCATCAGCAGGATCTGGTATTGCGCCGCCACCAGCGGGTCCATCCCGGCGAGCAGCTGGCCGGTCATGATGCCGGGCATGGTGATCACCCCGGCCGCGGCCATCTGGTTGATGGTCGGGATCAGCGCCGTGCGCAGCGCCTGTGCGGCCACGCCCTGCAACGCCTGCCGCCGCCCGTCCCCCAGCGCCAGCCGCGCCTCGATGGCGGCGCGCTCGCGCCAGGCGGCGGAGAAGAAGAAATTCAGCGCCAGGCTGACGGCGTTCATCACATTGCCGAGGATGATGCCGGTGAGCGGAATGGCCGCGCGCGCATCATACCAGGGGCTGGGCCGCAGCGCCGTGGTGAGCGCCAAAACCACGATCAGCAGCGCCGCCATCACCGTGGGTGCGCCGCCGGTGACATAGTGCCAGGCGCCGCGCAGCCTTCGCTCCTGGCGGGCGCCGACCTCATAGATTGTGGCCGCCGCCATCACCGCGAGCACCAGCAGAGTCAGGCCGGGATTGGACAGGCGGAACACCAGCCGCAGCACCGTGCCAACCAGCAGCAACTGCACCACCATCCTGGCGCTGGCGATGAGCAAGGCGCGATGCACGCGCAAGGAGAGCAGCAGCGAGCAGAGCGCGCTGAGCAGCACCAGGGCGGCGGCGATGCTGAGATCGCCAGGGGAGATCGCGACCGGCTTCATGGCAGCTCCGAAAGTTTGCCGGGCGACATCGCATAGCGCCTTGTGGCGAGGCGCTGGCCCTGTGCGGGGTTGTGCGAGACGATGATGAAGCCCGTCCCCTGCGCGCGCAGTTCCATGATCAGCGCCTCCAGCTTGGCGGTGGCGTCAGGGTCCAGGGCGGCGCTGGGCTCGTCCAGCAGCAGCAAAGCAGGGCGGCGGATGAGGGCGCGGATGAACGCCAGGCGCTGGCGCTCGCCGGAGGAAAGCTGGCTGACCGGCGCGTCCAGCAATTCAGGGCGCAGGTTGAGCCGGGGCAGCAGCAGGGCGGCCTCGTCCGGCGTGCTCATATGGGCGCGCACGCCCTCCGCCCACCAGCCGGATTCGGCGGCGACATACATCACCTGCGCGCGCCAGGCGGGGGCAGGGATGCTCTCGCGGCGCTGGCCGCGCAGCCAGACCTCGCCCTCATTCTCGTCGAGATCGGCCAGCATGCGCAGCAGCAGGCTCTTGCCCGTGCCCGAGGGGCCGGAGATCACCAGGCATTCCCCCGCCTCCACACGCAGAGAGAACGGCCCGCCCGGCAGGCCGCGCAAATTCCTGGCTTCAAACAAACAAGACATTGCAGCTACCTAGCAAGACCCTTCAGCCAGCGGGATGGTAGACCAGCAGCGTCAGCGTATCCGGCTGGAAGCTGTAGCGCACCGCCCAGCCGGGATGTTTGGGTGGTTGCTGCGTTTTGACCTTGGCGGTGACCAGGAAGATATCGCCGGTGGCTTCGTCCAGCGCCATCGTGCGTGCGCCGGGCCGGGTCTTCACGGGCGCCAGGGCGGTGTAATGGTCCGGGTCGGTCTCGCGGATGACAGAGAGCGTGCCGGCGCCGTTGGCGCTGAAGATGAGGTGCCGTTTGGCGTCGAAGGCGGCGCTGTCGGAGCCTTTGCCGATTGGCAGCAGCGTCACCTCTTGGCCGTTGGCCGTGTTCACCACCGCCAGCTTGCCGTTCTGGCAGCTGGTGAAGACGCGCTGCGCCTGCGGATCGATCGCCATGCCGGTCGGCCCCTGGCAGCCTGGCAGGGCCCAATGCGCGGTAACCTGGCCGGTTTTGGTGTCGATCGCGGCCATCTCGTTCTTGTCGTTCAGCGCCAAGAAGAGCTGCCCCTGCCCATTTACCGCCAGATATTCCGGCTTTCCGCCCAGCGGGATTTTCGTCTCCGCGCCGGTGGCGGGGTTCAACGCCAATGTTGCCTCGGAATCGCCCGCGGCGACGAAAATCTGCTGGCTGGCCGGGTCGAACACCATGCCATCGGTATCATCCAGCGATGGCAGGGTTTTTTGCACTTGCAGGGTGGTTGGGTTGAACACCGATAATGTCTTGGTGCCGGAGCTGTCAGTATAGCCAAGCCCGGTGGCCGGGTCGAAGGCGATGCCGTGGCTGTCATCTAGCCCGGTGACAGTGCCGGTGATCTTGTCCGTGGCGGTATTGACGACGGTCAGCTCATTGCCATGCGCAATGAAGAGCAGGCCGGATGAAGCCTGGAAATGCAGATAGTCCCAGCTCACGCTGCCGCCGAGCGGTACGCTGGCGGCCTGGCTGTAGAGCGGTGCGGCGGCCTGTGCGGCGGGCGCGGCGGTTGCGATGAACAAGGCCGAAAGGCTGGCATGCCAGAAACGTCGCAAGATAAACTCCCTACTTAGTGGGTGAAATGAGGTTCAGCCCTTGGCGGCGCCAAGGCGTGGCAGCACGAGCGGCAATACCATTAGCCCAGCACCGATGGCGATGGCCCGCAGGCCGGGCCAGGAGGGCGATGAGTGGGCTCGGCAGGACAGATAACGGGCCAAGAGGACATATAAGATCAATGCCATCCCAGCCGAAAAAGTTAACCGCATGGACGCGGGTTTGCTGTGCCTTCCTTGACCAGCCCATGGCAGGAAGTTTGCCAGAAGTTAATCCTGGCGCAGGTAAGCCCCGCATCTCGCACAGATTTCCTTGCAACGGCCTTGGGCTGAGTCGTCTGTTGTCTTGTTTCTGCTCTGCCTGTTCGGGGCGAAATTGTCCGCGACCTCGGTCAGGCTGGGCATGGGCGCGGCCATTGGTGGGGCCTCACCCGGCGCCTGATCGTGCTGGGCCTGGAGAGAGCGAAGCATGCCGGGCTGGATCAGATCTAACCGTCAGCGTACGGACAAATTATTATCTGTTTAACTAAGCTTTTCTTTGTCTTCCCCAGCCCTGGAAGCCGATAAAATCAGGGGATGGTTCGCTACACCAGGACGCTTCTCGCGGCAGTGATTTTTGGCTTGGGCAGCTTTTTTGCCCCCAAGGGGCATGCTGCCCAGCTTGCCGGCGTTACCTTGCCCAATACGGCAATTGTCGGTTCTCAGATGCTGGTGCTCAACGGCATCGGCCTGCGGACTTATTCGATCCTGCATGTGCATGTCTATGTGGCCGGTCTCTATCTGACCCATCCCATGAATAACGCGGATGCGATCCTTCAGTCATCCGCGCCTAAAATTTTGCGACTGCATTTTGTCCATGACGTTAACGCATCAAGTGTGCGGCAAGCCTGGAAAGTGGGGCTTACGGATAATTGCGTGGATCCGTGTCAGCTGAACAGCGCTGAGCTCAATCAATTTCTGAACTCTCTTCAGCCCATTTCGGCGGGTGAAGACATAACATTTGTCTTCAAGGACTATGGCCTTGATGCATACGAAAACGGTCAACTTATAGGGCATATCACGGATCCAATATTTGCCCGGCTCATGCTGGCGGTTTTTATTGGCCCGCATGTCGAAACGCCCAACCTCAAGAGCGCGCTTTTGGGGTTGGCTCCAAAGCAGAGCAGCTAGGTTATCGTCCCGGCTTATTGCGCGCGCTGAACCGCTGGGGCCCATGTTACGGGTGCTGATGTTGCCCGTTATTCTCCTGCGGCTGCGCCTCGGCACGAGGGGGGCTGCTGATGCTGTTGCTCAGGGGGGGGCGCGGGCGGGTGGAAATGCGGGCGTTTTTGGCTGAGACCATCCTAGCGGTGCATGTCCTGGTGATTCTGTTCAATGTGGCGGGGTTGGTTTTAATCCCTGTCGGCGCTTGGTGTGGCTGGCCGATTGTGCGCGTGGCATGGCTGCGGCTGCTCCACCTGACGCTGCTTGCGGTGGTGGCGGCGCAAGCCATCGCAGGGCGCGCCTGCATCTTGACCATCTGGCAGCAGGGCCTTCTGAATAGGTATCAGGCCGCCCAGCCCTTGGTCATGCATTGGGTTGATCGCTTGATTTATTGGAACTTGCCGATGGCGTTCTTCCAAGTGCTGTACGGCGCTGTTTTTCTATATGTCGCCGCGTTGACTGTCCTCGTACCGTTTTGGGGACGGCCAGGGACGGGCTGATTGCGGCGGGATCTGCTGTGCCTGTCCCGGTCAGGCGATCCAGGCTTTGCTCCCTCGCTGCGGGCGAGGCGCGTTCATGAGAGAAGTTACATTCATTTCTAAGTTTTCTTCTCAGGCTTCTGTTCTAGCCTACTGTGCCGACGATAGACGGTTCTCCAGTGCAGCCGGGACGGCTTGCACTCAAAATCAACATGAAGAGGAAACGCGAAAATGGCGACAGCACAAAATTCCGCGGAGGGCCGTATCCGGGAACGTCTTTTTGTGATGTGGGAAGAGGCTGGCAGAGACCCTGACTCTGCGTATCAGCTATGGCACAAGGTGCGCCCCATGCTGATGGACCGGATGGTGCCCGAGTCGATGCAAACCCAACAGGCGAGAACTGCCTTTCCATCCGGCGCGCCCAGCGCAGAGACAGATTGAGTGCCGCTTTGATGGCCAGCATTCGACCGGAATGTTTGAAAAATTTTCGGTCACAGAAATGGGGCTTAAATTATCATTCCAACATAAGGGAAGAGGTTCATCATGAAGCTCTCGAGAGTTCGGATTCGACAGGCGCTCGGCCAGTTCGACCAACAGACCAGCGTCGTTCCGGATAACCACCCCAAAGCCGGGGAACTGGAAGAGATTTTTGGCAAGCATACCTTCTTTTTGGATGGAGATGGGCTGGAAATCATCGAGCCTGTGGTCAGCGCGGCGGCCGGGCAAATTCAAGACGAGATAGGCCAGGTTATAAGACTCGCGATGTGGAACGACGCAGGCCGTACAACCCTGGCGGCAAGGGGGGCACAAGTGACGGGAGTTGTCGTTGTGTTTTCCGCCAGCGAGCAATTTTCATAACGGCATCACCGCTGCCGGGGATGAAGAGGCGCATGCGATCGCCTTCAGCGTGACCGCGACGTGCGCTCTGGCGGGTCAGGGCATGAGGCTGGTGCCGGGTGAGGGATTTGAACCCCCGACCTTCGGTTTACAAAACCGCTGCACTACCACTGTGCTAACCCGGCCTATGGCTGCCTCTACTGGAAAACCCGGCCTCCATCAACCGGAGGGAGTCAGCGTTTGATGCGCTCCATTTTCGGGTCCAGCAGCGGTTGCAGATGCACGTTGGCGGGCACGCGCAGCCCGGCCACCTCCAGCTCATAGGCGCCGGAAAGCACGAAGGCTTCGTCCAGCCCGCTTGGCTGGCGCACATAGCCAAGCCCGATCGGCTTGCCGATGCTGTGGCCGAACCCGCCGCTGCTCAGCCAACCGGCGCGCTGCCCATCGCGGTAGATGGTCTCGCGGCCGAGCAGGATCACGGATGGATCATCCACCGTGAAGCTGGCTAGCAGCTTCTTCAGCCCGGCCTCGCGCTGCGCTTCCAGCGCCTCCCGGCCCAGGAAGGGGATGGGCTTGCGCCATTTCACCGCCCAGCCGAGCCCGGCTTCCAGCGGGGTGTAGTCCGGCCCGATATCAGCCCCCCAGGCGCGGTAGCCCTTTTCCAGCCGCAGGCTCTCGATGGCCCGGTAGCCCGCATTGGCGATGCCGAATTCCCGCCCCGCTTGCATCAGCGCGTCATACACCGTGGCGGCGAATTCCACTTGGATATGCAGCTCCCAGCCCAGCTCGCCCACATAAGTGACGCGCAGCGCCCGCACCGGCGCTCCGGCGATATGGACGGTCCGCAACTGCCCGAAGGGGAACCCGGCGTGGGAGACATCGTCGCGGGTGACGCGCTCCAGCACCCTGCGGGCGTTCGGGCCCATCAGGCTGAGCACCGTGGCGCCGGAGGTGATATCAATGAGATGCGCCTCCAGCCCTTGCGGGATATGCCGGCGGATCCAGTCGAAATCCCGCGTGGCGAAGCCGGTGCCGGTGGTGATGTAGAACTGATCTTCCGAGATACGCCCCACCGTGAGGTCGCATTCGATGCCGCCGCGCTGATTGAGCATCTGCGTATAGGTGAGAGTGCCCACGGGGCGGGCTACGTCGTTGGCGCAGATCCAGGAGAGGGCGGCCTCAGAGTCCCGGCCTGTCATCAGGAATTTCGCGAAGGAGGTCTGGTCGATCACCACCACCGCCTCGCGCGCGGCGCGGTGCTCGCGGGCCACGGCGTTGAACCAGTTGGGGCGTTCGAATGTGTGCTGGTCGGCGGGTGTTTCCGCGCCTTGCGCGAACCAGTTCGGGCGTTCCCAGCCCAGCTTCTCGCCAAAGCAGGCGCCTTCGGCCTTCAGCCGGTCATAGAGCGGGGAGCGGCGCAGCGGGCGGCCGCTCGCATGCTCCTCATGCGGCCAGGCGATGGTGTAATGCTTGCCATAGGCCTCCAGCGTGCGGGCGCGCACCCAGTCCACATCCTGATGGTTGCGCCCGAAGCGGCGTATATCCACCGGCCAGAGATCGTATGGCGGCTCGCCGCCCGCCACCCATTCCGCCAGCACCTTGCCAGCGCCCCCGCCCGAGGCGATGCCAAAGGCGTTGAACCCCGCGCCGACGAAGAACCCCTCCACCTCCGGCGCCGCGCCGAGGATGAAATTGCCATCGGGCGTGAAACTCTCCGGCCCGTTGATGAGCTGCTTGACGCCGGCGGTCTGCAGTGCGGGCACGCGGCCCAAAGCCTGCTCCATGATCGGCTCGAAATGCTCGAAATTGGAGTGGAGAAGCTGGAACTCGAAATCCCGCGGAAACCCGTTCACCGCCCAGGGGATGGGGTTGGGCTCATAGCCGCCCATCACCAGCCCGCCCACTTCTTCCTTGTAATAGGTCAACCGGTCAGGGTCGCGCAGTGTGGGCAGGTCGGGGGTGACGCCCGGGATGGGCTCGGTGACCATATATTGATGCTCGACCGAGACCAGCGGCACATTTACCCCCGCCAGCTTGCCGATCTCGCGCGCCCATTGCCCGGCGCAGTTCACCACCACTTCGCAGGCAATGCGCCCGCGGCTGGTGAGCACGGCCTTCACCCGGCCCTTTTCCAGCTCGATGCCGGTGACGTTCGTGGTCTCAAAAATCCTTACGCCATGGTTGCGCGCCCCCTTGGCGAGGGACTGGGTGATGTCGGACGGGTTGGCCTGCCCGTCCGTCGGCAAAAAGGCGGCGCCGATGACGTCCGAGATATCCATCAGCGGCCAGAGATCCTGCGCCTCCTTGGGCGTGAGCAGATGCATTTCCAGCCCGAAGGAGCGCGCCGTGGTGGCCTGGCGCTTCACCTCCGTCCAGCGCTCCTGGTTGCAGGCCAGGCGCAGCCCGCCATTCATCTTCCAGCCGGTGGCGAGGTCGGTTTCCTGCTCCAGACTCTTGTAGAGCTTTACCGACTCGCCCAGGAGCTGGGTGATGTTGGCGCTGGCGCGCAACTGGCCCACCAGCCCCGCCGCATGCCAGGTGCTGCCGGAGGTAAGGTGGTTGCGTTCCAGCAGCACCACATCCCTCCAGCCGAGCTTGGCAAGGTGATAGGCGGTGGAGGTGCCGATGATGCCGCCGCCGATGATGACGGCCCGCGCCTGGGTGGGAAATTCAACCATGGAAAGGCACCTCGCTTATTGCAGATATTGGTTTCGGCCTTTGGGGGGGCGATGGCGAGCAACGTTATATGTGGCTTGATGCGGCGGGCGGGGCGAAGCCATAGGCATCCATCGCCCGCTCCAGCCGCGCCAGATATTCGTTGGTATAGGCCACATAGTCGAAAGCGATGTCGGAGAGCTGGTCGGAGACCGCGCCCCACAACGTCTCGCGCAGCAGGGAGGCGCATTTCATCGCCTGCAAGGCGCGCAGCCGCTGCGCGCTGGGCGGCGTGCCGAAATACCAGGTGAGGATCTGCTCATCCTGCGCCGCGTCCAGCTCGTTATTGGAGGAGAGGTTGGCGAGGTCGAACAGAGGCGTGTTCATCCCGGCATAATCCCAGTCGAAAATCCAAAGCCTTTCGCCGTCATCTATGAAGTTCGCGGCCAGCAGGTCGTTGTGGCTGAACACCATCTCCACCGGTCCCACCTGCGCCTCCAGCGTCTCGCAATAAAGGGCGAGGCGGTCGAGATGGTCTTGCAATAGGCTGGGGCCTTTGCGCAGCGTATTGATGTAGGAGCGGTTGACCTGGAACACCCAGAAGGCCAGCACCGGCCCGGTATGGTGCGCGCCGATACCGCGATGATAAAGGCGGATGAGGCTGATGATCCGCGCCAGCCGCTCGGGCGCCCTGATCTCCGCCGGGGTGAGGGTTCTGCCGGGCACGAAGCGGCTGACCAGCAGGCCAGGGGCGGCATGCACCACCTCCGGCGAGACACCGGCATGAAACGCGGCAATGGCGGCGGCGGCCTCGTTGAAGCGCAATATGCCATGGGCGGGAATGTCATGCCCGAAGCGGACGACATAGCTGCCGCTCTCGTCATCGACACGGTAATTCCGGTTGGTGAGCCCGCCGGGGAGCGGGGCGATGCTTATCTCACCCCGCCAGATGCCCAGCGCCCTGATCTTCGCGTCGATAGGCTGCTGGTTGTCGGAAGCCATTTCCTGGTGCCGTTCTGTGCCGATGAGAGGGCATGATACAGACTGGCAGCGTAACGGCAATCGGGTGTTTCTGGCATCAACCCCAAGGGGCTGGCAGGATTCGGCCCTTACCCGGCTTTACGCCGTGCAGGGCACTTGATCAGTCCTGCGCAAAAAACCTTCTGATTTAAGAAGGAATCAAAGCCCCATCCAATCCCGGAAACGGTACCACCAGGAGCCCGCAACGGTGAGCGGCACCCGGAAGCTTCGCCCGCCGGGGAAGGGGAAGTAGGGCAGGCCGGCAAACACCTCGAAGCGCTGGCTGTCGCCGGTGATGGACTCGGCCATCAGCCGGGCCAGAAGATGGGTGGTGGTCACGCCATGGCCGCTATCGCCATGGGAGAAATACACGTTCGGCGCCAGCCGGCCGAGCTGCGGGAAGCGCGTGAGGGTGAGGGCGAAATTGCCGCTCCAGGTGAAATCGATGCGCGCATCCTTCAGCCCGGGGAAGGTCTTGTGCATCAGCGGCAGGATCTTCGCGCGCACGCTCTCAGGGTCCTGCCCGCCATAGACGATGCCGCCGCCATAGAGAATCCGGTTGTCGGCGGTGCGGCGGAAATAATCGAGGATATAGTTGCAATCCTCCACGCACATGTCGGTGGGCAGCAGGGCGGCGGCTTCCTCGCCCAGCGGTTCGGTGGTCAGCACCTGGGTGGAGACGGGCATGATCCGCCCTTCCAGGTCCGGCAGCACGTTTTGCAGATAGGCATTGCCGCAGACCAGTACGGTCTTGGCCTTCACCTCGCCCTGGTTGGTCTTCACCGTCACCACATCGCCGAACTGCACCTGCGTGACCGGGGAATTCTCATAGATCACCCCGCCCAGCGATTCGAAGGCGGCGGCCTCGCCCTGCACGAGGTTGAGCGGGTGCAGATGCCCGGCCTCATGGTCGATCAGCCCGCCGACATAGCGCTCGGTCTTCACGTGGCGTTGCAGCCCGGCCTTGTCCAGCAGCTCGAAGCCGGTGAAGCCGAACTCGCCCCAGATTTTCTGGTGGTTGGCCAGGCCGCGCAGCTGGGACGGGTTGATGGCGGCGAAGATGCCGCCGGGCTTCAGGTCGCAGGCGATGCCGTATTTGGCCACGCGCGCGCGGATAATGTCGCCGCCCTCGCGGGCCATGGCGCCGATCTTGCGCCCCGCCGCCTCGCCATAGCGCTGGCAGATGACATCGAGGTCCCGCGAATAGCCATTGACGATCTGCCCGCCATTCCGCCCGGAGGCGCCAAAGCCGATCTTGGCACCTTCCAGCACCACCGCCTTCACGCCGCGCTCGGCCAGTTCCAGCGCCGCGTTCACGCCGGTGAAGCCGCCGCCGATCACGCAAACATCGGCATTGATGCTGCCGCTCAGCGGCGGGCGGGCATCTTTCTTGTTGGCGGTCGCGGCATAATAGGAAGCGATATGTTCAGTCATCTTTGTCCGGTCCCATCAACATAACGCCGAAAACGGCGCCGAGTACGGTCATGGTGATCACCATGAGCCGGATTTTGTAGGCTTCGGCCCGGGCCTGCGCCACGGCCTCCTGCCGCATATTCCTGCCCGCCGCGGCGATGCGCGCCGCAAGCGTGCCTGTCCCGTTCGATATAATGGCGGCGGTGTCCGGATCCACCGCGCCTTGCAGCGCGGCGATGGCGGCCGCCTGCGCCGCCGGATTGGGCGCGGTTAGCACCGAATCGAGCGCCGCCTGCTGGTGCATCACATCCACCACCGGGGCGGGGATGGAGAAGCTGGCAAATGTGCCGATCAGCCCCGGAAACAGGAAGCAGCACAGCATGAAGCCGATGCGGGAGGGTGAAACCTGGCGGGGCATAGCGCCTCGCATCGGGTTAAAATGGCTTCATGTCAAATGACAGGCCCGTGGCGGCACGCCGGATCGCGGGCGGGCGGCAGATTTCCCCAGGGTGGGGCGGGCCGCCCGGCCGCGCAGACCGTCAGAACATTGGCTTGGCTGCGGTTTTGCTAAGACATTACTCGGCCGCGGCGGCCTGCTTGGCGGCGGTCTCCGCCGGGGAGGGCGGGTCATCCAGGCTTGGCTTCAGCGCTTCAAGCAGCGCCTGGCGCAGCTGGGTGAGCTTGCGCTCATTCTCCACCTTCATGCCGAACACATCTTTCACGTAGAACACGTCCACGGCGCGCACGCCGTAGGTGGTCACATGCGCGGAGGCGATCTGCAGCCCTTCCTCCGAGATGGCGGCGGTCACGTCATGCAGCAGGCCGGGGCGGTCGCGCCCATTCACCTCGATGACGGTGTGCCGGTTGGAGGCACGGTTATCCACCACCACGCGCGGCGGCACATGGATGGCGCGCATGCGGCCGGGAATGAGGCTCTTGGCCGCCTTGCGCATTTCCACCGCCAGCTTGATCCGCCCGGTGAGCGCCTGCTCGATGACGCTGGAAAGCCGCGCCAGACGGTGAGGGGTTTCGAATGGTCCGCCGCTGGCATCCTGGATCCAGAACGTATCCAGCGCCATGCCGTCGGTGAGGGTATGGATGCGCGCATCCACGATCGAGGCGCCGGCGATGGCGAGCGCGCCCGCGATGCGGCTGAACAACCCGGCATGGTCGCCGGTATAGACCACGACCTCCGTCACCGCGCGGGCGGGCAGCGGCTCGGCCTGGATGGTCAGCGGCGCGTTACGGGATTTGGCGTCACGGATCATGCGGGCATGGCGCTCGATGCTCTCCGGATCGAAGCCGAGCCAGTAGCTGGGATAGCCCAGCGAGAGGAAATCCTCGCGCTCCTGAACCGGCCAGTCCGCCAGCAGCGAGCCCACGACCTCCTTCACCCTGGCAATGCGGACATCGCGCTCGGTGGTGGAGAGCCCGCCTTCCAGAACCTCGGCCACGCGGGTGTAAAGCTCGCGCAGCAGTGTCGCCTTCCAGCCATTCCAGACTTTCGGGCTGACAGCGCGGATGTCCGACACGGTGAGGATATGCAGCAGGCGCAGCCGCTCGGGCGATTGGATGGAATCGGCAAGGTCGAGGATGGTTTTCGGATCGTCGATATCGCGCGAGAAGGCGGTCTGGCTGAGCAGCAGATGGTGCAGCACCAGCCAGGAGACCATTTCTGTCTCTTCCTGGTCGAGCCCCAAAACCGGACAGATGGTGAGCGCCAGCTCCGCGCCCAGCACGGAATGATCGCCCCCGCGGCCCTTGGCGATGTCGTGCAGCAGCAGCGCGACATAGAGCGCCCGGCGGGACTGGATCTGCCCCACCAGCTCGGTGGAGAGCGGCGCGATCTCCTTCAGCTTGCCCGCTTCGAGGTTGTTGAGGTTGCGGATGGCCTGCACGGTGTGAACATCCACCGTGTAGACATGGTAGGTGTCGAACTGCATCTGCCCGACGATGCGCCGCCAGTCCGGCAGATAGCGGCCGAGGATGCCGCTTTCGTTCAGCACCGCCATCCATTCGGCGGAATCGCAGTCCGGGTCGGGAATCTCGCTGCTGCCGCCGCAGAGCAGGTTGAGAAACAGGGCCGCCCCTTTCTTGTTGCCGCGCAGCTCGGCACCGAGCGGGGCGGAGCGGATAAGGGTGCGCTTGGCCAGCGGGTGCAGGGCAAGCCCGCGATCGCGCGCCTCGATGAGGATGCGGAAGATGCTGGCCGGGTCGGTTGCCGGGTCGTGGCCCGGGGCGAAGAGGATCTGCCCGTCCGCCAGCACGAAACCGGCGGCGATGAGGCTGGCGTCGGTCGTCGGGGCGATGGCCGGGGGCCCGAGGGCAGCGCGGATGAGGGCGGGTTCCAGCACGCCGGTGATGCGCGCCACCTCCCGCACCACCAGGAAGTAATGGCGCATGAAGCGCTCCACCCCGTCCTGGCGGCCATGGCGGGTATAGCCCATGCGGGCGCCGACCACGGGCTGGAGGTCGAAGGTCAGGCGTTCCTCGGCCCGGCCCGCGACGTAATGCAGGTGGAAGCGCACCGTCCAGAGATATTCCCAGGCGCGCTTGCAGGCGCGGGCCTCGGTCTCGGTGAGGATGCCGCCGCCGGGGCTCTCCTTGCCCACCAGTTCGGACATCGCGAAGGTGTTGAACACGTAGCGCGACAGCCAATAGAGCGTCTGCAGGTCGCGCAGCCCGCCCTTGCCCTCCTTCACATTCGGCTCGACCATGAAGGGCGTTTCGCCGAAGCGTTTATGGCGGGCGGCGCGCTCGGCCTGTTTCTCGTAGATATATCCGCTGGGCCCCGTGGCGCCGCAATCGGTGCGGAAGGCGGTTTGGAAGTCGGCGAAGAGGGCGCGGTCCCCGGCCAGGCAGCGCGCATCCAGCATCGAGGTGCGGATGGTGACATCCCCATGCGCCTCGCGCAGACAGTCCGACACGGTGCGGGTGGCGTGGCCGACCTTCAGCCCAAGATCCCACAGGAGATAGAGAATGAACTCCACCGCCTTGTTCAGAGGGGCGGAAGGCGAGGGGCCGGTGAGGAAGAGCAGGTCGATATCCGAGAACGGCGCCAGCATGGCGCGGCCGTAGCCGCCGGTCGCCGCCATGGCGAGCTTGTCCTTCGGCTCCAGCTTCATCACCCGCAGCGTGTAGCTGAACAGCGCGCCTGCCAGCTCGTCCATCAGCCGCGCATGCAGCCGGGCGGCCTGAAGCCCGTTCAGCCCATCCTTCTCGAAGCAGGTCTGGACATGGGTTTGGATGCGCCCGAGCTGGCGGCGGAAGACGGCAAGCGCCTCGTCGCGCGCGAGGGGATCCCCCGATTCCAGCAATCCGGTGAGGGTGGCGGCGATGTCGGGTAGGTTCTTGGCGGCGGGCATGTCGATCACGCTAGATCAAACCCTGACAAGTTGGAATTCAAGAGACACGGATCAGCCTTCATTTTCCGCAGGGCCGGTGTGGGTTTTGCGCACCTCGTCGCGCAGCCGGTAGAGCTGCGCCAGCGCCTCACGCGGGGAGAGTGTATCCGGGTCGAGGGTTGCGAGCGTTTCCAGCAGCATTTGCGCCCCCGATGGCGGGGCTGGCGGGGCGATGTTGGCAAATAATGGCAAGGGGGCGCTGGCGTTTTGCTGGCGTTCCGCCGCTTTCAGCAGCGTCTCCGCCCGGCGCAGCACGGCATCCGGCACCCCGGCCAAGCGCGCCACATGCACGCCCCAGCTTTTTTGCGCGGCGCCTTCGATCACTTCGTGCATAAACACCACCTCGCCGCGGAACTCCTTCACCCGCATCGTATGGGCCTTGAGGCGCGGCAGGGCTTCCGTAAGCTGCACTAGCTCATGGAAATGTGTAGCAAATATGGCGCGGCAGCGATTGTTGTTGTGCAGGCTTTCCAATACCGCCTGGGCAATGGCCAGCCCGTCGCGCGTGCCGGTGCCGCGGCCGATCTCATCCACGATCACGAAGCTTTTCGGCCCGGCCTGGTGCAGGATGGCGGCGGTCTCGGTCATTTCCACCATGAAGGTGGAGCGGCCGGAGGCGAGGTCGTCCGCCGCGCCGACGCGCGAGAACAGCCGGTCCACCAGGCCGAGGCGCATCTCCTCCGCCGGTACGGGTAGGCCCGCCTGGGCCAGCACCACCAGCAGCGCGTTCTGGCGCAGGAAGGTGGATTTGCCCGCCATGTTGGGGCCGGTGAGCAGCATCAGCCGCTGGTTGGGGGAAAGATCGCCGCCATTGGGGATGAAGCTGGTGCCGGGCGGCAGGGCGTCCTCCACCACCGGGTGGCGCCCGGCGGTGATGGCAAAGGCCTCGTCATCCGAAAGCTCCGGGCAGCAATAGCGGCCGGAGAGGGCAAGCTGGGCCGCGCCTTGCAGCACATCCGCCAGGGCCAGCGCCTGCGCGCAGGCGGCCAGCGGTTCCGCCACCTCCAGCACCTGCTTCACCAGCCAGGAGAAAACCAGGCGCTCGCGCGCGGCGGCGCGGGCGGCGGCCTCGGTAATGCGCCGGTCGAGGTCGGAGAGCTCCGGGTGAGTAAAGCGCGCGCCATTGGCCATGCCCTGGCGCAGCTGCAATTCCGGATAGGCCCGCAACCCGTCAACCGCCCCGTTGGGCGCTTCCAGCACATAGCCGAGCTGCGCGTGATGGCGGATTTTCAAGGACGCGACGCCGTAGCGCTGGGCTAGTTCGGTCTGGAATTCCGCGATGATCCGGCGGGTATCGTCGCGCAGGGCGCGTTCGGCGTCCAGCTCGCCATCGAAGCCGGGGGCGATGGCATTGCCCTCGTCCAGCCGCAGCGGCGCGGGCTCTGCCAGGGCGGCTTGCAGCGTGGCGAGCAAGGCCGGGGCAGGGATGAGCGCGGCGGCGGCCTCCTCCAGCAGAGCGCCCCCCTTCGGCAGCAAGGGGGCGAGGGTGGTAGCCGCCTCAAGCCCGCCGCGTATGGCGGCAAGGTCGCGCGGGCTGGCGCGGCCCAGCGCCAGGCGGCCCAGGGCGCGGGCCATGTCCGGCGTGCCGCGCAGGGCGGCGCGCACCGCCTCCGCCTGGTCGGAATCGCGCAAGGCGAGCCAGGCTTGCTGGCGGGCCAGCAAGGGTTCCAGCTTGCAAAGCGGCGCTGTCACCCAGCCCGCCAGCAGCCGCGCCCCCGCCGGGCTGACGGTGCGCTTTACGGAGGCCAGCAGGCTGCCCGCCTCGGCGCCGCCCCGGGCGCTGGCGAGTTCCAGGCTCAGGCGGGTGGCGGCATCCATGGCAAGCTGCCCGGCCAGCCCCGCGCTGGCGGGGCGCGAGAGGCGGGGCATGCCGCCCATCTGCGTCGCCTCGATGTAAGCGAGCACGAAAGACGCCGCGAGCGCCTCGGCGGCGGAGAAATCCCCGAACGCATCCAGGCTGGCGGCGCCGAATTTTTGGGCCAGCTCACGCCGTGCGGCGTCCGCATTGGCCGGCAGGGCAAGCGCCATGCGCGCCGTCTCCACCCGGCGCGCCGCATGGGGTCCAAGCGGGATTTCCGGCGAGGCCAGGATCTCCGCCGGGTCCAGCCGCCCGAGAATGGCGGTCAGCCCGTCCGGGCCCGCCTGCTCGGTCTCGAACTGGCCGGTGGAGATATCCGCCCAGGCCAGGCCGAACTTGCCCTCAAAGGCCACGATGGCGGTGCAGAAATTGGCGCGCCCGGCTTCCAGCAGCGCCTCTTCCGTCAGTGTACCGGGGGTGACGAGCCGCACCACGCCGCGCTTTAGCGGCCCTTTCGCGCCGCGCGCCTTGGCCTCGGCTGGGTCCTCAAGCTGTTCGACGATGGCGACGCGGAAGCCCCGGCGGATGAGGCGGGCCAGATAGATCTCGGCCTGGGAGACCGGCACGCCGCACATCGGCACAGGCTGGCCCTGGTGCTGGCCGCGGGCGGTGAGGGCGATGTCCAGCGCCGCGCTGGCGGCCTGCGCGTCGGCAAAGAACAGTTCGTAGAAATCGCCCATGCGGAAGAACAGCAGCGCGTCCTCGTGCTGTGCCTTGATGGCGAACCATTGCGCCATCGCCGGCGACGCACCCGTAGCTTCCTTCATGGGCGCGCATTAAGCCATTGCCCGCCCGCCAGGCCAAGAGGGATGACGCGGATTAAAGCGCCGGGTTGCGCGGGGCCGGGGTGGTCGGCCCGCCGCCGCTCTGGGTGGCGACGAGCCGGGCGAACGCCTCTCCGGTCATCGGCCGGTAGAACAGGAAGCCCTGCGCCTGGGCGCAGCCATAGGAGCGCAGGATCTCCGCCTGTTCGCGGGTTTCCACCCCTTCGGCCGTCACCAGCATGTTCATGCGCTCGGCTAGGCCGATGATGGCGAGGATGATGGAGCTGTCCGCCTTTTCATAGCCGAGATCGCGGATGAAGGAGCTGTCGATCTTCAGCTTGCCGAAGGGGAAGCGGCGCAGATAGGAGAGCGCGGAATAGCCGGTGCCAAAATCATCCAGCGCGATGCGCACGCCATGGCGGTGCAATTGCCACAGCGCCTCCTCGGTCGGGCTGCCGGATTCCAGCATGGTGCTTTCCACCACCTCCAGCTCCAGACGCGAGGGCGGCAGCCCGGACGCGTCCATGATGCCGGTAATGGTTGAGACGATCTGCGCGTCGCGGCTTTGCAGCGGGGAGAGATTGACGGCGAGGGTGATCTCCGCCGGCCAGGCAGCCGCCTCGGCACAGGCGTTGCGCAGAACGAATTCGCCGATTTCCTCCATCATGCCGCCTTCCTCGGCAAGAGGTATGAATTGCGCGGGCGGGACATTCCCGTATTTGGGGTGCTGCCAGCGCACCAGCGCCTCGGCCCCGGTGATGCGGTTGTTCGCCAGATCGACGATCGGTTGGAAGGAGACCGACAGTTCCCCGCGTGCCAGCGCCTGGCGCAGCGCGGCCTGCAGGGCGCGGCGGGCCTGCATCGCCTCGTCCATCTCGGGGTCATAGACGCGGATGATGCCGCGCCCGTCGCTTTTGGCGCGGTAGAGGGCGAGGTCGGCATTCTTCATCAGCTGGGCCGGCGTGCCGCCATCCTGCGGGGCCATGGTGAGGCCGATGGAAATGCCGATCTGCATCAGCTGGCCGTCGAACTGGAAGGGCCGCATGATGCGCTCGACGATGCGCCCGGCGACGGCCAGCGCCTCTTCCCTCTCGCTGGTGACGAGGATGACGGCGAATTCATCGCCGCCGAGGCGCGCCGCGATGTCGAATTCGCGGATGGAGCCGCGCAGGCGCTCTGCCACCGCCACCAGCACGGCATCGCCGGTGGCATGGCCCAGCGTGTCGTTGATGATCTTGAACTTATCGAGGTCGAGGCAGAGCAGCGCGAATCCGGCGATGCCGGCGTTGTCGCAGCATTGGTGCAGCACCTCGGAGAAGAGCATGCGGTTGGCGAGCCTGGTCAGGCTGTCGTGCCGGGCCAGGAAGGAGATATGCTCCTGCTGGCGGCGCTGGCCGGTGATGTCGGATCCTACGCCATGATACCCGCCGAACCGCCCGGTCTTGTCCAGGATCGGCTTGCCGGTGAGCGACCAGTAGCGCTGTTCACCCTCCACGGTCACCGGAATCACCAGGTCGCGGAAGGGCGAGCGTTCGGAAATGGCGCGCTGCAGCCGGTCGAGCGCGGAGCCTGGCGGCACGTCGCGCAGGGTGGCCTCGCCCAGCATCGCCGCCGGGAATATGCCCCGGAAGCTTTCCGCCGGGCGCCGCGCCACCTGTGTCAGGCGATGGCTGACCTGCTGCATTTCCATCCGGGCGTTGGTCTCCCACAGCCAGTCGGAGGCGCTTTCCTCGAAATCGCGCAGCAGCAGCCGGATGACCTCGGCATTCTCCTCCAGCCTGATGGCGCCGATGGCTCGCTCATTCAAGCGGCGGTTGAGGTAGAAGATGCAGAATCCCGTCAGGCCGATGAAGGACAGCAGGTCCAGCACGGCGAATAGATCAGCTTGATGGGAGGGGATAACCGCCAGGCAAATGCCCATCGAAACCGGCAGCCAGAAGGCAAAGGCGCATATCGCCGGCGCGACCATGACAGGCGTCGCAAGGCAGCCGGCCATGATGCCGTAAAGCAGGTTGAGCTGCCCTGAGTTGGCATGTTTGACGACGATGGTGAGGAGGGTGGACCAGAATACCCCGAGTATAAACAGGTTTCGGGCCATGGTGGCGATGTACGCCTTGGCTTCCTGCCGGCTGGCGACTGGCCGGCGCAGCCAGCGCTGCGCATTGAACAGGATCACCAGGTAGCAAAGCGATAAGCCCAGAATGGCGGCCAGACGCACAGGTACGCCGGCTGATTTAGCAAAGTCAAAAAATATCAATGAAATCGTGCTAAGGCCCAACAGGGCGATGGCGCTGATCACGTAGCTGAAATCTTTCGCCTGATCGAGCAGCAGCCGCTCGCTCAGGTCCGGTGGCACGTGCATGCCCAGGGTCAGATTGTCAGCCATCAGGCGTAGTTGCGCGACAAAGCGGCGAAGGCGCCGCCTTGGAGGTAAACGGTTCTGAAAGGCGGAATGCGAGTCGGTCATGTTCGGAGGAACGACCGCCTTCCGTGCGCTGAAAAAACCATAAAACGCCACCTCAAGGGGGGATGCAACCTTACGTACTGTCTTTTTTTAGAAAACGCTATCTTTAATTGATTAGTGCGCTGCGTACCACAAAATTCACGGAAAAGATTTTATTGATACGATCGCGGGTTGTGTTGGCGCAAAACATGCTCGTTTGGGCTTCTGGTTATCAATCGAAACAAAACATATATAACAACAACATATTTCAAAAATCTAAGTCTTTAAAAGAAGAAAAAGCGAAGGCCCGCGACGCTTTAGAGGCCTCGCGAGGGGGCGACGTGTCAGTCTTTCAACAAATATTATCCCTACATCTTTGAGGGGAATTCGTTTCTAATCTTTCCTGTTTTGGTTGCAAATCAAGGGAAATTTACCATGAGCTCTCTAAAATACCACACCACGGGTCTTGTCCGCGGCGAAGCCGTGCGCCAAGCTCCCAGCGGTTTAACCGCGCGGCTGGCGCTGGATGAACAGACGAAAGCGGATGCCTATTCCATCCGCCATGCCAGCTACCTCTCCGGCGGTTATATCGATGCAAGGCCGGACGGCATGTTCTCGGACGCGGATGATCTTTTGCCCAATAGCCGTTGCGTGGTGATCTACAAACATGGCCGGCCGACAGCCTCGGTACGGTTATGCACTTTGAGCAACGAGCCGGGATTGACCGGGTGGGGGGAGATCCCCGCGTCCCGGATTTTTCCTGAAGACGTGGCGGCGCTGGCGGACGGCGTGAAGACCGGGCGCCCGGCGAAACTGACCGAGATCAACCGGCTCGTCCGCCACCCTGACTATGCCGATGATTTCATGCTGGTTTTCGTTCTGTACCGCTTCGTCTCGTTCCTGGTGATCGAGGAGGGCTCTGACATGATGCTGAACTGCGTGCGCCGCAACCACACCTCTTTTTACAAGCGGATGCACTTTGAATATGTGGCCGGACCGCGCCGTTATGCGGGCGTGAAATTCGAGACGAACCTGATGACCTGTCCGAATGGGCGTTATGAGCGCTTGATGTCGGACATCCCGTTTGTCGCCACGGATGCTTCCACCAAGCAAGCCTATGGCAGCCTGCTGTCGGGCGAGACCGTGCAGGTTTTCGCCGCCTAGAGCGCGATAGGTTGAGGTTGACGCATGTGCCACCCTCAACGCGCTCTAGCTCTTTGTTAAGAGGCTGATTCACGCCCTCGGTTGCCGCGCAAGGGCGCGTCAACCTCAAGCGATCAGGCTCTAAGCCCGCCCTTGAAGCTTCCCATTCACTGACATTCAAAGGACCACTCCAATGCATGTTGTCTCCACCGCCGTGACCGGTTTTGAGGCCACCATCTGCTTTGCCGCCTTCTCCTGGGGCGTGAAGAAGCATTTCCGCTCCACCGGCGCCATGCCGTTGGGTATGAAGGTGACAAGCCTGCTGAGCCTCGCTCTGTTCGGGGCCTTCCTGTTCCACATCACGCAGGGCGCCTCCGGGCTCTGGCTGGTGTCTCTGGGGCTGTTCACCGCCTCGCTCGCGGTGTTCGCCGCCGCCGTCGCGGCCAGCCGCTACACGCCGCCGACCCTGGCCTTCGATACGGACAGCCCGAACTTCCTGCTCCAGCACGGCCCGTACCGCTATGTGCGCCACCCGTTCTACCTGGCCTATGTGCTGTTCTGGCTGGGCACGGCCGTGGCGTGGAACGGGATTCTAGGCTGGGTCGCCCCGGTGGTGATGACCGCCCTCTATATCGAGGCAGCGTCCCGCGAGGAGCGCAAGTTCGCCTCGTCCGAGCTGGCCGTTGCCTACAAGGCCTACAGCGCCCGTGCGGGCATGTTCTGGCCCCGCTGGCCGGCGAGAGCATGTTCCATTCGCATGCGCTCAGAAAAAATGCTCTAACTCTTTGTTTTAAAGAGCAACTTTATCCGATCAAATCAGTCCATTTGATCGGATGTTGCTCTAGAGCCTGATCGCTTGAGGTTGACGCGCCCTTGCGCGGTAACCGAGGGCGTAAATCAGCCTCTTATCAAACATCCAAAGCCGCCTTGTCGCGGCCGCCAGGGGGCCTGCCTGCCTGGCGGCCGGATGGCCGAGGTGCCGACGCAAAAAACCCGGCAAAATGCCGGGCTGTTTGCCGCCGATTGGTAGAGGCGGAAGAGGCTTAGCCCTGGCGCGCCTTCATGCGCGGGTTCTTCTTGTTGATCACGTAGACCCGGCCGTGACGGCGGACAACGCGGCAGTTCTTGTCGCGAAGCTTCGCGGACTTAAGTGAATTACGGATCTTCATCAGAGGTCTCGGCTAGAAATGGAACAATTGGAGGCGCGATATGCCGCCCCGGCACGCAGATGTCAACCGCCGGGGAGGATGACGGCCCTGATAGGTGCCCAAACTGACGGAATTATAGAGGATCCGCCATGAAAAAAGGCGATAATCCTGCGTTTCATCAAACGGTCATTCGCTTTCCGGGCTTTTCCCCTGTTGATAGCCGGTCGAGGTGGCCCGCGCCCCCAGAGTCTCAGGAGCTTATGCGCAATGAAGATCAGTTTCGTCGTTCCGGCCTATAATGAGCAGGCGCTGCTCGCGCAGTCCTTGACCGCGATCCGCGAGGAAATAGGCCGTGCGGGGCTGAAGCTGGGCGAGGATGCGGAGATCATCGTCGTGAATAATGCCAGCACCGACAATACGGGCGAGGTGGCGCTGTCGGTGGAGGGGGTGCGGGTGGTGGACGAGCCGCGCAAGGGGCTGGTCCAGGCCCGCTGGAGCGGGTTTGAGAACTCCACCGGCGAGCTGATCGCCAATATCGACGCCGATACGGTGATCCCGCCCGGCTGGCTCTCGGAGGTTCTGCGCCAGTTCGCGCGCGCGCCCAAGCTGGTGGGGCTGTCTGGCCCCTATGTCTATTACGGCGTGCCGCGGAAGGTGAATCTGGTGGTGGCGGGCTATTACCGGCTGGCCTGGCTGGCCTACATGTTCAACCAGTATGTCCTGAATGTGGGGGCGATGCTCCAGGGGGGTAATTTCGTCGTCAAGCGCTCGGCCATGCTCAAGCTTGGCAATCCGGATCTGCGCTTCTCCTTCTATGGGGAGGATACGGACATGGCCAACCGGCTCTCCAAGGTCGGCACCGTGAAATTCACCTTCCGGCTGCCGGCGCAATCTTCCGGGCGACGCCTGGTGGGGGAGGGCGTGTTCACCATCGGGTTGCGCTATACGATGAATTTCTTCTGGGCGACCTTCCGCAAGAAGCCCTTCACCGAGGATTGGCAGGATATCCGGGAGGCCTGAGCGCAGAGCGGGATGATTTTTGATCGAAATCACCTTCGTGATCGATCAAAATCTGAATCCTCCATTTTATCAGAGAGATAGAGCGGCGATTCAGATATCAGAAAGATAGAGGGCGGTTCTAAAGTCATCGCACTCTAGGCGCTCAGCTATTGGTTTCCTGGTAGCGGGGCGCGGGCAGGGACAGGGGCGCGGGTGCATTGCCGCGCTTCCGGGCGGCGAGAAAGCCCCGGCTGGTGAGAAACCAGAAGCGGAAGAGTAGGGTTTCCAGCGTGGTGCGGCGGCGGAAACGCTGGCAGCGCAGGGCCGAGATGCGGCTGGCAAGCCCGCCGTAAAGCCCCCGCCGCACCAGCGCCAGATCCTGGCTTGCCTGAGGCGTCAGCCTTGCGGCCTGGGCCATCAGCGCATCGGCATGGCGCTGCATCATGGTCATGTACACCACCGGCCCGCGCTGCAGCGCCGCCATGGCGCGGGCATAAAGCGGCTGGGCGCGGCCGATCAGATTCCCCTTATGCAGCCGGTACAGCACCTGCGGCCGGTTATCGAACAGAACCCTGCCGCCGCAGGCGGAGACGATGATATAGCTCCACCAATCATGCACCGTGCCCTCAGGCTCGCTTGCGGTGGCGACCAGGGCAGCGGCGGCGGCATTCATCACCAGCGTGTTGCCGTTGGCGATGTTCTGGGTGAGGCAGGCGGGAAAGCCAGCCGTGCCTTTATACGGGGCGGAGCGCTTGGCGCCGCGCAGCGCCGCATCCACCAGATATTGCCGGGCGCAATAAAGGGCCGGGGCCTCGCCGGCGCAGGCCAGCATGTCCAGCGCGCAATGCAGTTTTTCCGGCAGCCAGACATCGTCCTGGTCGGCGAAGGCCACCGCCATGGCGCCGATGTTCTCGCGCAGCAAGGTCAGGAAGCTGGCGGCAACGCCCAGATGCAGCCCCGAGGACGGGAACTCAACGCAGCGATCCGGCCCAACCCGCGCGGCGAATTCGCGCATGATGCCGATTGTGTTGTCGGTCGAGCCGTCATCGCGCCAATGCAGTACCCAGTGTTCATGAGTCTGCGCCAGGAAGCTGTTCAACTGGGCGGGCAGAAAGTCTTCCCCGTTGAAGGTGGAAAGCAGGATGGCGACACTTGTATGCGCGGTGTCTGCACATGAAGCAGGGCTCATCAGGCCTACACTTCCCCTTCAACGCTCATGCGCTGAGCCAGATTTAATCATTCGCACACAGACCAATAGATCCGTGAGGTTAAGTGTTATTATATATACACGCTTTGTTACGTGGCAATGCCTTTTTCACGTTATGCGTGTATCGCCTGCATGGTCCATGCTTGCCCTCTGTTAGGCAGGGTTGTCCTGTTTCAGCAGGTCAGCGACCACCCCTGGCAGCGTTTCACGCCAGTCCGGCAGTGTGATTCCGAAAACCTGGCCCAGCTTGCCGCCATCCAGCCGCGAATCGGGCGGGCGGCGCGTGGGGGTTGGCCAGTCGGCGGTGGCGATGGGCTGTATCTCCGGCGCTTTGTAACCCTGCTTGGCGGCTTCATCGAAGATGGTGGCGGCGAAGCCGTGCCAGGTGGTCTCGCCGCTGCCGGTGGCGTGGAAGATGCCGCGATATTGTGGCGCCCAGCCGGTCTCGTTGATTTTATCCACGATGCTGATGATCGCCGCGGCCAAGTCTCCGGCAGAAGTCGGTGTGCCGCGCTGGTCCGCCACCACCCGCAGCACCGGCATCTTGCGGCCCGCATTAATCATGGTGCGGGCGAAATTTTTGCCATGCGCCGAATAGACCCAGGCGGTGCGCAGGATGATGGCCTGTGCTTGCGTGGCGAGGATCGCCTCCTCCCCATCGCGCTTGGTGGCGCCGTAAATGCCGGTGGGGCCGGTGGGGTCGGTTTCCAGATAGGGCGCGCTCTTGTTGCCGTCGAACACGTAATCGGTGGAGACATGGATGAAGGGAATGCCTGCCGCCTCGCACAGCCTGGCCAGCGCCAGCGGGCCGGTATGGTTGCCGGCCCTGGCGGCGTCCTGCTCGGTCTCGGCCTTGTCCACCGCCGTATAGGCGGCGGCGTTGATTACCAGCGTGGGTTTGGTGGTTTCAAAACAGGCTGAAATTGTCTCTGGCTTTTCAAAATCAAAGGCCGGGCGCTGGGCCGCCGTGAAAGCCGTGCCGCGCGCCGCGAGGCGGCGGGAGAGCGCATCGCCCAATTGCCCGGAGGCGCCGGTGACGAGAATCATGCGTAGCTGAACCAATGATCCTGCGGGTTGAAGAGCGGGGCTTGTTTGTCCTTGTCGGAGAGTAATGCCTCGCCCGGTTCTACGGGCCAGGGCAGGGCCAGGGTGGGGTCGTCCCAGCGCACGGCGCGTTCGCAATCCTTCGCGTAATCGCCTGTGACTTTGTAGATCACTTCGGTATCAGGCAGCAGCGTGCAGAAGCCGTGCAGAAAGCCGCCGGGAATCCAGAGCTGGGCCCAGTTCTCCGCCGAAAGCTCCGCCGCCACCCATTTTCCGTAGCTGGGCGAGCCCTGGCGGATATCCACCGCCACATCCCAGATCGCGCCTTTGATCACGCGCACCAGCTTGCCCTGCGCATGCGGCGCCATCTGGCAATGCAGGCCGCGTATCGTGCCTTTCTGTGCCGAGAAGCTTTGATTATCCTGTACGAACCGCTCATCAAAACCCTGGGCCTTGAATTTCGAGGCGCTCCAGGTTTCGGAGAAGAAGCCCCGGCTGTCGCCGAATTTTGGCGGGGTGATCAGCAGCACTTCGGGGATGGCGAGTTTTTCGACCTTCATCAGGTCGCGGCCCCTTCCGCGATATGATGCAGGGCCTGCCCCAGCGTTGTTTTGCCGATCAGCGCGGCGCGGGCTTTCAGCTGGGCGGCGTCGATGAAGCCCATGCGGAACGCAACCTCTTCCGGGCAGCCGACAAGATTGCCCTGCCGGTCCTGGATGGTCTGCACGAAAGTGGCGGCCTGGAGCAGGCTGTCTGGCGTGCCGGCATCGAGCCAGGCGGTGCCGCGGCCCAGACGCTCCACCTGCAACGTCCCTTCGTGCATATATATCTGGTTGAGATCGGTAATCTCCAGCTCCCCGCGCCAGGAGGGTTTCACCCGCTTGGCGAATTCGACCACGCGCTTGTCGTAGAAATACAGCCCCGTTACGGCCCAGTTGGACACCGGCTTCGAGGGTTTTTCGATGATGTCGACCGCCTTGCCGTCCGCATCGAAGGATACCACGCCGTAGCGCTCCGGATCACGGACCTGATAGGCGAAGACGGTGGCCCCTTCCGGCCGGGCGGTGGCGGTGCGCAGCAGGGTGGAGAGATGATCGCCGTGGATGAGATTGTCGCCCAAGGCCAGCGCACAGGCCTCGCCCGCGATCCAGTGCTCGCCGATCAGGAAGGCCTGGGCGAGGCCATCGGGGCTTGGCTGCACGGCGTAATCGATTCTGATGCCAAGTTCGTTCCCGTCCCCGAACAGGCGCTTGAATTGCGGCAGGTCCTGCGGGGTGGAGATGATCAGCACCTCGCGGATGCCCGCCAGCATCAGCGTGCAGAGCGGGTAATAGATCATCGGTTTGTCGAACACCGGCAGCAGCTGCTTGGAGGAGGCCTGGGTGATGGGGTGCAGCCTGGTGCCCGAGCCGCCGGCGAGAATGATGCCCTTGGTGATCATGCCGCCGCTCCCAGCCGCTGGCCGGAATATTTTTTCAACCGGATGCCTTCCCACCAGGGGCGGTTGTCCAGATACCAGCCGATGGTCGCGGCCAGCCCGCGCTCGAAATCATGCTCGGCCTTCCAGCTGAGCGCCGTCTCGGCGGAGCAAGGGGCGATCTCATAGCGGTGGTCATGGCCGGGGCGGTCGGTCACGTAGGTGATTAATCTGCTGCGCGCGCCGTTCGGGCTCGGCAGGTTTTTATCGAGAACGGCGCAGATGGCCTGGACGACATCGATATTCCGGCGCGGCTGGCGGGCGCCGATGCAGTAGGTCTCGCCGGGGATGCCTTGCGTGACAATCTTCAACAGCGCCTCGGCATGGTCGTCCACGAACAGCCAGTCGCGGGTGTTCTTGCCATTGCCGTAGACGGGAAGCGGCTTTTCCTCGATGGCGTTGATCAGGATCAGCGGGATCAGCTTCTCCGGGAACTGCCATTTGCCGTAATTATTCGTGGTGTTGGAGACGATAACGGGCAACCCATAAGTATGCATCCAGGCGCGGGCCAGATGGTCGGAGGCCGCCTTGGAGGAGGAGTAGGGGCTGCGCGGGTCGTAGGGCGTATGCTCGTTGAAGGGCGGGTCATTATCCGCCAGCGCGCCAAACACCTCGTCAGTGGAAATATGATGGAAGCGGAAGCGCTCCTTCTTCTCGCCGTCCAGCGTCGCGAAATATTCCCGCGCCGCTTCCAGCATGATGAAGGTGCCGGTGACATTGGTGTGCACGAAGGCGGCGGGGCCGTCGATGGAACGGTCCACATGGCTTTCGGCGGCCAGATGCATCACCGCGTCCGGCTGGTACTGCGCGAAGGCGGCGCGGATGCCGGCCAGATCGCAGATATCCTGCTTCAAAAGCACATGGTTTTGGTGGGTGAGCGCGTCCTCCAGCGCATCCTCGGAGGCGGCATAGGTCATCTTGTCGATATTGACGATCTGATTCCCGCCCTGCCGGATCGCTCGCCTGACAACGGCTGAGCCGATAAAACCACAGCCGCCAGTGATAAGTAGCCGCATTTTTTATCCTGCCATTTAAGTGGTCCCCACCTGCTCGTTCAATCAGACATTGTTTTAGAATGCAACTAATTACGAAAAAGTAAATTTATACATATCGATATGAATTGGCGAATTCCCTCAGGTTGTCACGGCTTTGTGACGGGGCGCCCGGCGGTAGCTCGCGCCGATGCTGGTCTGGATGTCCTGAGGGCTTGTTTGGAGCAATGGCCTCCCGCGGCTCTATGGTGCGGATGGCATCGGCCTGTTCTGCTCATGGTTGTTTTGAATGATGCGGCCTTTTTGCTTTGTTCTGGTGTGGCCGTGAACGCAAGCGATGCGCCAACGCTGAGCGGTACGCGTTCTGGGCTGACCGGCAGGGCGGGGGCAAGGCAAGCAGGTCCGCCGCTACGCCATGCAGCCGTTCGATCTCGTTGAGATGCGCTGAACCGTCCAGCTTCGCGGTCACGCCGCTGTCATGGCGCCTATGGGTGTTCAGCGGTTGCGCAACATAGACGAGCTGTCCTTCCTGGCCGGTGAGCAAGGCCAGATAAAGCCGCCAATCCCCGGCCAGCGTCCAGCTTTCCAGATCAGGCACCGCCTCCAGCGCTTTCAGCAGCGCCTCGCGCCGCCAGAGCACGGCGCTGACATTGGGGATGAGGTTGCGCACGGCGAGGAAAGTTTCCGCGAAATCCCGCGCCTCCCAGCTGCCCGAGGCCGCCAGCGCCCGCACGCCGGACTGAAAATAATAGCTCTGATAGCTGGGCATGGTCTGGCACCCTTGGCCATCCACCGCGCGGCTGTCGGCAAAGGCGAGCAGGGGGGCGTCGGCGCGCTCCATCGCCTCCACCAGCCGGGCGAGAAGGGCGGGGTGGGCGGAATCATCGGCCTCGCACAGCCAGACATACTCGCCCTTGGCCGCCAGCGCGGCGCGGCGCCATTGCGCGAAGACCGAGCCGGAGTTTTCCTGGTTGACCAGAATCCGGACCTCCCGCCCCGCTTGCGCCGCCGTCTCGCTGGCCACGTTCAGGCTGTTATCCGTGGAGGCATCGTCCAGGAGCAGAATCTCCTGCACCGGGTAGGTCTGCTCGAAAATGCTGGTCAGCCGCTCCGGCAGATAGGCCTCGTATTGGTAATTCAGCACCACGGCGCTGATGCGCTTGAGCCCCGGGGCGGCAAGGCGCAACAGCTCATCCACATAGCGCGGAAAATCGAATCGCTTCGCCGCCATTTCCATCAGGCGCGGGCGCATGCGTTTCAGCGCCTTGTGGTCCAGCAGCGCCTCCAGCCCGGCCTGGTAGTCATCAAGGTCCGCCGCCCGGGCGACATAGCCGGCCGCCTCGGCGCGCAGCAGCTCGGGCACGCCGCCGCTTTCATCGAAGGCCACACAGGGCATGCCGCAGGCCAGCGCCTCCATCACCACGGTCGGCAGCGGATCCTCGCGGGAGGTCAGTGCCAGCACATCGGCGGCGGAGAAATAATCGGCCACCTTTTCGGTGAAGGGGATATGGGTGAAATGCCCGCTGGCCTGCAAAGCCGCCATCTCGGGCTCGAGATAGGTTTTCAGCTTGAACTCGATATCCCCCGCCCAGAGGAAATGCACATCCGGGCGCGTGGCGGAAAGCCGGCGGGCGAGTTGCAGGAAGAGGTCGAACCCCTTGCGGATATGCGCGAACCCGGCGCCGAGGATGAGGTAATGCGCCTCCGTCAGCCCCAGCCCGGCGCGGCTGCGCGCCCGCGCCAGCGGATCAAAATTCATGCGCTGGTAGTTGCCCTGGGGCAGCACGGCCTCGTTGCTGCCATCCAGCCCCACGGCGGCGCGGAATTTTTCCGCCACGAAGGCCGAGGAGAAGACCAGCCTGTGCGCCGCCGCTCCGCCAAGGCGCGCCTGGATTTCGAGGTTATATTCCTTCAGCAGCTGCGGCAGCTCATGCACCAGCAGCACGCTTTCAATGTTGCGGGCCTGCGCCCAGGGCACCACCCGCGCGGAGGCCGCCGAGTTGACGATGGCATGGCGGATGCCCATGGCCCGGTACTGGTCGAGATGGTTGCCGATGATGGTTTTGTCGTAGGCGATGGTAACGTCAGCCGCCTCGTAATACTGCGCCAGCAGCGGGCCGACGCCCAGCAGCAGCAGATGCACCTTCACCCCCCATTGGCGCCGCAGATGCCGGGCGATGTGCAGCAGCAGAAGCTGAGCGCCATGGGCCTGCGCGTCATGACCCACCAGCAATATGCCCGCCGCCAAGCTGCCCGAATCCCGCGCGCAAATGGCCCGCGCCGTGGCGTTGAGGAAGGCAGCGCCGGCATGGATGTCGGGCTCCAGAAACGCCCCTTCCGCCCATTCATTCCAGGCATTCACGCAGATGATCTTCTGGCCGTAGAAGGGATGGTCGCTTGCATAGCCGATGAGTTTTTCCAGCCAGTCCTGGTATTTGGCCGGGGTGGCGTTGTGCAGCGCCAGCCCCTTGCCCTCGCGGCGCGGGTCATTGTCCCAGCCGGGCACGATGGTCTTGATCAGCGGATAATCCGGCACCGGCATGGTCAGCGAGGTTTCCGCCAGGGCGGCGTAGTCATGCACCGTGGCGGTGAAATCCGGGTCCAGCAGGTCGAGGCTGTCGTTGATTTTCGGCGTCGCCTGGCTGAGCTTGTGGGGCGGGAATTCCACCGCGCCATCCAGCCCGTAGGGCGTGGGGTCGTAATCATCGCCCATGCTCTGCGCCATGACCAGCAGCGGGCGTTCATTGTGATTTTTCTCGAACAGCCTGCGCCATTTCTGCAGCCGCGCCACCGCGTCGGGGATCAGGCTGGCGCGGTAGATCATCAGCAGCGGCCGGCCCTCGATGCGGATATAGCGGGAATCCGCGAACAGACCGGGCGAAGCTCTCGACCAGCGCCTCGTCATCCTCCTCCAGATATTCCTGGGCGATGAGCACCTCGCGCTCCATCCCATCCCAGCGGCGGGTCCAGTTCTCGTTCGCCCACATGGCGCAGAAGGAAAAATCCAGGCTTTTGTCGGCCAGAAACTGCTCCAGCGGCTTTTCCAGCAGCCGGTGGCGGTTGAACCAGTAATAATAGAACACGAAGCCCGAGAGCCCCGCCGCCTTGGCCATCTCCACCTGGCGCTTCAGCGTGGCGGGGTCATCCAGCGAATAATGGCCGAGGTCGCGCGGCACGCGCGGCTGCACATGGCCAACGAAGCGGGGCATGGCGCGGCCGAAATTCGTCCAGTCCGTAAAACCCTTGCCCCACCAGGCATCATTCTCCGCCACGCGGTGGAATTGCGGCAGGTAATAGGCCAGCAGCGTCGCCTTGCGGGTGGCATGGGCGGGGGCGGGGCTGAACTCCTCAAAGAAGGGCGCCGGGCGGGTGGCGCGGCGCATGGCGGCGGGGATCAGCCCCTCCTGCTCCGGCCGCCTGGGCAGGAACACACCGCTTTCGAGATTGGCGAGGTAATGCAGCAGCGGGTTCTGCCCGTGCAGATATTTTCCGTACCGTCCGAGATAGAATTTGAGGTCGAATTCAGGGGAGGGGTCACGCTCCTCCGGCACGCCGAAGGCCAGGAAATGCTCGAACGGGTCGGCCCCGCCCTCGGCCACGTCGCGGTTCTGGTCCAGATACCAGGCGGAATCGAACACCGGCACCGGGTTCACCTGGCCGGAGCGGCGCCGGGTGAGGAAATGCTTGAGGCAGGAGATGCCGGGCGGCAGATCATAGGTTTCGCGGTACCAGGCGGTGAAAAAATAGGGGCAGGGGTCGCGCCCTTCCGCTTCGCCTGCCGTGAGATAGTGCAGCAGCGGGTTGCCGCCATTTTCCGCCACGTCCGGGTAGCGGCTGAGATACCATTGCGGGTGGAAATAGGGGTTGGGCCGGGCCCCCTCGCGCCAGCCGATGCGGCAGAAATGGGCGATGCCATCCGCCCCTTCTGCCGCCGCCTGCGGGTGCTGGCTGAGATACCAGTCCGGCAGGAGCAAACCGCTTTGCCGGATGATGTCGAGTTCAGCCTGAGTTTGTACGTCCACGCTTTGCTCCCTCTGGGTTGTATCATGCCCAGGGGACAAGGGGCTGTCGATGCCCCTTGGCGGGGGGCGCGGGGGGCGTCAGCTCAGGCTGAGCGGGAGCCATGCCAGCATGGCCTCACGGGGCGCCGGTTTGTGAAAATAATAGCCCTGCATCAGGCCGCAGCCGATCCGCCGCAGCAGGTCCCGGTCCTCCTTTGTCTCCACCCCTTCAGCCACCACCTGAAGCCCCAGCGACTGTCCCAGATTCAGGATGGATTGGACCAGGATCTGGTTGCCGCGGGATATGGCGATATCCTTCACGAAGCTCCGGTCGATTTTGATCTTTTTGACATAAGGCTGGCGCAGTGTGGCCAGGGTTGAGTAGCCGACGCCGAAATCATCGATGCTGATGTGAACCCCGCCGCGCGACAGCCGGATCAGCTTATCCTGCACGGAGCGTATATCCAGCACCGTTTCCTCCGTGATCTCGATTTCGAGCATGGAGGTGGGGCAGTTGCGTTTGCTCAGCTCGGAGAGCAGGATTTCATCGACCGCGAGCCTGGAGATTTCACGCGGGGAAATATTCATCGCCACCCGCACATGCTCCAGCCCGCGCGCGCGCAGTTCCTAAATCATCGCGCAGACATCGGCAAGAATGTAGCGCAGCAGCGGCTCGGCGAGTCCGGCCCTGGCGGCTGTTTCAATCACTTCTTGCGGCGGCACCAGCCCATGCTGCGGATGCCGCCAGCGCAGCAGCGCTTCAAGGCTTACGAGTTTCTGGCCATCAGAGCCCAAGATCGGCTGATACCAGACCTCCGGGGCCGCATCCGCCAAAGCGCGCTGCAGATCACGCTTAATGTCGCGCCGCATCTCCAGCCGGTCGCGCAGAATATCGTCGAATATGTAAAACTGGTTGCGGCCAGCCTCCTTCGCGGTATAGAGCGCTTCGTCCGCACGGGTCAGAAGCTCGGTCACATTACGCGCCTTGCCGATATAGAGGCCGATACAGGCGCCAAGTCGGCCTGCGTCAAAGGATGCGAACGGCACCGCGATCGAAGCGATCAGTCTTGTTGCCAGCTCGGCTGGAAAAGCGCCCGCGACGGATGCCTCATAGAAAATCCCGAATTCATCGCCGCCCATCCGCCCGATCGTGAACTCACCGCCCAAGGTCTCGGAGAGCCGCCGTGCGACTTCGACCAGAACCCGGTCGCCCGCATTGTGGCCGAACGCGTCATTGACGGATTTGAACCCGTCAAGATCGAGAAGCATCAGGCAGAATGTGGAATGCTCGCCGCTGATGCGCTGTTCCACCTGTTTCAGGAAACCGGTGCGGTTGAGCAGATCCGTCAATTCATCATGAGTGGCGCGGTAGCTCATCTGCTCGGCGACCACGAGCGCCTGTGAGTGGGCCGTCTCCAATGAGCGCACGAGGCTCACCGCCCGGTTCTTCAGGAGGCTGGTTTCCCTGAACTCGGCTTCGCTTTGCCAGGCAAATCTGATCAGCGCCGCAATGTAGATCAGCACCGTCACGGCCAGGCAGTTGCGCTCGAACCCGCCTGTGTAAAGCAGGCAGCCGAACACGGAGAGCAGCGGTGGCAGGATGAAGCAGCTTGGCATCCGCGCATAGGGCGTGCCGTGCGTTATGGCGCCCGCCGTAATGCCGCAGATGACGGTCAGGTAAAACAAGGTTGGCGCGCGTGTGTAGCCCGCACACAGATACGCCAAAAGCGCCAAGACCAACCCGGATAGCAGCGCTGTGACGCAGAAATAATCCAGCTGGCGCTGCACCGCGCGCAGGCTGGGAAGAGGTTTGGATGCCATTGGCCTTGGCGCTGGCAGAACGCATTGGCCAACCCGTATGGCATTTATGAGGGTGGAGGCTAAGAACCAGGCGATCCCCAGCCTGGTATGCTGGTAGCGGACCGATACGAAGAGCACGATGGCACCGATCAGGACATTAGCCGAAGCGGCGTTCAGAACATTCCGGCGGATGGCCGCGAGCTGGTCCTGACGGATCAGCAGCAGCAGCGCGCTGCTTGCCTGTTCTGGCTCCGTGTTATCGAGTCCGTGCATAGCTCTCAAAGAAACCTTTGAATTCAACAGGTTTTTGGCGGGCCGTTAGGTAGCACGCAAAGGTTTGTTTGTGTCAATAAATAATTGTGGCGGTTTTTTGCCGCGCCGGGGGCAGGAGATGGCCGCTCTCGCCCGGTTCTGCTGATGTGAGGCTGGCGGCAGCGGGGACGGCGGTGCCGCCAGCCTACGCCGCGAACCGGATGTCCAGACAGAAAAAAGGGCGCCAAAGGCGCCCTTTTTTTTAGGCAATCGTGCCGGAACGGCGCTTATGCGGCGTCGTCGCTGCGGCGCTCGGCCTTCTTGCGGTCATGCGGGTTCAGGTAGCGCTTGCGGATGCGCACGGCGCTCGGCGTCACCTCAACCAGCTCGTCATCCTCGATATAGGCGATCGCCTGCTCCAGCGACATGCGGCGGGGCGGCACTAGCAGCAGCGCCTCGTCCTTGCCGGCGGCGCGGATGTTGGTGAGCTTCTTTTCCTTGATCGGGTTCACGTCCAGATCGTTCTCGCGGCTATGCTCGCCCAGGATCATGCCGACATAGACCTTGTCGCCCGGGTTCACGAACAGCACGCCGCGGTCCTGCAGGGAGAACAGCGAATACTGCACGGCCTCGCCATCCTCGGAGGAGATCAGCGCGCCATTGCGGCGGCCCTCGATCTTGCCCTTCCAGGGGCCGTAGCCGGCGAACAGGCGGTTCATCACGCCGGTGCCGCGCGTGTCGGTCAGGAACTCGCCGTGATAGCCGATCAGGCCGCGCGAGGGGATGCGGAAGGTCAGGCGCTGCTTGTCGCCGCCGGAGGGGCGGATGTCGGACAGCTCGCCCTTGCGGCGGCTCATCTTCTCCACAACGGCGCCGGCATAGGGCTCATCCACGTCGATGAGCACTTCCTCATACGGCTCCTCGCGCTCACCGGTCTCGGTGTTCATGCGGGTCAGCACGCGCGGGCGGCCGATGGTCAGCTCAAAACCTTCGCGGCGCATCGTCTCGATCAGCACGCCGAGCTGAAGTTCGCCACGGCCGGACACCTCGAAGGCGTCCGTCTCCGGCGCCACGGCAACCTGAATGGCGACATTGCCCTCGGTCTCGGCGAACAGACGGTCGCGGATCTGGCGGGAGGTGACCTTCTTGCCCTCGCGGCCACCCAGCGGGCCGTCATTGATGCGGAAGGTCATGGACAGGGTCGGCGGGTCGATCGGCGTGGCGGGCAGCGGGGCGGCAACCTCGGGCGCGCAGATCGTATAAGGAATGGTCGTGTCGGACAGGCCGGACACGGCGACGATGTCGCCCGCGCCCACCTCATCCACCGGCACGCGCTCCAGCCCGCGGAAGGAGAGCAGCTTGGTCAGGCGGCCGGTTTCCACCACCTTGCCGTCCAGGTCCAGCACCTTCACCGGCATGTTGACGGTGGCCTTGCCCTGTTCCACGCGCCCGGTGAGCACGCGGCCCAGGAAGGTGTCGGACTCCAGAATGGTGGCGACCATGGCGAACGGCGCGTCCACATCCAGCGCCGGGGCCGGCACATGCTTCAGGATCAGGTCAAAGAGCGGGGTCAGGTTCTCGCGCGGGTCGTTCAGGTCGGCCACGGCCCAGCCCTGGCGGCCGGAGGCGAAGAGCATGGGGAAGTCGAGCTGCTCCTCATTGGCGTCCAGCGAGGCGAACAGGTCGAACATCTCGTTATGCACGTCGTCCGGGCGGGCATCGCCACGGTCGATCTTGTTCACGACCACGATCGGCTTCAGGCCGCGCTTCAGCGCCTTGCCGAGCACGAACTTGGTCTGCGGCAGCACGCCCTCGGCGGCGTCCACCAGGATGACGGCGCCATCCACCATGCTCAGGATGCGTTCCACCTCACCGCCGAAATCGGCGTGGCCGGGGGTGTCGACGATGTTGATGCGGGTATCCTGCCACACCACCGAAGCGACCTTCGCCAGAATGGTGATGCCGCGCTCCTTTTCCAGGTCGTTGCGGTCAAGGGCCCGCTCGGCCACCGCCTGGTGGGCGGCGAAGGCGCCGGACTGCTTGAGCAGCTGGTCGGTCAGGGTGGTCTTGCCATGGTCAACGTGGGCGATGATGGCAATGTTGCGAATTTTCGGCGCGGACATCAAAGAATACCTATTGAAATGAGCAAACCGGCCGGGCCGGGGCGCCGGGGCGCGTCGGTCTGGCCGGGATGCTCGTTGCTGCAGTCGTGCCCCGCATAGCGATATTGCGCCGCAAAAGCGAGGGTAAAAACGCTTCATGGAGGACATGGGCGCCCTGCGGCGCCCATTCCCGAGAGATTTTGCGCATCACGGGGCCGGGGGCGGTGGCGCCATCGGCGCGCCGCCGGGCGGCGCAGGCGGCTGGAGCGCTTGCAATGCGGCGTCCGTCTGTTGTGCCGCCGTGGTGAAATCATGGGCCTTCAGGGCTTGGCGCGCCTGTTCGATGGCGGAGACGGCGGGGGACTCATCCTGCGGGATGCTCGGGCCCTGGATCACGGTGCGGGTGAGCAGCCTGGTTTCGGCATGGCCCAGCGCGTCATCCGCCCGGGCGGCGTTATGTTTGGCCAGGGCTGCCTTGGCGATCTGCAGATAAACCTCCGGCGGCGCATCCTGGGGCAGGGGGCCGTGCGTCCAGTTGCCGGGCGGCGGGGCCGGCATGCTGGCGGGGGCGGCCGGCGGGGGGGACGGCACGGTCTGGGCGCAGGCCGCGCCAGCGCCGAGGATCAGGGCGGCCGAAGCCAGCCAGATGGAACGCATGGGGATGTCTCCTTGGTTCATGTCGGGGCTCTATGTCTTACCCACCTCAAACTGGGGGGAGCGGCCTGGATGCCAAGGCGCCCCGGCTGGAGGGGGCATGAAAGCCTCGTCATAAGGCCCGGATCCGGTTAGAAAATAAGCGGCTTCATCGCTTACAAAGCTTTTGGCTTCACTGGGACAGATGTGAAAATCCGCTTTGCTCTCTGCGCGCTCCTGCTGGGCGCCGGCCCGGCCCTGGCCGATGTGCCGGACGGCGCCGCCTGCGTGGCGGCGGGGCGTGTGGCGGAGCTGGCGGATTCGCTGCCTTCTAATTTGCTGCTCTCCATAGGCATGGTGGAAAGCGGCCGGGTCGATCCGCTGACCGGCCATGCCGCCCCCTGGCCCTGGACGGTGAATGCCGACGGCAATGGCCAATATTTCGCCAGCAAGCAGGATGCCGAGGCCTTTGTGCGGCTGGCGCAGGCCTCCGGCGCGCATGACATCGATGTCGGCTGTTTCCAGGTCAGCCTGGAATACCATCCGGATGCCTTCGCCTCGCTGGATGATGCGCTCGACCCCGCCAGGAACGCCGCCTACGCCGCCCTCTACCTCACCCGGCTCAAGGGCCAGACCGGCTCCTGGAACAGCGCCATCGCCGATTACCATTCCGCCCTGCCGGATCTCGGCCTGCCCTATCAGCGCCAGGTGCTGGCGGCCTGGACGCGCCTCGGCAATCTGCCGCCGGACTTGGGAGCCGACATCACGGCGGCGTCGTTCGAGGCGCCGGACCCGGTGGTGGTGATCCAGTCCGCCGCGGCCAGGAAGGTGCATGTCTATTCCATGGCCAGCTCCGACAACGCCACCTGGCGGCCCGGCCTGCCGCGGGTCATCGATGATCCCTGATGTGCCCGTGTAGGTTCAGCGCCCTTGGGTGATTGAACTTGCGCCGTTCCGGCTCTAGAGCAGGCAGACCATGAGCGAAAACAACACCACCGCCCAGCTGAGCTGGCCCTTCCGTGAAGCCGAACGCATTGCCGAGCGGCTGAAACAGAAAGGCAAGACCGAGGCGCTGTTCGAGACCGGCTATGGCCCCTCCGGCCTGCCGCATATCGGCACATTCGGCGAGGTGGCGCGCACCACCTGGGTGCGGAAAGCCTTCACCGAGCTGACGGGCATGAAGTCGCGCCTGCTGGCCTTCTCCGACGACATGGACGGCCTGCGCAAGGTGCCGGAGAATGTGCCCAACAAGGACATGCTGCGCCAGCATCTGGGCATGCCGCTGACGCGCATCCCCGACCCGTTCGGCAAGTTCGAGAGCTTCGGCGCCCATAACAACAACATGCTGCAGGACTTCCTGCGCGCCTTCGGGTTTGAGTTCGAGTTCGCCTCCGCCAGCGATTACTACGCCTCCGGCCGGTTCGACGCGGCGCTGCTGCATGTGCTGCGGCACCATGACGAGATCGTGCAGATCATCCTCCCGACCTTGGGGGCGGAGCGCAAGGCCACCTATTCGCCCATCCTGCCCATCCATCCGCGCACCGGCGTCGTGATGCAGGTGCCCATCGACAAAGTGGATGCCGACCATGGCACGGTGTTCTGGACCGACCCGGAGACCGGCGCCACGTTCGAGACCTCCGTGCTCGGCGGTGCGGCCAAGCTGCAATGGAAGGCCGACTGGGCGATGCGCTGGCACGCGCTGGACGTGGATTACGAGATGTCCGGCAAGGACCTCATCGATTCCGTGAAGCTCTCCTCGGCCATCATGCGCGCTTTGGGCAAGGAGCCGCCGCTGAACCTGACCTATGAGCTGTTCCTGGACGATAAGGGCCAGAAGATCTCCAAGTCCAAGGGCAATGGCCTCTCCATCGAGCAATGGCTGACCTACGCGCCCAAGGAATCACTGGCGCAGTTCATGTATCACGCCCCGCAGCGCGCCAAGCGGCTGTTTTTCGACGTGATCCCCCGCGCGACGGATGACTACATCGCCGCCGTGGCAGGCCTGCCCACGGCCGAGAAGCCGCATGACAACCCGGCCTGGCATATCCATGGCGGGAAGCTGCCCAACCATGCCGGCTCGCCGATCGGCTTCACCATGCTGCTGAACCTCGCCTCGGTGAGCAATGCCGACAGCGCCGAGATGCTGTGGGGCTTCATCCGCGCCTATATGCCCGAGGCGAATGCCGAGACCTTTCCGTTCCTGGCGGAGCTGGTGCATTACGCCGTGGCCTATAACCGCGATTTCGTGGCGCCCAAGCGCCAGTACCGCGCCCCCACAGAGGTGGAGCGCGCGGCGCTGGCCGATCTGGCCAAGAGCCTGCGCGAGAACGAACAGGCGCACCACCCCGGCGATATCGAGGCGGAGCGGCTGCAGAATCTCGTCTATGCCATCGGCAAACGCCATCCTTTCAGCCCGCTGAAGGCGTGGTTCGACTGCCTGTACCAGGTGCTGCTTGGCACGGCGGAGGGCCCGCGCTTTGGCGGGTTCATCGCCCTGTACGGCGTGGAGCGGACCATCGCGCTGATCGAGCTAAGTCTCTCCCGGCAGGAGGCGGCGGCCTGACCCCTTGCGCCGGCTGCTGAAGCGTCTGCCGCCCGTTCTCGGGCTTCTGCTTCTCGCGGCCATTGCCTTCGGGCTGCACGGGGTTTTTAAAAAGGTCGGGCTGGCGGCGATTTTCGCCGCTTTCCTGGACACGCCGGTCTGGGATGTGATCCGCGCGCTGGCGCTGCTGGCGGTCTCCATCTGCATCATGGCGGCCTATGATCTGCCAGGGGTCTTTTTCGCCCGGCGGGCGGGGGGCGGTCCGCATCTGCCCTATCCCAGCATCGGGCTGGCCTCCTTCTGCGCCTATGCGCTCAGCCATGTGCTGGGGGCGACGGCGCTGACCGCGGCGGCCATCCGCCTGCGCTTCTATGCCCATTGGGAGGTGCCGGCGGGCGGCATTGCGCGCATCATGGCGCTTTCGGGCAGCAGCTTCACGCTTGGCGTGCTGACGCTGCTGGGGGCGCTCTTGCTGTCGGACCCGTTCAACGTGCCGCTGCCGGGCAGCCTGCCCCCGGCGCTGCTGCATATACTCGGTGCGGTGCTGCTGCTGGTGCCGGTGGCCTATGTGCTGGCGGCGCGCAGCCGGGAGGCGGTGGTGCTGTTTGGCAAGCGGATCGCCCTGCCGGGGTGGCGGATCGCCCTGGCGCAGATTGCCCTTTCCTGCCTCGATATTTGCTGCGCCTGCGCCATTCTGCACGCTGTGCTGCCCGCCGCGCCGGGCCTTACCTATCCGCGCACGCTCAGCCTCTATCTCGGCGCCTTCGCCGCCGGGGTGCTCTCCGGCCTGCCGGGCGGGGTGGGGGTGTTCGATTCCGTGCTGCTGTTGGGGCTGTCCGCCTATCTGCCCCCCGCCCCGGCGCTGGGCGCGATCCTGTTATTCCGCGTCATGTACTTTCTGGCCCCGGCATGCTTGGCCGGGCTGTGCTATGCCGGGCATGAGCTGTGGGTATACGCATCGAGGGACCGCAACACGGAAGACAAATAATGACCAAGCAACAGACCATCTCGCCGGTGGACGGCAGTGTTTACGTGGAACGCGCCTATGCCACGGGGGCAGAAATCTCCGCCACGCTGGACCGTGCGGTGAAGGCGCAAGCCGCCTGGAAACAGACGAGCCTCGCCGAGCGCGCCGCCATCTGCCACAAATTCTGCGACGCGCTGCTGGCCCATGCCAATGAGATCGGGCTGGAGATCTGCTGGCAGATGGGCCGCCCCATCTCCCAGGCGCCGAACGAGGCGCGCGGCGGGGTGGAGCGCACCCGCTTCATGATCGACGAGGCCGAGGCCGGGCTCGCCATCTATGATCCGGGCCCGAAAGACGGGTTCAAGCGCTATATCAAGCGCGAGCCGCTGGGGGTGGTCTATGTCATCGCGCCCTGGAATTACCCGATCCTGACCACCGTGAACTCGGTGATCCCCTCGATCATGGCGGGCAATGCCGTGGTGTTGAAGCACTCGCCGCAGACCCCGCTGGTGGCCGAGCGGTTCGCCCAGTGCTTCGCCGAGGCCGGGCTGCCGGCGGGCGTGTTCCAGGTGCTGCATCTCTCCCATGAGGATGCGGAGGCGACGATCCGCGATTCGCGGGTGAACCATGTCGCCTTCACCGGCTCGGTGGCCACCGGGCATAAGGTGCAGCGCGCCGCCGCCGATCGGTTCATCTCCGTCGGGCTTGAGCTGGGCGGCAAGGACCCCGGCTATGTCCGCGCCGATGCGGATGTGGCCTTCGCGGTGGAAAACCTGATCGACGGCGCCTTCTTCAATTCCGGCCAGTGCTGCTGCGGCATCGAGCGGCTTTATCTGCACGAGGCCGTGTATGACGAGTTTTTGGACCGGGCGGTGGCGATGGCCAATGCCTACCGGCTTGGCGATCCGACCCGGCAGGACACCAATCTCGGCCCGGTGGTGAACACCCGCGCGGCGGACTTCATCCGCGGCCAAGTGGCGGAAGCGGTGGCGCAGGGCGCGAAAGCGCTGGTCGACACCTCACGCTTCGAGATGGACAAGCCCGGCACCACCTATGTGGCGCCGCAGATCCTGGTGGATGTGAACCATTCCATGCGGGTGATGACGGAGGAAACTTTTGGGCCGATCGTCGGCGTGATGAAGGTGAAGTCCGACGAAGAGGCGCTGGCGCTGATGAACGACACGCCCTTCGGCCTCACCGCCGCCATCTTCACCCGTGACGCCGAGGCCGCCGAAGCGCTGGGCGACAGGATCGAGACCGGCACGGTGTTCTTGAACCGCTGCGACGCGCTGGACCCGGCGCTGCCTTGGGTTGGCGTGAAGGATAGCGGGCGCGGCTACACGCTCTCGCGCTGGGGCTATGAGACGCTGACCCGGCCGAAGGCCTATCATCTGCGTTTGCCGGCATAAGACTGATCAGGCCGCGTGCTCCTCGCGCGCGGCCTCCCAGACCTCCTTGGCGGCGCCGAGATTCATCGCGCCGATGCCCAGACCCGCGATCAGATCCGGCCACAGGCTGTGCCATAGATAGGCGGTGACCGCCCCGGCCAGGATGATGGCGGCATTGGCCAGCAACGTCGTTGCGGGCGGAAAGAAACGCGCCGCGGGTGAGGCTGCCGCCCACATGGCGGTAGCGCGCGAGGATGAGGGCCGCGCAAACATTCACCGCCATGGCGGCCAGCCCGGTGGCTGAAAGCCAGGCGGCATCCGGCGCCTCGGGGTGCCAGATTTTCGCGGCGGCCTGCCAGAGCGTGGCGAGACTGGGAACGAAAATCAGCCCTGCCATCACCATGCCCGCTTTGGCACGCGCCTTCGGCGCCCAGCTCAGCGCGGTGAGCAGCAGGAGATTCACCGCCGAATCTTCCAGGAAATCCACGCTGTCGGCGAACAGCGACACCGAGCCGATGGCCCGCGCCACCGCAAACTCGAAGAAAAAGAATCCGAAATTCAGGATAAGTACCGCCAGAGCGGCGCGGCGGAGGGAAGAATGGGCCATGACCCGCTCCCAAAATGAAAAACGGGGCCTTTCGGCCCCGTTTTGATCAGCGGCGCAGGTTCAGCCGGCCGATCAGGTCCTGGTAGCGCTTGGCGTTCTTGCGCTTCAGATAGTCCAGCAGCGAGCGGCGCTGGCCGACGAGCACCAGCAGGCCACGGCGGGAATGGTAATCCTTCGCGTGGGTCTTCAGATGCTCGGTCAGGTTGGAGATGCGCTCGGAGAGCAGAGCCACCTGGACTTCCGGGGAGCCGGTGTCATTGGCGGCGGTCGCGTATTCGGCGATCAGCGCGGTGCGGCGCTCAGGCGTAATCGACATCGTGATATCCTTCAAAAAAAGACGTTAGAACAAGCGCTCGGGCTTCAGCCACCCTTCAGAGAGTCGGGCCATGGCCTTCACGCGCCCCCCCGCCGTTACACGCACCAGCCCCTCATCAGGATTGGCCGCTTCCGGGATCCGCCCCATCAGGTCCACCAGGCTGATCGCCTGGCCCTGGGAGATGGCGAAAAACTCTGCTTGGTTCAGGGCCAGGGCCGGGATGTCGTCCAGCGCGGTCTCGAGCGGCAGCAAAGTTTCGGTAAGAGTGGCGGGGTTCTGGTCCGGATTGAGGAAAAAGTCCAGAGGAATCGCCATGTTTTCCTTGAAGGGCCCCACCCGCAGGCGGCGCAGCACGGAAATATGCCCCACGGAGCCGCAGGCCCGGGCCAGGTCGCGCGCCAAGGCGCGCATATACACCCCCTTGCCGGATTGCACCTCGAAGGTCGCATGGTCGGCATCCGGCCGGTCGATCAGCTCAAAGCGGTCCACCTGCGCCGGGCGGGGCGGCAGCTCGGGCGGGGCGCCGGCGCGCGCCAGATCATAGGCGCGCTCGCCATCCACCTTGATGGCGGAGAAAGCGGGCGGCACCTGCATGATGTTGCCGATGAACTGGGGCAGGGCGGCCTGGATCTCGGCATCGCTCGGGCGGACATCGGAGGTCGCCACCACCGCGCCCTCGGCGTCGTCGGTGTCCCGCGCCTCGCCGAATTTCAGGGTGAAATGGTAGATTTTCGTGCTGTCCATCACGTAAGGCACGGTTTTGGTCGCCGCGCCCAGGGCGATGGGCAACAGGCCGGTGGCCAGCGGGTCCAGCGTGCCGCCATGGCCCGCCTTCTGCGCATCCAAGGCGCGTTTGATCTTGTTCACCGCCTGCGTGCTGGTGATCCCTTGCGGTTTGTCGAGGATAATCCAGCCGTCAAGTTTACGGCCTTTTTTCTGCCGAGCCATCGTGTCCCTGAAAATTCAAAATGAGGGGCGCTGATAGAGCGGCGCGGGGCGGCCCGCAACCTCATTGCAAGGCGGGCACCCATGCCGAGGCGGGTATTAACGCGATGGCAACCGCCCTCTGCTGAATTCATCCGGCCCGGAGGATTTGCCATCATGCAGGATGACTCGAACATGCACCCGCGCTTGCCCGCCTTGCTGGGAGGAAAGCGGGCGGCGTTCTACAGCAACAGCCTGTCGCACCCGTCATCTTCCGCCCCGGCCGGCCCGAAGCGGGACAAGTTCATCGGCTTTGTCCGCGATGAGGAGAGTGCGAGCCTGCTGCACAGCGTGCTGGCCGGGCATATTCCCAACAGCAACCAGGTGCATCTGGTGGATTTCCGCCACGCCCTCACCATCCTGGCGGCGACGCCGACCCCCGAGATCGTGCTGGTGGATCTCTCGGGCGAGGAGCAGCCGATCAACGCGCTGATGGACCTGGCCGACACGGTGGATGCCGGCACGGTGGTGCTGGCGGTGGGCGAGGTTCAGAACGTGAATTTCTACCGCATCGTGGTCAAGACCATGGGGGTGAAGGAGTATCTTCCCAAACCGCTGACCAGCGAGGCGATCGCGCAGAATTTCCTGCCGGTGATCGATAATCTGGCCCGTGAGCGCGATCATCTGCGCGGCGGGCGGATGATCGCGCTGTGCGGGGCGCGCGGCGGGGTCGGCACAAGCTGCATCACCACCAATCTGGGCTGGTACATCGCCAGCGAGCTGCACCGCCATACCGTGCTGCTGGATGGCGAGATTAACACCGGCACGCTGGCGCTGGACATGGATATTCCCGGCAATCGCGGCCTGTCCGCAGTGCTGGAGGCGCCGCAGCGCGTGGACCAGCTGCTGATCGAGCGCTGCGCCCAGGATGCCGGGGAGCGGCTGCATGTGATGGCGGGGCTGGAGGCGCTGAACTGGGAGGCGCCGTGCGACCCGGAAGGCATCGCCAGCTTCGTGCAGGCCGTCCGCGCGCGCTATAATTTCATGGTCGCCGATACCGGGGCGCGGCTGACGAAGCTGGCGCGGCAATTGCTGTTCAACGCCCAGCAGCGCGTGATCGTGCTGGACCCGACCATGATCTCGCTGCGCAATGTCGAGACCCTGCGGAGCCTGCCCGGCGGCTCCGGCCAAACTCCACGCCCGGTGCTGGTGCTGAACAAGGCCGGTGTACCCGGCGGGCTGGCGCAGGGTTTCATCGAGGACAGGCTGGGCATGGCGCTTGATGCGGTGATCCCGGACCTGCCGCGCGTCGTCGGCCGGGCCACCGGCCTCGGCACGCTGGCGGCACGCCGGCGCGGGCCGTTCCGCAATGGCATCGCAGCGCTGGCACAGGCTTTGGGGATAGGGGCGCAGCCCGCCACCGCCCCGGCCGAAACGCAGCCAAGCCATGCCGGCACAATGCAGGGCAGAGGCCCGGGGCATTAGGCTTTTGCCGGGAAATCCTGTATAAAACCGGCTCTATACGACGATTCTGGAGCCTGTTACCTACTATGTCCGATACGCCTGAGTCAGCCCCGCAAGACGATGCCTACGACGCCGCATCGATCAGTGTTCTGAAGGGGCTGGATGCCGTCCGCAAGCGGCCTGGCATGTATATCGGCGACACGGATGACGGCTCGGGCCTGCACCATATGGGCTTCGAGATCATCGACAACGCGGTGGACGAGGCGCAGGCGGGGTATGCCAACCGGGTCGAGGCCGTGTTGAACGGCGACGGCTCCATGACCATCCGCGATAATGGCCGCGGCATCCCGACCGATATTCATGCGGAGGAAGGTATTTCCGCCGCCGAGGTGGTGCTGACCAAGCTGCATGCGGGCGGCAAGTTCAACCAGAACAGCTACAAGGTCTCCGGCGGCCTGCATGGCGTGGGCGCGGCGGTGGTGAACGCACTCTCCGAATGGATGGAAGTGCGCATCTGGCGCAACGGCCAGGAGCATTTCATCCGTTTCGAGCATGGCAACACCGTGCAGCCGCTGAAGGTCGTCGGCCCGTCCGACAAGCCCAACGGCACGGAAGTCACCTTCAAACCCTCCGCCGCGACCTTCACCCACACGGATTTCGACTACGCCGTGTTCGAGCGCCGGCTGCGTGAGCTGGCCTTCCTGAATTCGGGCCTCGCCATCGTGCTGCGCGATGAGCGCCATGAGCCCTTCCAGCAGGCGGAGTTCCATTACGAGGGCGGGGTGAGGGAGTTCTGCCTCTGGCTGGACCGGGCCAAGAGCTCGGTGCTGCAGGTGCCGATCACCGCCATGTCCGAGGCGAAGGAGGCCGGGATCAAGGTGGAGTTCGCCTGCACCTGGAACAATTCCTACCACGAGACGATGCTCTGCTTTACCAACAACATCACCCAGCGCGATGGCGGCACGCATCTGGCCGGGTTCCGCGGGGCGCTGACGCGCGTGGTGAGCAACTACGCCAAGGCCATGAACGGCAAGAAGGACAATGCGGACATCTCCGGCGAGGATATGCGCGAGGGGCTGACCGCCGTGCTCTCCGTGAAGGTGCCGGACCCGAAATTCTCCTCCCAGACCAAGGACAAGCTGATCTCCTCCGAGGTGCAGCCGGTGGTGCAGGCGGCGGTGGCGGATGCGCTGAGCCATTGGTTCGAGACGCACCCGAAGGAAGCCAAGCATATCGTGCAGAAGGTGATGGACGCGGCGGCCGCGCGCGAGGCCGCGCGCAAGGCCCGCGAACTCACCCGCCGCAAGGGCGTGCTGGACATCTCTTCTCTCCCCGGCAAGCTGGCGGATTGCCAGGAGCGCGACCCGGCGAAGTCCGAACTCTTCCTCGTCGAGGGTGACAGCGCCGGCGGCTCCGCGAAGCAGGGGCGTAACCGCAAATATCAGGCGATCTTACCGCTGAAGGGCAAGATCTTGAACGTCGAGCGCGCGCGCTTCGACAAGATGCTGAGCAGTGCGGAGGTCGGCACGCTGATCACCGCGCTGGGGGCTGGCATCGGCCGGGCGGATGCGGATGATCAGGGCGGCTTCGACCCCGCCAAGCTGCGCTATCACCGCATCGTCATCATGACGGACGCGGACGTGGACGGTTCGCATATCCGCACGCTGCTGCTCACCTTCTTCTACCGGCAGATGCCGCAGCTCATCGAGCAGGGCTATCTCTATATCGCGCAGCCGCCGCTCTACCGCGCCAAGCGCGGCAATGATCAGCGTTATCTGAAGGACGACGCGGCGCTGGAAGCCTTCCTGCTCGACCGCGCGCTGGGCGATTCGGTGCTGGCCAGCGGGGGGCTGAGCCTCTCGGGCGATGATCTGCGCGAGGCGTCGGTGTGGATCGGCCAGGTGGTGCACCGGCTGCGGGCGATGGAGAACACGCTGCCGCAGATCTATCTGGAGCAGATCGCCATTGCCGGGCTGCTGTCACCAGCGGCTTTGGGCGACGCGGCGAAGGATGCGGCCCTGGTGGCGCGAACTCAACGGGATCTCGCACCCCACCGAGCGCGGCTGGATTGTCACCTCCGACGAGGCCGGCGTGAAGATCGGCCGCACCGTGCGCGGCGTTGCCGAGCATTATACGCTGGAGGCCATCACGTTGCGCACCGCCGAGGCGCGTTATCTGGCCGAGCGTGCGGGCAAGATGGCAGAATTGTTCGGCGAGGATGCGACGCTCTCGATTGATGGCGGCACGGCGAAGCCGGTACATGGCCCGGCGGCGATGTGGGATTCCCTGCTGGCGCATGGCCGCAAGGGGCTGGTGATCAGCCGCTTCAAAGGGCTGGGCGAGATGAATCCGGAAGAGCTGTGGGCGACGACGCTGGACCCGGAGGTGCGCCGTCTGCTGCAAGTGAAGATTTCCGATGCCAAGGATACGGATCAGATCTTCTCGACGCTGATGGGCGATGTGGTGGAACCGCGCCGTGAGTTCATCGTCAACAACGCGCTCAAGGTCGCCAATCTGGATACGTAAAACTAGCGGCGAAGAGTCCAGCATCGCAACGCGGTGCTGGAAGGCCGCCGGAGCGGGCGTGTTTTTAAAAAATGACGCGCGGTTTTGCAGCTTTTTGAAAAAAGCTGCACCAAAAACGTTTTGGACTTGGTGCGGGGCGTTAGAGCAATAGGCAATTGGATTGAACCGGTAGGTTCAAGGTCATCACATGAAGTTGCTCGCTAAAACAAAAGCTGGAGCATTCATCTTTTAGATGAATGCTCCAGCGGGTCCCGTCAGTACATATGCTGGCCGCCATTGATGGAGATGGTCGAGCCGGTCACGAAATCGGCCTCGTCAGCGGTAAGGAACACCACGCCGCGCGCGATATCTTCCACACTGCCCAGCCGCCCGCGCGGGATCTTGGAGATGATCTTCTCCAGCACCTCCGGCGGCACCGCACGCACCATTTCAGTGTCGATATAGCCTGGCGCGATGGCATTCACCGTCACGCCAGAGCGTGCGCCTTCCAATGCCAGCGCTTTGGTGAAACCATGAATGCCGGACTTGGCGGCGGCATAGTTTACCTGGCCGTATTGCCCGGCCTGGCCGTTGATCGAACCGATATTGACGATGCGGCCGAACTTCTTGGCCTTCATGCCGTCGAAGGTCGCCTTGCAAAGATTGAAGCAGGAGCCGAGGTTTGTGTCGATCACGGAATCCCACATGTCGCGCGTCATCTTGCTCAGGACCGCATCCCTGGTGATGCCGGCATTATTGACGAGGATCTCGATGGCGCCGTGGCGGGCAGCGATGTCATTCACCGCGGCGACGGTTTCGTCGAAATTGCCTGCATCGAACTTGATGGTTTCGATTCCGGTTTCCTTTTGGAAGGTTTCCGCCGCTGCGGTGTTTCCAGCGTAGCTGGCGACCACGAGCCGCCCCGCCTTTTGCAGTGCGATGCTGATGGCAGCACCGATGCCGCGTGTTCCACCTGTGACCAATGCAACTCGAGCCATGGGATCTCCTCTCTTTTTTGAAAGCCTAAACCATTAAATAACGAACGCAAGGGGCGTCATTTGGGCTTTCGGAAAAAAATCGAAACGTCATGGTTGAGAGAGGATGGCGAAGATTGGAGCGGCGGGACATGATTCAGGTCCACCCGCCCGCGGGTCAATGTCCGCCGGGGGCGGCGGGGCCGCTGGGGCGGCGGACGAAAAGCGAGGCGGCAAGCGCCACCAGCATGCCAATGGCGAGCAGCCCGAAGGCATCGCCATAGGCGAAATAATTGGCTTGCTGCCTAAGGGTTCTGCCGAGCAGGATGATCGCCTGATGGCGTGCGCTGCCAGGGTCGGCCATGCCGTGCGCCTGGAAATATTGCTGCATCGCGGCAATCCGCTCGCGCGTCGCCGGGTCCAGAAGGCTTACATGCTGGTTTATGATGAATGAGTGAAATTTCTCGCGATTGGTAACAAAGGTCTCCACCGTGGCGATGCCGACCGCGCCGCCCAGGTTGCGGAGCATGTTGAACAAAGCCGAGGCCGAACCGGCATCCGCCGCTGAAATGCCGGCGGTGGCGATCATGGTGATCGGCGGGAACACCATCGCCTGGCCGACGGCGCGGATGAGGTTGGGGACAAGCAGCTGCGGCCCGCTATCATTGGGGCCAAGCTGAAAATTCATCGTTAGGCTGATAAAGAACAGCAGGAAGCCGAGCGAGAGCAGGCGCCGCGGGTCGATGCGCTGCATCAGCCAGGGCATGAAGGGAATGATGATGAGCTGCGGCAGGCCGATCCAGGCCATCACCATGCCAGATTGCGCGGCGCTGTAGCCATGGGCGACGGCGAGATAGAGCGGAATGAGATAGACGGCCGCGTAAAGCACGAAGCCCAGCATGAAATTGGAAACGGAACTGAAGCCGAAATTCCAGCGCGAGAACAGGCGCAGATTCACCAGCGGTGCCTTGTTGCCCGGGCGCAGCTCCTGGATCAGGAACAAGGCCAGCGAGATGACGGAGATGATGGAAAGCCGGATGATGAAGTCCGAGCTGAACCAGTCATCCTTGTTGCCTTCCTCCAGCACGGTTTGCAGCGTGCCGAGCCCAAGGGCCATGGTGAACACGCCCAGCCAGTCGCCCCGCCAGAACCGGTCGAGATGCATCGGCTCGCGCTTCAGGCCCCAGAGCAGGGCAGGGAGCATCAGCGCGCCAGGAACAAGGTTGAGGAAAAAAATGTAGCGCCAGCCGTAGGCGTCGGTGATCCAGCCGCCGATGGTGGGGCCGATGGCAGGCGCGAAGGTGGCGGTGAGCGCAAACATCGAGAAGCCCACCGGCCGCGCCCGCGGCGGCAGCAGCGTGATCACGCAGACCAGCGCCAGCGGAATCAGCACCCCGCCGGTGAAGCCCTGGATGGCGCGCAGCGCCACCATCTCGGGGAAGTTGGAGGTCAGCCCGCAGGCGGCGGAGAAGAACAGAAACAGGATGGCGTTGCCGATGAGGTAGCGGCGCAGCGAGAATACGTCCGCCAGCCAGCCTGACAGCGGAATGACAATGATCTCGCCGATCAGATAGGCGGTGGAGATCCAGCCGCCATTATCGAGCCCGGTGCCGATGCCGCCCTGAATGTCCGGCAGCGAGGTGTTGACCACCTGGATGTTGAGCACCGCCATGAAGGCGCCAAGCAGCGCCCCCGTGACGGCGACCTTGGATTTGAGCGGGATCGCTTCCGCGCTCTCCTGCGTCATTGCCCGCTACGCGTATCGATTTCCGGTTCCACCGACATGCCCGGCCGCAGCTTGCCGGTTTCCTCCGGTGTCAGGTCGATCAGGATCTTCACCGGCACGCGCTGCACGATCTTGGTGAAGTTGCCGGTGGCATTGTCCGGCGGCAGCAGGGCAAATTCCTGCCCGGAGGCGGGGTAGATGCTGTCCACATGGCCGCGCACCTTCAGGCCGGGGAAGCCATCCACGCTGATCTTCACGCTCTGGCCCGGGCGGATATGGGTGATCTGCGTTTCCTTGTAGTTCGCCAGCACAAAAACCTGGGAGAGCGGCACCACGGCCATGATCTGCGTGCCGGGCTGCAGGTAATCGCCCACCGCCACGGTCTTGTTGCCCACCACGCCGTCGAACGGCGCGCGGATGGCGGTGTACGCCAGGTTCAGCTGCGCCTGGGCAAGCTGCGCCTGGGCCTGGGCGGCGTTGGCCCGGGCGGCGGCAAGCTGGGCCTTCAGCACGTCCACCTGGCGCTGCGCCGCCTGCAGGCTGGCCTGGTCGGCGGCCAGGGCGGCGCGGGCGGTCTGCAGATCGGTATTGGCCTGGTCGGTGGTCTGCACCGGGCTGGCGCCCTTGGCGGAGAGGGTGGCGTAGCGGCGCTGATTCTGCTCGGCGAAGGCCAGCTTCGCCGCGTCGCCCTGCACGGCGGCCTGGGCGGCAGCGATCTTGGAGGCTTGCAGGGAGAGCATCGCCTCGTCATTGGCCATATCGGCCTCGGCGCTGGTCAGCCCCGCCTGTGCCGTGTCCAGGGCGTTCTGGTAATCGCGCGGGTCGATTCGCACCAGCAACTGGCCCTTGGTGACGGGCTGGTTATCATTCACCGCCACTTCGGTCACATAACCGCCGACCTTGGCGGCGGTCAGGCTTGAATAGGCGGAGATATAGGCATCATCGGTGCTGACCAGATACTGGCCCACCAGCAGATAATTTATCAGCCATGCGCCAAGCGCCAGCACGGCAATGACAAGTCCGGCGCCAACCAGAAGGCGGCGCCGGGGGAATGATCGAGGATGATCCGACACTCAAAACAACTCTCTAAGATGCCGGATGAGAGATAGGGGGCCGCCCGTAAATTGCAAGCCGGTTAGAGTTTCTCCACCTGCGCGTATTCCAGGTCCACAGGGGTGGAGCGGCCGAAGATGGAGACGGAGACCTTCACGCGGCCCTTCTCCTCGTCCACGTCCTCGACCACGCCGTTGAAGCTGGTGAAGGGGCCGTCGGACACGCGCACCTGCTCGCCCACCTCGAAGATGACAGCCGGACGGCGCTGTTCGGTGCCCTCCTCCTGCTGCTTCATGATGCGCTCGGCTTCGGCGTTGGTGATCGGGCTGGGCTTGTTGCGGCTGCCCAGGAACCCGGTGACCTTGGGAATATCCTTCACCAGGTGCCAGGTGTCATCGGTCATGTCCATGTGGATCAGGACATAGCCGGGGAAGAACTTGCGCTCGGTGTTCACCTTCTGGGCGCGGCGAACCTCGGTGACTTCCTCGGTCGGCACCACGATCTCGCCGATATGGTCGGCAAAGCCCTTCAGCTCAGCCTGTTCGGTGATCTGCTGGGCGATCTTTTTCTCGAATCCGGAATAGACGTGCAGGACGTACCAGCGCTTGGCCATCGAAACTTTCCTTAACTTCCGGCGCCGAAGAGGGCGCGCATGCCGGCGCCGATAATGCCGTCGACCGCCAGGAAAAACAGAGCTGTGGCGACCACCATGGCGAGCACGAGCCCGGTGACCTGCACCGTCTCCTTACCTGAGGGCCACGTGACGCGGGACGCCTCGGTACGAACCTCGCGCGCGAATTTCAACACGTTGAACGCCAAGACGGACCAAACTCCAAAAACTGCGAACTGCTGGGAAGGGATGGCAGGGGCGGAGGGTCTCGAACTCTCAACCTCCGGTTTTGGAGACCGGCGCTCTAACCAATTGAGCTACGCCCCTATCCGTACCAGCATGGAATGCGCCTTCCACACTTTGCAGCGCCTAATGTCAAGTCTCCGGACCCGTCTATATGCGTTTTGGGCTTGGGGCTGGTGGGTAGCCAAGACCAAAACGCCGGAGACATGGAGCGGGTGACGGGAATCGAACCCGCACAGCCAGCTTGGAAGGCTGGGACTCTACCATTGAGCTACACCCGCTCAGGCGCCCCACCGTTAAGCCAAATCTCCTCAAAAAGGCAAGGCCGGGGGGTGGCTCAGTGCGCCGCCCCGGCGAGAATCCGCCGGGCGGCGCGTTTCAGGTCCAAAAATTCCGGGGTGGTGGACATGTCCCAGTTGCGCGGGCGGCCCAGCGGCACCGGCTCATCCAGGCTGATTCGCCCGGGGCGGGCACTCATCACCACCAGCCGGCTGCCGAGCATCACCGCCTCGTCGATGTCATGCGTCACGAAAATGACCGTGGCGCGGATACGCTCCCACAGCTCGGTCAGGAATGCCTGCATGGTCTCGCGGGTCTGGGCGTCCAGCGCGCCGAAGGGCTCGTCCATCAGCAGCACGCGCGGATGCATCACCAGCGCCCGGGCAATGGCCACGCGCTGCTGCATGCCGCCGGAGAGCTCATAGGGGCGGTGTGTCTCAAACCCCTTCAGGCCGATCAGCTCGATCACCCTGTCCACCTCGTCCCAGGGCATGGCGCCGGCGCCGCGCATGCGCAGCCCGAAGGCGATATTGTCGCGCAGGCTCAGCCAGGGGTACAGGCCGGGCTTCTGGAACACCACCACACGGTCCGGCCCCGGCCTGGTGATCGGCGCGCCATCCAGCGTGATCCGCCCGGTGCTGGGCGTCTCCAGCCCCGCCACCATGTTGAGCAAGGTGGATTTGCCGCAGCCCGAGGCGCCGAGGATGGTTACGAAAGACCCATCCTCGACGCTGAGCGACACCTCATCGAGCGCGCGCACGCCGTTGAAATCCTTGGTGACGCGCTCGATCTTGATCGGCATGCCCGGCTCTTACTTCGCCGCGTCGATGGCAAAGGTCGGCTCGACCGCCTTCGCGGGGGCGCTGAGCGGGCTGGTGATGCGGCCGATCTTCAGCAGCACCGTGGCGGTGTTGGCCAAGGTCTTGGTGGTGGCGGAATTGGCCACGCCATCGCCCGCGCCCAGCACGAAGGGCGCGGACTGGTCTTTGGCTGAGAAGATCTCATAGCCCTTCAGCTCGGCGGCGGCGGTTGCCGCGTCGAATTCCCGCCTGCGTTGCCATCAGGTTCAGCGCCTTGGCGGGATTCTCCTTGGTGTAGGTCACGCCCTGATCCAGCGCCTTGATGAACTGCACGGTAAGCTGGGGATGGTCCTTCACCCAGTTCGTGTTGGCGATGCAGACATTGTAGGAGGAGGCATCGCGCGGCAGGTCGGCATCGGTTTTCAGTACCCTGGCGCCCGCCTCCTGCAGCGCGTCGAACACCGGGGCCCAGACGATGGCGGCGTCGATGCTGTTGGTGGTGTAGGCCACGCGCATCTCCGGCGGGGACATGTTCACCTGTGTCACCGACTCGAAGGGCACCCCGGCCTCCTGCAAAAAGGTCGCCAGCTCGAACGAGGCCTGGGAGCCCTGCACGATGGCGATCTTCTTGCCCTTCAGGTCGGCGATGGCATTGATGCCCGCGCCCGGGCGCACGGCGATGCCGGCGGCGGTGGTGTAGCGCTCCTGGTTATAGATGATCGCCAGCGGCAACCCCTGGGAGATGGCCGCAACGAACGGCGGCACGCCCAGCCCGCACATGAATTGCAGGCTGTTGGAGGCCAGCGCGCTCATCGCCGCCGGGCCGGAAGCGAAGAATTTCAGGGTCACGTCGGCGTCCAGGTTTTTTTGGAACAGCCCCAGCCCCTGGGTGACCATGTACGGGTCGGCGCCGTTATTCTCATAGCCGATGACGATTTGCGGCTTGCCAGCCAGGGCGGGCAGCGCGCTGGCTGCCAGAGCGCTGACGCCCAGCAGCCCGGCCCGGAGAAGTTTGTTCAGCATGATGCCCCCTTTATTGAATGGATTTCACTCCCGCCCGCGCCAGGGCACGGTGCGGTTTTCGGCGAGCCGGATCACCAGCTCCATGGCATAGCCCAGAATGCCGATGACGATGATACCGGCAATGACCACCGCCACCTGCAAGGCCTGCCCGGCATATTGCACCAGCCAGCCCAACCCCTCATCGGCGGCGATCAGTTCCGCCGCCACCAGGCAGGACCATGCGATGCCAATTCCCACCCGCGCCGCGGTAAAAATCTCCGGCAGGGCGGAGGGCAGGATGACATGGCGGAAGATCTGCCGCTCGCTGGCGCCCAGCGTTCGCGCCACGGCCAGGCGCAAGGGCGGCGTGGCCTTCACGCCCGAAATGGTGCCGATGATGATGACCGGGATGGTGCCGACCAGGATGAGCAGGATTTTCGGCAGCTCGCCGATGCCAAACCACACCACCAGCAGCGGAATATAGGCCAGGGGCGGCACCGGGCGGATGAATTGCAGAAACGGGTCGATGATGCGGAACACGAACCCCACCCGCGCCATTAGCAGCCCCAGCGGCACGCCGATAACAACCGCCCCCAGAAAGCCGATGGCCACGCGCAGCGAACTGACCCCGATATCCTCCCAGACCGCATGGCCGCCATAGCCGGTGGTGAACAGGGTGACGAAAGCGTTCCAGACCGCTTTGGGCGGCGGCAGCGCGATGGGCGGAAAGAGCTGCAGCACGGAGGCCAGCTCCCACAGCGCGATGGCCGCCAGCAGCACGATGGTTGTTGTCAGCCATGTCACATGCGGGGCGCTGCGCCTGGGCACAGCGGCCTGGTTTTGCGGTTCAGCCTCAGCCATGGGCTGCGTCTGTCCTGCCAGTTCGGCCCTTTGCCGGAGATCCGCGCCCTAACTTCACGCACATGCTCTTACCTTTGCCGGAAAGTCCGGGCAATTCAAGGCCAAGCCCCAGCTTGTGCCGCCATGTCTGCTGTTGCGGTGTCATCGCGCCCCTGGATACGCTCATCACTTAAATTATACTATCCCTACTGAATATATTGACAAACAAAAGAAGCGGGTTCCTTATCACCCTCACGCCCGGCGCGCGCCGGACTGAAACCGGTCCGCAGCAGGCCGGACTCGGCTTTGGGTTTCCCTTCGTTCGGCAAGGACACGCTATGTCATATATCGATGGTAAATTGTCCCGTTATACGCGGCTCCGGCTCGAGCCTTTCAGCCCGGTCATCGGTGCCTATGTGCGGGGTGTTGATCTACGGGATCTTTCCGATGCCACGCTGTGCGCCGAGTTTCGCCAAGCGCTGGCGGAGTTCCAGGTGCTGTTCATCCGAAACCAGGAGCTGACACCGGCGCAGCAGGTCGTATTCGCGCGGGTGTTCGGCGACCCTGACAAGGCAAAAGCCTATTTCCCCAGGCTGGAGGGATACACGGAGGTCGAGGTGATCGCGAAGGAGCCCGGCGCGGTCCCGCCCGGCAAGGCCCGCACCAGCACCGACCAATGGCATTCGGACATCACCTTCCGGCCCAACCCGCCCACCGGCACCGTGCTCTATGCGCAGGAGCTGCCCCCGCTGGGCGGCGACACTTTATGGGCCAGCGCCACCGAAGCCTATGAGCGGCTGCCCGAAGAGCTGAAGCCCTATATCGAGACGCTTGAGGCGACGCACAGTTTTGAGCATTCCGGCTGGCCGCGCAAATTCCTGAACGCGCCGAATGGCGAGGCGGTCTACGCGCAAGCCAGGGCCGATAATCTGCCGGCGGTGCATCCGGTGGTGCGGATCCACCCCGTCACGGGCAAGAAGATTCTCTATGTGAACCCGAATTTCACCGACAAGATCATCGGCCTCAACCGCCGGCAGAGCGACGCGCTGCTGAGCCTGCTGTTCAGCCAGTTCGACAAGCCGGATGTACAGGCCAGGCTGCGCTGGGAGGTCGGCACCGTCGCCGTTTGGGACAATCGTGCCACGGTGCATTACGCCGTGGCCGATTATACCGAACCGCGCCGCCTGCACCGCGTCACCTTCGGGGAAGACCGGGCGTTCTGATCGATCACCCGGTACGATGCGTCAGCCGCGCATCGTGCCGGTGTCGATATAGCGCTGGTGCCAGGAGAGCGCCTCGCCGGGCAGGCAGGGCGATTGCTGGCCGTAGGAATGCTCCCGCGCCCGTCGGTAGTAATCCTTCAGCATCGGCTTGTAGTCCGGGTGCGCGCAATTCTCGATGATCACCGCGGCGCGCTGCTTGGGGCTCAGGCCCCGCAGATCCGCCAGCCCCTGCTCGGTCACCAGCACCTGCACATCCTGGGTGATGTGGTCCACATGCGCCGCCAGCGGCACGATGGAGGAGATGGCGCCGCCCTTCGCCGTGGAGGGGGTCATGAAGATCGACACATAGGCATTGCGGGCGAAATCGCCCGAGCCGCCAATGCCGGTCTGGATGCGCGAGCCCATGATCTGGGTGGAGTTCACGTTGCCGTAGATATCCGCCTCGATCAGCCCGTTCATGGCGATGCAGCCCAGCCGGCGCACCAGCTCCGGATGGTTGGAAATCTCTTGCGGCCGCAGGATCATATGTTTGCGGTACGCGGCCATGTTGTCGTTCATGCGCTCCGCCGCGGTGGGGGAGAGCGAGAAAGCGGTGGCGGAGGCCATGCGCAATTTGCCGGAATCCAGCATGTCCAGCATGCCGTCCTGGATCACCTCGGTATAGGCGGTGAGGTTTTCAAAGCGCGACTCGTTCAGCCCGGTAAGCACGGCATTGGCGACATTGCCCACGCCCGATTGCAGCGGCAGCAGATGCTCGGGCAGCCGGCCCATCTTCACCTCATGCTCGAGGAACTCGATGAGATGCCCAGCGATGGCATTGGCCGTGGCGTCCGGCTTGGCGAAGGGCAGGTTGCGGTCCGGCGCGTGGGTTTCCACCACGGCGATCACCTTCTCCGGGTCGCATTTGATGGTGGTCTGGCCGATGCGGTCATCCGGGCGGATCAGCGGAATGGGCACGCGGTTGGGGGGCAGGGCGGTGCCGTAATAGATGTCGTGCACGCCCTCCAGCGCCTCGTTCTGCCAGTTATTCACCTCGATGATGATCTTGTCGGCGCGCTCTACCCAGGTCTTGGTGTTGCCGACGGAGGAGGAGGGGATGAGCGAGCCATCCTCGGTGATGCCCACCACCTCGACCAGCGCCACGTCCAGCTTGCCGAGAAAGCCCTGCCAGGCCATCGGCGCCACCTGGCTGAGATGCATGTCGAGATATTCCATCTCGCCCTTGTTGATCTTCTCGCGGGCGATGGGGTCGGAGTTGAAGGGCAGGCGGAACTCGATGCCATCCACCTTCGCCAGTGCGCCGTCCAGCTCCGGGCCGGTGGAGGCGCCGGTCCAGATCTTCACCCGGAAGGGGTTGCCGGCCGCCGTGGCGGCCTCCATCCGCTTGGCCAGGGCCTGCGGCACCGCTTTCGGGTAGCCCGAGCCGGTAAAGCCGCTCATGCCTACGGTGCAGCCGGGCGGAATCAGCGCGGCGGCTTCCTCCGCCGCCATCAGCTTATGACGCAGCTTCGAGGATCTGATACGATTCATGAAAGCATTCCTTCTAGACGCTTTGGCCTTGGCCGCCACGCACTGCACGTGCCCGGCGGCGCAGAGAGTAGAAAGGCATTATCGGCCATTGCGCATTGCGGCAGGTCAAATGGACGCCCGTCTTTTCTCCCAAGCGCTCATGGCGCGGCCGGATACGCCTGTCCATTCGGGGGGAAGAGGTGGAACAGAGTGTCTCATAATGGGACGAAAGGTAAGGGCGTGGCGTTGCCATTCAAGTCCAGCCTCAGCGGGAAGCGGTGCTGGGCTCCACCCCGGCGCGTGGCGGGGTTGTTGTTCGGAAGCCACTGTTGGGTAAAATCTCAAAAACGTATCAATGCTAACGGCTGGCTAATTATCCGCGTTCGGATATTAAAGAATAATAATGTCGTTCAAGTTTTTCGTTTCGGAGTTGCTGACGGTCTGTCTCATTTTGGAGATTTCGGGTGGCTAAGTCTGTTTTGACCGATTGGCGCCTGCTCGCCAGGTTTGGCCGCGACCGCAAGGCCGGGCCTGCCACGGAGTTCGCCATCATCGGCGGTACCTTTTTCTTGATTCTCTGCGCTATCTTCACTCTGTCCCTGGACATGTACTGGCAGCTGGCATTGGATACAGCCACCCGCGCGGCCACGCGCCAGGTTCAGATTGGTGTCATAACGACTGGCAGCGCATTTCGTCTCCGCTGTCTGCTCGGAGTTTGGGCTGGTCTCGGGCAGCAATTGCAGCAGCAATCTGCAATATTCCGTGCAAACAGGCACCTATTTTGGCGGTAAGAGCGATCCGCCTCGATCATCGGTCAGGCGGGGTCGCTTGAGTCCAGCGGTCTGTCGCAGCCGGCGAATTTTCCCTCCACCATTACCGCCACGGTCCACGGGCGCGCCAGAGTTTCTGCTGGTGCAAGTGGCGATGCCCAGTGCCTTTCGTCTTCATGAAGGGTCTTAGTGCTGTCGTGGCCCAGAACGGGACCAGCTACCTTTATTCGGCCGTTGCCACGGTGGTGGAACCGTGAGACGACATTTCTCCTTGCGCGCTATGTTAGGGACCGCCGCGGTACCGCGGCGGTTGAATTCGCTTTAATCTTCTCGCTGTTTCCTGCTGCCTCTTTTCATCGGGTTGATCGAGGTAATCACTCTCTACCGCGCCCAGGAGAAGCTGAATGCGTTTGTGAACGATCTGGCGTTGATGATCTCGATTGAAACGACAGGACGGCACAGATAACGGCGTGTATAGTCTTCCAGTAACAGCGCACCAGCGCCAATTCTTTGGCGGATGTTTGCAATGGTGCGCTTGCCGGCTTCGCGCCTTATCCGACGAACAGCATCGCGGTACAGATCGCAAGTGTGACCATGCAGGCCGGCCCCAATGGGCTGCCGGCCACGAACAGCTCCAGCTCCTTCGTCTATCATACGCAATAGCCTCTACGATCAGTGGGAGCAGGATTTACTGTGATCAGGCGGAACGCTGCCAGGCGAAAGGCGGCTCAGGCATCGGTGTCTCCGGTCACGCAATAATGCGATCAACCTTGTTACCAGCAACCCACCCAGCACGGCTGGCGGCGGCAGCGGCGGGCTGGTGCAATATCCGTGCGACAATGCCATCGTCGTGAAGGCGACGATGAGCTATCCTGGGCTGATTGGACTGGTTATCACCAAAGCCATGACCTTGTCGCAATCGGCCTATGTGCGCTGGCGCTATGCCAGCACAACAACTCGAGCTGCAATGCCCGAGTTGTTCCGTTATCAATAATAATACCACCGTGTTATACGGTTCCGTAAAACAAGCCTGCAATTCTTCCAATACAAGCGCCACGAATTGAGGGGATGGTCTTCATGTTGATCAATCTTTTCAGAAGATTGTTCCAGGACCGCAAAGGTGCGGTCGCGCTGGTCATGGCCATTGCCCTGGTCCCGCTCATGATTGCCGGCGTCACCGCTGTTGACATGGCGCGTATCGCCGCGGCGCGGACTGTGTTGCAGGCCTCGGTGGATTCAGCGGCCATCGCTGGCGGTGGCTCGTTGAATACGTCGGGCTCCACCAGCTGCGGCCATTACCGCGGCGCAGGCCGCTTATTCCGGCTCCTCCGCGACGCTGGGGCAACTCACCACGAGCCTCACCGCCAGCACGAATAGCGGCCTGGTCACCATATATTGCCAGACAAATTCAGTCTCGACCTGTGGAAGCCTGACCGCCGATACGACCGGCGTCTGTCCGTCCTCTTATTATTACTGTGTGGTGGTGACGGCGCAGCTGCAAATGAGCAACCTTCTTCTCAGATGGCTGACACCCACCACGTTTCTGACCGCGCAAGGCGTGGCGACAACGGCCATACCGCCAACAACGATTTCCGGTAAAAACATTCCCCCCAGCCCCGGTTTTGGCTCCGCGGGCGATGTCAGTGGCATTTATGCCTATGCCGTGCCGATGACCGGCTCCGGCAGCAATGCCACGCCGGATTACACGCAAATGCCAACCCCCAATTCCGCCTGTACGGGCTATGGCTCGATCGGGCCGTTGTCGCTGCTGAGTTCCTCCAGCGTTACCGGCAGCACCTGCAATTACCTGTTCATTGCCCTGTCCACCAGCACCGGCACGGCGGGTACGGGCGGTTCAATCACGTTGCAGCAGAACCAGCCCATCGCTTTCAGCTTCGTTAACTACACGGGCGCCCATGGCTATCATTCGTCCAACTATTACCAGACGAATACGCAACTTGTTGTCGCTTCGAGCAGCGGCTCGACGGGGGCTTATTATCAAAACGGATACCCGGCGCCAGTTTACACAACAAGCCAGTATACGTGCACCAGCAGCAGCAGTAGCGGCGCCTGCTCAACCAATGGTTATCCGAACTCAACGAGCACCTCTTCGACAGGCACAGTGGGAACAACAACCCCCACTTGTACACAAAACGCTGGTCAATGGGTCTGGGCTGGGAGTTCAGGTTGGGTCTGGCAAAACGGTAATTATACTTGCACGACCTCGGTTGTAACGTATTCGACCCAAAGCCTGACAGGGCAGTGCCCGGACAGTACGCTGTACGGTTCGCTCGATCCGCTCGGAACGATCAATAGTTCAACGGGCGCCAACAGTGCGGAAGTTCCGTCAGTTCGACAGCTTGAATGTGTTCTCCTCGGCCTATGAAGTTTTGGGATATCCGCCAACCTATGAGACAAATCACGCCCTGGTTCCATTCCTAGCGACCTCCCTGAAAACTTCGGAGACGGTTGCGGGGCAGACTTATTACGTAACAGCGATTTGTCCGAACTACACCACGTCTGGCTCGGATGCGTCTGGAACGTCGTACAGCACGACGATCGGTGCGCCCATCAGCGCCGCCTATTCGGCTGTCACCGGATGGAACGGACTGAACATCTTCTCCACCGCCTTCCCCGGCCAGAACTATTCCGACAGCTCTTCAACGAACACCGCTGCCGCCGGCTCAGTTAATCCCGCTGAGGATAACACAGGCCGCTATTCAACCGGCCCGGTCTGGATGACGAGTGACGCCGGTGATATCTTTCCGCCGGCGATAGCGGCTTGCACGCCGGCGACAAACGCGTCTGACGGCGGCGTCACAACAACGCCTGGTTCCTGGTGGAATTGGCACGGCGATAACTCGGGACATTGCGCGAACGAGACTTCGGCAAATCGAAGCTCATATGTCTCGACGCCCGGCCAGCCGCAATACAGCGATTGCTCGCTTGTGATCCAGCAGTTGGGCACGGCGGTTCCGGTAAACGGCAGTAATCAGGCGCTGCTGCCGGATTACTATCTTGTCGTGAAGGATTCTACCGGCAACATCGTCGGGCTTGATCCTGATTTGGGATGGTAAGGCCTTTTCAGATGTGATGCCTGGTGTGATTGTCAACAACCTCGGCGGTCATGATAGCAACATAACCGTCAGTGGAACGACGGTAACTGACGCAGACAACGCGGCCACCTATAATTCCAGCGGTCAGATCACCGGCTATGGGTATACGCCCACTTCAACCAATAGCTATGTTGTGCCATCGACCGTGGCGACTTATGGCGGAGATACAGTTGTGATTGAACGGCCAGCACAGAGTGGCGCTGGCAACTACGATTTCGACTTGCCTCCCGAAACGTCTCATACATGCTATAATCCACAGAAAAATGGCAATGCCGCTCATACTGTGGAAATCCAAAACGGCACGACGGACAAAAATGGTAATCCGACGCCGACGCCGTTTACAGCGACGGGTGACCAGAATAACGGTTCAACGGTTGATCCGGTTGCCAATCCAAATCTTGGTGCCATCCTGTGCAATAGCAACCCGCCGGAAACCTACGCTTTGTATTGGAATGATCTGGGAACCTATGAATCGGACGACGTTGGATATTGGAACGCGATCATCGCGTTCACCTGTTCCGTGCCGGGATCAAGCACCTCCGGCGGCGGCCCGGTGACGTTGTCCGGGTAGGCTTGGTTGGCTCGTCAACAGCCCGGCAGCGGTGCCGGGCCAATGTTTGGCTACGTATTGAGATGTTATGGAGGCTTGGCCAGCCATAATCCGGGATACTGGGACGAAGAGCCTTTGCCCCAAATGGTGCGGGTGGGGGACTCGAACCCCCACAGGGCAAAGCCCCAACGGATTTTAAGTCCGGTGCGTCTACCATTCCGCCACACCCGCACTTGCCTCCACCTAGCCTGAGCACCCCTATCCCGGCAATGGGCGGTTGACGCGCCACGGCCCGGCTTGGCAGCACGGGGGAGATGCCGACTCTTCCCCTGCCGTCCCCCGCTCTCACCCGCCGCCTGGGCCGCAGCTGGGCGGTGGCGCGGGGTGTCATCATGCTGGCCATCTGGGGCGGGCTGGCGGCGGGGCTGGTTGCGCTTTGGTTCACGTGGAACCTTCCCAACCCCTCGGTTGCCATCACCCAGGCCCGCCGCCCGGCCATCAGGCTGCTGGACCCTGCGGGGCGGCTCGTCGCCCGGTTTGGCGATGTCTCGGGCCATGTGGTGCTGCCCGCCGCCCTGCCGCCTTACGTGCCGGCCGCCTTCATCGCCATCGAGGACAGGCGCTTCGACCAGCATGGCGCCTTCGACACGGAGGGCATCTCCCGCGCCTTGCTGTCGGACATCATTCACCGCCGCGTGGTGCAGGGCGGCTCCACCCTCACCCAGCAGGTGGCCAAAACCCTGTTCCTCGGCAACCAGCGCACCATGCGCCGGAAAGTGCAGGAGGCTTGCCTCGCCCTCTGGCTCTGGCGCCATTACAGCCGGGAGGAGATTCTCGGCATCTATCTCAACCGCGTCTATCTGGGCGAGGGCGCCTACGGGATCGACGCCGCCGCCCGGCTCTATTTCAACGAGCCCGCCACGCGCCTCACTTTGGCGCAGGCCGCCATCCTGGCCGGGCTGCCGAAAGCCCCCTCCAGCCTCAACCCGCTGGTCAACGCCCAGGCCGCCGCCAACCGCGCCACCCAGGTGCTGGATGCGATGGTCGCCACCGGCGCCATTTCGCCAGAGCAGGAGAACGCGGCCACGGCCCAGCTTGCGGACGCCGCCTCGCCCATCTCCCGCACCTCCTGGTTCGCGCTCTGGACCATGCAGCACGAGCCCTCGGCGATCCCCGAAGGCGAGGATGTCAGCCTCACCACCACCATGAATCCCGGGCTGCAAACCGCCGCCCAGGCGGCGCTGAATGCCGCCATCGCCCAGGACGGCGCCAAATTCCGCGTCTCCCAGGGCGCGGTGGTGGTGCTGGAGGCCCGCACGGGGGCGGTGCGCGCCCTGGTGGGCGGGGTGGGCGACCATGAGGGCTATAACCGCGCCGTGCTGGCAAGGCGCCAGACGGGCTCGGCCATCAAGCCCGTGGTCTGGCTGGCCGGGCTGATGGCCGGCATGTCGCCAGACAGTACGGTGCTGGACGGCCCGCTGAACCTGCGCGGCTACCACCCGCATGACTACGAGGCGGGCTATCACGGCGAGGTGAGCATGACCGAGGCGCTGGCGGATTCCATGAACACCGCCGCCATCCGCATTCTGCTCCGCGCCGGGGGGCCGCGCCGGGTTATTGAAGTGGCGCGATCGCTGGGGCTGGAGGATAACTTCCCCAAGGATGCCACCATGGCGCTGGGCACCGGGGCGGTGGGGGTGATGCAGCTCGCCGGCGCCTATGCCGCCTTCTTCAATGGCGGCGAGCGCGTCACACCCTACGGCGTCACCGCCATCAACGGCGCGCCTGCCCCCATCGCCGCCCCGGTGCCAGCGGTGCCGGCGGCGGACGCGCAGGCGGTGGCGGCGATGATGCGCCAGGTCGTGCTCTCGGGCACCGGCAGGGCGGCCTTCATTCCCGGCGTGTATACGGCAGGCAAAACCGGCACCACGCAGGATTACCGCGATGGCTGGTTCGTCGGCTACGCCAAGGGCGACATCATCGCCGTCTGGCTCGGCAATGACGATAACTCACCAGGCAGGATGCTGCTGGGCGGCACCTTGCCCGCGCAGATTTTTAAGGAAATCGCAGAGGCGCTGTAATCAGGCGGAGGCGCTGCTGGTGGTGTCGTCGAAATCGCTCTTGTCGGTCTCGAACAGATCCTGCAGCTCCTGGGCGGCGTCCTGCACGCTCTGGATCAGCTTGCCCTCGTCATTTCCGATGGCGTAGGTCTCATGCAGAATACGGTCGTCATGCTTGCGGAACAGCTCGATCGCGCGTTTCGCCTGCGCCTCCGGAATATCAAGCTCCTCCAACACGATTTCGGTGAGCCGCAGGGAGGAGAAAAACGTCTCGCGCACGAACAGATCAACCCCCGCCGCCATCAGCAGATGCACATGGTGGCGGTTGCGCGCCCGGGCCACCACCCGCAATTGCGGGAATTTGCGGCGCACCATCTCCGCCACCGCCAGGCAGGCCTCCATGTCGTCCAGCGCGATGACGAGAACTTTCGCGCCCTCCGCGCCGGCCGAGCGCATCACCTCCTCGCGCGTCGGGTCGCCATAGAAAACTTTGGTGCCGAAGCGGCGTACCACCTCCACCTGCGCCGAGCTGCGGTCCAAAGCGGTGAAGCGGATTTTCTGCATCGCCAGCACCCGCCCGACGATCTGCCCCACGCGCCCGAACCCGCAGATGATGACCGGGGCAGATTGCGTGTCCTCGAATTTGTCGAACGGGCGCTGCTTTTTCGCGTCCAGCCGCGGCATGGCGAAACGCTCGGAGAGCGCGAACAGCATCGGTGCCAGCATCATCGAGAGCGCCACCACCAAGGTCGCCTCCTCCGCCAGCGATTTGCTCAGCGTGCCCGCCGCCGCCGCCGCCGCGAACAGCACGAAGCTGAACTCGCTGCCCTCCGGCAAGGCCAGGGCGAAGCGCAACGCCGCCCCGGTGAGGCGCCTGCGCACATAGCTGACCGCGAAGGCGATGCCGGCTTTTACGGCGGAAAGCCCGATCACCAGCAGCAGAATCTCCAGCGGCTTGTGCAGCAGCAGGCCGAGATCGGCCGACATGCCGACGGACATGAAGAAGAAGCCGAGCAGCAGCCCCTCGAACGGCTCGATATCGGCCTGCAACTCGTGCCGGTAATCGGAGTCAGACACCATGACACCCGCCAGAAACGCGCCCAGCGATGCGGAAAGCCCCGCCCAGTCCGCCAGCGCCGCGGTGCCCACCACCAGCAGCAGCGCCGTGGCGGTGAACACTTCCGGCACCTTGGCCGCCGCCACCATGCGGAACACATAAGGCACCAGCAATATGCCGCCCGCCAATATGCCCGCCACCACCGCGGCCCCGCGCGCCACCGCCACCCAGGAGAAATGCGCCGTGCCGCCGCCCGCCAGCATCGGCAGCAGCGCCAGAACCGGAATCGCCGCCATGTCCTGGAACAGCAGCACCGCGAAGGCATCGCGCCCCGGGATGGTGGGCAGCAGATTGCGCTCGGAGAGCAGTGGCAGCGTGATGGCGGTGGAGGAGAGTGCGAGCCCGATGCCCAGCACCGCCGCATCGCGCCCCGGCACGCCGAACAGCATGATGATGCCCGCCAGCAGCAGCGCGGTGGGCACCATCTGCCCCAGCCCCATGCCAAACACCGCCTTGCGCAGCACCCATAAACGATGCGGCCGCAACTCCAGCCCGATCAGAAACAGCAGCATGGTCACGCCAAGCTCGGACACATCGCCGATCTCGGAGACATTGCTGACCAGCCCCAGCACGGAAGGGCCGATCACCACCCCGGCGGCGAGGTAGCCCAGAATGCTCCCCAGCCCCGCATAGCGCGACAACGGCACGGCAAGCACAATGGCGGCGAGCAGGATGAGCAGGGTCAGGAACATATCTGCTCCCTTACACAAAAAACCGCCCTTGCGGGCGGCCTCGTATCGTTTCGAAGGAGTTTTACCGCCCCATCGCCGCCAGCATGAAGCGCTGCTTCAGCCGCGGCATGCGCTCCACCGCCGCCAGCCCCAGGTCGCGCGCCAGCCGCAGGGGCGGGAAATTGGTCGAGAATAGCCTGTCCAGCGCGTCCATGCCCAGCAGCATCGCCATGTTGATGGGGCGCTGTTTGGCCTGGTAGGCGCGCAGCACGGACTCGGCACCCGGGTCTTGCGCCGCGGCTGCCAGCTCCAGCAGCGCCGCCGCGTCACGCAAGCCGAGGTTCAGCCCCTGTCCTGCGATCGGGTGCACCCCATGCGCGGCATCCCCCGCCAAGGCCAGGCGCGTGTCGTAATAGCGCGACGCGTACATCGCATAGAGCGGGTAGAGCCAGCGCCGCCCGGCCAGCTCCAGCCGCCCCAGCCGGTTGCCCAGCCGCGCCCGCACCGCCTGCAGCAGCCCGGCATCATCCATGCCGTAGAGCAGCTTGGCGTTGGTGTCGCTCTCGGTGAACACGATGGCGGAGACGTTGGGGTGTTCCGCCGTGCCGGTCATCGGCAGCACGGCGAAGGGGCCGCCGGGCAGGAAATGCTCCAGCGCCACATTATTATGCGGCATTTCGTGCGAGAGCGCGAAAATCACCGCCGTCTGCCGGTAGGGCAGGCGGGTCACGCTGATGCCCGCCTGGTTGCGCAAGGGTGATTGCCGCCCTTCCGCCGCCACCACCAGCTTCGCCTCGAACCGTTCATCACCAACCTGCACAAGGGCGCCCTCCGCGCTGCGGCTCACCACCGCCTCGGCGGGGGCGCGGATGATCACGTCCAACTCAGCCAGCGCCGCATTCAGCGCCACCCGCACGGAGCGCGCCTCGATGATCCAGCCGAACGGGTCATCGCCCACGGCGGAGTGGTCGAAATGCAGTTTGAGGGGAGAGGGCGCGCGGCCGGGCTTGCCGTCCGTCACGTCGATATCCAGGATCGGGCAGGGCGCGAAGGGCAGGCGCTCCCACAGCCCGGCCTCTTGCAGCAAGGGCTGGCAGCCTTGCGCGATGGCATAGGCCCGCCCGTCGAAATCCGGGTGCTCCATGGGTTTCAAATCGGCCTTGTCGACCAGAAGAACCTTGCGGCCCCGTGCCGCCAGGGCCAAAGCCAGCGTGCCGCCCACCGGGCCGGCGCCAACCACCGCGATCTCGCATGCTTGCGTCATGCCCCCAATCTGCCAGAGTTTTGCGCCTCCGGAAACAGCACGGGGCCAAAACGCAGAACGGCGCCCCGAAGGGCGCCGTTCTCGTTGGGTTGGCTGAGAGGATCAGTCACCCATGACCGGGATCTTCTGGCCGTCGGCGAAGATCGCGTAGGCCTCTTCACCATGCACCGCGTCGTCGCCGATCAGCAGCGTTTCGTCATCCATGCGCAGCTTCACGAACAGGCCGATGACCTTGAGCAGAATGAAGGTGGCGACCGCGTTATAAACGATGATGAACGCGGCGCCGTAGAGCTGCAGCAGCACCTGGTGGAAGTCGCCATAGTACCAGCCGGTGACGGAGACGGCGTCATTCTTGGTGCCATACCACTCGATCATGTTCGGATCGGCCAGGATACCGGTGCCGATGCCGCCGACGATCGCCGCCACGCCGTGGGTGTGGATCACGCCCAGCACGTCGTCCACCCTGCGCATCGTCCGGGTTTTGCCCAGCCAGTTCCAGGTCATCCAGGGCAGCGCCGCGGCGCAGATGCCGAGAATGATGGCGCCGGTGCCGTTCACGTAGCCCGCCGCGGGGGTGATGGCGACGAGGCCGGTGATCATGCCGTTCACCGCACCCAGGATGGAGGGCTTGCCGTAGGCCAGCACGTCCATCAGGGTCCAGGTCAGCAGCGCGGCGGCGGTGGCGGTGTGGGTGTTCAGTACGCCGACACCGGCATCGGCATTGGCGGTGAACGGGTCGCCGCCATTGAAGCCGGACCAGCCGAGCCAGAGCAGGCCCGCACCCGCCATGGTGATCAGCAGATTGTTCGGCTGGAAGCTCTCACGGTCACGCGGCAGGCGCGGGCCGATGATGGCGGCGGCGGTGAAGCCGGAGACAGCGGAGGCAAGGTGAATGACGTAGCCACCGGAATAGTCCACCACGCCGGCGGCGTCCTTGTAGCCGAGCCAGGCGCCCAGGCCGGAGAGCCAGCCGCCGCCCCACAGCGAATAGGCGCCGACGGAATAGACGAAGGTCGTCCAGAGCGGCACAAAGATCATCCATGCCTTGAAGCTGACGCGGCCGAGCAGGGCGCCGAGCAGAATGATCGGCGTGATGGCGGCGAACACGAACTGGAAATACACCATCGTCGCCTGGCCATAGCCCAGCGCCGGCATCGCCGATGCGGCGGAGGGGATGATCGCCTCCTTCTCCATATTGTAGGCGGAGGTGGTCGGGTTCAGGTGGCCAACAATGGGCCCCAGGCCCCAGGGCAGGTTCAGCCATGGTTTGCCGAAGGACATATTATAGGCCCACAGCACCCAGGCGATGAGCACCGCCGAGAACGCATAGAACACCATGAAGGCCGAGTTGACGGCCCATTTCTTTTTCACCGCGCCGCCATAAAGCAGGGCAAGGCCCGGAATGCTCATAATGCCGACAAATGTGGCGGCGGTCAGCTGCCAGGCATTGTCGCCTGTATCCAGCCAATTGCCCGGCAAAGCCTGTACGATTGTCATTGTCCCGTCTCCATGCGTCCCAGCTGTGTCAGTTGCACACAGAGCCGCGCCGGATTGTTTTGCGCGGCATCTGAAAATTATCATGCAGATTTTATGCCACATCTTACGGGTTGTTTATTGTTTCGATTAAATCCTTGCATTTGCATGGCATTATCGGTTTTCGCGTATCGCGGATGGCTGGGCTCTTTGATAGATCAGCTTAAAAAAGCGGCAATCGCGCTGGGGGATGTATGGTTCTGGTGCCGGGGTAGGGTGGTACGCCTTGCAGTGCGCGCTGCCGCATTGTTAGGCAGGCTACAACCCACGCCCGCTTGGGCTGCGCATCGATCATATGCATAAATTTAAGGCGTTTATGTTGCAGGAAACGCGCCGGGCTGCTGCCCGTATTTAGGGCGTGTGGGCGTGATGCCGCGCCCAGGCGGGTGATAAATTATTAAGGAATTCAATTGCACATCTGGCATGCTCCTTGCTTCCTTTTGTTTCGCTTGTACGCAATGAGCTTTCACGACCACGCGCTGCCGGCCTGTTCGGGCTCCGGGCCTTCAAGGCAGCGCAATGAGGAACGAGGACTTGATGACGAAAAGATCTCTCTTAGGCGTGCCCGTGGGCCTCGGCCTGGCAGCGATTGGCTGCGCCCCCGCCCTGGCGCAGACAGCCGCTCCCACGCCCACCCTCAACTCGGGCGACACCGCCTGGATGCTGACCTCTTCCGCCCTCGTGCTGATGATGACGGTGCCGGGGCTGGCTTTGTATTATGCGGGCCTGCTGCGGCAGAAGAACATGCTGGCCATGCTGATGCAGTGCTTCTTCACCACCGCGCTGGTCACCGTTCTCTGGTGCATCGTCGGCTACAGCCTCGCCTTCACTGCCGGGTCCGGCCCGCTGGCCCCCTTCGTCGGCGGCTTCTCGCGCGTGATGCTGGCCGGCACCGGCCTCAACGGCCTCTCCGGCACCATCCCTGAGACGGTGTTCGCCTTCTTCCAAGCCACCTTCGCCATCATCACCCCGGCGCTGATCCTGGGTGGCCCGGCCGACCGTCTGAAGTTCTCCTCCTCCATGGTGTTTGTCGGTGTGTGGCTGTTGGCGGTTTACTGCCCCATCGCGCACATGGTCTGGGGCCCCGGCGGCTTCCTTGGCAATCTCGGCGTGCTGGACTTCGCGGGCGGCACCGTGGTGCATATCGATTCCGCCGTGCCGGGTCTGATCGCCGCCATCATGGTCGGCAAGCGCACCGGCTACGGGCGTGACAACATGGCCCCCGCCAACATGGGCTATGTGATGATCGGCGGAGCGCTGCTGTGGGTGGGCTGGTTCGGCTTCAACGCCGGTTCCGCCCTCACCGCTGGCGGTCTGGCTGGTATGGCCGCCATCAACACCCAGCTCGCCACCGCCGCCGCCGTCGTCTCCTGGACGCTGGTTGAGTGGATGGTGAAGGGCAAGCCGAGCCTGCTGGGCGCGGTCTCCGGCGCCGTCGCCGGTCTGGTCGCCATCACCCCGGCTTGCGGCTTCGTCCCGGTCGGCGGTGCGCTGGTCATCGGCCTGGCCGCGGGCGTGGTCTGCTTCTGGGGCGTCACCGGCTTCAAGAGCATGTTCAGCTATGACGACGCGCTGGACGTTTGGGGCGTGCACGGCCTCGGCGGCATCCTGGGCGCGCTGCTGACTGGCGTGTTCGCGGTTGCCGCCGTGGGTGGCCAGGGCCATTCCGGCCTGATCGACGGCAACCCGCATCAGGTCCTCATCCAGGCCGAGGGCATCGTCGTCACCATCGTGTATGACGCGATCGTGAGCTTCATCCTCCTGAAGCTGATCGACGTCACCATGGGCCTGCGCGTCAACAAGGAAGACGAGATCGAAGGGCTGGACATCACCCAGCACGGCGAGGCCGTTCAGCACAGCTAAGCTGAACCTCCTGGATCGTTCCCAGACCCTCCCGGCGCAAGCCGGGAGGGTTTTTTCTTGGCCGGCGCCCGCCAGCATGATCTGGATCAATGGGGCCGCGAAAAGCTTCTGCTTTTGTCCCGCCCCAGGATGGGCATGAAATGAGCGGCACGACGGACACAGAAACGGCCTATGACAGGCTGGGCGGCGAGGCGGGGGTGCAGGCCCTGGCCCGGCGCTTCTACGACATCATGGAGAGCAACCCCGCCTATGAAAAGCTGCGGGCGATGCATGCGCCGGAGCTGGGGCCGGTCCGCGATTCTTCGCCGGGTTCCTGAGCGTCTGGCTCGGCGGCAAGCGGGACTGGCTGGAGCAGCGCGGCGGGTTCTGCCTGATGTCGCGCCATGCCGGCATGGGCATCACCAGCGAGACGGCCGGGCAATGGCTCTCCGCCATGCGCGAGGCGATGGACGGGCTGGTCACCGACCAGCCGCTCAAGGACAAGATGGACAATGCCTTCACCCGCCTGGCCGAGGCGATGGCCTGGACAGGAAGCGGCGCGGCGCGTTGACCGCGCAGCCCTGGCTTTTATGCCGCCGGGTTGATGCAAGAGACGTGTAGTATTATGCACACGCCGGTCACTAAGCGTGCGATCGGCTTGGGGTGAACCTGACCAGGCTCGGCCCAGACCGTGAATTGCACGTTCAACTTATTGAGGAGAGGCGGATTCACGGTTTAAGTTCAGTCATTTCGGCTGATTTAGCTTAAACCGTGAATCCGCCTCGGAGATTGGCGGAAACATGGCGAGCATTGCGGATCTTTCAGGCAACGAGGCGGCGCTGAAGCGCCAGGCGGAGCTGCTGGCGCAAACGCCGGGCGAGGACCGGATGATGGCCAACGCCCTCCGGGCTTTGGCCATCGACGCTGTGGAGGCCGCCAAATCCGGCCATCCCGGCATGCCGATGGGCATGGCCGATGCGGCCACCACCCTGTACCGCAAATTCCTGAAATTTGACGCCGCCGCGCCCGATTGGTGGGACCGCGACCGCTTCGTGCTCTCCGCCGGGCATGGCTCCATGCTGCTCTACGCGCTGCTGCACCTCACCGGCCATGAGGGCATGGGCATCGAGCAGCTGAAGACCTTCCGCCAGCTCCACTCCCCCGCCGCCGGGCATCCGGAATATGGCGAGCATCCGGGCATCGAGATGACCACCGGCCCGCTCGGCCAGGGTTTCGCCACCTCTGTCGGCATGGCGCTGGCCGAGCGCATGCTGGCCGCGAAATTCGGCAAGTCGCTGGTGGATCACCGCACCTGGGTCATCGCGGGCGATGGCTGCCTGATGGAGGGCGTCTCCCACGAGGCTGCGTCCCTGGCCGGGCATCTGAAGCTGAACAAGCTGACCGTGCTGTGGGATGACAATTCCATCTCCATCGACGGTGCCACCAGCATCTCCACCTCCGAGGACACGCTGAAGCGCTTCGCCGCCTATGGCTGGGCGGTGCGGCGGATCGACGGGCATGATTTCGAGCAACTCGCCGCCGCCATGGCCTTCGCGCAGAAATCCTCCAAGCCCACCATCATCGCCTGCCGCACCATCATCGGGCTGGGCGCGCCCACCAAGGCGGGCACCGCCGGCGTGCATGGCGCCGCCCTGGGCGGGGCCGAGGCCGAGGGGGCCAAGACGGCGCTGGGCTGGAACCATCTGCCCTTCGTGGTGCCCGATGAGATCTACGCGCCCTGGCGCGAGGCCGGCACGCGCGGCGCCTCCACCCGCCGCGCCTGGCTGAAGCGCCTGGCCAAGCACCCGATGCGCGCCGAGTTCGAGCGCGTGATGCAGGGCAAGCTGCCCGAGGGCTGGGCCGAGGCGATGAGCGCCTACAAGGCGAATCTTGCCGAGAGCAAGCCCAAGCTCGCCACCCGCCAATCCAGCCAGAAGGCGCTGGAGGTGCTGGTGCCCGCTCTGCCGGAACTGGTCGGCGGCTCGGCGGACCTCACCGGCTCCAACCTCACCCTGGTGAAGAGCATGGGCGCCGTGGAGCCCGGCAATTACACGGGCCGCTATATTTTCTACGGCGTGCGCGAGTTCGGCATGGCGGCGGCGATGAACGGCATCGCCCTGCATGGCGGCCTCATCCCCTATGGCGGCACGTTCTTCGTGTTCACCGACTATATGCGCCCGGCCCTGCGCCTCGCCGCGCTGATGCATACCCGCGCCATCCATGTGCTCACCCATGATTCCATCGGGCTGGGCGAGGACGGGCCGACCCACCAGCCCATCGAGCATCTGGCCAGCTTGCGCGCCATGCCGAATGTTCTGGTGCTGCGCCCGGCGGATGCCATCGAAACCGCCGAGGCGTGGGAAATCGCCATCAGGAACACCAAGGGCCCGAGCCTGCTGGTGCTCTCGCGCCAAAGCGTGCCCGCCGTGCGCGAGACCGCCAACGGCAACAAGACCGCCCGCGGCGCCTATGTGCTGGCCGAGGCCAACGGCCCCCGCGCCGCCACCATCATCGCCACCGGCACCGAGGTGTCTCTGGCCATGGGCGCGCGCAGGAAGCTGGCCGAGCAGGGCATCGAGGTCGCGGTGGTCTCCGCCCCGTCCTTCGAGTTGTTCGCCCAGCAGAGCCCTGACTATCAGAAGGAGGTGCTGGGCACCGCGCCGCGCATCGGCGTGGAGGCGGCGGGCTCCTTCGGCTGGGAGCGCTGGCTGGGGGCTGATGGAATTTTCATCGGCATGACCGGTTTCGGCGCTAGCGCCCCGGCAGAAATATTGTACGAACATTTCGGCATAACGGAAGCGGCGATTGTAGCCGCGGTAAAGAAAGAGGGAAACTGAACGTGGCTGTGAAAATCGCGATCAACGGCTTCGGCCGCATCGGCCGTCTGGTTCTGCGCGCGCTCATCGAGAGCGGCCGTACCGATGTGGAGCCGGTGCTGATCAATGACCTCGGCTCGGTCGAGGACAACGCCCATATGTTCCGTTACGACTCCGTGCATGGCCGCTTCCCCGGCACCGTCGAGGTGAAGGGCGATGCGCTGGTCATCACCCATAACGGCCGCACCTATAGCCCGATCAAGGTGACCGCCGAGCGCGACCCCGCGAAAGTGCCTTTGCAGGGCGTGGACGTGGCGATGGAATGCACCGGCCTGTTCACCAAGCGCGAGGCCGCCGCCCAGCTGCTCACCGCCGGGGCCCGCAAGGTTCTGGTCTCCGCCCCGGCCGACGGCGTGGACGCCACCATCGTGTTCGGCGTGAACCACAAGACGCTGACGGCCGAAGATCAGATCATCTCCAACGCCTCCTGCACCACCAACTGCCTGGCCCCGGTCGCCAAGGTGCTGCAGGACAGCTTCGGCATCGAGCGCGGCTACATGGTGACCATCCACTCCTACACCGGCGACCAGAAGACCGTGGACACGCTGCACAAGGACCTGCACCGCGCCCGCGCCGCCGCCGTCAAGATGATCCCGACCTCCACGGGTGCCGCGAAAGCCGTCGGCCTGGTGCTGCCGGAGCTGAAGGGCAAGCTGGACGGCACCGCCATCCGCGTGCCGACCCCGAACGTGTCGCTGATCTCGCTGGACGTGGTGCTGAAGACCGCACGCCACCGCCGAGCAGATCAACGCCGCCATGAAGGCGGCCGCCGAGGGCGAGCTGAAGGGCATTCTGGGCTACTCCACCGACAAGCTGGTCAGCTCGGACTTCAACCATGTCCCGGCCTCCTCCACCTTCGATGCGCCGCAGACGACGGTGGTGGATGGCGGGCTCGCCCGCGTGCTCTCCTGGTACGACAATGAGTGGGGCTTCTCCAACCGCATGTCCGATACCGCCGCCTATTTCGGTGCGCTGTGAGCCAGACCCCGGACAATAACATGACGAGCCGTACGCTCGACGATGTGAACGTGGCGGGGCAGCGCGTGCTGCTCCGCGCCGATCTGAACGTTCCGGTGCAGGACGGCAAGGTGACCGACGCCACGCGCCTCGAGCGGCTGCTGCCGACCATCAAGGAGCTCTCCGACAAGGGCGCCAAGGTGATCGTGCTCAGCCATTTCGACCGGCCGAAAGGCAAGGTCGTGCCGGAGATGTCGCTGCGGCCGATCGCCGAGGCGCTGGGCCGGCGTGCTCGGCAAGCCGGTCGGCCTTCGCGGCGGACTGCATCGGCCCGGCGGCCGAGAACGCCGTCGGCAGCCTGCATGACGGCGATGTGCTGGTGCTGGAAAACACCCGCTTCCATGCCGGCGAAGAGGCGAACGACCCGGCCTTCGCCGCGCAGCTCGCCAAGCTGGGCGATATCTATGTGAACGACGCCTTCTCGGCCGCCCACCGCGCCCATGCCAGCACCGAGGGCGTGGCGAAGCATCTGCCCTCCTTCGCCGGGCGGCTGATGCAGGCGGAGCTGCACGCGCTGGAGGCGGCCCTGGGCAACCCGCAGCGCCCGGTGGCGGCGATCGTCGCGGGCTCGAAGGTCTCCACCAAGCTCGATCTGCTGAACAATCTGGTGGCGAAGGTGGATATCCTGGTCATCGGCGGCGCCATGGCCAACACCTTCCTGGCGGCGCAGGGGCATGCATGTCGGCAAATCGCTGCAGGAAGCCGACCTGCACGACACGGCGCGCGAGATTCTCGACCACCGCCGCCGCCAAGGGCTGCGAGATCGTCCTGCCGAAGGACGTGGTGGTGGCCGAGACATTCGCGGCCAACGTGCCGACCCAGGTGGTGAAGGTGGATGCCATCCCCGCCAACGCCATGGCGCTGGATGTCGGCCCGGCGACGGTGGCGGCCTTCATCAAGCGCCTGCCGGAGATCAAGACGATCATCTGGAACGGCCCGCTCGGCGCCTTCGAGACCAAGCCCTTCGATGCCTCGACCAACAGCCTGGCCGAGGCGATCGCCAAGGCGACGAAGGAGGGCAAGGTGATCTCGGTGGGCGGCGGCGGCGACACCGTCTCGGCGCTGAAGCTGGCCGGGGTGCATCACGACCTGACCTATCTCTCCTCCGCCGGCGGCGCCTTCCTGGAATGGATGGAAGGCAAGATTCTGCCCGGCGTGGAGGTGCTGAGCAAGGGGTTCTCTAACCTCGGCTAAACCTGATACGCTTTTATTGAATGCCGCCTTTCCTCCAGGGAAGGCGGCATTTTTTATGCCGCCTTGTTGCGGTTCAACAATCACCCCTCGCGTTCTGGCATATATGCCCAGCGCCCGGCGCGGATGGACAGACGCCATGCGCCCACATTAGCTGAAGCAAGGCCCCGCGCGTGGGCGAAGATCCAGTCAATTTTCCAGTCAATTTTTCCGTTTTTCAGGCGGCGTGCATGAGCCAGTCACTCGTCTCCAGTCAATTTCTGGCGCCTCGGGTGCGGGCGCTGCTGCTTGTGCTGGGGGCTGTCGTGCTGTGGGGGTTCGCGCCCATCGGCAACCGCTATTTCATCGGCAGCGGCCATCTGGCGATGCCCGGCGCTTCCTATATGGCGCTGCGCTACACCATCGCCTCCCTCTGCTTCCTGCCGGCGCTGGCAGGGGCGGTGCGGCGCTGGTCGGTGCGCGATTGGTTGCGCGGCGCGGTGTGCGGGCTGACCGGGGTGGCGACCTATAATCTGCTGGGCGGTGTGGCGGTGCGTACTGTCTCCGCCGGGATGAACGGGCTGCTTAACTCATCCGAATCGCTGATGATCCTGTTGCTGGCCTGCCTGACGGCGCGCCGGGCGCCGGGGTTTCGCACCCTCTTCGCGGCGCTGCTGGGGGCGGCTGGTATCGTGTTGCTGGCCAGCGCCGCGGGGCCGGCCGAGGGCGATGTGCGCGGCATATTGCTGCTGCTGGTCGGAGCTTTTGGCTGGGCGATCTATTGCATGGTGATTCCGCCGCTCATCAAGAAGCATGGGGCGCTGCAAAGCTCGGCGGTGACGATGTCCATCGGCACAGTGCCGCTGCTTGTTGCGGGATGGCCGGGGCTGGGGCCGATGATGACGGCAATGACCGGGCAGGAATGGGAGATCATGCTCTTCCTGGCCATCGGCTGCTCGGTGGTGGCGCTGCTTGCCTGGAACAAGGGCGTGGCGGAGCTGGGGGCGCAGAGTGCGGGCTGGTTTTTGTATCTGCTGCCGGTGTTCAGCGCGCTGGGCGGCTATTTGCTCCTGGGCGAGCCTTTGACCCTGGCGGAACTGGCGGGCGGAGCGATGATTTTGGGCTCGGTCTATATCGCCCAGCGCAAGTAAGCGCCTTACTCTTTTTCGTCTTCTTCGTCCTCGTCCGTGCGCGCGGGCAGCTTGTAGCTGTCGGTCAGCCAGCGGCCGAGATCGATTTCCGCGCAGCGCTTGGAGCAGAAGGGGGTGAATTCAGGCGTGGCTTGCTTGTTGCAGATCGGGCATTTCATGGCTGTATCTTTTACGCTGCGTGAAAAATTTCATGCAAAGGCGGGCGGATGCGCCGGCGGTTGATCTCGGCGAAGCCCAGGTTTGAGAGGCCGAGCAGGCTCGGCGCCAGAGGGTCGCGCTGCAATGCCTGGCGCAGGGGGGCAAGCAATGTCTGCCGTTGGGCGTTTTTCAGCCCGGCGAAATCGAGGAGAATCCCGCCGGAGAGATTGCGCAGCACGATCTGCCGGCAGATTTCCGGGATGATGGCGCTGTTCAGCGCCATCGGCGGCATATGGCTGGCGGCGGCGGCGTCCACATCCAGCAGCGTGGCCGCCGGTGCGGTTGTGATGTGCAGCCGCGCGCCATGGGGCAGGGGGGCGGTTGGCTCCGCCAGGGCGGCCACCTCATCCTCCAGCACCGGATCGAAGGTTTTTGCTCCGTAGCGCATCCGGCCTTCCAGGGCGGGGCGCAGTTGCGCCATCAGCGCGTAATCGTCCAGAACAATCTCTTCGTCCGGGAAGCGCTGCGCCAGCTCCAGCAGCGGGCCAGAACCGCGCGCGATAAGGCCGGGCGAGTCGCCGGGTGGCATATTCGCCAGGGCCAAACGCGGCCCCTTATCGCCTTGCGCGGCACGGCTGACGCGCACCGCGACATATTGTCCTTCGGTGAGGGTTTTGCCCCCGGCGCTGTCCGGCAGGAAGCCGGAGCTTTCGCCCCCCAGCGCCACGAAACAGCCCGCCAGCGCCTTGGCCACGGCGTCCACACGGCCGGTATAGAGATCGCCCACCCCATCCGGCGCTTCGCGGTTCCAGGCGTAAAATTCCGTCAGCTCATCACCGCGCAGCAAAGCGAGGCGCACCAGCGCGCCGCGCAGGGAGGCGGCGATCACCGCCAGCCGAGTCCGCGCAGCAGTGAAGCGGTTTCGTGCAAGGGCAACCCGACCACGCCGGAATAGGAGCCGGAGATGAAATCGATGAAGCTGGCGGCCAGCGCCCTGGATGGCATAGCCCCCGGCTTTCTGCGCCCATTCGCCGCTCTCCAGATAGGCGGCAATCTGGGTTTCATCCAGCCGGGCAAGGCCGACCGCCGAATCGACCACCCGGCAGGCCACCCGGCCATCCGGCGCGCGCACGGCCACGGCGCTGTGCACCCTGTGGCGGCGGCCCGAGAGCAGGCGCAGATACTGTTCGGCCTCTTCGCGCGATTCGGTTTTATGCAGCATGCGCCGTCCGGCGGCGACGACGGTATCCGCCGCGATGACGAAAGCCTCGGAATCGGAGGTGAGTTTTTCCAATGCCATCCGGCGCGCGAAAACGCGGGGCAGTTCGCCCGGGCGGGGCGTCTCGTCGATCTCTGGGGCGGTGATCCGGGCTGGTTCGATGCCGATCTGCCGCAGCAGCGCCAGGCGGCGCGGGCTGGCCGAAGCCAGAATTACTTGAAGCGGAATGTGATCCGGCCCTTGGTCAGGTCATACGGAGTCATTTCGACATTCACGCGGTCGCCAGCCAGAACGCGGATGCGGTTCTTGCGCATCTTGCCGCTGGTATGGGCGAGAATCTCGTGTTCATTATCCAGCTTCACGCGGAACATGGCATTGGGCAGCAACTCGGTCACCATGCCGCTGAATTCGATCATATCTTCCTTAGACAAACACACCTCTGCCGTTAAAAAATGGGAAATCTTGCGCCCCAATGGGCCGGGATCGCTTTTACGTCAAGACTTTCGGCCGTACGGCCCGCGCAGACAAGCCCCCCGCAGGACGAATGCGCCGCCGGGAACTCAATGCTAACTCAATGAATTTGCAAGGAAAATCCGGATATGGTGGGCACAACAGGGATTGAACCTGTGACCCCCACCATGTCAAGGTGGTGCTCTACCGCTGAGCTATGTGCCCATATCCGTGGAGGGGCTATTAGCTTCGTTGGCGACAGGAGGCAAGAGCTTGGAAGGCAAGCTTGGGACACCAGTGCGGCGGCTGCCGTATCTGGCGGGACGTTTTTGGCGGCGGCGTGCGGCTTTTTGGGGCGGCGCATTATGTGTTGGCGCGGTGAGCGTGCTGTTCGCGCGCGCGGCGGACGGGGCAGGAACTCTGTTTTTTCATGTTTCGGGCCGATTCTGGGCGCTGCCGCTGCTCATCACGCCGCTTGGATTCGTGTTCTGCGCCTGGGCGGCGGGCAGCGTGTTTCCCGGCTCGCAGGGCAGCGGCATTCCGCAGGCCATCGCGGCGCGGGAGCTGCCACGCGGCATTGCGCGGCGGCGGCTGCTTTCGGTGCGCATGTGCTTCGCCAAGATCGGGCTGACGGTGGTGGGGCTGCTCTGCGGCGCCTCGGTGGGGCGCGAGGGGCCGACCGTGCAGGTGGGGGCGGCGATCATGCTGCAGGTGACGCGGCTGCGCGGCTTGCAGAATGAGCGCGGGCTGATCCTGGCCGGCTCCGCCGCCGGCATCGCCGCGGCCTTCAACGCGCCGCTGGCGGGGGTGGTGTTCGCGATCGAGGAGATGAGCCGCAGCTTCGAGTTGAAGACCAACGGCATCGTGCTGACCACGGTGATCATCGGCGGTCTCGTCTCGCTGGGGCTGACTGGCAATTATACCTATTTCGGCACCAGCGACGCCACCGTGAACGGGATGGGCGGCTGGGTGCTGACCGCCCTGTGCGGCACGGCGGGCGGGCTGCTGGGCGGGCTGTTCAGCCGGCTGATGATGGATGCCGGGCTGTGGGCGAAGGGCTGGATCGCGGGCAACCCGAAGACGCGGCGGCTGGTCTATCCGCTCATCTGCGGGGCGCTTGTCGCCATCATCGGCGTTGCCACCAAGGGGGCCAGCTTCGGCACCGGCTATGAAACCGCCCGCGCGGCGGTGGAGGGCGTGGCGCCGCATTGGTATTTCTGGCCGGCGAAGTTCCTGGCCACACTGATCACGGCGGTCTCGGGCATTCCGGGCGGCATTTTCGCGCCCTCGCTCTCCGTTGGGGCGGGGCTGGGCGCCTGGATCGCGGGAGAGGGCGGCAATGCGGCCAGCGTGGGCGCGCTGCTCGGCATGGCGGGGTATTTCGCGGGCGTGGTGCAGGCGCCGATGACGGCCTTCGTCATCATCCTGGAAATGACAGGCAATACCGGCGCGGTGATTCCGCTGATGGTGGCCGCCATGCTGGGGCTGGGCGCCTCGCGCCTGGTTTGCCCGCGTCCGCTTTATCACGAGCTGGCGCAGGGCTTCATGCCGCTGGGGCGTGCCGCCAGGCCGGCGGTGATGCGCGAGCCTGGGCATGCGACAGGCGAGGAGCAGGACGAGGAAGCCCCGCCCGCTGAAGCGCCGGAAGAACCGCCGCAGGACGGGCAGGAGCCCAAGCCGGCGGCCTAAGAGACATCTGTAAACCCGCCAGACGGCCAGCCTGGCGGGTTTACGGCTGGTAGCGCGGGTCGCCGGTGCGCCAGAGGGTGAAGGCCATGATGTCCGCGGTTTCCTGGTCGCGCTGTGCCCGGGTGGAGCCGATGCCGTGCCCGGCATCCGCCTCCACCCGCAGCAGGATGGGGGCCTTGCTGGCAGTGGCGGCTTGCAGCCGCGCGGTCATCTTGGTGGCCTCCCAGGGGGAGACGCGCGGGTCGTGCAGGCCGGTGGTCAGCAGCACGGCGGGGTATTTCACGCCGTCATGCACATGCTGGTAGGCGTCCATGGCGAAGAGATCATGAAAGCCGCGCTCGGTTTTCACGCTGCCGAATTCAGGGATGTTCGGCGGGCCGTTGGGGGAGAATTCGCTGCGCATGGCATCCGACACGCCGACCATGGAGATGACGACGGCGGCCAGCTCCGGCCGCTCCGTCATCAGCCTGCCCACCGTGATGCCGCCCGCCGAGCCGCCAATGACGCCGATGGTGCGGTGCGAGCTGTAGCCCAGCCCGATGAGATGCAGGGCGCAATCCTCGGCATCCTGCCAGCTATGATATTTGGTGGCTTTTTGCCCGGCCAGGTGCCAATCCTCGCCCAGCTCGCCGCCGCCGCGCACATGCGCCACGGCGAAGACCGCGCCTGCATCCAGGAAGGGCAGCCAGCGCGCGATGAAGCCAGGGTCGAGCGTGATGCCATAGGCGCCATAGGCCTCCATCAGCAGCGTGGCGTTGCCATCGCGCTTCAGCCCCTTGCGGTAGATGATGGAGAGCGGCACGCGTGCGCCGTCGCGCGCCGGGACCAGAATTTCCTCTGAGGTGTAGGGCGAGACGTCGATATCGGGCTGCGGGGCGAGGTTGGTCTGGGTGATGCTGCCATCCGCCTGGGCTAGGCAGACCACGCTGGGCCGCACCCAGCCTTCAAGCTGGAACCAGGCGCCCTCATGCTGCGTGTCGGCGTAGAAACTATTTTCATCGATGGCCCCGGCGAAGGGCAAAGTGAGGGTGGTGAGCTTGCCGTCCGCCCCCAGCCGGCGCAGCTGACCGAGCCCGGCATCGAGGCCGAGTATGTAAATGCCGTCCTTTGCCGCGGCGATGCTGCGAATGACGGTGCGGCCCTGCGGCACAACCTCCTGCGCCTTCGAAACATGCGGGTTCGCGGCGGTGATCTTCAGCACCCGGTAATGCGGGGCATGGTTGTGGGTGAGCAGGAAAACCTCCTCCCCGCGCACGGTGAAACCCGTCACCTTGTCGGCCGGGGTGCAGATGCGCGTCCAGACCGGCTTGCCCGCCACGGTTCCGGCAAGGCTGGCCATGTAGAGCGACACCTCGTTCTGCACGCCCGACGAGATGAGGGCGATGACGATGTCCGACCCCGGCGTGGCGAAGATCACGGGTAAATCGATGGGCGCGAGGCTGACGCCATTTTCCAGCCCGGGGCCGAGCAGGCGGACATCCTGCGCCGGGTCGGTGCCCAGAAGATGCAGCCAGGCGCTGGAGTTTTCCTCGTAATGCAGGCTGTCGGGCGGGACGTCCTGATAGCGGTTATAGAAGAAGCCGGAACCGTCCGGCAGCCAGCTGGGGCTGGCATCGTCCGTGCGGGTGAGGGCGAGCGGGGAGATGGTGCCGGTCGCGGTGGCCATCACATGCAGCACGGAATGTTCCGAGCCGCCTTCCGAGAGGCCATAGACGATTTGCGAGCCATCCGGCGAGGCTTCCCACCAGTCCAGCGCCGCATGGGTGCCGGAGGCGGTGAAATGTTCGGGGTCGATCAGCAGCCTGTCAGTGCCGGAGAGGCTGTCGCGCACATAAAGCCGGGTGGTGTTGGCGCCGGGCGGGCGCCGCTCCGTGAAAATGTGAGGGCCCGCGATTTGCAGCGAGTCGACCAGGGTGACGGCTTCGGAGTTTTTGGAAATCGCGGCGGCCAGCGCGTCCCGGCCTGGGATCTTGGCCAGTACCGCGCGGGCGTAATCGCCCTCGGCCTGGATGTAGGCGCGCCATTCGGAATCCTGCGATTCCATCCAGCGGTAAGGGTCGGTGACGAGCTGGCCGAAATATATCTCCTTCACCGGTCTGACCGGCGCCACGGGCGGGCCATTGCCGATGATGATGGGGCGTGGCGTGGCGTAAAGCCCCGCCGCCCGGGCAGCGCCGCAAGCGGCCAGGACGGTGGAGGCGGCAAGCAACGCGCGGCGGGAAAGGCTGGCCATGAAAGCTCCTGAGACGGCAGGGCATCATCGCCTTGCCATCCGGAACGTCAAGCCGGGGGACGTAGATCAATATACATTTAGGCTGAATCGCCTGATTCAATCTAAGCGCATGAAATTGACCGCTCAAACAAAGCGCTAAGCATAGGCATGATTGAGGCGCGGCGGCAGCAGATTTTGCGCCGTTTGCTGAAACGGGGACGCGGCGTTGTGCCGTGAGCTGTGAAAATGGATGCGCAAGGAGCCCCCCTTACGCATCCTCAACCAATTCCACGCCCGGAACAAGCTTGGCGGCCTGGGCGAGGCGCGGGGAGACGTTGAAGCTGCCGGGCAGGCGCATTTCCAGCCGCCTCTCCGTGCCGGTTTTGGGCAGCAGGACGATGCGCCCCTTGCCGCGGCCTTCGCGGTCGAACAGGGCTTTCAGGGAGGGCAGGGCGTCTTCGCGGTCCAGCCAGATTCTCAGGCCCGCCCCGGCATCGCGCGCGGCATCGTCCAGCAGCGTGATGTCGGAGGCGGTGAGGCGCAGCAATTCGCCATCCATCTTCGCATCGGCGGTCACCAGCAGGGCGGTGCCTTCCGCCAGCAGCTCGCGCGAGCGGTTCAGCACCTCGGAGAAGAGGGTGACCTCGAAACTGCCCTGCATGTCCGAGAGCGTGAGCCACATCATGCGGCTGCCGGTGCGGGTGATGCGCTCCTTCTTGGCGCCGACGGTACCCGCCAGTTTCAGCCGCGCCGCCCCGGCCTCCGCCCGGCGCTGGATGGCGCCCGAGGCGGTGACGTCGAGATTTTTCAGCGCCCTCGCATACATGTCCAGCGGATGGGCGGAGATGTGAAAGCCGATCGCCTCCGCCTCGAAGGCGAGGCGCTCGGTCTCGGGCCAGTCCGGCCCGGTGGCCAGGCGGATTTTTTCCGGCTCGCCGCCGCCGAACAGGCCGATCTGCCCGCTTTCGCGCTCCGCCGCGCCGGCCTGGGCGGTGCGGATGATCATCTCCGCCGCGTTGAAGATGCGCGCGCGGTTGGTATCGAGACATTCGAAGGCGCCGGCTTTCGCCAAAATTTCGATCTGCGCGCGGGTGAGGGTTTTGGGGTCGATGCGCGCGGCGAAATCATCGATGGATTTGAACGGTTTTTTGCCGCGCGCCTTCACCATCTCATCCATCGCGCCCATGCCGACGCGCTTGATGGCGCCCAGCGCGAAGCGGATGGCGTAGCTGCCATCCTCCTGTAGCTCCACCTCGAAATCCGCGCCGGATTTGTTCACATCCGGCGGCAGCACTTTTATCCCGCCGCGCATCGCATCCGCGCGCAGCAGCGCCACTTTGTCCGTGTTGGCGATGGAGAGCGACATGCAGGCCGCCAGGAAGGCGACGGTATGATTGGCGCGCAGATAGGCGGTTTGGTAGGAGACCAGCGCATAGGCCGCCGCGTGGGATTTGTTGAAGCCGTAATCGGCGAATTTCGCCATCAGGTCGAAAATCTCGTTGGCGCGTTCCTCGGTGAAGCCCTTCGCCAGCGCGCCGTCGCAGAAGATTTTGCGCTGCGCGTCCATCTCCGCGCGGATTTTCTTGCCCATGGCGCGGCGCAGAAGGTCCGCCCCGGCCAGCGTGTAGCCCGCCATCACCTGGGCGATCTGCATCACCTGTTCCTGATAGACAATGATGCCGTTGGTTTCAGCGAGAATATGGTGAATGGCCGGGTCCGGCGCCTCCCACGGGGCGCCGCGCTTGCGGTCGCAGTAATCGGGAATGTTGGCCATCGGGCCCGGGCGGTTGAGCGCCTGGATGGCGACGAGGTCCTCGAACCTGTCAGGGCGCATCTGCGCCAGCGCGCCGCGGAAGGCCGCGGTTTCGAAGGTGAACACGCCCGCCGTATCGGCGCGGCCGATCATGTCGTAGGTTTTCTTGTCATCCAGCGGGATTTTGGAAATATCAAGCTCGATGCCCTGCTGGCGCAAAAATTTCAGCGCGCGGTCGATGATGGTCAGCGTGGTGAGGCCGAGGAAGTCGAACTTCACCAGCCCCACCTGCTCGACATATTTCATCGAATATTGGGTGACGAGCAGGTCCGAGCGCGGATCTTTATAAAGCGGCACCAGCTTCACCAGCTCGCGGTCGCCGATGACCACACCCGCCGCATGGGTGGAGGCGTGGCGGTACAGCCCCTCGATCTGCTGGGCGATTTCCAGCAGCCGGGCCAGGCCTTCATCGGAATCGCGCAGGTCCTGAAGTTTCGGCTCGCCCTCTATGGCTTCCTTCAGCGTCACCGGCTTGGCCGGGTTGTTGGGGATCAGCTCCGCGACCTTGTTCACCTGGCCATAGGGCAGGCCCAGCACGCGCCCGACATCGCGCACCGCCGCACGGGCCTGCAGCTTGCCGAAGGTGATGATCTGCGCGACCTGATCCGCGCCATATTCGCGCACCACATATTTGATGACCTCGTCGCGCCGCTCCTGGCAGAAATCGATATCGAAATCCGGCATGGAGACGCGTTCGGGATTCAGGAAGCGCTCGAACAGCAAGGCATAGCGCAGCGGGTTGAGGTCGGTGATGCGCAGCGCCCAGGCGACGAGCGAGCCCGCACCCGAACCACGGCCGGGGCCGACGGGGATCTGGTGATCCTTCGCCCATTGAATGAAGTCGGCCACGATGAGGAAGTAGCCGGGAAAGCCCATCTGCACGATGATGGTGAGCTCGAATTCCAGCCGGTCCCAGTACTCCTTCTCCGCCTCGCCGGAAATGCCCTCGAAGGCGAGGCGGGCGCGCAAGCCTTCTTCGGACATGGCGCGCAAGGTTTCCTCTTCCGTGGCGCCTTCGCGCACTTTCGGGCAGCGTGGCAGCAGCGGCTTGCGCGTGCCGGTCATCACCGTGCAGCTCTGCGCGATGGCGATGGTGTTGTCGCAGGCATCCGGCAGGTCGGCGAAGAGCTCGCGCATCATCGGCGGCGGGTTTGAACCAATGCTCGGGGGTCACGCGGCGGCGGTCTTTCTCCGCCAGCACGCGGCCCTCGGCGATGCAGAGCAGCGCGTCATGCGCCTCATACATCTCCGCGCTTGGCGAAGAAGCATTCATTGGTGGCAACGAGCGGCAGGCCGAATTCTTCCGCCAGGAGCAAAAAACCGGGCTCGGTGGCTTTCTCCAGCGCTTCGCCATGGCGCTGGATCTCGATGGCGATGCGGTCGGGGAAGGCGTCTTTCAGCGCGGCGAGACAGGCTTGCGCCTCCTCCATCTGCCCCTCCGCCAGCAGCCGCCCGATGGGGCCAAGCGCCCCGCCGGTGAGCAGGAAGAGGCCGTTTGCATGTTCGATCAATTGCGCGCGGGTGATCTGCGGTTTTATCGCATCGCTGGAGAGGAAGGAGAGCGAGGTGAGGCGCTGGAGATTGGCATAGCCCTCCTCGGTCTGCGCCAGCAGCACCACATAATCCGGCGCCAGATTGATGCCGGGCCGCGCCAGGCCAAGCTGGCAGCCAATGATCGGCTGCACGCCGGATTTGGTGCAGTACTGGGTGAATTCCAGCGTGCCGAACATGTTGGAAGTGTCGGTGATCGCCACCGCCGGCATGTTGTCCGCCGCCGCCAGCGCCGCCATTTTGTCGGGCTTGATGGCGCCTTCCGAGAGCGAATAGGCGGAATGGACGCGCAGATGCACGAAATCGGCGTGGGGCATGGCAGACTCCTGGGCGGAGGGCAGTTTGGGCTGAGGCTCAGCTCAGTTCAAGCGGCGGATCGTAATCAACGCCGGTGAAATACAGCCCCTCGGCGGGGGCGGTCTGCCCGGCGGCGGGGCGGGATTGGGCGGCGAGCACGTCGGCGATTTTGCGCTCCGGCCAATGGCCTTCGCCGACCATTTTCAAGCTGCCCACCATGTTGCGGACCTGATGATGCAGGAAGGAGCGGGCCTTGGTTTCCACGATCACCTTCTCCCCCTCGCGGCGGACGGCGCAAAAATCCAAGCGTGCGCATCGGCGTTTTGGCCTGGCAGGCGGAGGCGCGGAAGGACGAGAAATCATGATGCCCGAGCAAAAGCTGCGCCGCGCGGTGCATGGCGGCCTCGTCCAGCCTGGCCTTCACATGCCAGACGCGGTGCACCTCCAGCGTCGGCGGCTGGGGGCGGTTGAGGATGACGTAGCGGTAGCTGCGCGCCCGGGCGGAGAAGCGGGCATTCCAGCCTTCGGGGGCCGGGCAGCAGCGCAGCACGGCGATGGGGTGGGGCTTGAGGTGAAAATTCATCGCCTCGCGGATGCGGTAGGGCGTGAAATCCGGCAGCTCGATCTGCACGATCATCGCCAGGGCATGTACCCCGGCATCTGTGCGCCCGGCGGAGACGGCCTCTGTCACCTCCGCCCCGCCACGGAGGCGCGCGGCGGCTTCCTCGATCACCTGCTGGATGGCCAGACCATGCTTCTGACGCTGCCAGCCCATGAAGGGCGTGCCATCATACTCGATTTCCAGCGCCCACAGGCTCAATAGAAGCGCGCCCCTTCAGGCAGCTTGTAGCCGCGGAGAAAATCATCGGCGCTCATCGCGGCCTTGCCGGCGCGTTGCAGGCGCGTCACGCGCAGGGCGCCCTCGCCGCAGGCGATGGTGAGGCCGCCGGGCAGCAGCGTGCCGGGAATGCCTTCGCCCGCCACCACGTCGGCGGCGAGGATTTTGATCACAATGTCCCCCAGCAGGCCGAGCGCGCCGGGCCAGGGGTAAAAGGCGCGGATGCGCCGCTCCAGCACCGGGGCGGGCAGGCGGAAATCGAGCCTGGCATCCTCGCGGCTGAGCTTGGGGGCGTAGTTGGAGAGCGCGTCGTTCTGGGCGATGGGGGCGCTGGGCTGCGCCAGCTCCTTGAGGATCAGCTTCGCGCCCTGGGCCGCGAGCTTGTCGTGCAGATCGGCGGAGGTGTCCTCCGGGCCGATGGGGGTGGCTTCCCGGCGCAGCATGGGGCCGGTATCGAGCCCGGCTTCCATCTGCATGATGGTGATGCCGGTTTCCGCATCCCCGGCGGCGATGGCGGCCTGGATGGGGGCGGCGCCGCGCCAGCGCGGCAGCAGCGAGCCGTGGATGTTCAGGCAGCCGCGCTTGGGCGCGTCCAGAAACTCCTGCGGCAGGATCAGCCCGTAGGCGGCGACCACGGCGGCATCGAGCTTCAGGGCGCGGAAAAATTCCAGCTCTTCGGCGTTTTTGCGCAGCCGGGGGGGCGTGCGCACAGGCAGGCCCAGCTCAACGGCTGCGGCATGGACGGCGCAAAACTGCTCCTTCTGGCCGCGCCCGGCGGGCTTGGGGGGCTGGGCGTAGACCGCCGCCACCTCATGCCCGGCCTCCACCAGCGCCTTGAGGGCGGGCACAGCGAAGTCCGGCGAGCCCATGAAGGCGAGTTTGAGGGACGTGCCCATCAGCGGGCCTGAAGCTCCTTCTGCGCCTTGGCCAGCTTGCGGAGCAGGATGTTGCGCTTCAGCGCCGAGAGATAATCCACGAACAGCACGCCGTTCAGATGGTCGATCTCATGCTGCAGGCAGGCCGCAAACAGCCCGTCGGCCTCGATCTCCTTCTTCATGCCCTCCAGGTCCTGGTAGCGCACCTTCACCCGGGCCGGGCGGGTGACCTCGGCGTATTGGTCGGGAATTGACAGGCAGCCTTCCTCCTGGGTGGCCAGTTTCGTCGGATTTGGCGATGATCTCCGGGTTGATCAGCGCGATCGGGGCGGGTTCGTCCTTGGGCGCCACGTCCACGACGATCACGCGCAGCAGGCTGCCGATCTGGTTGGCGGCCAGGCCAATGCCCGGCGCCTTGTACATGGTGGCGAACATGGAGGGCACCAAGGCGCGCACCTCGTCGGCATCAGCCGGGGTGACCGGGCGGGCCTGCTTGCGCAGCACGGAGTCCGGGTAGATGAGAATGGGCAGGAGCGGGGCGCCGGTTTGTGTCTCTGACATGCCACGCATGTAATCCGCCCGGTTGGCCGCTGCAACGCGCCCCCTTGCATCGCTGCAAAACCATGCCAACATGGGGACACCGGATGCCTCGCTGGAGGGTCCTCAACCTGCTTCGCTCATTCGGGGGAGCTTAAGACCATGACGACACGCGTTTTTACCTCGCCGCTTTTCCTTGGCTTCGACCATCTGGAGCAGATGATCGAGCGCGCCGCAAAAAACTCTTCGGACGGCTACCCGCCCTATAATATCGAGCAGCTCAGCCCGGTTTCGCTGCGAATTACCCTCGCCGTGGCGGGGTTCACCATGGATGACCTGCAGATCACGCTGGAAGATAACCAATTGGTGATCCGTGGCCGCCAGACCGACGATGGCCAGGGGCGGGTGTTCCTGCACCGGGGCATCGCGGCGCGGCAGTTCCAGCGGGCTTTCGTGATCGCGGAGGGAATTGAGGTGAAGGGCGCGTGGCTGGATAATGGCCTGCTCCACGTGGATCTCATCCGCCCGGTGCCGCAGCCGGTGGTGAAGACCATCCCCATCGCCCGCGGCCAGGGCAAGGTGTCTACCCCCGCCAGAATGGTGGACGGGGACTGAGGCTGAAACTGAGACTGAAACTGAGAGGTGCGGGCCTGTGAAAAAGCAGGCCGCCTACATGAAATCGGGAGGAGGCTAGCCAAAGCCATGAAGCATCCCCAATTCAAACATAATTAGGATCTTAAGTTGGAGACTTCACGCCCGAGGGGCCTGAAAGGACATAAGATGAACATCAAGACCCATGACGGCACGGCCAATTTCGTCCCCGGCACGGTGCTGGACATTCATCACATCTCCGCCGCGCAGTTGGCGCTGTTGGGTTTGGATGAGATCGCCTTCGTGAAGCCGGTGATGACGGATTCCGGCCCGGCCTTCGCCATCCATGCCGCTGACGGCACGCCGATGGCCATCGCCTCGAACAAGGAACTGGCGACGGCGGCGATCATTCAGAACGACATGCAGCCCAGGCTGGTGCATTAAGCGCGGGGGTTGGTGTAGGATTCCGGCCAAAACGGCAGGAGACGCAGATGGAACTCACCTTCTACACCAATCCGATGTCGCGCGGGCGCATGGTCCGCTGGGCGCTTGAGGAGATTGGCCAGCCTTACAAAACGGAAATCATCGCCTATGGGCCGGAGATGAAATCCCCGGCCTATACCGCCATCAACCCGATGGGGAAGGTGCCGGCGCTGAAGCATGGCAATGTGGTGGTGACTGAATGCGCCGCCATCATCGCCTATCTGGCCGATGCCTTCCCCGCCGCGAAGCTGGCGCCGCCGCCCGGTGATCCGGCGCGCGGGGCTTATTACCGCTGGCTGTTCTTCACCGCCGGCCCCTATGAGGCCGCCGCAACCGCCCAGGCCATGGGGGTCACCGTGCCGCCGGAGCGTGTGGGCATGTGCGGCTATGGCGCGGGTCTGGCGGGCGTGCTGGACGTGCTGGAGGCCGCCCTGAAGCCCGGCCCTTATTTGCTGGGCGATACATTCTCCGCGGCGGATATCTATCTGGGGGCGCATCTGGGATACGGGCTGAGGTTCAGATCCATCGAGGCGCGGCCCGCTTTCATATCCTATGTTGCGCGGCTTTACGCCCGCCCGGCGGCCATCCGCGCCGATGAACTCGATGGTCCCATGCCCGGGGAGCAAGGCTAGCCCGGCTAGCCTCGCCGCCGGGGCGATGGTAATGGCGCGGCCATGTCCATCGTGCTCGCACTGCCCAAGGGGCGCATTCTGACAGAGGCAGGCCCCATGCTGGCCCGTGCCGGCCTGATGCCGGAGCCCGAATATACCGACGAGACTTCCCGCAAGCTGCGCTTTCGTACCAGCAGCCCGGAGGTGGACGTGATCCGGGTGCGTTCCTTCGACGTGGCGACCTTCGTGGCCTTCGGCGCGGCGGAGATCGGCATTTGCGGCGGCGATGTGCTGATGGAGTTCGATTACCCGGAGGTTTATGCGCCGCTGGACCTGGGCATCGGCAAATGCCGGATTTCCGTGGCCGAGCCGAAGGACGATGCCGGGCAGACCGATCTTTCCCGCGTCTCCGCCATCCGGGTTGCCAGCAAATACCCCAACACCGCCAAGCGCCATTTCGCCCGCCGGGGCATCCAGGCCGAGATCGTGGAGCTCTCCGGCTCCATGGAGCTGGCGCCGGGGCTGGGGCTGTCACGGCTGATCGTGGATCTGGTGCAGACTGGCAGCACGCTGAAGGCGAACGGGCTGGTGGAGACGGATGTGATTGCGCAAGTGTCGTCGCGGCTCATCGTCAATCGGGTTGCGCTGAAGACCCGGCCGGATGAGATTGGCGCCTGGATCGAGGCTTTCAGGAAGGCGCTTGCGGCATGAAAATACTGGCGACGAGGAACCCGGATTTCGAGACGGCGTTCGCGGGCCTGCTTGCCCGCGCCCAGGTGGCGCCGGCGCTGTCCGGCGCGGTGCGCGAGATCATCGAGCGCGTGCGGGCCGAGGGCGATGCGGCGCTGCTGGACTATACCGCGCGCTTCGACCGGCTTGAGCTGACCGCCGCTGGCCTGCGCGTGACCGCCGATGAGCTGGCGCAAGCCGAGGCGCAGACGCCGCAGAAGCTGCGCGAAGCCCTGGCCCTGGCGGCGCGGCGGATCGAGGTTTTCCACCGGGCGCAGATGCCGCGCGACATTGAATTCACCGACGATCTGGGCGTTACCTGCGGGCTGCGCTGGGGGGCGCTGGACGCGGTGGGGCTGTATGTGCCGGGCGGCAAGGCGGCCTATCCGTCTTCCGTGCTGATGAACGCCATTCCGGCCAAGGTGGCCGGGGTGGGGCGCGTGGCGATGGTGGTGCCCGCCCCGGGCGGCGTGCTGAATCATCTGGTGCTGGCGGCGGCGAACGCGGCCGGGATCACGGAGATCTACCGTGTCGGCGGGGCGCAGGCGGTGGCGGCCCTGGCCTATGGCACCGCGACCATCAGGCGGGTGGACCGGATCGTGGGGCCGGGCAATGCCTATGTGGCCGAAGCCAAGCGCCAGGTGTTCGGGCAGGTGGGAATCGATTCCATTGCCGGGCCGTCAGAGGTGCTGATCATCGCCGATGAGGGGTGTGATCCGATGCAGGTGGCGCTGGACCTGCTGGCCCAGGCCGAGCATGACGAGGACGCGCAATCCATTCTGGTGACCAATAGCGGCCCGCTGGCCGCGGCGGTGGAGGCCGCGGTGGAGCAGGCGCTGGAGACGCTGCCGCGCCGCGAGATTGCCGGGGCAAGCTGGCGGCGCCATGGCGCGATCATTCTGGTGCAGGATTGGGACGAGGCGGCGAACATCGCCAACCGGGTGGCGCCGGAGCATCTGCAGCTGATGCTGGCGGACCCGGAGCCGATTTTTGCCAAGGTACGCCATGCCGGGGCGGTGTTTTTGGGCCGCAACACGCCGGAGGCGATGGGCGATTACATCATCGGGCCGAACCATGTGCTGCCCACCTCCGGCACGGCGCGGTTTGCCTCGGGCCTGTCGGTTTATGATTTCATGAAGCGCACCACCTATGCAGGCGTGCCGCACCAGGCTCTGGCCGCCCTTGGCCCCGCCGCCGTGGCGCTGGCCGAGGCGGAGGGGCTGACCGCGCATGCGCAATCCATCGCCGTGCGGCTGCCGAAGGACTAACAAGTTTTTCGGTGCCGCTTTTTTACAAAAAAGCGGCGATCTCGCGCCCTTTTTGAAAAGGGCGCCCCCAAAGACTTTTAAAACTCTTCAAGCCCGCCGCAGGATCTCGGTCACCAGCGCGTCGATATCTTCTGCCGTGGTGCGGTGATTGACGATGGCGCAGCGTATGGCAGTGCGGCCATTGATGGTGGTGGTGGAGGGGGCGAACAGGCCGTCTTCCTGCAAATCCGCCACGAGGTCCAGAACCTCCTGGTTGGTTTTACCCTCGATCCCGAAACAGACGATGTTGAGCGCCGCCGGGGCCAGGAGCGTCAGCCGGTTGCTGGCCTGGACTTGCGTGGCCAAACGCTGGGCGAGGGCGCAGCTATTGTCCACCACACCCGCCAGGCCTTGCGTGCCATAGGCGCAGAGCGTCATCCAGATTTTCAGCGCCGAGAAGCCGCGCGAGAGGTCCGGCCCCAGGTCGCACGGCCAGGGGAAGCCGCCCGCCAGACCGCGCGGGGCGGCGGCGAGGTAATTCGTCGCCTGGGCGAAGGTGGCGTTGTGGATGGCCGGGTCGCGCACCAGCAGGCAGCCGCAGGAATAGGTGACCTGCGCCCATTTATGGAAATCGAAGGCGATGGAATCCGCCCGGCCGAGGCCCGCGGTGAGGTGGCGCTTGGCGGGCGAGAGCGCGGCCAGGGCGCCGAAGGCGCCGTCCACGTGGAACCATGCATTCTGCGCCGCGGCGATGTCGGCGGCTTCATTCAGGTCGTCGAACGCGCCGGCATCCACGCTGCCCGCCGTGGCGGCGATGAGGAAGGGGGTGAAACCCGCCGCCTTGTCCGCCGCGATGGCCTCGCGCAGCTTGGCCATGTCCATGCGGAAATGCTCGTCCAGCGGAATCTTGCGCAGGCTCGCGCGGCCGAAGCCCGCCATGTCCAGCGCGCCGGTGACGCAGCGATGCACCCCCGCCGAGGCATAGGCGGTGAGTTTTGCGCCATTCACCCCGGTCTCGTGCCCGGCCTCGCCCAGGGCTTTGTGCTTGGCGCAGAGCACGGCGCAGAAATTGGCCATGGAGGAGCCGGTGAGCAGCACGCCGGAGGTTTGCGCGGGCATGCCCAGCATCTCGGCGGCCCAGGCGATCACCTGGCGCTCCACGGCGATGCCCACATGGTCGCGCCCGCCGCAATTGGCGTTCATGGCCCCCGCCAGCAGCTCCGCCAGCATGGAAACCGGGTTCCCGCCGCCATGCACCCAGCCCATGAAGCGCGGATGCAGGTTGCCGGTGACATAGGGCTGAATCTCGGCCTGGAAGCGGGCTGTAGAGGGCTTCTGCGCGTCCGTGCCGCTGCTGGGCAGGGGGGCGGTGAAGGACTGGCGCACAGCCTCGGGCATGGGGCGCCAGACGGGCTGTTCGCGCAGGGTGGCGAGATGGTCCACCATGTCGTCCAGCATTTGATGGCCAAGGGCCCGCAGGGCGGACCAGTCGGCGGGGTCGAGGGTGCTCATGATGGTTTAGGCGGCTCCTCTGGCGCGCAGGGCCGTGGCCAGCGTGCCTTCATCCAGCACCTCCAGCGCGCCGCCCACGGGCACGCCCTGCGCCAGGCGGGAGATGGGCACGCCGAAGCGCTTCAGGCGGTCGGTGAGGTAATGGGCGGTGGCGGCGCCGTCCACGGTGGCGGGCAGGGCGAGGATCACTTCCTCGATGCCGCCTTGCTCCAGCCGGGCGAGCAGCGGGCGGATCGCAAGATCCTCCGGCCCGCGCCCTGAGAGCGCCGAGAGCGTGCCGCCCAGCACATGGTATTTGCCGCGATAGACATGGGCGCGCTCCAGCGCCCAGAGATCGGCCACGCCCTCCACCACGCAGATGCGGGCCTCGCGCAGAGGCTCGGCGCAGATGGCGCAGGGGTCGGAGGAATCGAGATTGCCGCAGACGGAGCAGGTGCGCACTGAGCGCCGCGGCGGCGCGCAGCGCATCCGCCAGCGGCAGCAGGCCGTGTTTCCTTCTCGCGCAGCAGCTTCAGCACAATGCGCCGCGCGCTGCGGGGGCCGAGCCCCGGCAGGCGTGAGAACAGGCCGATCAGGTTTTCGAGGTCAGGTCCGCCCATTTAAGAAAAGAACTGCTTTTTTGAAAAAAAGCAGCAAAAAACTTTTGCTCCTGGGGCCATGGGCAATGACGCCGCCACAGCCCATGACCCAAGGTTATAAAGTTTTTTTGCTTCTTTTTGTTCACAAAAAGAAGACTTTTCCTTCCTCATTAAAACGGCAGCTTCAGCCCCGCCGGGAGGCTGATGCCGCCCATGGCGTTCTTGGTCTCGGATTCCATCATCGCATCCAGCTTGGACTTTGCGTCCGCATGCGCGGCGGCGATGAGGTCTTCCAGCATCTCGGCCTCGTTGGGGTCGATCAGCTTCGGGTCGATCTTCACGCTTTTCAGCGCGCCCTTGCCGGAGAGGATGATGCGCACCAGCCCGGCACCGGCCACGCCTTCCATCTCGGTGGCTTCCAGCTTGGCCTGCATGTCGGCCATTTTCTGCTGCATCTGCTGGGCCTGCTTCATCAGGCCGGCGATGTTTTTCATTTACTCATCTCCTTCATATAGCTCGTCGGGTGGAACCAGGGCCGCCCAGTCGGCGGGCAGGTCGGGCTCTGCTTCCGGTTCATGCGGCGTCTCTACCTTGGTGCCGGGGAATTGCGCCAGGATGGCCTGCACCAGCGGGTGGGCCAAGCGCCTCGTCGCGCGCCTTGGCGGTGGCGACCCCTTCGGCCTCGTCGATGGTCGGCTCGCCCTGCTGGTTGGAGAGCACGACGGTCCAGCGCCGCCCTGTTTCAGTTCTCCAGCAAGACGGAGAGTTTATGCGCCAGGTCACGCGGCACGCGCGGGTCGTCCACGATGCGCATCTCGATAACGGGCGGCGCGAAACGCACCAGATGCACGGATTGGCGCAGATGCGCGTAGAGCATCACGTCCCGCTTCTGCTGCGCCAGCGCGACGACATCATGAAAGCTGAGCGCGCGCGGGGCGGGCGCCTGCATCACCACATTGCCGTTGGCAACCGCACGCGCGCCACCGCCGCCTGGGCCATTGGCAGGCGCGCCGCCCAAAGCGGCAGCGGGATTTTCCGTGAGCTTCTTCACCAGCTCGCCCGGCGGCGGCAGGTCGGCCACATGGCAGAGGCGGATCAGAATCATTTCCGCGCCCGCGCGGCGGTCAGGCGCGGTCTCGACTTCTTGCAGTCCCTTAAGCAGCATCTGCCAGAGCCGGCCGAGGAAGGGGATGGAGAGCATCTCCGCCAGCGCCGCGCCGCGCGTGCGCTCCATCTCCGGCAGCGTGCCGCTTTGCGCCAGGGCGGGCACGGATTTCATGCGGGTGAGCAGATGTGCCAGGCCCAACAGATCGGAGAGCAGCACGCCGGGATCGGCGCCGCGCTCATAGGAGTTGTCGGAGATTTTCAGCGCGGCCTGGATGTCGCCCTTCACCACCGCATCCATCATGTCGAACACGAAGCCGCGATCCGCCAGCCCCAGCATGTCCGCCACCATCGGCGCGCTGATCTCGCCGCCATCCTCCGCGCCGCGGGCAATGGCCTGGTCGAGGAGCGACAAACCGTCGCGCACCGAGCCATCCGCCGCGCGGGCGATATGGGTGAGCGCGGCCTCTGAAATCGCCACCTGCTCTTTTTTCGCGATGCGGGTGAAGTGCGCGGCGAGCTGCTCCACCGGCACGCGGCGCAGGTCGAAACGCTGGCAGCGCGAGAGCACGGTGATGGGCACCTTGCGGATCTCGGTGGTGGCCAGCACGAATTTGATATGCGGGGGCGGCTCTTCCAGCGTTTTCAGCAGCGCGTTGAACGCCGCCTTGGAGAGCATGTGCACCTCGTCAATGATGAACACTTTCACGCGCGCCGAGAGCGGCTTGAAGCGCGTGGCCTCGATGATCTCGCGCACATCATCCACGCCGGTGTTGGAGGCGGCGTCCATCTCCACCACGTCGGGGTGGCGGTCGGTCAGGATGGCCTTGCAGTTCTCGCATACGCCGCACGGGTCGGGCGTCGGGCCGCCAGTGCCGTCAGCCCCCGTGCAGTTGAGGGCGCGGGCGAGGATGCGTGCCGTGGTGGTTTTGCCGACGCCGCGCACGCCGGTGAGCATGAAGGCATGGGCGATGCGGTTCATGGCGAAGGCGTTGCGCAAAGTGCGCACCAGGGCGTCCTGGCCGATCAGGTCATCGAAGGTGGTGGGGCGGTATTTGCGGGCCAGAACGCGGTAGGCGGCGGCCTTCGGCGCCTCCTGCTCCGGTTCATCACCAAAGAGGCTGGGGCCCGGCGGCGGGGCGTCTGGCGCTTCGTCGTCGAACAAACCCATGAGCAGCGCGGACCTTGGCGTAAAAATTCGGGTGGGAGACCGGACAACGACCCATGCGAAATCCGTTGTGGCTGCTGCCTTCCGGCCCTGACCAGGTTGGCGGGCCGCGATGTCCGCCGCCGATCTCCCGGGGGGATTATCGCCTCTGGCGCGCCGGAGCGCAAGCTTGGCAGAAAAAAGGTGCCATGCGAGAGGAGTGGAGCATGGATTTCACTTATAAAGGCGAGCCCAACCATTACAGCAGCGGGGCGCTGGACCGTGCCGCGCCGCTGCGCGACGACGCGGCCTGGCAGGAAAGCGCGGCGCAGAATGAAGCCAGCCGCTATGTGCTGCTGCGCGATGGCAAGGCGCTGATCGATGTTGAGGGCGAGGCGCCGCGCGCGGTGATGCTGCCGCCTTTGGGGCAGGCGCCGGATCTGTTCCTGGGGCTTGCCGATGATGTACCGCTATTCGCGCTCGATCTGTCAGGGCGCGATTTGCCGCCGGGGATTGAGACGGAAAAATTCGTGGAGCTGCGCGGCCTGACGGCTTTGCTGCCAACGCTGGATGCGGCTTTGCTCGCCACCGCGCGCGGCATGTTCAATTGGCGCGCGGCTCATAAATATTGCCCGCTCTGCGCCGGGGCGCTGGCGCCGCAACGCGCGGGCTGGATGCTGCACTGCACGCAATGCGGAAAAGATCATTTTCCGCGCACCGATTCCGCCGTGATCATGCTGGTCACGCGCGGTGATACGGCGCTGCTCGGGCAGTCGCATCGTTTTCCGCCCGAGAAGAACATGTACTCCACGCTGGCCGGTTTTGTTGAGCCGGGCGAGAGCCTGGAAGACAGCGTGCGCCGCGAAGTGTTTGAGGAAACCGGCGTGAGGGTGGGGGCTGTGCAGTATCATTCAAGCCAGCCCTGGCCGTTTCCGGCCTCGTTGATGCTGGGCTTCCAGGCCGAGGGGCTGAGCGAGGAGATCGTGCTGCAGGATGACGAGATCCGCGATGCGCGCTGGTTCACCCGGGCTGAGATACGCGGCCATGCGGCACTGGGCATTGGCCTGCCGCCACATGATTCCATCGCAAGGCGGTTGCTTGAGGATTGGCTGTCCAGAGAGGGGTGAGCGGTGGCCGCCGCTTGAAACTCTGTCGTCAGCAAGGCGCATAAAAAAACAGGCGCGGAGGCCGCGCCTGTTTTTTCGAGGCCGTGTGAAGGGCCGTTAGTTGATGCTGTCGATGGTCGGGGAGATGATCTCCACGGTCTCTTCCGGCAGCACCGGCGTTTCGATGATGGCGGGCTCCGTCACCTTGCGCGGCTTGCGCGGGGCGGTGGTCTTCTTCTCCACCGGCTTTTTGGCGGCAACGGTTTTCTTCACGGCCGGCTTCTTGACAGCAGCGGTCTTCTTCGCGACCGGCTTCTTGGCGGCAGCGGTCTTCTTCACGGCCGGCTTCTTGGCGGCAGCGGTCTTCTTCGCGACCGGCTTCTTGACGGCAGCGGTCTTCTTCGCGGCCGGCTTCTTGGCGGCAGCGGTCTTCTTCGCGACCGGCTTCTTGACGGCAGCGGTCTTCTTCGCGACCGGCTTCTTGGCGGCAGCGGTCTTCTTCGCGACCGGCTTCTTCACGGCAGCGGTCTTCTTCGCGACCGGCTTCTTCACGGCAGCGGCCTTCTTCGCGACCGGCTTCTTCACGGCTGCGGCCTTCTTCGCGACGGGCTTCTTGGCGGCTGCGGCCTTCTTCGCGACCGGCTTCTTGACGGCTGCGGCCTTCTTCGCGACCGGCTTCTTGGCGGCTGCGGCCTTCTTCGCGACGGGCTTCTTGGCGGCTGCGGCCTTCTTCGCGGCAGGCTTCTTCACCGCCGCCTTCTTCGCGGCCGGCTTCTTGGCGGCGGCGGTCTTCTTCGCGGTTGCCCGCACAGCCAGCGGCTGCGCCCGCTGTGTGTTGTCTTGGTCTTCAATGGTCACGAGAGATGCTCCTTGCATTCAAGGTTATGGTTGAGTTCCGGTAGGTCGCGGTCCGGCACAGAAACGTCTTTTTGCACGGCGGTGAGCCGTCCTTCTTAATTTCACGTGCGGGTTTCTCGACCGGCAGAATTCAGACACGGTTGCGACGCGAATCGCGCAATGCACGCAAGAATCGCTATTCGGCCTCTCACATCGCGCTGTCAATAAAAAGCGTAAGAGAACAGCCATATTCGCGCATTTTTTTCTGATTATGCGCAAACGCTACGCTGCAACGATGGCTTTGCCGTTGATGTGCCATGCCGCCGCCACCTTTTTGCCCGTTTCCAACCGCGCGCATGATGGTTCGAATGAACAACATTATGGAGAGTGACGCGGATGGTTTGGGTCTTCGCGCAGATGATGTTCATGCCAGACGTGAATGGGCGATGAACGGACGGGAAGGCGCGTTGCAACACCAAGGGTGGTTGCTTGCATGGCAGGTCATCAGGACGCCGCCATGAAAGGCGGCGCGGGGGAGGTTGTTGCAGCGCTATCGGATAAAATGTGCTATTTGTCGCGCCTTTCTATAATTGTTATGATCGCCTCCGATGATATGACGGGCGTTTGGCCAGGCTGCATGATCGCCCGGCGGGATGGACCGTTTTGCGGATGGGAATGAAGATTGGGTCATCTGATTTCGGCATAAGGCGCGGGAGGCTTTAATGGCGGATGCAAAAGGCAGGCTGACGCGGATTGTTCTGGACGGTGAGGCGCTGCACCGGATCTCCGCCTTGCAGCAGGCTGACCGCGAGCAAGCGGTGCATGACCTGGCGCAGGAGAACGAGTTTCATCTGCCAGGGTTTACGGATCTGCAAAGCGTCCTGCATCTTTCGATCCAGGAAGGCCGGTTGGTGTTCGATGTCCGTGACGAGAACGACCAGCCGGTGCAGGCGGTGCTGCTGGCGCTGGGGCCGTTTAAAATGCTGATCCGCGACTATCAGATGCTGTTGGATTCCTACGCCAGCGCCGTGGCGGAAGGGCGCGAGGCGCGTATCCAGGCCATCGATATGGGCCGGCGCGGCCTGCATAATGAAGGTGCCGAGCTGATGATCGAACGCCTCGGCGGCAAGGTTGTGATTGATTTTCACACCGCACGGCGCTTATTCACCCTCGTCTGCGCCTTGCATCAAAAACTTTAGGATTTTTTAACGCCATGAAAATTGACGGCACCCCGTATCGCTCCATCTGGGTGGACGAGACAGATGGCTGGTCTGTCCGCATCATCGACCAGACCAAGCTGCCCTGGACTGTCGATCTTGTCCGCCTCACCACGCTTGAGGAAATGGCGCATGCCATCAAGGCGATGCTGGTGCGCGGTGCGCCGCTGATCGGCGCCTCCGCCGCTTATGGCGTGGCCTTGGCGATGCGTGCCGATGCCTCGGACGCGGCCTTGGCGCAGGCGCTGGAGGTGCTTGGCGCCACGCGCCCCACCGCCATCAATCTGCGCTGGGCGCTTGGCCGCATGAGCGCGGTGTTGCGCAAGCTGGAGCCGGCCGCCCGTGCCGCCGCTGCTTATGCCGAAGCCGCGAAGATCTGCGATGAGGATGTCGCGGTGAATGAGTCGATCGGCCGCAACGGCCTAAGTCTGATTCAGGAGAAGGCGCGCGGCGGCAAGCGGGTGAATGTGCTGACGCATTGCAATGCCGGCTGGATCGCCACCGTGGATTGGGGAACGGCTCTGGCGCCTATCTATATGGCGCATGATTCCGGGATCGACGTGCATGTGTGGGTGGAAGAAACCCGCCCGCGCAACCAGGGCGCCTCGCTCACCGCCTGGGAGCTGGGCAAGCATGGCGTGAACCACACGGTGATTTCCGATAATGCCGGCGGGCATTTCATGCAGCATGGCGATGTGGATCTGGTGATTGTCGGCACCGACCGCGTGACCCGCCAGGGCGATGTCTGCAACAAGATCGGCACGTATCTAAAGGCGCTCTCGGCGCGTGATAATGGCGTGCCCTTCTGGGTTGCTCTGCCGTCTTCGACCGTCGACTGGACGATCCGCGACGGGCTGTCCGATATTCCCATCGAGGAGCGTGCCGCCTCCGAGGTGACGACAATGACCGGCCGCGCGCTGGATGGTTCGATCGCCACCGTGCGCATCGTGCCGACATCGAGCCCCGCCGCCAACCCGGCTTTCGACGTGACACCCGCGCGGCTCGTCACCGGGCTGATCACCGAACGCGGCCTGTGCGATGCGACCGAAGCGGCGCTGACAGAGATGTTCAGCGACCTCGCGTGAAGCGCCTCGTTAAGAGGAGGCAAAAATTCTCGGGGCCGCTTTTTTCCAAAAAGGCGGCCCTTTTCTCTATTTGCCTGTTATCCGCCTGTGCGGCGGAAAATCACGCGCCGCCCTTCGCCAATGGCGGCTACGCGCCCTTCTCGCGCGGTGCCGCGGTGGCGGTGGCGCTGCGCGAATGGCGGCTCTGGGGCGGGCGTGTGGATGATGATGGCGGTGCGGGCTATGTGCAGCGCGCCGCGACGATGGCAGAGCGCCAGCAGGGCCTCTGGCAGCGCGTTGGCGAATATTGGTGGGAAGGGATGAACGCGCACGAGCCGGACGCGCGCTGGACCGGCGTGCATGACGGCAGCGGCAAGATTTTCCCGGTGGCGCAGAATGGCGACTATGCGTGGTCGGCGGCGTTCATTTCATATGTCATGCGCATCGCGGGGGCGGGGCCGGATTTCCCTTACGCGCCGGATCACGCCACTTATATTAATTATGCCGCGCGGCCTTATCACCCCGGCAAGCTGTTGATCGCGGAGAACCCGAAGGAGTACGCGCCGCGTTTGGGCGACCTTGTGTGTTTCCCGCGCGGGCAGGCGCGCGATCTCAGCTTCAATGATTTGCCGACCTCTTATCTCTTCCCCGCGCATTGCAGCATCGTCACCGGCGGCGGGCCGGGGATGGTCGAGATCGTCGGCGGTAATGTGGACGATGCGGTGACGATGGAGCATCTGCACGCCAGATGCCCAAGGCTTGCTGGCGGGCAACCAGGAGAACTGGTTCGTGGTGCTGCGGGTTTTATACGCGCAAAACTAGAGCCTGATCGCTTGAAGTTGACGCGCGCTTGCGCGCCAACGGAGGGTGTGAATCAGTCTTTTAACAAAGGGCTAGATGCCGGGCGGCTTTGGCGCGCCGCCCGGTTACTTCATATTATTGCTGAGTTTGGGTCTTGTCCGGCACGATGCTGACCGTGCAGGTCATGCCCGCGACCAGATGCACGCCAGCGGGCACCTTATCCAGCGCGATGCGCACGGGAATGCGGGCGGCAAGGCGCACCCAGGTGAAGGTGGGATTCACATCCGCCACCAAGGTGGGGGCGGCGATGCGCTCATTATCCGCAATGCCTGCGGCAAAACCCTGCACATGGCCCTGGATGACGGGGCCGCCTTGCAGAAGCTGCACGCTTGCCTTGTCGCCGATCTGGATGTGGCGCATCTTGGTCTCCTCGAAATACCCATCCACATAGAGTGTCTCGGTATCGACGAGGGCGATCACCGGCGTGCCGGTGCTCACGTAATCGCCCGGCTGCATGGAGAAATTGGTGACCATTCCGTTCACCGTGGCGCGGACAGTGGTGCGCTGCAGGTTGAGTTCCGCAACGCCGAGATCCGCCTGCGCGGCTTCATAGGCGGCCTCAGCCTCGTGCGCCTGGGTGCTGGCATCGTCGCGCGAGATGGCGGAGGTGGCGTTGGTGGAGAGCGCGGCGTAACGGCCGGCGTTCACCTGCGCGTTCAGCATTGTCGCATGCGCCTTGGCAAGCGCGGCCTGGGCCTGGGCCAGCGCCAGATTGAAGCGCGCCGGGTCGACCTGGAAGAGCGGTTCGCCCTTTTGCACAATCTGATTGTCGTGCACGAAAACCTGCACCACCGGCCCGGTGACATCCGGCGCCAGTGAGACGACATCCGCCCGCACGCTGCCGTCTCGTGTCCAGGGGCTTTCCATATAATAGATCCAGAGCTGCCAGCCGACGAGGCAGGCAATGGCCAGAGCCGCCAGCGTGGCGATAAAGCGGTAAGCAGAGGAGGCGGGCTTCATGGGACTCCGGGATCAGAAATAGCGGTTGGCTGCCAGGCTCACGACCCCGGTCAGCATGATGAGAAGGCAGAGGTCGAAGAGCGGCCTGTGCCAGATAAAACGGTAGAGGCCCAGCGCCGAGATGATGCGCCGCACCACCGTGGACAGCGCGAGCGCGACGCCGATCCAGATGACCAGCGGCGGAAACAGCACGCCGTAAATATCGACTTCACCAATCATGCGGCACCAGGGAGTGAGGCTAAGGATACGAAATCCGGAGGCGGTGTGTCGGGAAAGAGCGTCGAGCGCAAGCCCGAGAGCACCATCAGCGCCGCCCGGTAGGCCAGGGCATCCACCATCAGCGCGCAGATCGCCTCATCCATCGCCTGGACGAGGGCGGGCGGGGGCGGTTGCCGCGGGTCGCCGAGGTAGTAAGCGGAGATGGAGCTGAAGATACGCTGGCTGGCCTCCCGCGCGGCGGGCGGCAGGCGCCATTGTTCGCGGTGCAGGCCGATGATGTTGAGGCCGACGCGCAGATCCACCATGGCGCCAGCGGCGGCGCTGTCTGCGCCCGCCGCCACGGCCGCCAGGCGGGGCATCATCAGCCCCAGCCTGTCCATCATGATGCCGGTCAGCGCGGCGCGGTCCGGCCCGGTTTCGGCCACGGCGGCGGCGGCCACCTCGCGCCAGTTGGCGCGCATCAGCCGTTGCGCGCTCCATGCCGCGCCGACGGAGCGGATGAGGCGCGTGACCACCAGCGCGGTGCCGAGGCCGACAAGAAGGCCGAAGGCGCTGTCCCCGTATTTGACGAACGTGACCTCATAGCCATTGGTCAGCGCGAACTGGGTGGTGCCGATGGCACCCAGCACCATGCCGGTGCCGAAGGTGGCGGGGCGTGAGACCAGCACGCCGATGATCAGCCCCGCCGGTAGCAGGACGAGATACAGCTCGTCGATTCCCACGATCTTCGGCAGGATCGCGAAGTCGTAGATGAAGATGACGATGAGCGAGATCACGGCGTTGCGCAGCATCAGGACGAGGGCGGGGGCGGGGTCGTCCTGCGTGGCGAAGAAGCAGCAGGCGATGGCCACCATGACGGCGGCACCGCCGCCATAGGCCCAGGAGGTTTGGATCCAGAGCGTGCAGACCACGAGGATGGACAGCGATGCGGCGAGGGCCGAGAGAAACGCCAGCTTATGGTCCCGGTTCTGCCGGGTGATGGCGATATATTCGGCTTCCACGGCCGGGTTAGCCGGCGCGGCGGTGCCGTCCAGCACATGCCGGCGCAACTGCCTGGATTGGGAGACGATGCGCACCAGCTCCTCCAGCCGCACGGCGAGGCTTGCCCGCAGCAGGCCCTGCCAATTGGGCGGCTCGTGTTCCAGCGCCTGAATCTCGTGCAGCAACGGGGCAGCGCCTTCCGCTTGCCCGCTCTTGATCCATTCATCGGTCCGCGTCAGCGCCGTCTGCATGTCTGGAGTCAGGCCGCCGATCCGGCGCAGCTCCGCGACGCGATGGCCGATGGAGCTGAGGACCGGCATCAGGCTGATGACGTACATGCGCAGGCGTGTCACCTGCCGCACGGCCGATTGCATGTGCGAAATGTCATAGCCGAGCTGCGAGATCATCATCGCCGTATCCGTCGCCTCGAAGGCGAGGCGCCGGCGCGCATCCCGCGCGGGCTGGGCTTCACCGTCTCCTGCCAGGGCGGCGCTGGCCCATTCCACGCCAGGCTGCACCCAGGAGGTGATGCGCCGCGCCAGGATCGGGCCCATCGAGCGCGGCAGGATCACCGTGCCGATGATGGTGGTGCAGACGATGCCGAGCGTGATCTCCTCGCAGCGTGTCAGCGCGGTTTGAAACACGTGCCCGGGATTGGTGACGGAGGGAAAGCCGATGATGCTCGCCGTATAGCCCGAGAGCATGAAGGCATAGGCCCGCGCCGAGCGGTCCAGCAGGGAGATATAGAGGCAGAAACCGACCCAGAGCGCCATGGCGCTACAGAGCAGCACCGGGGCGTTGACCAGGTTTGGCACCATGATCACCGCCGCCGTGCCGCCGGTGAGCGTGCCGAAAACGCGGTACACGGCTTTCGAGCGCATGGCTCCGGCGTAGGGGTTGGCGACGATGAAGGCGGTGGCCATCGACCAATAAGGGTTATCCAGCCCCAGCCAGCTGGAAATGGAGAAGGCCAGCATGGCGGCGGTGAAGGTCTTCAGGGCAAAAATGAGTTCGTCCGGCTTGGGCATCTTTCTCTGCAAACATCAAAAAACGGCAGGAAGGTAGACGTTGTTTGCAAGGCCGCCCTGCGAAGGCTTGCGCTGGCGGCGCGGCACGGGAGTTTTTATCAGTGCGGCGATTATATTAAATGATCCGCGTCATGGCCGGAAGCTTGCTTCCATTGGCCTGCGGATGGTCGGGCGGCAGGCCGGCGCGATCAATCTCATATGCCTGGATTGAATTGAATGATCCAATTTGAACGCATATTGATGTGCGCATGAATATCGTGGTGCTGACAGGGGCGGGCGTCTCGGCGGAATCAGGGATCTCCACATTCCGCGCGGCGGATGGGCTGTGGGAAAATCACCGGATCGAGGATGTCGCCACGCCGGAAGGGTTTCTGCGCGACCCCGCGCTTGTGCATCATTTCTATAATCTGCGGCGTGCGCAGCTGCATGAGGTGGCGCCCAACCGGGCGCATCTGGCGCTGGCGGCGCTGGAGCGGGCCTGGCGGGGGCGTGGTGAGTTCCTGCTGGTGACCCAGAATGTGGACGATTTGCATGAGCGCGCGGGCAGCACGGCCTTGCTGCATATGCATGGCGAGCTGCGCAAGCTGCTCTGCGCCGCCTGCGAGGAGACCGGCCCCTGGCGGGAGAATGCGGGGGTGGAGACGCTTTGCCCCTCCTGCGGGGCTGCTTCAATGCGCCCGGATATCGTCTGGTTCGGGGAAATTCCCTACCACATGGATGAAATCATGACGGCGTTGGACCGGGCGGATGTGTTCTGCGCCATCGGCACCTCAGGTGTGGTGTATCCGGCGGCGGGGTTCGCCGCCGAGGCGCGGCGCAATGGCCGTGGCTGTGTGCTGTATGAGATCAACCCACAGCCGACCGGGGTGCATTATTTCGACCATGTGATCGCCGCCCCGGCGGGCGAGGGCGTGCCGGCGTTTTTACGCCGCCTTGGTGTGGAAGAAGAGGTTTAACCGGACTGGCGGCTGGAAAAGCGCGCCGCCAGCAGGGCGCTGGCACCGCTGAGCCCGGTTTCGGTATGAAAGGCAATACGCTCTCCGTTCGCGAGCTTGGCGCGCAGCCGGGCGGCGAGGGGGGCGGCGGTATCTGTGCCATCGGGGAGGGAGAGTATCTCGATCTCTTCCACGGGCCGCCGGAACGGGTGGCCCGTGGCCGCGATGAGTGTGCTGATGCCATGTTCGCGCAGCAAGGCGAAGCCGGCTTCCGGCGGGGCGCCTGCCAGGGAGAGCACGGCCAGGCGCTGCGGCTCAGTCCAGGACAGCTGTGCCTGGCGCGGTGCGGCAGGCGGGGGAGAGGGCGGGGCGGCGCCCAGTACGGCGCGGATCTCGCTCTGGATGGTGGAGAAATCCAGCGGCGCGGGGGGCGGGCTCTCAGGCTCGGGCGCCGGGCGGAAGCGCTTGTGGCTCAGCTCCATGGAGGCGAAATCCCGCGAGACATGGCGCCGGAACACGAAGCTGTCCATGGCCGGCGCCTCTTCAGCCGCAGGTGCTGCGGGCGGTGCGGGAGGTGGCGGTTCAAAAGCGGCAGGTTCGGGGGAAGCAGGTTTTATCGGCTCTGCGCCCAGCAAGGCGGGTTGTGCCTGCATGGGCGGGGCCTCGCGCAGAAAGGCGCGTAATTCATCTTGCGGTGTGGCCAAGGCCACCCGGCGCCGGGAGCCTGCCAGAAGATCGGCCCCGATGGCGAGGATCCCGAGGGACAAGATGCCGAGCGTCACCGAGAGAAGCAGTATGTCGTGATCCAAAATCCACGCCTCCCAATACGGCCTGGGGAGAATTTAACGTCCCCGCAACGATTCGGAAAGTAAACTCTAGGTGTGTGCGCTCGCTCTTAATTTTGCGATCTTGGGTGGTTAATGCCGGGCCTTTCTAGCCTTTGTCTGAGCGATCAATTTCATGCGTCTAACCAGGGCGGGCGTGGAAATCCGCCAGCTTGTAGCGGCTGCCCAGGCTGTAGCGGCTGCCGGGATGGGTGAGCAGGGAGCGCGTGGCGGGCCCGGCTACCGTCCAGGTGCGGCGGAGCAGGCACAAGCACGCCTCATGCGGGGCGAGGCGCAGCAGCTTCTGTACCCGTGCATCGGCCGGGGCGGCGTGGATGATATGCTCCACCTCATAAGGCGGCTCGATATTCTGCAGATAGCGGTTGGGGGTGATGGCGGTGAAATCCTGCGTCAGATAGCCGGGCGCGAAATGGGGGGCGACATAACGCTCCTCCAGCTGCACCGGGATATCGTTCTCGAAATGCACGATCTCGGAATAGAATAATGTTCCGCGCGGGCGGAGCAGAAATTCGCCGCCGATTTCCGCCCCTGCCGGGCGGGCTTCAAGCGCCAGCACCTCGGCCCGGTGGGTGTGGCCGCGCCGGGCGATGTCCTCGGCGATGTCGTGGATCTCCAGCAAGGGCGAACGCGGGGCAGGGGGCTGCACGAAGCTGCCCGCCCCCTGCACGCGCAGCAGCATGCCCTCGGCCGAAAGCTCCCGCAGGGCGCGATGCACCGTCATGCGCGAGGCGCCGAGCCGGTCCATCAGCTCGAACTCGGACGGGATTTTCTCGCCCGCCTTCCAGGTTCCGGCGGCGATGCCCTCGCGCAGATAGCTCTTGACCTGCTCATAGAGTTTGGGGGGGCGGGGATCGTCCATGGCGGTTACAGGCGCTTGCGCAGAACGGCATTGAACCCGGCGCGGGCGTCTTCGGCTTTCATGTGCCGCCCATTTGCCACCACGCGCTTTCCCCGCACCCAGACGTCACGCACCGCAGGGGCGCGGGCGGTGAACACGGCATCGGCCAGCGCCTGCTCGGGGTCTTCGCCCGCGATGGTGACGAAGCTGGCGGGAGATCCCACTTCCAGGCCGGACGCGAGGCCGCAAGCCTGCGCGCCGCCCGCGAGGGCGTGCTGGTATAGAGCGGTGGCGGTGGGGCGAATGGTTGCGCTGGCCATGACGTTGCGCTGACGCTGGCCGAGGCGCTGGGAATATTCAAGCATTTGCAGCTCCCGCCCCACATCGATCAGCACGTTTAAATCGGAGCCGATGCCATAGGCGCCGGTGAAGAACTGGGCGGGGAAGATGCCATCGCCCAGATTGGCCTCGGTGATGGGGCAGAGCCCGGCCACGGCCTTTGCCGCCGTCATGCCCTGGGCTTCGGATTCGGTGATGTGGGTGGCGTGCACCAGGCACCAATTGCCGGAAACAGGTGCGTTGGCCAGCAGATATTCAACGGGCCTGGCGCCGGAGAAGGCGATGCAGGCCTCCACCTCGGCCATCTGCTCGGCGATGTGGATATGAAAGGGCGCCGTGCCGTTCAGTGTGGCCAGCGTGTTCAGCTCCTCCAGCGTGGCGGCGCGCAGCGAGTGCGGGGCGATGCCGGTGGGGGCAAGCTGCTGGCAGCGCGCATGAAGCTTGGCATAGCTGTCGAGCGAATTGATGAAACGGCGCTGGCCCTCGGCGGGCGGTTTTCCGCCGAAGCCGGAATGGGCGTAGAAGACAGGCAGAAGCAGCAAGTCGATGCCGGTTTCCTCTGCCGCCGCGGCCAGCCGCGCGGCCATCTCGGCGATGTCCGCATAGGGCGAGCCATCCGGCGCGTGATGGAGATAATGAAACTCCGCCACGGCGGTAAACCCGCCTTCCAGCATCTCGGCAAAGGCCAGCGTGGCGATGGCCTGCACGTCATCGGGGTCCAGCGACAAAGCCAGCCGGTACATCAGCTCCCGCCAGGTCCAGAAACTATCCGCCGTAGGGCCGCGCAGCTCCGCTTTTCCGGCCATGGCGCGCTGGAAGCTGTGGCTGTGCAAATTGGGCATGCCGGGCAAGGCGATGCCAGCGCCGCCGGACATGCCTGTTTCAACCTTGGTGATCACACCATCTTCAAAGGCGAGCGCGACATCCTCGGCCCAGCCGCCGGGCAGCAAAGCGTGACGAAAAATGATGCGCTCGGACACTGGACAGGCCTCCTGGGGATGCGTATTGTATATACAACTTATCCCCCTCAACGCCAAGGTATAGAACATGCGTGCAGAGCGGATTTTTACCAATGCGAGGCTGGCGACCATGGACCCCGCGCTGCCGGGGCTGGGTGTTGTCGAAGGCGGCATGGTGGCGCAGGCCGCCGGGCGCATTTTTTACGCGGGGGCGCAGCGGGACATCGAGGCCGATCATATTGTGGATTGCGAAGGCCGGTGGATCACGCCAGGGCTGATCGATTGCCATACGCATCTTGTTTATGCGGGCGACCGTGCGGGTGAGTTCGAGGCGCGGCTGAAGGGCGCCAGCTATGAGGAGATTGCCCGCGCCGGCGGCGGGATTCTCGGCACGATGAAAGCCACACGCGCGGCGAGCGCGGAGGATCTGCGTGCGGCGGCGCAGAAGCGCATGGCGGCGCTGATCGCCGAAGGGGTGACGACGCTGGAAGTGAAATCCGGCTACGGTCTTTCGCCTGACTCTGAATATAAATGCCTGGAGGTTGCGAGATCGCTCGGCGACCGGGCTGATATTTCGCCCACCTTTCTTGGCGCGCATGGGTTTCCGCCGGAGATGGGGCGGGCTGAATATCTGCGCCTGTTGTGCGAGGAGATGATCCCTCACGTTGCGGCGCATAAACTGGCTGATGCTGTCGATGGGTTTTGCGAGGGCATCGCTTTTTCGCCTGAAGAGATGGAGCAGGTTTTCACCGCCGCCGCCCGGCACGGGCTGCGGGTGAAGCTGCATGCGGACCAGCTTTCCGATTTGCATGGTGCGGCTTTGGCGGCGCGGTTTGGCGCGCTCTCGGCTGATCATCTTGAATATACCGGCGAGGATGGCGCGGCGGCGATGGCAAAGGCCGGCACCGTGGCGGTGCTGCTGCCCGGCGCCTTTTTCACGCTGCGCGAAAAGCAGGTGCCGCCCGTGGAGGCCTTCCGGCAGCATGGCGTGCGCATGGCCGTTTCCACCGATCTCAATCCCGGGACCTCGCCGCTTTTCTCTTTGCTGCTGGCGATGAACATGGCCGCCACGCAATTCCGCCTGACGGTGGAGGAGTGCTTGCTGGGCGTCACCCGCCACGCCGCCGCCGCCTTGGGGCGGGATGATGTCGGCGTGCTGAAGGCGGGGGCAAAATGCCATCTCGCCATCTGGGACATCGAGCGCCCGGCGGAGCTGGTCTACCGCATCGGGTTCAATCCATTACATCAACGCATCTGGAGTGCCGCATGAAACTCACCCCCGGGGCCATGAGCCTCGCGCAATGGCGCGCGATTTATCAAGGCGCGCGCATCGAGCTTGACGAGGCGGCGCTGCCAGCCATCCAGGCCGGCGCCGACGCGGTGGCGGAAATATTGAGCCGGGGCGAGCCGGTTTATGGGATCAATACCGGCTTCGGCAAGCTGGCCTCCGTGCGCATCGCCGATGCGGACCTCGCCACCTTGCAGCGCAACCTTGTGCTGTCCCATGCCGCTGGCGTGGGTGAGCCGATGCCCATTGCCGTCGCGCGGCTGATGCTGGCGCTGAAGATGGGCTCGCTGGGCCAAGGCGCGTCCGGCGTGCAGGTGGAAACGGTGCGCATGCTGGGCGCGATGCTGGCGAAGGATCTGATCCCGGTTGTACCCGCGCAGGGGTCTGTCGGCGCCTCGGGCGATCTGGCGCCGCTGGCGCACATGACCGCCGCGATGATGGGCGTTGGCGAGATTTTTGTGGGCGGCGTGCGCAAGGATGCCGCCGTTGCGCTGAAGCAGGCCGGGCTGGCGCCTTTGGTGCTGGGGCCAAAGGAAGGGCTGGCGCTGCTCAACGGCACGCAATTTTCCACCGCCAATGCGCTGGCCGGGTTGTTCGAGGCGGAGCGCAATTTCCGCGCCGCCTTGGTGACGGGTGCGCTTTCCACCGACGCCGCGAAAGGCTCCGATGCGCCGTTTGATCCGCGCATTCATGCCGTGCGCAAGCATAAGGGCCAGAAAGAGGTGGCGGATGCGCTGCGCGAATTGATGGCGGGCTCGGCCATCCGCGCCTCGCATTTGAAAGGCGATGAGCGCGTGCAGGACCCTTATTGCCTGCGCTGCCAGCCGCAGGTGATGGGCGCGATTCTGGATGTTCTGCGCCAGGCTGCCGCGACACTGGAGACCGAGGCCAATGGCGTCACCGATAATCCGCTGATCTTCACGGGGCCCGCCGAGGCGCTCTCCGGTGGCAATTTCCATGCCGAGCCCGTGGCCTTCGCGGCGGATATGATCGCCATGGCGGTGTGCGAGATCGGCTCGCATCACCGAGCGCCGCATCTCGCTGCTGGTGGACCCGGTGCTGTCGGGCCTGCCGGCCTTCCTCACGCCCAGGCCCGGCTTGAATTCTGGCTTCATGATCCCGCAGGTGACGGCGGCGGCTCTGGTGTCTGAGAACAAGCAGCGGGCCTATCCGGCCTCGGTGGATTCCATTCCCACCTCCGCCAACCAGGAGGATCATGTCTCCATGGCCGCGCATGGCGCGCGGCGGCTGCTGGCGATGAATGAAAATCTGCGCGCGGTCATCGCCATCGAATGGCTGGCGGCGGCGCAGGGCTGCGATTTCCATACGCTGCGCTCTTCGAAAGCGCTGGAAGAGGCGCGGGCCGCCTTGCGCGGCGCGGTGCCGACGCTGGAGGAGGACAGGCATTTCGCGCCGGATATCGAGGCCGCCATCGCGCTGCTGCAAGCGGGGGCGCTGGTGTCTGACAATCTGCCGGGGGTTTCATGACGCTTTTTACTTTGCGCCGGGGCCATGCGCCGCTGATCCTCTCCATCCCGCATGCGGGCACGGAAATCCCTGATGAGTTTTTGGGTGTTTTCGTGTCGGACTGGTTGGCGCGCAAGGATGCCGACTGGCATCTGCCGGAACTCTACAGCTTTGCCGAGGCGCTGGATGCCACCATCATCGGCGCAAAAATCTCGCGTTCGGTGATCGACGTCAACCGTGATCCCTCTGGCGTCTCGCTCTATCCTGGCCAGGCCACCACCGGGCTATGCCCCACCGAGACCTTCGACGGCGAGCCGCTTTATAAAGGGGCGATGCCGGATGAGGCGGAGATCGCCCGGCGCCGGGAAACCTATTTTGCCCCGTACCACGCCGCCCTGCGCGCGGAGATCGACCGGCTGCGCAGCCAGCATGAGCGCGTGGTGCTGTATGATTGCCATTCCATCCGGAGCAGAATTCCGCGTTTGTTCGAGGGCGAGCTGCCGCAATTCAATATCGGCACCAATGACGGCAAATCCTGTGATCCGGCCTTGCAGGCGCATGTGAGTGCCGTTTGTGCGCAAAGCGGCTTCTCTTATGTGGTGAATGGCCGCTTCAAGGGCGGCTGGATCACCCGCCATTATGGCGCGCCGGAAAAGGGCATCCACGCCATCCAGATGGAGCTGGGCTGCCGTGGCTATATGGATGAGCCATCGCCCGCCACGGAGCAAAACTGGCCCACGCCGCTGAAAACCCCCGCCTCCATCCAACCGATCCTCGAAAAAATCCTGAAAGGTTTCTGCGCATGACCCGTCTCGACAATGCGCGCGTGATCCGCGCGGACCATGGCACCAAACTTTCCGCGAAAAGCTGGCAGACCGAAGCGCCTTTGCGCATGCTGATGAACAATCTCGACCCGATGGTGGCCGAGCGCCCGGAGGAGCTGGTGGTGTATGGCGGCATCGGCCGCGCCGCGCGCGATTGGGAGAGTTTTGACCGGATCGTGGCCGCGCTGAAGCGGCTGGAGGGCGATGAGACGCTGCTCGTGCAGTCCGGCAAGCCGGTGGGCGTGTTCCGCACCCATGCGGATGCGCCGCGCGTGCTCATCGCCAACTCCAATCTGGTGCCAAACTGGGCGAACTGGGCGCATTTCAACGAGCTCGATCGCAAGGGGCTGATGATGTACGGCCAGATGACGGCCGGCTCCTGGATCTATATCGGCACCCAGGGCATCGTGCAGGGCACGTATGAAACCTTCGTCGAGGCCGGGCGGCGCCATTATGACGGCAACCTTGCCGGGCGCTGGGTGCTCACCGCCGGTTTGGGCGGCATGGGCGGCGCGCAGCCTCTGGCCGCGACCATGGCCGGGATGAGCTGCCTGGCCATCGAGTGCCAGCAGAGCCGCATCGAAATGCGGCTGAAGACCCGCTATGTGGACGTACAGGCGAAGGATCTGGACGAGGCGCTGGAGATCATCGACCGCGCCTGCGCGGAGCAAAAAGCCGTCTCCGTGGCGCTGCTGGGCAATGCGGCGGAGATTTTGCCGGAGCTGCTGCGCCGTGGCGTGAAGCCGGACATGCTGACCGACCAGACCTCCGCCCATGACCCGGTGAATGGTTATCTCCCGGCGGGCTGGAGCGTGGCGGAATGGGAGCAGAAACGCGAGAGCGACCCGAAGGCGGTGGAAGCCGCCGCCTGCGCCTCAATGGCCGCGCATGTGCGCGCCATGCTGGAGTTCGTGAAGATGGGCGTGCCCACCTTCGATTACGGCAATAATATCCGCCAGCGCGCCAAGGAGCACGGCGTGACCCACGCCTTCGACTTCCCCGGCTTCGTGCCCGCCTATATCCGCCCGCTGTTCTGCCGGGGCATCGGCCCGTTCCGCTGGGCAGCCCTCTCGGGCGACCCGGAGGATATCTACAAGACCGACGCCAAGGTGAAGGAGCTGCTGCCGGACCACAAGCATTTGCATAACTGGCTGGACATGGCGCGCGAGCGCATCTCCTTCCAGGGCCTGCCGGCGCGCATCTGCTGGGTGGGGCTGGGCGATCGCCACCGCCTCGGCCTTGCGTTTAACGAGATGGTGGCCAAGGGCGAGCTTTCTGCTCCGGTGGTGATCGGGCGCGATCATCTGGATTCAGGCTCCGTCGCCTCGCCGAACCGCGAGACGGAATCGATGCTGGATGGCTCGGATGCGGTGTCCGATTGGCCGCTCCTGAACGCGCTGCTCAACTGCGCCTCCGGCGCCAGCTGGGTCTCGTTGCATCATGGCGGTGGCGTGGGTATGGGGTTCTCCCAGCATTCCGGCATGGTGATTTGCGCTGATGGCACGCCGGAAGCGGCCGCGCGGCTGGAGCGCGTGCTGTGGAACGACCCAGCCACCGGCGTGATGCGCCATGCCGATGCGGGCTATGAGATCGCCCAGGACTGTGCGCGGGCGTTCAAGCTGGACCTGCCGTCTCTCTGAGCGGTTTTGAAGCAGTTGCGCGGGTTTTGCCTGAAAACCGTGCAGCTGCTTAGAATTAACTTAACCAATAGCTTTGTAGTATCGACTTTAATAAAGCAGCCAGGTTCGCCTATAGCTGACGATGCCGGAAGGGCCGGTTGAGTCTCTGCCAAGCAATGGGAAACCCGTAGATGATCCGCACCGGACAGCAATATCGCGATTCAATCCGCGACGGCCGCATGGTTTGGGTCAATGGCGAGCGCGTGCGCGACGTCACGACCCACCGATGTTCAAGCCGCTCGTCGATATCCGCGCGCGCATCTACGACATGCAGCACGAGGCCGCGCACCGCGCCGGTGATGAGCTACCAGGACGATGCCGGGGAGCTGCATGCCGTCGGCATCAAGCTGCCCTATACCCAGGAGGATTGGCAGGCCAAGCGCGCCGCCACCGACACGGTGCTGGACGAGATCGGCGGCATCGTCACGCGTGTCGGCGACGAGACGGTGGGCGAGATGTGGTCGCTCTTCGACGGCCAGGACGTGCTGAACGAGGTGAATCCGCAATTCTCCGAGAATATCCGCCGTCATATCGACACGGTGATCCGCGACGATCCCTTCCATGTCTCCGCCAATACCGACCCGAAGGGCGACCGCTCCAAGCGCCCGCAGGACCAGGACCCGGACATGCTGCTGCATGTGGTGAAGGAGACGGATGCCGGCATCATCGTGCGCGGCGCCAAGTACGAAACCGCCGCCGCCTATGCCAACCAGGCCTTCACCAAGCCGACCATCGCCAATTGGGGCGATGCGGAGCTGTCCGACTATGCCGTCGGCTTCATCTGCGATCTCGGCTCGCCGAATCTGAAATTCATCTGCCGCACCGGCTTCGCGGGCCGCGCGCCGGTTGAGGATTACCCGCTCGTCCAACCGGTTCGACGAGGTCGACACGCTGTTGATCTTCGACAATGTGCTGATCCCGTGGGAGAATGTGCTGTTCTACCGGCACACCAAGGCGGCCAGTTTCATCCGCGCCACGCTGCACCGCTATTCAGCGCCTTCGCCTTCGTCCAGCGCAATTTGAAGCTCGCCGATTTCATGATCGGCGCGGCTTTGTTCAATGCGCGCCAGACGGGTCTCGACAAGCAGCAGGCGGTGCAGGAGAAGCTGGCGCAGCTCGCCTGCTACCGCGAGGGCATCAACGCCCATCTCACCGCCGCGATCGCCACCGCCGAGCGCAGCCCCGGCGGGTTGCTGATGCCGAACCAGTCCTTGCTCTATGACGGGCCGCGTTCTGGCTTGCTCGCAACTGCATCAGATGATGCATATCGCCCGCGAGCTGTGCGGCGGGCAGATTTGCGTGACGCCGGATGCCGCCGCCTTCCGCGACCCGGAGACGGCCCCCTGGCTGGAAAAATTCTACACCATCAACGGCGAATGGCATGGCCGATGACCGGCGCCGCCTGCTGGCCTTTGCGCGGGATCTGCTGAATTCCGACTATGCCGGGCACCGGCTGACCTTCCAGCTCTTCGCGCAGTCTCCGCCATTCGCGCATCTCGCGGCCGTGTACCGCAATTTTGACTGGGACGAGACGTTGCGCGTGGTTCACAAGGCCGCGGGTCTGTCCGACAATGTGCGCGGCGGTGCTGTGCCTGCCAAAAAAGCCGCGGAGTAAGAGATGATTTACAAGCGCATTCGCCCGTTCAACACCAAGGACACGTATCCCGAGCAGAATCTGGACAACGATCTCGCCCAGGCGGTGGTGACGGGCAAGATGATCTATCTGCGCGGCCAGGTGCCGCAGGATCTCGACACGCGCGAGAACGTGGCGGTGGGCGACCCTGCCGGGCAGGCCGAGAAGGTGATGCAGAATATCGATCTTTTGCTTCGCGAATGCGGGGCGAATCTGGAGCATATCTGCAAGGTCACGGTTTATCTCACCGATATCCGCCATCGTGAGGCGGTGTACCGCATTGCCGGGCGCTGGCTGAAGGGCGTGTATCCGGTGTTCACCGGGCTTGTGGTTGTGGCGCTCGCCCGGCCGGAATGGCTGGTTGAGATCGACGTGATCGCGGAGTTGCCGTGAGCGACGCGCATTTCGCGCAGATGCGGCGAAATTTGGATCAGAATTATCTCACGTAAAAAGGGGCCTTCGCCCCTTTTTATTCGTCGCCCGGTACGCCGTAGGATGGTGCCGCTTCAGGGTTCAGCGCGCGCGTGACGTAATCATACATTTGCGGCGACCAGACATCCCAAAGCCGGGCCAGCTCGGCCAGCGGCGCCTCGTGCCAGTCCACGCGCAGATCCGCGATCGGCCAGGCTTGCTTGTCCACCACCAGCATCCCGGCGGATTTGATAGGCCCCGCTTCGCCGCCCGCCGCCAGCCCGGCCTGCATCGCCGCGATCACCCGCGCGCCAAGCTCCGCCTTGGGGTCGGATTTGGCGAAGGCCTCGATGACCGCCTGCGGTACGTTACTGTTGGCCAGCAGGTTTCCGGCTGAAACGGCATTCTCCCCCTGTGCCGCGCCATGCGTGCCGAGCGTTTTTGTTCCGGAATGCACGCCGGTGCGGCCTTGCGCGTCGATCACCGTAAGCTGGCGGTATTCAGGAAAGCTGGCTTCGCCGGCCACTTTCGCCAGCGCCGCCCCGGCGCTTAACCCGTCTGCCATGGTCTCCAGCAGCTTCGGCCCCAAACGCGGGTCGGTCACGTTCTGGGTGGTAACGGCGCCGATCCCCGCTCGTGCAAAAGCGCAGCGCGCCGCGACGGCGGGGGAGGAAGATGTCACGGCCACGGCGAATTGCCCGCTGCGGGGGCAGCGCGCCACGAGAGAGAAGGTCATGCGAAACTCCTTTGCGGTCGGCTCTGGTTTCAGCGGCGATCTTGCTTTTGTAAAACATAATCTTCTGATACATTGGTTTAAATTTCCTGATTGGCGGGAGTGATGCGGTTTACGCTGAAACAGATCAGTTATTTCGTGGCCACGGCGGAAACGGGCAGCATCACCCTGGCCTCCGAGAAGGTGAATATTTCCCAGCCCTCCATCTCCTCCGCCATCACCGCGCTGGAGGAGGAGTTCGGCATCCAGCTTTTTATCCGCCATCATGCGCAGGGGCTCTCGCTGACCGCCGAGGGGCAGCGTTTTCTACGCGAGGCGAAGGCGCTGCTGCTGCAGGCGGAGGAGGTGCAAAGTGCCGCCTCGATGATCTCCGCCAAGGTGGGCGGGCTGCTGGAGGTGGGCTGCCTCTCCACGCTTTTCCCGCTGGCGATTCCTGAATTATTATCCGTGTTCCGAAAGCGTTATGACGCGGCAAAGGTGAACGCCGTAGCGGGCAACCAGGCGGAGTTGTTCGAGGCGCTGCGCCATGGCCGCATCGCTCTGCTGCTGACCTACGACATGAATATTCCCGCGGATTTTGACTTCACCCCGATGGCGCCTTTGCCGCCCTATGCGTTTGTCGGCGACTCTGCATCCTTTCGCGCGGCGGCATTCCATCAGCCTGAAGGAGTTGGAGGGGGAGGATTTTCTGCTGCTCGATCTGCCGATGAGCCGGGATTATTTTCTGTCTTTATTCCGCGAGGCGGGGGTGTCACCGCATATCGCCGGGCGCTACGCCTATATCGATGTCATCCGCAGCCTGGTGGCGCGCGGCGAGGGATTTGGGCTGGCCAATGCGCAGCCGAAGAATCTTTCCACGCTGGACGGGCATAAGCTCTCCTATTTGGCGCTGGAGGATAAGTTGCGGCCGCTGGTTTATGGTGTGGCGACGCTGAAAGGGCTGCGCCGCACGCCGACGGCGGAAGCCTTCATCGAATTATGCCGGGAATTGCTGCTGAACAAGAAGCTGCCCGGCACGCGATAGAGGATTTTCCATTCGCATGCGCTCAGGAAAAATGCTGCTCTCTTATCCGAGAGATAGAGGGCGCCTCAGACTTTTGAGCCGCCCGCGAAGCGAGCGGATCTAAAGTTATCGCACTCTAGCTGGAAAGCCCGGCGATCACCCGGTCCAGAAACGCGTCGCAGGCATCCAGCTCGTCCTGCCTCACATATTCATCCGGCTTATGCGCGCGGTCGATGCTGCCAGGCCCACACACCACCGTAGGTAGATGCAGCGTCTCGTTGAACAGCCCGCCCTCGCTGCCGAAGCCCATCTTGCAGGCCGGCGTGCCGGCGGCATGGAGCATTTTCTGCGCGAAGGCGTCGTCGTTCGGCGTGTCCAGTCCCGGATATTCGTTGGTGATGTCGATCTTGATCGCGCCCTTGCCGTGCCGCGCGATAATGTCCGCCGCCCGCCCGCGCAGCCGGTCCACCAAGGCGCGCGGCTCGTCGCCCGCCACGTTGCGGATCTCGAATTCCATCTCGCAATATTCGGGCACGATGTTGAGCGCGCTGCCGCCCCGGATGGTGCCGACATGCACGCTGGTGGAGGGGAAGGGATAGGCGTCATCATGCGGGCCGCTGGTGGCAAGCTCGGCCTGCAGGGTTTCGGCTTCGCGCACCATCTCGGCCGCGAGCGAGATGGCATTGCACCCCAGGGCAGGGTTGGCGGAATGGGCGGGCAGGCCCTTGCAGCAGATGCAGCCGGACAATTTGCCCTTATGGCCCAGCGCCACCCTCTGCTCCGTCGGCTCGCCGATCACGCAGCCCTCCGCCTGGAATTTTTGCTTTACCAGCCGCTCCAGCAAATCCCGCACGCCGATGCAGCCAATTTCCTCATCATAGGAAAAGGCCAGATGCAGCGGGCGGGCGAGCTTGGCTTTGTTGGCGCGGGTGGCGGCGTTGAGGGACGCGGCCAGAAACCCTTTCATGTCGCTGCTGCCGCGGCCGTAAAGTTTTCCATCCTTGCCGGTGAGGATGAACGGGTCCGTGCTCCAGGCCTGACACGCAACCGGCACCACATCGCTATGGCCAGACAGCACGATTCCCGCCCCCGTCTCCGGCCCGAAACTCGCCAGGAGGTTAAGTTTTCCTGGCTTGGCGCCTGCCATGATGTGAATCCGCCCGCCTGCTTCCGTGATGCGCGCGGCACTCCAGCGGATCAGCGTCTCATTGCTGTCGGCGCTGATGGTGGGAAAGGCGATGAGCGTGGCGAGGGTTTCAGCTGTGTTTGGCATTTGCGGGAAAGGTAGCGCGGCGCTGCGTCTGGGGGAAGTCAAATTTCTGCTCGTATTGCGGGCGCGAAATGGCGATCATTGCTTAAAATTTATCCTTGCGCACAGAGAAAGGGTTGTTCCTGCATCGGTAAATTCGATGCAAAGGATCGTTAGATTAGTGTAAATAATAATTAATAGAAAATGATGGAGTGCATCGAATTGGCCCGGGACCCGCGATACGATATTTTATTCGATCAGGTCCGGATCGGTCCGGTTGTGGCGAAGAACCGCTTCTTTCAGGTTCCGCATTGTAACGGCATGGGCTATCGCGATCCTTCCGCCTTGGCCACCATGCGCGCGGTTAAGGCGCAGGGAGGCTGGGGGGTCGTCTGTTCCGAACAGGCGGAAATCCACCCCAGCGCCGAGATCTGCCCGTTCATCGAGCTGCGTGTGTGGAGCGAGCAGGATGTGCCGATGCTCGCACGCGTTGCAGACTCGATCCATCAATATGATTCCTTGGCGGGGCTGCAGCTTTGCCATAACGGCATGAACGCGCCGAACCTCTATTCGCGCGAAATCCCGATGGGGCCGGCGGATTTGCCGGTGTTCTCGGTGTTCAACGACCCGGTGCAGGCCCGCGCGATGGATAAGCAGGATATCCGCAACCTGCGCAAATGGCACCGTGACGCGGCATTGCGGGCCAAGCGCGCGGGCTATGACATCGTTTACGTTTATGCCGGAAAACTCTTCGGCGGGCCGATGTTCTTTCTCTCCCGCCGGTTCAATCAGCGTACGGATGAATATGGCGGATCGCTGGAGAATCGCGCGCGGCTGCTGAAGGAGCTGATCGAGGAGGTGAAGGACGCGGTTGGCGATTCGCTTGGCGTGGCCTGCCGGATTTCGATGGACGAGATGATTGGCGAGGAAGGGTTTCATGCCGCCGAGGCCCGGGATGTGATCGCGCATCTGGGCGAGGTGCCGGATCTCTGGGATTTGACACTCTCCTCCTGGGATAATGACAGCCAGACCTCGCGGTTTGCCGATGAGGCCTATCAGGAGCCTTACGTGTTGGGCGTGAAGCAGCTTACCACCAAGCCGGTGGTTGGCGTTGGCCGCTTCACCTCGCCGGATACGATGGTGCGCATGGTCAAGCAGGGCGTTCTGGATTGCATCGGTGCGGCGCGGCCCTCCATCGCCGATCCGTTCCTGCCGGAGAAGATCCGTGAAGGCAGGATCGAGGATATTCGCGAATGCATAGGCTGCAATATCTGCGTCTCTGGCGATCATACCTCCTCCATCGTGCGCTGCACCCAGAACCCGGCGATGGGCGAGGAGTGGCGGCGCGGCTGGCACCCCGAATATATCCGCGCCAAGGAGAGCAATGCGCGCGTGCTGGTGGTGGGCGGTGGCCCCGCCGGGCTGGAAGCCGCGATGATGCTGGGGCGGCGCGGCTATGAGGTGGCGCTGGCCGAGCGCGGGCGCGAGCTGGGCGGGCGTTTGATCGCTGAGCGCCGCTTGCCGGGGCTTTCCGCCTGGGGCCGCGTGGCGGATTACCGCGCCGGGCAGATTGCGCCAATGACGAATATCGAGGTGTTCTACGACAGCGATCTCTCGGCTGAGGATCTGCTGGCCTTCGGGTTCGAACATATCGTGCTCGCCACCGGCAGCGCCTGGCGCCGCGATACGGTGGCACGGAATATGCTTCATGCAGCACCACTGGATGGCGTGGAACTCTTTACGCCGGATGATCTGATGGCGGGCGAGAGGCCGAAGGCGAAGCAGGTGCTGCTCTATGACGATGATCATTATTACATGGGCGGTGTGCTCGCGGAGCTTCTGGCCAAGGAAGGCTACGAGGTGACGCTCGCCACCCCCGCCTCCGGTGCGTCGGCCTGGACCAGCAACACCATGGAGCAGCACAAGATCCAGGCAAGGCTGCTGGCGCAGGGCATCGCCATCCGCGCCAACAGGATTCTGGCGAAGGCTGCGGCGGGCGCCGCCAGTTTGGGCTGCGTGTTCACCGGCCGCGAGGAAAAGATCGAGGCCGGCGCCGTGGTCCTGGTTACCGCCAGGCTGCCGCGCCTGGGCCTCGCCAATGAGCTGCGTGCCCGCGAGGATGAGTGGGCGGATGCCGGCATCAAGAGCGTTACCGTGATCGGCGATGCGCTGGCACCCGGCACCATCGCCGCCGCTGTCTGGAGCGGCCGGCGCTACGCCGAAGAGTTCGACACGATCCCAGACCAAGATGCGCTGCCCTTCCGCCGTGAAGTGGCGGAGCTGCTTCCCTTCGACCTCAGCGCCATCATGGCGCGCAACCCCCAGCGATAAGGACCCGGTAATGGCCTCAGAATCCCCAGGAAGAGTCGAGCAACATACCATCTACCAGATACCGCTGGACCAGCGGCACGGCACGTGGAAGGATTTGTTCACCATCTGGTTCGGCTCGAACATCATGATGCTGACCATCGTCACCGGCGCGCTGGCGACTTCGGTGTTCAAGCTTGATTTCATGAGTTCCTGTCTTTCCATTATCGTCGGCAATATGGTGGGCGCGATCTTCATGGCGCTGCACGCGGCGCAAGGGCCGCAGCTGGGCGTGCCGCAAATGGTGCAGACGCGCGGGCAGTTCGGCACCATCGGCGCGGTGCTGGTGGTGGCCATTGTCATCATCATGTATGTGGGCTTTCTGGCCTCCAACATTGTGCTGGGCGGGCAGTCTCTGCATACCATCGCCTCCGGCATCAATGAGCATGCACTGATCATCTTCATCGCTATCGTCAGCGTCATTGCCACCATCTTTGGCCATGACCTCATCCACGCTTATGCGCGCTTCCTCACCTGGGCGTCGGGCCTGGCGCTGGTGGTTTCCTTCGGCTGGATTGTGCTGGTGCATGGCCTGCCGGGCAATTTCATGGCGATGAACAGCTTCAGCGGTGCCGGTTTCTTCAGCATGGTCTCTGTCGGCGCGCTGTGGCAGATCGCCTATGCGCCGTACGTGTCCGACTATAGCCGCTATATGCCGCGTGACACCGGCGCCAAGCATGCCTTCTGGGCCTCCTATTGGGGCTGCTCGCTGGGCTCCATTTTCCCGATGATCCTGGGGGCGCTGCTCGGTCTCGTCGCCGCCAATGGCGATCCGGTGGGCGGCCTGACCGCCTTCACCGGCGGTGCCGCTCTTCCCATCGTCATCATCTTCTCCGTGGGCATCGCCGGCACCAATGCGATGAACCTTTATTGCGGCGTGCTCTCCACCATCACGCTCATCCATACCTTCGTGCCGGGCTGGAAGGCGGGGGCCACTTCGCGCGCGGTCACGGCCATCGCCATCACCCTCATCGGTCTGGCGATCGCGCTGTTCGCGGCGGGTAACTTCCTGACCAACTACACCAATTTCATTCTGCTGCTGCTTTATGTGCTGGTGCCCTGGACGGCGATCAACCTCGTCGATTTCTATCTGGTCCGCCATGGCGATTACGATGTGAGCGCCTTCTTCACCGCCGAGGGCGGCGTGTATGGGCGGTTCAATAAATCCGCGATCTTCTGCTATATTCTGGGGATTCTCATTCAGCTGCCCTTCGTCTCGACCGAGCTTTACACCGGCCCGATCGCGAAGGCGCTGAATGGGGTGGATCTGTCCTGGATCGTCGGTCTCGCGGTGATCAGCCCGATCTACTACGTCATGGCCCGCAAAAGCTCTGCTCATCTCGCCGCGGCGGAATGAGTTGAAACCGGGGCAAGGCGCTGCCTTGCCCCCAATGCTATTTAAAGCTTACTCATAAAAGTTTTTGGTGCAGCTTTTTTTCAAAAAGCTGCGAAAAAGGCTGCCTTCAAGGCCGCCACCAGACGCGTTTACCACAAGCTACAATATTCCTCCGAGCCTTCCAGATTCCGGCCCGGCATCATGTCCGGGCCGATCTCCTTCAGCCAGCCATCGGGTGCGTTTTGCGCTGGCGTATCGCCGCAATCTGTGTGCACCCAATCCATGCCCATGCGCCCGGAATTGGCCTGATAAAGCTTGCCGCAAAGCGAAAGCCTGTCCCCAACATGCAGCCCGGAGAGCGGGGCAGGGATATCATCCGGCGCTGCGTCATAGCCCTGGGAAAAAACATTATCGGCGCGGATGTCGTAAATCTGCCCGTCATCGCCGCGCAGCAGAATCTTGGTGTGGGAGAGCGCCACGCCATGCTTGTATTCCCGCGCCCGCACATAAAACGGTCCATGCAGTATGGTGCCGGTGAGGTAGCTGCCGTCTTGTGCCTGGCATTGCTGGGCTTCATCCGCCCGTGCCGCCCCGGCGGCGCCAAGCAGGAACAAGGCGATGAGCAAATGTTTCATGCCGCAAGCTCCTAGCATGTGCCCCCTGGGCGCCAAAGCGCCGGGCGCTGGCTTGCGTTACGGCGCTTTGGCCAAACCCGTGCCGGGGGGAAAGCGGGACGGGTATTCCAGCTTCCCTTCATAGCCAAGCGCCCTGGCCCGCGCGGTCAGCATCGCCACTTCAGCCGGTGGCGGGTCCGGGTTGCGGGTGAACAAGGAGACAATGGTCATTTGCGGCGTGGCGACGATGAACCAGCGGTAATCATCGTCATGGTCGAGAATCCAGTAAGTGTAGGGCAGGGTGAACAGGCCCCAGAGCTTGTAGCGCACCAGGATCTGGTTATTCGGCCCGGGATTGAGCAGGCTGACCGTGCCCTGGAAGAAACGCTCCTTGCCCTCGGGCGTGCCCATGCGGCAGGCGTCGCGCTGCACTAACTGGCCCTTTTCGTTCGCCAGATAATCGGTGGTGCCGGCCACGCAGCCATCGGTCAGGTGCATCGGCGCGCGGCCGATCTCATACCAGCGCCCGGTGTAGAGCCGCGCCATGTCCACGCGCCTGGCTGGTTCCGGGGCTGCGAGCCTGGCGGGTTGGCTGGCGCAGCCGCCCAGGGCCAGCAGCAGGAGCAAAATCAGGCGTAAGCGCATGACGCGATGGTCTCCAGTCACGTTGCTATACGCTGGCTGGCCGGGCTTGGATCACATGGCGCCGCCCCTACTGCACCTGCACCTGGCTGGAGGCGCTGAGCGTAAAACTCTGTGCGAAGGCATAGGGCAGGGGGATGAGCGGGTTGACCCGTGCGGTGAGCGTGTAGGTGATGATTTCTGTTTGCGGACTGCCGGAGCCGCTGAGCGTCACAGTCGGGGTATAGCTGGTGCTGGCATCAGCGGCCCCATCCGGAAAGGTGATCTGGGTGGGGCTGCGCTGGTTGATAGTGGCCAGCAATGCAGCCAGCGCTGCGACATTTCCCGCCGCGCCGGGATTGTTCCAGGCGTAAAGATCGAAGGATTCCAGCGCGCTGTTGATCTCATAGCGGGCGCTGAGGAGAAACACGAAATCAACCATGCCCGCCAGCAGCGGAAACAGGATGAACAGGCTGACAAGCGCCATCTCCACCGAGGCGGTGCCATGCCGCTCGCGCCGCAGGCGCCTTAGAGCCCGATAGGCTGATGCACGCGCCCCGCCCTCAACGCGCTCTAGGTGTTTGTTAAGAGGCTGCTTCACGCCCTCGGTTGTCGCGCAAGGGCGCGTCAACCTCAAGCGATCAGGCTCTAGCCGCATGAGGTAACCTCCGTGCCGGAGGTGCCCCCCACCGTCGCCGTGGCGCTGGTGCCAAGCGGCAGGCTGAAGCTGAAAGGGCCTGCCGGGGGCGTCCACACATAGGTGGCTGTAACCTGCAAATAGGTGCCGGACACCACATTGGTGCTGGCATTATTCACCCAGTTTGTTTGCACCTGGATATTGCCCGGCGCCGCCGTGGCGCTGGCGGCGGGCAGCAGGCCGGGCAGGATACCCTGCATCAGGCTCGCCACCTGCCCGGCATTGGCGCAGCTTGTGCCGCCGCTGGCCAGGGTCACACCGGTCTGCACCGCGGCGGCACGTGCCGAGGCCTGCGCCGCATAGCTCATGCCGGCAAAGATGAAGGCCAGATCGCCTAGACCGATCAGCACCAGCAGGAACAGCATATAGGCGAAGCTGTTGAGCGCGAACTCCATGGCGGCGACGCTGCGGCAGTCCTGCAGAAGGCGTTTCATTGCAACAACTCCAATGTTGATGAGCCAGAGGATGTGGTGCGGACGATGGTTTGGTTCGTTGTGAGCGGCGCGATGGCGACCGTGCTGCCGTTCAGGGAGGATTCGGTGCCGCAGATCTTGATGTTATCCGTGGTGACCTGCTGGGTGCCGTTGGCGCCGCCGCTGCCGGAGCTGTTAAGAATGTTCGTGAAATTGACGATATAATTCGGCGTAATGGTGGTGTTGTAGAGAGACTGGCCGGTGCAAGAGGGCGCGCCGGTGCTGGTTTGGCCGGAGACGACGCCGCTGGCTGAGGAGGTGGGGTTGACGGCGGTGCTGCCCAGGGGAAGCTCCAACAACAATAAATTGATATAGATGGTGAGGGAGGCGCTTGTGCTTTCGTTCTGAGACCAGTCTGTCGGCGTGCCGTTTGCCAGTGTCAGGCCGGAGGCCGTGACATCCTGCGAGGTGAGCAATTCCGAATTCAACCCCAGGAAATTCAGCAGGCCAGTGACGCTCGACAGCAGGCTTGTCAGAAGATTGGTCATGGATTGCGCGTTTTCATTTTGCGGCGCGCTGCAGGTGGCGTTTGCCATGGCGCAGACACCGGTGGCCGCCATGAAATTGGTGCCCAAGAGATTGCCCAGAGGCAGGCCCAGCAGGCTGAGCAGGCCGCTATTGGTTTCTTGCTGCTCGGCATAGCCCATCACCGAGGCAGACGCGGAGGTTTGTATCCCGATGATGCTGCTCGACGAAAAATTCGCCGTGCTGGTCATGATCATGCTGCCTTGCTTGATGGGGGCGGTGTTGAAGAGCAGTTGCGTTTCCTGGATCACAGCGCCTGGCGTCGCGCCTGTCATGTAGAAGATGGCGCTGGTATCGGTGGCGGCGCTCAGGCTGGCCTGGGTGGAGATGATCAGATTGCCATTGATGATCTCGAACACATGGCTGCCGCCAGATGGCTTGAAGGCGAAATTGACACCCGGGCCGATCGTGATTCCGCCGACATAGATGCCTGCCGGTATATAGCAGGTATTGGGGCAGTTGCTTTGGGTGTAGGAAACGGCGCTGCTGCTGGCGGGCGATGTCGCGGCGAGGAGATTGAGTGTCTGCAGAACATTCGTGAGCACAAGGCTCAGCCCGCTTGTGCTGCCACCGCCGCTGGGTTCGATCTGGAAGGCGAAGGGGAGCAGGAAGGTGGCAAACCCGTTGCTGGGCAGCACGATATTCAGAAGGCTGCAGGTTAAATTCAGCAGCAGGCTGGGCTGGCAGAAGCTGGAATAGGGCGCGGGCGGCGCTGGCGGCGTGCTGCCGCACATATAGGAATCAATGCCCGAGGAATGAGACGTGTCGATGGTGCCGAAGCCGGTGGAATAGAGAGAGGCGAAATCATCCGCCGCGTAACATGTGGCTTGCGCGGACACGTCCGCATAGGCCACGCCGGCCATGGCGGTGGCGCTGATGTTGAAGAAAGAGAGGCCCAGGGCGCGGGTAAAGAACGTGCGCGCCGGAACCGAGGCGCTCACCCGCACCGCGCGGTTGTCCGTGCTGGAAAGAGTGGTGCTCAGGTTGCTGTTCGTCAGCGCGAACTGGTTGGCGGAGGCGCTATTGGCCGCGGCCAGCGCGTCGGCTTGCAACGTGGCGAGTGGTGTGGCGGCATTCTGCTGCAGGTCGCGCGCGGCCTTCATCGCGCCTGCATCGGCGGCCATCTGCAAGGCGGAGCGCTGGGTGAACCAATAGCCCACATCCACCGTCAGCCCCGCCGCGCCGATGAGAAAGGGCAAGCTCAGCCCTGTCATCATTGCGATGCTGGCCTGGCGCTGACGAAGCAGCCGGTGCAGGCATGCGTGAAAGAAGGTGAGCAGAAGCGCTATCATTCTGTCTGTCGTCTCTGTTCCCCATGGCTTGCTGTCTGCGCGCTGGAAGACGGCCACTCTACGATTTTGTTCCGGTGTGGGAATTAAACTGGGAATGGTCAACTTCCGGTATAAAAATTTCGTGTTTCGCCTGGAAAACGGGAAATCTATCGACTGTTTAATGCTCAGGACATGTCGCGGCGCGGCGCGAGGCTAGACGTGCCGGGCCAGGGCGCCGCTCAAATAAAAAGGGCCGCATTTCTGCGGCCCTTGTTTAATGAAAATTCTGTAGATTCTCAGAACGGAATTTCGTCGTCCAGGTCATTGCCCGGGCGGGTGTCCCAGCCGCCAACGGCGCGGGCGGGGGATTTCGCCGCCGGTGCGGCGGCGGAGGAGGCAGGGCGGGGCGCATAGTCGTCCATGCCGCCGCTCATGCCGCCGCTCGTGCCGGCACCGCCGCCGGCGCGGTCCAGCAGCACGATCTCGCCATTGAAGCGCCCGATCATGATCTCGGTCGTATAGCGCTCCTGGCCGGACTGGTCGGTCCATTTACGGGTCTGCAGCTTGCCTTCCAGATAGATCTTCGAGCCCTTGCGCAGATATTTCTCCGCCACCTCGCCAAGACGCTCGTTCATGATGACCACGCGGTGCCACTCGGTCAGTTCCTTGCGCTCGCCGCTCGCCTTGTCGTTCCAGGTCTCGGAGGTCGCCACCGCCAGATTGACGATCTTCATGCCAGCTTGCGTGCTGCGGACTTCCGGGTCGCGCCCCAGATTGCCCACGATAATCACCTTGTTCACACTACCAGCCATACGGACCTCTACAACTCAAAATTGTCATCCAGAATAGCGCATCCGGTGCCAAGAAACCAGCGGGCAATATTTGCTTTATAGGCCGACACCCCCTATCTTACAAGAACATTGCACGAACATCCGGGGCAGATCATGGCGGAGCAGAAGGGCGCGGGGTTTATCACCGTCCGCGGTGCGCGCGAGCATAACCTTAAGAATATCGACATCCAGATTCCCCGCGAGCAGCTCACCGTCATCACCGGCCTCTCCGGTTCGGGCAAATCCTCGCTGGCCTTCGATACCATCTATGCCGAGGGGCAGCGGCGCTATGTGGAGAGCCTCTCCGCCTATGCGCGCCAGTTCCTGGAGCTGATGGGCAAGCCGGATGTGGATTCCATCGAGGGGCTCTCCCCCGCCATCTCCATCGAGCAGAAAACCACCTCGAAGAATCCGCGCTCCACCGTCGGCACCGTCACGGAAATCCATGATTACATGCGCCTGCTCTGGGCGCGGGCGGGCGTGCCCTATTCGCCCGCCACCGGCCTGCCTATCGAGGCGCAGACGGTGAGCCAGATGGTGGACCGGGTGATGGCGATGCAGGAGGGCACCCGCCTGCTGCTGCTCGCGCCCGTCATTCGCGGCCGCAAGGGCGAGTACAAGAAGGATCTGGCGGAATTCCAGCGCAAGGGCTTCACCCGCGCCAAGATCGACGGGACGATCTATGAGATCGACCAGGCCCCGGCGCTGAACAAGAAGCTCAAGCACGATATCGAGCTGGTGGTGGACCGGCTGGTGGTGAAGCCGGGGCTGGAACAGCGTTTGGCCGATTCCTTTGAAACCGCCTTGGGGCTGGCCGATGGTATCGTCTATGCTGAGAACGCTGACACGCAGGAGCGCACGGTGTTCTCCTCGCGCTTCGCCTGCCCGGTGTCGGGTTTCACCATTGAGGAGATCGAGCCGCGGCTGTTCTCCTTCAACTCCCCGCACGGTGCTTGCCCGGTCTGTGACGGGCTGGGGCATGAAATCTATTTCGATCCGCATCTGGTGGTGCCCGATGAGCGCCGGGCGCTGAATGACAGCGCCATCGCCCCCTGGGCGGGGGCGCAATCGCCCTATTACGACCAGACCATCGCCTCCATCGCCAAGCATTGCGGCGTGAAGCTGACCACCGCCTGGGAGGATCTGCCGGAGGATGTGCGCAATGTCTTCCTCTACGGTTCGGGCAAGGAGGATATCAAATTCACCTACAAGGATACGGCGCGCGCCTATAACGTCACCAAGCCTTTTGAGGGCGTCATCAAAAACCTAGAGCGCCGCTACAAGGAAACAGATTCCGCCTGGACCCGCGAGGAACTCTCCCGCTATCACGCCGAGCGCCCCTGCGGCACCTGCCATGGGGCGCGGCTGAAGCCCGAGGCGCTGGCGGTAAAGGTGGCGGGCAGGAACCTCGCCGAGGTGGCGGAGCTGTCCATTGACGATGCCCGCACCTGGTTCGGCGCCGTGGCCGCCACGCTCACCCCGCAACGCCTGGAAATTGCCAGGCGGATCCTGCGTGAAATCGAGGAGCGGCTGCAATTCCTGCTCGATGTCGGGCTGAATTACCTCACCTTGGCGCGCAGCTCCGCCACACTTGTCGGGCGGGGAGAGCCAGCGCATCCGCCTGGCCGCGCAGATCGGCTCCGGCCTTACCGGCGTGCTCTATGTGCTGGATGAGCCCTCCATCGGCCTGCACCAGCGCGACAATGAGCGGCTGCTCGGCACGCTGGAGCGGCTGAAAAATCTCGGCAATACCGTGCTGGTGGTGGAGCATGACGAGGATGCGATCCGCGCCGCCGACCATCTGGTGGATATGGGGCCGGAGGCGGGGGTGAAAGGCGGGCATGTGGTGGCGCAGGGCACGCCGGCGCAGGTTGCCGCCAATCCCCAATCCGTCACCGGCGATTATCTCTCCGGCCGCCGCGCCATTCCCGTGCCCATGCGCCGCCCGGTGCAGCGCAACCGCATCATCAAGCTCGTCGGCGCGCGGGGCAATAACCTCAAGGATGTGACGGCGGAGTTTCCCCTCGGGCTGTTCACCTGCGTCACCGGCGTTTCCGGCGGCGGCAAATCCACCTTGGTGGTCGACACGCTCTACAAGGCGCTCTCGCGCCGGCTGATGGGCTCGGGCGAGGTGCCGGCGCCGTTCGAGAAGATCGACGGCATGGAGCAGCTCGACAAGATCATCGATATCGACCAGTCGCCCATCGGCCGCACCCCGCGCTCCAACCCCGCTACCTACACCGACCTGTTTGCGCCCATCCGCGACTGGTTTGCCGAGATGCCGGAAAGCCGCGTGCGCGGCTACAAGGCCGGGCGCTTCTCCTTCAACGTCAAAGGCGGGCGCTGCGAGGCCTGCCAGGGCGATGGCGTGCTGAAGATCGAGATGCACTTCCTGCCGGACGTGTTCGTCACCTGCGATACCTGCAAGGGCAAGCGCTATAACCGCGAGACGCTGGAGGTGAAGTTCCGCGGCAAATCCATCGCCGATGTGCTGGACATGTCGGTGGACGAGGCGCTGCCCTTCTTCGCCGCCGTGCCGAAAATCCATGACCGGCTCAGCATACTGGGCCGCGTGGGGCTGGGCTATATCAAGCTCGGCCAGCAGGCCACCACGCTCTCGGGCGGCGAGGCGCAGCGGATCAAACTGGCGAAGGAGCTGGCCCGGCGCGCCACCGGCCGCACGCTCTATATTCTCGACGAGCCGACCACCGGGCTGCATTTCGAGGACATCCGCAAGCTGCTGGAAGTGCTGCACGCGCTGGTGGATGCGGGCAACACCATCATCGTCATCGAGCATAATCTCGAAGTCATCAAAACCGCCGATCATATCATCGATATCGGCCCGGAAGGCGGGGCAGGGGGCGGGCGGGTCATCGCCGCCGGCACGCCCGAGCAGATCGCCGCCGCGGAGGGCAGCTATACCGGCAAGTTCCTCGCGCCCTTGCTGGTGCAGAAGCCGGTGAAGGCCAGGAAGAAAGCTTAAGGCCGGTTCAGGCCATGAACCGCCTCCGCCGTCTCGTCGGGCGCTGGATTGCCAATTTCCTCACCCAGGAGTTGGAGGCCGCGCCCGCCTTGCCGGTGGATATCGCGGCGCTGGAAAAACTGCTGCACAAGGCCGATGTCATTCTGGTCGAGGGCAATCTGCGCATCAGCGCGGTGATCAAATATCTCACCCAATCAACCTGGTCGCATGCCGTGCTCTATGCCGGGAATGGCCTGTGCATCGAGGCGGACATGCTGCTGGGCGTGCGCCGTTTTCCGCTGGCTGAGCTTGCCCCTTATCATTTGCGCATCTGCCGGCCCATCAGCCTGACGCCTGAGGATGCTGACAAGATCATCGCCCACGCCGCCTCGCGCATTGGCGTGCAATATGATCTGAAACATGTCCTCGACCTGGCCCGCTACATGGTGCCGCTGCCATTGCCCCGTGCCTGGCGCCGCCGCGCCATCGCGCTTGGCTCCGCCGATCCCAGCCGGGCCATCTGCTCCACCCTGGTCGCCGAGGCCTTCCAGGCCGCCCGCTACCCCATCCTGCCGGAGCCCCCGCAATTACCTCTTGCCAGCCGGGCCGCCAGTGCCAAGGTGCGGGAAATCTATCATATCCATGATACTGGCCTGTTCACCCCGCGGGATTTCGACATCTCCCCCTATTTCCACGTCATCAAGCCGGACATGCCCCGTCCCTTCGACCATCATAATCTGGTCTGGCTGCCCTGACGGCGCATTTTCACGGGGCCATGAAAGGCCGCGCCCCAGCCCTGCCTGAGGGATGGTTTCAAACCCCAGTCAAAAGTTTTGCTGTAAAATACAGAAGTTTTTGGTGCAGCTTTTTTCAAAAAGCTGCAAAACGCCCTTTTTACTTTGCCTGAGCGGCGGGCAGGGATGTGGCGCCGGCTGCCAGCGCGGCCGCAGGCGCGCCGTAAATCACCGCCGCACGCTTCAGGAACGCATTCACCATCAAATGCACAGCCTCGGTGAACACCGCCCCGATGGCTTTTTGCAGGATGATGTTGCGGAATTCGAAATCCACGAAGAAATCCACCAGGCAGCCTTCCGGGTGCGGCGTGAAATCCCAGCGGTTATGCAGGTATTTGAACGGCCCGTTCTCATATTCGACCTGGATGGCGCAGGGGCCGTCCCCGGTGCCGGGCAGCAGCGTGACGCGGGAGGTGAAGCTCTCCCGGAACGGTCCGAACCCGATGGTCAGGTCCGCGATCATGATATTGTTGACATGGCTGCGCACCCGGGCGCCGACGCACCAGGGCAGGAATTTCGGGTATTTCCCCACATCCGCCACCAGCGCGTAAAGCTGCTGCGGGCTGAAGGGAACCGGTTTCTTTTGAGCGAACTTGGGCATGGTCCTATGAGGCGAGCTGCTTGGCTCGCGCCGCCCTCAAGCCCTCGAAATCCGCATCCGCATGGTAGGAGGAGCGGGTGAGCGGCGTGGCCGCCACCTGCAGGAAGCCTTTCGCGCGGGCCATGGCGGCCAGCTCCTCGAACTCCTCCGGCGTCCAGAATTTCTCCACCGCCGCATGCTTGGCGGTCGGCTGGAGATACTGGCCGATGGTGATGAAATCCACATCCGCGATGCGCAGATCGTCCATCACCTGGGAAATCTCGGGCTTGCTCTCGCCCAAGCCCACCATGAGGCCGGATTTGGTGAAGATCGACGGGTCGATCTGCTTCACCTTATCGAGCAGCCGGATGGATTGGTAATAGCGCGCCCCCGGCCGGATGGTGGGGTAGAGGCGCGGCACGGTCTCGAAATTGTGGTTGAACACGTCCGGCTTGGCGCGCGTTACAACCTCGATGGAGCCTGGCTTGCGCAAAAAGTCGGGTGTGAGGATCTCGATGGTCGTCTCGGGCGCGGCCGCCCGCACGGCGGCGATCACGGCCGAAAAATGCGCCGCCCCGCCATCGGCCACGTCGTCGCGGTCGACGGAGGTGATGACCACGTGCCGCAGCCCCAGCTTCGCCACGGCCTCGGCCACGCGGCGGGGCTCGTCGGCGTCCAGCGCTGCGGGCAGGCCGGTGGAGACATTGCAGAAGGAGCAGGCGCGGGTGCAGATCTCGCCCATGATCATCATGGTGGCGTGGCGCTGGGACCAGCATTCCCCGATATTCGGGCAAGCCGCCTCTTCGCACACGGTGGTCAGCTTCTGCTCGCGCATCAGCGCCCGGGTTTCGTGGTAAACCGGGTGGGTCGGCGCTTTCACGCGGATCCAGGACGGCTTGCGGGCAATCGGGTTGTCCGGGCGGTGCTGTTTCTCCGGGTGCCGAACCCGGTGGTCGATCTCGATGCGTGTGGCCATGTCCATACTACCTATAAAGCGCCCCCTTTTGAGCAACATTCAGCCAAACGTTTCCGTTTGGCTGAATAAAGTCGCTCGCCCAAACAGAGCTGGGCGCCGGGTGTTTTAGAAGTGGATGACCCGCCCGTAGGCGTCAAGCACGGATTCGTGCATGGCTTCAGAGATGGTCGGGTGGGGGAATACCGTCTCCATCAGCTCGGCCTCGGTGGTCTCCAGCTGGCGGGCGACCACATAGCCCTGGATCATCTCGGTCACCTCGGCGCCGATCATATGCGCCCCCAGCAGCGCGCCGGTCTTGGCGTCGAAGATGGTCTTCACCAGCCCTTCCGGCTCGCCCAGCGCGATGGCCTTGCCATTGCCGATGAAGGGGAAGCGCCCAACCTTGATCTCATGGCCCGGCTCCTTGGCCTTGGCCTCGGTCAGGCCGACGCTGGCCACCTGCGGGTGGGCATAGGTGCAGCCGGGGATGTTCCAGGTCTCGAACGGGTGCGGGTTGAGGCCGGCGATGGCCTCCACGCACACGCTGGCCTCATGGCTCGCCTTGTGCGCCAGCCAGGGCGGCCCGGCCAGGTCGCCGATGGCATACACGCCCGGCTCGCCGGTGCGGCCGAACCCGTCCACCACCACATGGGTGCGGTCCACCACAACCTTGGTGCCTTCAAGCCCGATATTCTCGACATTGCCGACGATGCCGACCGCCGAGATCACCTTCTCGACCTCGAAAACCTGCGCCTTGCCGCCCGCCTCGACAGTGACCTTGACCGACGAAGCGCCCTTCTCGGCCTTCTTCACCACGGCGGAGGTGAGGATCTTGATCCCCTGCTTCTCGAAGCTCTTGCGCGCCAGGGCGGAGATCTCGGCATCCTCGACCGGCATGATCCGGTCGACCATCTCCACCACGGTCACATCCACGCCCAGCGTGTTGTAGAAGCTGGCGAACTCGATGCCGATCGCACCCGAGCCCATGATCAGCATGGATTTGGGCAGGGTCTCGGGCACCATCGCCTCGAAATAGGACCAGATCTGCTTGCCATCGACCTCAAGGCCCGGAATCTGCCGGGGGCGCGCGCCCGTGGCCAGGATGATATGCGGGGACTCCAGCTCCGCCACCGGCTTGCCGTCCTTGGTGACGGAAAGCTTGCCGTTGCCCGCCAGCTTGCCAAAGCCGTCATAGACGGTGACCTTGTTCTTCTTCATCAGATGGCCAATGCCCGACGAAAGCTGCTTGGAGACAGCACGCGAGCGCGCCACGATCTTCGGCAGGTCGATCTTGGCCTCGCCGACCGTGATGCCGAATTCGGCGGCATGGTCGATGAGATGCTTCACCTCGGCCGAGCGCAGCAGCGCCTTGGTGGGGATGCAGCCCCAGTTGAGGCAGATGCCGCCCAGATGCTTGGCCTCGACCAGCGCCACTTTCAGCTTCAGCTGCGCGGCGCGGATGGCGGCGACATAGCCGCCCGGCCCGCCACCCACCACGATCACGTCGAATTTGTCAGCCATTGGGGTTTCCTTTTTTGAGAGCCGCTTTTTGAAAAAAGCGGCGCAAAAACTTGTGGACCTTGGGGGCGGGGGCGCTGCGACGCAGGCGCCCCCGGAACAAATCAGAGCAGCAGGCCCAGCGGCTCTTCGATCAGCCCCTTCAGGGTCTGCAGGAATTCCGCCCCCAGCGCGCCATCCACCACGCGGTGGTCGGTGGAGAGCGTGGCGCTCATCACGGTGGCGATCTTGAGCTCGTCGCCCTTCACCACCGCCCGCTTCTCGCCCGCGCCCACGGCCAGAATGGCGGCCTGCGGCGGGTTGATGATGGCGGAGAACTCGGAGATGCCGAACATGCCGAGATTGGAGATGGAGAAGCCGCCGCCCTGGAATTCCTCGGGCTTCAGCTTGCCCGCCTTCGCGCGGCCGGCCAGGTCCTTCATGTTGCTGGAAATCGCGGCGAGGCCGAGCTTGTCGGCGCCCTTGATGATCGGCGTGATCAGCCCATCCGGAATGGCGACGGCGACGGAAATATCCACCTCGTCATACTGAATGATCGCGTCATCGGTCCAGGAGGCGTTCACGTTCGGGTGGCGCCGCAGGGCGATGCCGCAGGCCTTGATGATGAGATCGTTCACCGAAAGCTTGAACGCGCCCGGGCCATCCTTGGGCGACTTGCCGTTCAGCTCGGCGCGCAGGGCCAGCAGCTTGTCCAGCTCGATATTCACCGTGAGATAGAAATGCGGGACGTTCTGCTTGGATTCCGTGAGGCGCCGGGCAATGACCTTGCGCATCGTCGAGTTCGGAATCTTCTTGTGCGGCGCGGTGATCACCGGCGCCGGGGCGGCGGGCTTGGGCGCTGCCGGGGCAGGGGCGGCCGCAACCGGGGCAGCAGCGGCGGGGGCGGCCACAGGCGCGGCGCCATGCTGGCCTTCCACATCCGCGCGGACGATCCGCCCATTCGGGCCGGAGCCCTTCACGGCGGCAAGATCGATGCCCGCCTGCTTGGCGATGCGCTTGGCCAGAGGCGAGGCGACGATGCGCGCGCCATGCTCAGCCGGCACCGGAGCAGGAGCCGGAGCGGCAGCAGCCGGCGTGGCGGCCTTCGGGGCTTCCACCTTGGCGGCGGGGGCAGGGGCAGCGGCGGCCGGAGCCTCCACTTTCTCGCCCTTCTCGGCGGTGATCACGCCGATCACGCTGTTCACCGCCACGCCCTCGGCGCCTTCCGGCACCAGGATTTTGGCGAGGAAGCCCTCATCCACGGCTTCCACTTCCATGGTCGCCTTGTCGGTCTCGATCTCGGCGATCACGTCGCCGGATTTGATCTCATCGCCTTCCTTCTTGACCCATTTGGCGAGCTTGCCCTCGGTCATGGTCGGCGAGAGGGCGGGCATCAAAATATTAATGGCCATTTTCGAGCGCCTCCCGGATCAAAAGAGTTTTTTAACGGCGTCCACCACCCAGTCGGGCTGGGGCAGCGCCAGTTTTTCGAGATTCGCGGCGTAGGGCATCGGCACATCCACGCCGGCCACGCGGACGGGCGGGGCGTCCAGCCAGTCGAAGCAATGCTCGACCACCGTGGCGATGATCTCGGAGCCGATACCGGCGAAGGGCCAGCCCTCTTCCAGGCTCACCACGCGGCTGGTCTTCTTCACGCTGGCCACGATCGTGTCGATGTCCAGCGGGCGGATGCTGCGCAGATTGATCACCTCGGCGGAGATGCCCTGCTCAGCCAGCGCCTCGGCGGCCTTCAGCGCGGTATCCACCATGATCGAGAAGGCGATGATGGTGACATCGCTGCCCTTGCGCTCGATCTTCGCCTTGCCGATCGGCAGGATGAAATCCTCATCCTCGGGCACCTCGAAGCTGTGGCCGTAGAGAATCTCGTTCTCCAGGAAGATCACCGGGTTCGGATCGCGGATGGCGGCGCGCAGCAGGCCCTTGGCATCGGCGGCGGACCAGGGGGCGACCACCTTCAGGCCGGGACAATGCGCGTACCAGGAGGCATAGCACTGGCTGTGCTGCGCGCCCACGCGCGCCGCCGCCCCGTTCGGGCCGCGGAAGACGATGGAAGCGCCCATCTGCCCGCCGGACATGTACAGCGTCTTGGCGGCGGAGTTGATGATCTGGTCGATCGCCTGCATGGCGAAGTTGAAGGTCATGAATTCCAGGATCGGCTTCAGACCGTTCATCGCCGCACCCACGGCCATGCCGGTGAAGCCATGCTCGGTGATCGGCGTGTCGATCACGCGCCGCGGGCCGAACTCATCCAGCAGGCCCTGGCGAGATCTTGTAGGCGCCCTGATACTGGGCGACTTCCTCGCCCATCAGGAACACGTCCTTGTCGGCGCGCATTTCCACGGCCATGGCCTCGCGCAGAGCCTCGCGCACGGTCATGGTCTTGGTCGGGCCCCATTCCTTCTCAGCGGCTCCTGCATGGCGGCGGGGCCATGATGCTCGGGGGCGGCGGCGACGGGCGCGGGGGCTTCGCACCTTCGGGGCAGGCGCCGGGGCCGGTGCGGCGCGCCGTGCGCGCCGCCATTAGCTGCGCGATCACCGCGTTCACGGCAACGCCCTCGGTGCCTTCCGGCACCAGGATGGCGGTGAGGGTGCCCTCATCCACGGCTTCCACTTCCATGGTCGCCTTGTCGGTCTCGATCTCGGCCAGCACGTCGCCGGACTTCACCTCGTCGCCCGACTTTTTTCAGCCATTTGGCGAGCTTGCCCTCGGTCATGGTGGGGGAGAGGGCGGGCATCAGAATATCGGTCATAGCGCTCAGCCCTCCACCAGCACGTCGGTATAAAGTTCGGACGGGTCGGGCTCGGGCGAGGTCTGGGCGAAATCCGCCGCCTCCTGCACGCGCGCCTTCACCTCATCGTCGAGCTTCTTCAGTTCGGCTTCGGTCACGCCCAGCTCCTCAAGCTGCTTCTTGGCGCTGTCCAGGCAGTCATGCTCGGCGCGCATCTTCTGCACCTCTTCGCGGGTGCGGTACTTCGCCGGGTCGGACATGGAGTGGCCGCGATAGCGGTAGGTCTTCATCTCCAGCAGGAACGGGCCCTTGCCGGCGCGGCAATGCGCCACGGCCTGCTCGCCCGCCGCCTTCACGGCCAGCACATCCATGCCATCCACGGCCAGGCTCGGCATGCCCCAGGGCACGGCGTTCATGCGAGAGGTCGGAGCGAGGCGGTGGCGCGCTCGACCGAGGTGCCCATCGCGTAGCGGTTATTCTCGATGATGAAGACCACCGGCAGCTTCAGCAGCGCCGCGAGGTTGTAGCTCTCATAAACCTGGCCCTGGTTGGAGGCGCCCTCGCCGATAATAGGTCAGGCAGACGGCGTCATTCTCGCGGTACCAGTTGGAGAAGGCGAGGCCGGTGCCCAGGGAGACCTGCGCGCCGACGATGCCATGCCCGCCGAAGAAGCCTTTCTCCTTGCTGAACATGTGCATGGAGCCGCCCTTGCCCTTGGAATAGCCGCCGATGCGCCCGGTCAGCTCCGCCATCACGCCTTTCGGGTCCATGTCGCAGGCCAGCATATGGCCATGGTCGCGGTAGGAGGTGATGATCTCATCGCCTTCCTTCAGGCAATGCTGCATGCCGACGACAACGGCTTCCTGCCCGATATAAAGATGGCAGAAGCCGGCGATGAGCCCCATGCCGTAAAGCTGCCCGGCCTTCTCCTCGAAGCGGCGGATCAGCAGCATGGTCTCATAAGCGGTCAGCAGCTCGTCCTTGCCCATCACCTCGACGGGTTTCTTTGCGGTTTTCCTGGTTTTGTCAGGGCTTGTGGCCATGTGTCTTGGCTCCCGGTTTATGCTCAATCCGCTGGCAGCTAGGCCAATCTTGCCGCACCGCGCAAGAGAAACCTTGGCAAAGTTTCTCTTCGCAAGTGCAAAAAACTTAATTAACCACAAATCGGTTAATTTGCGCTTTTCACCGCAGGCGTTCCGGAGGGGCGTTGAAATAAAATTACAAAAAAATAGGCCCGGCAAGGCAATGATGCCTTTGCCGGCCTGCAAAAGGAAATGATTATTCGGCGGTTTTGGCGGCGGGCAGGTCGATTACCAGATCATTCGGGTCCGACAAATTCAGCACTTCGCGGGCCTCTTCATCCAGAATGTCAGGCTCGATGGCCTGGCCGGAGAGGTCGGTCACCTTGGTCTGCCACATCACCAGCCGCTGGTGCGTCGCATCGGCCTGTTTCTGGGCCGCCTGCAATTGCGTGCGCTGGTCGGCCTGGGCCTCCAGCCCGCTTTTGCCGTGGACGGAGTTCCAGCCGAAATAATAGGTCAACGCCAGAAAGATCACCGGCGCCACCAATCCACGAAGACGGTTTTTAATCGCGCGGAGCAAACGAAATCCTTGACAAAAGAGTGATTTTAACCGGCCCGAGTCTTGGTCATTCCGCTCGGTTTCGCAAGAGAATTATTCGATATGTTTATGATTTTAATAAATTTAATCTACCACGTCCCACCGCCATGATTTTGCCGCCCCCGCGGCATGGTATCGCCATAGCCGCACGTCTATATCCGCGACGGAATTTGGAAGGTGAGACCCATGTATTTGACACAATTTCTCCGGATGGGCGCCTTAGCCGCCAGCCTGGCGGCAGCCGGGGCGGCACCGGCCTTGGCCGACTGGGGTGGTGATCATGACCATGGTGGCGGTTACGACCATGGCGGCGGGTACGACCATGGTGGTGGGTACGACCATGGTGGTGGGTACGACCATGGCGGCGGGTACGACCATGCTGGCGGGTACGACCATGATGGCGGCCATGGCCACTGGGATGGCCACCCATATAATGACTGGCACGGCCGTGGCTGGTGGGATGGCGGACATCATTGGCACTGGTTTGCGGGCTGGGGCCCAACCTATGGCTATGTCGGCCCCATGCCGGTTTGGGTGCCGGGTGTGCCGGTCTATGCCGCGCCGCCTCCGGTCTATTACGCGCCGCCGCCCGTCGTGGTCGCGCCGCCTGTCGTGGTGGCGCCGGTGCCTTCCATCGTCATCACCCCGGGCGGGGTGGGGATCACGCCGTAACGCGGAAAAGGCCGGGGCAATGCCCCGGCCTTTTTGTTGAAGGCCGGCGCGAAACGCAGGCGCCGGCAGGTTAGAGCAATATGTGGTTGGATTGAACCGGCAGGTTCAAGGTAATCGCATGAAATTGCTCGCTAAAACAAAAGCTAGAGCATTCATCTAATAGACGAATGCTCTAGGGCCATTTCACCTCGGGCGGCATGGACATCAAAATCGCCTCGGTATTGCCGCCGGTCTTCAGGCCGAAGGTCGTGCCCCGGTCATAGAGCAGGTTGAACTCCACATAGCGCCCGCGGCGGATGAGCTGGGCCTCGCGCTCCTCGGGCGTAAATGTCTCATGCATCCGGCGCCGGACGATTTCAGGATAAGCCGCCAGAAAAGCCTCGCCCACATCCCGGGTGAAGGCGAAATCAGCCGCCGCATCGCCGCTATCCAGGTAATCATAGAAGATGCCGCCCGCACCGCGGGGCTCGCCGCGGTGCGGCAGGAAGAAATATTCGTCGCACCATTTTCTAAAATTTTCGTAATAATCTGGGGCGTGTTTATCACAGGCCGCCTTGTAGGCGGCATGGAAAAAGGCGGCATCCTGCGCCGCCGCCTCGGTGCCGGGCTGCAGGGGCGTCAGGTCCCCGCCGCCGCCGAACCAGCCCTTGGCGGTGACGATCATGCGCGTGTTCATATGCACCGCCGGGATTTTCGGGCTGCGCGGATGCACCACCAGCGAGATCCCCGCCGCCCAGAATTTTGAGCCCGCCTCCGTACCGGGGATTTTGGCGGCGAAATCGGGCGTGAATTCGCCATCCACCATCGAGATATTCACCCCGGCCTTCTCGAAAAGCTGGCCGCGCAGCACGCTCATCACGCCGCCGCCGCCGCCCGGCCTGTCCCAGGCGGTACGCACGAAACGGCCCGGGTTCGGCCCGGCATTCTGTTCCAGATCTTCGAATTCGGTGCAGATGCGGTCGCGCAGAGCGGCAAACCAGGCGGTGGCGGCGGGCTTTAATGTCTCATGCGGGGGAGTGGTGGTCATGGCGCCCGTTTATGCCAAGCGGGAAAGACGATCCACTCTTGAAATTTTCGCGCTCAGCCGCCACGCTGCGTTCCAGGGAGAGCCAATCTTCCAGGGAGCGAAAAATGGCTGAATCAACAGCGACCGCGACTGACGCGCAGGGGGGCGAAGACCGGCGCGATTTCCTGAGACTCCTGGCCATGGCGGGCGGCGCCGTGGGCGTGGCCTCCATCATCTGGCCGCTGGTCGACGCGCTGAACCCCGATGCGGCAAGCGAGGCGCAGGCACGGCCCGTCATCACCGTGTCCGACATTCCGGAAAACAGCGCCAAGGCGGTGCAATGGGGCGGGGTGCCGGTGCTGATCCGCCGGCTGACCGACAAGCAGATCGCCGATGCCGCGGTGGTGGCGATGGCGGATCTGCCGGACCCGGCGGCGCTGGCCGCGCGGGTGGCCCCCGGCAATGGGCATTTCGTGGTGGTGGTGGGGCTGAATACCGCAACCCCTTGCGCGCTGGAGGGCAACAGCCCCGCCGACCCGCGTGGCGATTACGATGGCTGGGTCTGCCCCTGCGATGGCAGCCAATATGACGCGCTGGGGCGGGTGCGTTCCGGCCCGGCGCGGCGCAACCTCGCCATTCCGCGCTTCAGTTTCATCAATCCCGCGCAGATCCAGCTGGGCTGAGGAGGCATGAGCATGGACGCGAAACTCGAAGATGCGAAGCAAGGCTGGCTGGCGGCGCGCATGCCCGGCCTGGGCGGCATTTGCGCCGGGCTGATGCGCCAGGACCGCGCGCCCGGCGCACCGTGGCTGACCACTCTGCCCAGCCTGCTGGGGGCGCTGCTGTTGGTTTTGCTGGCGTCCGGCGTGGTGCTGGCGGTCTATTACGATCCGCGCAACGCCTATGGCTCGCTGCAGCGCATCGCGCGTGAGGTGCGCGGCGGCTGGCTGGTGCAAGGCTACCACGCCACCGGGGCGAGCCTCGCCTTCGCGGTGCTGTATCTTCATCTGTTCCGCACGCTGCTGCTGCGCGGCTACCGCGCGCCGGGGGAGTTCGCCTGGATGCTCTGGGTGAAGCTGCTGGCGGTGCTGCTGCTCACCGGCTGGCTCGGCTTCGTGCTCAATGGCGGGGCGGGGGGCTATTGGTCCTTGTTCAACGCCACCGGGGCGGCGCTGACGCTCTCCGGTTTCCCCGGCGCGGTGGCGATGTGGTTTTTCGGCGGCCCGGCGGGTGGGTCCACCCTGGCGCGGCTGCTGGTGTTCCATGTGCTGCTGGCGCTCAGTGCAATGCTGGTGATCTGGCTGGCCCGCATGGCCACAAGGCAGGTGCGCCCGGCGCCGCAAGGGCGGGTGGTGGCGTTCTGGCCGGTCTATGCCGCGCAATATTTTGCCGCGCTGGCGGTGCTGGCGCTGGTGTTCGCCGTTCTGCTCGGCTTCGCGCCGCATTGGGGGCAGGGGGCGCAGAACGCGATTCCGGCCTCGGCGCTTGCCGTCCCGGCGCGCATTTCCTACCCCTGGTATCTTGCTCCCGTGGCCGGGCTGGCGGGGGTGTTTCCCGGCGTGACCGGGCATATCGGGGCGGTGATCGCGGCGGTGGTAGTGCTGTATGCGCTGCCCTGGCTGGATCGCTCGAACGGCGCGCGGCCGGGCTATCTTTATAAGGCGCTGACCTGGCTGCTGGGTCTGGATGTGCTGGCGCTGGGCATCGTGACCGCTTGCCCGGCGGGCGCGGCGCTGCCGGCTTTGTTCAGCTTCTGGTTCTTCTTTCACTTCCTGGTGCTCACCCCGCTGGTAACGACGATGGAGGCCGCATGATGCGCCGTTTCTTTGCGCCGCTGCTGGCTTTGGGCCTGCTGGCGGGCGTTGCCGCGCGGGCAGAGGACACGCTCTCGCCTTTGCGGTTCCAGTCCGAGGGCTGGCTGGGCAGCATCGACCTGGCCGCCGCGCAGCGCGGTTTTGCGGTGTATCAGGGCGTGTGCGCGAGCTGCCATGGCCTGAGCGCGCTGCATTATCGGGATTTGGCAGGGCTGGGGCTGACGCCAGAGCAGGTGGCGGGCATCGCCGCCAGCGTGAAGCTGGCCGATGGCAGCGCCGCCACGCTGGAGTCCCCGTTCAAAGAGCCTGGGGCGATCAATATGGGCGGGGCGGAGCCGCCTGATCTGTCCACCATCGTGGCGCAGCGCCCGGGCGGCACGCGCTATATCTATGATTTCCTCACCGGCTTCGCCCCGCCCCCGGCGGATGTGACGCTGCTCGCCGGGCATTATTACAACACGGCCTTTCCGGGCGGGCAGGTTTCCATGCCCGCCGTGCTGCGCGATAATGCGGTGACCTACGCCGACGGCACGAAAGCCACCACGGCGCAGGAAGCGGCGGATGTGGCGGCGTTTCTGACATGGGCTTCGGATCCAAATCTTTCGGCCCGGCATGCGATCGGCCTGCGGGCGGTGATCTTCTTCGCCTTCCTGGCGATTGTGGCGGTGGCGACAAAACGCCGGATCTGGCGCCAGGAGGGCTGAACGCGCTGGCGGCGCAGGCGCGCGCCTGCCGCCTCTGCCATGATGTGCTGCCACTGGGGGCTAGGCCGGTGTTCCGGGTCTCCGCCACGGCGCGGCTGCTGGTAATCTCCCAGGCGCCGGGGACGAAAGTGCATGCGAGCGGTTTGCCGTTCGACGATGCTTCCGGCGACCGCTTGCGGGGCTGGATGGGGATTGGCCGTGATGTCTTCTATGACGAAACCAGGCTGGCCTTCATGCCGATGGGGTTCTGCTATCCTGGCCGCTTGCCGAACGGCGGCGATGCCCCGCCCCGGCCGGAATGCGCGCCGTTATGGCATGAGACGCTGCTGGCGCTGATGCCGCAAATCGAGCTGATCCTCCTCGTCGGCGGTTATGCGCAGCGGCGCTATCTGGGGAAGGGCAGTATGACCGAGGCCGTGCGCGCCCAGGCGCCGGGCGGGCGCTTCCTGCCGCTGCCGCATCCCTCCTGGCGCACGAGCGCCTGGGAGCGGAAAAATCCTTGGTTCGGCATGGAGATCTTGCCACGGCTGAAGGCTGAGGTGGCGCGGCTGACGGGGTGAACCCGCCGCTTGGCCCAGGCACAAATTTCAGGACTTTTGGCGGCATTTTCTGCTATCAATGGCAACACCACGCCAGCGCTGGCCTAAAGCCGCGTGGATGGAGGACCAGAGCCATGCATATACGCAATCCAATAGAATGGGTGGTGGCGCAGCTCGAAGCCCCTGGGAAAACCATCGGCAATGCCCCGCCAGAGACTTATTGGTCTGTGCCGCAGCAGGCCAGCGCGCCTGAGATTCAAACCATCACCGTGGCGGATCTACGTGAGGCGGTGCGCCGGGGCGTGGATGATTTCGCCGCCTGCCGGACCGACGTGATGTTTCTCTGCCTGATTTACCCGGTCATCGGGCTGTTCATCGCCGGTGCCGAGGCGAAAGGGGGGTTATTGCCGCTCTTGTTCCCCACGGCCTCGGGGTTTGCGCTGGTCGGGCCGTTTTTCGCGGTCGGGCTGTACGAGATGAGCCGGCAGCGGGAAATGACGGGCAAGATGAGCTGGCTCGACATGTTCAACGTGTTGCGCTCACCCTCGATCGGGGCGATCGCCGTTCTGGGCTTGCTGCTCATCGCGTTGTTTCTCGCCTGGCTGGCGGTGGCGCAGGGAATTTATGATGTGACGCTGGGGCCAGCGCCGCCGGCCTCGGCGGGGCGGTTCGCGCAGGAGGTGTTCACGACCCCGGCGGGCTGGGCGATGATCGGCCTGGGCTGGGTTGCAGGCGCGTTGTTCGCGGTTGGCGTGCTGGCGATCAGCGTGGTGTCGTTTCCGATGTTGCTGGACAGGCCGGTCGCGCTCAACACCGCGATCTCGGCCTCGCTGATGGCCGTGCGGCGCAACCCGGTGCAGCTTGGCTTGTGGGGGCTGCTGGTGGGCATGGCTTTGTTCGTGGGGGCCTTGCCGTGTTTCGTTGGGCTGATCCTGGTGCTGCCCGTGCTGGGGCACTCCACCTGGCATTTATACCGGCGGGTTGTGAGGCCGCCGGCTTAAAAGCGCGCCGTCGAGGGCTTGTGCCTATTTGTTCCGGAATTCCGCCAGTGATTTAATGGCAGTGCCCTCGGCGTCAAAATTCCCCTCATCCAGCCAGGACAGAATTGCATCGCGGCGGCTGGGCCATTCGGGCGCGATGATGGAGAACATCGCGGTGTCGCGCTCGTGGCCCTTCACCACCATATGGGCGCGCAGCGTGCCTTCATAGGCAAAGCCAAGGCGCAGCGCGGCGCGTTTGGAAGGCGCGTTGAGCGCGTTGCATTTCCACACGAGGCGGCGATAGCCGAGATCATCCGCCGCGTGGCGCAGGAGCAAAAACATCGCCTCCGTCGCGGCGCGGGTGCGCCGCAGCTCCGGCCCGAACCAGATATTGCCAAGCTCGATGGCGGCGTTCTTCGGCTCCATATTCATCAGCGAGAGAAAGCCGGTCACGCGCCCGATGGTAACGGGGCGGACAGCCCAGAAGGCGACCGCCGGGTCCGATATGTTCGCCGCGATCAGCGCTTCTACATCGCCAACGCTGCGCCAAGGCCCGAAGGACATATAGGTGAAGCTGTCATCGGCATATTGCGCGGCCTCGAACAATTCGCCCGCATGGCGGCGGGTCAACGGCTCCAGCGAGACGCGCTGGCCTGAGAATTTTTGCCGCGCTGGCAGGGGGCGGGGCCAGCTATCGGCCTCCGGGCCAATGGGCAGGGACATCAGCCGCGCAGCCTTGCCAATGTGGCGGTGGTGGAGTGGCCGGGCAGCAGCTCGGCCAGGGCTACGCTGCCGCCCCAGCTTTCCACCAAATCGGCGCCCACCACCGTCGCGCGCGTATAATCCGCGCCTTTGATCAGCACGTCCGGCTTGATGCGCTTGATCAGCTCGATCGGCGTATCTTCCTCGAACAGGCACACCAGATCGACCGAGGCGAGGGAGGCCAGCACGGCGGCGCGCGCGGCCTCGCCCTGGGCCGGGCGCGTGGGGCCTTTCAGGCGCTTCACCGAGCTGTCGGCATTGATGCCGACGATCAGCCGGTCGCACATCGCGCGGCATTGCTCCAGCAGATGCACATGGCCCGGATGCAGCAGGTCGAAACAGCCATTGGTGAAGCCCACCTTATAGCCGCGCAGGCGCCAGCGCTCGGCGGCCTCGGCGGCGGCTGAGGGGGTGACGACCTTCTGCAGCGCGCCGGTGGCGGGGGCGATGGCGGCCAGAATGTCAGAGGGCCGGGCCACGGCGGTGCCGACCTTGCCGACCACGATGCCCGCCGCGATATTGGCCAGCCGCGCGGCCTCGGCCAGCGGGACCTCGGCGGCCAGGGCGGTGGCCAGGGTGGCCACCACCGTATCCCCGGCGCCGGACACGTCGAACACCTCCCGCGCCTCGCCGGGGTAATGATGCACCGCCTCGGGGGTGATCAGGCTCATGCCATCCTCCGAGCGCGTGACCAGCACGGCGCCGAATTCATGGCGGGCCAGCAGGGCCTGCGCGGCGGCGACGATCTCGGTCTCCGTCTCCACCGGCATGTCGGTGGCCTCGGCCAGCTCCTTGCGGTTGGGGGTGACGAGATCCGCCCCGCGATAGCGGGCATAATCGCGTCCCTTGGGGTCGACGATGATTTTCCGCCCGAGCTTCTGCGCGCCCTCGATCAGGGCCGCACAGACAGGGGCACTCAGTACGCCCTTGCGGTAATCGGAGAGCACCGTGACGCTGGTGGCGGCCATGGCGTCCAGCGCGATCTTCACCAGCCGCTCGGAAAGCTTCTCCGGCAGGCTCATCGTCTCCTCGCGGTCGGCGCGGATGAGATGCTGGCCTTGCGCGATATAGCGCGTCTTCAGCGTGGTGGTGCGGCCATTCTGCACCAGCAGCCAGGGCTCCACGCGCTCCTGCCCGCCGATGAGGCCGGTGAGGTCCGAGCCCGCCTGGTCGTCGCCCACCACCGAGACGAAGGCGGCGGCGGCATCCAGGGCGATGAGGTTGCGCACCACATTGCCGGCCCCGCCGGGCATCGCCACCTCGCGCATGACGGTGAGGATGGGCACCGGCGCCTCGGGGCTGACGCGGGTGACCTCGCCGTAGACATAGCGGTCCAGCATCGCGTCTCCCACCACCAGCACGCTGGCGCGGGAAAATCTCTTCACATGGGCGCCGAGATCGGCGGTGGAATCATGGGACATGGGAAACCGCTAACGCGCCCCCGGGTTTATGGCAACGCGGCTTGTGGCAACACGGCCAAAACATGTTTATCTGACAACCATCATGACAGAGCTTCCGGCGTTTCTCGATTCCACCCGGCCCCAGGTGCCGGATCTTTCCGTGCCTCGCGGCGTGACCCCCTTCTACCTGCCTGAGCGCCCGGTGCGCGGGCGGCTGGTGCGGCTGGGGCCGCTTGGTGCCACCCTTCTCTCCCGCCATGCGCACCCGGCGCCGGTGCGCGCTTTGTTGGGCCAAGCGCTGGCGCTGGCCGCGGGGCTTTCCACCGCGTTGAAATTCAAGGGGTCCTTCTCCATCCAAATCCGCGGTGATGGCCCGGTGCCGATGCTGGTGGTGGACTGCACCGAGGCCGGCGCCCTGCGCGGCTATGTGCGGGTAACCGAGGATGCGGTGATCCCCGAAGGCGCCACCGCCCGGCAATTGCTGGGCAATGGCTATATCGCCTTCACCGTGGACCATGGGCTGGACCGCGAGCCGAGCCAGGGCATTGTCTCCATCGAGGGCGAAAGCCTGGCGGAGATGGCGGAATTCTATTTCACCACCTCCGAGCAGCTGCCCGCGCGTATTTTTGTGGCGGCGGCGGAAACGCCGGCCGGCTGGCGGGCCTCCGCCCTGGTAATGGAGCGCGTGGCCGGGGCAGGCGGCGTCGGGCCGGAGCTGTCCGAGGCCGAGCAGACCGAGGCCTGGCGCACCGCCACCATCCTGGCCGAGACGGTAACGGCGGATGAGCTTCTGGATGACGCCCTGCCGCCCGAACGCCTGCTCTACCGGCTGTTCCATGGCGAGGGGGTGGCGGTTTCCAAGCCGCGCACCTTGAGCTTCGGCTGCCGCTGCTCGCGCCCGCGCCTGGGAGGAATTTTGGAGGGATTCTCGCAGGAGGATCTGGACCATATGGCCGTGGAAGGGCAGATCGTGATGACCTGCGAATTCTGCAATTTCGATTTCTGTTTCGCCCGCGATGGTGTCGTTGGGCGGCCAAACCCGACTGAGGCTGGAGCAACTGAATGAAAAGACTTGTTTTCGCGCTTCCTTTGCTGGTGCTGGCCGCTTGCGGTTCCACGCCGCCCGCGCCCAGCTTCAAGCCGCTGGACTATTCCTATCTGCCGCCCGTCCTGCTGAAGGTCGCCCAGGTGAACGTGGTGACGAACTACGTTCCCACCCCCTCGCAGGTGCAGCTGGCCGGGATGGACCCCGCCCCGCCCGCGGACACGCTGATTTCCATGCTGCGCCAGCGCCTGCAGCCGGCCGGCCAGCCCGGCACCGCCACGGTGACGGTGCAGAGCGCCTATGTCGATAATGTGAACGGCAATCTGACGGGGCCATGACGGTGGACCTCAACCTGGCCAGCGCCGATGGCCGCGCCACCGGCTTTACCGAGGCCAGCGTGAGCGCCAGCCAGAGCGCGCCCGACTCCAGCAACCCGGATGATACGCAGGGCGGCTCTCTATGCCCTGACCAAGCAGCTGATGACGCAGATGAATGTGCAGCTGCAGTACCAGATCCAGAAAAATCTGCCGAGCTGGGTCTCATGGACCAATAATGGCGCCGCCGGGGCGGCTTCCTCCACGGCGGCTTCCGCTGCTGCGGGCGATGCGGGCGGGGTGATCCAGTCCGCTCCCCTGTCCGCCCCGCCTGGCGTTGCCACGGCCCCGGCCGCCAGCACCCCTGCCGCCACGGCGCCCGCCGCCGGGCAGGTCAATGGCAATGGAACCGTGCCGAGTTACCTGCCCGGTGCGGGCCCCGCGACGCTGGGGAGCGCGCAATGACCCGGCTTGCTTTGCTGCCGCGCGCCGGCATGGCGCAATGGGAGGAGGTGCCGGCGGCCAAGCTGATCGACGGCACGCCCCAGACCCGCACCTTTATGCTCTATGAGAACGCCGCCCGCGGCCTTGCCGCCGGAGAGTGGGAGGCGAGCCCCGGCAAATGGCGAATCGCCTATAGCGAATGGGAATATGTGGAGATCATCTCCGGCGCCTGCGTGGTGGCGGGCGATGACGGAAGCCGGATTGAGGCCGGGCCGGGCGACAAATTCGTCATCGAGCCCGGCTTCACGGGCACCTGGGAAGTGCTCACCCCCATGCGCAAAAGCTGGGTGATCCACGAATAGGTGCTTCCCCGCATAAAACTTGACGCGGCGTGCCTGGCGGTCTAGACCGCGCGTTCCATTATACACTTTTTTGTTCGGACATCATGGCCAATATCGCATCTGCCCAGAAACGCATCCGCCAGACGCTGAAGCGCACGGCGCGCAACAAGGCGCGTAAGTCCCGCGTGCACAGCTTCATCCGCAAGGTGGAGGAGGCCGTGGCAGCCGGGAACAAGGACGAGGCGCTGGCCGCCTTCCGCGCCGCGCAGCCCGAGCTGCAGCGTGCCGCCGGCAAGGGCGTGCTGAAGGCCAATGCCGTTTCGCGCAAGATCTCCCGCCTGTCCGCCAGCGTGAAGGCTGTCGCCGCCGCCTGATGAGGCGTTGAGCGGTGGCTTCCGCCTCCGTCTCAAAAAAAGCACATCTTTAAACCGCCGTCATCTTGTTGTAATGGCAAGGGACGGCGGTTTTTCTGTTTTGTGGGATGTGTGGGCCCTTGGCGCGGCGTCCAAATTGCGAGGCAAGAAAGTTTTGCCTTCATAGATGTTTGAATTTACTGTATATTTCTGCTCCATCAGCGCTTTGGATGCGGTGGCGAAGGATTTGAACGCTTGCTTCAGCTTGTGGTTTTGACCTAAAGTCTGGGCTTCAATTGACCGTTCACGACTGTCTCATTTCTGGGAAAGAGGAACCTTTTCGAGGTTCCGCTTTGCGGAAGGGGTCTTTGCGGCGGTTTGCGCGAGGGCAGGCAAAGCAGAATGGGTATGAACCTGGAGATCGATTCCTATGGTAAGGGCGATGCTGCGCTGCAAACCTCCGCGGTCTGGAATGACGAGGCGCGGCTGGCTGAGCAGTGGGCGCGCGTGCGCGCGCGGCTGCAGGCCGAAGTGGGCGAGGTGGAGTACCGGACCTGGCTGAAGCAGGTGAGCTTTGGCGGGCTGGCGGGCGACGAGGCGGTGGTGATGCTGCCTACCCGCTTCCTGCGCGACTGGGTGAACAAGGAATATGGCGAGCTGATCGCCGCCTTCTGGCAGCCGGAGAACCCGGCCATGAAGCGCGTGGAGTTCCGCACCGGGACGCCAGCGGCGCGCCCGGCGGCGCCGGATCTGGCGGAGCCGGCGCCGGCCGCGGCGCCGGCACCCGCCGCCTGCCGCAGCACGCCCGGAGAACATGGCGGCGCTGGACCAGCGCTTCACCTTCGAGACCTTCGTCGTCGGCAAGCCGAACGAGTTCGCCTATGCCTGCGCGCGGCGCGTGGCCGAGTCCCCGGCGACGGCCGGGTTCAACCCGCTCTTTCTCTATGGCGGCGTCGGGCTGGGCAAGACGCATCTGATGCACGCCATCGCCTGGGAGCTGTCGACCATGCCGCGCGGCGGGCGTCCGGTTTCCGTCGCCTATATGTCGGCGGAAAAATTCATGTACCGCTTCATCAACGCGCTGCGCTCGCAATCCACGCTGGAATTCAAGAACGAGCTGCGCTCCGTCGACGTGCTGATGATCGACGATCTGCAGTTCCTCATCGGCAAGGACAACACGCAGGAAGAATTCTTCCACACCTTCAACGCGCTGGTGGATGCGGGCAAGCAGATCGTCATCTCCGCCGACAAGTCGCCCTCCGACCTCTCCGGGCTGGAGGACCGCCTGCGCACGCGCCTGGGCTGCGGCATGGTGGCGGATCTGCACGCCACCACCTTCGAGCTGCGCTACTCCATCCTGGAGGCCAAGGCGCAGCGCGCCGGCGTCGACGTGCCGGCGAAGGTGATGGAATTCCTGGCCCGCAAGATCACCACCAATAACCGCGAGCTGGAAGGCGCGCTGAACCGGCTCGTCGCGCATGCCAACCTCTTCAACCGCCAGCTCACCATGGAGACCGCGCATGAGGTGCTGCACGACGTGCTGAAGGCGCATGACCGCAAGATCTCCATCCAGGAGATCCAGAAGCGCGTGTCCGAGCATTACAATATCCGTGTCGCGGAGATGTCCTCCGCCCGGCGCGCGCGCAACATCGCCCGGCCGCGCCAGGTCGCGATGTATCTGGCCAAGCAGCTCACCTCCAAGAGCCTGCCCGATATCGGCCGGCATTTCGGCGACCGCGACCACACCACCGTGATGCACGCCGTCTCGCGCGTCACCGAGCTGATCGGCCAGGATGCGGCGTTCGCCGAGGATGTGGAGCTGCTGAAGCGGATGCTGGAGAATTAGGCCTCAAAGAGATGGTCATGAACAGGGCAGGGCGGTGGCGCTCTGCCCTGTTCTGATTTCAGGGCGGTTTTGCTGGCGCTTCCCTCCACCCGGTGCCCTTGCTAGGGTAAGGTACGAATCGGTCGATAAAAACCGGGAATTCGGTCGCTGTCTGGAAGGGTATCATGAAGTTCAAGGCCGATCGCGCCACGCTGATGAAGTCTCTGGCCCATGTGCAGAACGTGGTCGAGAAGCGGAACACCATCCCCATTCTGGCCAACGTGCTGCTCTCGGTGCGGACGGCAAGCTGACCATCGCCGCGACGGACCTGGAAATCTCCCTGGTCGAGGAGGTCGCGGCGGAGACGATTCGCGACGGCGCCATCACCGTGCCCGGCCGCCACCTTGTATGAGATCGTGCGCCGCCAGCCGGAAAACGCGGTCATCGAGCTGGACCATCCGGGCGGGGACGCCCAGCTGGCGCTTGCGCGCCGGGCGCTATTCCACCAGCCTGGTGGCGCTCTCGGTCGAGGAGTTTCCCAAGCTCGATGCCGGCAAGCTCTCGCATCAATTTCGTGCTGTCTCGGCGCCAGGAGCTGCGCGGGCTGATCGACCGCACGCGCTTCGCCATCTCCACCGAGGAGACGCGCTATTACCTGAACGGCATCTATCTGCATGCCGCCGAGAGCACGATGGCCCGGTGCTGCGCGCCGTGGCCACTGACGGCCATCGCCTGGCCCGGGTGGAGGAGCCGCTGCCGCGAAGGCGCTGCGGGCATGCCCGGCATCATCATCCCGCGCAAGACGGTGACCGAGTTGCGCAAGCTGCTGGACGAAGCTACCGGCGAGGTCGGAGATGGCGCTGTCCGAGACGCGCATCCAGTTCACCATCGGCACCATGCGCCTGACCAGCAAGCTGATCGACGGCACCTTCCCGGATTATGACCGGGTGATCCCGCGCGGGAATGACAAGATCCTGCGCGTCGACAAGAAGGATTTCAACGATGCCGTGGGCCGCGTCTCCGCCATTTCGTCCGAGAAACACCGCCCGGTGAAGCTCTCGCTGGCGAAGGACCTGCTGGTGATCTCCGCCGCCTCCGCCGAGCAGGGCTCCGCCTCCGAGGAGCTGGGCGGCGGATCTGGTGGATTACCAGTCCGGGCCGTTGGAGATCGGCTTCCAGGCGCGCTATCTGTCGGACGTGACCGAGCAGATCAAGGGCAAGGTGGAGTTCGTCTTCGCCGACGGCGCGGCGCCGACGCTGGTGCGCGACCAGGATGACAGCTCCGCCGTCTATGTGCTGATGCCGATGCGGGTTTAAGGAAGAAGCGCAGCCTTTTTTGAAAAAAAGGCTGCCGCTCCGGTGGCTTTCCAGCGCCGCTTCGCAGCGCTGGAACCTTGGCCACCTTGGCCCAAAAAAACTTTATAACCTGGCCTGGAAGCCGTATCCCCAATTGGAGATACTGGCTTCACCGCCAGGTTTCAAAAGTTTTTGGTGCCGCTTTTTTCAAAAAGCTGCAAAGGATTCCTACCACGAACTCTCGATCGCCTCACCCTCACCGACTTCCGCTCCTACGCCGCGCTGCGTTTTGAACCGCAGGCGCGGCGTTTGGTGTTTGCGGGGCCGAATGGCGCGGGCAAGACCAATCTGCTGGAAGCGGTCTCGCTGCTGGTGCCCGGGCGCGGCCTGCGCGGCGCGCGCTTTGCCGAGCTGGCGCGCCGAGGCGGGGCAGGGCGGCTGGGCCGTGGCGGCGCGGTTTGCGATAACGGGCTGGAGATCGGCACGGGCGCTGTGGACGGCGCGCCGGAGCGCCGGGAATTCCGGCTGAACGGCGTGAAGCCCCGCGCCCAGAGCGAGGTGGCCGAGCAATTCGCCGCCGTCTGGCTGACCCCGCAGATGGACCGGCTGTTTACCGAGACCGCCTCCGGCCGGCGCAAATTCCTGGACCGGCTGGTGGTGGCGCTGGAGCCCTTCCATGCGCGCGAGATCGCCGCGTTCGAGAGCGCCTCCGCCCAGCGCAACCGGCTGCTGGCCGAACCGCCATACGATGCTGCCTGGGCTGGCGGGGCTGGAGGATGCGATGGCCCGGCACGCCGTGGCGGCCACGGCGGCGCGGGCGGCGCTGCTTGCGCGGCTGAACGCCACGCTGGCGGCGGGTGCTGCGGACCCGTTTCCGCGCGTGGCGCTGGGGCTTGGCTGCGCCATCGCGGCAAAGGCTGCAGCAGGCGCCGGCAGTGGATGTGGAGGATTGGCTGCGCGGCCGCACTGGCGGCCGCGCGCGCTGCCGATGCGGTCGTAAAATCCGCCAGGCCGGGGCCGCAGAAAGCGGATCTCCTGATCACCGATGCGACCGCTGGGCGGCCGGCGGCGCTCTCCTCCACCGGGCAGCAGAAGGCGATGCTCATCGGCATCGTGCTCGGCCATGCGGCGATGATCTCCGGCCGCGCGCGGCGAGGCGCCGCTGCTGCTGCTGGATGAGCCGCTGGTGCATCTGGACGCGGCGCGTCGCGAGGCCCTGTTCGCGGCGTTGGAAAAGGCGGATTTCCCGCGCCTGGCTCACCGGCACGGATCGCGAGACCTTCACAGGCTTTGATGCCGCGCCCTATTGCGTGCAGGACGGTGCGCTGGAGCTGTTGCCCGGTTTTTGATTTCGCGGCGTTCCATCGTATGGAGCCGCATGCGAATTCTTTTGCTTGGCGACCTGCTCGGCCGCTCCGGCCGCGAAGCGGCCCTGAAACACATTCCCGAACTCCGCGCTGCGCTGAAACTCGATTTCGTGGCGGTGAACGCCGAGAATGCCTGCCACGGCTTCGGTCTGGGGCCGGACATGGCGCAGGCGCTGTTCGCCGCCGGGGCGGATGTGATCACGCTCGGCAACCATGCCTGGGACCGGCGCGAGATCATTCCCTACATCGCCAACGAAAAACGTTTGATCCGGCCGATCAATTACCCGCCCGGCACGCCGGGGGCGGGGGCCTGCCTGGCGGTACTGCCGGACGGGCGCAAGGTGCTGGTGGCGCAGGCCATGGGGCGGCTCTACATGGACCCGATGGATTGCCCCTTCCGCGCCATCGATGAGCTGCTGACCCGGCATAAGCTGGGCGTCACCACGCAGGCCATTTTGCTCGATATCCATGCCGAGGCGACCTCGCGAGAAAATGGCTTTTGGCCACGCCTTCGACGGGCGGGTGACGTGCCGTGACCGGCACGCACACCCATATCCCCACGGCGGACCACCAGGTGCTGCCGAACGGCACCGCCTATGCCACGGACCTTGGCATGTGCGGGGATTATGATTCCGTCATCGGCATGGCCAAGGCGCCCGCCCTGAACCGCTTCATCCGCAAGATGCCGGGTGAGAAGCTGAGCCCGGCGGAAGGCCCCGCCACACTCTGCGGCGCCTTCGTGGAAACCGATGACGCCACCGGCCTCGCCCGCCGGATAGAGCCCGTGCGCTTGGGCGGCCGGCTGGCGCCTACCATGCCGGTGCCCTGAGGCGCATCCGTTTCACGGCCTGTTAACAAGGGCGGTGGCAAGGTCAGAGGCATTTCACAACCTTGTTCAGGCAGGATGGAATGTCTTCACTGATCTTGGAGCTCAAGCAGGGCGAATCGATGATCCTCAACGGCGCCGCCATCCGGTTCAAGACGCGCACGCGGCTGGAATTGAACAGCCATGCGCGCTTCCTGTTCGGCAAGCAGATCATGCGCGCGGAGGAGGCAACCAGCCCCGCCCGCCGGGCCTATTACGCCTTGCAGCAGGCCTATATTGGCGGGGAGGTGGAGCGCCCGGCGGCTTTGCTGCAGGCGCGGGAGATGATCGGTGCGCATCTCGGCACGGTCGATGGTGAGGCCCAGGGCGGCTGGGCCGCGCTGCTGGGGCTGAGCACGGAAGAGACGGCTTTGGAGGCGCTGAAGCTCGCCCGGCAGATGATCCGCGCCGAGGAGGCGCCGCCCGGCGGCAATTAGAGCCTGATCGGTTGAGGTTGATGCGCATGCGTCAACCTCAAGCTATCGCGCTTTAGGCGGCGGTCCCCCGCAGCTCTTCCAGCCGCGCCAGCACGGCGGGCACATCCGGCTGCACTTCGAACAGGTCGCGCACCTCCGGCTTGGCGAAACCGCGCTTGATCGTCTCCTCCACCATCGCCACGAAAGGCTCCGCCCAGCCGAGAATGTTCACCAGAATGATCGGCTTGCTGTGCTGGCCGAGCTGCTTCCAGGTCAGGATCTCCACCGTCTCGTCATAAGTGCCAAGGCCGCCGGGCATCACCACGAAGACATCCGCCAGGGCGAAGAGGCGGCGCTTGCGGGTGTGCATCGAGTCGGTGACGATCAGCTCCGTCAGGCCCTGGAACTCCACCTCGCGCTTGCGCAGGAAGTCGGGAATGATGCCTGTCACCTCGCCGCCCGCACCCAGCGTGGCGCCCGCTGTGATGCCCATCAGCCCGACATTGCCGCCCCCGAACACCAGGCGCATGCCGCGCCCGCCCAGCCCCTCGCCCAGCGCCTTGGCCGACGCCGCGTATACGGGGTCAACCCCGGGGTTGGAGCCGCAAAATACGGTGACGGAAAAACTGCCCATAAATCCCTGCCTCGCTTCCAGTTCTGCTTCGTTCGTGGCAGGCTGGCGCTGTCATGGCAAGCAACGACACCACCGAACCCGCCGCGCCGAAGCGGCATAGTCTGCGCCTCATCGCCCTTATTGTGCTGGCTGTGCTGGCACTGGGGGATGGCGCGCTGCTGCTCTATCTGCATTACGGCCGTCAGGCGGCACCGCCTGCGCCTCCCGCGCAGCCGGCGCCAGCCCCCGCGCCGCAGGCGGCGGGCGGCCCGCTTGCGCCCAGTTTCGACATTGTGCGCGTAGACCCGCAGGGCAATGCCGTGCTGGCTGGGCGCGCCGTGCCGGGAGCCACCGTAACGGTGAAGGATGGCGATAGCGTTCTGGGCACGGTCACGGCGGATGCGCAGGGGGCCTTCGTGATGATCCCCGCCAACCCGCTGCCGCCCGGCTCGCATGAGATCACGCTGTCCGAGGCGCTGCCCGGCGGCAATGTGGTGGAGGGTTCGCAGAGCGCCTCCATCTCCCTGCCCGGCAATGGCAAGCCCGCTCTGGCCGTGGTCTCCGGCCCGAATGGCAGCAGCGTCGTCACCGGCCAGGGGCCGCAGCCCGGCCAGTTGGGCATGGGGGCGGTGGATTACGACGCGCAGGGCCATGCCATGTTTAGCGGCACCGCCCCGGCGGGGGCGAATGTGACGGTGATGCTGGGCGGCAAGGCCATCGGCACCGCCAAGGCCGAGACTCTCAGGCCGTTGGCATATGCAGGCGCCTGTGCCCTCGGCGCCGGGCATGATCACCCTGAACGCCACCGCGCCGGACGGCAGCGCGCTGCCCCCGATCATGGTGCCCTTCGCGCCGGAGGAGCTGTCCAAGGCGCTGGAGGAAGGCCATGTGATGATCGCCCCCGGCGATAATCTCTGGATGGTCGCCCGCCGGGTTTATGGGCGCGGGACCTTGTACACGCTGATCTATTCCGCCAATGCGAACCAGATCCACGACCCGAATCTGATTTTTCCGGGCCAGGCCTTCGCCTTGCCCCAGAAACAGGCGAACTGAACAAAAGGCGACAGGCTGAATGAATATTGCTGAGACTGTAAAATCGGTGATGAGCCCGCCGCACAAGGCGGGGTATCCCTTCATCATCGGCGGCATCGTGGTGGCGGTCATCGGGCTGCTGCTCTGGCACCCGCTGACCTGGGTGGGGCTGCTCTTCACCCTGTTCTGCCTGTATTTCTTCCGCGACCCCGAGCGCGTGCTGCCGCCGCGCAAGGATGTGTTCGTGGCCCCGGCAGACGGGCTGGTGGTGAGCATCGAGCAGGCGATTCCCCCCGCCGAGCTGGGGCTGGCCCCCGAGCCGCGCACCCGTGTGGCCATCTTCCTTTCGGTGCTGGACGTGCATGTGAACCGCGCCCCCATCTCCGGCACGGTGCAGAAGATCGCCTATCATCCCGGCCTGTTCCTGAGCGCGGCCGAGGATAAGGCGAGTGACGATAACGAGCGCAACTCCCTGCTGCTGCGCACCAGCGCCGGGCAGGATGTGGTGGTGGTGCAGATCGCCGGGCTGATCGCGCGGCGGATTCTGTGTGAGGTGTCCGAAGGCCAGCCGCTGCTGGCGGGGCAGCGTTTCGGCATCATCCGCTTCGGCTCGCGCACCGATCTTTATCTGCCTGAGGGCTGCACGCCGCTCGTGGCCGTTGGCCAGCGCATGATCGGCGGTGAGACCGTGATCGCCGAACTGCCGCCGAAGGCGCCGTCCTTCCCATGAGGCCACTCCGCCGCCTGCCCCGGCGGCAGCGTTTCTCCGGGCTCAGCTTTAACCGGATGCTGCCCAACCTGATGACGCTGCTGGGGCTCTGCATCGGGCTGTCCTCCATCCGGCTGGGGCTGGATGGGCGCTATGGCACGGCGGTGCTGGCCATTGCCGTCTCCGCCGTGATCGACGGGCTGGATGGGCGGTTGGCGCGGTTGCTGAAGGCCACCTCGCGCTTCGGGGCCGAGTTCGATTCGCTGGCGGATTTTCTCTGCTTCGGCGTGGCCCCGGCGCTGCTGCTCTATATGTGGTCGCTTCAGCCCTGGGGGGCGATCGGGTTTCTGCCGCCCTTGATGTACGCCTCTGCCATGGCGCTGCGGCTGGCGCGGTTCAACGCGGCGCTGGATTCCGCGCCGAAAGCGGCCTTCGCCTATAATTTCTTCACCGGCGTGCCCGCCCCGGCCGCAGCCGGGCTGGTTCTGTTTCCGCTCTTCGTGGGGCTGGAGGCCAACCAGCATAACCAGTTCTGGCTGCAGGATCTGGTGAGCTACCCGCTCTTCACCGGCGCCTTCCTGGTTGGCACGGCGCTGCTCTGCGTCTCCACCCTGCCGGTCTGGAGCTTCAAGAATTTCAAGATCCCGACGGCGGGCATCCTGCCTCTGCTGCTGGGCGTGGTGGTGTTCGCGGCGCTGATCTTCGCGGACCCATATCTCGCCGGGGCGCTGGCGGGGCTGGCCTATATCGTCATGTTGCCTTTCTCGCTGCGCAGTTACCGCAAGCTGGCGCGCGAGGCCGAGGCATGGCGCGCGGCGGTGGAGGAGACAGAGGAAGAGCCTGCCCAGCAACCTCAGGGCTGATTTTTGTTGATCTAAACAACTTGTAATTTTAGTTTCGTTTCCGGCGCAAATGGGCGCCGGGAGCGTTTCATGTCGGGCACGACAATCAATGCCGGCGGTACCGCCGCCCTGCTGCTGAGCACGGCGGCGCAAACGCCGGTCACCGTGCAGGCGGGTGTCACCATCACGCTGGCGGGCAACGCCGCCGCCGCTTCCTTCAGCCTTACCAGCGCGATTTACGGCGGCTCCGGCGCGGACTGGACCCTCCTGAACGAGGGCCTATTGGCGGCGGATCTCACCCTGGCCTCCGGCGCGGCCGTGGGGGCGGGGCTGCGCCTGGCGGGGGCGGGTAGCGTCACCAACGCCTCCGGCGGACTGATCGAGGGCGATGAGGCCGGGCTGGCGCTGCTGGCCGGGGGCGTCGTGGTCAATCAGGGCACCATATCCGGCGGGGTGGGGGGCGCTGGCGCCGGGCTGGGGCGCATTGGCGTGCAGCTTGCGGGCGGTGTGCTGGAGAATGAAGGGCTGATCCAGGGCGGGGCCTATGGGGTCAGCCTGGGCGCGCCCGGGCTGGTGCAGAATACCGGGCAGATCAGCGGCGGGGCAGCGGGGCTGGTGTTGGCCAGTGGTGGAACGCTGGGCAATCAGGCGGGCGGCACGGTTTATGGCGGTGTGTCCGGTGTGGTGCTGCAGGCGGGGGCGAGCCTTGTCAATGCGGGTGGCATCAGCGCCCCCCTCACCGGCGCTGGGCATGAGGGCGTGGTGCTGGGCAGCGGCGCCTATGCCGGCAATAGCGGCTATATAAGCGGCTTCAACGGGGTGTGGGGCGCGTCCGGCACCGTCACGCTGGTGAATGACGGTCGGATCGAAAGCGGCGGCGGGCTGACTTTGTCCTTCCCTTCCACGGGCTACAGCTTCGTCAGCGGCGCGGCGGTAGAGCTGACCAGCGCCGCCGTGACCAATGCAGGCATCATCCAGGGCAATGGCGTGCCGGATGATGCGGCCATGCAGGCGGGCTCGGCCGGAAGCGGGCTGATATTGGGGGCGGGCACGCTGGCCAATAGCGGCACCATCGCGGGCGGCGGCGGGGCTTTTGCCACCCATGGCGGGGTGGGGCTGGCCGGGGCGGCGCAGCTTGGCGCGCGCAATGGCGGCCTCATCGCCGGGGGAGCCGGCACTTATGGCGGTACGGGGGCGCTGTTCTCCGGCGGCTCCTTGCTCAATAGCGGCACCATTCTGGGCGGGGCCGGCAGTGTTTCCGGCGGGGACGGCGTGGTGCTCACCAATGGCGCGGTGCTGGTGAACCAGGGCAGCGTGGAGGGCGGCGCCGGCAGCCAGTATGTCTGGGGCACCGGGCTTGGCGCCGGTGTGGTGCTGTATGGCGGCACGCTGGAGAATGAGGGGTGGCTTGCCGGCGGCGGGCAGCAATTCATGGGGCTGTGGATGGGCGGTGGCCAGGCCACCAATACCGGCACCATCACCGGGCGCGCGGCGGTGGCGATGCAGGGCGGCACGCTGGAAAATGACGGGCTGATCTCCGGCACCGAGGTGGCGGTGGATCTGGCAGGCGGCGGCTTTCTCAATGCGGGCACGCTGGCGGGCGGCTATGCGGTCTACATGGCGGGGGCGGGCGCGTCGCTTGCGGTGGCGCCGGGGGCGGTTTTCCAGGGGCGGGTGACGGACCATGCGGGCAGCGGCACGCTGGCGCTGACAGGCAGCGCATCCGCCACGTTGGACATGGGCGGAAGCTTTTCGGGGTTCAGCGAGATCTCATTTGCCACCGGGGCCGACTGGATGTTGGAGGGCGGGGTGGCGCAGCTCGCGGCCGGGGAGGGCATCACCGGCTTCACCCACGGCGATGCGCTGCTGTTGGAAGGCTTCTCCGCCGCCAGCGAGATTTTTGCTCCTGGCACGGGGCTGGTGCTGGAGCAGGGCAGTGCCAGCGTCACGCTGGATCTCAGCGGCAGCTTCTCGCCGGAGGCGTTCACCGTCAGCGCCGTGGCGCAGGGCACCGAGATCGTCATCTGCTACCGGCGCGGCACGTTGATCCAGACGCTCCAAGGCGAGGTGGATGTGGCGGATTTACGGATTGGCGACCTGCTGCCTACACGCTTCGGCGGGCTGCGCCGGATCAAATGGATCGGCCGGCAGAGTTTTGGCCCGGAAGACACGCGGGGCAACCGGGCGCGTATCCCCGTTTGCATCCGCCCGGGCGCGCTGGGGGAGGGGCTGCCGCGCCGGGCGCTTTTCGTCTCGCCCGGCCATTCCATGTTGCTGAATGGGGTGCTGGTACTGGCCAGGGCGCTGGTGAACGGCGTGACGATCACCCAGGATGATGACAAGGCGGGCGCGGATTATTTCCTGCCCGAGTTCGAGACTCATGATTGCCTGCTGGCCGAGGGCGCCTGGAGCGAGAGTTTTGCGGACGGCCCTGGCCTGCGCCGCCAATTCCACAACCAGGCAGCATTTCAGGCGCTTCACCCAGGCTACCGGGAGCCGGATGAAATCGCCCTCTGCGCCCCCCGGCCGCTGCACGGTGTCGCGCTTGAGCAGGCGCTGCGCCCGGTGGTTGCCCGCGCCGAGCTGGGGGTAAAACCAGGGCCGTTGCACGGCTTCGTCGATGCCGCGGATGGGCGGCACATCGAAGGCTGGGCGCAGGATCTAAACTGGCCGGAGTTGCCGCAGGCGCTGGCAGTCTACGCGGGCAACCGCAAACTGGGCGAGGCGCTGGCCTGCCATTACCGGGAGGATCTGGCGCGGGCCGGTATTGGCGCCGGGCGGGCCGCGTTCAGCTTCACCGCGCCGCACGCTTTCAACCCCGCCCGGCTGCGTGTCTGCCGCGCCATTGATGGTGCGCAGATCAGCCCTGCCGGTAGCCGCGCAGCCTAAGCTAGCCCTCCACGTCCGTCACCGGCCTGTCGATGCCCAAGGCTTCCTCGGTATGCCAGACGCCATCCTCGGTCTCATACATGATGAGGGTGGTTTCGCCCGGCACGCGCTGCTCCTTCGCGGCGCGGCGGGCGGCCTTCAGCGCGGTCTCGTGGGTTGGGTAGGCTTCCGAGAAGCTGCCATTCAACGTGTAGGCGAAACCGCCGTCATGCGGAACGATCTTGTAGTGCGCGGTGCTCATGGCGCGGTCCTCCAGATGATCACGAGTATATAGGATTTCAGCGCAGCCGTGCCATGGTCAGCGCATCCGCATAGGCGCCCTGGCGGAAGTTATCCGCGCGTATCCGCCCCTCGCTCTCGAAGCCAAAGGATTCATAGAGCCGGATGGCATGGTGGTTATCCGCCAGCACGTCGAGATCGACGCGCGCGAGGCCAAGCCAGTTATCCGCGATGTCCAGCGCGGCGGCGAGCAAAGCGCGGCCGATGCCCTGGCCGTGCCAGGCATCATGCACCATCAACCCGGCGAGATAGGCCGAATGCATGCGCCGGTTCTTGCCTGGCTTGAGCACACTAACGCCGATGAGTGTGCCATCCACCACCGCGGCGACGGCACGTACGCCCTCCGCCGGGTCGGCCAGAGGCTTCCGGCTTTCCTCGGTCAGGAAGGGCGTGCCGAGAGTCCCATGGCGCACCCCGGGCAGGTTCATCATCGCGGCCAGGGCGGGGGCGTCCTCCGGCTCGACGGCGCGCAGCGTGAAAGGCTGGCGCGGCGCCGGGGCCGGGCGCAAGGGCGGGGCGGATTGGTCCACGGGCAGGAGGGCGCGCAGCCGGGCCATGAGGTAGCAGTCGGCCAGCACGCCCTCCTGCATCGCGTGATGGCGCTGGGTCGCCTCGATCTCGAAGCCCAGCGACTTATACAGCGGGATGGCGGCCTCGTTGTTGGTGAACACGTTCAGCTCCAGCCGGTGCAGGTTCAGCCAGTTATCGGCCAGATCCAGCAGCGCGGTGAGCAAGGCGCGGGCGATACCCTGGCGGCGCGCCTCCTGCGCCACCATCAGCCCCAGAGAGGCCACATGGGCGCGGCGGGGTGAGACGTTGCGGGTGAGGCTGGCCTCCCCCAGCACGGCGCCATCCGGCCCGCAGGCGACCAGGGAAGTGCGCAGCGCCGCGCCCGCTTCAAAGACGCGGGTGGAGCCGCGCAGGCTCTCGAACGGCACGCCGAGGGTGAAGCGGCGCACGCTCGGCTGGTTATAGATGCGGTTTATCTCCGGCATGTCGGCTGGCGTGGCGGCGCGGAGGGTGATCATGGCGCGACATCCCGCAGCTGTGCCGGGGCAATCGCCTTGCCACCCTGGATCACCACCGGGCGGAACCCGCGCGGCGGTGGCGGGGCAGGGCGGCGGCGGGTGCTGATCCGCGCGGCAGCCGAGGCGGCGAGACCCGAGACCAGCAACGGCGCAGAAGATCAGCAGCGGCATCAATGCCAAGGCGGGCATGGGAAGGCTCCTCTTTACGGGGAAAAGGCGGAGCTGGTTTCCCAAAAACAAACCCCGCCGGAAGGATCGGGCGGGGTGTTTGATGGTCAGGCTAGACTGTTCGTCTTCAACCCTTCCGCAACCCCGCGCGCAGCACCACTTGGCCATTAAACATGGCAAGATAGCTGCAAAGGAGGGATCGGGTGGTTTTCATGGCGAACCGAAGCTAACGGTGAAATTTTGGTTTGCCAAGCACATATTTTCGCTTTGCTCTTGTTTCCGGAACCAAACCGCTTTTTTTTGAGGAGGACGTTAAAGGAATGGCGATGGCCGCAAAACCGGAAAAGAAACAGGCCCTTGTGGTGGGGGCCTCGCGCGGGCTGGGGCTGGGGCTCACCAAGGAGTTCCTGCGCCGCGGCTACCATGTGACCGCCACGGTGCGCGCCGCGGTCGCCGGCGCCGGGCTTGAGGAATATTACGACCAGCTGTCGCTGGACACGCTCGACATCAACAACTTCCATATGCTGGAGGCGTTCCTGGCGCGGATGAAGGGCAAGTCCTTCGATACGGTGGTGCTGAATGCCGGCATCTACGGCCCGCGCGACAAGGGGGTGATGGACGCCACGGCGGAGGAGATCACGCATCTGCTGATGACCAACGCCATCGCCCCGGTGCGGCTGGCGGAGCGGCTGGTGCCGATGCTGAAACCCGAGACCGGGGTGCTGGCCTTCATGTCCTCGGTGCTGGGCAGCCTGGAGATGAACGCCAACGATGCCGGCGAGCTTTATTGCGCCAGCAAGGCGATGCTGAACCGGCTCACCCGCTCCTTCGCCGCCGCGCATGATTATCTGACCATCGTGAATCTGCATCCCGGCTGGGTGCGGACCGATATGGGCGGCCCGGAGGCGCCATTGGATGTGGAGACCAGCGCGAAGGGGATGGTGGATGTGCTGGAGGCCCGGGCGGGCAGCGGCGGGCATGAGTTTCTGGACTACCGGGGCAAGATCGTCCCCTGGTAAGGCCGGGCTTTGGCGAGGGTTTGGCGTCATGACGCAGACGGGACAGCGCAGCATCACGGGCCTGCTGGAAACGTCGCTTTACGTGGACGACATGGCCCGCGCGGTTTCGTTCTATGAGCAGATCCTCGGGCTGCGCTGCATGCAGCCCGGCACGCGCCTCTCGGCGTTCGACGCCGGGCGCCAGGGCGTGCTGCTGCTGTTCAAGCGCGGCGCCTCGGTGGAGGACATGCCCCAGAGCGGCGGCGTGATTGCCGGCCATGACGGCGCAGGACCGTTGCACATGGCCTTTGCCATACCGGCTGAAAGCTATGAGGCCTGGCATGCCCATCTGCGCCAGGCGGGGGTGACGCTGCGCGGCGAGATGCGCTGGCCCGCGGGCGGGCGCAGCCTGTATTTCGAGGACCCGGACGGGCATGTGCTGGAACTCGCCACGCCGGGGCTCTGGCCGAATTATTAGCCGCCGGGAAACGGCGCCATGCAGCCCTGCGGTTGGTTTTGCCGCGAAACCTTGCTAGAGCCGCGAGGATGGACCAGGCCCTTCCCCAAAGCGAAACCGGTGCGAAAATCCCGCCCCGCCGCACCTTCGCGATCATCTCCCACCCGGACGCCGGTAAAACGACGCTGACCGAGAAGCTGCTGCTGTTCGGCGGTGCCATCCGCGAGGCGGGCATGGTGAAGGCGCGCCAGGACAGGCGCAACACCCGCTCGGACTGGATGAAGATCGAACGCCAGCGCGGCATTTCCGTCACCTCCTCGGTCATGACCTTCGAGTTCGGCGGCGCGGTGTTCAACCTGCTGGACACGCCGGGCCACGAGGATTTCTCCGAGGATACCTACCGCACGCTGACCGCCGTTGATTTCGGCGGTGATGGTGATCGACGCGGCGAAGGGCATCGAGCTGCAGACCAAAAAGCTGTTCGAGGTCTGCCGCCTGCGCAACATCCCCATCACCACCTTCATCAACAAGATCGACCGCGAGGGCCAGAACGCCTTCGCGCTGCTGGACGAGATCGCCGACACGCTGGCGCTCGATATCTGCCCGATGGTCTGGCCGGTGGGGATGGGCGGGCTGTTCAAGGGCTGTTACGATATCCGCAACGACAAGCTGGTCTCCGCCCGCAAGCCCGGCGAGGAGGCGGCGGCGCAAAAATTTGCCATCCCGGCCGACCAGCAGGCGCAACTGGATGAGGATGTGGAGCTGATCCGCGCCGCCTACCCGGAATTCGACCGGCAGGCGTTTGAGGAAGGGCATCTGACCCCGGTTTATTTCGGCTCCGCTTTGAAGGATTACTCCGTGCGCGAGCTGCTGGAAGGGCTGGTGGCCAACGCGCCCGCCCCCGCAGCCCCGCGCCACGGATGTGCGCGAGGTGGCGCCCGAGGAGAAGCCGGTCTCCGGCTTCGTGTTCAAGGTGCAGGCCAACATGGATCCGCAGCACCGCGACCGCATCGCCTTTACCCGCATCTGCTCGGGCAAATTTACCCGCGGCATGAAGCTGGTGCATTCGCGCAGCGGCAAGCCGATGGCGATCCAGGCGCCGATCTTCTTCTTCGCGCAGGACCGCTCCTTGGCGGAGGAAGCCTATCCGGGCGACATCATCGGCATTCCCAACCATGGCACGCTGCGGGTGGGCGACACGCTGACCGAGGGCGAGAAGCTGCGCTTCACTGGCATTCCCGACTTCGCGCCGGAAATTCTGCGCCGCGTGCGCCTGGCCGACCCGATGAAGGCCAAGCAGATGCGCAAGGCGCTGGAGGATCTGGCCGAGGAGGGCGTGACCCAGGTGTTCCGCCCGATGACCGGGGCGGACTGGATCGTCGGCGTGGTCGGCATGCTGCAGCTGGACGTGCTGAGCAGCCGCATCGAGCAGGAATATAACGTGCCGATCGCCTTCGACCCCGCACCCTTCGACACCGCGCGCTGGATCTTCTCCGAGGATACTGCGCGGCTGAAATTCTTCATCGAGGTGAACAAGAGCGCCATGAGCGAAGACCGCGACGGCGCGCCGGTCTATCTCGTCCGCAATGCGTGGGAGCTGAACCGGATGAAGGAGAATTTTCCGGAGATTACGTTCTCAGGGACGCGTGAGCGGCAATAGGGTTTTCCGCTCCGCGCCGCCTCTGCTGGCGGCGGCGCTGCCCTTCGTGGCTTTCTTCACGCTGGGGCTGCGCTATTTTTATGTGGATGGCGCAGGCTGGGGCGATGGCGGTGTACTCGCCTCCTTGATGTGGCATAGCGGCTGGGAGCAGAATTTTCCCGAGGTGGGAGGCGGGCAAAGCTCATTTGCCGTCCATATGACGCCGGTATTCTGGCTGACATCCGCGATTTCCTGGTTCTTGCCGCTGACCAGGGTACAGTTCTTCGCGTTATTCGGCGGCGCCGTGCAGGCATTGATGGCGCTTTCGGCCTATGCGCTGCTTACCTTCATCGGCACGCGGCGCTGGTTGGCGGCGGTGCTGGCTGTTCTTTTCTCTTTCAACGGCATCGTGCTGGCGGCGGCCCGCAATCCGCATTTTGAATTGCTGATCGTCGCCTGCGCCATGGCGTTTTTGACGGCTGTTGTGCGCGGAAAAGTTTGGACCGCGCGGCTGTTTTTTATCCTGTGCCTGATGACGCGCGAGGATGCGGGCGGGCATTTATCCTTGCTGCTCCTGGCTGGCGCCGCGTGCTTGCGCGGACAAGGGGTGGGATGGGACCGGTTGCGGCCCTTGCTGATTTACGCGGCGGTGGCGCTGAGCTGGAGTTTGGCGACGCTGGCGGTACAGCATCTGTTCTATCCTGGTGGCGGGGCGATGGGCCGGGTTTATCTTGGTCATCCGCCTTTCGCGGGGATCACACCGAGCGTGCTCGCCACAAGGCTGGCTTTCTGGTTGCTGTACCGGCCTTACATCGTCCTGCCGCTGGTGGTGGCTTTGTTGTTGGCCACGCGCTGGCGGGTGCCAGGCTTGGCCGCGGGGTTCGCCGCCAGCCTGCCATGGCTTGGGCTGAACTGGCTGGCTGCCAGCGCCTTTGCGGGCACGCTCAGCAATTATTATCCATTTCCTTTGATTTTCGGCCTGTTTTGGCCATTGGCCTGGCACGCTCTTTCAGAACAGTTGGGCGCACCGAGAGTGCTGGGCCGCAAACAGGCGCTTGGCGCGTTCAGCGTCTTGCTTGCGGCTTCCTTCATCGGGATTGGCAGGCAGCATAACCCGCGCGACATTGACTTGCCGGCAAGCTTCTTCAACCCGCCAAGCCTGAAGACGCAAGAGACGACTGATCAAGCAATGGCGCTTTTCCAGCGGCTGGATCTTGGGCGTGTTGTTGCGGATACCGGGGTTATTTCGCTGGACCCGGATCATTATCATGAATCACAATGGGTTTGGGCCCCGCCAGCCCAACCTTTGGACACGGTGATTTTCTTTGTGAAGGGCGCAGAAACACCTAGCGCGCTGGGTCTGGCGCAGAAAAACGGGTTGAAGAATTTTTACCAGGTGCCGGGCACGGTTCTACGCCTAGCCACCAACAAGGCATTGGACCTCAAGGCACTGAACCTCACACCCTGGACACCGCCTCAATAATTGAACTGGTAGCTCAGCCCGACGCTGCTGCCATTGCTGCCGGTGCTGTCCGTACCGGTGGCGCTTTGCAGCTTCAGGCCCTTGTAGAGATTGATCTCCACATTCGCCTGCGTGCCCTGGCCGGTGGTGGATTGGCTGGCGCCGACATACACGCCCGGCGCCAAATAACGCCCGGCCTGCACCGAAGGCGCGCCGGTGCCGGAGCTGCCGACTGAGAGCTGGTCCAGCCCCAGCGCGTTGCGCACCGAATCCAGCGGGCTGAAACCGCCGCCCACGCCCGCGATCTGCGCCAGCGCCGCCGCCAGCGAGGCGGCCTGGAAGGGCGACAGGCTGGCGGAGCTTTGCCCGAACAGAAGCTGGGCGAGGATTTCGTCAGACGGCAAGGGCGGTGAGCTGGTCAGGCTGATCTGCGGTTTCGCCGCCGTGCCGCCAATCACCAGCGTGGCGGTGCCGTTATTGCTGGTGGTGGTGGTCGCCTCCAGGTCCAGCGCCGGAATGAAGCCGCCGCCATTGAATTCGATCTGGCCCGAGGTGAATTGCAGCGCCTTGCCCGCCAGCGAGACATTGCCGCGGATTAGCCTGAAACCGCCGGAGGGTTGCGGGTCATCGGCGGTGCCGCCGACCGTTATATGCCCGCCCAGCTCGGCGAACAGCCCATCGCCGCGGATGAAGATCTGGTTCCTCGCATCCACATCTAGCGCCAGCTTGATCGGGGGGGCGGGCGGCGTGGCGCTCGTGGGCGGGGCGGGCGGTTGGCTGGCATTATGGATCGGCAGATTGGCGACCGAGGGCGGCAGCGATTTCGGGATATTGATGTTGGCTTTCAGGAGATCGATCCTGCCGCTCAGGGCCGCCTGGCCTTTCAGCGCGCCCTTCAGGGTCAGCGCCGCGTTCAGCGTCTCGGTGAGGAGGTCCGAGGCGATGGGGGTGGCGTTGCTGGCATTCAGGGCGAAATCCACTTGCATGCCGGGGCTGGCCAGATCGATGGTTCCGTGCCCGATGATCGTTCCCTTCCCGGCGGTGGCATCAAGGCTTTGCAGGGTCACCAGCCTGTCCGCGGCAGTCATGCTGGCATTGATGGCGGTGAGGTTCAGGCCGGAGGCGATGTTCTGCACCGTGCCGTCCGCCAGCTTCAGCGTGCCATTGGCGCGCGGTGTGCCCGGTGTGCCGGAGAGCCGCATGTTGGTGGTGATCGTTCCTCGTACCAGATTGCCGCGCACCGCCAGAATCGGGTCCAGCAGTTTCAGGTCCAGCCGGCCGGCGAGGGCGAGGTCCATTGGCCCGGTCATTGAGAATGGCGCGGTCCCGCGTGTGGTGAGGTTCACATTCGGTCCGGCTTCCAGCGCCACATCGATCTGCGCGCTCTGGCCCATGAGGTTGGCCTTGGCGGCGATGTTGGCGGGCGGCAGGGCGGCAGCCGGGCCGGCCAGATCGCGCAGGCCCTGGGCGTTGAGCGTGATCTGCCCGGTGGGGGCTTTCGGCGTGCCGGTAAGCTGCATGTTGGTGGTCACAACGCCGCTCAGCTTCGTGTTCATTTTGGTCAGTAGCGGGTTCAGCATATGCAGATCCACCCGGCCCGCGAGTGCCAGATTCATCGGCCCGGTCATGGCCAAGGGCGCGGTGCCGCGGGCGGTGATGTTGGCATCCTGCCCGGCGCCGAGCGTGAGGTTCACATCGGCACTCTGGCCCTTCAGATCGGCCGTGCCGGAGAGGTTGGCGGCTGGCAACCCGGCCGCCGGGCCGCTCTTGTCTTGCAGGCCTGTGGCGTTCAGCGTGATCCGCCCGGCAGGGGCCTTCGGCGTGCCGGTGACATTGGCGGTGAAGTTCACCATGCCCGCCGCATCCAGGCTGGGCACGAACAGCTTGGCCATGGCCAGGTCCAGATTTTTGACCGAGGCTTTCGCGTTGAGAGCGGGCGAGAGCGTGCCATCCAGCGCGATGCTGGCATTGCCAAGGGCCAGATCCAGATGCCGCACCGCGATCTCCGGCTTCGCCTCGATGTCGGCTGGCGCCCGCAGTCGGGCGGCAAGGCCGTGCCAATCCGCATTCAGGCTGGCCAGATGCGCGCTCTGTGCCGGAACATCCAGCACACCCGCGAGGCTGAGCCTGGCCGGGTAGGACATCAGCCGGGCCAGCGTGGCATCCATTTGCACGGCAAGCGCCTCCAGCGTGCCATCGGCGCTCACAGTGCCGTTGATGGCACCCAAGGACGGGCTGGCCACGACATTCTGCGCCTTCACGTTCAGTTTCAGGATCTGCCCGCCCTGATAGGCGAAATCGCCCTGCACGGCGCCGCGCATCCTGGTGCCGGTGAACATGTCGAAATCCGCCAGCGAACCGAGGGCGAGCTGGGCGGTGCCGGTGGGCAGTTCGGCGCCTGCGGCGAGGTTCAGGTCCGCCTGCACCAGCAGGGATTTCCATTGTGCCTGGTTGATCCTCACGCTGGCGGCACCTTTGGCATCGCGGGCGAAGGCGGCATCCAGCGTCAGCGGCGAGCCGGCCAGCGTGCCGGTGCCGGTGAGCGTGCCGTGCGGGGTTTGCGGCAGATGCTGCGCCATCAGCTTGAGGCCGAACGGACCGGAGGGCACGCCCGGCGCCGTGACCTGGCCGGTGATGTCGGCATAAGCCGCGAAATCCTGCGGGTTGCCGGTGGCGTGGCCATGCAGTTGCACAGCGCCGGTGAGTTGCGGGGCCAGCGCGGCAAGGCTGTCCAGGCTGGCATCGGTGGTCAGGTCGAGCTGCTTTTCATCCAGCGTGCCGCTGGCGTCGAGGCTCAATTGCGGGCCGCGCAGCGCCAATTGCCCGATTGTTACTGTCTTGCCCTGCAGGCTGGCGAGCAAGGAGAGGTCGGTCCGCCCGGCCAGCAGCTTGTCCAGCCCGGCGGGCGCCTGGGTCAGCGCCACATGGCCTTGCAGCGCCAGCGTCGCGCCGTCCTTCCTGGCGGTCTGCACCACCACCAGATGCAGCATCGTGTTACCGCTGACCTCCTGCTGCGCCAGCGCGCCGAAGGGGGCGAGGGCAGGGAGGGTGAGTGTTACATCCGCGAAGGGGTTGCCCGGGTCCAGCCCCAGCGTGCCGCCGAGGTTGAGCTTCGCATCGCCCAGCGCCAGGGCGGCGGTGAGCGCGGCATGGGCGCGCGGGCCGTCCAGCGCTCGCATCCATGGTCAGCGGCAGCTGCATTTGCAAGCCGGAGACATGGCCGATCAGCCCGTTCGGCGGCTCGCTCACATGCAGCTTCAGGGAGACATTTGCCGGATCCAGCACGGCGGCCAGGAGATATTGCGCAGTGCCGCTAGGCGTGGTGGCGTTGAGCGCGATATCGCCATGCTGGAGGTCGCGCAGATGCGTGCTGCCGGTGACATGCAGCGCGATATCCTCCCCCGCCAGGGAAGGGGCGATGTGCAGCGTGCCGATTTCCAGCCTGTCGAGAGTCACCCGGAAGGCGGGCAGAGTCATGCCGCCGCTGCTTTTGCTGTTGCCGGCGGGGTAAACCGGGCTGCGCGCCACGTCGATACGCTGCGCCGTCAAGGCCTGGACGGAGAGAGTGCGCTGCAGCAGCGCCAAGGGCGACCATTTCAGTTCCGCCTGTTCGCCGCTGAGCCACACACCGTCCTGGTCGAGAACCTTGAAGCCGGCGAGCTTGATATCCGCCGGGAAATGCCCGCCGAGCCCGTTGATCTGAATATAAGCCGCGCCGAACTTGTTGATCTCGCGCACCGCGACATTCCGCCCGGCCTCGCTGTTCAGCGCAACAACAAGCCCCACCACAGCCACCACCAGCAGAAGCAGCAGGACCAAAAAGCCGAGAAGGATGCGTTGTCAGCCAGCGCATGCGATCAGAAAGCCTCCCCAAGCCCGAGATAGAGCGCGAAGGCGCCGCTGCCGGCGGTGCGTTTCAGCGGGATGGCGATATCCGCCCTTATGGGGCCGATGGCGGTATAATAGCGCAATCCAAGCCCCGCGCCGACCCGAATTGTGCCCTTGAACGGTGCTGAGCCGGAATCCACCTGCCCGGCATCGATGAAAGGCACGATGCCGATGTTCTTGGTGATATGCTGGCGGAATTCGAGATTGATGGCATCCATGGCCAGCCCGCCTTCCGGCTTGTCATCGGGGAAAAGCGGCCCGACCGTCTGGTAGGCATAGCCGCGCACTGTGCCCGAGCCGCCGGCATAGAAGCGCTGGTCCGGCGGCACGCTGAACTGGCTGGTGCCCTGGATGCTGCCCAAAACCCCATGCACGGCGATAACCCCCCAGGCCTGGCGCTCCACAGGGATATAAATGGAGCCGGTGCCCAGCAGGATGACGAAGGGGTCATTGCGGTTTCCCACCACCGGATAGGTGGGGGTAATGGTGAGCGCCAGCATATGGCCGCGCGTGGGCTCCAGCACGCTGTTCGCCGTGTTCCAGGTGAAACTGACCGGAAATTGCACCAGCACATAAGTGCGGGAGACGCCTTCCTGGTCCACGCGCTCGCTGATGAAGCTGGGGCCGTAGGTGAGGGTGGTGTTGCTGGTGAGGGGGCGCGATAGCGAGGCGCCGAGCAGGATGCCGGTGCGGTCATAGGCGGTGAGCGACTGCTTCAGCCCCTCGGCGGAGAGGGAGAGCGTCTGCCCGCGCGCGTAATAATCGGGCTTGGTGAACACGGCTTTCAGGTCGTAGCCCGGCGCCGTGGTGCCGGTGCCGCCCAGCCCGTTGGCGGCGACGGAAAAGGTCAGCGTCTCGGCGTGGCGGAAGACGTTGCGGTCCTCCCAACTGGCGCCGATGGCAAAGCCCGTATCCGTGGCATAGGCGCCAGAGAGCGAGACGGCATGGCGCTTCTGCTCCACCACGTGAAAATCGACCGGCACCTTTCCGTTCGTGGCCGCAGCCGCCGGAACCGGGGTGACGGAGGAGAACACGCCCAGCCCCAGCAGCGAATCCCGCGCGTTTTGCAGCGCCGTGTCGGAATAAGGCTGGCCGGGCAGCGGCCCGATATGCCGGCTCAGGAAAGCCGGGTTCGTGCGGGTGAGGCCTGTGAAGCTGATGGCGCCGATATCCACGCGCGGGCCGGGGGTGACAGTGTAGCTCACATCCAGCGTGTGGGTGGTTTGGTTGGCGACGGCGTAAGGATCGCTCACCTTGGCGAAGGCATAGCCCGCATTGCGCAGGGCGCCGGTCATGCGGCCCGTGGCGCTTAGTATTGGCTCGGCGGTGGCCGTTTGCCCCGCGCGGATGCCGGGCCGCGCCTTGAAGCCCGGCGGCAGCCCGTTGATGGTCACCTGCCCAAGAGTGAAGAGCGGCCCCTTGTCGGTTTTCACCCGCACATTGACCTGGGTGGAATCCGGCAGCTGGTTGAGGTGGTCCAGCAACGCCGGGTCGTCGAGGGACATGCCATCGATGGTGATGGTGGTGTTGCCCGCATCATAGCCAAGCGAATGCAGAACGGTGATGAACTGCGTCTCATCCGCCCGGGCACGGCCGATGAGCGCGAAGGGGGCAGGGGGCAGCTTGGTCTGCAGCGAGACGAGCGAGGAGGTCTGCTTCAACAGCCCATCCAGCGCCTTGTCGCCGGAGGGGGGGAAGCTGATCTCGTATTTCACCGGGTCGGCGCCCTGCGCGGTGGCACCGCCCAAGGCGAGGCAAAGGCATAGGAGCGGTCTGGTCCACCGGCGCATGGCTCAGATGTGGCAGGGTTTTGGGGCGGTTTCTACCCTGTCGTGTCTTAACCCGTTGTAAGGTCTGGGGAAGGGGCGGCTTTCGGCGGTGCGTAATCCAAAAGCGATGCACCGCTTCGTGAAGATAGGAGAGCCATTGAGGGGACGGAACTTGACCGCGGAGGGTTGGCCCAATAACCGCCTATCAATTCAACTCCCCCTCATTGTGAAAGAACAGGAACGGATGCCAGTCAAGCCAACGTCAACTAGGGTCTTGACCACGACCTATACGTTAGCCCTGCTGATCATCGCCGGATTGTCGATCGTATCCGATGTAGCACTCGAATTCAGCCTTCGGAGCAATGAGGGTAACGCGGCCATCATCAATAAGAGTGGTAGACAACGGATGTTGTCCCAGAGGATCGCAAGTCTGGCAGCCCAATATAAGCTAGGTGACGTATCGGTTCGCGCCGACTTGCGGGCGGCGATCAACGAGTTCGAATCTGCCAATGATTTTTTGGCGGCGGCCAGCCTCGCGGGAAGTGCCGGCAACTCCTACAATCAAGAGCTAAAGAAACTATACTTTGGCTCAGACAATGCCCTTGATGCGCAAGTAAAGAGCTTTCTCGCCGACGCTCGCCGGGTCCCCGATATGTCACCGAATGACCCTCAGCTTGACCAACTCCTGCCGCGCATTTTTGCTGAGGCCCGAGACCCTTTGCTGAATACCTTGAACAGCGTCGTGACGATCGAGCAGCGGCGGAGCGAGGAAAGAATTATCAGGCTGGAGCGCCTTCAGTGGGCGATCCTAGCGATCGTATTGGCGACTTTATTCGCGGAAGCGATTTTTATCTTCCGGCCGATGATTCTGAGGATCGTGGAGTATATGGTCGAGCTCCTGCGCTTGGCGACGACTGATTCGCTGACGGGGGTAGCCAATCGTTACAGCTTCATGGAACGATGCAAGGCCGAAATTGTGCGGACTCAGCGCTATGATCACCCGGCGTGCGTCTTGATGATCGATGTGGATCATTTCAAAACGATCAATGACACCTATGGCCACGCAGCTGGTGATAAGGTGTTGGTTGGGGTTGGCGCCGCCCTTCGCGAGATACTCCGCGATGTTGATATTATTGGTAGGCTTGGTGGAGAGGAGTTTGCTGTTCTCCTCGTCGAGACCGCTCTGCCGGGGGCGTCGATCGTGGCGGAACGGATACGCGAGCGTTTTAGAGAAATGTCCGTTCGAAGCGGCGAGCACGATATCAAATTCACAGTCAGTATCGGTTGTACATCCCTCAAGAAGGATGTGGCTGCACTTGAAGCCTCCCTGCGGGTCGCGGATCAACTCATGTACAAAGCCAAACAAACAGGTAGAAATCGCGTCGCTCTTGACGCCGGAAGCGACAGCTCAGCGTAATTCACGAATTATGCACCAGAACAAAGTCCAGGCTTAAAGCAGGGATTTCCGGTGCAGAACTCCGGTGCGAAGGTTTGCTTATGGCGGGGCCCGCGCCGAGACCGGGACGGGCGGCTCCCGGCCCGTCCCGGCGATGAGTGGAGTGCCCGGTCGCGGTTATGGCCGCCCGAAACCGGATTGTTGTAAAGCCAGCCAAGCCGGGATTCAAAACCCTTCTTATAATCCCTGCAACCTTACCGCCCGCTGCGCTTCGGCTTCGCCGCCTCGGGTGCTGGGAAGCCGAGATAATTCAAGCCATCCAGCATATGTTTCGGCAGCGGCGCTTCCACGGTCAGGAACCCGCCCTCGGGATGCGGGAAGGTGAGGCGGCGCGCATGCAGATGCAGCTGCTGCGCGAAATGTTCAGAGAAAACACCGCCATAGACTTCATCGCCCATGATCGGCGTGCCGAGTGCCAGGCAGTGCGCGCGCAGCTGGTGCATGCGGCCGGTATGCGGGTTCAGCTCCATCATGCAGAATTTGCGTCCGGCCTTGTCCAGCACGCGGTAATCGGTGATCGCCTTCTGCGCTTCCTTGTCCTTGCGCGAGGCGGGCTCGGCGCGGGAGGTGGAGCCGAGATCGATGCGCTTCAGCGGCAGGTCGATGCGGCCTTCAAGCTGGTCCGGCAGCCCGGCCAGCAGCGCCCAGTAGGTTTTCTCGATATCGCGGCCCCGGAAGGCGGCGGAGAGTTTTTTGGCGGCTTTTCCGCTCCGGGCGATGACCAGGACGCCGGACGTATCACGGTCCAGCCGGTGCACCAGCTTCGGGCGCTCCGGGTTGTCGTCCTGCAGCGCCTCCAGCATGCCATCCACATGCACGGCGATGCCCGAGCCGCCCTGCACCGGCAGCCCGGCGGGCTTGTTGAGCACGATGACGAACTCATCGCTGTAGAGCACCATGCGCTCCAGCTCTTTGATTCGCGCCTCGTCCATCTTCACCACATGGCGTTGCTTGGGCGCTTCGGCGGGGGGCGCGATCTCGGGCAGGCTCAGCACATCGCCCTCGGCGAGGCGGGCATTGGCCTCGGCGCGGTTGCCGTTCAGGCGGATCTTGCCGGTGCGCAGCAGCTTTTGCAGAACGCCCTGGGTGAGGCCGGGAACTTCGCGGCGGAGATAGCGGTCCAGCCGCATGTCCGCGCCGGCTTCGGGTACTTGATACTCAGTCATGTTTTCTCTTCGCGCAATTTCGCCCAATAAGCGAGGCGCTTGACGATCTCGCGCTCGAAGCCGCGCTCCACCGGCCGGTAGAAATCCGGCCGCCCCATGCCTTCAGGGAAGTAATTATCGCCGGAAAAACCGTCCTCGGTGTCGTGGTCATATTGATAGCCCGCGCCATAGCCGAGGTTTTTCATCAGCTTGGTGGGGGCGTTGAGGATGTTCATGGGCGGCATCAGGCTGCCGGTTTCCTTGGCGGCACGGTTGGCCGCGCCGATGGCCTTGTAGACGGCGTTGGATTTGGGCGCAGTGGCCAGATAGACCACCGCCTGAGCGATGCACACCTCCCCCTCCGGCGAGCCCAGCCGCTCATAAGCCTCCCAGGCAGAGAGGGCCTGCACCAGGGCCTGCGGGTCGGCAAGGCCGATATCCTCGGCGGCAAAGCGCGTGACGCGCCGGGCGATATAGCGTGGGTCCTCTCCGCCCGCGAACATCCGGGCCAGCCAGTAAAGGGCGGCATCCGGGTCCGAGCCGCGCATGGATTTATGCAGGGCGGAGATGAGGTTGTAATGCTCCTCCCGGTCGCGGTCATAAAGTGCCGCGCGGCGGGAGAGGAGCTGGCCGAGCTGGGTCTCGTCCAGCCGTGGCTCGGGCGGCAGGGCGAAAAGCTGCTCGGCCATGTTCAGAAGCGCGCGGCCATCGCCATCGGCCATGGCGCGCAGGCTGGCGCGCGCGCCTTCGGTCAACGGCAATGTCTCGCCGGTTTCGGCCTCGGCGCGGGTGAGGAGCTGTTCCATCGCCGCGTCATCCAGCCGCCGCAGCACAAAAACCTGGGCGCGGGAGAGCAAAGCCCCGTTCAGCGCGAAGCTGGGGTTTTCCGTGGTGGCGCCGACCAGCACGATGCTGCCCGCCTCCACCACCGGCAGGAACGCATCCTGCTGGGCACGGTTGAAGCGGTGGATCTCATCCACGAACAGCAGCGTCGCCTTGCCCGCGCGGTGCAGGCGGGTGGCCTCGTCGAACACTTTCTTCAGGTCCGCGACGCCGGAGAAGACCGCGGAAATTTGCCTGAATTGCAGTCCTGCGGCATCGGCCAGCAGCCGGGCGATGGTGGTTTTGCCCACACCCGGCGGCCCCCAAAGGATGATGGACGCGAGCGAGCCGCGCTTGAGCATCCCCGTCAGGCTGCCTTGCGGACCCAGCAGATGCTCCTGGCCCACAACCTCGCCCAATGTTTTCGGCCGCAGCCTCTCGGCCAGCGGCTGCGGCCCCGCGGGGCGGCTAGGCGCTGGGGCCGGAACGGGCGGGCCGAACAGATCGTCATCCTGCATGGCGGATATTTAACCCCAACCCGGCCTGCCCGCCATGGCGGTGGCAAAGATGGCGATTGAAGCTGTGCCGGGGCTGCCCTACATTCAGCCCATGGTAAATGAAAACGGCCCGGTGCTCGACATGACGCCCGATGGGCACTTCGTCCAGCCGCCCAAACCCTCTCTGACGCAGATCCTGCTGCGCCTCGCTGGCTTTGGCCTTGCCCTGTGCGTTGGCGCGGTGCTGGTCTGGACGGCGTTTGTGATGATCCCCATCCTGCTGGTGCTGGGCTTCGCGGGCTATCTGTTCGCGCGCGGCCAGCGTTCTGGATGGCGGGCTTTTTAAGTTAGCACCGGCTCCAGATCCACGCCCACATGCAGACTATGCCGGCCGCCGCCCAGGATGATGCCGCGCAGGGGGGACACGTCCGAAAAATCCCGGCCCCAGGCCAGGGTCACATGCTCATCGCAGACCAGCAGATTATTGGTGGGGTCAAAATCCACCCAGCCGGTCTCCGGGCCGAGCCAGGCGCCCACCCAGGCATGGCTCTGGTCGGCGCCACGGCGCTTCACCTGGCCGGGCGGGGGCAGCGTGCGCAGATAGCCCGAGACGTAGCGCCCCGGCAGGCCAAGTGCCCGCAGGCAGGCCAGCATGAAATGCGCATAATCCTGGCAGACCCCGGTGCGCGTGTGCAGAATCTGCAGCGCGGTGGTGAAATTATTGGTCACGCCGGGCTTGTAGTTCATCTCCGTGAAGATGCGCTGGTTCAGTTCCAGCAGCGCGTCCAGGATTTTCCGTCCCGGCAGGAAGCTCACGGCGGCGTAATCGGCAATCTCGCCCGCCGGCATGGCGAGCTTGCTGGGCAGGCAGAACTCCGCCACCTCCGGGTCCTGCTGGCCCCAGGCGGCGATCGCCTCCCAGCGCGGCGTCTGCTCCGCGGGCGGCGGGGCTGGGTGCCAGACATCCACGGTCGCACTCAGCGAGACGCTGAACTGCTTATGCGCCCCGGCCAATGAGACGCTGGTGGTGTGGTTGCCGAAATGGTCGATCTCATCGCGCCGGTTATCCGGCAAGGGGGAGATATCGAGCTGCGCCTCACGCACAATCTGCCCTGGCCGCTCGCGCGGGAGCAGATGCATGAAATGCGTGCCGATGACGACCGGCTCGGCATAATCATAGGTGGTGACGTGGTGCAGGCGGTAGAGGGTCATGTTGCGACGCAACTTGGCTGATTATTGCGCGGCTTCCAAGATCTCATCCTCTTCCAGCGTATGGGCCTCCGGCAGCAGGGTGAAGAAGCGCCGGTGCACGCGGTCAGACAGCAGGCGCAGCTTGGCCCCCGTGGCGCTCAGCGTGGCATGCAGCGCGCCGGCATTGCCGGCGAGGTTTGTCACGTCCTGCTGCAATTGCCGGGCGGATTCGGCATCGTCATCGGCGCCCAGGCGCTCCAGGCAGGCGCGCAGCGCATTGCACTGGAAGGCGAGCGAGCGCGGGTTGGACGGATCAGCCAGCAGCATCGCCAGCACCGGGCCGGGGGCCATGATGCCCGCATGGCGCAGCTCGTAGCTCAGCACCGAATCAGCCAGCTCGATGCCCAGCGCCATGCCGGGCTCCAGCCGTTCCACCGGGCCGTTCAGCAATATGGCCAGCGTCTCCGCCAGTGTCTCGCCACGCTCCAGCCGCCGTCCCATTTCCAGGAACAGCCAGCCGCCATCGCGCGACATGTTCTCCGCCGCGATGCCCGCGAAGGTGGCGGCGAAGCTCAGCAGGGTGGGCAGAGCCGCCTCCTCGTTGGGCAGCGCCGCTCTGACCTGATGCAGGGCAAAGCGCACCGTGGCGAGCATCGAGGGCGAAAGCCGCTCGGAGGAGGCATCCACCAGCCGCTCGAGCTCCTTCAGCAGCCCGGAGATGGGGCGCCGGCGCGCCAGGATCTGGCGCAGGAGCCGGCCCGAGATGGCCGAGCCCGCGACATCCGGCCGGCAGCAGCCCGGCCTGGGCGAGGCAACGGGAAATCAGGGCGCGTTCAGCCATGTCACGCGGCAGGGAGGTGCCGGATTCCAGCCGCGGCAGCGCCAGCATCAGCAGCCGCGCCGCCGCCTCCAGCCGCTCCACCGAGCGGCCGAGCCAGAACAGATTGTCCGCGAGGCGCGAGGGCAGATGCGCCGCGGCCAGGAATTTCACCTTCTCCGGCGGCTCGGCGGGCGGGGCGCCGGAGATCATGTGCGGCTCCTCGCTTTCCAGCACCCAGAGATCCTTCATGCCGAGCCCGGCGGGTACGCCCTCGGCGGCCAGCTTCAGGCCAAGCCCGCCCGGCAGCACCTGCCAGCCCATGCCGTCATGCCAGGCGAAGAGGCGAAAGCAGAGCGGGGCCTTGATGATGGTCCGGTCCGGGCCGAGGAAAGGCGCGATGGAGGCGGTGTTCACACCGTCGTCATCTGCCAGCTGGCAATTGCGCCGGCTCGCCGAGCAGTGGCTCGAACAGCTCCTGGATATAAGGCCGCAGCGCCGGGGCCTCGAGCAACGTGCTGCCAGGGGCGTTGAGCATGGAGAGCACACCGGCGCGGATGGCCCCGAAGGCGCCGGGAATGCCCGAGCCGGGGCGCCCGCCTTGTTCCAGCGGGTCAAGATCGATGCCGGAGACACCGCGGATCAGCGTGGCCACATGGAGCAGCCCGCTCAGCGTCTTCATATGCAGGGCGCCGTTGCGGGTGGCGAGGTCGGCGGGCTCGATCATCAGCACGCCAAGGGCGCGGGCCAGCAGCGCGTCATCGAAGCCATGTCATGGCCGTGCGGGCCTTGCGCCAGCCCGCCGGACAGCACCGCGACCAGCCCGCCCTCGGCCTCGCGCTGCAAATGGTCAACCAACATCTCCCGCGCCGGGCGGATGGAGCGCAGCCCGCCGGCGCGGAACAGCTCCGGCACGGTGCCGGTGGCCAGGCGGCGCAGCGTGAGCGCATGGCCGAGCCCGGGGATCATGCCGGTATGGTCGCGCAACAGCAAAAATCGCCCGTCCGGCGTGCGGATCACATCGGCGGCGTAGAGGCCGAGGCGCGGCGTGGCGAGGGGGAAGCGCGTATGCAGCGGGCGCAGGAAATGCGGATCGCCCAACACCAGGGCAGGGGGCAGCTTGCCGATCTGCATCAGGCTCTGCGGGCCGTAGAGATCCTCCAGCACCTGCGAGAGCAGCGCTGGCGCGCTGGCGCACGGCCAGCTTCCAGCCCCGCGAACTCGGCGGCGGTAAGGGGGGCTGGCAGCGGGTCGTAAACCGGCCCGCCTTGCAAGCCGAGCGGGGCGGCCAGCCCCACCTGCCGGTTCAGCGCCGCGGCGCGGCGTTCCAGCTCCTCCGGGCCGATCTCGCGGACCGCGGCCATGACCGGCGCCCAGGGGCTCCGTATCCGGCCCTGGCGGTCGATCGTTTCATCGCAAGGCGTTAAAGGCTGTGCATTCTAGTAGAATTATCAGAGTGTCCGGCAGGTGCCTACCTGTGCCTGGAGAATCTTTTTCCGCCCGGCGCGGCAGGAAGGGCATTGCCGGGCGGTTCTCCGCCTTGGTCCGTGGCCTTGCATGTCATGCGCAGGGTAGAACGTAGTGCAGCGGGGCTTGCGGGACAGGCCGTTTTGAGGGCAGCTTGAGTGAACGACATGATGAATCGGCGCTAAAGTGGGTCACGCATGCTGGAAGATGCTGTGGCAGGAAAGCTGCACGGCGGTCGCGCAGTTGGCGCGGATGTCAGCACTTCAGGCCGAGCCGACGTTTCGTCGCTTTTGGCGGATTCACTGCATATTCGAGTTCATGAGCCGGAGGTTTGGCTTGAGCGATATTTTCGACAGCCTCTGGCCGGAATACGATCCTGGCCGCTTCTTCTGCGAGCTGACCGCCACCCGGGCGGATGCCGGGCCGGTGCCGCGAATGCTGGCGGAGCGGCTGGGGCGGATCGGTCTGCCTGACCTGCGCGCCCGCGCCGCCGCCGCGGAAACCGACCTGATCGATCTCGGCGTCACCTTCACCGTCTATTCCGACGCCACCGCCATCGACCGCATTCTGCCCTTCGATTGCATTCCCCGCGTGCTGACCGCGCCCGAATGGGACCTGCTGGAGCGCGCCTGCATGCAGCGCGTGGCCGCCCTCAACCTGTTCCTCGGCGATATCTACGGCAAGCGCCGCATCATCAAGGATGGCGATCATCCCCGCCGATCTGGTCTTCGAGAACTCCAATTACCGCCCGGAAATGCAGGATTTTCCGGTGCCCCACGGCACTTACGTGCATATCTGCGGCATCGACATCATCCGCGACGAGCATGGCGATTTCCGCGTGCTCGAGGATAATGCCCGCACCCCTTCGGGCGTGTCCTACGTCATTGAGAACCGGCATCTGATGCTGCGCACCTTCCCCGACCTGATGGCGGGGATAAAACTGATGCCGGTGGATGATTATGGCCGGCGCCTGCGCGCCGCGATGGCGGAAATCGCCCGCCGGGCGGGGAGCGGCGACCCGCAGGTCGTGCTGCTCTCGCCCGGCATCTATAATTCCGCCTATTTCGAGCATGTGTTCCTGGCCCGCGAGATGGGCGTGCCGCTGGTCGTCGGGGCGGATCTCGTGGTCGAGGATGACCGCGTCTATATGCGCACCACGGCCGGGTTGAAGCCGGTGCATACCATCTATCGCCGCCTCAATGACGATTTCCTCGACCCGAAGGTGTTCCGGCCGAACTCGATGCTCGGCGTGCCGGGGCTCATCGGCGCCTGGAAGGCGGGCAATGTCGCCATCGCCAATGCGGTCGGCACCGGCGTTGCCGACGACAAGGCGGTGTACGCCTATATGCCGCGGATTATCAAATATTATCTCGGCGAGGAGCCGCTGATCAAGAATGTCGACACCCATATCTGCCGCGAGGCGGAGGGGCTGAAATACACGCTCGATAATCTCGACAAGTTGGTGACCAAGCCGGTCGGGCGAATCCGGCGGCTATGGCATCACCATCGGCCCGCGCGCCAGCAAGGAGGAGCTGGAGGCCTCGCGCGCCGCCATCCTCGCCGATCCGTCCAACTGGATCAGCCAGCCGATGATCGGGCTGTCGGTCGGGCCGACCCTGGCCGAGGAGGGCATCGGCCCGCGCCATCTGGACCTGCGGCCCTTCATCATCACCGGCAAGGAGAGCTGGGTGCTGCCCGGCGGGCTCTCGCGCGTGGCCATGAAGCGCGGCTCGCTGATCGTCAATTCATCGCAAGGCGGCGGCTCTAAGGATACATGGGTGCTGGCCGAAAATTTTGCCGAGCGGGGAGGCGCCAAATGACCACCCATATGCGCGACCCCGGCCTGCTGGCGCGCGATGCCGAGGGCCTGTTCTGGATGGCCCGCTA
>CAVTQN010000009.1:0-29156 GCA_963736885.1 uncultured Pseudomonadota bacterium
CAGCACCGGGCCGGGGCGGCCCGTGCGGGCGACCTGGAAGGCCTCATGGACGATCCGCACCAGATCGTCCGAGCGCTTGACCAGGTAGTTATGCTTGGTCGCCTGGCGGGTGATGCCGGTGGTGTCGGCCTCCTGGAAGGCGTCGTTGCCGATGAGATGCGTGGGCACCTGGCCGGTGAGGCAGACGAGGGGGATGGAATCCATCAGCGCGTCCACGAGGCCGGTAACGGCGTTGGTCGCACCCGGGCCGGAGGTGACGAGCACAACGCCCACCTTGCCGGTGGAGCGGGCATAGCCCTCCGCCGCATGCACCGCCGCCTGCTCGTGCCGGACCAGGATGTGCTTGATCTCGTTCTGCTGGAAGATGGCGTCGTAGATCGGCAGAACCGCGCCGCCGGGATAGCCGAAAATCGTGTCCACGCCCTGTGCCTTCAGCGCCCGGAGAAGTGCCTCCGCGCCCGATTTCATCAGTTCGGTCGTTGCGATCGTGCCGTCCATGGTCTGTCCTGCCGGTCAGGGGGAAAAATACTACGGCAGCGCTTAGCCGCAGCGGCGGCGGAGGTCAATCGGCATTTTTTATAAAATTTACCAAACCACCAACAAAACTTTCCGAAAGTTGCGTAGATGAGGCAATTCTTGAATGAATTATTTGCATGTCTGAGGTGTCCACCAACCTCTGGTGGCGGAACCATGTGCCCTGGCGCTTGGTGTACTGGTGCGTGACCAGCACGGCGCGGGCTTTGGCGTCCTCCAACGGGATCTCGCCGCGCAGATAGGCCCCCAGCTCCGGCACGCCATGGGCGCGCATCAGCGGCAAGGCGGGGTCCAGCCCCAGGGCGAGGAAGTTGCGCACCTCCTCCAGCGCGCCCTGCTCCAGCATGGCGTCGAACCGGGTCTCGATTGCCTCGCGCAGGGCGGCGCGCGGCGGGTCGAGCAGGATCATTTTCAGCTGCCAGCCGGTTAGGCGCTCGGTGGGTTGCGCCTGCCAGAAGGCCAGCCCCTTGCCGGTGGAGAGCAGCACCTCATAGGCGCGGGCGATGCGCTGGGAGTCGCCCGGCTTCAGCTTCGTTGCGGTTTCGGGGTCCAGCTTCACGTGGAGCGCTTCGGGTCCGATCTCGGCGATCAGCCGGCGCGCTTCCTCGCGTGCCGCCGGGTCCGGCTCCGGGATGTCGGCGATGCCGTTGACCAGCGACGAGAAATACATGCCTGTGCCGCCGCAGAGGATCGGGAAGTCCGCCTCCGCCATCTCGGCCAGGGAGGCGTCGCGCCACCAGGCGGCGTTGGCGGGCTCGGCGGCGGCGCGCACGCCGTAGAGCCGGTGCGGGGCGAGCGCCTCATCCTCCGGGCTCGGCCGGGCGGTGATGATGCGCAGCTCCCGGTAGCACTGCATGGCATCGGCATTGATGACGGTGCCGCCCAAACGCCGCGCCAGGGCCAGGGCCAGGGCGGATTTGCCGCTGGCGGTCGGCCCGGCGATGATCAACGCCTGCCGTTGCCGAAGTTCACTCTCTGTCTTACCAGTCACGCCCATGTCTTATATCGTCACTTTGGTTGCCAACCGGCAAGCCGGTTCCTTGTCCCAGGCGGACGCCACCCGCGCGCTGGAGTTCTGTGCCGGCATGCATCCCCACTGGCTCAGCCCAGGCCATGCGGTGGAATTCACCGTGCAGGCCGTGCCGGACCGCGCCGCTTTGCAGGCAGCACTCGAGCACAAGGCGGTGGACGTGTTCGTTGCCAAATTCCGAGGCCGCCGCAAGGCCGTGCTGGTGGCGGACATGGACAGCACCATCGTCACCTCCGAGACGCTGGACGAGCTGGCCGCCTATGCCGGGATCAAGGACAAGATCGCCGAGATCACGCGCCGCTCGATGAACGGCGAGCTGGATTTCCCCACTGCGCTGCGCGAGCGCGTGGCCATGCTGAAGGGGCTGAAGATTTCCGCGCTTGAGGAAACCTGGGACAACACGCATTTCTGCCCCGGCGCGCGCGAGCTTGTTGCCACCATGCGGGCGCATGGCGCGACCACGGCGCTGGTCTCCGGCGGGTTCACCTTCTTCACCTCCCGCGTGGCGGCGGCGCTGGGGTTCGACCTGCACCGCTCCAACCAGCTTCTGGATGATGGCGCGGAACTCACCGGCGAGGTGAGCGAGCCGATCCTCGACAAGGACGCCAAGCTGACCACGCTGAAGGAGTTGGCGGAAAAGCGCGGCGTGAAGCTCTCTGCCACGCTGGCGGTGGGCGATGGTGCCAACGATCTGCCGATGCTGACCGAGGCCGGGCTGGGCATCGCCTACTATCCCAAGCCGGTGGTGGCGGCGCAGGTCGCCAACCGCATCGAGCATACGGATTTGACGTCGCTGCTGTTTGCGCAAGGCTATCCGATATCGGCCTTCCAGGAGGGTGTGGAAGCGTGAAGACGCGCGCGGCGGTGGCACGGGCAGCGGGCAAGCCGCTGTCCCTGGAGATTGTCGATATCGAGGGGCCGAAATTCGGCGAGGTGCTGGTGGAGGTGAAAGCCACCGGCATTTGCCACACGGATGAATACACCCTCTCCGGCATGGACCCGGAAGGCATCTTCCCCGTCATTCTCGGGCATGAGGGTGCGGGCGTGGTCGTGGATGTCGGCCCCGGCGTGACCAGCCTGAAAAAGGGCGACCATGTGATTCCGCTCTACACGCCGGAATGCCGACAGTGCAAAACCTGCCTGTCGCGCAAGAGCAATCTGTGCACCGCCATCCGCGCCACCCAGGGCAAGGGCGTGATGCCGGATGGTACGTCGCGCTTCTCCTGCGACGGCGCGCCTGTGATGCACTACATGGGTTGCTCGACCTTCGCGAATTTTACGGTGCTGCCCGAGATCGCCCTGGCCAAGGTGCGCGAGGACGCGCCCTTCGAGAAGATTTGCTACATTGGCTGCGGTGTGACGACCGGCATCGGCGCTGTGTTCAACACCGCCAAGGTGCAGCCTGGCGATAATGTGGTGGTGTTCGGGCTCGGCGGTATCGGGCTCAACGTTATCCAGGGCGCGCGCATCGCCGGTGCGGACAAGATCATCGGCGTGGACATCAACAATGCCCGCAAGCCGATGGCGGAAAAGTTTGGCATGACGCATTTCGTCAACCCGGACGAGGTCGGCGATGATCTGGTGCCATATCTGGTGAACCTCACCGATGGCGGCGCGGATTATTCCTTCGAGTGCATCGGCAACACCAAGGTGATGCGCCAGGCGCTGGAATGCTGCCATCGCGGCTGGGGCACCTCGATCATTGTCGGTGTGGCGGGCGCGGGGCAGGAGATTTCCACCCGGCCGTTCCAGCTTGTCACGGGCCGCACCTGGAAGGGCACGGCCTTCGGCGGCGCCAGGGGCCGCACCGACGTGCCGCGCATTGTCGATTGGTACATGGACGGCAAGATCGATATCGACTCGCTCATCACCCATGTGCTGCCCTTCGAGCAGATCAACGAGGGCTTCGAGCTGATGCGCAAGGGCGAAAGCATTCGCAGCGTGGTGGTGTATTAGGCTACGCCGGCATAGCGTATGTTGGCGTTGTTCCCACGGATAAGGAGCCGACGGTGAGAGACATGCAATACCCGTACGAAGCGCCGCAGCAAGATCCAAAAGTTATACAAGAAAGCGTGCCCCCGGCCAAACCGGCCAACAGCACGCGGGATTTGGTATTTCGCATTTATGACCGGGCAGTAGAGCTGGTGATCCTGGGGGTGATTCCCATGATGCTGGTCTCGCTTGGTTTTGCGTTTATCCAGGCATTGATCAGCACCGCCTCTATGTTCCCCTTGGCCAGCATAATGGCGTCGGATGAAGCGGCGATGCGCGGGCTGGTGGAGCGCGTGCTCGACGTTGTGATTTTGATCGAGCTGTTCAATACGTTTATGGAATATGCGAGAACGAGGCATATTCGGCTGTCGAACCTGCTTGATGTGACGATCGTGTTTTCTCTGCGCGAGATACTGATCCAGCTTTACGCGCAGGTGTTTTCCGCGGCCGACTTGTTAACGCTGTGTGCGCTGGTGATTGTGTTGGTCGTTGCGCGTAGTATTGCGACCTGGTCCGCGTCAGTTTATTAGGTTGACGCATAGCCTGAGTTTCTGAAATAGTTGGCACACTCTCCTTTGAGAAGAGATCGAGGAGTTGGCCGATGCCTTTGCCAAGTTGCCTCGACGTTCGCTCAGCGGCCTTGCGCAGGAGAGGTTTGAGTTTGGCGAAGACCTGTTCGATCGGATTGAGGTCGGGGCTGTAGGCGGCAGGAAGAAGAGCGTGCCCCTGCCTTGCGGATTGCGTTGCGGGCAGGCTTGCCCTTGTGACTGCCGAGATTGTCGAGGATGACGACATCGCCTTGCGCAAGGTGGGCGCCAGCACCTTCTCAACATAGGCAGGGGAAGAGTTCGGCCGTTGATGGGGCCGTCGATGACCCACGGCGCGCTGATCCGGTCGCAGCGCAACGCCGCGATGAAGGTCATGGTCTTCCAATGCCGAAGAGGTGCCGATGCTTCGAGACGCTGCCCACTCGGTCAACGCCCAGCCGCGCAGCGCCATGTTGGTTTTGATCCACGTCTCATCGATAAAGACCAGGCGCGAAGCGTCGATCTTGCCTTGATGGGCCTCCAGCGCATCCGCTTTACGAGCGATATCGGGGCGATCCTGCTCGGCTGGCCGAATGGTTTTTTTTGAAGCTGAGCCCTTCGGATTGGAAAAACGTGACAGCATGCGGGTATCCGCGCGCACGCCGCGCTCTTCCCACAAGCGCAGGCTCAAAGCCGCCAGCGTGATGTGCGGCTGCGCCTGGAGCGTTGCCAAAAGCCAAGCGCGTTCGGGCCTCACCTTCGAAGGCCGGTGTCCGCGCGTGCCAGCACGGCGAGGTCGCCAACACGTCTGGCACGCTGCAACCACCTGATCGCAGACGCTTCGCTCACACCAAATCGCCGCGCCGCGGAACGGCAGCTTTCCGCGCCGCTTTCCACCACATCAATCACGCGATCACGTAAATACTGGGAATAGGCTCTCGGATAAAGCTGGTAAGCCACTAGGGAACGGGCCTCAAGGTGGTGCGAGGCAATAGGTTCCAAACGGACTAAATGTTCTACATGGCCTGATGCGGTGCGCTGGTGATCGCCCATCCCGCGACCCAAGGGCGGCTTGCGCCGCCCCGGGATTAAAACTTACTGCCCGTAGCGGCCCAGCATGGTGCGTAGCGGGTTGGCGCCGTTGTTGGTGCCCTGGCCGTTGACCACGATGGCCCGCGCGCCCAGCGCGGTGCCGTAATATTGCTGCTCGTAATCGGTATCATCGGAGATCACGGCGCCGGCGAGCGAGACGCCGCCATACAGCCCCTCGCTCTTGGAGAAGCTGATGATGTCCGCGTTCAGCGCGGTGGACATGGAGCCACTCACCCCGGCGCCGAGCGTGGCAATGGTCAGCCCGCCATCCAGGCCGAGCTTGAAGTGCGAATTGAGCAGCGCGTTCAGCCCGCCATCGGTCATGATGATGATCATCACCTCGGCGCTCTGCACACCGATCTGCAGGCCAAAGCTGCCGCTGCCCAGCGTGTAGAAGGCCGGATAGGACCAGCCGCCATCGGCCGTGCGGGAGGAGAGCACGCAACCACCGCCTTCGCCGCCGAAGAAAAAGCCGGCGCGGAAGATGTTCGGGCAGACCGCCACCGCCTTGGCCTTGCGCAGGAAGTCCTGGGCCTGAGAACCCTCGGCGCTGCCCATCATGTCCTCCAGCGCCAGGGTGGAGCTGTCCACCAGGTGCTGCGGGCTGCCGGCGAAAGCCGGGGCGGCGGTGCCAAGGGCCAGGGCGGCGGTGAGCAGAAGACGTTTCATGCGTGCTCCATGGGTTGTTTGGGTTCGTCTTGAGCGCCGGCATCCGGCGAACTCGGCAAGGTGTTCATTTATAGACAAAACCCGCCAGCCGCGATCGTTAAATTCCAGCCGGGTGAGGGAGATGTTGTCGATCTGCAGGCACAGCGCCTGGTGCGGGGTGAGGCCCAGCGCATGCGCGCAGGCGGCGCGGATGGCCCCGCCATGCGAGACGATGATGGTGTGTTCCCCCTTGGCGGACGCGAGCAGCGCCTCCAGCCCGGCGCCGACGCGGGTGATGAGATGCGCGAAGCTCTCGCCCCCTGGCGGGGTTTCCGCCGCGTGGATGGGCCAGAACGGGTGGCGCTCGGCATGGCTCCGCGCGTCGAACCCGGCGATGGGCATGCCCTGGAGCTGGCCGAAATTCTGCTCGACGAAGGCGGGCTCGACCTGCAACCCGGTCTTCGGATAGCCGCCGCGCATCAGCGCCTCGGCGGTGAGCCTTGTGCGCGAGAGCGGGGTGCAGACCAGTCGGGCCGGGCGGGGCAGGCGGGCGGCCAGCGCGGCGTAGCGCCCGGTCTGGGCCTGCATCGTCGCCTCGCACAGCGGCACGTCATCGGTGCCATAGAGATAGCTGAGCGAGTCCGGGTGCACGAGGGCGTGGCGGATGAGCCAGAACTGATGCACGGTCATTCTCCGATGGCCAGCAGCGCGCCACGGACGCGTGCGCGGCGGAACTCCCCGGCGAACACCAGGATGGCGGCGAATGCCCAGGCCGCGTTCAGCCCCGTTGCCAGGGTGAACTGCCGCCAGTTCATGCCGTGGCCGAGCAGGGCGCCGCGCAGGCCCTCGAAGATATGCGCGGCGGGCAGGGCCTGGGCGAAGGGTTGCAGCCAGCCGGGCAGGGCGGTGAGCGGGTAGTATACGCAGGCGAGCGGGGTGACTCCGAACGCAATCGTCCAGGCCAGGGCCTCGGCCCCCGCGCCGTAGCGGAACAGCAGGGAGACGATGCCAAGCGCCACCCACCAGCCCATGACGAGCAGGTTGATAAAGAACAGCAAAACCACAGGCCCCAAAGCGAGAATATTATAGCTATAGAGAAGGTACGCGATGATTGTGGCAGGAAGCAGGCCGACCAGCGTGCGCACCGCTGACACGATGACCAGCGCGCCCAGCAGCTCTCCCGGGCGCAGCGGGCTGACGAAAAGATGCCCGAGATTGCGCGACCAGATTTCCTCGAGGAAACCGATGGTTACGCCGAGCTGCCCGCGCAGCATGATCTCCCACAGCAGCACGCCGCCGATGAGCCCGCCCGCCGCCACCGCGCGCGGGGCGCCATGCGCCGTGGCGATGTAAGTGGAGGTGAAGCCCCAGATCAGCATGTTCAGCGTCGGCCAGTAGGCGATTTCCGCCAAACGCGGCCAGGAGCGGCGGTACATGGCCGCGTGGCGGTACAACATGCCCCAGATGCGGCGGATCATAGCGTCTCGCTCCGGGCGATGTGCAGGAAGACCTGCTCCATGTCCTCCCGCCCGTAACGGGCGATCAGCTCCGCCGGCGGGCCGCGGTCCACGATGCGTCCGGTCTTCAACATCAGCACATTGTCGCATAGGCGCTCCACCTCTCCCATGTTGTGCGAGGCGAGCAATATGGCCGCACCATGCGTGCGCCGGTAGTCCTCCAGCACGGTGCGCACGTAATCCCCGGTGTCCGGGTCCAGGCTGGCGGTGGGCTCGTCCAGCAGCAGCAGCTCCGGCTCGTTGATCAGCGATTTCGCCAGCGCCACGCGGGTCTTCTGCCCGGCGGAAAGCTCGCCCGCCGGGCGGGTGAGCAGGCTGCCGAGGTTGAACTGCTCGGCGAGTGCTGCGATGCGCCGATTGAGGTTGGGTACGTTGTACAGATGCCCGTACACCACGAGGTTCTCGCGCACGGTAAGCCGCGCGGGCAAGGCGATATAAGGTGAGGAAAAATTCATCCGCGCCAGGGCGGCGAAGCGGTCCCGCGCCATGTCCCGCCCCAGCACGGTGATGCTGCCGGATGTGGGCACCAGTAGGCCGAGCAGCATGGCGATGGTGGTGGTCTTGCCCGCGCCATTGCCGCCGAGCAGGCCGAGGATTTGGCCGGGAGCGAGGGTGAAGGAGATGTCGTCCACCGCCAGCGTATGCGGGTAGCGCTTTACCAAGTTTTCCACGCTTATGGCTTGCATGGGGTTGGGATACGTGGCGACGAAGGGCGTGCCAAGAGGGCGGGTCCGTCATTGCGAGCCTGCGCAGCGGGCGTGGCAATCTATCTTTCATGCAGCGCCCTGCAAGATGGATTGCCACGCCCGCTGCGCGGTCTCGCAATGACGGGGTGAACGGCTTAAACCCGGCAGATGGACCCCCTCGCCCTCTACATCCACTGGCCGTTTTGTCTCGCCAAATGCCCGTATTGCGACTTCAACTCGCATGTGCGGGAAAAAATCCCCCAGGCGGACATGCTTCGCGCCCTGCGGGCCGAGCTGGCATGGGAAGCTTCGCGCCTCGCGCCTCGGCGCGTTACGTCCATCTTCTTCGGCGGGGGCACGCCGAGCCTGATGGACCCGGAGAGCGTGGCGGTGCTGATCGAGGATGCCGGGCGGCTGTTTACCCTGGCGCCGGGCGCGGAAATCACCCTGGAGGCCAACCCCACGAGCATCGAGGCCGGACGGTTCGCCGCCTATCGCGCGGCGGGGGTCAACCAAGTCTCCATCGGGGTGCAGAGCTTCGAGGAAGCTTCGCTGAAATTTCTGGGCCGCCAGCACAGCGCGGAGCAGGCCATCAAAGCCATCGAGCTGGGCGCGAAAATCTTCCCGCGCATCTCGTTCGACCTCATCTACGCCCGCCCCAGCCAGACCGAAGCCGCCTGGCGCGAGGAGTTGCGCCAGGCGCTCACCTTGGCGGCGGACCATCTCTCGCTCTACCAGCTCACCATCGAGGACGGCACCAAATTCGCCACGCTCTACGGGCGGGGGGAGTTTACCCTCCCCGAGGAAGACCTCGCTGCCCGGCTGTATGAGGCCACCGCCGAAGAGGCGGCGCGGTTCGGCCTCGCCCCGTACGAAATCTCCAACTACGCGCGCCCGGGAGCAGAAAGCCGCCACAACCTCGCCTACTGGCGCTACCAGGATTACGCGGGCATCGGCCCTGGGGCGCATGGGCGCGTCACGCTGGGCGGCGAATTGCGCGCTACCATCCGGCACCGCGCCCCGGAAGCCTGGATGGACCTCGTGGACATGCAGGGCCACGGCACCACGGCGGAAGAGGAAATAGCCCCGGCCGACCGCGCGCGCGAGGCGCTGCTGATGGGGCTGCGGCTGGCCGAGGGCGTCTCGCTCCCCCGTGTCGCCGCCCGCACCGGGGTGGCGCTGATGGACGCCATCGACCCCGAAATCCTCGCCGCCTGCATCGAGGAGGGGTATCTCACCCTCTCGGACACAAATATTGCCGCCACGGAACAGGGCCGCCACCGGCTTGACGCATTGCTGCCCGCTTTGCTCCGATAGTATAGGCCACAGGGGACAAAGAGGACTTTTGATGCGTTACATCTCCACCCGCGGTCAGGCGGAGCAGAAAGACTTCTCGGGCGTGCTGCTGGCCGGCCTCGCCGCCGATGGCGGGCTGTACATGCCGCAGAGCTGGCCGCAATTCTCCGCCGCCGATCTGCGCGCCCTGCGCGGCCTGCCCTACCCCGAGCTTGCCGCCCGCGTGCTGGCGCCGTTCATGGGCGATTGCATCGAATTCGCCGACCTCCAGGCCATGTGCCACCGCGCCTATGCCGGGTTTACCCACAAGGCCATCGTGCCGCTGGTGCAGCTGGACACCAACATCTACGCCCTGGAGCTGTTCCACGGCCCGACGCTGGCCTTCAAGGACATGGCGCTGCAGCTGGTCGGCCATCTGTTCGAGCATGTGCTTGCCGGGCGGGGCGAGAAGATCCGCATCGTCGGCGCCACCTCCGGCGATACCGGCTCCGCCGCCATCGAGGCTGTCGCCAACCGCAAGAATATCGACATCACCATCCTGCACCCTTACGGCAAGACTTCCGAGGTGCAGCGCCGGCAGATGACCACGGTGAAGGCCGATAACGTGCTGAACATCGCCGTGGATGGCAATTTCGACGACTGCCAGGATCTGGTGAAGGCGATGTTCGCAGATGCGCCGTTCCGCACCGAAATGAACCTTTCGGCGGTGAACTCCATCAATTTCGCCCGTATCGCCGCGCAGATACCATATTACGTGTTCGCCGCGCTGAACCTCGGCGCGCCGGAGCGCGAGGTGGCAGTTTCCGTGCCCACCGGCAATTTCGGCAATATCCTGGCCGCCTGGGCCGCGCATAAGATGGGCGTGCCCATCTCGCGCTTCATCGTGGCGAGCAACCGCAACGACATCCTTACCCGCTTCCTGGCCGCCAACGACATGAGCGCGCAGGGCGTGGAGCCCAGCCTCTCGCCCTCCATGGATATTCAGGTCAGCTCCAATTTCGAGCGCCTGCTGTTCGAGTTCCTGGGCCGGGATGCGGCACTCACCGCGCAGACCATGGCCGATTTCCGCGCCAGCGGGAAAATGACGGTGGCGGAGCCGGTCTGGCGCGCCATCACCAAGGATTTCGTTGGCTTCCGCTGCTCGGACGAGGAGACCCTGGCCGAGATCGCCCGGCTGTACCGCGAAACCGGCTATCTCGCCGACCCGCATTCGGTCATCGGCATCGCCGCGGCGCGGGAGCTGGGGCCGGTCGGCCTGCCCGTCATCGCCGCCGCCACGGCGCACCCGGCCAAGTTCCCGGATGCGATCCAGAAGGCCGTGGGTATCCGCCCGCCCTTACCGGCGCATCTGGCCGACCTATATGACAGGAATGAGACATTTACCCGCGCCCCCGGCGATCTGGCCGCCATTGAGGCTTGCGTGCGGAATTTTGCCAACAGGAACACATAATTGATGACTGAACACGTTTCCATCACCACCCTGCCCTCCGGACTCACTGTGCTCACGGAGCGCATGGAGCGGGTGGAGACGGTGTCCTTCGGCGCTTACGTGGGCGCCGGCACGCGCCACGAGACCGCGGCCGAGAACGGCGTGGCGCATTTCCTTGAGCACATGGCCTTCAAGGGCACCGGCACGCGCTCGGCCGCCGACATCGCCGAGGCCATCGAGAATGTCGGCGGGCATATCAACGCCTATACCTCCCGCGAGCAGACCGCCTATTACGTGAAGCTGCTGAAGGAGGACCTCGCCCTCGGCGCGGATATCATCGGCGATATCCTCTGCCACTCCACCTTCGAGCCGGACGAGGTGGAGCGTGAGCGCGGGGTGATCCTGCAGGAGATCGGCCAGGCCAACGACACGCCGGACGACGTGGTGTTCGACCATTTCCAGTCCGCCGCCTACCCGGCGCAGCCCATGGGCCGCCCGGTCCTGGGCACGGAGCAGATCATCCGCGGCATGAAGCGCGAGACGCTGCACGGCTTCATGCGCCAGCACTACACGCCGGAGAACATGGTCATCGCCGCTTCCGGCAAGCTGGAGCATGAGCAGGTGGTGGAGCTGGCGCAGAAATATTTCGCCGACCTGCCGAAGGCCGAGCGCGCCGCGCCCATGCCCGCCGATTACATGGGCGGCGAATACCGGGAGCTGCGTGACCTCGACCAGGCGCATATCGTGCTGGGCTTCAACTCGCCCGGCTATGGCGAGCCGGACTATTACCCGGCCATGCTGCTCTCCACGCTGCTGGGCGGCGGCATGTCGTCGCGCCTGTTCCAGGAGATCCGCGAGAAGCGCGGGCTGGTCTATTCCATCTACAGCTTCACCGCCCCGGCGCAGGATGGCGGGCTGTTCGGCATCTATGCCGGCACCGGCGAGTCCGAGGCCGCCGAGCTGATGCCGGTGACGCTGGAGGAGCTGGCCAAGGTGCAGCACGAGGTGAGCGAGGCCGAGCTGGCCCGCGCCCGCGCGCAGCTCAAGGCCGGGCTGCTGATGAGCCTGGAATCCACCGGCAGCCGCTGCGAGCAGCTGGCCCGCCAGTGGCAGGTGTTTGGCCGGGTGATCCCCGTGGCCGAGACGGTGGCGAAGATCGAGGCGGTGACGGTGGATGAGATCCGCGCGGCGGGTGCGAAAATCTTCCGCCAAAAGCCGACGTTGGCCACCATCGGCCCCATCGGCCAGGTGCCGAAGTTCTCCGCCATCATCGACCGGCTGGCCGCGTGAGCGCGCTGCACGAAGCCGCCGCCGGACTGCTTGCCGCCGCCAAGGCGGCCGGGGCGGATGTGGCCGAGGTACTTCTGCACGAGAGCGCGTCTGTCTCCGTGCAGCGGCGCCTGGGCAAGATCGAGGAAACCGAGCGCGCCGAGACCCGCGAGGTTGGCCTGCGCGTGTTCCTGGGCCGGGCCAATGCCTCCGTTTCGGCCAGCGCCATCGACCCGGCGAGCTTCACCCGCCTCGCCGAGCAGGCGGTGGCTATGGCCCGTGTGGTGCCGGAGGATCCGTATGCCGAGATCCCCGAAGCCCCGGCCCCGATGGACGCCGCGTTCCTGGAGCTGGACGACCCGGTTGAGCCCGGGATGGATGTGCTGATCGCCCGTGCGGCGGCAGCCGAGGAAGCGGCGCTGGCCGTGTCCGGCATCACCAATTCCGAGGGGGGCTCCGCCTCCTGGTCGCGCGGCATTTCGCTGCTCGCCACCAGCCATGGCTTTATGGGGGCCTATGCCCGCTCGCACCATGGCGTGTCCGTCACCGCCATTGCCGGCACGGGCACACAAATGCAGCGCGACTATGATTTCTCCTCCACTCTGCACGGGGCGGATCTGGAGGACCCGGCTGCCCTCGGCCGCAACGCCGCCGCCCGGGCGCTGGCGCGCCTCAACCCGCGCCGCCCGCAAACCGCCAGGCTGCCGGTGGTGTTCGACCCGCGCGTGGCGGGCAGCATGCTGGGGCATCTCTCCGGCGCGATTTCGGGTGCGTCGATCGCGCGCGGCACTTCCTTCCTGAAGGACGCGCTGGGGCGGGCGGTGTTCGCGCCGGGGGTCAGCATCATCGACGACCCGTTCCGTGTGCGGGGCTTGCGTTCGCGCCCCTATGACCGCGAGGGACAGGCGGTGCAGCGCCGGGCCTTCATTGAGGACGGGGTGCTGACCAGCTGGATCCTCGACACACGCAGCGCCAACCAGCTGGGGCTGAAGACCACCGGTAATGCCGGGGGGCTGGCGAATTTCTACCTGGCTCCGGGGCAGCTGAGTCCGGCGGCGCTGATGGCGGATATCGGCGAGGGGCTGTACGTGACCGAGATGATCGGCATGGGCGTGAACGGGCTGACCGGCGATTATTCGCGCGGCGCGGCGGGATTCATGATTCGCGACGGCCAGCTCGCCGAGCCGGTGGCGGAGATCACCGTCGCCGGGAACCTCAAGGACATGTTCGCGCACCTCACCCCGGCCGATGACCTGCAATTCAAGCGCGGCACAGACGCGCCGACTGTGCGCATTGAGGGTATGATGCTGGCCGGGGGATGAGATTTTTGGGGTAACACTGCTGGTAGCGGCGGAAGGATTTGAACCTCCGACCAAGGGATTATGATTCCCCTGCTCTACCACTGAGCTACGCCGCCAAGCAGTGAGCCAGCCGGGTACCGCGAAGGCGCGCGGAAGTCAATGCAATGAAAAAGGCCCCGGACATGCATCCGGGGCCTTTTTTGTGTGCGCCCAGCATGGGCGCATTCTTGTGGGTGGAAGTCCCACCGTAAGCTGGTCACAGCGAGCGAAGTGAAGCGCAACTGCGGAAGGGTGACCGACCGTGGGGAGGAAGCGTGGATCGAAACTGCGGGCCGATGAACAAGAACTGGATATGAGGCGCTGCCGACCAGGGCGAGCGGGCACGAAACCGCGAAGCTCTTGTGACCAAGGGGCGGTAGCGTAAATCCGGCGGTCGTGCAGCGAAGGAGTGCGTTCTTACCTGGGGAGATCTCGCCTCACGTCTGAAAGGGCGACGGTGTCGAGCCGGAGCGAGAAGTCAGCCGAGGCCGTAGTAGTCAGCGGGAGACCGTCAGCGAAGGGCCGAACGAGAGAGAGTGAAGTTCACCCGAGGATGTATGAGGCCATGCGTCAGATGCCGGAAGCGACCGGGAGATCGGAGAGGGAAGCGGGTGAAGCCCGCCTAAACCCTGGTCTTGACGAAGCCGAGCTCCCGCCACGGGCACTGAACGACACCGGGCCGGGACTGCTGAGTGCGGTCCTGGCGCGCGAGAACCTTCTGCGGGCACTGAAGCAGGTGCGGGCCAACAAGGGCGCGGCGGGTGTGGACGGGTTGGACATCGACCAGACGGCCACCATGCTGCGGACCGCGTGGCCCGCGATCCGCGACAGCCTGTTGAAGGGGACGTACCGGCCATCGCCGGTGCGTCGCGTGATGATCCCGAAGCCGGGGGGTGGCGAGCGCGAGCTTGGCATACCCACGGTGCTGGACCGCCTGATCCAACAGGCGCTCCTGCAAGTCCTTCAGCCGATCCTTGATCCTAGCTTCAGCAAGCACAGCTACGGCTTCCGCCCGGGGCGAAGCGCGCACGATGCCATCCTTGCGGCGCAATCGTTCGTGCAGTCCGGGCGGCGCGTCGTGGTGGATGTGGACCTGGAGAAATTCTTCGACCGGGTTGACCACGACATCCTGATCGACCGTCTGCGCCGGAAAATCCATGATCCAGGCATCATCCGCCTGGTTCGGGCCTATCTGAATGCCGACATCGCCGATGGGGATGCGACCATCAAGCGGAACCGTGGCACGCCGCAAGGCGGGCCGCTGTCGCCGCTCTTGGCCAACCTGCTGTTGGACGAAGTGGACAAGGAACTTGAACGGCGGCGCCATGCCTTCTGCCGCTATGCCGATGATTGCAACGTCTATGTGCGGTCTAAGCGGGCGGGGGAGCGGGTGATGGCTCTGCTACGGCGGCTCTACGGCCAACTCCACCTGACGGTGAACGAGACCAAGAGCGCCGTCGCCAGCGTCTTTGGCCGCAAATTCCTCGGTTACGCCTTCTGGGTGGCGCCGGGGGGCGTGGTCAAACGGCGGGTTGCCAGCAGGGCGATCAAGACGTTCAAGGTCCGCATCCGTGAATTGACGCCCCGCGTAACGGGACGCTCCCTGCACACGATAACGGAGCGGCTACGCTCGTTCGTTCTGGGATGGAAGGCCTACTTCAGGTTGGCGCACACACCAAGAGTTTGGCGAGAGCTGGACGAATGGATGCGTCATCGCCTGCGGGCCATCCAGCTCAAGCAATGGAAACGCGGCGGGACTATCTTCCGGGAACTGACGGCCTTGGGGGCCAAACCTAATGTGGCCCAGCAGGTGGCGGGAAACGCCCGCCGCTGGTGGCGCAACAGCGGGATGCTCCTCAACTCCGTCCTCACAATCGCGTGGGCAGACCAGCTCGGAATGCCCAGACTCGCCTAACCTCAATCTCTCGAACCGCCCGGTGCGGACCCGCATGCCGGGTGGTGTGGCAGGGGAGCGATCACTGATGATCGCCCCCTATGCCGATTGGGTGGCTGGAGATCAGCCTTCCATGTCGTTGGCGATGCTGGTCAGCACCTGCGGGGACTTGAACTTCAGCACCAGGAACCAGGCCAGCCCAAGGCCCATGTAGATGGCGAAGGCCGGCGGCAGCATGTTGAACGGTGCGGCCGGGAAGGGGCAGACGCTGGAGTAGATGACGAAGCCCATCATCACGGCGCCGATCAGGCCGTAGACTACATGCGCGGGCTTGAGCACGCCGGCGCGGAACAGGTCCAGCGGCGAGGCCAGGCAGACGCCGAAATACACTACCACGAAGCCATAGGTGGCGATGGTGCCTGCCAGGCCGAACCCGTTCAGGAAGCCTTGCGGCAGCAGGGCCAGCATGACCAGCAGCGTGATCACGCCGGAGGCATACACGGCGATGTGCGGGGTTTTGTGCTTCTTATGCACCAGGCCCATGGAGCCGTGCAGGAACTGGTAGCGGCCCATGGAGAACAGCATGCGCGAGCCGGCGTTGAGGCAGGCCAGGGCGCAGGCGAAGGCGCTGATAATGGCGGCGAAGTACACGACCGCGGCAGCCCAGGGCAGGCCGGCCTTGTTCGTCATGTCGGCGAACGGCGAGGCGGAGCTGCCGATGGCCGAGGCGTTGTCGCCCATGGCCATGACCATCAGGTAGCACATCACGGTGAAGAAGATGCCGACGATGGCGGCCGAACCGACCACCGCATAGGGGATGTTCTTCTGCGGGTCGGCGGATTCCTTGGCCAGCGTCGCCGAACTCTCGAAGCCCACCCAGCTGAACACGGCGAAGGCCATGGCGGAGGCCACGCCGCCGAAGTGGATATTGCTGACGTTCAGCTGCACCGGGTCCACCACCGTGCCGTGCTTGCCGACCACCAGCGCGGTGATGAGGACGATGATGCCGATCGAGACGCATTCCAGCACCAGGCCCATGCGGGAAGAGAACTGGATGTCGCGGTAGCCGGCGAACACGACGAGGGCGAGCAGGGCGAGGGCGAGGAAGACCTGCGCGGCGAAGGGCAGGGTGATGCCGAACACGGCCAGCACGTTGTTGATGAATAGCGGCTCGCTCATCAGCACCGCCACGGCGGTGGCGATATAGGCCAGAACCATGGCCCAGCCGGCCAGCGCGCCAGCCACCGGCCCGAAATTACGGCCGATATAAACGAAGTAGGACCCGGCCTCCGGGTGGCGCTTGGCGAGGCCCGAGATGGAGGCGCCAACGAATACGCAGCCGATGGTGGCGAGCAGGTAGGAGACCCAGGAGCCGACGCCGGCCAGTCCGGCCACAACGGTGATGTTCAGCGCCGGCGTCAGGGTCGGCGCGATGTTGGCAATGGATTGGCCGAGCGTCTCGATGCGGCTGAGCGCGCCCCGCTTCAATTGCGGCGCGGCATGCGCTGCGACATTTGTGGTGGCTACCATGCTTATATTCTCCTTACGTTAGGCGGCGCCGCAGGCACGGCTGATTTTTCAATAATGCAAAGCCCATGCCTGAATGGTCAGCGCCTCGGCGCATCCGCCCTTGCGCGGACTTGCTGGCGGATAAATAAAGGGAACGTAAAATAAAAAGGAGAACGCAAAAAAACAGCGGCCGGAAGAACTGGCGGGGGTTTGAGCGTGGGCTGATAATAATTTGAACAATCCGTCTATGAAGGTGGCGATTTGTGATTAATAGTGATGAATTTTTTGCCAGGCTAAAGGATGGCGCCGCTCCGTGCTGATCCTGGCCAGCACCTCCGCCGCGCGGCAGGCCATGCTCCGCCAGGCCGGGCTGGATTTCGCAGCCATCCCCTCCGGCGTGGACGAGGCGGCGCTGAAGCAGGGTTTTTCCGGCACGCCCGAGGAGCTGGCTTTGGCCCTGGCGGCGGCCAAGGCCCGCGCGGTGGCGTCGGCGCGTCCTGGCGCGTTGGTGCTGGGGGCGGACCAGCTTCTGGTGTGCGAGGGCGCGGTGTTCGACAAGCCAGCGGACCTCGCCGAGGCGGCCGTGCATCTGCGCCGCCTGTCGGGGTGCACGCACCAGCTTGTCACCGCCGCCTGCGTGGTAACGGGCGGGGAGATCGCGTGGTCGCATGTCGAGCGGGCTACGTTGAGTGTGCGCGAGTTGAGCGAGGCGTTCATCGCCCGCTATCTGGCGGCGGAGGGGGAGGAGATCCTGGGCTGCGTCGGCGCCTACCGGCTGGAAGGGCTGGGCGCGCAGCTCTTCACCCGTGTTGAGGGCGACTATTTCACCATTCTCGGGCTCAGCCTGCTGCCCTTGCTCGGCTTTTTGCGCGGTGCGGGTGCGCTGGCGGCGTAACCGGCTGGGCCTGGTCCAGCAGCGCCCGCATTTTCTCTACGGTCTCGGCGTCCAGGTGGCGCAGCTCGCGCGCCAGCCGGTTGGCCAGCACCGTCTGTGCCGGGGTGAGCCCTGCGGCATGGAGCTTCAGCCGCGGGCGGGAGAACTTGGCCAGCGCCGCCAGCTCGTCGGCATCGTCCCAGATCAGCCCGAAATACTGGCAGATCTGGTGGATGAGGCCGGTGGAGGGCGCGCCGCGCCGCCCATGTTCCAGCGCCGAGAGATAGGCCGGGGAGATTTCCAGCGCCGCCGCCATGTCCCGCTGCGTCACCCCACGCGTCAGGCGGAGCTGGCGGAGTTTTTCGCCGAACGGCGTCATCCCCGCACCCGGCGCAGCAGGATGCGCACCGAGCCCGCATTGGCCGCATGCGGGTGCGCCAGCGCCAGGATGAGCGGGCGAACGCTGGGGGCGTTGAGCCAGTGCGGCAGCTCGCGCGCCAGGATCTCGCCTTTGCCGGTGATGATCTCGACACAGCGCAGCCGGGTGCCATGCGCCCGTTCCAGGAAATGCAGCACCTCGTGATGCGCCTTGGCGGCGGTGTGGCCGTGCAGGTCCAGCCTTGCCTCGGCGCGGATCTTGCCGGCGCGGAACTGCTTCCAGGTGGATTTGTCCAGCCCGCCGGGGGCGGCATCCACGCCCAGAGGCGGCGGCGGGTGCGCGAGCTTGGGCTGCGGCGCCAGGGGCGGCAGGGGGGCTGCCTCGGGCTGGGGGGCGGGCGGATCCGCCGGCAAAGGCAGGCGGGTGCGCCCGGGCATCAGCCGGGTAAGCGTGCGGCCATACGCCGCCCAGAGGCGCAGATCCTCCTCCGATAATCCCCTACGCCGCGCCATTATTCAGTCAGATCGCCTCATGGGTCCAGACGGTAAAGCTCTCCAGCGTGTTCGGCCCGAATGTGTGGGTGATGGCGACATCCGTGGCGTCCCGCCCGTAGGCGACGAGCACCCGGCCCTGGCGCGGCTTGTTGTTGCGCGGGTCGAACGTATGCCAGGCGCCGCCGAGATAGGCCTCGAACCAGCCGGCGAAATCCCCCGGCGCATAGGGTGGCGGCTCGCCGATATCGCTTAAATATCCGGTGCAGTAGCGCGCCGGGATGTTCAGTGCCCGGCAGAATGCCACCGCCAGATGCGCGTAATCCCGGCAGACGCCCACCCTCTCCCGGAAAGCCTGTGCCGCGGTGCGGGTGGCGCGCGCCTGCATGTAGTCGAACTTGATGTGTTTATGCACGAAGTCGCACACCGCCTGGACCCGCGCCCAGCCGGGTGGCGTATGGCCGAACAGCGCCCAGGCGGGTGCGGTCAGCTCGTCCGTCTCGCAATAGCGGCTCCCCAGCAGGAATTCGATCGTCTCCGCGGGCAGGTCCTGCACCTCATGCTGCAGTGCGTTGGGGTGGTGCGGGTCGGGCAATCCGGAATCCCACACCGTGCCGGCGCTGGCGATGCGGAAGCGCCCCGCCGGGGCCACCAGCCGGGAGCAAAAATTGCCGAACCCGTCCCGGTAGGCGGTGACCGGCACGTGCGGAGTGGTGGTGAGGATGTCCGGCACTATGATATCCGCCACCCGGCTGTGGTGCACGTTCAGTACCAATATCATCGGCGTGGCTTGCGGCAGCTGGTAGATCAGTTCGTAGCCAATCGCGATTTGCAAATTTTTAGTCCTTATGACCGGCGCGCCTTGCGCCAAGTGGCCGTAAACTGGTGTTTCAGGAGCCTGACGGGGGCTTGAAGAACGCCGCCGCCGCTGCGGCATGCGCCTGCCTGGCGGTGATCGCTTGGCGCACACGGGCGATTTCTTCCTCGAGCATGGTGATATAGGCGGTCAGCTCCTCCACCCCCAGCGTATCCAGAACGGACGCGGAGAACAATTTTTTCGCTGGGCGAGGAAGATCTTCTTCTGGAAATGTCATAAAACGATCTTGACCGAAGGGTGGCGCGGGTTCCATACCCCGCGCAAGTTTAACTTGCGTGGCCCACGCGCGAAACTATCTGCGTTCCAGGCCGCCGCGCCTGAGACGGTAAAAGGTACTCTATTCATGCCCCTACCCCTGATGCCTAAAGCTACCGCAGTCTGGCTGATTGACAAGACCGCGCTGACCTTCGAGCAGATCGCCGATTTCTGCGGGATGCACCCGCTGGAGGTCCAGGCCATTGCCGACGGCGAGGTGGCGCAGGGGATCAACGGCTACGACCCGGTGGCGAACAAGCAGGTTACGGCTGAGGACATCAAGCGCTGCGAGGGCAACCCCGCTCTGCGGCTGAAGCTGCTCACCGCGCCGGAAATGCACCAGAAGAAGCCGAAAGGCGGGCGCTACACCCCCGTGGCCAAGCGTAACGACCGTCCGGATGCTATTGCCTTCCTGCTGCGCAGCTATCCGCATCTCACGGACGCGCAGGTCATTAAGCTGCTTGGCACCACCAAGGACACTATCCAGAAGATCCGCGACCGCTCGCACTGGAACAGCGCCAATATCAAGCCGCGCGACCCGGTGATCCTGGGCCTGTGCAAGCAGTCCGACCTGAACGATGCGGTGGCCGCCGCCAATGATCGCCTGGCCCGCGAGGGGCTGGTTCCGCCGCCCCCGCCGAGCTCCTCGGAAGCTGCTGAGTAATAGAAAGGGGGCCAGAAGGCCCCCTTTCTTCTTATCTGCTGCCGGCGGATTATCCCGCCTTCAATCGCTCCATTTCCTCCTTCAACCGCAACTTCTCTACCTTCATGCGGGCCAGGGCGGTGTTATCTGGGCTCGGGCGGCGATCTTCCGCCACGATCTTGCTTTCCAGACTGGCATGCCGCCCCTTCAGGGCTTCGATACGCGATTGCAGGCTCATAGTGCCTCCTTAAGGCTCGTAACGATGATCTCTGGGCACTTGCCTTGCGCGGGCAAAGCCCAGGCCGCCGAGGCTAATCCTGCTGACGCGGAATTGTCACGCAAAAAAATGTGACCAAAAATTCCGGTTTCAGTGAGCTGCAAATGCTATTATTGCTCGGTTATGCTGACTGACAGAGATAACCTTCTGCGCCGCCTGCACGCGCTGCGCAGCGAGCACCGCGACCTTGATACCGTGATCGCCCGCATCACCGACATGGGGCCGATCGACCAGCTTCAGGTGCAGCGGCTGAAAAAGCGCAAGCTGGGGCTGAAGGACGAAATCTCGCGGCTGGAAAGCCGGCTGATTCCGGACCGCACCGCGTGAGCGCCCCGTTGGTTGGCATTATCATGGGCAGCCGCTCGGACTGGCCCGTGATGCAGCATGCGGCCGAGATGCTGGAGAAGCTCGGCGTGGCCTATGAGGCGAAGGTGGTGTCAGCCCACCGGACGCCGAAGCGGCTCTACGACTACGCCTCCAGCGCCGAGGCGCGGGGGCTGAAGATCATCATCGCGGGCGCGGGTGGTGCTGCGCATCTGCCGGGCATGGCGGCGTCCATGACCAACCTGCCGGTGCTCGGCGTGCCGGTGGCGGTCACCGCGCTGCAGGGGCAGGATGCGCTGCTCTCCATCGTGCAGATGCCGGGCGGCATCCCGGTCGGCACGCTGGCCATCGGCAAGCCTGGTGCGATCAACGCGGGCATCCTGGCCGCGTCCATCCTGGCGCTGTCCGACGCCGGTCTGCGCGCGCGCGTGGCGGCGTTGCGGGCGGAGCAGACAGCAAGCGTGCCGGAGACGGTGGAATGAGCGCCTTGGCGCCGGGGGCGGTGATCGGCATCATCGGCGGCGGGCAGCTTGGCCGCATGTCAGCCATGGCGGCAGCAAGGCTCGGCTACCGCGTGCATGTGTTCTCGCCTGAAGCGGATGGCCCGGCAGCGCAGGTGAGTGCGGCCAGCACGGTGGCGGAGTACGCCGATCTCGAGGCGCTGCGGCGCTTTGCCGATGCGGTGGATGTCATCACCTTCGAGTTCGAGAACCTGCCCGCGGACTCCCTGGCGCTGCTGGAGAGCCTGAAGCCGGTGCGGCCGGGTGCGAAAATCCTCGCCATCAGCCAGGACAGGCTGCTGGAGAAGCAGTTCCTCAACAATGCCGGCATCGCCACAGCGCCTTGGGCAAAGGTGGAGAGCGAGGCGGAGTTGGCGGCGGCGGTGGCCAAGCTCGGCCTGCCTTCGGTGCTGAAGACCACCCGCCTGGGTTACGACGGCAAGGGCCAGGCGCTGCTGCGCGCGGCGGAGGATGTGGCCCCGGCCTTCGCGCGCCTCGCCCCGAAGCCGCTGGTGCTGGAGGGCTTCGTCACCTTCGCGGCGGAAGTCTCCGTGATGGTCGCGCGCGGGGTGGATGGAACCGTCGTCACCTACGACGCGGTGGAGAACCGCCACAAGCATCATATTCTGGACCTGACGCTCGCCCCCGCGCCGCTGCCGCAGGACCTGCTGGCCGAAGCCCAGGACATCGCCCGCCGCGTGGCGGAGGCGCTGGAGCTGGTCGGAATCTTGGGCGTGGAGATGTTCGTCACCGCCGATGGCGGGCTGCTGGTGAACGAGATCGCCCCGCGCCCGCATAACTCCGGGCACTGGACCATGGACGCCTGCCCCTGCGGGCAGTTCGAGATGCATATCCGCGCCGTGGCCGGGTTGCCTTTGCCACCCGCCATGCGCCACTCGGACGCCGTGATGAAGAACCTGATCGGGCCGGAGGACATGGCGCTATGGCCGCGCATTTTGGCCACGCCGGGGCTGATCCCGCACCATTATGGCAAGGCGGAAGCCCGGCCGGGGCGGAAGATGGGGCATTTCAACCGGCTGTTCCCCAAGGGGAGCTTGCCGGGGGAGTTTGGCATTGAGGATGCGCTGGAATTGGCGGACTAAACGGACGCCGTCACCGGCACCAGATTGTCCAGAAACCGCTCGGCGCAGGAACGCCACGAGTAAGTCTCGGCAAAGGGCCGGCAGGCTGTGCGGTCGATTTCTAGCGCCTTCAGGCAGGCGATGCGCAGATCCTCGTCCAACGCGCCCACCGGCATGTCGGCCTCGGCCAGGATATCCTTGGGGCCCGTGACCGGGTAGGCTGCCACGGGCAGGCCGGAGGCCAGCGCCTCCAGCACCACCAGGCCGAACGTGTCGGTGCGGGAGGGGAACACGAACACATCCGCCCCGGCATAGGCCTTGGCGAGTTCCGCCCCGTGCCGCGCACCGACGAAATGCGCGTAGGGGAATTCCGCCTCCAGCTCGCGGCGTTGCGGGCCGTCGCCCACCACCAGCTTGGAGCCGGGCAGGTCCAGCTTGAGGAAGGCGCGCAAATTCTTCTCCACCGCCACGCGGCCGACATAGAGGAAGATGGGGCGCGGCAGGTCCCAGTTCTCCTTCGGCTCCGGGCTGAAGGCAGCGAGGTCCACCCCGCGCGACCAGGGGCGCACATTCTCGAAGCCCCGCGCCACAAGCTCATCGCGCAGGGACTGCGTCGCCACCATCACCGCGGCACCCGCGCCATGGAAGCGGCGCAGCCAGGCATAGGAGAGGAATTCAGGGATGCCCGTCCGCGCCTTCAGGTACTCGGCGAAACGGGTGTGGAAGGCGGTGGTGAAGGCCACCTTGCGGCGGATGGCGTAGGCCCGCGCGGCCATGCCCAGCGGGCCCTCGGTGGCGATGTGCAGCGCATCCGGCTGGAATTCGTCGATGATCTTCTCCAGCCGCTTGCCGGGGAAGATCGCCAGTTGGATTTCCGGGTAGCTCGGCATCGGCACGGTGATGAAGCGGTCCGGCCCCACGACCTCGACCACCTTGCCCATGTCTTGCAGCTCATGCACCACGGTGCGCAGCGTGCGGACCACGCCGTTCACCTGGGGGGTCCAGGCGTCGGAGACGATGAGGATACGAGCCGGTCCGGCGGAGGTGAGCAGAGCGTCAGGCTCCGGCTGATATAACACTGGCGGTATCGATCTCACGCTGCACGGCGGTCATTTCCGCCACGACGGCCTGCACCGCCTGGGAGTCGGCCGGGTTCATCTTGGCTGCGGGCTTGCCCAGCATGGAGAGTTGGTTGCGCTCCACCCAGTCCACAAGCTCCAGCCGGCCGTCGTCATGCTCGACCAGCGCGGTGCAGCTTTCCACCCAGTCGCCGTCGTTCAGGTACAGCACGCCATTCACCATGCGCATCTCGGCATGGTGAATATGGCCGCAGACCACACCGTCGAACCCGCGGGTTTTGGCGTCGTCGGCCAGTGCGGTCTCGAAGCGGTCGATGGCCTTCACCGCCTCCTTCACCTGCAGTTTCAGCCAGGCGGAGAGCGACCAGTACGGATAGCCGAGCTTGATCCGCACCATGTTGAAATAGCGGTTCACGCCCAGGGCCACGGTGTAGGCCCAGTCGCCGAGCAGGGCCAGGACGCGCGCATGGCGCACCACGCTGTCGAACGCATCGCCGTGGGTGATGAGCAGACGCTTGCCATCGGCCGTGGTGTGCTCGGCCTCCATCTGGATTTTTACCCCGCACACCTCGATGCCCAGCGCCAGGTATTTGCGCAGCATTTCGTCGTGGTTGCCCGGCACGTACACGACGTTGGTGCCGTTGCGGGCCATCTTCAGCACGCGGCGCAGCACCTTGTCGTGGTGGCGGTCCCAGAACCAGGAGCGCTTCAGGCGCCAGCCATCGATGATGTCACCGACCAGGAACAGGTTCTCGCAGGTGGTCGACTTCAAAAAGTCGGCGAGGAATTCGGCGCGGCAGCCGCGCGTGCCGAGGTGCGTATCCGAAATGAAAACGCTGCGGTAGGCGGTTTTATCCATGTAGCGGAGCGTCCCCGTTGCATTCATACGGCCCCGCATAGTCTGGAGTTTGGCGCTCATGACAGTGAAGATTCTGTGACGGTTGCAGAAGAATTCGACGGCTGTCCGGGCACTGTCAATTGTCATGCTGCCGTCATCCTTTTGTCATCGTGGCGTAACCATATTGATGCATGTGGGGAGATTACGCTGCGAGCCCCGAAAGTTAATGAATGTTAATTATTTTTAATCCTGTCGCCGGGCGGCGGCGCGTCGCGGTGCTCTGGCGGGTGCTCGACATGCTCATGCACAACGGCGTGCAGGTGGAGGTGGTGGAGACCGAGGGGGCCGGCCACGCCACGGATCTGGCCCGCGAGGCGGCGCGCGAGGGGCGCGGCATGGTGGTCGCCGCCGGTGGCGACGGCACGGTCGCCGAGGTGGCGAACGGGTTGATCGGTAGTCCCACGGTGCTGGGGGTGATCCCGCTGGGCACCGCCAATGTGCTGGCGAAGGAGTATGGCCTGCCCTCCAGCCCGCGCGCGGTGGCCAACATGCTGGCCTATAAGCGTACCCGCCCGCTCTGGCCCGGCGTCGCCAAGCTGCCGGGGCGCGACCATGTCTTCGTCCAGATGGCCGGGTTTGGGTTCGACGGTGCGGTGGTGCATGGGCTGCCGCCGCTGCTCAAGCGCGTCATCGGCCGGGGGGCCTATGTATGGCAGTGCACGTGGGAGAGCCTGGCCTATAATTTCCCCACCGTGTGCCTGGCCATCGACGGCAAGCCCTACGAGGCGGCGAGCGTGGTGGTGAGCAAGGGGCGGCTCTATGGCGGGCCGTATCTTCTGGCCCCCGAGGCCCAGCCCGGGGCCCCTGGCTTCCAGGTGGTGCTGTTCGAGCGTCCGGGCACGTTCTCCGCCCTGCTGTCCGGCGCGGCCCTGCCGCTGGGGGTTTTGCCCCACTGCCCGGGCGTGCGCATTCTGCCTGCCAGCCATGTTGAATTTCCAGGCAATGCGCGGATCTGGGCGCAATGCGACGGTGATGCGCTGGACGGCTTGCCTTTCGCGGTGACGAATGCCGATGCCCCGATTTCCCTGATCACCGGCTAGGCGCGGGCGGGGCTTGACCTCGCCCCGTGAAGTTTTAAGGGAAAATCGCCCAATTCAATGGAGTCACAGACATGAAAACCCCCGTGCGCGTTGCCGTCACCGGTGCCGCTGGCCAGATTGGTTACGCTATCCTGTTCCGTATCGCCAATGGCGACCTGCTCGGCAAGGATCAGCCGGTGATCCTGAGCCTGCTCGACCTGCCGCAGGCGCAGAAGGCGCTGAACGGCGTGATCATGGAACTGAATGACTGCGCCTTCCCGCTGCTCGCCGGCGTCACCCCCTCCGATGACCCGCGCGTTGCCTTCAAGGACGTGGACATCGCCATCCTGGTCGGCTCGCGCCCCCGCGGCCCGGGCATGGAGCGCAGCGACCTGCTCGCCGCCAATGCCGAGATCTTCAAGGTCCAGGGCAAGGCGCTGAACGATGTCGCCAAGCGCGACGTGAAGGTGCTCGTGGTCGGCAACCCGGCCAACACCAACGCCTATATCGCCATGAAGTCCGCTCCGGATCTGCCGAAGGAGAACTTCACCGCGATGCTGCGCCTCGACCATAACCGCGCCGTGTCCATGCTGGCCGAGAAGACCGGCACCCCGGTCAAGGATATCGCGAACGTCGCCGTCTGGGGCAACCACTCCCCCAGCATGTACGCCGATTACCGTTTCGCCTCCGCCGCCGGCAAGCCGATGCCGGAAGTCGTCAATGACGAGGAATGGTACAAGAACACCTACCTCTCCGCCGTCGGCAAGCGCGGTGCCGCCATCATCGAGGCGCGCGGGCTCTCCTCCGCCGCCTCCGCCGCCAACGCCGCCATCGACCATGTGCGTGACTGGGTGCTGGGCACCGACGGCAAGTGGGTCTCCATGGGCGTGCCGTCCGACGGCTCCTATGGCGTGCCGGAAGATGTGATGTTCGGCGTCCCCTGCGTCTGCGAAGGCGGCAAGTATCACCGCGTTGAGGAGCTGCCGATGGACGAGTTCTCCAAGGGCCGCATCCAGCACACGCTGAACGAGCTGCTCGAGGAGCAGGCCGCGGTCGCCGACCTGCTGAAGTGAGGCAGGAGCAGCGTTAAGATCGAGAGGGGGCTCCTGGTGGGCCCCCTTTTTCGTTGTCCGGGTCTGACAGGCCAGTAACCCGCGCCCTGAAATCGCCCAGGCCGTGCTTCCCGGCGCGGGGACGTGTTTGCTAGCGTGAAGGCGTGACCCAATCCTTCGCCATGTATGTGGGCTTGCCGGGGCAGGGGATGCATCTGCATCTCGATGCTCTTTCGGTGTTGTTTCTGGGCATTCTGCTGCCGCAGGTGGTGGCGGGCGCGATGGCGGGGATGCGCAATTCCGTCACCTTCTGGGCGTTTGTGCTCGGCATGGGGCTGGCCGTGGCGGCGGCGGACGCCTTCACCCTGGTCTTTGGCTTCGAGTTGATGAGCGCCGCCTCCTGGCTGCTGGTGCTGCGCGGCGACCAGAAGCCGGCGACCTTATATGTGGGCGTGGCGATATTTTCCGCCGCCTGCCTGGTCCCGGCGGTGTTCCTGCCGGCCGGGCCCATCGCATTCCTGCTGATCGTGCTGGGAGCTGGCGCCAAGGCCGGGTTGGCGCCGTTGCATTTCTGGCTGCCGCGGGCGCATCCGGCGCCGCCGGCCGGCGTGTCGGCGCTGATGTCGGGTGGGATGGTTAAGGTCGCGCTGTATGTGATCATCCGCTACGCCTTCGTGGTGCTGGCCCCCGCGGCGCAGCCCTGGTGGGGCGGGGTGCTGGTGGTGGTGGGCGCGGCCTCGGTGCTCATCGGCGCGCTCAGGGCCATGCTGGAGACCGAGCTGAAGACCGTGCTGGCCTGCTCCACGGTCGAGCATGTCGGACTTATCGCGGTCGGGCTGGGCATAGCGCTCAGGGGCAAGGCCATGGGCGACGGCGCCATGACCGGGCTGGGGCTGGAGGCAGCACTGCTCTGCGCCGTGGCGCACGGGCTGTACAAGCCGCTGCTGTTCATTGGTGCGGGTGAGGTGAAGCACGGGGTCGGCACGACCTCGCTGAACTGGCTCGGCGGGCTGGTGCGCGGCATGCCGAAGCTTGGCCTGCTGATGATCGGCGGCGCGGCGGGCATGGCGGCGCTGCCGCTGGGCCCGGGTTTCGCGCCGGAATTCATTCTGTGGCATGCGGCCATCGCCGCGGCGGGCACGGGCGGCATCATCGCGCGCATCGGCTTTACCGCGCTGCTGGCGGTGCTGGGCCTGAGCGCCGCTTTGGCCCTGGGTGCTGCGGTGCGGCTGGTCGGCATTGGCTTCCTTGGCCGACCGCGCACCTTGCAGGCCGCCGCCGCCGAGGAGGCGCGGCACTGGCCGCTGGTCGGCATGGCGCTGCTCGCGGCGCTTTGCGTGCCGGTGGCGCTGCTGCCCGGCTTGGTGCTCGGCATGATGACGCCGGTGATCCGGCTGTTGGCCCCGCAGGCGGATGCGCCGCCTCTGGCCTATGCGCCGCTCTCGCTGGCGGTGCTGGCCGGGCTGGTGGCCGTGGCGGTGGGGTTCATTTTTCACCGCTACGGCGTGCGCGGCTCGCGCGAGGTGCCGGCCTGGAATGGCGGGTTCGGCAAGCCGCCGCCCTGGCTGCCCTTCGGCGATCCGGTGACCCAGCCATCCGCCACGGGCTTTGGCGAGCCGATCGCCCGCGCCATCGGCCGCGGCCTGCTGGCCCCAGGCGGGGGTGACCTGGCCGAAGTTTTCCTGCTCGCGCCGCTGGTCCGCCTTAACATGCGCTGCATCCGCGTGGCCGAGCGCGTCCGCCGCGCCACCATCCGCCAGCGGCTTGCTTTCATCTTCGCAGCACTTGTGGCGTTCCTGCTGGCCCTTGGGCTCGGGGAGGGCGGCTGATGGTGCTGGCCTTCCTGCTCCGCCTGCTGGCGACCCTGCTGCATGTGGCGCTGACCTTCGCCCTCGCCCCGCTGGTGATGGGCGTGGTGACGACGCTGCGCGCCTGGGCGCTGGGACGGCGCGGCCCGCCGTTCATCCAGCCCTACCGGGATTTGTACAAGCTGCTGCGCAAGGCGACGCTGGTGCCAGACACCGCCACCGAGCTGTTCAGCGCCTGGCCGGTGGCATGCGCGCTCAGCATCGCCGTGGCCGCCATGCTGGTGCCGGGCTTCTGCACCGGGCTGCTCACGGCCCCGCTGTCGGACTTCATCACCATCATGGGCCTGCTCGCCTTGGCGCGCGCCGCCACCATGCTCGGCGGGCTGGAGACGGGCTTCGGCTTCGGCGGCGCCGGAGCGTGGCGCGAGGCGCTGTACGGCGTGTTTGCCGAGGGGGCGCTGCTCGTCGTGCTGCTCGGCTTCGGGCTGCTGGCGCATGGCGTCACCCTTGATGGCATCGCCACCGCCTTCGCCAGCCAGCATATCGGCATCTCCGTCTCGCTCGGCTTCGCGCTCGTCGCCATGCTCGCCGTGGCGCTTACCGAGACCGGGCGCATCCCCACCGACAACCCGGCCGGCCACCTGGAGCTCGCCATGGTGCATGAGGCGATGCTGCTGGAATATTCGGGGCGCAACCTGCTGCTGCTGAACTACGCCGCCATGCTGCGGCTGCTGCTGTGGATGAGCCTGATCGGCACCATCTTCCTGCCCTTCGGCATGGCCCGCGCCACGACATTCTGTCCTGGCCCGGCGGGCTGCTGCTCTGGCTGCTCAAG
>CAVTQN010000010.1:0-343589 GCA_963736885.1 uncultured Pseudomonadota bacterium
AGCTGCACTCTCTGTTGAGCAAGGGGCCGGCTGTTCTGTCTGCTGTTCTTCCGTTTCGCAACCTGCCCCGCCTGCAACATGGCCTGCCCTGCTATCAGCGGCAGCTCTATCCGCGTCTGGCAGAGCTGGGGGGCAGCCTCGTCGCCATCAGCCCGCAAGTGCCGGAGAGGCTGCGTGAGATCAAAGACAAGCATGGCCTGTCCTTCATTGTCGCATCGGACAAGGATAATGGTTTGGCGCGGCGCCTTGGCATCGCCTTCACCGCCAATGCGCAGACGCAGGCCCATATGCAGGCCAAGGGCGTTCATCTCGGCGAGGTGACGGGCACCGGCACCTGGGAATTGCCGATGCCCGCGGTGATCGTGATCGGCCAGGATAGCGTGGTGCGCTTTGCCGATGTCAGCCCGGACTGGCTGGTGCGCACGGAGGCAAATACGATTCTTGCCGTTTTGGAACCCGCGGCGGCATAGGCAGTGGTCAGAAACGCTCGTCGGTAAAAAGGGGCTCCGCACGGAGCCCCTTTTCATTCACCCGTGTTGCTGGGCGGCGATGTTTCCCAGCCTTGCCAGCGCGGCCCGTGGCTGCGTGAGCTGCCCTTGCGCATAGCCTGGCACGGTAGAGAGCTGTTTTGTTGCGGTGGTCTTGTCGCCCGCCAGCAAGGCGGCAAGGCCGGTATCCAGCGCATCGTCCGGCTGGACGCTGGCGGCTTGCGGGCCCTGGGCTTTTTGCTCCGCCAGCTTGCGCAAACGCGCGGCGTGGCCGTTATCGGTCTGCGCGGTGAGGATGCTGGCATTAAAGCCGGCATCCAGCGCCGCCCTGGCCTCCTGCGGCTCTCCGGCCAGGATGGCGCGTTCGGCGTAATCCTCGATATCGCTCGCCTGCGTCAGCGTGCCGGTGGCTTCGCGCAGCCGGTAGAGGTCGATAGTCAAACCATCAGGAAAATCCGGCGCGCTCTGCACCAGCGTAATGGCGGCATTCCATGCTGCCGGGCTGGGGGCAACGGTGAGCAGCTTCTGCAATGCGTCGAAATAGGCCAGCTTGTCGCCGGCTTTCTGCGCGGCGCTGGCGCCAAGCTGCAGCTCCGCCACCGGCACGCGGCCCGCCTGCTCATCCGCCTGCACGCTGGCCAGAACAGCCTGATAACGTCCCTGCGCATATTCGGCCTGCGCCGCCAGGGCGCGGATCGACGCGTCCTTGCCGCCCGCCGCCTTATAGCGCTTGACCCATTCGATGGTGTTGGCCTGGTCGCCCGCGCTATCGTAATAACCCACGATGGCCTGGGTCATCGCCAGCGTCTGCGGCGCGCTTTGCCCGCCCGCCGCCAGCACAGCGGCATAGGATTGCGCGGCCAGCTCATCTGCCCGGCCCCCGCCGCCGCGGCGCCGCGCAGCTCGGCCGTCACCTGTGTTTCATAGGGGGTGAGGTGACCTAGGGCCTGCGCCTCATCCACCGCGTGCAGCGCCGCCGCGTATTTCTGCGCGTTCAAGAGTTTCTCGGCCTGGACGAGATATTTGCCAACCTCCGGCCGCACCGTATCCGCCAGCGCGGCGGGTGCGGCCAGGCTGGCGGCGAGCAGAAGCAGGGCCTTGCCGCGAACGCTCATGACGCGAACTGCTCGTAACCGATGATGCCGATTTTCTTCACACCCAGGCGCTGCGCCGTTGCCAGCACCTCGGCCACATATTTGTAGTCGGTCAGTCTGTCGGGGCGGATATGCAGCTCCGCCTGGTCGGGCTCTGCCGCCAGGGCGCCAAGCTGCTGCTCCAGCGCCTGGCGCGTGGGCAGGGTGGTGCCGTTCCAGGTGATGGTGCCGTCGAAATCGATATCCACCTCATCCACCTGCGGCTGCACGGCGGCGGGCGGTGTGTTGGGCTGCGGCAGATCCAGCTTCACCGCATGCGTCTGCATCGGGATGGTGATGATCAGCATGATCAGCAGCACCAGCATCACGTCGATCAGCGGGGTGGTGTTGATGTCCACCATCACATCCGGCTCGTCGCCGCCCGGGGGGCCAAAAGTGAGTGCCATGATCCAGCCTCCTACGGCGCCGGCGGTTGCGTGATAAAGCCGACCTTTTGAATACCGGCCTGCTGGCAGGCGAGCAGCACGTCCCCCACCGCCTGATAGTGGGCGTTCTGGTCGCCCCAGATATGAACCTCCGGTTGCGGGCTCTGGCCCGAGACGGCCAGCATCCGCTGCCGCAAATCCGCCAATCCGGAAAGAGCCTGCTGGTTCCAATAGATCACTCCGTTCTTATCGACAGAGATGTTGACGGTCTGCGGTTTGGTTTGGGTCGGCTGGTTGCGTTCCTGCGGCAGCTGGACGGGAACGGTATGGGTCACCACCGGCACCGTGATCAGGAAGATGATCAGCAGCACCAGCATCACATCGACGAGCGGGGTGGTGTTGATCGTGGCGAGGAGGTCATCCTCCCCGCCTTGCGGGAGATTGATCGCCATGGGGTCAGGCCGTGGCGGTTACCGCGCGCGGGCGCGGGGCGGGCACCTGCACATGCGTCACCTTGGTGCCGGAGGCAGCCACCACCTTGCCGCTGACCAGCACGCAGTGCAGGTCTGAGGCAAAGCCGCGCACCGTCTCCACCGCCACCTTGTTGCGCCGGACCAGCCAGTTATAGCCGAGCACGGCGGGCACGGCGGTGGCCAGGCCGAGCGCGGTCATGATCAGCGCCTCGCCGACAGGGCCGGCCACCTTGTCGATGCTGGCCTGCCCGGCGATGCCGATGGCCGTGAGGGCGTGGTAGATGCCCCAGACGGTGCCGAACAGCCCGATGAACGGCGCGGTGGAGCCAACCGTGGCCAGCACCGCCAGCCCGCCCTGCAGGCGCGAGACGATCTGTTCCACCGTGCGCTGGATCGACAGAGTGATCCAGGTATTGAGGTCGATATTTTCCACCAGCGAGCCTTCATGATGCTCCAGCGCGCTCACGCCGGTGGCGGCGATGGCGCGGAAGCTACTCTTCGGCGCCAGGGTCTCGACCCCCTCATTGACTGAACCTGACTTCCAAAATCCGGCATTGGCGCGCTTGGCCTGGAACAGAAGGCGACTCTGCTCAATGAGTTTCGTGACCAGAATATACCAGGTGGCGGCGGAGAAGACCGCCAGCACCACCAGCGTGCCGCGCGCGATGAAATCCCCCTGCTGCCAGAGCGAGGAGAGGCCATAGGGGTTGGTGATGGTCGTGGTGGCGGGCGCCGGATCGGCCAGGGCCGCTTGCGTCGCGGGCGGGGCGGCGCTGTCGCCTGACGGGGTTGCTTCGGCCGACGCGGCGGCGGGCGGCGTGGATTGCGCCAGAACCGGTGGCACGGAGGCTGTGAGCAGTGCGGCACCGAGCAGCGCGGGCGCGAGCATTTTCGTGAGTTTCATGTGCGGGTCTCCGGAGACGGCGGCAGGGGCCGTGTCGTTGTCAATTCAGGGTCCAAACGTAACGGATGCTGGTCCAGGCTTCTTGCGGCTTGCCGTCCGCGCCGATGGCCGGCTTGAACTTGCAGCGGCTGAGCGCCTGCAAGGCGGCACCGTCCAGGGAGGCATGGCCGGAGGAGGTGGCGATTTGCGTCTTCTCAACCTGGCCGTTGGTGCCGATCAGGAATTGCAGAACCGACGTGCCTGTCTGTTCCATGTCTTCCGCCTCCTCGGGATATTGCGGCGGCGCGCAGCTTTGGTTCGGGTCAAGCCCCGCGGCAGAGCGCACGAAAGCCGGGGCAGGCACCGGCTTCGGCGGCGCCACCACCGGCCGTTGTGTGGTCACGGCCGCGATCACCGGCTTGGATGGCGGCGGCTGCGCGATCTGCACCAGCGGTGGCGGAATGAACACAGGCGGTGGCTTGATGGTTTGCGGCGGCGGCGGAGGCGGGGGCGTCACCTGCGGCGGCGTCACCGGCTGGATGATCTTCGCCTCCAGCGGCGCGCGCAGAACCTCAACAGCCTGCGTGCCAAGCCCGCTCACCAGAGCGTAAATAATCGCGGCATGCAGCAGAATGACAAACGCGATGCCGCCAAAACGCTGCACGGCTGGGGTGCCGTCAGTCTCGTCCAATTGACTCTCCCCTCTGCGGCTTTGAGTTGCCGGTAGGTTAACAATTTAAACCTATCGGATTTATTGTTTTATTGGGGCGGAGAGCAATCTTTTTCTTTTTAAAAGTTAAAATAGGATGTTTAGAGAATCAAATACATGATGGAGATTGGTCTAGGAAGGTTTTTGATTTTACGTTGTTTTGAAAAAGAGGCATGGCCGGTAGGTTCTGTCTGGAAACAGATGCGTGCGCGTCCACTAAGCAAAAAACCTTGCAGCGCTGATAATAATAGTATATCAGTAGAGATTATGTTGTTGTGGAGTTCACCCATGCTGGAAAGCGCACAATCCCGGACACTCCCTGTCTCCTCACACGGTCAGGCCGCGGATGCGCGCCTGCCCGCCGCTGGCAGCGCTGTGCAGGCGCCGGTATCGTCCATCACCGGGATCATTCTTAACTTTGCCCAGAAGCTGGAGCTTGAGGCCGGGTGGACAGTGCACATCATCACGAGGCTGAGTTTGACCGGCCTTGCCGCACAGGCCGGTATTCCCGCCGCTTCCACCGCCATGGCCGTGGAGCAGTTGGTCGCCGCCAGGCTGCTCACCCTTTATCGCGGGCGCTACTTGCTGTGCGACGTGGAAGCCTTGCGCCGCGTCGTACTCGACCAGCAGGCTTGAGACGCAATTCAGCCCAGGCCTTGTCCTTGCCGGGAAGCACCGTTTTCATGCGGGCGTGAGCCGGTCAGAGATGCACCGGCGCGTTCATGCAAAACGCGTTGAGACGAATTTCCTTTGGCATTTTCAGCGCTTGTTGAAATGCGCCGCGAGCCGGTCGCCGATCCATTGCACGCCCCAGACGAACAGGACCAGGACGGCGACAACGGCAACCACCACGCTGGTATTGAACTCGTCATAACCATAGCGGATGGCGAGATCCCCCAGCCCGCCAGCCCCCACCACCCCCGCCATGGCCGAGGCGCCGATGAGGGTGACGAGGGTCACGATGAAGCCCGAGATCAGCCCCGGCAGCGCCTCCGGCACCAGCACCTCGCGCATGATCTGCAGCCTTGTGGCGCCCATGGCGCGCGCGGCCTCGACCAGCCCGGGCTCAACCTCACGCAGAGACACTTCCGCAACGCGCGCATAGTAAGGCGTTGCGGCGATGGCCAGCGGCACAATGGCCGCCGCCGTGCCGATGGCGGTGCCGACAATGAGGCGCGTGAGCGGAATGACGGCGACGAGCAAAATGATGAACGGCACCGAACGCACCGCATTCACCACGATGCCGACAGACCGGTTGAGAAACGGGTGCGGCGCAATGCCCTGGCGCGTGGTGGAGACCAGCAGCAGCGCCAAGGGCAAGCCCAGCATCAGCGAGATCAACCCGCTAACGCCGACCATTTGCAGCGTCTGCCCGAAGGCAGTTTCAAAATCGTCAACCGGCAAGCCGAGCATAGGCGCCTCCAGCTTGGTCCAAAAATCCCGCCGCTTGCAGCATCAGCCTGGTTTCTTCCGCCTGCGGCATGGAGAGGATAGGCGCCGTCGGCCCTTCCTCCACGATACGCCCATGGCTCAAGACCAGAACACGGTCCGCAATCTGCCGGGCGACATTCATCTCATGGGTGATCAGCACGATGGTGAGGCCGAGCTTGCGGTTGATGCCGCGCAGAAGTTCGAGGATCGACTGCGTGGTTTCAGGATCGAGCGCGGAGGTGGCTTCGTCGCAGAGCAGGAGGGAGGGCTCCGAGGCCAGCGCGCGGGCTATGCCGACGCGTTGCTTCTGCCCGCCTGACAGCCGGGCGGGATAAGCCCCCGCCTTGTCCGCAAGGCCGACGAGATCAAGCAATTCCCTTGCCCGTGACAGTCTCGCCGCGCGCGGCATGCCGGTCAGCTTTAGCGGCAACGCGACATTTTCCAGCGCGGTGCGCGAGGAGAGCAAATTGAAATGCTGGAAGATCATGCCAACGCGCCGGCGGATGGCGCGCAGCGCCGTCTCGCTCTTGCCGGAAATATCTTCACCATCGATGACGACGCGCCCCGAATCAGGGCGTTCCAGCCCGTTCAGGCAGCGCAGCAGCGTCGATTTCCCCGCGCCGGACCGGCCGATGATGCCAAGTACCTGGCCGCGCGCCAGCGTGAAGGAAATATCCTCCAGCGCCGGGGTGTTTCCAAACCGGCGGCTGAGATGCTCGACCTTCACCAAAGGCGGCGCGGCCATGGCGCTACCAGGCAGGCGTGAAGAAGCCATGATATTTGGTCAGGATATAAGCCTTCTCGTCCGGCGACTGGAAAATGGAGATGAATTTCACCAGCCTTGGGTCGTTCGCTTCCTGTGGGCGTGCGACGAACTGAATGGCGTAATGCGGGTTTTTCGCGCCGTCGGTGATCAAGGCGGTGTTGGGGTCGCCGCCGGAGGCGAGCAGGAAGGTGAAGCTGACCTGCGCGACCTCGACATCATCCAGCGCGCGGACGAGCTGCGGCGCCTCCAGCTCCACGAATTTCAGATGTTTCGGGTTGCTGGTGATATCCGCGACGGTGGCGAGATCACCCACGCCGGGCTTGAGCTGGATCAGCCCGGCCTTTTCGTAAAGCTCAAGGCCCCGCCCGCGATTTACCGGATCATTGGCCACCGCCACCGTGGCGCCGTCCGGCAGATCGGAAAGGGATTTGACCTTATGAGAGAACAGCCCCATCGGCATGATCAGCCCAGGGGCAACCGCCACCAGCCCGAAATGCCGGCTTTGATCGGCAACGGCGAGGTAGGGCTTATGCTGGTAGAAATTGGCATCGACGTCGCCATCGGCTGTGGCCGTGTTCGGCGTGATCCAGTCCGAGAAAATCACGACCTTCACCGGCAGCCCCTGCTTGGCCGCCAGGCCCGCCGCGTGCTGGATGATGTCCGACATCGGCCCCGGCGTCGCCGCGATCTTCAGCGGCGCTTCGGCTTTGGCGGCGAGCGGAGAGGTTGCCAGCAGCGCCAGGGTGCAGAGGGCGGCGCCAAGGCGCCGGCGTGTCGTGCCTAAGGGGGAAGTCTTGTTGAAGAGCATCGATCCTGCCTTGCATCGGGAAAACAAGGGCGACCTAAGGCCGGCATGGCAGCTAAGTCAACTAATAATATTTATATTATAGAGAATATGTACTATCCAAAGGCCGCACGACATAATGCCCCGGCCTATACCCGCGCGGTGCCGGTTGGCGGGGCTTGTTGCAACAATGTTGGGTGAGGAGCGGCTGTTGAGCGGAACGGTGAACGAGATGACCTATGAGACCATAACCGTACGGCCGGTGACGCCGCATATCGGTGCCGAGATCGGGCAGCTCGATCTCACGCGCCCCTTGAGCCATCGTGAGGTTGAGGAGCTGAACCAGGCGCTGGTGGCGCATCAGGTGCTGTTCTTCCGCAACCAGCCTTTGTCCCTGGAACGGCTGGCGGCGCTGGGCCGGCATTTCGGCACGCTGCATGCGCACCCCAACGTGCCCGGGCCGGCAGGCTATCCGGAGCTGCTGCCAATCCATGCGGATGCGACCTCCAAGCGCATCGCCGGTGAGGCCTGGCATTCGGATGTCTCCTGCGACGAGGTGCCGCCCCTGGGCAGCATCCTGCACCTGCATACCGTGCCGCCTGTGGGCGGAGACACGCTGTTTGCCAGCCAGATCGCGGCCTATGAGGCGCTCTCCCCGCGCATGAAGAGCTTCCTGGAGGGGCTGACCGCCACCCATGCCGGCGAGCATGTCTATCGCAGCCATAATCAGCGCGATGGCCGGGCGGAGACCGGGCGCAGCTACCCCAGTGCCGTGCATCCGGTGATCCGCACCCATCCGGTGAGCGGTCGCAAGCTGATCTTCGTCAACGAAACCTTCACGCTGCGCATCAACGAATTGCCGCACGCAGAGAGCGCGGCGGTGCTGCGGTTTCTGTACGAGCACGCGACGAAGCCGGCGTTCCAGGTGCGGTTCCGCTGGGAGCCGGACTCCGTGGCCTTCTGGGATAACCGCGCCGTGCAGCATATGGCGCTGTGGGATTATTATCCGCAGACGCGCTCCGGCTATCGCGCCACCATCAGCGGTGACCGGCCGGCCTGATGGCCGGCCCGCATTGAACGCGCCTCATAAGCCGTTGAGAAATGCTGAACTGGCCGAGTCTGGAAAACAAACCACAAACTCTATATGTTTTGTTTTGTTTGCGCTGCCTAGCCGGGCGGCGCGCCGGACGAATGATCGGATGTGCGTGATGGCGAACATAGACAGGCTGCGCGGTTTCATTGCACTGGCGGTGCAGGCCGCGGAGAAACATGGGCATGACGAGGCGGCGGCCCTGGCCGAGATCAAGCCCGCTCTGGCGGCGCTGGTTGCTTGGGATGATTTCCTGCCCGCGGATTATGCCAGGCCGCATCCGCAATATTACCAGCAATATCTGCTGTATGGGGATCCGCTGGATCGCCTCTCCATCGTCAGTTTTGTGTGGGGGCCGGGGCAGAAAACGCCGGTGCATAACCACCGGACCTGGGGGCTGGTGGGCATTTTGCGCGGCGCTGAGCTGAGCACGGATTACCGGGAGGAAAACGGCAAGCTGGTTCCCGGCGCGGTGGAGCGGCTGGAGCCCGGCCGGGTGGTGGCGGTTTCGCCCAGCATCGGCGATGTGCACCAGATCGCCAACGCTTACGATGATCGTGTGTCGATCAGCATCCATGTCTATGGCGGCAATATCGGCCGCATCAAGCGCGAGGTGTTCGTGCCGGATACGGGCGAGGTGAAATCCTTCGTCTCCGGCTATGCCAACGCGCCCACGCCCAATCTCTGGGCACCGGCCGCGTAAAATTCTCATCCAGAGGTTCCGCATGTCCTTCAAGCTGCTGTCCCCTCTCACCCTGCGCGCCGCCTGGCGCGCAGGCCAGGAGATCGCTCTGTTCGATCTCCGCGAGGAAGGTCCCTATTCGCTGGCGCATCCGTTCTGGGCGGTCTCGCTGCCGCTGGCGCAGATCGAGCTGCGTATCCGTGCCCTGGTCCCCCGGCTTTGCGCACCCATCGTGGTCTATGACGATGGCGAGGGGCTGACGCGGCGCGGGGCGGAGCGCATCGCCGCGCTGGGCTATGCGGATGTCTCCATCCTCGAAGGCGGGCTCACGGGCTATGCGGCGGTGGGCGAGGTGTTCCGGGATGTGAACGTGCCCTCCAAGGCTTTTGGGGAGTTGGTGGAGGCCATCCGCCATACCCCCTCCGCCTCGGCGCCGGAGATCAAGCAATTGATCGAGAGCGAGGAGGATCTGGTGGTGCTGGACGGGCGGCGGTTCGAGGAATACCGCACCATGAGCATACCGCGCGGGCGGTCCGTGCCGAATGGCGAGCTGGCGCTGCGGGTGCACGACATCGCGCCGCGCCCGGAGACGACGATCGTGATCAATTGCGCCGGGCGCACGCGCTCCATCATCGGCACGCAGACGCTGGTGAATCTTGGCCTGCCGAACAAGGTGCTGGCGCTGCGCAACGGCACCATTGGCTGGAGTCTGGCGGGGCAGGGGCTGGAAACCGGCAAGACCGAGCGCTTCCCTGAAACCAGCGCTGAAGGGCATGAAAAGGCGCTGGCGGCGGCACGGCGCTGGGCGGACAAGGTGGGGGTAAAGCGCATCGGCGCCGAAACGCTCGCCGCCTGGAAGGCGCAGGCGCATACGCATACGCTCTATCTGCTGGATGTGCGCACGCCGGAGGACTATGCGGCCGGGCACCCGGCCGGGTTCGTTTCGGCCCCTGGTGGCCAGCTCGTGCAGGCCACGGACGAATGGGTGGCGGTGCGCGGGGGCAGGCTCGTGCTGTTCGATGATGACGGGGTGCGGGCGCTCAGCACGGCCTCCTGGCTGGTGCAGCTGGGCTGGAACGCGGTGGCGCTGGAGCCGGGCGCCGTGGCCAAGGACGAGACCGGCACACCAGCCGCGCCGGAGATTTCTGCTCCGCCGGTGCCGGCCATCACCCCCGCCGCGCTGCATGCCAAGGCGGACGATTACACCATCGTGGATCTCGGCCCCTCGCCGCTCTACCGCGCCCTGCATCTGCCGGGCGCATGGTTCCTGGCAGGCAGCCAGCTGGATGACCTGGCCGCGCTGCCCGGCGAGGGCCCGTTGGTTATTACGTCTCGTGATAGCCGGCTCGCGGCTATTCATATTCATGATATCCAGAACGCGACATCGCGCCCCGTGCTCTGGCTGCAAGGCGGCAATCAGGGCTGGGTGGAGGCGGGGCTGCCGGCGGGCACGGCGCCGCTTTGGGCCAGTGCGCCGGAGGATGTGTATAAGCGCCCCTACGAGGGCACGGACAACCAGCAGGCGGCCATGCAGGCCTATATTGACTGGGAATTGCAGCTCGTCGCCCAGCTTGCCAATGACGGCGTCAGCAATTTCCATGTGGTGCGCTGAGGCGTTTTTCTAGTCCAACGCTCCCACGGCCTGGCGGATGAGCGCCGCCAGCCGTTCGGCGGCGGGCGTTGCAACGCCGCTGCCGAAGACGGCGTAACCGCAGCGCCCCAGCGGCGGCAGAGGCGGCACGGGCAGCTCCGGCACGGGCGCGATCTCCGCGAAGAGCGGGCTGCGGCAGGTGACGGCCAGCCCGCCCTGCACCGCGGCGCGGATACCCGACAAGCTCGCCGTTTCCACCATGATCCGGTAGGGCCTGCCCGCGGCTTCCAGCTGCTGCAGGGCGGTGGCGCGGAACATGCAGGGGGCTTCCAGCAGGGCCAGCGGCAGAACGTCGCGTTCCAGCAGATGGGGCTGGCCGAACCAGGACATCGGCACGGTCTTCACCGCCTGGGCGTCGCCCTCGGGGCGGATGCAGAGCACATTGTCGAGCTGCCCGGCGGCGAGCAGATCCAACAGCTCCTGGCTACCGCCGATGCGCACCTGCATCTGGATCTCCGGATGCGCGATGGTGAATGCGTTGAGCACGCCGGGCAGAAAGACTTCCGCGAAATCCTGGTTCATGCCCACGCGCACGGTGCCGGAGAGCGCATCTTCCTGCAGGGCAGCGAGAAGCTGGTCGTTGAGGGCAAGAATTTGGCGGGCGGTGCGCAACAGCTGTTCTCCCGCCGGGGTGAGTTTCAGCCTGCGCCCCTGGCGGTTGAACAAGGGCTGGCGCACCAGCTCCTCCAACCGGCGCATTTGCAGGCTGAGGGCCGATTGCGTGACGAAAACCCGCTCCGTCGCTTGCAGCATCGAACCGGTTTCGACGATGGCGACAAAGCTGCGCAGCAGTTCCATGGGCAGATTGACAGCCATGGGTTGATCAGCCCTGCGCGCGCAGCTTGCGGACCGGCTTGCCGGGCAGGGCGCCGCTCAGCAGGTGCGCGCCCACGGCGTGATAGCGCCATTTGTTAGCATCATGCACAGAATGGGTGCGTAGATTGCGCCAATGCCGGTCCAGCCCCCGCGCCTCGGCGACACGCAGCGCCTCCGCTTCCGCGGTGATGAGATGTGCCGCCGCAGGCAGCTGGTTGGGGGCTGTGGGGAAGGGGGGAGGCGAGGACATGTCCATCAATACAAACTCTATAGGATTTAAGAAATACTAGACGAGGATGTGATGTGACGGAACAGATGACAGACTAAAATGTGCGGCAGCGTTTTTGTTTCTGCGAGATCCTGCGCGGCGCGCGCCTGGGCAATGCCCTGGCGGAGATGACGAAGAAGGCCGCGCACCGGTTCGAGACGAGTTTGCGCTCCACCGAGGGCGGGTCCCTACCGCGGGGCGGCGGGTTACCGCGAACGCTGATTGACCCGCCGGGACAGTTCCTCGGCGCTCTCCTTGCGCTCGCTGTAACGATCAACCAGATAATCGGCGCAGCCGCGGGTCAGCAGGGTGAATTTCACCAGCTCCTCCATGACATCGACGATGCGGTCATAGCAGGATGAAGGCTTCATGCGGTTGGAATCGTCGAACTCTGCGAAGGCTTTCGGGACCGAAGACTGGTTTGGAATGGTGATCAGACGCATCCAACGGCCGAGAATGCGCAAGCTGGTTGACCGCGTTGAAGCTCTGCGAGCCGCCACTAACCTGCATCACAGCCAGTGTCTTTCCCTGCGTCGGACGTACGGCCCCAAGGGCGAGCGGGATCCAGTCGATCTGCGTCTTCATGACGCCGGTCATGGCACCGTGGCGCTCTGGCGAGCACCACACCATGCCCTCGCTCCAGCTCACCAGCTCGCGCAATTCCTGAACCTTGGGATGATTGGCCTCAGCATCGTCGGGCAGAGGCAGGCCGGACGGATTGAAGGTCCGGGTCTCGGCGCCAAAGCGGTGCAGGATCCGGGCAGCCTCCTCTGTGACCAACCGGCTGAACGAGCGCGCCCGCAACGAGCCGTAAAGCAGCAGGATGCGCGGCGCGTGCCGATGCCGGGGCGCATTGAGCAGGCGGTTTTCGTCAATCGCCGCGAAGCAGGTTTCGTCCAGATTCTGCGTTATGTCCTGGGTCATGGATGCGCGATCCGATCACCGCGCTCGTACCAGCCCTTGGACGCCGCCACGAGCTTGACCACCAGCAGCATCACGGGCACCTCGATCAGAACGCCGACGACAGTTGCCAATGCCGCCCCGGATTCAAACCCGAACAGGCTGATCGCCGCGGCCACCGCCAGTTCGAAGAAGTTGGACGCACCGATGAGCGCCGATGGGCAGGCGATGTTATGTTTCTCGCCCAGGGCGCGATTGAGCACATAGGCCAATGACGCGTTGAAGAAGACCTGGATGAGGATCGGCACGGCCAGCATGACGATGACCAGCGGCTGCTTGAGGATGGCCGCCCCCTGGAAGGCGAAGAGCAGCACCAGCGTCAGCAGCAAGGCCAGAATCGACCAAGGCCCGATCTTGGCCATGGTCGCATCAAAGGCCGCTTGCCCCTTGGCAAGCAGGCGCCAGCGCCAGAGTTGGGCGAGGATGACCGGGATGATGATGTAGAGCACCACCGAGGTGATCAACGTGCCCCATGGCACCGTGATGGATGAAATCCCCAGCAAGAGCCCAACGATGGGCGCGAAGGCGAAAACCATGATGGTGTCATTCATGGCGACCTGGGAGAGGGTGAAGAGCGGATCACCGTTCGACAGCCGGCTCCAGACAAACACCATAGCCGTACAGGGCGCGGCAGCCAGCAGGATGAGCCCGGCGATGTAGCTGTCGATCTGGCCTGCTGGCAGCAGCGGGCGGAACAGATGCCCGATGAAGACCGAGGCCAGCAGCGCCATGGAGAACGGCTTCACCAGCCAATTGACGAAGAGCGTGACGCCGATGCCGCGGACATGCTGCCTGACTTCGTGCAAGGCCCCGAAATCGACCTTCACCAGCATGGGGATGATCATCACCCAGATGAGCACGCCAACCGGAAGATTGACCTGGGCAGATCTCCATGCGGCCGACGGCCTGGAACAGACCGGGGGCGGCCTGACCAGCCAGAATTCCGGCGACGATGCAAAGAAAAACCCAGACGGTCAGGAACCGCTCGAAGATGCTCATCGGCGCACCAGCGGCCGCCTTGGCCGCGATTTCACATTGGGCGGACATAGGCGTTCCTTACAGACCCAGGGTTTCACGGATGGCTGGACCCAGCCGGTTACGAATGTCATCGCGCATCCGCATCGCTCCTGGTAGCGCGTCGCTCATTTCGCCGCCCCGCCGATAGGCTGCCCGGTGGCGTCCACGACAGCTTCGCCGTCCTCCTTGGCGAAGGCGCCACGCTGCGGGCTGGGCAAGATCTCCAGAACCGCCTCCGACGGGCGGCACAGCTTCACGCCGAGTGGCGTCACCACGATGGGCCGGTTGATGAGGATCGGGTGCGCCATCATGGCATCGATCAGTTGATCATCCGTGAGGGCGGGATCGTCCAGCTTCAGCTCTTCATAGGGCGTGCCCTTGCGACGCAGCAACGCGCGCACCGGGATGCCCATCCGGTGGATAAGGTCCACCAGCTCGGCGCGGCGCGGCGGGGCTTTCAGGTACTCGATGATCAGCGGCTCCTCGCCGCTGTTGCGGATCAGGCCGAGCACATTGCGCGACGTGCCGCAGTCCGGGTTGTGGTAGATGGTCACGCTCACGATGCTGTCTCCTCCGCGTTGTCCGGGTGCATGCGGCCGATGGCGGCCGTGCGGCGCTCGAGTGCCAGCCGGTCGAGGGCGTTGAACGGCAGCACCACAAAAACTTTGATGCGGTTCTCGAGCGCGCGCAGCGTATCGCGGTAGGCTTGCGCGCGTTCCATGTCCGAGCCCTGGACAGCAGCCGGATCTGGAAGGCCCCACTGCGCGGTGATCGGCTGGCCTGGCCAGACCGGGCAGACCTCGCCGGCAACCTGGTCACAGACCGTGAAAATGAAATCCATGACCGGCGCGCCAGGGGCTGCAAACGTGTCCCAGCTCTTGCTGCGCAGCCCCTCGGCCGGCAGGCCCATGGCGTTGAGCAGCGAGAGGGCCATGGGCTGCACCGCACCTTTCGGATGGCTGCCCGCGCTATAGGCGTGGAACTTTCCTTCGCCCCAATGATTTAGCAGGGATTCCGCGATGATGCTGCGCGCCGCGTTACCGGTGCAGAGAAAGAGAACATTGAAAGGCTGCCTTGTCATGCCGTGCTCCGCTGTTTTGGTTTTTCGAGTTTTGTGCCGTCGCAGATACCGACGCCGCAGGATGCGGCATCCCCCCGGCAGCAATTTTCCGTCAGGTAGGCGAGCAGGGCGTTCATGTTTGCAAACGCGGCCGAATAGATCAGCGAGCGGCCTTCACGCTGGAAGGTGATGAGTCCGGCATGACGCAGCTCCTTCAGATGGAAGGACAGCGTGGCCGACGGCAGGCTAAGCTGCTCGCCGAGTTGACCGGCGGGCACGCCCTCCGGCCCGGCCTGGACCAGCAGACGGAAAATGTCGAGGCGTGTTTCCTGGGCGAGCGCGGCCAGCGCGGCGATGGCGTCCATTTTCTCCATTATTCCATATTTATGGAGAAATAATGGGTAGTCAAGCGCAGGCTGTGCGGTGCTTTAGATCAGGCGCCTAGGGGCTTCAGAAGCCGGTGATCTGCTGGACCAGCGCGCGGCGCTGCTCCCAGCTCAGCGCGTCCATCTGCGCCGCCACGCCGGCGTCCGCCACCATCGGCGTCTGCACATAGGCCACCATGACGTCACTCCCCCACACGCCATCCGCCGCGCACTCGATGTTCAGCGCCTCGGTGAGCCCGCGCACGGCGAATTTGCTGGCGGAGTACATGGCTTCCTCGGGGATGCCATAGATGGCGGCCACCGCGCGGGCGCCGTCGCGGCCCGAGTGGCCGACGCGCCCGCCGGTATGGGTGTGCTACCCTGGCGAGTAGGTTTGCCGCTCCTTCGCAAGTCCGGGGGCGTGCTTGAGAAACCAGTCCAACGCCTCGGGGTTGGCCATGGCGCCGCGGCTGACAGCCTTGTGCTCCGGCTCGCCCATGAGCAGCCGGCGCACCGGCAACTCCATCTTCTTGCCCGTCAGCGTATAGGGAATGGCGGGCACGGCAAAGATGGCGTCGGGAACGTGGCGCGGGCTGCAATCCTCGCGCAGGCGCTGGACGATGTCGCGGCGAGCATGGTCGTCGAGCGGAGCACAAGCTGACAAACGCACGAAGAGCGGCATGAAAAAGCTGCCATCGGGCCATTCACAGCACACCACCAGACTGTCGGCGATGCCATCCAGCCCCTCCACGGCGCGGTAGATCTCCGCGGTGCCGATGCGCACGCCAAAGCGGTTCAGCGTGGCGTCCGAGCGCCCCTGGATGAAGCAGCCGCCGCGCGCATTGATGCGGATGAAATCGCCATGGCGCCAAATTCCGGGGAAGTGCTGGAAGTACGATTTGCGATAGCGCGCCCCGCCAGGGTCGTTGCAGAAATATAGCGGCATGGATGGAAAGGGCTGGCAGACGACCATCTCGCCCACCGCGTCCACCACCTCCTCGCCGGCATCGCTCCAGGCATGCACGTCCATGCCCAGGCAGCGGGCCTGAATTTCGCCCGCGCGTACCGGCAGCGTGGGCACCGCGCCGACAAAAGCCGAGGCGATCTCGGTGCCGCCGCTCTGCGAGGTGACCCAGAGATCCGGCTTCACCTCCTCGTAGAACCAGGCGAAGCATTCGGGCGAAGCGGGAGAGCCCGAGAGCAGGATGGACTCCAGCCGCGAGAGGTCGAAGGACTGCGCGGGCCGCAGCCTGGCCTTCTGCATAATCTGCACGAAGGTGGGGCTGGCACCAAAGCAAGTGGCGCCATGGCGCTCGGCCAGACGCCAGAGCAGGCCGGGGTCGGGATGCACCGGATGACCGTCATAGAGAATGGCGGCGGCCCCGGTCATCAGCGCACCGATGAGCACGTTCCACATCATCCAGCCAGTGGTGGAGTAGAACAGCAGCCGCGCGCCCGGGCGCAGGCCGGCATGGAAGGCCATGTTCTTGAAATGCTCGATGAGCATGCCGGCATGGCCATGCACCACCGCCTTGGGCACGCCTGTGGTGCCCGAGGAAAACAGCACCCAAAGCGGATGGTCGGAGGGTACACGCGCGAAGCGGAAATCCGCCGCCGCCACGGGCGGCCCGGCCAAAATATCCTGCCACAGAATGGTGCCGGCGGCTTCGGGCAGGGGGCTGGTTGAATTGAGATAGGGGAGAAAAATCACATGCTCCAGCGAGGGGAGCGCGGCGGCAATCTCGGCCACTTCCTCCCGGCGGTCGAAATCCTTGCCGCCGTAGCGGTAGCCATCGGTGGCGAACATAACCTTGGGCGTGATCTGCCCGAAGCGCTCGATGACCATGCGCGCGCCGAATTCCGGCGCGGCGCTGGACCACACCGCGCCGATGGCGGTGACCGCCAGCATGGCGATCGCCGTTTCCGGGATATTGGGCATGTAGGAGACCACCTTGTCGCCCGGCCGCACGCCCCTTTCCCGCAGGCTGGTGGCCAGGCGCCTCACGGCGGCGCGCAGCGCTGCACGGGTCATTTCCCCGGCCGGACGCAGCTCGGATTCATGGCTCAGCGCCACATCATCGTCGGCGCCCGCGCGCAGCACGTGTTCGGCATAGTTCACCCGCGCGCCGGCGAACCACTTGGCGTTCATCATGTCGTCGCCGTAGTCGTTGAGCACTTCGGTGTACGGCGTGTCGGAGGCGACCTCCGCCCAGTCCCACAACGCGCCCCAGAAGGCACGCACATCGGCCACTGACCACGCGCGCAGCGCCTCGTAATCAGGGAAGGCAAGCCCGCGCGTGGCGTCAAGCCAGCCCATGAACGCGCGCAAACCCGCTGCGGCGGAAAAATCTGCCGGGGGCGTCCACAGCACGTCGCCTTCACTGACCATGTCTTTTTTCTCCTTGTTCTGGCCTTGATCTAGATGAGACCCAGCGAACGCGCGGCGGCGATGGCCTGGAACCGGCCCTGAACGGCAAGTTTGGCGTAGATGTTCTTGAGATGGAACTTGATGGTGTTCTCCGAAACGAACACCCGCCCGGCAATCTCGTGATTCGAGGCACCGCTGGAGAGCAGCTGCAAGATCTCGCGCTCGCGCCCGGTGAGCGGCTCCAATGGCGGTGGCGCCTCGGCCTTGCGGCGCGGCGCCACCGCCAAGCCAGAGGCGTCGAGCAGGTGCTCGATGAACGCGGCGGCGGCACGCTCGTTTGCGCCGGCGGCGGGCAGCACCTCCAACTGCTCCACCACCATGCGAATATCCTCACGCGCGAACATCCGCGCGAGCAGGCCGCCGCGCCGCACCGCGCCCGCATGCACGGGCGGGGCAAAAAGCTTGTGGCTGCGCGTCTCGTCCAGCGAGCGGATGGCGTCGTTCCCCTTGAACTTCGGCAAGGATGCGTCCCCCGCCCCGGCCTGTTGGTGGCCTTTGCTGCCCATATTACGCCGCTGCCGCGGAAATTCCAGCACCCGCGCGCTCATCGCCACACCAGGCGCAAGCGGTCGAGCACCGCCTCCGGCACGCCGTCCGCCGGCACTTCGACAAAGCGGAAGCCGCCCGCCGGCACCGGCGGCGGCGGTTCGCCCGCCCAGAAGGCCGCGCTCAGCTCCAGCCCCCCAGGGGCGATGACAAAGCCACCGCCCACGGCCTCGCCCGGCACGCTCAGGCGCCGCCCAAGATCCCAGCGGTAATGCGCGGCGAGATTGGCCAGCGGCTCCAAAAGGTCGGGCGGGGTCGCCGCGGCGCGCTCGTCCAACAGCACCGCATCCACCCGCAGGGGCGCAAAGGCGCGCAGGAATTCGGCCATGTACATGGCGGCGGCGTCTATGGCGTCCTCGTCCACCTCCGCCGCGCGGGCGGGGAGGCAGGCCGCCAGCCAGGCGGCCGGCGCGGGCAGCACCAGAGCCAGGGGCTGGGCAGAGCAGGCCGCCCCCAGCCCCTGGATGATCGCGGCGAGATGCGCCTGCAACCCCTCATCGGCGAGCAGCAGGCGCAGCGCGCCAGGCAGCTTGCGGGCCGCCTCCATCTCCGCGCGCAGGCCCGGGTGCGCCGCCGCCCAGGCCCCGGCGATCCCCGCCACCGGCACCGCGGCGACATCGGAGCGCAACAGCCCGATGGCCTTGCGGCGGAAGGCCACAAAGCCCCCCGCCTCCAGCCACGGGGGATTCCCCCCCGCGAGCAGCCGCGCCGCATAGGCGTCGTCGTCGATCCACAGAAGCGGCGGTGAGGCTTGCGCCACGCTTTCGAGAAAGCGGCCCATAGGGTTCAGCCCGCCGCCTTCAGGCGCGCCACTTCGGCCTCCAGCTCCATGATGCGCACGTCCTTGGGGTTGAGCATGAAGGCCCCCTGGAGCTGGTCCGCCGGCATGGTGACGCGCTGCCCGGCATTGGTCGCGTAGATCAGCTTGTCGTCATTCCAGCTGCCGAAATACGGCACATGCGCGGGCGGCTCGGCGGTGACCCAGGCGGCGCAGAATTCGTCGAAGGGCTTGCCGCGGGCGATGCGGGCCTGGCGTTCGGCGGCGCGGGCCGCCGCGGTGGCTTGCAGGTCCACCACCATGGTCTCCTCGTCATACACCACCTTGTAGATGTCGCGGGCCAGCCCGGGCGACATCAGCTCCTCGCGCACATCCTTCATCACCAAGTCCGGGTCGCGCTCCAGCACGTCGCCATAGCCGCCGCCGGCTCCCTGGCAGATCATGTAGATCTCGCCTTCGTTGCACAGCTCGAAGGTCATGCCCATGTCCTGGGTGGTGTAGGTGCCGGGGATGGGGCGCTCGTTCATGATGCGGACGATGTCGAATTCCTCGATCTGGCGGGGATTCTCGCCCAGCACCTGGAAGACGTTGACCCCCTTCACCTTGGCAAGCTGGTAGGCCGGGCAGGAATAGCCGCCGAATAGCCCCTGCGCGGAGCTGAACTTGGAGCCTTCGCAGCCGGTCATGAAGCCCCACAGATAGGAATTGCGCATCGTCGCGATCTGCTCGTAGCCCAGGCCGCCGCGATACTTGCCAAAGCCGATGCGGTCCTTCGCCAGGCGCTGCGCGCCCAGGCGGATGATCGGCGTATCCTCCTCGGCGATCTCGTGCTCGCCGGTGTCGCACATGAAGCCGAAGACCGGCGAGATGGAATGCTCGCCATCGGCGTCACAGCGCGCGCCCTGGCCGTTGCCGTTGATGTCGGCACAGAAATTACCTGTTACATCGCCATGCTGGGTGAGGCCGCCATAGATGAACGTCGCTGCCTGGTCATATTGCGGGGCGATGATCGCCGAGTAGCGGCGCGGCAGCCCGTAGCTGAGCTTGGCCATGGGGATGTTCCAGACAACGCAGCCCTTGAACAGCGGCATCAGGCTCATCGATTGCGGCATCTCGCCCTCGGCGTCGAGGATGGAGTTGCGGTCGGTGAGGATCTCGATGGGCGAGAGCACCGCCATGGTGTGCGGCAGATCCGGCCAGATGTTCTGCAACAGCCCGGTGGCCAGCGCCGCCTTGAAGGAGGCGATATTGGTGTTCACCGCGCGGTTGAGGAATTGCGGCGCGCTGCCCCGGAAGTCCAGCGTCATCTTGTCGCCCTTCACGGTGATGGCGCAGGAGATCTTCTGGATGGCGTTCTCGCGCAGCGAGGAGTCCATGAAGGCGAAGACGCGGGTGGTGCCGTCGGGCAATTCGGCCACGCGGCGGCGCACCTCCGCCTCCACATCCTCCAGGTGCGAGCGCAGCGTGCCCATCAGCGCGTCGCGCCCGAACTGGCCGAGGATGGCAATGATGCGCTCGCGCAGGCGCATCACCGCGTGCAGCTTCACCTTCATGTCCTCCAGTTGCAGCTTGGGGTCGCGCACCGAGTTCTGCAGGAAGGTCAGCAGGTCGCGCTTGATCTGGAAATTCTCGACGATCTTGAAGGGCGGCATCTTGATGCCCTCGTCATATTTGCTCTCCGCCGCCGCCGGCATGCCACCCGGCTCGCAGGAACCGTTTTCGCCCTCATGGATGGTGGAGGACAGCCAGCACACCAGCTCGCCCTTGTAATAGAGCGGCATCATCATCGACTGGTCGGTATTGTGGATGCCGCCATAGCGGGCGTCGTTATGGATGAAGCCGTCGCCATCCTTCACGCCCACGGTGGGGTCGTCCACCCAGTTCTTGAGGATGAAGCGGATGGGGTAGAAGCAGCAGGCGGCGAAGGCGATGATGCCGTGCGGGGCGATCATCGAAAGATCGCCGCTGGCGGTGTAGATGCCGGTGACCAGATCGCCCCATTTGGCGCCCGGCGCCGCCCCCATCTGGTTCACCATCTGGAACGCCTCCGAGAGGGCGGCGTTGATGAGCCCGCGTATGTGGTGCACCTCGTGCGGGTCCAGGCCGCGCTTGAGGACTTCATCCTCCAGCGCGCTGCGCGGGCCGACCTTGTGGTTGCGCATGATCTCGGGGTCGGGACCGAGGAAGAGCTGGTTCTGCTGCACGAATTTGTCGAGCAGTTCCTGATCGCTGAGGCTGACCGGTGAGATTTCGTTCATGGTTGCGTTTCCTCAGTTGACGGCGCGCGTGAACCACACCGCGCCCTGGGCGGCGGCGTAGAAGCACCAGTTGGGTTCAACGAGATAGGTGGTGGCGCGGGTTGTCACGAGGGCCGGCCCGGAAATGCGCGTACCTTCGGCGAGCGCCCGCTCGTCGAAGAGGCGGGTTTCCACAGCCCCGGCGACACCGGGGAAATGGCATTGCCTCGTGCCCACCGGCTCCACATGCGGGCCAGTCAGCCCGTCATCCTTGAGGCTGGCGAAATGCACCGTGGATTGCTCCACGTACGAGCAAACGCGGATGGTATTGATGCGCACACCAGCCTCGGGCGCCTGGCTGCCTTCGCCGAAGCGCTCGCCGTAACGCGAATAAAACTGCTCCATCAGGCGCAGCACCTCGGTCTGGCTGGTCAGGCGGTGCAGGTCGGTAACCACCGCCGTCTGCACACGCTGGTTGCCGTAGCGCATATCAAGCTCCAGCCGGTAATGGATCTCGTTATCGTTGAAGCCCTGGCGCTTGAGATCATCGCGCCCCTTGCGCTCCAGCATCTCCACATTGCTGTTGAAGCTGGCGTAATCAGCAAAGAAGGATTTGGCGTTGGCGTCGAACAGCACGGTCCAGGTGCTGCATTCGTGGATGTGCATCTGGTTGACATTGCCCGCCCCCAGCGCCGAGAACACCGAGGAGAAAGGCGGGGCCAACACGCGGTCCACGCCCAGCACGTTGGCGATGCCGCAGGCATGCAGCGGCCCGTTGCCGCCATAGGCAAGCACGGTGAAGGCGGCAGGTTCATAGCCGCGGGTGCGCAGCTCGGTGGCGATGCCGTTGGCCATGTTGGCGTCCACCGTGCGCTTGATCAGCTTGGCCGCCTCGATCGCGTCGAGATCCAGCGCCTCGCCGAGATGGTCCTCGACCGCCCGCTTGGCGCGGCGCGGATTGAGCTTGATGTGCCCGCCCGCGTAGTTGGCGGGGTCCAGATAGCCGAGCAGCAGGTCGGCATCGGTCACGGTGGGCTTGGTGCCGCCGCGGTCATAGCAGGCCGGGCCGGGGTCGGAGCCCGCCGAGGCCGGACCAACCTTCACGGTACGGAACATGCGGTCATACGAGCAGATGGACCCGCCGCCGGCGCCGAGCGTGACCAGATGCACCATGGGGATGGAGACCAGCCAGCGGTCGATGACCGGGTTGAAGTCGTAGTATTTCACGCCGCTATCCACGACGATGCCGATATCGAAACTGGTGCCGCCCATGTCGGTGGCCACCACGTTGCCCACGCCGGTCTGGTGCATCAGGTGCTCGCTGGCGGCGATGCCCGAGACGGGGCCGGAATGCACGGTCTGCAAGGCGTCGGTGGAGTTGAGCTGCGCCATGCCGCCGGAATTATGGTTGACGAGCATGGGCTTGGCATAGCCCTGGCCGCGCAGGTTCATCTCCAGCGTGCCCAGGCCGTAATACATGGTGGCGTGCAGGAAGGCGTCCAGAATGGTGGACATGCCGCGCGCGTACTCGCCCTTGCGTCCCGCCACCTGGTGCGAGAGCAGCACCGGCACGGCGCCGAGCAGATGCCCCGGATATTCCTCCAGGAAGATCTCCTGCACCCGCAGCTCATGCTCGGGGTTCACCACGCTGTTGGTGAACAGCACCACCAGCGCTTCGGCGCCGGCATCCACCAGCTCGCGGATGCGCACGCGCACGTCGTCCTCGTCGAGCTTGAGGAACACGCGGCCAAGATAGTCGACGCGCTCGCGCACCTCACGGATCATGGGAATGGGCACGATGGGGGCCGGGCGGCGGGCGTTGGGCACGTCCATCTGCTGCTCCTCCGAGAGGCCTTCGCCATAGCCGCGGGCACGAGAGAGCGGGATGGTACTCTTGAAGCCCGCCGTCACCAGCAGGCCGATGCGCGGCCCCTTGCGCTCAATGAGCGCGTTGGTGCCCAGCGTGGTGGCGTAGCGCACGGAATCCACCTGCGAGAGCAGCGTGTCCACCGGCACGTCCAAGTCGCGGCAGGCATTGGCCAGGGATTCATTGAAGCCCAGTGCCAGGTTGTGGTGGGTCGTGAGCGCCTTGCCCGCCACCTGCCGCCCTTCCCAGGCGACGAAGCAGTCGGTGAAGGTGCCCCCGATATCGACCGATACACGTTTCATGGCTCTGCCCCGCTCAGTGATGATGATGGTGGTGGGCATGCGCTTGGCGCGGCGGCGCGGGCGGCGCCTCGGCCGGCTGCGCCAGCTCCGGCTGCCCGGCCCAGCGGGCCTTCAGCGCGTCGATATCCAACTCGATGTCGTGCGCGGGCGGATGGCCAGGCGGCAAATACTCGGCCTCCACCAGAGTCCCGCACGCGGGGCAGTAATATTCCAGAATGCGGCACCATTCCGGGTCCGGAGAGAAGGTGCGGGCATAGAGCGTGGTGTCCAGCAGCGGCTTGTGGATCTCGCGCGGGTCGCGGTCATACACCAGCAGGCCTTTCTTGTAGGTCTCGCGGGCGGAACCATGGACATGGCCGCAGGCGCGGCATTCCCATTGCTCGGTTGCCAGGTTGATACGCAGATATTCGGTGATGAGGACGTTCATTTCTTTTTCTTTCCCATGGAGAGGACTGCGTCAGACCCGCGAAAGCAGGATGTCGCCCGCCTCGCTGATTTCGAAGCGCCAGCCGGCATCGATGCGGGCGGTGAAGAAGGCCTCCTCCAGCACCGCCGGGCCCTGCGCCGTGGCACCACCGGTCTGGTCCTCGGCGCGGTAGAGCGGCACGTCCTGGCGGGAACCATCCACCAGGATGCGGCGCTTGGCCGCGCTGTCGGCCGGGTGCGTGGCGCCCCCGAAGCGGCTTGAGAGCTGGGCGTGGGCAATGGGCTTGACCGCCTGCAGTTCCAGGGAGAGCCGTGCCTCCTGGGGCAGCCCCGCCGGAATTTCCTGCCCTGGCAGCGGGCCGGGCGAAGCGCCGTCATCACGGCGCAGGATGAAGGTCAACTGGCACTCGCCGAGTTCGGCGCCCTCGGCGAACATGCCGTGCCGTGCCTGCCTGAGAAGCGCCTCGCGGGCTGCCTCCAGCCCGCCGGCGTCGTTGCTGGCCAGCGCGGCCTCGTAGGTGTGGCCAATATCGGAGAAGCCGATGCCGAAGGCTGAGAACACCGCCGCAAGGCCGGGGATGATGACGCGGGAGAGCCCGGCTTCCTGCGCAATGCGGCAGGCCACGAACGGCCCGGCGCCGCCAAAGGCGGACAGCACCGTGTCCGGCGTCAGCGTGGTGTAGGCGTGCAGGCTGGCCACCACCTTCTCCACCCAGGCCGTCTCCATGCGCTGCACGGCTTCGTCCTCGGTGATGCCCAACGGGCCGCCCACGGCGGCGGTGATGGCGGCGGACGCGCGCTCGCCGTCCAGATGCAACTCGCCGCCAAAATACGAGGCGGGATCGAGCAGCCCCTGGCGCAGGAAGGCGTCCGTCATGGTGGCCTTGGTGCCGCCCAGGCCGAAGCAGGCCGGGCCAGGGGCGCTGCCCACGCTCTCGGGGCCGACCGCGATGGCATCGCCCTCGACGCGGATGATGGAGCTGCCGCCGACGCCCACGCTCACCACGTCGCAGAGCGGGATGGCGGTGGCCACACCCTCGATCTGCCCGTAGCGCTGGGCGCGGGCGACACCCCGCTCCACCAGCGCGATGTCAGTGGTGGTGCCGCCGATGTCGATCGACAGCAGCCGCGCGAAGCCGTGATGCGCGGCCAGCGCCTTGGCCCCCTCGGCGCCGCCCCGCGGGCCGGAACTATAAGTTTTCACCGCGATGGTGCGGGCGACGCGGGCTGAATAGCCGTCATTGCGGAACACCAGCAGCGGGGCGCGCGAGCGGTATTCACGCAACCCGTGCTCGGCGTTGTAGAGGAAGCGCTCCATGGACGGGTGCAGGAAGGCGTTGAACAGCGACGTCCAGGACCGGCGGGAGTCGTCCAGGTCGCCGGCCAGCTCATGCGCGTACAGGATCGGCAGCGCGCCCAGCAGGTGTTGGGGGAATTTGCGCAGCAGCAGGCTCTTGGCGCGAACCTCCTCGGCCACATGGTCACCGCCGCCAAAGGCCACCACCACGCGGTTGGCGCCCGCCGAGGATAAGCCGGTGATGGCGCGCACCAGCGCATCCTGCACGGCGTCATCGTCGCCTGATACCTCCACGGCAACCACGCGGCTACCGACCAGCGCGTCGAACAGCTTGGCCTGCGCGCCATCGCCGCGCAATGCCGCAAGCTGCAGCCCGCCGCCATGGATCAGACCCAGGCGCGGGCCCTTGCGCTCGACCAGGGCGTTGGTGCCTTGTGTGGTGGAGTAGCGGATATTGGCGGCGGACGAGACCAGGCGCAGCAGGTCTTCCTCGCCGTACATCAGCTTGGAGACCTTGCGCAGCCCATCGAACAGGCACTGGGACAGGTCATAGGGCGTGGTCAGCGTCTTGGTGCGCCAAACCCTGCCACCGTCCAGCACGCAGATATCGGTTAGCGTGCCACCATTATCGATATTGACCAGCGGACCCGTGTGCGCGCGGCGCACACCCACGCTTTGCGGCGCGACGTCTACGTTCATGGTTTCATTTCCTCGCCCAGAAAGGAGTTTCCCGTTTATGCTGGCCATCCGGGCCCTGGGTTACGCCGAATGGTATAGTCGGCATGTTACCGCCCCAAGAGGGGAGGTGTGCTACCCCGGTAGGTAGTTTTCCAGGGCGTTTAGGGGCATCGCTGAAATCATGGCGCAGGGCCGCAAAGCTGCGCGGCGCCGGTTCAGGGCGCTGACGGCGTGGTTTTCTAAAGATCAGCCCTCGGAGAGGGATGGATCTGGCTCACTGTCCCGCGAACCGCCCCGCCCAAGCTTGAACGCACGCGCAACCTACCTGCGCGCCATTGCGACCCTCCTGTTCCGTTAAACGCCTAAACCAAGTGTTCACGAAACCAGCAGCAACTCAGAGCGCCTACATCACCCGTGGTTGCGCTTGGCGTTAAATCGGAATGGAGGGCATCAACACAGCAGGCCCGCTCAATAGGCAGAGGGATCCGGTAGTGCCGCCTCATACTTAAGTTTAGTCTTCCCCGACATTCCGATATTCGCGCCCTACCTAGGTCGTAGAGGCCGAGTCTGCGCGTATAATTGATTCCGCTTTGCAGGCCATATTACCATTTATATCATGTTAAAGTGCTCGGCCAGAGGAGGTTGAGACTGTCTGACCCACGAAAAACGATCATCGTCACATTCAACTCTGCAGCAGCCTAACCTCGCGGCATCAGTAAATCCAACGCAAGCTTGGTGCCGCGTCTCTCTTCCGCCGGCCCGTTTGGCTGTTTCGACAGGGGCACATGCTGTGCCCGGATCTCCGTTTGATATTTCAACTTGTAGATATCAAACCAATTTCGACCGGCTTCAGCCGGTATTCTGCTGAGGACACATCATCATCGCCGCGACAAGTTAACCCGTAAAGACAGTGGAGCTCGCTCATGTATATCGACCGCTCTATCCAAAATTATCATGGCCTTCAGGCTGATTTTATTGTCACCGAAGCGGCGCATGAGGTCCGTGCTGTTATCCGGATAGCGACGGCGATCGTGGCGGAGAGACTTGATAAGTCAAAAGATGCCATGGTCCGTTATCACTTATCACAAGTTGAGCGGGACGTGGCGTCGATCTCGGTTGAGATTGAAAGACGGCTTCGCCTGAGTGACAGTGACGCTCCATCCCTGGATCTTACAATGAAACGGGAGATATCGGTTTCCAACGCCTGTTCTTCATTTGGGGTCAATATTATCAACTGCCAGACGGCACCGATTGATGTTACGCCAACAGCCAATGCGGAAATTACCTTTGGCATGTTTTTAAATGTGCTTTTGCGCTACGCCTTGCAAAATCTTCCCGCAAATACGCAAGTTACGGTGCAGCTAAAGAATGTTGGCCAGACAGTCTCCCTGGAATTGACGGGCGTCCACTTCTATTCCGAGCAAGAATTGCTGGCGAATGTCGAGCATCCGCCCCGGGCAAGGGCACTGATTGCCGCGTTGGGTGGACATTTTCATCCTACGCCACAAGGCGTCGCGTTTGTGATGCCATTGGCAGCGCTTACGAACTCTTCTTGGCTGGATCTGGACGGCGCGTCGCGGCCCTGAACGCCGCCCCCGGTTTGATCCGAAGGCGGCGCCAGGCGCAGGGCGCGAACCCGGCTCAGTTCAGGTCGAACCGATCGGCGTTCATCACCTTGGTCCAGGCGGCGACAAAATCGTTCACGAACTTCTCCTTGTTATCATCCTGTGCATAGAGTTCCGCATAGGCGCGAAGGATTGAGTTTGACCCGAAGACAAGATCCACACGGGTCGCTGTCCATTTGGCGTCGCCGGTCTTGCGGTTGCGGATTTCATAAAGATTATCGCCCGCCGGTTTCCACGTGTAACCCATATCGGTCAGGTTGACGAAGAAATCATTGGTCAGCGCACCCTCGCGATCCGTGAAGACGCCATGCTTCGTGCCACCATGGTTGGTGCCAAGAACGCGCATGCCGCCGACCAGAACCGTCATCTCACAAGCGGTCAGGCCCATCAACTGGGTGCGGTCGAGCATCAGCTCTTCCGCCGATACCGCATAATCCTTCTTGAGCCAGTTGCGATACCCGTCATGGATGGGCTCCAGCACGTCGAAGGAGGCGGCATCCGTCATTTCATCCGTTGCATCCCCGCGGCCAGGCGAGAAGGGAACGGTGATCTCAAATCCGGCCGCTTTTGCCGCCTGCTCGATGCCGACATTACCGGCCAGAACGATCACATCCGCCACGCTCGCCCCCGTATCGGCGGCGATGGGTTCGAGCACGGCGAGAACCTTGGCCAGGCGGCCGGGCTCGTTGCCGTCCCAGTCCTTCTGGGGCGCAAGACGGATGCGCGCCCCATTGGCGCCGCCCCGCTTATCGGACCCCCGGAACGTTCTGGCGCTGTCCCAGGCGGTGGTGACCATGTCGCTTATGCTCAGGCCGCTGGCCGCAATCCTGGCCTTGGCCGCGCCCAAATCATAATCGGTCCGGCCAGCCGGAACCGGGTCTTGCCAGATCAGATCTTCCTTGGGCACATCCGGCCCGATATAGCGCACCTTCGGCCCCATGTCGCGATGGGTCAGCTTGAACCAGGCGCGCGCGAAAACATCCGCGAGACGCGTGGGGTCCTTGTAGAACTGCTCAGAGATCTGGCGATAAACCGGGTCCATCTTCATGGCCATGTCGGCATCGGTCATGATCGGGTTGTGGCGGATCGAGGGATCCTCGACATCAACAGGCCTGTCTTCCTCCTTGATGTTGACCGGCTCCCACTGCGAAGCCCCCGCGGGGCTCCGCTTCAGCTCCCACTCATGGTCCAGCAGCATGCGGAAATAGCCGTTGTCCCACCTGGTGGGGTGGGTGGTCCAGGCGCCCTCCAGGCCGCTCGTCACGGCATTGCGGCCGACGCCCCGTGTTGTCGTGTTGATCCAGCCCAGGCCCTGCTCGTCGACATCGGCAGCCTCGGGCGCCGGGCCCAACAGCTTTGCATCACCATTGCCATGGCATTTGCCAATGGTATGGCCCCCCGCGGTCAGGGCGACGGTCTCCTCGTCATTCATCGCCATGCGCGCGAAGGTGACGCGTACGTCCTGCGCGGTGCGCAGCGGATCGGACTTGCCGTCAACGCCTTCAGGGTTGACGTAGATCAGGCCCATCTGCACAGCGGCCAGCGGATTTTCCAGCGTGGTGCGTTCATCTGTTTCATACCGCTCGCTGCTGCTGGCGAGCCATTCCTGTTCCGGGCCCCAATTCGTTTCTTGTTCCGGAGACCAGATGTCTTCGCGGCCAAAGCCAAACCCGAAGGTCTTCAGGCCCGCCACTTCATAGGCAATGGTGCCGGCAAGAAGGATCAGATCAGCCCAGCTGATCTTGTTGCCGTATTTCTTCTTGATGGGCCAGAGCAAACGCCGCGCCTTGTCCAGGTTCACGTTGTCCGGCCAGGAGTTCAGCGGCGCGAAACGCTGGTTGCCCCGGCCACCGCCGCCGCGCCCGTCAGCGATGCGATAAGACCCAGCCGAGTGCCAGGCCATGCGGATCATAAGGCCGCCATAGTATCCCCAATCCGCCGGCCACCATTCCTGGCTGTGGGTCATGAAGTCGGTGAGGTCTTGCTTGAGCGCTGCGACGTCAAGTGTCTTGACCTCTGCCCGATAATTAAATTCTTTCCCCATAGGGTTTGTCTTGGTGTCGTGCTGGTGGAGGATGTCCAGATTCAGGGCTTTCGGCCACCACTCCATGTTCGAAGTGCCTACGGATGTGTTTCCACCATGTATCACCGGGCATTTGCCCTGTTGCTGCGACTTGGCGTCCATTATGTTTACCCCCTTTTGTTATGCCGCAGCGGTTTGGTTTTTGCGCCGCAGCAGCTTCCTTCTGGCCATTTGGCCTCGCTATTGTAGCCGAGCTTCCGGTTTTTGAGTCCACGAAATTGAACCCGTCGGCCAGATCTGCCGCAACTGTAAATCGGCGCCGCGGGGTGACTCCATAAAACCCAATTCAATCTGATGGTTGGCGTGCCGGTGCGCGCCGAAATCCCTTGCCTATTTAAAGTTTTCCGTGAAGTTACCGTCTCCTGCGCCCAATTTATACGACAGGGCATGACGCAGTCGGGTGGGAAGCGGCCTGGCGGTTTCCCGGCAGTGGGGACAGGAAGGCTGCCGCCCCCGAAACGGCCCTGCGGGCGACGGGACTGCTCCAAGGGAGTCCACCAAAAACAAACACTTGTACCGGTTTGTTGGGCACGAAGGTTCTAAAATTTGGCGCCAAGCGAAATCAGCCCAAACCAGCGCCTCGTCACGCCCCATTAAAAAATCGAAATCATTGCCTATTAATCGACGTCATTTTGACGCAAATCAAACCTAACGCAGCAAAACTCTCCCTTAGTCATATTGAAAAGTCACTAGGGATTGCAAAATGCCGATACCCCGTATGGCCATTGCCGAAAGCGCGGCAGTTGCATTTCCAGCTTGAAGCTTGCGCCAAAATGCTGCGGCCGCAGACTGGCGTGACCTGGACGCTGCGTACGTAAGTAAAGCCGGTTTTCTGACGCCTTTAAATCAAAGTTTTGGATGTTTACGCCGTTTGAGGAGGTCTATTCGAGACATAAAAATGTTGCGTTTCGTTTCTGTTGTTCAAAACACCAAGTCACCACGGAGATAAAAATGAACCCGTCAAAATCACTCGTTAAAACGGCTGCTGCGTTGATGATCGCGGGCACGGCCTGCCTCGTACCATTGGCCGCCACGCAAACCGCCCATGCGCAGAACAGCATGTCCTCCGGCGCGCCCATGCAGAATGTCATCCCGCAATCAGAGGAAGTCACGATGCAGGGGAAGATCACCGCCATTGACCCGGGCACGCGTGCCGTGACGCTGAAAGGCCCGAAAGGTGATAAGGTTACCGTCACGGCTGGGCCCAATGTCCGTCTTGACATGCTCAAGGTCGGCCAGACCGTGAACGCCCAATATTTTCGTTCGGTGGCCTTCGTTGTCAACCCGCCGCAGGGTGGCATGGGTGTGCCGGTCTCCAACGATCAGTTCACGCAGGTTACCGCGCAGCCGGTGACGGCGCCCGGCGGCGTGGTTGTTCAGGTCGTCAAGGTCAGCGGTACGGTTGTCGGGGTTGATCTGTCGGATAACAGCATCAGCCTCGTCAATCCGTCTGGTGGCCAGGTCTTTACCATCGACGTCACCGACCCCGCCCGCATCGCTATGCTGCCCTCGCTGAAGGTCGGCGACACCATCAGCGCCGTGGTTAGCCAGGTGCTGGCTGTTACCATCACGCCGGCGCCAAAGCGCTGGTGGTAAAAGGAGCGTGAGCTGAGGCCGGTGTAAGGACCGGCCTCAGTGGGCTATTACAGGCGGCCCCATCGGTCGTATGGCTCGCCAGGGCCATTGAGATCACAACACACCACGACCCAGATCCGTTAGGTATTAGGAAGGCGATTCCGCAATATGACTTTGCAACACCGCGGAGATTGACCGGCCAATATCTCAGTAAGGGGTATTCAATCATAAGCCCTAAAATTTTGCGGGCTCACTCAAAATGAACCCGCTGCGGCGTTCGCCATAACCAGCTTGGGGCGGGAGCAGAGTGGCGTCACCGTGCAACGCCTATGCGCGGTATTGTGGCGTCCGCGAGGAGGGCTTCTGGTGTGCCGCTTACCGGCTGACGGCGGCATTCTGCCGTCACGTGCTGCGGCCACTATGCTGTTCTGGATGAGCACAGGATTTGAGTAAACGGGAGCTTTTGAGCATTCGTAACGGCGCAGGCGCGGTCATCCAAAGCAGGAAGCCAAGCCAGCGGGGAGCAGCTTTAGAATGCACGCCATGGACTTCCTGCGCACCTATGCGCTCTCGTTGTCGACCCTTACCAAATTCGCCTTCGTCATGGCGATACTCGTGGGCGTGCCGCATCTGTCACGCTGGCTGCGGCTGCCGGTTGCCGTAGGCCTGCTGCTGAGCGGCGTCCTGGTCGGCCCATACGGGCTGGACCTGTTCGGCCAAAACCGGCCGATCGCGGATTTCTTTGCCGAACTCGGCAAGCTTTTTCTTATGTTCTTCGCGGGGCTCGAGATCGACATGAACCGCTTCCGCGAGGCCCGGCACAAGACCATTATCTTTGGCTTGTGGACCACTTGTACGCCCCTGTTGCTGGGCACCCTGGTCGGGTTGTGGTTCGGCTATAGTGTCGTCCCAGCCATCGTACTCGGGTCTCTTCTGGCGTCACACACGCTGCTCGGTAATTCCATTGTCCAGGAATACAAAGCGAATGGCCTGGAAGCCATCGCGGTCACCGTCGGCGCAACGGTGATTTCCGACACGTTATCTCTGCTGGTCTTCGCGGTGTGCCTGTCTACCTATGTCGGCGGCTTCTCGGTGCGGGCAATGGCGTTGCAGATCTTCGAGATCGCCGTGTTCGTGCCGCTGATCGTGGTGGGCGTTGGCCGCGCGGGCGGATACGTCCTGAAGGCCATGCAGGACAATGAGGAGGCTTATTTCATTTTGATGCTTGTCATTATTGCGATTGCCAGCGCGCTCGCGGACCTGATCAATCTACCAGGGATTGTCGGCGCGTTTTTGGTTGGTCTGGCACTCAACACGGCAGTGAAAAACATGCCTGCGAAGGAGAAGTTGGAGTTTTTGGGCAGGTCTTTGTTCATACCCTGCTTCTTTGTCGTCATCGGCTTCTTGATCGATCCGCGCGCATTCCTGCAGAGCATCATTGGAAATTTCCTCCTTGTCGGCGGGGTGATCGGTGCGCTGCTTGCTGGCAAGGGAATCGCCACGGCCGCAGCTGGGCGCAGCTTCGGCTACAGCCGTATCACGCGCCTCACCATGTGGTCGTTGACCCTGCCTCAGGTCGCCGCAACGCTTGCCGCCGCCTTGGTTGCCTATGGCACGTTCGACCCCGCCGGCCATCGGCTGATTGATGCAAAGCTACTCAATGTCGTGCTTGTGCTGATGCTCACCACCTCTATCCTTGGGCCGGTGCTGACGGAACGTTTCCTGCCGCGCATGATTAAAGAAGATACGCCAATGCGTGGCGACGACCTCAAAGTGTCTGTGAATGCGGGAGGAAGAGAACCGTGATCTATTTTGGATGGGCGAGGGCAATCAGGCCAATGGCGTGTTGATTGCCCATCTATGGGCAATTCACTGCATTTTGCGCGGCGGTTCTAAAAGACCGGAAATCCATCCATGACTGCCGAAAGAACAGCCTAGACACGGTGTCGGCGCTTGTGAATGGAACCTTGGGGGTAGAGCGACGGGGATGGGCGCCAATCCGCGTTGACAGGGGGGCTCTGACGTCCGGCTGCATCCAAAGCCGCAAATGTGGCGGTTCAAGCCTCGTCCAGGCTGCAGGGGGCAGGATTAAGACAGGCAAATATGCCGTTACAGCATGACGGGTGGCGGGGCCGAGAGCATGAGAGGGGCTGATCGTTGAACTGGCACGTTGACTGGGGCTGGAGTTTGCCGTTGATCGTGGTCAACGTCATGATTCATGTATTCTCCCTCAGCTTCATTACCCAGGTGGCGAAGCGTGTGCTGAGCGGTATCAGGGGCCGACGGCACTTTCTCACGATGTTCGCATTTACCATGAGCGTGATCGTGACGCTGGTGACCTTGTTACACGGCTTCGAAGCCCAGGTCTGGGCGACGGTCTTTTGGCTGCTGGGGGCGCTCCCTGACTATAGTTCGGCTGTGCTGTATTCACTCAACGCCATGACCAGTTACGGGCATACGAGTTTGTATCTTGATCGCCGGTGGGAGCTGATGGGCGCCCTGGAGGCATTGAACGGGATGCTGTTGTTTGGCCTGAGCACAGCGTTCCTGTTCAACATGATCCGGGATGTCTGGGTGACCTATGGCGTCAAAAAACACCGCCAACCTTGAGAATGGGATCTTATGCGTGGCATCGCACCGGGGCTCAGCCGGCTTATCAGGCTATGACGCTTTTGCCATTCGGTGGGTTGTCCCTGTTCCCGGCCTGACCGGTCTCGCCATCACATCGCGTCGCTGCTTCGGTGTGTCCAACGGCGGCAGGTAGACATTCATCCTGCGGTATAGCCGATGGTATGCATAGGGAGTTGATCGTCAATTTCATATGGTCTTTTGGTGAAGTTTGTTTGTTTTAAATACTTTTCATGTGGATTTAATGTAAAATATTGACAAGTCACCCATGCAGAAACGGGCAGGCTTATCTGGGCTTTAGCTGCAATAACGGCCGCAAATTGCCGTTTAAGGTTGCAAGACATGAAAATTTTCGAGCGCGACGATGCGCCTGTGGGGTTCACTCTCGGGCGCAGAAGTTTAGTTTTTGGGGGCCTTCTGCTTGCAGGGCAAGCGGCAATGGGGCCGGTTGCTTGGTCTGCCACGGGTGCGACGCTACCCTTGGACAAGTTCATGCAGGTCTCGAAACTCCTCATCGCGCATGAGCTGAACGCGGAAGTTGGCGCGCGGATCGCGGCTGCCCTGGCAGCGCTCGACCCTGGCTTTGAGCAGGACGTTGATCAGATCATTGCCATCGCAACAGCGAAGAATGCAAAAATCGTCGAGGATTTTTTTCCTGACATGCCGGAAGGCAAGCCCAAGGATACAGCGCTCAAGATTATCTCCGTCTGGTACTCCGGTGTCATCGAGGACGTGATCGGGGCGGAGGTTTTTGCCTATGAGCTGGCGCTTATGTACCAGCCGACCAGGGATGTGATGACCATTCCAACATACGCCATTTCCGGTCCTAACGGATGGAATGCCATCGGCGCGCCCTTGAGCAATATGCCGGAATTTTGACGGTTATGCGTAAGGTCCTGTCGCGGATCTGAGTTCAATTTTGAAGGTCCTCTGAAGTGTTTGATAAGACTCCCGGTTGCGCCGCGATTGCGTTGACCGAGAGGCGGATTCGTCAGCACTCAGATTGCCACCACACCATCAGGGATAAATCAGATGGCAAATAATTATGGTGCTGACGTCGTTATCGTCGGCACGGGGGTTGTAGGCTGCACCATCGCGGAACAGGCGCTTGATGCGGGCTTGTCGGTTTTGATGCTGGAAGCGGGGCCGCGTGTTGAACGCTGGCAGATTGTTGAGAATTTCCGCAACCTTTCGCCGAGCATGAAAGGTCATATGGATGCGCCCTACCCGCCGAAACCGTGGGCGCCGATTCTGGAGACCTACACGGATGCGTCCTCAAAGTCGTATCTTCAGCTGGAGGGCCCGGATGCGCTTGCCTACCAGCAGGGCTATGTCCGCTATGCCGGCGGCGCGACCTGGCACTGGGCCGGCATTTGCTGGCGCCTGACGCCCGATGATATGCGTCTGAAATCGCTCTACGGCGTGGGGCGTGACTGGCCGTTCGACTACAACACGCTGGAGCCCTATTACACGCGGGCGGAATATAAGCTGGGCGTTGCCGGGCCGTCGGACCCGGCGCTGCAATGGCCGCCCATCCGCTCGAAGCCCTATCCCATGGCGCAGCTGCCGATCGGCCCGGGCGAGCAGCGTTTCACCGACGCGGCCGCCGCGATCGGGCTGCGCAACCTGCCCGCCGCCCAGGCGCGTGTCAGCGGCACAACCTATGAGGGGCGGCCGGCTTGCTGCGGCAATAACAACTGCTTCCCCGTCTGCCCGATCGGCGCGAAATATGACGCTGCCACCACATTGCCGCGAATCGAGTCCAAGGGCGGTGTCATTCTGGACAACGCGGTGGTTTATCGCGTCGAGACGAGCGCCGATAATCGCACGGTCCAGGCCGTCCATTATTATGACCCCAACAAGGAATCGCACCGCGTCACGGGCCGGGTTTTCGTGATCGCCTGCAACGGCATCGAGACCCCCAAGATTTTGCTGCTGTCCAAGGATGAGCGTAATCCCAATGGGGTTGCCAACAGCTCCGACCAGGTCGGGCGCAACATGATGGACCAGCCGAAGCTCTTCGCCGAGGTCGTGTTCTCCGAGCCGGTCTGGACGGGCGTTGGGCCGGTGCAGGGCAGCAGCATCATGGATACCTCGCAGGGCGATTTCAGAAGCGAGCATGCCGGCGCCTTGATCCGTTTCGAGAACGCCGCGCGCAGCGGCATTGGCGGCATGGCGGCCTTGAAGAAAGGCCTGGTGGGCAAGGCGCTGGATCAGGAAATCCGCCGTCTTTCCGCCTGCACAGGAAAACTGACGATCGAGCACGAGCCGCTCCCCTGGTCGTTCAACCGCCTCACTTTGTCGGACCAGAAGGACTGGCTGGGGCTCAACAAGCCGAACATCTATTACGATGTGAGCGACTATGTGCGCCGCAGCGCCAAGGAATACACCCTCCCCATTCTGAACCAGATCATGGAGAAGATGGGCGTGACGGAAAGCAAGCTCACCCCGCAGTTTATGCACAGTGATCACATCATGGGCGGGTGCATTATGGGCGCTGATCCGGCGACCTCTGTCGTCGATGCGGATTGCCGTACGCATGACCATGAAAATCTCTTTTTGCCCGGTGGCGGCGCGATGCCCTCCGGCGGCAGTGGCAACAGCACCCTCACCATGACGGCTTTGGCGGTCAAGGCGGGTGATGCGATCGTTCACCAGCTCAAGGTTGGATAAGCATGTTTAAGAGCAAATTTCTCTTTGGGCTGACGGTCTTCTCTTTTGTCTCCGGCTATGCGGCAGCCGCCGCATACGCGCAGGCGCCTGACGCGTCTCAGGCGGCCTCTATCCAGCGCGGCGCCTATCTGGCCACCGCTTCGGATTGCGCGGCCTGCCACACGGCACCCGGCGGACAGCCTTTTGCCGGCGGCCTCGCGATCACCTCGCCGGTTGGTACGATCTATTCGACAAACATCACGCCCTCGACCACCGATGGCATCGGCAACTATACCGAAGCCCAGTTTGCCCGTGCGATCCGGGAAGGCGTGCGTGCCGACGGCGCCAATCTTTATCCGGCGATGCCCTACACGTCGTATCATCTGCTGACCGATGCGGATGTGCAGGATCTTTACGCGTACTTCACGCATGGCGTGGCGCCGGTGAATGTTGCGTCGCATCCCACGGCGCTGCCATTCCCGATGAATATTCGTTATTCGATGAAGGCCTGGAACCTGCTGTTCCTGAGCGACAAGCCTTTTGCCGCGGATCCTAACCAATCGGCGGCGTGGAATCGTGGCGCCTATCTGGTTGATGGCCCGGCGCATTGCAGCACCTGCCATACGCCGCGCGGCTTCATGATGCAGGAGCTGTCCGGCAGCAATCTGGCCGGCGCTCAGGTCGGCGCCTGGTTTGCGCCGAACATCACCTCCGACCCGGTGAGCGGCATCGGCAGCTGGAGCCAGGCGGATCTGGTGCAGTATCTGGGCACCGGCGTGCTGCCCGGCAAGGCCCAGGCCGCTGGCGGGATGGGAGAAGCGGTGGAGCACAGCTTCCAGCATCTCTCGCCGTCTGACCTCGATGCCATCGCGACCTATATCCGCACAGTCCCGCCGATCCGCAATGAGGCGGACAGCGCCTCGCGCTTTGACGCCGGGAAGCCGTCGATGAACGTGGTGACGCTGCGCGGCGAGAACGGCGTGCGCTCGGAGACCGGCAGCTCGCCGTCGGGCGCCGAACTCTTCCAGAGCAATTGCGCGTCCTGCCACGGGGTGTTCGGCCAGGGCACCAAGGATGGCTTCTACCCGAGCCTGTTCCATAACTCCGCCACCGGCTCGGCGAACCCGAACAACCTGATCGCGGCCGTTCTGTATGGCGTCAACCGTACCTCGACCAGCGGGCAGACTTACTTCATGCCGGGGTTCGGCGGCCATTCGTATGACAGCACGCAGCTGAGCGATGATGAGATCGCGACGCTGTCGAATTATGTCGTGACGCAGTTTGGCAGCGGCAACGCTGTGATTACCCCGGCGCAGGTTGCGCAAGAACGGCGCGGCGGTCCGTCCTCTTCCCTCGTTTTGTTGGCCCGCATAGGCATCGCTTTGGGCGCTTTTGTGGTCCTTGTCGTGCTGATCATTTTGGGTGGCTGGCTGAAGTGCAAGCGCCGGGCCATCCCGACATAATCGCCAATGGATCTGCGCTAAGCTGACCCGTCCGCGCTACTCCTGGGGCACAGGCTGGACTTCCATCTGATCGATGTTGTCCTCAGGAGTTGGTGCGAGGCGTTTTCCTGCGAGAGCCGGTCATGAAAAGGCCGGTTCTAAAATCATCCGGATCCAGAGCATTTTCCATTCGCATGCGCTCAGGAAAAATGCTCTGGGACGGCTCATAGACATGTTTTGAACTGCTGGCTTGGTTCGTCTATGGCGGCGCACCATCGAGGGCCAAATGGATGCTTGCCAATAATTGGTCCTTGGTAAATGGCTTGGGCAGACAGCAAGTGACCCCTGCCTTAGAGGCGAGCGCCTCCGTGCGATCGTCAAGGTAAGCCGTAAACAGAATGGTCGGAATGGATATGCCGGCCGCAATCAAGTGACGATGCAGGTCCAGCCCGCTCATCTGCGGCATTTGCATATCCGCGATCAGGCAAGCCGTATCCTTTATCTGGCCAGATGCCAAAAAATTCTCAGCGCTGTCAAAGGTTTCCGCATTAAATCCGAGGGCCCGAAGCAGACTCTTCGTGGCCTTGCGAAGGGCCTCATCATCGTCGACGATTGAAATTAAAACCATACTCATCGTTAATTTCATTCCATTCGGCAGCCGAGGAGGCGCGGGTTGCCAATCCATATATGTGAGCACCGCTGTCCATCCGGGAACAACATCGGCGCAAGTGTGGGATTCGGATACTATATTTTAGTCTAGGGCGCCTCCGCTTTTGCGGCGAAACGGGTTTGCCTTTTGGATTAAGTATGTGGCCACGGCAACAGCTTCCCCGCTGGCTGCCCCACCGCGGAATTAAAAAGGGCCCCGCTGTGTGGCGGGGCCCAAGTTGGCCGGTAAGGGAGAAACCGGCTGGGGAGGAATGAGAAATACCTAGCATGCGCGGAAACGCTCTCGATATTGGCTATGTGGATGGGTTGGTCGCAATTGTGGAGGGGGTAACTTAGACGTAGGTTTAGTTAAAAACCGCAAAGGAGGAGCGCTTGCCGTGCAAGGGGAGCGGGCAGGGGGGGCTTTAGCCGTGAGCAAATGCGCGCCACATGCGCGGCACGGATATTTAGCTTAATGTTGCTATGCGGCACCAGATTTCTGGTCAACGCATCGACATTTGAGGCAAGTGTTTGATGAGCTTCAACTCCAACATTGTGAATTTTAAGGTGTGCCGCGATAAAGAGGCCGATGCAAAAGTGAACATATAACAGCATCTCGTGGCGTTGTTTTTGTAATCGACGCATGATTCGGCCATGCGCGATTCCATTAAGAATCTCCTGCGTTCGGTCGATCTGGAAGTCTATGTGTTCGGCTTATCAGTCGAATTTCTTGCTAAATCCTTCCGCAGCCAGGAGCTGCTTGACGCGATTTCATGTGGTGATTGAGCACAGTCTTGCTTGGCGCTGAGACACAGCCATAACGGCCGAAATCCAAAGACATTACGGATCTCTAACAACACGTGAGCGGGAGGTCATGGCTCTCGTTGTCACCAGGCGGCAAAATTTTTAAAATTCAAATATTGTCGGTGGCAGCAGCACAGAAACAACAAAACTTCACTGTTTCTCCAAGGTTTTGCATCAAGCCCATAATGAGGGCTGTTTGCGTTCTGGAGGCGCTGCGTTCCTTCACACATTGGCATACGCGGCCTTAGATCATGCATAAAATGAATTGGTGGAGCACAATCTATTCTGATATGGAAATCCAATGGAACTCAGGACCCTCCGCGCCTTTGTTGAGGTCGTCCGTCAGGGGGGCTTCTCCCAAGCGGCGAAAACTGTCTTTGCGACGCAATCGACCATCAGCAAGGCGGTGAAACAGCTGGAAGATGAGATCGGCGTGACGCTGCTCGACCGCATAGGCCACACCAGCAGGCTGACCGCCGCCGGAGAGATCGTCTATCGCCGTGCCATCCGCATGTTGACGGAACGCGACGATCTTCTTCTTGAGCTGGACGAGTTGCGGGGCCTGAAGCGCGGCGCGCTCCGGCTGGGGCTGCCGCCGGTCGGCAGTAGCATGGTATTTGCGCCGCTCTTTGCCAGCTATCGCCAGCTTTACTCCGGCGTGGATATTCGCCTGGTGGAATATGGCGGCGAGCGCCTGCAGGAGGCGGTGCAGTCCGGTGAAATCGAACTGGCGGCATCATTGCTGCCTGTATCGGACGGGTTCGAGTGGCAGGATGTACGGCGCGAGCCGCTGGTGGCGCTGCTACCGGCAGGGCATGAGCTTGCCGCGCGCCATGTCATCAGCCTCGCGGCGTTGAAGGACATGCCCTTCATTCTCTTCGAGACCGGCTTCGCGCTAAACCGTGTCATCCGCGCGGCGTGCCGGCGCCATGGCTTCGAGCCATCCATTGCCGCGCGCAGCGGCCAGATTGACTTCATCCTCGAACTTGCCGCCGCGGGGCTGGGGATCGCCTTTCTGCCGCGCATGCTGGCGCAACAGCGGCCCCACCCGGCTTTGAAGCCGATCCTGCTCGCCGAACCGGAGGCGGAATGGCACATCGCGATGATCTGGCGGCGGGGCGGCTATCTCTCCTATGCGGCCAGGGCGTGGCTGGAGCTTGTGCGTCAGCAGGGCAGCAAAATCTAATCTCGGTTTTTCAATGAATTTTGGTATATGATGTCAGGGTGGAATGGCTGCGAGCGCAAGTTAATTCCATTTTGACTTCTTTTTGTTCAAATAATTCACTTTTTCATAGGCGGTCCGGATCTACGTCGTGCTGGCCGCATCGCATTGCCGATGCCACTCACAGGAGATCGCTCATGGCGAGAAGCGTTGCCGATCAATTCATCGAGACCCTTGCCGTGGCAGGGGTGAAGCGCATCTATGGCATCGTTGGCGACAGTCTGAACGGGCTGACCGACGCCATTCGCCGCCATGGCGGCATTGAGTGGATCCATGTCCGTCATGAGGAGGTGGCCGGCTTCGCCGCGGGCGCCGAAGCGCATCTCACTGGCAGCCTCGCCGTCTGCGCCGGCAGTTGCGGGCCAGGCAATCTGCACCTCATCAACGGCCTGTTCGATTGTCACCGCTCGCGGGTGCCGGTGCTCGCCATCGCCGCGCATATTCCCTCCGGCGAGATCGGCGCGGATTATTTCCAGGCGACGCATCCCGAGACTCTGTTCAAGGAATGCAGCCATTATTGCGAGCTGGCCTCCGCGCCGCACCAGATGCCGCGTATCCTCGAAGTGGCAATCCGCGAGGCGATGGGCAAGCGCGGCGTCTCGGTCGTGGTTATCCCCGGCGATGTCGCCCTGAAGCCAGCCGTGGAGGCGCCCCCGCCAACCGCAGCCAACTTGGCGCCGCCCTGGCCGGTGACCACGCCCGCCACCACTCAACTGGAGGAACTGGCAGCGCTGCTCAATGGCGGCAACAGGGTCACGCTGCTGTGCGGCTCGGGCTGCGCAGGCGCGCATGACGAACTGTTGCAACTAGGCGAGACGCTCAAGGCGCCGATGGTGCATGCGCTGCGCGGCAAGGAGCATGTGGAATGGGATAATCCCTATGACGTTGGCATGACCGGGCTGATCGGCTTCTCCTCGGGCTATTACGCCATGCGCGACTGCGACGTGCTGCTGCTGCTCGGCACCGATTTTCCCTATCGCCAGTTCTACCCCGAGCGCATGACGGGCGTGCGCATCGCCCAGGTCGATATCAGGCCGGAAAATATCGGCCGCCGTGCCGCCGTCGATCTCGGTGTGACCGGCGATGTCCGCGCCACCATCACGGCCCTCCTGCCACTGTTGGAAGAGAAGCGCGACAGCCGCCACCTCACCCAGGCGCAACAGCATTACACCAAGACGCGCAAGGCGCTTGATGATCTCGCGGCCGGCACGCCCGGCAAGGCGCCCATCCATCCGCAGCAGATCGCCAAAGCCATCAGCGACCATGCGGCGGAGGATGCCGTGTTCACGTGCGATGTCGGCCTGCCAACCGTGTGGGCGGCGCGCTACCTCGCCATGAACGGCAAGCGCCGCCTGCTTGGCTCGTTCTGGCACGGCTCCATGGCCAATGCGATGGCGCAGGGCATCGGCGCCCAGGCTGCCTTCCCCGGCCGCCAGGTGGTCTCGCTCTCCGGCGATGGCGGCTTCACCATGCTGATGGGTGATTTTCTCACTTTGGCGCAGCATAATCTGCCGGTGAAAGTCGTCGTCTTCAACAATGGCGCGCTCGGCTTCATCGAACTTGAGCAGAAATCGACCGGCATTCTCGATTTCGGCACGGGGCTGCAGAATCCGAATTTTGCCGCCATGGCCGAGGCCATCGGCATTCGCGGCATCCGCCTTGAGGATCCGGCCGAGGTCGAGGACGGCATCAAGGCCGCCTTCGCCCATGACGGCCCGGTGCTCATTGATGCCGTCGTCAACCGCAGCGAGTTGGCAATGCCGCCTTCCGTGACATTGGAGATGGCGAAAGGCTTCTCGCTCTACATGGTCAAGGCGATCATGAACGGCCGCACCGACGAGATTCTCGACCTCGCTAAATCCAATCTTTGGCGCTGAGAATTTTCAGCCCTTAGGGGGCAGGGGAGCGCCTCCCGGAATTGCGTGAACGCCATTATGCCTGTTTTCAAACCGGGCCCTCGGCAGCCGCGGCAATCGCGGGTGCGTTCATCCACGGCGCGCAGGGCGTGCGTTCGCTTTGCGTCTTACCCATGTCTTTGGCTGTGGTTTAACCTGCGGGGGAAAACGTGTAAGAAGCCGCTCCTAGAGAGGCCGTGGTCTTGTCGCGGCAAAGTCGTACAGGAGTTATCGGTTGAAAATCGGCCCGCTTTTTAGGGGTTTGGCAAGGCCTTCCACACCGGCGGCCGCGCTTTTGCTGAGTGGCTGCGGCGCGCCATCTTACACGCTTTTCGGTGCGTTTTTTCCCGCCTGGATGTTCTGCGGCGGCATTGGCCTTCTGGTTGCCATCGGCGCGCGCGCGGTTTTTGTCAGTACGGGCTGGAACACCGTCCTGCCGTTCCAGCTCTTCGTTTGCGCCGCCATCGGCGTGATTTTCGGGCTCCTGGCCTGGCTGCTCTGGTTCGGGCGCTAGGCATGAAGGCTGCAGGTCAAAAACCGTCCCCGCGCGCCTTAAAGCTGGTGTCACTGGGCATCATCGCCGTTGCCGTGCTCGTCGGGGCTTATGCCTGGCACCGCTCGGTCCTGTTTCCCTCCACAGACGATGCGACGATCGATGCGGATGTCGTGCATGTCGCCGCGGTCGTCGGCGGCAGGGTCATTGATATTCCGGTGGCCGAAAACATGCCGGTCAAAAAGGGCCAGGTGCTGTTTCGGATCGACCCCGTGCCCTACCAGTTGGCGGTCGATCAGGCGCGTTCTGATCTGGCGCTGGCGCAAGCCCAGCTTGGCACGCAGCAGCGCGCCGTGGCCACCCAGCAATCGGCGGCAACCATCGCGGCGGCCCAGGTCGCCCGGGCCACGACGAATTTGGATCTGGCCACCCGCACCGTGAACCGGCTGCGCCCGCTGGCGGCCAAGGCCTATGTGCCGGCCGAACAGCTCGACCAGGCGGTGACGGCGCAGAACGATGCCGAGACCTCCCTGAGCCAGGCGCAGGAGCAGGCCGCCGCCGCCGTCACGGCCATCGACACGGTGGCGGCGACGCAGGCCGTCGTCGCCGCGCGCCAGGCGGCCCTCGCCATTGCCCAGCGCGCGCTGCAAGACACCGTGGTGCGCGCGCCGCATGACGGGCTGGTTGTCGGGCTCACCGCCGCCTCCGGCGGCATGGTGGCGCCGGCGCAATCGCTGTTCACCTTGATCGACAGCGAGGACTGGTACGCTGTCGGCAATTTCAGGGAGACGCAGCTCGGCTCGATCACGGTTGGCGAGTGCGCGACGGTCTATTCGCTCATCGACCGCGACCACCCGATTAAGGGCGTGGTCCAGGGGGTCGGCTGGGGCGTGCTCGATAACTCGCGGGTGGAGCTGCCCTTTGCCTTGCCCTATGTCGAGCGTTCGATGAACTGGGTCAGGGTGGCCCAGCGTTTTCCGGTCCGCATCCTGTTGCAGAACCCGCCGCCGCTGCTCACCAGGCTGGGAGCCAGCGCCGTGATCGAGATAGGCCGTGGCGCTGCCTGCCGCTCCTGAGCCGGCGGGCCAGCCTGCCCGCTGGGGGGCGGCACGCCTGCTGCGCCTGCTCGCCCCATACCCCGGCCGGCTGGAATTTTCAGTAAGGCTGGCGCTGATCTGCGCCCTGACGGCGCTGGTGACGGAGATCTACCAGACCCCCGAGCCGGCCCTGACCGTGTATGTCGCCTTCTTCGTCATCAAGCCGGACCGGGTGAGCAGCATCATCGTGAGTCTGATGATGGTGATGGTCATGACCGTCACCATCATCATCACGCTGCTGGCCACAATAGCCGTGGCCGACCAGCCGATGTGGCGGGTTGTCGCCATGGCGCTGCTCTCCTTCGGCCTGATCTTTCTGGGCTCGGCCAGCAAGCTGCGCCCGTTCGCGCCGATCGTCGCGCTGATCGCCGCCTACGCGCTGGACCTGCTCGGCACCGTCCGGATCGGCGAGATCGCCACGCGCGGGCTGCTTTATGCCTGGCTGTTCGTCGCCATTCCGGCCGGCGTCTCCATCGTTGTTAATCTTCTCCTCGGCCCGGCGCCGCGGCGTCTGGCCGAGCGCGCCTTGGCGCAGCGCCTGAGCCTGGCGGCCGCCATGCTGCAGGGCCCGGACGAGCCCACAAGACGCGCCTTCCAGGCCACTTTGCGCCGGGGCGTGCATGACGTCCTTGGCTGGGTAAAACTGACGGGCATGGAGAAATCCGCCCCCGCCGCCGATCTTGCGGCGCTGGGCCAGGCGGCGACCTCGACGATGCGGATCATGCTGCTGGCCGATCTGGCGGATCGCGCCCCGGAGCGCGCGCTGCTACCTTCAGCCGCCGGGCTGATCGCCGAGCGGCTGCGGGCCATGGCCGCCATTCTGCTGAAGGGCGGCTACCCGGTCGAGATCGAGCTGCCTGTCGCGGAATTGGGAACCCCGCTGGAATCCGCCATGTTTACCACATTGCGCGAGGCCCTCATCCATTTCGCGGTGCCGCCCGCGCCGGCGGCAACTCCGGCACCCGCTCCCGCCAAAAAGCGCGGCGGCCTGCTGGTCCCTGATGCCTTCAGCAACCCCGCCCATGTGCAGCATGCGCTGAAGACGACGGCGGCGGCGATGTTCTGCTATATTCTCTATTCGCTGCTGAATTGGCCTTCCATCCATACCTGCATGATCACCTGCTACATCGTGGCGCTGGGCACCGCGGCGGAGACGGTGGAGAAGTTCAGCCTGCGCCTTCTCGGCTGCATCATCGGTGCTGCCGCCGGCATCGCCGCGATCGTGTTCCTGGTCCCCGCGCTCACCTCGATCGGCGGGTTGATGGTCACGGTGTTTCTCGCCTCTCTTGCCGCCGCCTGGGTCGCCGCTGGCGATGCACGCATCGCCTATGCCGGGTTCCAGATCGCCTTCGCGTTTTTCCTGTGCGTCATCCAGGGGAGCGGACCGGCTTTCGACATGGTCACGGCGCGCGACCGCATCATCGGCATCCTGCTCGGCAATGTCGTCGTCTATGTGATCTTCACGAAACTCTGGCCGGTCAGCGTGGTCAACCGGATCGGTCCGGGGATCGCGGCATTGCTGCGCAAGTTCAGCGCCATGCTGACGGCGGGCAACAAGGGCGCCGCCCTGGCGGCTTCGGAAGCGCAGGCGGCACTCGTCGCGCTGGAGCGGGATCTGGATCTTGCCGCTTATGAGCCCGCTTCGATCCGCCCTGGGGCGGACTGGCTGTCCCTGCGCCGTGCGGCCGCGGACGACATCACGGCGCTGGCCGGGGTGGTGATGCTGACCGCCGCGCAGGATCCGCAGCTATCGCGCGACATGGCCGGGCGCCTCGGCCAGCTTGCGGATGGCGCCAAGGCCGTGCCGGCGCACGAGGAAGAGGCACCCGCCAGCGGGACGTCGCCGCTCGGCGGCTTGCGCGGCTGGATCGAGGACCGGCTGGACAGGCTGGAGCGGCTGCAACACCAGGCGGAAGATAAGAGCAAAATTCATGCATCGACTTAAAACATCCGCACCGATGCTCCTCGCGGCGCTGGCCCTGACCGGCTGCGCCACCTCGGCGCTCGACATGGCACCGCCAAGCCCCGATGCGCCCTGGCCGCCCAGCGCCATCGCCACAGCCGGCGCCACCGCCAATGCCAGTGGCGCTGGCGGGTACGTCTTGCCGCCCAACCCGGCGCTGGCGGTCACGCCGCCACCGCCGCCCATCGACCCCAACCGGGCCTATGCGCTCGCCGGGCTGATCGATATCGCCGAATCCAACAACCCGCAGACCCGGATCGCCTGGGACGCGGCGCGCCAGGCGGCGCTGGCCGCCGGGATCGCGGAAAGCCTCTATCTGCCAAACATCACGGCCAGCGTCCTGGGCGCCTATCAGGACAACAGCACGCAGCAAAGCGCGGCGGGCTTCACCAGCAATGGCAACGACCAGGCGCATGGCGTGATCTCGGCCATCTCGGTCAACTGGCTGCTGTTTGATTTCGGCGAGCGCTCCGCCGCCATCGCGGCCGCCAAGCAGGGCTCGGTGATCTCCAATATCGCCTTCACCCAGGCGCATCAGCTGGTGATCTACAATGTCAGCCTCGCCTATTACGCCTATGCGGCGGCGCGCGCCCGCGATGTCTCGGCCAAGCAGTCCTTGAGCAATGCGCAGGACGTGCTGGCGGCGGCGCAGGCGCGCCAACAGCACGGCGTTGGCACGGTTGTCGATACCGCCCAGGCGGGGCAGGCGGTGGCGCAGGCCAAATTCGCGGTGGTGCAGGCCGATGGCGGGGTGCAGGATGCGTATCTGGCGCTGCTCAACGCCATGGGGATTTCGCCTCTGACGCAGATGAAAATCGCCGATCTGGCGCCGCGCACCCTCTCGCCCGCGCTGGATGCGCCGGTGCAGGAGATCGTCACCCAGGCGCTGGCGCAGCGGCCGGACATGCAGAGCGCCTATGCCGCGCAGCAGCAGAGCCTGGCGAATATCCGGGCCGCGCAGGCCGAGTTTATGCCGAAGGTCTTTGTCAGCGCGACTGGCAGCTATAATTCCGGCGCGCTGGATGTGACCTCGGTTCCCGGCATCGGCAACCAGGCCGCCACCGGCAACCTCTCCGGCAACCATCTCGGCGGCATCATCATGGCCGGCATCACCGTCCCGCTCTATGATGGCGGCACGCGCGCGGCCGTGCTGGCCCAGGCCAAGGCCAGCGCGGATTCCGCCGATGCGGCGCTGGCCCTGGCCCGCAACGAGGCGACCCGCCAGGTGGTGGGCGCGCAGAATAAGCTGGAAACCAGCCTGGCCGCCTACAGCGCCGCGCAAGCCCTGGTTGCCGCCGCGCAGACGACCGAGGATGCCGCCCTGGCCGCCTATCGCAACGGTGTCGGCTCGGTCACCGATGCCACGATGGCCGAGACGCAGCTGCTGCAGGCGCGCAACGCGCAAAGCGATGCCTATAGCGCCGCCCTGTCCGCAGCCGCGACGCTCGCCTTCACCACTGGCGCCCTGGGTGCCGCGCCGCCGTGAAGATGATCTTTTTGCGGATCAGGTCGGCACCCGACATTCTGGTCGGCGTGGCGACGGCCATGGTCGTTGGCGGCCTCGGCTGGATTGCCGCGGCCAAGGTGGAGCCATGGCAGGCGGATGCCTCGATGCGGACATTCGGCACCCTGCTGACCGTCTTTTTTGGTCTTGTTTCAGCCGTCTGGTGGAACCAATCGGCCAAGCTGTCCAATCGGCTGCTGGATCAGGGCGTCGACTCGCCGCAAATGCAGAAAGACGCCAACATCCTGAACGGCGCGGCGGCGACCTTTACCGCGCTGGCACTTATTGCCAGCGTTTTCGCAGGCTCGCCCTGGAAATCGACCAGCAGCTGGCTGTGCGGCTTCGGCATTCTGCTGCTCCTGACGATGTCGGGTGGTGAAATACGGTGTGCCGTGCCGATTTCTCTAAGCCAGCACCTGCAGCTTCGCGAAAAAATCGGGTTTGCGGGAATTGCTGTCGTGAGCCTGGCCTTTATCTGGAACATCTTGAAATGAGGCCAAAGCGCGATGCGCAATCCGCCCGCCGGCCCGCTGGTCAACTTCCCGCCCGCGCCAGTTGCCGCGCCAGGGCGACAAAATTCAGGACCGTCGCGGCGCGGTGATCCTTGCGTACAGCCAGGCTGATCGGGGCGCGGGGCGCCTCCCCCTCGATGGGCGTGTAGACAATACCCTCCGCACGGATCTGCTCCAGCGATTGCGGGACGATGGAAATCCCGAAACCCGCCGCCACGAGATGGACGATCGAGGAAATCTGCGGGGCTTCCTGCCCCAGCGCCGGGCTGAAGCCAGCCCGCTGGCAGCCCGCGATGATGCTGTCATACAAGCCTGGCCCGATGGCCCGGGGAAATAGGATGAATGTCTCCCCTGCCAGGGCGGCGAGCGGCAGTGAGGGGCTGTCGGCATGTGGATGCTGCGCGGGCAGCACGATCCGCATGGGCTCCTCGGCGAGCGGCTGCAGCGCGATCCCCTCACCGCTTGGAATAGGCGGGCGCACGAAGGCGACATCCAGCGCGCCGTTATGCAGGGCGTCGATCAAATGCGGGGTGTTGCTTTGCTCGGGCGTCAGCTGCACGTCCGGGTAAAGCTTCCGGTAGCCCTGGATGAGGCTGAGCACGCGCGGCTGGAAATAGGTCGCGCCGGCAAAGCCGAGACGGATGCGCCCTGTCTCGCCGCGCGCCCGGCTCTGGATGCCCGCCTTCGCCTGTTCCACATGCGCCAGGATCAGCCGCGCTTCTTCAAGCAGCAGCGCGCCGGCCTCGGTCAACTCCACGCCACGCGTGAGGCGGTGGAAAAGCGGCGTGCCTAGCTCATGCTCCAACTGGCGGATTTGCAGGCTCAATGGCGGTTGCTTGATGCCAAGCCGCTCGGCGGCCCTGGTGAAATGCAGTTCTTCGGCAACCGCCAGGAAATAGCGAAGATGTCTGAGGTCCATGGCTCGCGTATACCAAAAAGGTATTAAAAACGGATAGACTATATATTAGACCAGCAGATATCCGCAGAGGTAGATCTGCTGCGAGAGACGGCCCCGCCGTTCTTGCGAAGGATCAGGATGATGAAGAACACGGTCGACCAGCCGGCCGGCGCCGTCAGGGCGTTTCGAAGCACGCTGCGGCATTGAGGCCATGGAACACAAGAGCTTACGCGCGGGCGCCTTCGTCGTCCGTTGCGCCGGTGCCGCGACGGCCGCTTATGAACTGGCCTCCTGCCTCGGTCTGGCAGAGGCAAGCTGGGCAGCCATGTCGGCCGTCATCGTCTCCCAGGAACGGCTGCATGAAACCCGGTCTTCCCTCACCGGGCGCATTCTTGGCACGTTGTTCGGGATGGTTGTCAGCATCGCGGTGAGCGAGGTCGCCTCCCGCATGGACGTCTCCACCGCCGTGCAGCTGGCGGTCGCGGTGGCCATCTGCGCGCTGGTTGTGCGCGAGCTTCCAAAATTTCGCGTGGCCATGTGGACCTGCCCGGTCGTTCTGCTGACGGCCCGGGCCGCCGAGCCGATCTTCGCGACCGCATTCGACCGTGGCAGCGAAGTCATACTTGGCGCCCTGCTCGGCTTTGCTTTTCACTGGGTTGTCGACAAACTTGCCGATACAATCGCTCTGATCCAGCCCAGTCACCCTCAAGCGGCGCGGCACGGGCATCATTCTGCCGCACGGCGGCATAAACCGAGGCAGATTAAAGGATGATGCCATGACCGGCAGCGCTGACACGGCAACATCCTCGCCCGCGCATCTGACGCGCACGGCCTGCCTCGATACCGTTGCCACGGCCGCCGTGCTGCTCTTCAACAACGGGCAGACCACCGAGCGCGTGGTGCTTGCCGCGGAACGGCTCGGCCATGCCCTCGGCATGCCGCTCACATTGCATCCCCATTGGGGTGAGCTGGCGCTCCAGGTCGAGGGCACGCCCTTCTCCGAAATGGTCCCGGCCAAGCCGCTCGGTGTCGATATGGGCAAGGTGCTGGCCGCGATGAAGGTCGTGGAGCAGGTCTGCGACGGCACCTTGCCGGGCACGCAGGCGCGCGCCGCCCTGGCCGCGGCCGGGCATCTCCCGCCCGCCGCCACGCCGCGCTTCGTTGCCTTTGCCGCCCTTGGCGCGGCGGCGCTGGGGGTGATCTTCGGCGCGCTTGATGTGCCGAGCCTGGTCCTGATCGCGCTCAGCGCTGGCATTGGCGCGCTCGCCCGCCGCGGGCTGGCCAGGCTCGGCGGCAATCCCTTCATCCAGCCGCTCTGCGCGGCGGCGATCGCCGGCGCCGTGGCCGCCGCGTGCAGCCGGTGGCAGCTTGCCGGGGCGCCTGCTCTCGTCGCGCTCTGCCCCTGCATGGTGCTGGTGCCCGGCCCGCATATCCTCAACGGCGCCATCGACCTGGCGCGGACACGCATCACATTGGGCATCGCGCGTCTCGCCTATGCCGGGCTGATTGTTCTCATGATCTGCGGCGGCCTGCTGGCCGGGCTTGCCGCCTTCCATGCCTCCCTACCGGTGACTGGCCCGTCAGTGACCGTGCCGTTTGTTGCGGACGTGATCGCGGCGGGATGCGCCGTGGCGGCCTTTGGGACCTTCTTTTCCATGCCGTGGCGCCTGCTGGTCCTGCCGATCGCGGCCGGCATGCTGGCACATGCGCTGCGCTGGGCGTTGATTTCGCTGGCCGGCGCCGATGTCGCGGCGGGGGCGCTTGCCGCCTGCATCCTGGTCAGCGTCATCGTCACGCCGGTGGTCGACCGGCTGCATATGCCCTTCGCGGCGCTGGGCTTCTCCGCGGTCGTCTCGATGATGCCGGGTTTCTTTCTGTTCCGCGCCGCGAGCGCGCTGATCGCGCTGATCGCGGCCGGGCCGGGCGCGCCGGCCGCCTTGCTCACGGACATTGCCGCTAACGGGGTCACGGCGTTCCTCATCATCCTGGCCATGACCATCGGGCTGATCCTGCCGCGCATGCTGTTCGAGCATTTTCTGCCGGCGCCAGCACCGCGGCGGCCATAGGGCTGCGCCGGCCCCATCCAATGATATTGATTGAAAAGGAGACCACCATGTCAGCCCAACCCGCCACAGGCTACGCGCTGCTGCGCGATCCGCGGTTGAACAAGGGCACCGCCTTTAGCGAGGCCGAGCGGACCAGCCTTGGCCTCGAAGGCCTGCTGCCGCCCCGGCCATTGTCGATCGATCTGCAGCTCGCGCGGCTGCAGCAGGAGCTGGATGGGCTCGACAGCGATCTGCAACGCTACATGCTGCTCTCCGACCTGCAGGTGCGCAACGAGACGCTGTATTACGCCTTGCTGATGTCCGACCCGGCGCGCTTCATGCCGATCGTCTATACGCCGACGGTGGGCGAGGCTTGCCAGAAATTCGACCATATCTACCGCCAGCCGCGGGGCATCTATCTGCCGATCAGCGCGCGCGGCCGGCTGCGTGACATTCTCGGCAACTGGCCGCAAAAGGATGTGCGCTTCATCGTCGTGACCGATGGCGAGCGCATTCTGGGCCTGGGCGATCTCGGCGTGAGCGGCATGGGCATACCCATCGGCAAGCTCGCCCTCTACACCGCCTGTGCCGGCGTGCCGCCGCAATATTGCCTGCCCATCACGCTTGATGTCGGCACCAACAACCAGGCGCTGCTGGACGACCCGCTCTATCTCGGCCTGCGCCAGAACCGCGTGCGCGGCGAAGCGTACACGGCGTTCATCGAGGAATTCGTTGAAGCGGTGCAGGCGCTCTATCCGAAATGCTGCCTGCAATGGGAGGATTTCGCCAATCCCAACGCCGCGCCCATCCTGGCCCGCTACCGCGATGAGATCTGCACCTTCAACGATGACATCCAGGGCACGGCCTCGGTCGCCTTGGCCGGCATCTATGGCGCGCTGCGCATCTCGGGCCAGCGCCTGACCGACCAGCGTTTCCTGTTTCTCGGCGCCGGCTCGGCGGCCACCGGCATTGCCGAGCTGATCGCCCAGGCGATGGCGATGGAGGGCATGGAGATCAGCGCGGCGCGGGCCCGCACCGCTTTGTTCGACGTCAACGGCCTGCTGGTGAAGTCGCGCACGGATCTGAACGCCTTCCAGCAGCCTTTCGCGCAGGATCATGCGCCGGTGATGAACTTCGCCGATGCCATCAGGGCGTTCCGGCCGACCGGGATCATCGGCGTGAGCACCGTGCCCAAGCTCTTCAACCGGGCAGTGATCGAGGCCATGGCCGAGATCAATGAACGGCCGATCATCTTCCCCTACTCCAACCCGACATCGCGGTCCGAATGCACGGCTGAGGAGGCCTATAGCTGGTCCGATGGAAGGGCTATTTTCGCCAGCGGCAGCCCGTTCGCGCCGGTCGAGATCGGGGGCAAGACGCTGGTGCCCGGCCAGGGCAACAATGTCTATATTTTCCCGGCACTCGGCATGGCCGTGTTCGCCACCGAAGCCACCCGCATCACCGATGAAATGTTTATCGTCGCGGCCAAGGCCGTTGCCGAACAGGTGACGGAGGCCAACCTCGCTCTGGGCCTCATCTATCCGCCGCAGAGCAAGATCTTTGCCGCCTCGCTGCATGTGGCGACCAAGGTCGCCGAATATATCTTCGACAACAACCTGGCGCGGGTCGAGCGGCCGGCGAAGGTCGAGGATCTTATCCGGTCGCGCGTGTATCATCCGGTTTATTAGATCATGATGTCATGCCTGGCCACGCGATTTGGCCAGGCAGGAAATTGTTCTCTCAGACAAAGCGCTAAGCCTCAGCCCGCGCCGATCAGGTGCCGCAGGCGAAACACCAAGGTCTCCAAAATCCGGGCTCTGTGCAGGCCTTTTATGCTGAGTGCCTGTGAGACGTTGCCGGGCATGGCCTTCTAGCCCTGAGCCCGTCGGCAGTTTGCCGTGCCTGGCTTGTGGATCGCGCGTGTCTCAAGGTGCTATCGAGATGGCCTGCGTAGGAGCATCCCGAGCCGTATGATGACCAAGCCGAGCCGTTCCAGTGCCTCAGAGGCCTATGAGTTACTGCTGGCCGAAATTGAGAGCGGCGGATTGCCGCCCGGCACGCGGCTGCGGGAGGTGGAGCTTGCCGAGCGCTTTTCGATCAGCCGGACGCCGATCCGCGAGGCGCTGAAGCGGCTGGAGCTGCAAGGGTTGATCACGCATGAGCCGCACCATGGCGCCGTGGTCGCCGCACTGGATTATGGCCAGATGGCGGAGCTTTATTTGTTGCGGGAGGTGCTGGAGGGCACGGCGGCGCGGCTCGCGGCGCAGCATGCCAGTGCGGTCGAGATCGGCGTGCTCCAGGCCATGGTCGAGAGCGACCGCGGCCTTGTCGGCCAGCCCAGGCAGCTTGCCCTGACCAACCGCGCCTTCCACCAGCAGGTGCGCGATTCCGGGCGTAACCGTTTTGTCAGCCATGCCCTCGAAAATCTACGCCTTTCCCTTGCGCTGCTCGCGGGCACCACATTGGCCGTACCTGGGCGCGGGGCGGAGTTTGTGTCGGAACATGCTGAAATCGTTGCCCGCATGGCCGCCCGGGATTGCGATGGGGCAGAGGAGGCGGCACGCCAGCATATCCGCAACGCCTTCAAAACCCGCGTCGAGTTGCAGCAACGCCAGCTGCGCTGATCCGCCACGGCTTGACGGCGTTTTGGTGAAAATCTAAATTGTATACTGTTGGATACAACGCGAGGCTCAGAGGATGGCGGATGGAGCGCGTGCCTATGACATCGTGGTTGTCGGGGGCGGCAATGCCGCGTTGACCGCCGCGGTAACGGCGCGGGAGGCCGGAGCCACCGTGCTGATTCTGGAGCATGCGCCAAAGCCCATGCGCGGCGGCAATTCCCGCCATACGCGCAACATCCGCGCCATGCATTTGCAGCCCACCTCCGTCCTCACTGAAAGCTATGAGGAGGAGGAATATTGGGACGATCTGCTGCAGGTGACCGGTGGCAAGACCGATGAGGCGTTGGCGCGCCTGACCATCCGCTCCACCCAGGAGGCCTTGCCCTTCATGGCGCGCTGCGGCGTCACGTTTCAGCCCTCGCTGACGGGCACGCTCAGCCTTTCGCGTACCAACGCCTTCTTCCTCGGCGGCGGCAAGGCGCTGGTCAACGCTTATTATGCGACCGCCGAGCGGCTGGGCGTTGATGTGCTCTATGATACCGAGGTGACGGAGATCATTCTGGAAGGCAACCGCGTCCGCCAACTGAAGGTGACCAGCCGGGGCTTTCCGATGGAGGTCGAGGCCCGCGTCGTGATTGCCTCCTCCGGCGGGTTCCAGGCGAATATCGACTGGCTGAAGGAAGGCTGGGGCCCGGCGGCGGAGAATTTCCTGATCCGCGGCACGCCCTATGCCAAGGGCCGCGTGCTGCGCAATCTGCTGGACCAGGGCGTGGCCTCGGTCGGCGACCCGACGCAGTGCCATGCCGTTGCGATCGATGGCCGTGCGCCGAAATTCGATGGCGGCATCGTCACGCGGCTGGACTGTGTGCCCTTCTCCATCGTGGTCAACCGCGACGCCCGGCGTTTTTATAACGAGGGTGAGGATGTCTGGCCGAAACGCTACGCCATCTGGGGCCGCCTTGTCGCCCAGCAGCCGGACCAGATCGCCTACAGCATCCTCGACAGCCGGGCGGAAAAGCTGTTCATGCCCTCCGTCTTTCCGGCCATCAAGGCGGATACGATCGGTGGGCTGGCCGAAAAGCTGGGGCTCGACCCGAGGGCGCTGGAAGAGACGGTGAAATGCTTCAACGAGGCCTGCCGGCCGGGCGATTTCAACAGCGGCAAGCTGGATGGCCTCGCCACCGAAGGGCTGGACCCGCCGAAAACCAACTGGGCCAGGCCCATAGAGGAGCCGCCTTTCATCGGTTATCCGCTGCGGCCCGGCATCACCTTCACCTATCTGGGTGTGAAGGTGAATGAGCGGGCCCAGGTGATCATGCAGGATGGCCAGCTGGCCGATAATCTCTTCGCGTCGGGCGAGATCATGGCTGGCAGCATATTGGGCCAGGGCTATCTCGCCGGGTTTGGCATGGCCATTGGCACTGTCTTCGGACGTATCGCCGGAAAGGAGGCCGCGTCTCGTGCCCAGCACTGATCTTGAAAGCCCGGTTGTGCAGGAAGCCCGCCGGGCCATGGAAGTCTGCAATGCCTGCCGCTATTGCGAGGGGTTTTGTGCCGTGTTTCCGGCGATGGAGCTGCGAAGGGAATTTTACTCCGGCGATCTCAATTATCTCGCCAATCTCTGTCATTCCTGCCGGGGCTGCTATTATGCCTGCCAGTATGCGCCGCCGCATGAGTTCGGCATCAATGTGCCGAAAACACTCGCCGAACTGCGCCAGGAAAGCTACGCGCTCTATGCTTGGCCTGGTGCGCTTGCCGGGGCCTTCCAACGCAATGGCCTGATCACCGCGCTTGCCATGGCGGGGGGGATCATTCTGCTCCTGCTGCTGGGGCTGGTGCTGCAAGATCCGGCCGTATTTTTCGGTGCTCAGCCAATGCAGCCGGGTGCCGGGTTCTATCTGATCTTCCCGAAGGCGGCGATGATCATTGTGGCCTCGGCGAGCTTCCTGTTCGCGCTGTTGGCCATGGGCCTGGGCTTGCGTGCCTTCTGGCGTGATGCGGGCGGCGTGCCGGTGGGAAGCTCCTCCCTCGGGCAGGCGTTCCGGGACGCGGCGGGGCTGCGCTATCTTGGCGGCAACGGCCATGGCTGCAATGACGTGGATGGCAGCTTCTCCACGGGCCGGCGCCATATGCATCATGCTCTGGCCTATGGGTTTCTGCTTTGCTTCGCGGCAACCACGGTTGGTGCGTTCGACGATCTGATTTTGGGATGGCAGGCGCCCTATCCGTTCTTCAGCCTGCCAGTGCTGCTGGGCACGGTCGGGGGCATCGCCATGGCCATCGGTGCGGCTGGGCTGTTCTGGCTGAAGCTCGTGGGAGACCAGGAGCCGCAGGCCCGCAACCTCTTGGGTGCCGATGCCGGGCTGATTTTGCTGTTGCTGCTGATTGCCGTTACGGGCCTTACGCTGCTGGGCTTGAGGGGGACAGCGGCCCTGGGGGTCGTTTTGTCAGTCCATCTGGGGCTGGTTCTCGCTTTCTTCCTGACCATGCCCTACAGCAAGTTTGTCCATGGGCTGTATCGTTTCGGCGCCCTGCTGCGCCACGCTGCGGAACGCCCCGGTGCTTGAGCCGGCTGGTATTGGCGGGGGCGGGTAAGAAGCCAAGAGACGGTTTTAAAACACCTCATCAACCAAATCGTAAAAAGGTCTTGGGGGCCGCCATTGTCTGCAAAATGGCGGCATTGCTGCGGCCTGTTGGAAAAAGCCGCATCAAAAGCTCTGTTAGCTTGGGCTTTCCTTCCAAGCGACGGATCTGTTTCATAAGTGTGAATAACAATTTGTTGTTTGTGGCCGTGGCGCGCGGCTGACGCCCCGGCTGTTCGATGAGGGCGACTGTAAGCCGGTGATGCTCTCATTATTGCCGCGCCGGTGCGGCGCGCCGCGCGCATGTAATGTCATGGAAATTGATGGCTATGACCCGTCGGATAAGTTTGTATATTTTAAAAACTCAACAAATAACTTGTATTTTTTCTATGTTTTTGGTGCCGCCCAGAAGGGCGGAAAAAGCTCATGATTTTACATTAAAGCAAAAATTTATGTGCGGATCATTGTTTGAATTGGTCCGGCCGAATGCCGTGCGTGTAAGGGTCGGCAAGAATGACAGGCGGGCGGGTGAAACACGTCCCGTGCAGGAGAGCGTAACGCATGGCGATTGTAGTAACGGAGATTGACCGCGCGGATGCGGCCGTGGCGGATGCGCTTGGTGCGTTCGGGGTGGCGACGGTGCATGAAGCCCAGGGCCGCGCCGGGCTGATGGCCTCCTATATGCGCCCCATTTACCGCCCTGCCCAGATTGCTGGCCCCGCCGTGACCTGCGAGGTGGCACCTGGCGATAACTGGATGATCCATGTTGCCGTGGAGCAATGCCGCCCAGGCGATGTTCTGGTCGTGACCCCCACCAGCCCCTGCGAGGATGGCTATTTCGGTGATCTGCTCGCCACCTCATTGAAGGCGCGTGGGGTGAAGGGGCTGATTATCAATGCCGGCGTGCGCGATGTGGCGACGCTAACGGAGATGGGGTTTCCCGTCTGGTCCAAGGCGATCTTTGCCCAGGGTGCGGTGAAGGAGACCATCGCCAATGTGAATGTGCCAGTGGTGTGCGCGGGCGCGCTGGTGAATCCGGGTGATGTCATCGTGGCTGATGATGACGGCGTGGTTGTGGTGCCCGCCGCCAAGGCGGCTTCGGTTCTGGAAACGGCCAAGGCGCGTGAGGCAAATGAGGCCTCAAAACGCGTGCTTCTGGCCAGCGGCGTGCTGGGGCTGGATCTCTATAAGATGCGCCAGCGCCTGGCCGAGAAGGGATTGAAATACGTCAAGCGGCTCGGAGACGCGTAAAATGCCGAGGGCGATCCCCGCCACTCTGATGCGCGGCGGCTCCTCCAAGGGGCTGTATTTCGCTGCCACCGATTTGCCTGCTGACAAGGCCACGCGCGATGCGGTGCTGTTGGCCGCCATGGGCTCGCCGGACGTCAGGCAGATCGACGGGCTGGGTGGTGCGCATCCGCTGACGAGCAAAGTGGCGGTGATCGGCGCTTCCACGCGGCCTGATGCCGATGTGGATTATCTCTTCCTGCAGGTTTTCGTGGACAGGCCGGACGTTTCGGATTCGCAGAATTGCGGCAATATCCTGGCTGGTGTCGGACCCTGGGCAATAGAGAACGGACTGGTGAAGGCGCAGGATGGTGTGACCAAGGTGCGGATTCACATGGTGAATACCGCCTCCGTCGCCATTGCCAGCGTGCCGACTCCGGGCGGTGTTGTGGAATATGAAGGCGCTGCGCGGATCGATGGCGTGCCCGGCACCGCCGCCTCCATCTCCATCGAATTTTTGGACATTGCCGGTTCCGCCTGCGGTGCGCTGCTTCCCACTGGGAATATCGTGGATGAGGTGGAGGGTGTGCGCGTTACCTGCATCGATAACGGCATGCCGGTGGTGCTGCTGAATGCCGCCGATTTCGGCAAGACCGGCGCGGAGACGCCCGCCGAGCTGGAGGCGGATACGCAATTGAAGAACCGCCTCGAAGCGATCCGCCTGGTGATGGGACCGAAAATAGAATCTCGGCGGCGTGGAGAAGAAGACCGTGCCGAAAATGACGCTGCTCTCTCCTCCGCGCGCGGGCGGGGCGGTGAATACGCGCAGCTTCATACCGCACCGCGTGCATGAGGCGATCGGCGTGCTGGGGGCGATTTCTGTGGCCACTGGCTGCGTTCTGAAAGGCGGCATGGCGGAGGGGATCGCCAAGATTGACGCCACCGGCGACGATGTTGAGCTGGCGGTGGAGCATCCCACCGGGTTTTTCGCCGTGAACATGAAACTCTCCGGTGCAGGTGCCGATCTCAAGATAGAGCGCGCCGCCTTGGTCCGTACCGCGCGCAAGCTGATGAAGGGCGAGATTTATATCAAGAGCGGGGTCTGGCCGTGATCTGCCGGCTCGGCTTTGGTGAGGTTGGCCAGACCTTCGCGGAGGATTTGCGTTCCGGATTCACGGCATGGGATGTGAAGTTTTCTGATTCTGCTTCGGCGTCTTCAAAGCCGCGCCGACGCAGGGTGGGAGAGGGAGGATGAATGCTGATTATCGATTGCCACGGCCATTACACCACGGCCCCAGCCGCGCATCAGGATTTCCGCAAACGCCAGCTGGCCTGGGCAAAGGAGGGGGCTGGCCCGGCGCCGGCCCCCTCTGCGATCAGCGATGACGAAATCCGCGAAACTGTCGAGGCGAATCAGCTCAAGCTGCAGCGCGAGCGTGGCGCGGATGTGACAATCTTTTCGCCCCGCGCCTCCGCCATGGCGCCGCATGAGGGCAATGAGCGCGTCTCCCAGGATTGGGCGCGGGCGAATAACGATCTGATCCAGCGCGTCGTCGATCTTTACCCGGAAAATTTTGTTGGTGTCTGCCAGCTTCCGCAGTTTCCGGGTGTCTCCATCGCCAATTCCGTGGCGGAGCTGAAGCGCTGTGTGAATGAGCTGGGCTTCATCGGCTGCAACCTCAACCCAGACCCCTCTGGCGGTTCTTTCAGCGCACCGCCTTTGACCGACAAGAGCTGGTATCCGTTCTATGAGGCGATGGTGGAGCTGGACGTGCCGGCGATGATCCATGTCTCCGGCTCATGCAATGCCTGCTTTCATGCCACCGGGGCCTATTACATCGCTGCCGATACCATGGCCTTCATGCAATTCATCGAGGGTAACCTGTTCGAGGATTTCCCAACGTTGCGCTTCATTATCCCGCATGGCGGCGGTGCGGTGCCCTATCATTGGGGCCGTTATCGCGGGCTGGCGGACATGCTCAAGCGCCCGAATCTGCGCGACCATGTGATGAAGAATGTGTTTTTCGATACCTGCGTCTATCACCAGCCGGGCATAGATTTGATGGCGCGCGTGATCGACGTGCAGAATATTTTATTCGGATCGGAAATGGTTGGCGCGGTGCGCGGAATTGACCCTGAGACCGGGCATTATTTCGACGATACCAAGCGCTATATCGATGCCTTGGCGTTGGCTGATGCCGACAAGCACAAAATTTTTGAACTCAATGCCCGCCGCGTGTTCCCGCGGTTGGATGCGATCCTGAAAGCCCAAGGGCGTTAACTTCGCCCGCGCAGTCGATTTGGATATCTTGGACAGTCCCGGCCAAAGCGGCGTCACCGGCTATTTCACGCATGATGCCGTAGCAAGCCAAGGCGGCACCATCGGCGCGTGTGTTTATTTCTCCGTGAGGTTTCTGTTTCGCTAAGAGATGCTGGCGTGGCCGCCAGAAAGCGGCCGCGCCATTTCTTCCGCCATGTTAAGAAAGGCTTTCTGGATGCCGGTTGGCCGCCAGCTTTTCCGCAGCGTGAGGCCGATGGGCCTGATGGAACCTGGCACTTTTACGCCGATGCGCGTTAAGATGCCGCACTCCTCCTCCAGCCGGAACTGGTGCGGGGACATCAATCCTAGCCAATCACCATCGCGCATCAGCTCCCGTGCTAACAGAATGGAGCCGCATTCCACCTGCTGCGCCGGAAAACCGCCGCCGGCCTCCTGCATGAAACGCGTCCAGATGGCTCGTGTCGGTGATTGTGCAACGGCAACGATCCACGGATAGGCGGCGAGCGAAGCAGGCGCCGCCGCTGCCCGGGCAAGCGGATGCTGGGCCCGGCCCACCACGCAGAGCTCGTCGGTGAAAAGCGGACGCTGCTGCAGGTCGGGAAAATTGAACTCCGCGCGCAACGCGCCGAACAGCATGTCGATACCGGCATTGCGTAAGCCCCCGATCAGCTCGCCATATTGCCCCTCTGCCACGGCGATGGAGACTTTTGGATAGGCGCTGGAGAAGCGGGCCAGAAGATTGGGCAGCAGTGCCGAGCGCGCCAGCGGCAGCGAACCGAGGCGGATACGCCCGATGCCGGGCTCATGCAAAGCCGCCAGCTCGTCAATGCCCGACTGGATGCTGGCCAGGGCCAACTGCACCTGGGCGCCGAATTGTTCCACGGGGTCCGTAGCGCGCATAATCTTGTCCGATGCCGCAAACAAGGAGACGCCGAGGAAGGATTGCAGCTCCCGTACCGCGCGATAGATGGAAGGCTGGGAGAATTCCAGCGCCTTCGCCGCCGCGGTATAACCGCCGGTACGCAGCACCGCGAGAAAAGCGCGTAGCTGTGTACTGGTAATATGCAGCTCCGGCGCCGCCAGCGGCTTCATTTTGGCGCTCTGGCGCAATTGCTGCGCCGCTGCGGCAAGGCGCTCCAGCCCGTCCTGCACATGGGCCAGGAACAGGCTGCCTTGTGGCGTTGCCTCCACGCCATGGTTGCGGCGTTCAAAAATCTTATGGTCGAGCTGCGTTTCCAGCTTGTGCACGGCATGGGTGAGGGCGGGTTGGGAAATGTGAATTTCATCGACCGCCCTGCTCATGCTGCCGAGGCGGGCGATGGTAACGGCCGCGAAAAGGTGCCTTAGATTCAGGTCATCACTGCGGAGCATATTAGAGTAAATAGCAAAAATTTATGGCAGGATCAAACTTTCGTCTGGTTTGTGCTGACCAAAAGTTTAGAAGCCAAGCAGCAAAGAATAAATTGGCGTGCTCGCGCATGAAACACAGGAGCCGGCACGCTTCGTCCTGGGGAAGAGGAGATGTCATTTGGCTCAGATTATCGGCGCGATTGCGACCTCCCATACGCCGACCATCGGCTTCGCGCTGGATACCCATAAGCAGCAGGACCCGAACTGGTCGCCGATTTTCGCGGCCTACGAGCCGCTGAGGCTTTGGCTGCAGGAGAAGACGCCGGACGCGGCGGTGATCATCTATAACGACCATATCACCTCCTTTTTCTTCGACCATTACTCTCCCTTCGCGCTGGGCGTTGATGATGTCTATCATGTTGCCGACGAAGGCGGCGGCAAGCGCACCCTGCCGCCGATTGGCGGCCACGCCGGATTGTCCCGTCACATCGCCTATTCATTGTCGACGGAAGAGTTTGATATTTCCGTGTTCCGCGACAAACCGCTGGACCATGGCTGCTTTTCCCCGGTCTCCGTGCTGGTGCCGCATGACGAGCAGGGCTGGCCGCTCCAGATCGTGCCGTTGCAGGTGGGGGTGCTGCAATTCCCGGTGCCCAGCGCCAAGCGCTGCTATAGGCTGGGCCAGGCGCTGCGCCGTGCCATCGAGAGCTACCCGGAGGATCTGAAGGTCGTCATCTTTGCCACTGGCGGGTTATCCCACCAGGTGCATGGCGAGCGCTGCGGATTCAACAATGTCGAGTGGGACGCCAAATTCATGGACCTGCTCGAGACTGATCCGGACGCGCTGACCCGCATGACGCTGGCTGAATACGCTGAGCTGGGCGGCATGGAAGGCGCCGAGGTGATCATGTGGCTGATCATGCGCGGCGCGATGCCGGCGCTCATCACATGCCGAGACCGCAACTATTATCTCCCCTCGATGACCGGCATTGCCACCGCGATCTATGAGGCCGCGGCGGAGGTGCCGGACGAGGCGGCGATGGAGCGGCATCGCGCGATGATGGGGGCACAGCTGGCCGGAGCGGAGACGCTGGAGGGCACATATCCCTACACGCTGGAGCGTAGCGCCAAGGGGTACCGGGTCAATAAATTCCTGCATGCGCTGGTTGACGAGCCAACCCGCGCGGCCTTCCTGGCCGATGAGGACGCCACCCTGGCCGCCGCGGACCTTACCGACGAGGAGCGCCGCCTGATCAGGATGCGTGACTGGCGTGGGCTTATCCATCACGGCGCCATCTTCTTCGTGCTTGAGAAGCTGGGCGCGGTGAGCGGCGTTTCCAACCTGCATATCTATTCGGCGATGAAAGGTATGCCGCTGGAAGATTTTCTGAAAACCCGCAACGCGCCAGTGCTCTATTCAGTCGGAAACAAATAGCAACAACCTTACCGTCCAGGGAAAAAACAATGAAAATCGGACAAGTTGAAAATTGGAGCGTCTCCTATGAATGGAAGGCGGTGGCACTGCTGAGCCTGGGCTTTGGCTTGGTCGGTGTTGACCGCTGGATCATCACGCCGCTCTTCCCCTTGATCATGAAGGATCTGGGCTTGAATTACAGTCAGCTCGGGGCGTTGGCCGGTATTTTGGCCATCGGCTGGGGCGTCTCGGCGATGTGCGTCGGCAGCATTTCCGACAAGGTCGGCCGCCGCCGGGTTATCCTGCCGGCTATCCTGCTGTTCTCCTTGCTGGCTGGCCTCACTGGCGCCGCCGCCAGCTTTGGCGTGCTGATGCTCATCCGTCTGGTCATGGGGGTCACGGAGGGGGCCTTCCTGCCGGCCAGCGTGGCCAGCACGGCCGAGGCGTCAAAATCTTCCCGCCGCGGCTTCAACCAGGGGTTCCAGCTCAGCCTGTTCGCGCTGCTCGGGCTTGGCCTGGGGCCGATCATCGCCACCCAGCTGCTCTCCGTCGTGCCCTCCTGGCGGTATGTCTTCGCCATTGTCTGTATCCCGGGCTTCATCCTGGCGGGGTTGATCTATCTCGTCATCCGTGAGCCCGCGAAGGCGCCGCCCAGTGCTGTTTGTGCACCGGTACAGCATGTGCGTTGGGCCGAGGTGCTGCGCAGCCGTAATGTGCTGCTCTCCGTGGCGGGTATTCTGTCTTCCATGTGCTGCATCTTCGTCATCGGTGCGATGATGCCGAGCTATCTTATGGATTATCTGAAGCTCCCCCCGCAGACCATGGGCTTCATCATGTCGGCGGTCGGCTTTGGCGGGTTCTTCGGTGAGTTCGGAATCCCCGGCCTGTCCGACATTCTGGGCCGGCGCGTGGTGGCTGTCCTGGCCTTCCTGCTGGCGATGCCGCTGCTTTATATCTATATGCATACCGGCCCCAACCCGGCTGTTTTGTTCGCGCTGCTGTTCGTGATCGGCTTCTGCTGCCTGGGGCTGCTGGGATTGTTCACCGGCCCGTTGGCCACGGAAGCGGTCAGCGCCGCCTCCACCGCCACCGCCATCGGCTTCGTCTCAGGTGCGGGCGAGATTTTTGGCGGTGGCGTGGCGCCTGCCATCGGCGGTTGGATCGCGCAGAATTACGGAATCCAGCATGTGCTTGATCTGGCTATGGCCGGTTTGGTTCTGGGTTTCGTCGTCGTGCTCTTCCTGAAGGAAACCGCGCCGCGATTGGCCAAAGAAAGCATCGTGCCGGCATACAGAACTTAGGATTTCCAGTTTGTGCCGTTCCGAGGTGAATGTGACCGCCTGCCCGCGAGCCGCAAGGGTCTTGTGAATATGCTGATCTATTCGATTCCAGACCCGGCGTTGCCGTTTCTCGGCATTCATCTCACGCGCAGGATCGATGGTGGCATCACCGTTGGCCCCAACGCGGTGCTTGGATTTGCCGGAGATGCGCAAATCCATCGTCAAGCGTGGCTATCTGGAAATATGCCGGAAATAACGCATCACCGCGGCCGAGCAGAATTGCGTCCGTCGCCAAACAGGCGGCGGCTAAACGGGCGCTCGAAATGGGGAAATGTCTTTGAGGAACCAGAAGCCCTCTCCGCCGCTTTTGGCGGCGGGGGAGGGCTGGAGTGGAGGTTTACGGCACCGCCGAGCCGGCCCAGCGAGGCTGGTTAGCCGGCGAAGCCGTTATCGTGGCCGGAGTTGGCGTACTGGACAGTGCCAGGGGCAGTCGTGAAGCTGACCGGCACCTTGGCATTCTCGGCGATGCGGCCATGCGGGGTCTGAGCCGCCTGCGCATTGGCGATATTGACCAAATGCTGCGGCGGGGTGGTGGTGCCAAGATCACCGGAGCGGGCCTGGGCGGCAAAGGGTGCCAGGGAAGCAACCAGAACCGCGGCGGAAGCTAATTTTGTAAAGCGTGGCATGGTGAATCTTCTTTATTCAAGAGAGGTCGGCGTTAGCCGCCATTGCTGTCGCTAGCCGCACCGCCAACCCAGCGGGAGGACACGGGAACATCGTTGTTGGCGTAATTGGCGTTCGCAGAGTCATGGCCAGCGGTAGTCTGGCTGGTCTGATCTGGGCAGTTATTGGCCGGAGCAGTGGTGCCGAGATCGCCGGAGCGGGCCTGGGCGGCAAATGGTGCCAGGGAAGCAACCAGAACGGCAGCCGAAGCGAACTTCGTGAAGCGTGACATGGTAAATATGCCTTGATTTAAAGAGAATGGATTCAGGAGAGGCTGGCGTTAGCCGCCATTGCTGTCGGTCGCCGCGCCACCACACCAGTGGGAGGACACGGGGACAGCGTTGCTGGCGTAATTGGCGTTCGCAGCGTCATGGCCAGCGTTAGTCTGGCTGGTCTGAGCGGTGCTCTTGTCTGTGGGAGCCGTGGTGCCGAGATCGCCGGAGCGGGCCTGGGCGGCAAACGGCGCCAGGGACGCAACCAGAACAGCGGCGGAAGCGAACTTCGTGAAGCGTGACATCGTGAATCTTCTTTAATTCAAGAGGGGGTATTCAGGAGAGGTTGGCGTTAGCCGCCAACGCTGTCGGTCGCCGCACCACCGCACCAGTGGGAGGACACGGGAACATCGTTGTTGGCGTAATGGGCGTTCGCAGAGTCGTGGCCAGCGTTGGTCTGGCTGGTCTGAGCGGTGCTGTTGTTGGCGGGAGCCGTGGTGCCGAGATCGCCGGAGCGGGCCTGGGCGGCAAACGGCGCCAGGGACGCAACCAGAACAGCGGCGGAAGCGAATTTCGTAAAGCGTGACATGATGTCTTGATCCTTTGATCGGGGGCGGAGGAAGTGCCCCTCGACGAGGCGGGGGTGTATACGTACGTGCGTTCTTTTACAATCGTTTGAAGAACGTACGTACGTTAACGCAGGCGTGCGTTTATTGCATGAATTCCGGCTCATCCATGCAGATTTGCTGAAAAGTAGGATTGACAAGGAAATGCGCGATTTTTCTTGCAATTTAAGGCGTACGAACGTACTTATTCAGCGAATCAATCTATTGGAAGCGTGACCAGCAACATGTCTAGACCATCCAACCGCGAAAAAATCCTCGTCGAAGGTCTCCGGGTTGTTCATGAGCGGGGGTTTGTCGGGGCGTCTGTGCGCGATATCGCGCAAGCGGCAAACGTGCCGCTCGGCTCTTTCACCAACCATTTCCCCTCGAAGGAGGCGTTTGGGCTGGAGATTTCTGGAACGCTATTATGAACAGACCCAGGAGCGTGCGGCCCGGACGCTGCATGACAAATCCTTGCCCGTGCGCGAGCGGTTCAACGCCTATTTCAACAATGTGATCGAAAATTTGAACTGCAACGAGATGCGTAGTGGCTGCCTGGTCGGGAATTTTTGCGCCGAGGTGGCTGATCAGTCCGAGATGCTGCGCCTGCGCTTGGCGAAGATTTTTGAGGACATCCGGTTCGGCTTCAAAGCCGTGCTGGAGGAGGGGGTCGCCGCCGGTGAGTTGCGCGCCGATCTTAATTGCGAGGAAACGGCGGGGTTCATCTATTCCTCGCTGCAAGGCGCGATCCTGATCGCCAAGGTCATGCGGGTGCCGGCCTCCGTCGAGAATTGCCGCAACCACGTCGTGCAGAACATATTGAATTGATTTGCCCGCCGGTATGGAGGGCAGGGCGGGTTTAGCACTGTAACGGTACGGGGAAATTGCGCCGTTGCAGCAAAATTCCGGTATCAGAGGGGCGGGATTTTCTCTATTGCTCCCCCATGCTCACGGACAAAGACAATCTGCTGCGCCGGCTGCACGCGTTGCGCAGCGAGCACCGGGACCTTGATACGGTTATCACCCGCATCAGCGAAAATGGCCCGGTGGATCAGTTGCATCTGCAAAGGCTCAAGAAGCGCAAGCTGGGGCTGAAGGATGAAATCTCGCGGCTGGAAAGCCGGCTGATCCCGGACCGCACGGCATGAGCGCGCCGCTTGTCGGGATTATCATGGGCAGCCGGTCAGACTGGCCCGTGATGGAGCATGCCGCGCAAATGCTGGAAAAACTCGGCGTGCCGTATGAGGCCAAGGTGGTCTCCGCGCACCGCACGCCGCAGCGGCTTTATGAATATGCCAGCTCCGCCGAGGGGCGGGGGATCAAGATCATCATCGCCGGGGCAGGCGGGGCGGCGCATCTGCCGGGCATGGCGGCGTCCATGACCAATCTGCCGGTGCTGGGCGTGCCGGTGGCCGTCACGGCCCTGCAGGGGCAGGATTCGCTGCTCTCCATCGTGCAGATGCCCGGCGGGATTCCGGTGGGCACCTTGGCCATCGGCAAGCCGGGGGCGATCAATGCCGGGATTCTGGCCGCCTCCATTCTGGCTTTGTCCGACCCCGAATTGCGCGACGCGCGTGGCGGCGCTGCGGGCCGAGCAGACCGCCAGCGTGCCGGAGGAGCCGGTATGATGCAGCCCGGCAGCGTGATCGGCATGATCGGCGGCGGGCAGCTGGGGCGCATGTCCGCCATGGCGGCGGCCAGGCTCGGCTTTCTCGTGCATGTCTTCTCGCCGGAGCAGGACGGCCCGGCCGCGCAGGTGGCGGCCCGCAACACCGTGGCGTCCTATGACGATCTGGACGCGCTGCGGCGCTTTGCCGATGAGGTGGACGTCGTCACCTTCGAGTTCGAGAACCTGCCTGCGGCCTCGCTGGAGCTGCTGGAAAGCCTGAAGCCGGTGCGCCCGGGTGCCAAAATCCTGGCGATCAGCCAGGACAGGTGTCTGGAGAAGCAATTCCTGAACGATGCCGGCATCGCCACCGCGCCCTGGGCCAAGGTGGAGAGCCTCGCAGAGCTGGAGGCGGCGGCGCAGACGCTCGGCCTGCCCGCCGTGCTGAAGACCACCCGGCTGGGCTATGACGGCAAGGGCCAGGCGATGCTGCGCGCGAAGGAGGATCTGGCCCCGGCCTTCGCCCGGCTGGCGCCGAAACCCTTGGTGCTGGAAGGCTTCGTGGATTTCGGCGCCGAAATTTCCGTCATGGTCGCGCGCGGCGTGAATGGCGAGATCGTGTGTTTCGACACAGTCGAGAACCGCCACAAGCACCATATTCTTGACCTCACTTTGGCCCCCGCCCCGCTGGCGCCGGATATTCTGGACGAGGCGCAGCGCATCGCCCGCACGGTGGCGGAGCGTCTGGAGCTGGTTGGGCTTTTGGGCGTGGAGATGTTTGTCACCGCCCGTGGCGAGGTGGTGGTGAACGAGATCGCCCCGCGCCCGCATAATTCCGGGCACTGGACCATGGATGCCTGCCCCTGCGGCCAGTTCGAGATGCAGATACGCGCCGTGACCGGGCTGCCTTTGCCGCCTGCGGTACGGCACTCTGACGCGGTGATGAAAAACCTGATCGGCCCGGATGACATGGCGCTCTGGCCGCAAATCCTGGCGACTCCGGGGCTGATTGCGCATCATTACGGCAAGGCGCAAGCCCGGCCCGGCCGCAAGATGGGCCATATTAACCGGCTCTTCCCCAAGGGCGCGCTGCCGGGGGAATTCGGGATAGAAGATGCGCTGAAGCTGGTGACGGGAGACGAGAGCGCGTTGATAAGAGGCTGATTCACGCCCTCGGTTGCCGCGCGATGGCGCGTCAACCTCAAGCGATCAGGCTCTAAGAAAAAGCCCTCAAAAATCCCGGGTCTGGCGCTGGCGCTTGATCTCGCCCCTGTGGCTTTTCGAGTTCGAGGCGGCGGGTTTTTGAGGCCTTGGTGGGCTTGGTCGCGCGGCGGGTTTTGGGCACGATCGCGGCCTCGCGGATGAGGGCGAAAAGCTTCTCGCGCGCCTCCTCGCGGTTGCGCAACTGGGAGCGATGCTCCTCCGACTCGATCAGGATGATGCCACTCAGCGTCAGGCGCTTGCCGGCCAGCCGGGCGAGGCGGGCCTTCACGGGCTCGGGCAGGGTGGTATTGGCCGCAAGGTTAAACCGCAGTTGAACGGCGGTGGAGACCTTGTTGACATTCTGCCCGCCGGGGCCGGAGGCGGGGGTAAAAAATTCCTCCAGATCAGTCTCGCTGATCTGGAGGCTCTTTGTCACTCGTATCAGCATCGGAGCCTCTCTAAATGGGAGAGGGCGATTTAGAGTTTTATGCCCGCCTGCAAGCAGGTGGGCACAAAATCATCGCGCTCTATCCAGGCTCCGGGACGCCGAAATCAGGCGGCCTTCGCCTCTTTCTTGGCCACAGCGCGCTCCAGGCGGCGCTTCAGGGCCAGACCTTCAACGGTCAGCTTGGCGTCGGTGTGGGAGAGCAGGTAGGAGTCCAGCCCGCCATTATGCTCGATCGTGCGGATCGCACGGGTGGAGAGACGCAGGCGGACAGCGCCCAGCGTATCAGAGAGCAGCGTGGTGACCTGCAGGTTGGGCAGGAACCGGCGGCGGCTCTTGTTGTTCGCGTGGCTGACATTATTGCCAGCTTGCACGGTCTTTCCGGTCAGGTCGCAACGGCGGGCCATGATACTCTTCCTCAAACAAACGCAAAGCGGGCTGGCAGGGGCCAGCCCGGAATTTCGGGGCGGCTTATGGCTGAAGGGGCCTGCGGCGTCAAGTGAGTCCGCGCGGGCAGGCCCGAAGATTTAGCCAGATTCTTAGGCTTGGCCCGTTTTGTCCTGGCCGGAAGCCGCATTCATCTCGCCACTCTCGATGCTCTCGATGGCGTTTTGCAGAATCTGGACGACCACCGCATCGGGCAAAGAACGGGTCAGCAGCCCCATGGCGCCGCCCAGCAGCGCCGAGGCGATGGCCAGCTCTGAAAGCTCCTGGCCGATCATGTATTCGATCGCCTTGTCCACCACAGAGCCGGCATGGTTCAGTTCGCGTTCGGGGGGGGATTGTCTGTCTGTCATGGCATAAGTCCAAATTTTGGCGTTTCTTATCTGGTGCGCAGGATCGGCGCTACCAACCCATTCCTTATTCGGCGGCGTCCTGGGTGGTTTTTTCCGCAAGCGTGGCATTTACACCATCAGCCAGGGGGGCTTCATGCTCCATGACCGCCTGGGCCGCCCACATGCTGGCATACACCCCGTCCGCGGCCAGCAGGGCGGCGTGGGCGCCGCGTTCCACCACCACGCCTTCGCGCAGGACGAGGATTTCATCCGAATCCGTCACGGTGGAGAGCCGGTGGGCGATGACCAGGGTTGTGCGGTGCTGGGCGACGGAGCGCAGCGCGGCGGAGATTCCCTGCTCGGTGGCGGTGTCCAGCGCGCTGGTGGCCTCGTCCAAAATCAGGATGCGCGGGTTCTTCAGGATAGTGCGGGCAATGGCCACGCGCTGCTTCTCGCCGCCCGAGAGTTTCAGCCCGCGCTCGCCCACCTTGGTGTTGTAGCCCTGGGGGAGGGAGACGATGAAATCATGGATCTGCGCTAGACGCGCGGCCTGCTCCACCTCCGCCTTGGTGGCACCAGGACAGCCATAGGCGATATTGTAGAAGATGCTGTCATTGAACAGCACGGTATCCTGCGGCACCACGCCGATGGCGGCGCGCAGATCATGCTGGCGGTAGCTGCGCACATCATGCCCATCCACCAGCACATGCCCGCCAGTGGCGTCGTAGAACCGGAACACCAGGCGGGAGATGGTGGATTTGCCCGAGCCCGTGGGGCCGACAATGGCGATTTTCTGCCCGGGGGAGGCGGTGAAGCTGACACCTTTCAGAATTTGCCGGTCAGGGTTGTAGGCGAACTGCACATCCTCGAACCGGATTTCGGCGGGCGCGCCATGTGAGGCGAGCGGCAAGGCGTTTGGCTCGTCCTTCACCTCCTGGTTGACGCGCAGGAGCGAAAACATCTGCTCCATATCCACCAGCCCCTGGTTGAGGGTGAGATAGGTGAAGCCCAGGAAGTTCAGCGGCACGTAGAGTTGCAGCAGATAGGTGTTCACCAGCACGAAGCTGCCGATGCTCATCGTGTGGTGCACCACCCCATTGGCGGCCATGATCATCATCGCCCCCAGCGCCAGGGAGATGATGATGGCCTGGCCGATATTCAGCACGTTCAGCGAGACCTGGGACTTCACCGAGGCACTTTCGAACCGCGCCAGGCTTTCATCGAAGCGCTTGGATTCATGCGTCTCGTTGCCGAAATACTTGACGGTTTCGAAATTGATCAGGCTGTCGATGGCCTTGGTCTGGGCCTCGTTATCCGTCTCGTTCATCGTGCGGCGGAACTTGGTGCGCCAGGCGGTGAAGCTGAAGGTGAAGGCGATATAGAGCCCGATGGCGACGAAGGTGATCAGCGCGTACCAGCCATTGAACAGATGCCAGAGCATGAAGGTGGTCAGCAGCAGCTCGATGATCGTCGGCACCAGATTGAAGGTGGCCAGCCGCAGTACGGACTGGATGCCGAGTGTGCCGCGCAGGATGATGTTGGAGAGCCCGCCGGTCTGCCGGTCCAGATGAAAGCGCATGGAGAGCGCGTGCAGATGCTCGAAGGTCTTGCGCGCCACCACGCGCGAGGCGCGCATCTGCACCCCGGCGAAGAGCGCATCCCGCAACTCCCCGAAGGCGGCGGCGGCGACGCGCACCGCCACATAGCCGCCGATGAGCGCCGCCGGCAGGCCGAGCGGCCCGGCTACATGGGTGAGCTTGTCCACCATATGGCCATAGACCACCGGCACATAGACCGTGCCGATTTTGGCCAGAAGCATGGCGATGCAGGCCAGCACGAGCTTCACGCGAAGGCCCGTCTCCCCGTGCGGCCAGAGATAGGGGAGGAGGGAGAGGATGGTCTTGAAGGAGCCTCGTGCGGTCTTGGCGGACGCGTTCGGGGCCAAATGGGGGTTGGCACGGGCGGCGGATCGGGTCATGACCCAGCACATGGCATCTGACGCACGACTTGCAAAGCTTCTCGCGGATATTGAATCCTGCCACTCAGCTATGCTGCCGGGCACAAGGCTGGCGCTGTATGCGGGGACGCATCATATCGGTTACCTGAAGCCGGAGCTGGCGGAGCGGCTGCGCGGGATCGAGCCCGCCATTGCCCTCTCCCCCGGCCGGGCGGACATGCCCGCGGCGCTGCTGCCCCGGCTGAACGAACTGGCCCAGGCGGCGGGCTTGCGCAACCGGGCCGAGGATTTCGACGTGCGGGCGCAGGTGGACGGGCCGGTGCTGGGCGTGCTGGACCGCGGCGCCTTGCCGGATTTCGGCGTGATCGGCGTTGGGGTGCATCTGAACGGGCTGGTCCGCAAGCCAGATGGGCTGCATCTCTGGGTGGCCAAGCGCGCCGCCAACAAGAAGCTGGACCCCGGCAAGCTGGACCATTTGGTGGCGGGCGGCGTGCCGGCGGGCCACACGCCCTTCGCCGCGTTGCTGAAGGAGGCCGGGGAAGAGGCCGGGCTTGATGAGGCCACCGCCGCCAAGGCGCGGCAAGTGGCGTGCTTTGGCTATAACATGGACCGGCCGGAAGGGCTGCGCCGCGATGTCATCTACGCCTATGACCTTGAACTGCCGGATGATTTCACTCCGAAACCCATGGATGGCGAGGTGGAGAGCTTCTCGCTCTGGCCGCTGGCGGCGGTGAAGGAGGCGCTGTGCGCCGGGGATGATTTCAAGTTCAACGTGGTGCTGGTGCTGCTGGATTTGCTGCTGCGCCAGGGCTTGTTCGCCCCGGCGGAGGCGGAATTGTTAAAATCCGCTCTGTACCGCGATGTAATTTAGCGCTCTGTTAACCCATGCGGTGATTCTCTTTGCCTGGAAGCCCAGGAGATCGCGGCGTGGATATCCAGCTTGTTTTCGATAGCACGGCTTCTGACGCGCCCAGCGGTTTCACCGCCGCTTTGGCCTATGCGGCGAACCAGCTCGACACCCTGATCACCAACAACATCACCGTCAGCATCGAGGTGAGCTGGGACAGCACCGGCCAGGTGCTGGGGGAGGCCTCCCCCGATTTGAGCGCGGCGGGGCTGTACAACTATGCGGATGTGGTGGCGGCCTTGCGGACCCATGCGCAGACCGCCACGCAGCTGGTGGCGGTGAACGCCCTGCCCGCCACGGACCCGACAGGCGGCAACGGGTTGTATCTCACTTTGGCGCAAGCCGAGGCGCTGGGGCTGCCCTCCACGAATTTTGCCAGCGCCACCGGCGGCCTCGACGGCATGGTGGAATTTGGCACCGGCGGCGGCGTGTTGAATTTCAGCACCGCTTCAGGGGCGGTGGCGGGGGAGCTGGATTTCGTCGGCACCGCCGAGCATGAGCTCTCCCACGCGCTGGGGCGGGTGGATTTCAATGACGGGTCGGATTTCACCCTCATGGATCTCTACGCCTATGCCGCCGCCGGCACGCTGCAATCCACGCCCTACGCGCCTTCTTATTTCTCGATCGATGACGGCGCGACCAATCTCGCCAGCTTCGACACCACGAGCGACATCAGCGACTGGGCGGATACCGCCCCGTCGCGCACGGATGCGTTCAGCGCCTATGAATATCCCGGCTATGCCACCACCATTTCGGCGGTGGATGACACGCTGATGAGCGTGCTGGGGTTCGACATCGCCTGTTTCTGCCCCGGCACGATGATCATGACGCCGCGCGGCGAGGTGCCGGTGGAGTGCCTTGCCATTGGCGATGAGGTGCAGACACAAAACGGCCCCGAACGGATCAAATGGATCGGCCGCAGCGCCTATGAGGGGCGGTTTCTGGGCCAGAATCCGCTGATGCTGCCGGTGACCTTTCTGCCCGGCTCATTGGGTGAGGGCGCGCCCTGCCGGGCCATGACGGTCTCGCCCGGCCATGGCGTGTTTCTGCATGGCGTGCTGGTGCCCGCTTGGCGGCTGGTGAATCAGGTGACCGTGCTGCAGGCGCCTTGCACGGGGCGCGGTTGCGTATCTGCATATCGAGCTGGCGCGCCACGACCTGCTGGTCTCGGACGGATGCTTGAGCGAGAGCTACCAGAACGGCGTGCCGCGAAGCTGGTTTCACAACGCGGCAGAGTACGAAGCGCTCTACCCGGGCGCGGATGAGCCCTACGCGCCTTGTGTGCCGCGGGTGGAGGATGGTGTGGCGCTGGAGGCGCTGCGCGATTGGGTGAACCGCAGGGCAGGGCTGAACCGCGCGGCGGCGCCCGAAGGCGCGTTGCGGGGGGCTGTGGATATGGCGGGGCCTGAGGTCTGTGCTGGCTGGGCGCAATGCCCCGAGGCGCCGGATGTGCCGGTGACATTGCTGGTGATGGCGGGGGGCGAAATTCTGGCTCGCATAGTCGCCAACCGCTACCGGGCTGATTTGCGCATCGCCGGAATCGGCAAGGGCTGTCATGGCTTTGCCGTGGCGCTGCCGGCTGGGGTGAGGGGGAACATTACACTCCGCCGCGCCAGTGACGGCGCGGTTCTGGGGCAGGGCGGGCGGGATATTGCGGCCGCCTAGACCATTTTCCATTCGCGTGCGCTCAGGAAAAATGCTCTGTCTCTTTGTTTTGGCAAGCAACTTTATCCAATCAAATGAGCCCGTTTGATTGGATGTTGCTCTAGCTTTTAACTCCCGCGACAGCGAGGGCGGCCTGGGTGCCGCTTTCCAGGATTTTATCGGACAGAGCCGGGTCATCCACCGCGCGGGCCATTTGCAAACAACCCAGCAGCGTGCCGAACAGCCCGATGGCGAGCTGCTCCCGCGCCGCCTCGTCCATCTCAGGCGGTAAGGTGCTGGCGATCTGCGCCAGCAGGCCGCGCAGCCGGGCGGTGAAGGTGGCGCGGGTTTCCGGCTCATGCCGGGCGATCTCGCTGATCAGCGCGGCGGCGGCGCACCCTTGCTCCGGCGCGTCGCGGTGGGCGGGGCGCAGATAAAAGCGGATCAGCGCCTCCAGCTTGTCCGGCCCGGGTTTGGCGGAGTTGAGCACCTTCTCTCGGCGTGCCCTGGTCTGGTCCAAAGCCGCTTCCAGCGCCGCGCGCACCAGATCCTCCTTCGAGGAAAAATGCGCGTAGAAGCCGCCATGGGTCAGCCCGGCCTCGGCCATCAGCCCGGCGATGCCGGTGGCGGCCACGCCTTCCTTGCGGAATTTGCGGGAGGCGGTCTCGATGATCCGCTGCCGGGTCTGTTCCTTATGTCCCTTCTCGAAACGCATCTGCTCTGTCCTGGCGTCATAAAATGATGATTGACATTTTATATGATGATTATCATTTATTGCGCAACCGCTTTCCCCCTTTTTGTAAGGATCATTCCATGACCGAGACCAGACAGACCGGAATGGCTTTGATGACCGGTACGCCCAGCGACCATGCGGCTGAGCGTCACCGCGCTGGTGCTGTGGCATGAGCGGTGCAGCGGCCGCCGGCAGCCCGTCCGCGGCGCGGGCGAGGTTTCCGCGCCGGGCCCTGCTCTGGGGCGGGGTCGCGATTCTGGCCGCCGCTGCCCTTGCCTGGGGCGTGAATGATTGGCTCTACGGCCAGTATATCGAGAGCACGGATGACGCCTATGTGGGCGGCAATGTTTCCGCGCTGGCGCCGCAGGTGAGCGGATTGGTGACGCAAGTCGCGGTGACCGACAACGAGGCCGTGCATAAGGGGCAATTGCTCATCCAGCTGGATGACCGGCCCTACCTTGCGGCGTTGGCCAAGGCGCAGGCGGATGTACAGGCCGCGCGGGCGGCACGGGCCAATCTGGACGCGCAGGAAACGCTTCAGACCGCCGTGATTGCGCAAGCGCAGTCCGAGATCGTCTCGGCGGACGCGGCGGTGACACTCGGCGCCGCCAACCAGACGCGCTACGACAATCTGGCCCGCACCAATGCCGGTTCCGTGCAGCAGGCGCAGACGGGACGCGCCACCTATCAGCAGGCTCTGGCGGCGGCGCAGAAAGCCCGCGCGGCGCTGACTGCGGCACAAGCTCAGCTTGGCGTGATCGAGACGCAGAAGGCGCAGGCGCAGGCTTCCTTGGCGGCAGCTCAGGCCGAGGCACAGACTGCCGTGCTGAATGAGCAGTATACGCAAATTCGCGCGCCATTCGATGGCACCGTCGGCAACCGCGCCGCGCATGTGGGCGACTATGCCAGCGCGGGCATGCAGCTTATCTCGCTGGTGCCGGCGAGCGGCCTGTGGGTGGATGCGAATTTCAAGGAAGACCAGCTCGCCCATATGCGCCCGGGGCAGGAGGTGCGGATCAGCGCCGATATCTCGCCGGGTACGAAGATCACGGGCATCGTGCAGAGCCTCGCGCCCGCGTCCGGTGCCGTGTTCAGCCTGCTGCCGCCTGAGAATGCCACGGGCAATTTCACCAAAATCGTCCAGCGGGTGCCGGTGCGCATCCAGCTTGAAGGCGATGCCGCGACGTTGGGGCTGCTGCGCCCTGGGCTTTCCGTCACGGCCTCGGTGAACATCAAATGAAGGCGATCCTGCCCTTCGCCGTGATGTGCGTGGGCATGTTCGCGGCGTTGCTGGATATTCAGATCGTCGCCTCATCCTTGCAGGATATCGGCGGCGGCCTCTCCGCCGCGCAGGATGAAATAGGCTGGGTGCAGACGGCCTATCTGATCGCGGAGATCATCGTGATTCCGCTCTCCGGCTGGCTGACGCGGGTGTTTTCCACGCGCTGGCTTTTCACCATTTCCGCCGCCGGCTTCACCCTTGCCAGCTTGCTGTGCGGTGTGGCGTGGAACATCGAGAGCATGATCCTTTTCCGCGCGCTGCAAGGGTTGCTGGGCGCCTCGATGATCCCGACGGTCTTTACCTCCTCCTTTCACTATTTCCAGGGCCAGAAGCGGGTTTATGCGGCGGCGGTGATCGGCACCATCGCCTCCATAGCGCCGACTCTGGGGCCGGTGATCGGCGGCTACATCACCGATACGCTGAACTGGCATTGGCTGTTTTATGTGAATCTCGTTCCAGGCCTGCTGGTGACAATCTTCGTGGCGCTGCTGGTGGATATCGACAAGCCGGACCTGATTCTTCTGCGTGAGGCTGACTATACCGGCATCGCGCTGATGGCGCTGGGCCTGGGCACGCTGGAATATTTCCTCGAGGAAGGCTCACGCTGGAACTGGTTTGATGACACGACCATCATGCGCTGCGCCTGGATTGCGGGGGTTTCTCTCACCGCCTTCATCATCCGCAGCCTGATGGTGAAAAATCCGGTGGTGGATTTCCGCGCGCTGCTCAATCCCAATTTCAGCATCGGCTGCATGATCTCCTTCATCACCGGCATCGGCATGTTCGCGACGATCTATCTCACTCCCCTGTTCCTGGGCTATGTGCGCGGCTTTTCCGCCTGGCAGACCGGCATGGCGATTTTCTCCACCGGAATTGCCTCCGTCGCCGGGGTGCCGGTTTATATCTGGCTGGCGAAACGCTTCGATCTGCGCTGGATCATGATGGCCGGGCTGGTCTGTTTCGGGCTGGGCATGTGGAGTTTTTCGCTTATCACCAGCGAATGGGGCTGGCAGCAATTATTGATACCGCAGGTGCTGCGCGGCTTTCCGCAGGTTTTTTGCGTGGCGCCGTCCGTGACGTTGGGGCTGGGCAGCCTGCCGCCCGAAAGGCTGAAATATGCCAGCGGGTTGTTCAACATGATGCGCAATCTGGGCGGTGCGGTGGGCATCGCGCTCTGTGGCGCGGTGCTGAATGACAGGACGAATTTTCATTTCATGGTGCTGGCCTCCAACCTCACCGTGGCGCGCGCGCAGGTGCCTGAAACCTTGCGGGACATGACGCAGAAACTGGGCAGCACGCAAATCGCGTTGCGGGAATTATGGAAGCTCGCTTATGCCCAGGCGGAGACGATGGCCTATGCGGATGCATTCTGTGCCATTGCGCTGGCATTCGCCGTGGCGGTGTGCCTGGCGCCGTTCCTGCGGCAGGTGAAGCCACCCGCCGCGCCTATCTCAGACCACTAAGTTTCCTCAGAAGGCGTTTCTTCCGGCTTCAGGCGCCGGGCGCGTAGCTTGCGGATGCGCCTGGCATCCGCATCCAGCACCAAAAATTCCACGCCTGAGGGGTGCGAGATGATCTCGCCCCGCGCGGGCACACGCTCCGCCAGGTTGAACACCAGCCCGCCGACGGTTTCGATATCGGCGTCGCGCTCATCATCCGACAGCACGGGGCCGATCTTGTCCTCGAACGCCTCAACCGGCAGGCGGGCATTGATGTCGTAGGAGCCGTCAGGCCGTTCGGTCAGCATCGGGCCTTCGATCTCGTCATGCTCGTCCGAAATGTCGCCGACGATGGTCTCCACCAGATCCTCGATGGTCACCAGCCCGTCGATGCCGCCATATTCATCCACCACCAGGGCAAGATGGGTGTGGGTCTGGCGCATCTGCAAAAGCAGATCGAGCACCGGCACCTGGGGGGCGACCATCAGCGGCTTGCGCAGGATTTTCTCGGCCGAGAATTCCGACGGCGCGCCGGTGAAGCCGAATACGTCCTTGATATGCACCATGCCCGCCACGTCATCGAGATGATCGCGATAGACCGGCATGCGGGAATGGCCTTCCCCGCGGATGAGGGCCAGGGCTTCGTCCAGCGTCACATCCGCCTTCATCGCCACGATGTCCGGGCGGGGGATCATCACGTCATCGGCGGTGATGTCGCGCAGGCGCAGCACATTGCCGATCAGGGCGCGCTCCTGCGGGTTGAGGTCGAGCGATTTGCCATCGCCCTGCGCGGCTTCGGCGCTGTGTTCCTGCTGCACTAGCTCCGCGATGGAGGCACGCACCGACTGCTCCTGGCTGCGCAGCTTACCCAGCAAGCGGCTCAGCGTGTTGCTCATCGGTTTTTCCAAGGGTTGGGCACGTGCAGGCGGGCGAGGATGCGGGTTTCCTCCGCCTCCATCTCCCGCGCCTCGCCGGGGTGGTGGTGGTCATAGCCCTGCAAATGCAGGGCGCCATGCACGATGAGGTGGGTGAGATGGTTGGCGATGCTCTTGCGCTCGCGCTTGGCCTCCCGCGCCACCACGCCGAAGGCCAGCAATATTTCCGGCGGCTGCTCATAGGTGAGCACGTTGGTCGGCTTGTTCTTGCCGCGGTCGCGGAAGTTCAGCTTTTTCACGGTGCGGTCATCGGTCAGCGCCACGCTGGCCGCGCAGCCCGAGGCCGCAAGCGCGCGGCCAATTCGGCGCACAGCATCAGGCACATGGGCGCGCCAGCGCCGGTCCGTGACTACGATTTCAAACCCCCCGAGGGGGCTGGTACTTCCAGGGTCGTCCATTGGTCTTTGTGTCTGTTGCAAACCCGCGGGGGGTAAGTCAACCGTTACGGGCTTATTTGAGCGGGCGATTCACGCGCCGCATCGAACCATGGCCGGTTTAATCCGGCGCGATCGCACGCTAACCTTGCCGCTCGCGGGCATGCTCCTTCACTGCGGCGTAACGCTGGTCATAGGCTTCCACGATGCGCGCCACCAGCGGGTGGCGGACCACGTCGCTATTGGTGAAGCGGGTGACGCCGATGCCCTGCACGCCCTCCAGCGTCTCCAGCGCATCCGCAAGGCCCGAGCGCGTGTTGGGCGGCAGGTCGATCTGGGAAAGATCGCCGGTGATGACCATGCGCGTGCCCTCGCCCATGCGCGTTAAGAACATCTTCATCTGCACGGCGGTGGTGTTCTGCGCCTCGTCCAGGATCACGAAGGCATGCGCCAGGGTGCGGCCGCGCATGAAGGCCAGCGGGGCGATCTCGATCTCGCCGGTGGCCATGCGCTTGGTGAGCTGGTCGCCGGGCAGCAGGTCGTTCAGCGCATCGTAAAGCGGGCGCAGATAGGGGTCGACCTTCTCTTTCATATCCCCGGGCAGGAAGCCCAGCCGCTCGCCGGCCTCCACCGCCGGGCGGGACAGCACGATGCGGTCCACCCTTCCGGAGGTGAGCATGGCCACCGCCTGGGCGACGGCCAGGTAGGTCTTGCCCGTGCCGGCGGGGCCGAGGCCGAAGACCATCTCATGGCGGGCCAGCGTCTCGATATAAGCCGCCTGACCCTGGCTGCGCGGGCCGACAGCGCCCTTGCGGGTGCGGATGGCCGGAAGGTCGGAGAGCGGCAGGCGCGGCTCGTTTGCCGGGTCGGTCAGGCGCAGGGCGGCATCCACTTTCGGGCCGTCGATCACCTCGCCTTGCTCCAGCTGGTTATAAAGGGCTGCCAGCGCCGCTTCCGCCGCCGCCACCTGTTCCGCCGTGCCTGAGATGGAGATCCTGTTGCCGCGGCAGGCCAGGCGCACGCCAAGCCTTTTTTCGATCCGGGCCAAATGCCGGTCATGGTCTCCGAGCAGCATCGACAAAAGCGTATTGTTGCCGAAGGTCATGGTGAGGGAGCGCGCAAGCGCGGCAGGGGGGCGAGGGGCGGAGGTGATGATCTGGCTCAAGCGGCGATTTTCTCCTTATCCAAAAGAGTGCCTAGCAAAGAATTGGGGTTGGCGCCGGTGATTTTCACCATGCCGGATCTGCCCGGTGAGGTCGGTTTCATGCTCCACCACCACCGGCTGCAGCCAGAGGGAGCGCCCGGCGATCTGCCCCGGGTGGCGCCCCGCGCCGGTGAACAGCACGGGCGTTTCCAGCCCCACCGTCCCGGCGTTGAAGGCGTTCTGCTGTTCGCGCAGCAGGGCTTGCAGCTCCTGCAGGCGGGCATCCTTCACCGCTTCCTCAAGCTGCGGCAGCCCCGCCGCCGGGGTGCCCGGGCGGGGCGAATATTTGAAGGAATAGGCCAGGGCAAAACCGGTTTCGCGCACCAGCTTCATGGTGTCGGCGAAATCCGCATCCGTCTCGCCGGGATGGCCGGCGATGAAGTCCGAGGAGAACGCGATGTCCGGCCGGGCTTCGCGCAGCTTTTCCACGATCCGGCGGAAATCATCGGCCGTGTGCTTGCGGTTCATCGCGCGCAGGATTTTGTCGGACCCGGACTGCACCGGCAGATGCAGGAAGGGCATCAGCTTGGGGTTGTCCCGGTGGGCGGCGATGAGATCGTCCGACATGTCGTTGGGATGGGAGGTGGTGTAGCGGATGCGCTCCAGCCCCTCGATCCCGGCCAGCCTGTCCAGCAGCCGGGTGAGGTTCCACGCGGAACCGTCCGGCCCCTCGCCATGATAGGCGTTCACATTCTGGCCCAGCAGCGCGATCTCGCGCGCCCCCAGCGCCACCATGCGCTTCGCCTCCGCCAGCACGCCCTCCACCGGGCGGGAGGCCTCGGCGCCGCGCGTATAGGGCACCACGCAGAAGGAGCAGAATTTGTCGCAGCCTTCCTGGATGGAGAGGTAGGAGACCACGCCCTGCGGCGCGGCGTCATCCGGCAGATGGTCGAATTTTTGCTCGGCGGGGAATTCCGTGTCGATCACCACGCCCTGCTTGCGATGCGCCTGGGCGATGAGCTCCGGCAGGCGGTGATAGGCCTGCGGGCCGACCACGAGATCCACGAACGGGGCGCGCTTGGCCAGCACCTCGCCTTCCGCCTGCGCCACGCAGCCGGTGACGGCGATCATCATGTTGCCGCCCTGCGCCTCCTTCATTTGCCGCAGCCGGCCGAGCTGGGAGAACACCTTCTCCTCCGCCCGCTCACGGATATGGCAGGTATTGATGATGACCATGTCCGCGCCTTCCGGCGCGTCCACCGTGGCATAGCCGAGCGGGCGCAGCAGATCGGTCATCCGGGCGCTGTCATACACATTCATCTGGCAGCCGTGGGTGACGACGTGCAGCTTGCGGGTTTTGCGATCGGTTGCGTTCATGCGTTCAATTCCATCCGGTTCGTCCGGACGGAGAAACGCGGGCGGGACTGGCAGGTCAAGCACAAAGCTTGAGAATCCTCCTGAGCATGTCGCCATTCCGCTATGCGCGGGCGCGCCGTGTCAAGAAAATTCGCGTGAAGCTTTGGGGAAGCGGCCCGGTTCAGGCGGCTTCGGGCCGCTTGATGTCCACCATGAATTCCGCCGTCAGACTTTCCAGGGCGGTGCTGACATCCTTGGCGGAAAGCCCCGCCGGCAGGCCAAGCCGCGCCACGGCGCGGAACATATCCTCGCCGGTGAACGGCGCGCTTTCGATGGAGGAGGAGAATTCCTCGATATTCACGCCAAGGCCGCGCAGGGTCTGCGTGACCTCCCGCACAATGCCGGGGCGGTCATTGCCCAGCAGCTCCAGCGTGACCTGCTCGGCCGGCGGCGTGGATTCGGTGCCGGTGATGATGCTCACCGCCAGCCCTTCGTCCGATAAAGCGGAAAGGGCGGTGGCCAGCGCCTCCGCCCCTTCATCCGGCACCCGGACTAGAATGATTCCCGCGAAGGTGCCCGCCAGATGTGCCAGCCGGCTTTCCAGCCAGCTTCCGCCCCCTGCGGCGATTCGCACGGAGAGGCTGTTGACAAGACCTGGCCGGTCGGGACCGGCCAGGCTGACAACCAGTGAGGCCATTACCGGATCAGCGCTGGTTGCGCTGCCCGAAGAGCTGCAGCAGGAACATGAACAGGTTGATGAAGTTCAGATAGAGCTGCAGAGCGTCGTAGACCGAGCGCTTGCCGGCCATTTCCACGCCCGTAGGAGGAGCCGGCCTGGATATAGTCGGTCTTGATCCGCTGGGTGTCATAGGCGGTGAGGCCCAGGAAGATGAACACGCCCAGGATGGAGACGGCGAAGGCCACCGCCGGGGAGTGCAGGAAGATATTCACCAGCGAGGCAACAATGATGCCGATCAGCCCCATGAAGAAGAAGCTGCCCCAGCTCGTCAGGTCACGCCCGGTGACATAGCCGTAAAGGCTGGTGCCAGCGAACATGGCGGCGGTGATGAAGAAGACTTCCGCGATCGAGGTCTGGGTATAGACCATGAAGATATTGGTCATGGACGCGCCCATCGCGGCGCAGAACACCCAGAACAGGGTTTGCGCGGCGGTGGTGGAGAGCTTGTTGACGCCGAAGCTGAGCACCATCACGAAGACCAAAGGGGCGAAGATCGCGGCATAGGCCAGGATGGTGGGGTGGAAGATCACGCCAGCATCGGTCTGCACCGGCTGGTAGAACAGGTTCATCAAGGACGTATGGGCGATGGTGAACGCGACGAGGCCGGTGAGGACCAGGCCGGACGCCATCCAGTTATAAACGCGCAGCATATAGGCGCGCAGTCCCGCATCCAGCGCGGCGCTGCCATAGGCGGCATAGCCAGCCTGCACAGTGCGGTAGGATTGATTCGGGTTGAAGGCCATGAGGTTTGTTGCTCCTAGAGTGGTGCCTTATTGCGGGCACACTATCACAGATTTGCAGGTTTCTCCGGCTTTTCAAGTAAAATGGCGGCGAAAGACGCCGCCATTTCGCTACGAAATGTAAATTACGAAAGCTTAATGATCAGCGGCGCCACCAGCCGGTCTTTTTGGCCGCCGGGGTATCGCCGGCGCCGATCAGGACCGGCTTCACCGCTGGCTCCGCCGCAGCGGGCTCGGCTGCTACCGGCGCCGCAGCCTCGGGTTCCGCGGTCTTGGTCGCCACGGTCTCGGGTTCCGGCGCCGGGCTGGGGGCGGCTTGCGCCACCGGTTCGGGGCTTGCCGCTTCCTTCGCGGCCGCCGGGGCGGCGGCTTTGCGCTTGCGCGGCGCACGCTTGGCCGGGGCGGCTTCCACCGCTACCTCTGCTGCGGCGGGTGCCTCGGCTTCGGCGTCCGCCTTAGGCTTGCGCGTCGTGCGGCGGCGCTTGGGCGCTGGGGCTTCTTCGGCGGGCGCGGTTTCCACAGTTTCTTCAGCTGCGGGCGCGGCGGGTTCCGGCGTGGCCTCGACAAGCACGGGCTGGGGCGCCTCGGCGGCTTGCGTGTCGCCAAGAGCGGCTTCCAGCACGAGATCCAGCTCGGAGGGCTGGCCCTCGGCGGTCTCGGTTTCGGTCTCCAGCGCTGTGTCGGCGCTCTCCGGCTGGCCGTTCTCGGTGCGGCGGCGGCCCCGGCGGCGGCGGCGGCGCTTACGCTCGCCACGTTCGGCTGGGGACTCGGTGGTCCCGGTCTCGGGCTCCTCGGTTTCGGCCTCGGTCTCGGTCTCTTCCGACCTCGGCCGGGGCGGCTTCCAACTGGCGCTCGGGCCGCACGGGCACGGGGGCAGGGGGCTGGGCCGTCTGCGCCTTCAGCCGTTCCAGCCGGAAATTGCTGCCGGTGAGTGCCGCATCCGGGGCAAAAATCACCCGCATGGCATAGCGCGCCTCGATCTGGGACAGGCGCTCGCGCTTATGATTGAAGAGATAGAAGGCGATCTCGGGCGGCAGGCTGACAGCGATCTCGGCTGCGCGGAATTTCGCGCCCTCATCCTCGATGGCACGCAGAATATGCAGCGCGGCGCTCTCCGGGCTACGGACATGGCCCATGCCGCCGCAATGCGGGCAGGTGATCAGCGAGGCCTCGGCCAGCGAGGGGCGCAGGCGCTGGCGGGACATTTCCATGAGCCCGAAATGGCTGATGGAGCCCACCTGGATGCGCGCGCGGTCATGCTTCAGCGCGTCCTTCAGCCTGCGCTCGACGGCCGCGTTGTTCTTGCGGCTCTCCATGTCGATGAAGTCGATGACGATCAGCCCGGCCAGATCGCGCATGCGCAGCTGCTTGGCCGCTTCCTCGGCGGCTTCAAGGTTGGTGCGCAGGGCCGTGTCCTCGATGCTGCGCTCACGGGTGGAGCGGCCGGAGTTCACGTCGATGGCGACCAGGGCCTCTGTCTGGTTGATGACGATGTAGCCGCCGGAGCGCAGCTGCACCACCGGGTTCAGCATCGCGTCCAGCTGGGTTTCAACCTGGTATTTGGAGAAAAGCGGCTGGCCCTCGCTCCAGAACTGCACCTTGCGGGCATTGGCCGGCATCAGCATGCGCATGAAGTCCCGCGCCGCCTTGTAGCCCTCCTCGCCATCCACCAGGATATCCTCGACATCCTTGGTATAAACGTCGCGGATGGCGCGCTTGATGAGGCTGGCTTCCTCATAGATCAGCGCCGGGGCGGAGGATTCCATCGTCTTGTCGCGGATATCGTCCCACAGCCGCAGCAGATATTCGCAGTCGCGCTTGATCTCGGGTTTCGGCCGGTTGGCGCCGGCGGTGCGCACGATCAGCCCCATGCCCTGCGGAATGTCCAGCTCGGCCATCGTCTCCTTCAGGCGGCGGCGGTCCGTCTGGGAGGTGATCTTGCGCGAAACGCCGCCCCCGGTGGGGGAGTTGGGCATCAGCACCGAGAAGCGCCCGGCCAGCGAGAGATAGGTGGTCAGCGCCGCGCCCTTGTTGCCGCGCTCCTCCTTCACCACCTGCACCAGCATGATCTGGCGGCGGTGGATGACGTCCTGGATCTTGTAATTGCGCAGGAAACGCTGGCGCATGCGGCGTTCGCGGGCTTCCGCCGCATCGTCGCCATCGCCGCCGATCTGCTCCGGGGCGGGGGCCTGCTCGGCCTCGATCGTCTCGATGGTTTCGGCCTCACCGGCTTCGGCTGAAATCTCCGAGGGCATCGCCTCTTCGGCGGCGAAATCGGCGGGTGCTTCGGCATCCGGGGCGATTTCGGGCGCGGTGGCGGGCTCAGAGAGCGCCTCGGCGATCATCGCGGGCTCATCCAGCTTCGCGGCGCCTGCCTCTTCCGGCGGCGGGGCGGCGACGATCTCGATCGGCTTGATCCCGAGCGGCTGGGCGCTGGGGGCTTCAGCTTCAGGAGCGGCCTCTTCCTCGGCTTCGGCCTCGGCGGCAGCTTCGGCCTGCAATTGCAGCAGCTTCTGCCGGTCAGCGACCGGGATCTGGTAATAATCCGGGTGGATTTCACCAAAGGCCAGGAAGCCATGGCGGTTGCCGCCATACTCCACGAAGGCGGCCTGCAGGCTGGGCTCGACCCGGATAACCTTGGCTAGGTAGATATTGCCTTTGATCTGTTTGCGGTTGACGGTCTCGACGTCGAAATCCTCGAGACGGTTACCGTCCAGAACCACCACGCGGGTTTCTTCCGCGTGGCTGGCATCGATCAGCATTTTTTTCGACATTAACGGCACAACTCCGGCGCGCGCCAAGCGGGGCGGCCCTTGAGGGGCGGCCCGGCGCCATGGGCGCGTGATAAGGATGAAGGAAAGGGGAAGCGGAGCCGAACCGGGCCTGAGCCTTGAAAGAAATGGTAATTTCGGTAGGCAGAGCGGTCATCGGTTCCATGAACTCGCCGGCGCTGGGGCGCCGGGCATATAGTATTCTTTTGTTTTGGACGCGGTGTGCGCGGCCGGCGGATCAAGGCCGGGCTCCGCGCTGCGCGCATCCTGATGTCCTAGATGACCCAAAAATCCCGCTCCTGCAAGGGGGTTGTGGGGGGAGGGGTTTCTGTTCAAAACAACCATGTCATGCTTGGCCTCTCGGGCGCGGATGGAAGAATGACTTGGAAATACCGTTTCGTGATCGCCGCCTGCGCCCGCTGGGAGACGCCCTATGCCGCCGAATGGCTGGCCTATCACCGGGCAATCGGGTTCGAGCATGTCTATTTATACTGTAATGACGATGACCCGGCCGGGCTTTATGAGGCCGTGCTGCCCTTTACCCAGGGGCCGCAGCCCTTCGTGACCTTCCGCTATTTTCCCGAACAGGGAATGCACCGGAAGATGATGATGCATTTCTGCGCCCATAACGGGAATGACTCGGAATGGGTGAGTTTTCTCGATCTCGACGAGTTTTTGCGCCTGCCGCCGGGTCAGACACTGCCGGATTATATGCAAGGCTTCGAAGGTATAACCGATTGCCTGATGTTCAATTGGGTGTTTTTCGGCCCCAACGGGCAGACCGAGCCGCCGAAAACCGTGCTGCGGACCCTGACGCACCGGAGCGGAAGCCTGCATCCTTGCACCAAAATGCTGTTCCGCTCCTACATCCTAGGTCAGCCCGAACTGTTCCAGAATGTGCAGGACAATGGCTTCGTTCATCGCCTGGATCAGTATGTTCGTGGCGATATTCGCCCGATGAACGTGCTGGGCGAAAATATGGCCGGTTATTATGATGGGTTTCCCTCGGCGGCGGAGGCATGGCTGCGTGAAGGCGCCCGGCAGGAGAGGGTTTTCGCGGCTGAGGCGCTGATCCATCATTATGCCTTCCGGACGGAGAGCGCCTTCACGGACCGCGTGGCGCGTGGGTTGAAGGGGGATTTCAAGGAAGAGGCGCTGTGGGGGCGTCTCGCCGCGAAATCCGGAGCATCTTGCCGGTTTCACCAGCTCGATCAGTGAGGTGGAGGATATCGCCCTGGCGCGGTTTTGGGACGGTCTGATCGGACGTTCCCGTGACGCGAACGTGCTGGCAGGTCCTTCCGTGATATTCATTGTGGCTGAAAATGACACAGCCCTGATCGAGGAGGCGCTGGGCAGGGAGGAAAAAGTCGTCGCCGTGCAGCCTGACGTCCGGCTCTACTACGCCCTAACCGAGCGTTTCGCGGCGCCGATCGCGCAGGGGCGGCTGGTGCTGGAGAATTTTGCCCCGGCGCCGCGCGGCGGGGAGATTGCGCTGCTGCAGCCGGGAGATGGCGGCAGGCCATACCTTGTGGCCACCATCAGCTGGGACGAGCTGGTGGCCAAGCATGGCCGCCCTGCCAGCGTGAGGATGGGGGCGCAGGTTCCAGGCTATCCGGCCATGGCGGAGTAGCCGGGAGTGGTCCAGCCCCTGCGGCTTGCATCCTGCCATGGCTTTGCGGCACAACTTCGCCCGGGGAAGGTGCCGTATAAGAAGTATAAGGAGTTCCGTTATGTCTGAGCCTAGGACGCCTGTTTCCGGCCTCTCTGTTGCCACCGTCCTGTATGATTTCGTGAACAGCGAGGCGCTGCCCGGCACCGGGCTGGAGCAAGCCGCGTTCTGGGATGGATTTTCGGCGCTGCTCAAGCGGTTTGCCGCCACCAACGCGGCCTTGCTGGCTAGGCGCGATGAGATCCAGGCCAAGCTGGATGGCTGGTACAAGGCGCAGAAAGGCAAGCCGCACGACCAGGCCGCCTATGAGGCCTTCCTGCGCGAGATCGGCTATCTGCTGCCCGATCCCGCCCCCTTCAGCGTCGATACCGCGAATGTGGATGACGAAATCGCGCTTATTCCGGGGCCGCAGCTCGTGGTGCCGGTTTCCAACGCCCGCTATGCGCTGAACGCCGCCAATGCCCGCTGGGGCAGCCTGTATGACGCCTTCTATGGCACGGATGCCCTGCCCGAGACCGAAGGTGCCACGCGCGGCAAGGGCTTCAACCCGGTGCGCGCGGATCTGGTGATTGCCCGCGCCCGCGCCTTTTTGGATGCGGCCTTTCCGCTGGAAGAGGCCAGCCACGCCGACGCGCTGGGCTATACGGTGGAGGATGGACGTCTGGTTGTGCAACTGCCCTCCGGCAATTCCACGCTGAAGGCCCCTGAGCAGTTCGCGGGCTATACCGGCGATGCCGCCAGCCCCAGCGCCGTGCTTCTGAAGAACCATAATCTGCACGCCGAGATCGTCATCGACCCCGCCCACCCGATCGGCCGGAACGACACCGCCCATATCGCCGACATCGTCCTGGAATCCGCCATCAGCACGATCATGGATGCTGAGGATTCCGTGACCGCGGTGGATGCGCAGGACAAGGTTGTGGTCTATCGCAACTGGCTGGGGCTGATGCAGGGCACGTTGTCCGCGCCGGTGGAGAAGGGCGGCAAGGTTTTCGAGCGCAGCCTGAACCCGGACCGTGACTATACCGCGCCGGATGGCGGCAAGCTGAGCCTGCATGGGCGCTCCCTCCTGCTGGTGCGCAATGTCGGCCATCATATGCTGACCGACATCATCACCCAGGACGGCGCCGAAATGCCGGAGACGGTGATCGACGCGGTGATTACCTCGCTCATCGCAAAGCACGACCTCGCCGCGCGGCGCAATTCCCGCAAGGGCTCGGTCTATATCGTCAAGCCCAAGCTGCACGGGCCGGAAGAGGCGGCGAACGCCAATGCGCTGTTCGGCGCGGTGGAGGAGCTGCTGAAGCTGCCCGCCAACACGCTGAAAATGGGCATCATGGATGAGGAGCGCCGCACCAGCGCGAACCTGAAAGCCTGCATCGCCGCGGCAAAGAGCCGGGTGGTGTTCATCAATACCGGCTTCCTGGACCGCACGGGCGATGAGATCCACACCTCCATGGAGGCCGGCGCCTTCCTGCGCAAGAACGACATCAAGACCCAGCCCTGGATCAAGGCCTATGAGGACCGGAACGTCGATTTCGGGCTGGAATGCGGGTTGCAGGGCAAGGCGCAGATCGGCAAGGGCATGTGGGCGGCACCGGACCAGATGGCGGCGATGCTGGCGCAGAAGATCGCCCACCCCAAGGCGGGTGCCAACACCGCCTGGGTGCCGTCTCCCACCGCCGCCACGCTGCACGCGCTGCATTACCATGAGGTGGACGTGTTCGCCCGGCAGGATGAGCTGAAGAGCCGCGCCCCGGCCAAGCTCTCCGACCTGCTGACCATCCCGCTGGCCGCGGGTGCGAACTGGAGCGGAGCAGAAATCCAGCAAGAGCTGGACAATAACGCGCAAGGTCTGCTGGGCTATGTGGTGCGCTGGGTGGACCAGGGCGTGGGCTGCTCGAAAGTGCCGGATATTCATGATGTCGGGCTGATGGAGGACCGTGCGACATTGCGCATATCCTCCCAGCACATCGCCAACTGGCTGCACCATGGCATCGTCACCGAGGCGCAGGTGCTGGAGACGCTCAAGCGCATGGCGCTGGTGGTGGACAAGCAGAATGCCGGCGATGCCGCCTATAAGCCGATGGCGCCCTCCTATGACGGCCCGGCCTTCAAGGCGGCTTTGGATCTGGTCTTCCAGGGCCGCGCCCAGCCCAACGGCTACACCGAGTTCATCCTCACCCGCCGCCGCCGCGAGGCGAAGGCGGCTTAAGCCACTGGAAAACGGCGTGGTCCTTACGGATCACGCCGTTTTTTTAACTCAACCCGCGACCGCACGCAGGTTGACGCGCAAGCGCCGCCCATGTCACGCTCGTTTCATGGTGAGAACAATCTTCGTTGCCATGGTCTTGGGGTTTGCCATTTTGCATGCGCCGGCCGCGCGGGCGGCGGGGCTGTGCGCCGCGCATCCTGATGACGACACGCTGCGCCCGTTGCCCGCCATGCTGGCGCCGGACGTACAGAAGGAGTTCGGGCTGTATGATATCAGCGCCGCACAGACGCAAAAGATGACGGTGATGCGCTGCATGGGCGGCAAGCCCTTTGTCTGTTTCGCGGGCGCCAACCTGCCCTGCGGCAAGGCCAACATGGCGGCAACGCTGCCGGCGGCGAAGGAGTGGTGCGGGAAAACTCCGAACGCGGACTTCATCCCGGCCTATATTTCAGGCCATGACAGTGCCTATAACTGGCGCTGCCAGGGCGGCAAGGCGGTGATCGTTCCGCCCTCGCCCGCCCTGGATGCGCGGGGATTTTTCAGCCGATACTGGAAACCTGTGGGCTGAGGCTCAGGAAGCGCTCGCAAAAGGCTTCGATATCGCCAGTCTGAAATGCGCTGACCTCAGCGAAGAGTTTTTCCTCCGGCCAGTTCCACCAACTGATGGCGGCGAGCTTGGCGGCGATTTCGCGCGAAAAGCGCTCGCGGATCTGCCGCGCTGGAACACCACCGACGATGGTGTAGGGGGCGACATCCTTGCTCACCACCGCGCCGGCGGCGATCACCGCGCCATCGCCCACGGTGACGCCGGGCAGGACGATGGCGGCATGGCCGATCCAGACATCATGACCGATGCTCACCTTCGCCGCGCGGCGGCCGGCGAAGAAGGCCGCGTCACGCGTGGCGGTCTCTTCGTAATATTCCGGCACGTAGGTGAAGCGGTGCTGGCTGGGGCGCTCCATCGGATGGTTGGGCGCGCCGATGCGGACCATGTTGGCAATGGCGCAGAACTTGCCGATCTCGGCATCCGCGACCTCGCAATGCTCGCCAAGATAGGAGTAGTCGCCAACGCTCGCATATTCGAGCTGGGAGTTGCGCTGTATGGCGCAGCGCCGTCCGATCACCGTCTCGCGCAGCCGCACGCTGGGGTCGATCACGGTTTCGGCGATTTTGGGAAGTTTCTTTTCCATTACAGAACCCTTTTGCGCACGGCCGCGGAGAGACGCTCAGCCCCGAGCACCAGAACGAAGGTGATGATGAGCAGCAGCGAGACGGTGCGGTAGTCGAACAAATTCATCGCGGTGAGCAGCTGGAAGCCAATGCCCCCGGCGCCGACGAAACCCAGCACCAGCGAGGAGCGGATATTATCGTCCAGCCGGTAGAGCGTGATGCCCAGCAGCGAGGGCAGAACGGTGGGCACCACGGCGTGGGTGAAGATCTGCAGCCGTCCGGCGCCGGTGGAGGAGAGCGCGTCCATCGGGCCCATGTCCATGTCTTCGATCGTCTCGGCCAGCAGGCGGCCCAGCATGCCGACGGAATGGATGGTCAGCGCCAGCGCGCCCGCGAAGGGCCCAAGCCCGACGGCGGTGACGAAAAGCAGCGCCCAGACCAGGTCCGGCACCGCGCGGCAGATGCTGATGACGGCACGGGCGCCATGATAGACCGCCGGGGCGGGCGAGGTGTTGCGCGCCGCCAGCCAGGCCAGCGGCAGCGCCAGGATCACACCGAAGAAGGTGCCGAACAAGGCGATGTCGATGGTCTCCAGCACCGGCCAGAGCTGCGAGGGAAAGCTGGAGACATCCGGCGGCAGGGAGCGGGAGAGAATATCCGCCATGCCATGGATGCCGGTAATGAGCTCCGCCGGCTGGGCCTGCACGACGATCATCGCCTGCACGAACAGCGCGATCAGCACGATGGCGATCACGGCGGTTTTCAAGAGGGAGACGCGCGCGGCGGCCGCCAGCTTGGCGGGCGAGACGGCGGCAGGGAGGGTTTCGGAGCTCATGACGGGCGGAAACCTTCATAGAGATCATTGATGGCGTCGGGCGTGACGTTGGCGGGGATGTCGTCGAAGGCGATGACCCCTTTGCGCAGGCCGAGCAGACGGTCCGCGTAGCGCCGGGCGAGGTCGGGCTGGTGCAGCACGCACAGAACCGCCATGCCTTGCTCCGTGGCGAGCTTGCGCAGGAGGCGCATCACATCTTCCGCGGCTTCGGGGTCGAGGCTGGCGACAGGTTCATCAGCCAGCAAAGCGCGCGGGCGCTGCGCCAAGGCGCGGGCGATGGCGGCGCGCTGCGCCTGGCCGCCGGAAAGGGTGGAGGCGCGCTGCTTGGCGAACTGGGTCAGCCCCACCTGCTCCAGGCAGTTCATCGCGTGCGGGAATTCCTGTGCGGGAAGACCGCCGAGCGCGGTGAAGAGCGTCCGGTGACGGCCCAGCGTGCCGGTGGTGACATTGGTGAGAACGGACCGGCGTTTCACCAGATTCGCATGCTGAAACACCATGCCGAGCGCCATGCGCGCGTCGGACAAAGCGCGGCCATTGAGGCGCGTGATATCCTGCCCGGCAATGCGGACTTCGCCGACGGTGGGCTTCTGCATGCCGGCGATGATCCGCAGCATGGTGGACTTGCCACAGCCATTAGCGCCGAGAATCACGGCGAACTCACCCGGATGAACGGTCAGGCTGGCGCTATGTAGCGCCAGCCGTCCCGTCGGGTATTGCATATTGAGGCCGGAGGCCTCGATCAGCGGTGTATTAGACAAGTCAGCCGTTCATCTTCGTGAGATCGATGTTGAGGACATGCACCAGAGAGCGGATCTGGTCATAGGCGGAATCGGTGGTGGGCACGAGCTTGCCGGAAGAGGTGCCGACAACAGACTGCTCAGCCGGCGTCAGGTCGGTCAGTTCCAGATTCTGCAGCGCGGCGGTCAGCTTGGCCTTCAGCGACGGCTTCATGTTGCCGTAGACGGCGAGCGGGTCCAGCGGGATCGGCTGGGACTGCCAGAGGGTGACGAAGTTCTTGGCGTCGTACTGGTTCTTCAGCTTGGCGGCCGTGATGGTATCGCTGTTCAACTCACCAGCCTCGACCTTGTGGTTCAGGATCGTCTCATAGGAGGCGGTGTGCGAGCCGGCATAAAGCGCGGTGACGCCCTTGTTCGGGTCGATGCCGGCCATCTTCAGCGCATAGGCCGGGAAGAGATGGCCGGAGGTGGAGGCAGGGTCGGAATAGCCGAAGCTATGGCCTTTCACTTCGGCCAGCGTGTTGATGCCCGAACCCGGCCAGGTGACGACGGAGGCGGTGTAGGTGGCGGGCTTGCCGTTGGCATCAGCAAAGGCGGCAACGGCCTGGGCATGGCCGACTTGATGGGCCAGCACGTAACCCAGGGGGCCGAACTCACCGATTTCCAGCTTGCCGGCGCGCATCGCCTCGATCTCGGCATTGTAGGAGGTGGTGATGTCGATCTGCACCGGGCAGCCGACCTTGGCGCTCAGATCATCGCCGATCTTCTTGTAGATCGGCATGAGCAGGGCGGTGGCCTCGTAGGGCTCGACGCCGAAGCGGATGACGCCGCCGGCGGGGCAGTCATTGGCGGCCAAGGCCGGGGCGGCGGAGACGAGGGCGAGGCCAAGAGCGGCCAGAATGGAGTGCTTCATCGGTGAGGATTTCCCTGTGATGCTTTCAAGAGGGGCGGCGCCCGCTCTGCCGTTTGCGCGGCACCCGCTACCTAGCGCCGAACCAAGACAGCCTGTTTGCCGTTTGGTGAAGCTTTTATGACTCATTTGGATGTCTAGACAAATTGATCTGCTTGCCTAATATACTCCACTAGGCCAAAGGCCGGTAAATCCGGATTCGTAGCGTTTCGAGGTGAGCATGGAAATGGATGGCGATGGAGTTTGAGCGCAAGCGCGGCGAAGCGTTGTGGAGCCAGATCGCGGCAAGGCTGGCGCGGGATATAGAGCAAGGCGCCTATAAGCGCGATGACAAGCTGCCGACGGAGACCCAGCTTGCCGCGGATTATGGTGTGAACCGCCATACCATCCGCCGGGCGCTGGAGGAGCTGGCGAACGCACGCATCATCCGCACCGAGCACGGGCGAGGCTCCTTCGTGAATGACGAGGTGATGGATTATCACATCGGCACGCGCCCGCGCTTCTCCGAGCTTGTGCGCCGCTATAACCGCACGCCGTTGGGCGATATTCTGGAGCTGGTTGAGGCCAGGCTGGGCGACCTGCCGGAGGCGGCTGCGGCGGGCGCGGTGCTGGGGCTGAGCCCGGAGGATCAGGTGATCTTGCTGGAGCGTCTTGGCACGGCGGATGCCAAGCCGCTCTCGCTCTCGCGCCATGTGTTTCCCGCTGCGCGGCTGCCAGGGCTGATGGCGGCGCTGCAAGACAATGGTTCCATCACCGCCGCGCTGGCCGCGATTGGCGTTGATGACTACACGCGCCGCTGGACACGCGTAGGCGCGCGCCTGCCGGATGCGCGCGAGGCGCGGCTTTTGCGCGTGGCGCGGACGGATGCGCTGCTGACCACCGAATCCGCCAATGAATCCACTGATGGCGTGATCGTCGAATACGGTTGCGCCTGTTACCCCTCCACCCGCATGCAATTGGTGTTTGAACCATGATGGCTGATCTTGCCCTGCGCTCCGGCTTGAGTGTCGCCGGAGGCGTTTTCATTGCCCAGAGGGACGCCGCAAGGCTGACCATAGACGATACCGGGCTTGATGTTCTCCCTGGATTTATCGACGTGCATGGCGATGCATTCGAGCGTGCCTTGGCCCCGCGCCCGGGTGTCACGCTGCCGATCGGCATTGCGATTGCCGAGGTGGAGGCGCAGCTTCTGGCGGCGGGGGTGACCACCGCCTTCCTCGCGGTCACGCTTTCCTGGGAGGCCGGGCTGCGCTCGGCGGAAACATACAAGATTCTCCGCGATGCGCTGGCGAAACGCCCGGCTGGCAGGCTGCCGGATCTGCGGCTGCATGTGCGCTTCGAGGCGGCGAATCTCGACGCGTTGGAGATGCTGCTGGAGGATATCGCGGCCGGGCATGTGCATATGCTCTCCTTCAACGACCATACGCCCAGCATTTTGAAGAAGCTGCCCAACCCGGTTGCGGTTTCTAAATTCGCTGAACGATCCGGGCAGAGTTACGAGGCGTTCTGCGCCGATGCGCGCCGCGCGGGTGAGGTTTCGCAGGCCGCCATCGAGGCGGCGCATCTGCGCCTGGCGGCGGCGGCGCGCGAGGCGGGCATACCCATGGCCAGCCATGATGACCGCACGCTGGAGGAGCGCGCCTATTTCCGCTCCTTGGGCGCGGAGATTTCCGAATTTCCGACCACCGTGGAGGTTGCGCTGGCCGCCGTGGCGGCGGGGGAGCCGACGGTGATGGGCGCGCCGAATGTGGTGCGCGGTGGCTCCCACACGGGCTGGCACGGGGCGGAGGCGCTGGTGAAGCAGCAGGCCTGTTCCATTCTTTGCTCTGATTATCATTATCCTTCTCTGCTGCAGGCGGTGTACCGGCTGACGCGCAATGGCAGCGCCTCATTCGAGGACGCCGTGGCGCTGGTTTCCAGAAATGCGGCAGCGGCGGCGAATCTGACAGACCGTGGCGGGCTGGCGCAGGGGCAGCGCGCGGATTTCCTGCTGGTGGAGCCCGGAGACTTACCGAGGCTTGTGGCGACAATCGCGGCCGGGCAGGTCGCCTATCTGGCCCCTGGCGCGGGAGCAAGGCTGCGAACCTCAGCCTAAGAAAAGTAAAAAGCCCCGGACTTCACCGGGGCTTTTTCATGAGAGCTTGGAGAGAAAGATGGCGCCCGCCGCCTCCGGCGGGCCGTCATTGATGATGGTGACATCCGCATCCACGGGAGCGGCTTCGCGTGCCAGCCTGGCCGCGATATCTGCCTCGCTCTCACGCCCGCGCGCGGCGAGGCGCCTGGCCAATATCTCCGTTGGCGCCGTGATTTCTATCACTTGGCACTGATAACGTTCGCGGGCTTGCAGAATCACGGCACGCGAGACATTGATGATGACGATGCGCCCGGCCTCCAGATCGGCCTCGATCTCCTGCGGAATGCCGTAACGCAGCCCATGTGCGGCCCAGGAAAGCGCGAAGCGCCGTGCGGAAAATTCCGCTTCCGTGACCGCCTCGTGCGCTTCCCCCGGCCCTGGCGGGCGGGTGATCACGCGGCGCGGAAACACAACGTGTTTATACAAGGCCAGTTGCTGCCTGGCATAGGCCAGCACGGTATCCTTGCCGGCCCCTGACGGGCCGACGACGAGCACGAGCAAACCGTTTTTCATGATGCGAAGGGCAGGCGGCGCAGCAGCCGGAACGGTGTGCCCCTTTCATCTTCAATGAACAAAGCCAGGCTTTTCACCAGGCGAGGCTGCGCGAGGGCCGGGGCAAAATGCGTTATGGCCGCCTCCACGTATGGGTTGTTTTCCATCTGTCCTGTCAGGGTCATGTGAAAGCGGAAATCCTCAAGTACCAGAGGGTAGCCCCAGTGCGCGATATTCTGCACCTGCCGCGGCGTACGTCCGGCGGCGCGTTTGGCCTGGGCGGCAGCATCTTCCGGCAGGCGGTGCTTATCCAGATCCATCACGCAGGAGGCAGCAAATCTGTGCAGCTCCGGCGATGGCTCAGCCGGGCAAAGCGCCAAAAAGCCGTGCAGCTTTGTCACCGCCAATTGCGGCAAGAGGAAAGGCCGCTGCCGCGCGGCGAAGGCGGTTGCCGCTTGCAGCAGCGCCTCAAACCCCAGGCGCGGGGTGATGGGCGCCTTCAGTGTCGCGTGAAAGCCGTAGCGGCGCGGGTCTTCGGTGTTGGCGCGTAGATCAGGATGATCCGGCTGGGCCAGACCGGCACCGCTTTCAGGGTCCCACCCCAGCCATGTGCAGCCCGCCTGCCAGAGCGGGTCGTCAGCTTCCGGCGCGTAATAGAGCGCGACGCGATGCGGTTCAGGCAATGCGGCGTCCTTCCCGCCAGACGGAACGGATGACGGGCAGCCCGTCATAGATCCGCACCTGGAGCAGATCCGCGCGTTGGCCGGGGGCGATGCGCCCGCGATCCATCAGCCCGGCAATATCCGCTGGGCCGGAGGTGACAAGCGCCACGGCCTGCGGCAAGGAGAGCGCCCCTTGCGCCACGGTGCCCATGGCGGCTTCCAGCATGGAGGCGGGCACATAGTCGGAGGCCAGTGCATCCAGCAGGTTTTGGCGCACGAGGTCCATCACCGACACATTGCCGGAATGCGAACCGCCGCGCACGATGTTCGGCGCGCCTGCAATCACGCGCATGCCACGCGCCTTGGCTTCCCGTGCGGCTGTGAGTGAGACGGGGAATTCCGCGATGGAAATGCCATCTTCCTCGTTCTGGATGATGTCCTCCTCGCTATGGTCATCATGCGAGGCCAACGGAATGCCGCGCTCGCGCGCCTGCGCCACCACCAGCGTGCGGTTGGGGTGATGGTTGGCGTGATGCGCCTCTTTAAGGTCGGTGATGACGCTGTCGATTTCCTCGGCGCTGAAGCCTTCGGCGGCGCGCATGCGGCGATAGCGCGCTTCATCCTTGTACTGCCCGCCAATGCCCGGGCTGTGATCCATGATGGAGAGCAGCCGCACCAGCGGGTCATCGATCACGCCCTGCAGCATGCCGGGCATTTCCGCCGCCGGAAGCTCGCACCGCAGATGCAAAAGATGCTCCACCTTCAGCGCGCCGGTACGCGTCAGGGCGACGAGATCCTCATAGCCATTATAGAAGGTCTGGTTGCGCTCCTTCTCGAAGCCGATATCGCCGAGGCAGAGCGCATCGAACACGGTGGTGATGCCGGCCGCCGCGCATTGCGCATCATGGATCAGCAGCGCCGAGCGCGAGGGCCAGCGCGCATTGGTGCGAGGCTGCGCCTGGCGCTCCAGATTATCCGTGTGCAAATCGATCATTCCCGGCATCAGGAAATCGCCTTCGCAATCATGGCCCTGGCCATGCGCTTCCAGCGCCTTGATCGTACCGTTTTCGACCGTCAGGCCGCCTTCGCGGACTTCATGCGGAAGCACGAGCCGGGCATTGGTGAAATTCGTCATGCGTCCTCTTTCAGGGGTTCCAGGCGTAATTCCACATCGGCCGCCGCATCGCGGACGAACTTGTCGTGGAAAATGCCGATCAGCGCGGCGCCGCGTGATTTGGAGTCGTTCATCAGCGCGATCACGGTATCACGGTTGGCGGGGTCGAGCGAGGCGGTGGGCTCATCCAGTAGCAGCACCGGCCAGTCGCACACGAAGGCGCGGGCGAGATTCACGCGCTGCTGCTCACCGCCGGAGAAGGTGACCGGCGGCAGTTTATGTAGCCGTGGCGACACGCGCAGGCGTGCCAACATGGCGGCGGCTTTCTCCCGTGCGCTGGCCTGGTCTTCACCGCGCTCCAGCAAAGGCGCGGCGACGATATCCAGTGCCGAGACACGCGGCATGGCGCGCAGGAATTGCGAGACATAACCCAACGTCTCGCGCCTCAGGCTAAGAACCTGCTCGGGTGCCGCCTTCGCGATATCCACCATGGCGCCGCGGTGGCGCACGGCGATGCTCCCGCTATCCACAAGGTAGTTGCCGTAGAGCGCGCGCAGCAGCGTGGACTTGCCCGCCCCGGAAGGGCCGGTGAGGGCGATGCACTCACCGGCCCGCGCGGTGATGCCAGCATTTTGCAGCACGGGCAGGCAGGTGCCGTTCTGCAGATGCAGCGTGAAGGTTTTTTGAAGGTTGGAGGCTTGCAGAGCGATCATGCCGGCAGCACCGAGGAAACGAGCAATTGCGTATATTCATGGTGCGGGTCATCCAGCACCTGGTCGGTGAGGCCTGATTCAACGATCTGCCCGCGCCGCATCACCACCAGCCTGTCGGCCAGCAGCCGTGCCACGCCGATATCATGCGTCACCAGCACGACGGCGAGGCCGAGTTTGCGCACAAGGTTGCGGATAAGATCGAGAATGCGCGCCTGCACCGAAACATCCAGCCCGCCGGTTGGTTCGTCCATGAATACGAGTTCCGGTCCGGTCACGAGTGTCGCGGCGATCTGCAAACGCTGCATCATGCCGCCGGAGAAATGCCGGGGGAAATCATCAATGCGCGCGGGGTCGATCTCCACCGCTTCCAGCCAATGCGCGGCGGTGTCGCGGATATTGCCGTAATGGCGGGCGCCCGCGGCCATCAGCCGCTCGCCGATATTGCCGCCAGCCGTCACCGAAAGCCGCAGCGCCTGGCGCGGGTCCTGATGGATATAGCCCCAGCGTGAGCGTTGCAGGCGGCGCAGGCCAAGCTCACCGAGTTCGGAAATCGGCTGCAACCCATTGCCGCCATCGTAAAGCACGGCACCGGAGTCTGGCTCCGTCCGGCCGGAAAGCGCGCTTAGCAGCGTGGATTTACCGGAGCCGCTTTCGCCCACGATGGCGAGAATCTCATGCCGGCGCAGTGAGAGCGAGACATCGTTCAGCGCTTCGATGACGCCGAAACGCTTTTGTAAATTTTGGGCTTGCAGCAGGGTCATGCGGCTTGCTCCTGGCGGGATTCGCAATAATCGGTGTCGGAGCAGATGAAGATGCGCCCGCCTTTATCGTCGGAGACGATCTCATCCAGATAGCTTTCCGTCGAACCGCAGAGCGCACAGGTGGCGTTGGTGCGGCCGGGGTGGAAGGGGTGATCTTCGAAATCCAGAGAGCGTACCTGCGTGTAAGGCGGCAGCGCATAGATGCGCTTTTCACGCCCCGCGCCGAAGAGCTGCAACGCCGGATTCATCTCCAGCTTTGGATTATCAAAGGCGGGGATCGGCGAAGGCGACATGAGGTAACGCTCATTCACCATCACCGGATAGTCGTAAGAGAGCGCCACGCGGCCAAAGCGCGTGATTTCCTCATAGAGTTTCACGTGCATCGCCCCATAATCGGCGGTGGCGTGCAGCCGCGCGGCCAGCGGGCGGCTGGATTCCAACCGGTAGAGCGGCTCGGGCTGCGGCACCTGATAGACGATGATCTGCCCCTCCCGCAAAGGCGTTTCCGGAATGCGATGGCGCGTCTGCACGATGGTCGCGTCCTCGGTACGTGTGGTGGTGGCCACTTCCGCCGTGCGGGCGAAGAATTTGCGGATGGAGACGGCGTTGGTCGTATCATCCGCGCCCTGGTCGATGACCTTCAGAACATCCTCAGGCCCGATAATCGCCGCCGTCACCTGAATGCCGCCCGTGCCCCAGCCATAGGGCAGCGGCATCTCGCGGCTGGCGAAGGGAATCTGATGCCCTGGAATGGCAATGGCCTTCAGGATGGCGCGGCGGATCATCCGCTTGGTCTGTTCGTCCAGATAAGCGTAGTTATAGCCTTCCATCTTTATCCCTCCGCTTCGGCGCGCATGGCGCGGATGGTTTGCAGCTCGCTCTGGAAATCGACGTAATGGGGCAGCTTGAGATGCTCCACGAAGCCGGTGGCCTCGATATTGTCGCAGTGAGAGAGCACGAATTCGATATTCTGCGCCGGCGCGGAGGCTTCCTCGCCCAGCTCGTCAGAACGCATGGCACGGTCCACCAGCGCCATGCCGATGGCCTTGCGGTCGCCATGGCCAAAGCATAGCCCGTAGCCGCGGGTGAATTGCGGCGGCGCGGTTTTGCTGCCGGTGAACTGGTTCACCATCTGGCATTCAGTGACGATGATGTCGCCGATCTCGATGGCAAAGCCGAGTTCCGGCGGTACGATGCTCACCGCCACCTCGCCCATGCGCAACTCGCCGACGAAGGGATGGTTGTTGCCGTAGCCGCGCTGGGTGGAATAGCCGAGGGCGAGCAGGAAGCCTTCATCGCCCCGTGCCAGGGCTTGCAGGCGGGTGTCGCGGCTGGCGGGGAAGGCGAGCGGCCCCATGGTGAGGTCGTGTTGCGGCGTTTGGGTTGCTTCGCCGTCCAGCTCGATCAGCGCTTCCATACCCAGCATGTCGATCGCGCGGGGCATGGGCTCAGGCTGAGCCTCGGCCATCTGGGCGGGCGGCGGATCCTGCTCTGGCGTGAAATCCAGCAGGCGATGGGTGTAATCCATCGTCGGTCCCAAACGCTGCCCGCCGGGCAGATCCTTGAAGATGGCGGAGACGCGCCGGTGCGGGTTCATCGCGGCCGTGTCGATGGGGTCTGAATCCACCAGGCGCGGTAATGTGGTGCGGTAGGCCCGCAGCAGAAAGGCAGCCTCGATCAGATCGCCCTGCGCCTGCCTGATGGCGCGGGCCGCCAGTTCGCGGTCATAAAGCGCGCCTTCGGCCATCACCCGGTCGATGGCGCGGCCCAGCTGGTTTTTGATTTGCTCAAGCGACAGCAAGGGGGTCTCGTGATCGCCCCGGCGCTCCTCGGCGGCCCAGCCATGGGCGGCATCGATGGCAGCGGCCCCACCTTTTACGGAGATATAGGCCATGTTCAGCCCTCCTCGATCTGCAGGCTGCGGGGCAGTGCCAGAATTTTTTCGCCGGCGCAGAGCAGGATATCCACCCCGCGCGGTGCAATGCGGGTTTGGGCCTGCCATTCGGTGAGGAATTGCGTATCCAGAGGCAGTGCCACTGTCACGGGCTCCTTCAACCCAGGGCCGGAAAGGCGCAACTGCCGCGCGCCGCTTTCCAGATCAGGCAGATCGAGGATCAGCGTGGCGCCATCCTCCGGTGTTTCATCCGTGCCCTGGCGTAAGGCGGTCAGAGGCGGGCGCCGCGTGGCAACGCAGAGATCAGCCTCGCCGTCCTCAACCAGCGGCGCACCGGTATGGAAAATCAACCAGTCGCGTGCCGGGCTCGCCTCTGGCAGGGCCACCTTGGTCTGCGCATCCGCGAGGGTGAGCAACACGGCGGCGCAGGCGGGCGAAAGTCCCGGCGGCGGGGTGAGGGGCACAGGCAGCGTGACGATGCTGCCAGGGGTGCTGAAGGCGCTCAACAGGGCGCGGAAGCAGGCTTGCGCGTCCAGGGAGGAGGTAAAACCAGGAGAAAGATCATTCATCCGCGCATCGCCGCCAAGGTGAAGAATTGCACATCCGTTGCCGCCGCGCGGGCGGCAATTGCGGCCCGGCGGGCCTGCTCGGTCTGCGCCAGCGGGCGCAGCACGGCTTCCTCATAGGCCGGGTACAGGGTGGGCTCCTGCAAGGCGGCATCCAGCCGGGCAATCAGCTCCACCTGCCTGGCGTCGCGCCCAGCGGCATAGCCATGGCCGATGCGCCCGGCATCGTCGCGGATGGAGCAGCGCGCGAGCGTCATCTCGCCGAGATTAAAGGCCTCGCCGCCGCCGCCGGCACGGGCGCGGACCATGGACATGCCAATTTCCGGCCCACGCAACAGGGTGAAACCGGGCAAGGGCGGGGCCTCCGCCAGCCGGGCGGCAAGGGCGCCGGCGCTGGCACGGGAGAGCAGGCTGAGCCATGCCGGGCGGGTGAAGGGAGGTTCAAACATGTCTAGACATCTATTCAAATAAAGGTGGTTTGTAAAGCCCGGAAGAGGTCTCTTCCGGGCTCTGATGGATGATTTTAGAAGAGCACGCCGGCTTCCAGCATGCCGACGACCTGGTCCTTGCCATGGCCGCTATTGCCGAAGGCGCCGGTCTGGCCATCGCCGGAATAGGAACCGTTCAGGACATGAACATAGCCGCCGCTGACCCGGGCGTAGATTTGCTTGTACTGCCAGGTGGGCGCCAGCGAGACGCCGACCACGCGCGCATCCGGCGCCAGGAACCAGTGGTTGGTGGCGGTGTCGCCATGGCTGGTGTCATATTCCACCCAGCCGCCCAGCGAGTAGGGCGAGGTGCCGAACTGATAGTCCCCGAACAGGGCCATGCCGAAATTGGAAGTGAATTTCGGGATCACCGAGGAGGGCACGCTGGCCGCGTAGTGATGATTGGCGTTGGCGTAGGCATATTGCACTTCCGGCACCAGGTTCAGATTGCCGTTGGTATAGCTGTACCAGACGCTGTAGACATTATAGTTTTGGGTCAGCTCGTTGCCGTCGGCCACGTAATCATTGCCGAGGGAGTAAGCGTTCGGCCCGGTGGTGCCCAGCGCCAGCCCGGCCGAAACATTCAGGTTGTTGTTGGCGTTGAACGTATAGGTACCGCCAAGCTGGAGATAGTTGAACACGCCGGAATCCGTGCCGTCGCCGAACAGCACCGTCATATCCACCGGGCCGGAGGTATATTCCGCCTGCACGCCACGGCTCGACGAGTTGGTGACGTAGTATAGAATGGTGTCCATGCCCGTCGGGTTGTTCCACGGGAAGGTGGACTCATACCCCTCGAGCGAGCTCATCTGGCCGGCGGAGATCTTCAGCCCCTTGATGGGCGCAATGGTAACGTAGGCGTTGCGGACCGGGCCGGTCGTGAAATGGTTTGTGTTGGCCTCCTTGGGGTGGTTGGCGCCAAGGGTGTAGGTCTGGTAGTCCGCGATCTGGAAGGTGAAGCCGATCGGAGCGGCGTCCTTCTTCAACTGGAAGAACAGGCTGCTCAGCTCCATTCCGTTGGACTTATCGCCAGCCAGGCTGTTGCCCTTGTTCTGCTTATCCGCCGTGCCGGACTGGACATAGCCATAGCCAGCGACGCCGCCTGAGAATTCAAGCTGCCCCAGCGGACCGCCATCGATATCGATGCTTGTCGGGCCGTTCAGGGCCTGTGCCGCGTGCGGCGCGAGCAAACCCGTGGAACCCAAGAGGCTGAGCGCCAGCAAAGACAATTTTTTATTCACCGCGTGAAACTCCTGTCCCCGCCATTCCGGTCATGAAACTGCATCATGAGGCGGCGTGGTAGGGCTGGATATCTAGACAAGTTTAGAGACGCTTTGATGGCGTGGTTATGACGCCCTGATGACGTTATGAGGGCGCTACAACGCGCGGCGCACGAACAGCCCGGCGATGCCCAGCAGCCCGATACCGATGAACGCCATCGGCCAGGATTGCTGCAAAACCACGCTGAGCGGCAGGTTTTCCAGGAACATGCCGCGGCTGATGACCAGCATGTAGCGGACAGGATCCACAAGGCTCAGCCATTGCAGGGCTAAGGGCATGTTGTCGACCGGGCTGGCATAGCCGGAGATCACGATGGCCGGTGCGGCATAGACAAACACGCCCAGAATCGCCTGCTGCTGGGTCTGGGCGATGGCCGAAATCGCCAGCCCCACCCCCACGCCCGCCAGGCTGAACAAGGCAAGGCAGGCTTCGAGGATAAAGATGTTGCCGTTGAAGGGCAGCCGGAAGAACAGCAAAGCCGCCGCCAGCACGATATTCGCCTCCGCGAGCCCAACAATGAGCGAGGGTATGGCCTTGCCGACCATGATCTCCCTGGGACGCAAAGGTGTCACCAGCATCTGCTCATAGGTGCCAAGCTCACGCTCGCGCGCCAGGGAGAGCGAGCTGACCAGGGTGGTCATGATGAGGGAGAGAATCACCACCAGCCCTGGCAGGATGAACCATTTGCTTTCCAGCGCCGGGTTGAGCAGGTTGGTGATTTCAATATCCACCGGCTGCGTTGCGGCTTTTTGCAGCCGCGCGTCGTACGCGGCGGTGATCTCGGCGGCGTAATTGGCAATGAGCAAAGCGGTGTTGGAACGCCGCGCATCCAGCAGCATTTGCACATGCGCCGCCCGCCCGGCCAGGATGTCGGCTGAGAAATCCTGCGGAATATGCAAAACTGCCGCCGCCTGCTTGGAATCCAGCGCCTGCTGCGCCTGGGCGGGGCTGAGCACCTCTGGCCCCGGCACGAAGGCGCGGGAGAAGGTGAAGCCGCGCACATAGTCCAGCGATTGCGCGCCGATATCCTCGTTCCAGACCGAAAGCGGCACCTGCCTTACATCGTAATTCGCCGCATTGGCGAAGATCACCACCTGGATCAGCGGCGGGATCAGCAGCACATAGCGGGTTTTCTTGTCGGCCCAGAGGGAGATCAGCTCCTTCATGATGAGGGCGAAAATGCGTAGCCACATGGCAGGTCAGTCCAGCCGCCGGTGGGTGATGGCCAAGGTTGCCGTCACGGTGATGGCGGCGCTGATGGCAAGCCCCAGCAGGTTGGGCAGCAGCACGGACCAGATATCGCCCGCCAGGAAGATCGTCTGCAGGGCGGAGACAAAATACCGCGCCGGAATCGCGTAGGTGATGAGCTGCAGCCAGCGCGGCATGGAGGCGATGTCGAACAACATGCCGGAGAGCATCATCGCCGGCATCATGGTGGTGATGAAAGCGAGCTGTGCGGCGACAAACTGGTTGCGCGCCAGCGTGGAGATGAACAGCCCCTGCGCTAGCGTGAAAATCATGAACAAGGCGGCGGTGATGCCAATGGCCAGAACGGAACCGCGCAACGGCACGCCAAAGACGAAGATGGTGAGAAGCACGGACATCGCGACACTGCCCATGCCCAGCACGAAATAGGTGCCGAGCTTGGCCCCCACCAGCTCTGCCATGCTGGCCGGGGCGGCGAGCATGCTCTCCATCGTCCCGCGCTCCCATTCCCGCGAAACGATCAGCGCAGTGAGCAGCGTGCCGGTCATGGACATTACCAGCGCGATAATGCCGGGCACGATGAAATCCGCCGAGGCCAAGGCGGGGTTGAACCAGAAGCGCGTCTCGAGTTGCGCGCCGCTATCGGCGTTCAGGGCGCGCTCGGTGGCGGTGTCCCGCAGCCAGGAGATGAAGGCGCCTTGCGCATAGCCCGCCAGCAGCCGCGCCGTGTTTGGGTCCGTGGCATTCACGGCAAGCTGCGCCGTGGCGGGCCAGCGCTGCGGCCGGGCCAGGCGTTGCGCGAAATCCTGCCGCAAGGTCAGGATGCCGCGCACCTGGCCGGCGGCCAGAGCGGCTTTGGCGGCCTGCCCACTCGGCGCCCAATAGATGGAGAGATAGGGTGAGGCATCCAGCGCCTGCTCTATGGACCGGGTGGGCGAGGCGCCCGCCTCCACCACCGCCGCCAGCTTGAGATGCCGCGCGTCCAGAGACATGCCGAAGCCATTGATGATGAGCAGAATGAAAGGCAGCAGAAAGGCGATGAGCAGCGCCGAGGGATCGCGGATAATCTGCAGCGTCTCCTTGCGCACCAGCCCGCGCAGCCTTTGCAGGGCGGGGCTCATGACGCTTTCTCCACCAGGGCGATGAAGGCATCCTCCAGCGACGGATCAGGCAGGCTGGGCGAGCGCGCGCGGGCGCGCAGGGCGGCGGGCGTGTCCGTGATGAGCACCTTCCCGGCATTGATGATGGCCAGCCTGTCGCAATATTCCGCCTCATCCATGAAATGGCTGGTGACGAGAACGGTCACACCCGCATCCGCCAGCGCGCTGATCTGAGTCCAGAAAGCGCGGCGGGTCAGCGGGTCCACGCCGGAGGTCGGTTCGTCCAGAAACAGAATGTCCGGCTGATGCAGAAGCGCCGCCGCCAGTGAGAGGCGCTGCTTGAGCCCAAGCGGCAGGGCGCCGGCCAGCTCATCCGTCACCCCCGTCAGTTCGAAGCGCGTCAGCGCCGCCGATACAGCCCCTTTCCGCGCGGCGGCGCCCAGCCCATAGGCGCGGGCGAAAAAATTGAGGTTCTGCAAAACCGTCAGCTCGGCATAGAGCGAGAATTTCTGTGCCATATAGCCAAGCCGCGCACGGGCCTGCGCGGCGGCGGTGAGCAGATTTTGCCCCGCCACCATGGCGCTGCCCGCGCTGGGGCGCAAAAGCCCGCACAACATGCGGAAAATGGTGGATTTGCCCGCCCCGTTCGGCCCCAGCAGGCCAAAAATCTCCCCGCGCGCGATGGTGAAGCTGGCATGGTCCACGGCGACGAAATCGCCAAAGCGGCGCACCAGATCCCTCACCTCGATCTCTGGTCTGTCATCCTGGGGCTTGGTGGTTTGCGCGGGTGGCGCGGCGGTTTTTTCTGGTGGGGAAGCGCGGCGCAGCAGATCGACAAATCCGTCCTCGAAGCGCGGGGCCACAGCTTCCAGAAAGCTGGCGCCAAGTGCTGCCGGGGCGGGGGCGGGGACGCCCGGCGTCAGCACCAGCCGTATCGTGTCGCCTTGCACCAGCGCATCCAGCACGTCGGGCAAGGCGCGGGCCCTGGCCACGGCGTGTCGGCGCTCCTGCGCGGGCACGGCGGCACGGTAGACGCGCCCTGCCAGCGGCGCCAGGAAGTCGGCCGGGGCGGCGGCGCTCAGCAGCCTGCCTTCATGCAGCAGCAGCACCTGGGCGCAGCGCCCGGCTTCATCAAGGTAAGACGTTGCCCAGACCACGCCCATCTCGCCCTTGCTGTCCTCCAGCATGCGTTCGACGATCCGCCACAGCTCCCGCCGGCTGGCCGGGTCCACGCCGACGGAGGGCTCATCCAGCAGCAGTAGCCGGGGCCGGGCCAGCAGCGCGCAGGCCAGCCCCAGCTTCTGCTTCATGCCGCCGGAAAGCTTGCCCGCCAGTCTTTCCGTGAAGGGGGCGAGGCCGGTGAATGCAAACAGTGCCGTGCTGCGTTCCGCCCGCGTCTGCTCATCCAGCCCATGCAGATCGGCGAACAGATCGAAATTCTCGGCAACGCTCAGATCCTCATAAAGCCCGAAGCGCTGCGGCATGTAGCCGATATAAGGGTGTGCCAGCGCCGCCTCATGCGCCATGTCATGCCCCAGCACCTCCACCTTGCCCGCGGCGGGGCGCAGCAGCCCGGCCAGATGCCGCAGCAAAGTGGTCTTGCCCGCCCCGTCCGGCCCCACCACCCCGGTGATCGCCCCGGGCGGGATAACGGCACTGATGGTCTCCAGCGCCCGCACGATTCCGGTCTTGGTTTTGAACTCGTGGCAGAGCCCCTCCAGCCGGGCGAGTTGGGTCATGGGAGGGTCACGGTCACCGGCATGCCCTGGCGCAGCGCCTCGTCCGCGTCCGTCACCCTGATCCGCAGCCGGTAGACGAGCTGGGTGCGCAGATCCGGCGTTTCCACCGTCTTCGGCGTGAACTCCGCCACCGGCGACACATAGCCGATGCTGCCGTGATAGGTCTTGCCGTCCTTGAGGTCGGTGGTGATCGTCACCTTGGTGCCGGGGGCGACGCGCCCCAGCATCGGCTCCGGCACGAAGGCCCGCACCCAGACTTCCGAGGTATTGGCCATCGAATAGACAATGCTGGAGGGCAGAACCACGGTGCCGGGCTCGATCACGCGGGTCATGATGATGCCGTCGACGGGCGCGTAGAGCTTGGTATTGTTCAGCGCGGTCTGCGCCAGATCCACCTGGGCCTGTGCCGCCTGATACTGGGCGCGGGCGGCGTCGATATCCTGCTGGCGGGGGCCGTTGATCAGCTCGGTCAGGCGGGACTGGTCGCCATCCAGCTTGGCCTGGGCGGAATCCAGCGCCATGCGGGCATCGTCCAGCGTCTGCTGCGGCGTCGCCCCGCGCGAGACCAGCCCCGACTGCCGTTGATAGGAGATTTTGGCATTGGCCAGATTTGCCTGGGCGGCGGCCAAGGCGGCGCGGGCCTGGTCGATCTCCTCCTGGCGTGAACCCGCCAGCAGCAGGTCGAGCTGCGCCTTGGCGGCGTCGCGCTTGGCCAGCGTCAGCGCCAGCATGTTGGCGTAGGTGGCATCGTCCAGCGTGGCGAGCAGCGCGCCCGCCTTCACCTTGTCGCCCTCCTGAAGCACCATATGCTCCACCCGGCCTTCGGCGTTGAAGGCGAGGTCGACCTCCCGGATCTCGACATTGCCGTAGAGCTGGCCGTCCGGCCCGCTGGACGCGAAGTGCCACCAGATCAGCCCGCCCAGGATCACCAGGGCCAGAACCGCCAGCGGCATAATCTTACGCGGCATCGCCATTCTGTCTCCCCGTTCGTTAACATGGGGATGACGGTTTTCGGCGCTGTTCGCATTGATCCCGGTCAAGCCGGGATGGCGCTTACTCCATAGCCCAGGCCAAAATGGCCTTTTGCGCGTGCAGCCGGTTCTCCGCCTCGTCGAACACCACGGAGGCCGGGCCGTCGATCACCTCGGCCGAGACTTCCTCGCCGCGATGAGCGGGCAGGCAATGCTGGAAGATGGCACCCGGCGCGGCCTTTGCCATCAGTGCGCCGGTCACCTGATAGGGGGCGAAGGCGGCGGCGCGGGCGGCGGCCTGGTCCTCGGAATCGGACATTGAAAGCCAGGTATCCGTCACCACGCAGGCGGCATTCTCCACGGCCCAGTCAGCCTCGGTGCCGACCTCGACATTAGCGCCTTCCCGCTTTGCCCAATCCAGCACCGCCGCGCGGGGCATGTAGCCCTCGGGGCAGGCGAGGCGGAGCGCGAAATTAAAGCGCGCGGCGGCCTCGATGAAGGAGGCGGCGACATTGTTGCCATCGCCCACCCAGGCGATCTTCTGCCCGGCGACCGGCCCCTTATGCTCCTCGAAGGTCAGGATATCGGCCATGATCTGGCAGGGGTGGGAGAGTTCCGTGAGGCCGTTGATCACCGGCACCCCGGCATGGCGCGCCAGCTCATGCAGCCTGGCGGCGGAATCCGTGCGCAACACGATGCCATGCACGAAGCGAGAGAGCACGTTGGCGGTGTCCTCGATGGTCTCGCCCCGGCCGATCTGCATGTCCCGCGCGGAGAGCACCACGGCATCGCCGCCCAGCTCCTTCACCGCCACCTCGAAGGAGACGCGGGTGCGGGTGGAGGGTTTTTCGAAAATCATCGCCAGCGTCTTGCCCGCCAGCGGCTTTTTGGCCGGGTTGCGGCGGGTGCGCTTGAGGGTGGCGGCGGAGTCCAGCAAGTCACGCAACTCGGCGCCGGTGAAATCCTTCAGGTCCAGGAAGTGCCGGGGGCCGGATTCCTGCAATGAAACCACAGCGCTCATTTCGCGGCCTCCGTCGCCTTGGCCAGTTCATTGGCCGTTTTATCCAGAAGCGCCAGCGCCTCGTCGCATTCATCGCGGCCGATGATCAAAGGCGGGATCAGACGCAGCACATTCTCGCCCGCCGCCACGCTCAGCAGCCCGGCTTTCAGGGCCTGCGTCTGCACATCCCCATTCGGCACGGCGCATTTCAGCCCGAGCAGGAGCCCGGTGCCGCGCACCTCAGTGAACACGCCGCCATGCTGTGCCACCAGCCTCTCCAGCCCCGCATGCAGGTAGGCCGCAACGTCGCGCATCTGGTCCAGGAAGCCATCGGCCAGGATCACGTCCAGCACCGCATGGCCCGCCGCGCAGGCCAGCGGCCCGCCGCCGAAGGTGGTGCCATGGCTGCCCGGCACCAGCGCCTTGGCCACGCGCTCCTTGGCGAGCAGTGCCGCCATCGGAAAGCCGCCGCCAATGCCCTTGGCCAGTGACGCCACATCAGGCTCCACATCCGTCCATTGATAGGCAAACAGCTTGCCGGTGCGCCCCATGCCGGTCTGCACCTCGTCGAAGCCCAGAAACAGCCCGAACTCATCGCAGGTGGCGCGCAGGTCCCGCAGGAATTGCGCGTCGGCCGGGCGGATGCCGCCTTCGCCCTGGATCGGCTCGATCAGGATGCCCGCCGTTTCCGCCGTGATGGCGGCGCGCACGGCGTTGAGGTTATTGAAGGGCACATGGTCGAACCCTTCCACCGGCTTGCCGAAGCCCGCCAGATATTTCGGGTTGCCGGTGGCGGAGATGGTCGCCAGCGTGCGGCCATGAAAGGCGCCCTCGAAACAAATGATGCGCGTGCGCTCTGGATGCCCGGCATCGGATTGCGCCTTGCGGATGGCCTTGATCAGCCCCTCATTCGCTTCGGCGCCGGAATTGCAGAAAAACACGCTGTCAGCAAAGCTGGCCGCCACGAGTCGCGCCGCCAGCGTCTCCGCCTGCGGCACGCGGTACAAATTGGAGACGTGGATCACCTTCGCCGCCTGCTCGGCAATCGCCTGCACCAGATGCGGATGCGCATGGCCGAGCGAACTGGTGGCGATGCCCGCGCCGAAATCCAGGTAACGTCGCCCATTCGTATCGAACAGCCAGGCGCCCTGGCCGTGATCAAATGCGATGTCGGCCCGATTGAAGTTCGGCATTAGCGCGGAAATCATGGATATGCTTTCAAGGCAACGGAAAGCTGGGACTAAAGCGCATGCCCGAAAAAAATCAAGCCTCGGCCCGGCTGAAGCTGGCCCTGATCATCGCCCTCTGCACCTTGCCCTCGCTGGGGGAGGGGGCGGCGATCCTGTGGGGCGAGCATAAGGGCTATACCGGCAAGGCGCTGCGCGACGGGCTGGATTTCTGGGCTGGCGGGTTTCTGTACCTGCATCAACAGCTTTCCATATTGTTAGACCATGAGGCCTATCAAAGCTTTTTGCAGGGCATGTACGGGCATTTGCCCTATCATCTCTGGAGCTACCCGCCGAGCTACGGGCTCATCGCCGCCGCGTTCGGCTGGCTCTCCCCCTGGCATGCGGTGCTGGCCTTCGATGCGCTCAGCCTTTTGCTGCTGGTCGCGGTGCTGCGGCTGGCGGGCAAGGGCTGGGGGTTCTGCGTGGCCATGCTGCTGGCCCCGGCAACGCTGGAAAACGCCATGGAGCACCAGAACGCGGCGCTGATGACGGCATTGATCGGCGGCGGGCTGCTGCTGGTGCAAAACCGCCCGCGCCTGGGCGGGGTGCTGATCGGCCTGGCCAGCTTCAAGCCGCAGCTCGGGCTGGTGCTGCCGCTTTATCTGCTGCGCCGGGCGCGGCTCGCCTTTCTTTATGCGGCTCTGGCGGCCCTGGTGCTGGCGGTGGCGTCCTTGTGCGCCTTTGGCCCGGCGGCGTGGGAGGGGTTCCTGCATTATACCAGCCCGGCGATGAGCGCTGTGCTGCTCACCGGCCAGCCGCCGGAATTCGCGGGCGGGTTGATCAGCGCGTTCGCGGTGGCGCGGCCATTGGGCGTGCAGGCGGCTCTGGCGGTGCAGCTTGTTGTCTGCCTTGGCTGCGTCGTGACCGGGCTGTTCGCCCGCTCGGTGCCGGCGCTGCTGATTCTCTCGGCCCTGGCCAGCCCTTACCTGCATGATTACGATTTGCTGGGCATCAGCCTCGCCACCGCCCTGCTGGTTGAACAGCGTCTGGCCGAGGGGCGTTTTGGCGTCGGCGAGCCGCTGCTGTTCTTCCTGGCCTGGTTCGGGCCGGGGCTGCTGCCCTGGCACCCCGCCTATGCGCATCTGGCGCTGCCGCTGCTGCTTCTGCTCTTGGCAAGCGCCTGGCGGCGTGGTGGTGTCCGCCCATGCGACTCCTCACCGGCTCAGCCCGGCTTGCCGGTGTCACCGGCTGGCCGGTTGCCCATTCCCGCTCCCCCCGGATCCACGGCACTTGGCTGACCCGCCACGGGATTGACGGCGCCTATGTGCCTCTGCCCGTCGCCCCTGCTGATTTCTGCGCCGTCATCCCCGCTTTGGCCAAGGCCGGGTTCGCGGGGGTGAATGTCACCATCCCGCACAAGGAGGCGGCGTTTGCGATCTGCGACCGGGTGGATGAGTTCGCCCGCCGCGCCGGGGCGGTGAACACGCTGGTCTTCACTGAAAGCGGAATCGAGGGGCGCAACACGGATGGCTACGGCTTCATCGCCAATCTGCGCCATCATGGCGTCAATCCCGCCGCTGGGCCGGTTTTGATTCTGGGCGCGGGCGGGGCGGCACGGGGCATAGGTGCTGCGTTGCAGGATGAAGGCGCGGAGGTGGTCTTCACCAACCGCACGCCCGAGCGCGCGGCGGCGCTGGCGGCGGCGTTGCCCCCGGCGCGGGTGCTGCCCTGGCAGCAGCGCGAGGCGGCGCTCTCCGATTTCGCCCTGCTGGTGAACACCACCTCTCTTGGCATGGTGCATGAACCGCCCTTGCCGATGGATCTGGACCGTGCCGCCGCCGGGCTGGCGGTGGCGGATATCATTTTTGCGCCGCTGGAGACCCGGTTGCTGGCGGATGCCAGGGCGCGCGGGCTGAAGCCGGTGGAGGGGCTGGGCATGCTTCTGCACCAAGCCGTGCCCGGTTTCACGGCCTGGTTCGGCGTGACGCCAACGGTGGATGATGAACTGTACCGGATCGCCGCCGCATGATGCGCCTCGGCCTCACCGGCGGGATTGGCATGGGCAAATCCACCGTGGCGGGGATGTTCGCCGCGCGCGGCGTGCCCGGCTTCAACGCGGATCAGGAAGTCCACAGGCTGCAGGCACCCGACGGTGAGGCGATCCCCGCCTTGGCTGCGGCGTTCCCTGGCACGGTGGAGGCTGGCGTGCTGGACCGCGCGAAGCTGCGCGCCCTGGTGCTGGGTGACCGTGTAAGGATGCGCCTGCTGGAGGAGATCATGCATCCGCTGGTCCGCGCCGCGCAGGCGCGGTTTCTGGCGCAGGCCGAGGCGGACGGGCGTGAAGCCGTTCTGCTGGATATCCCCTTGCTGTTCGAGGGCCGCCACAAGGCGGAGTTTGACAAGGTGATCACCGTCTCTTGCCCGCGTGAGGTGCAGATTGCCCGCGTGCAGCGGCGTGGCCTCGCCCAGGCGGAGATCGAGGCGATCATCGCCCGGCAGATGCCGGACGCGGAAAAACGCGCCTTGGCGGATTACGTGGTTGAAACCGGCGGTGAGCTGGTGGAAACCGAAGCGCAGGTGCAGGCCATCATCAAGGAGCTGGGCCTATGAGCCGTTCTGTTCTGTTCGATACCGAGACCACGGGCTTCGAGCCGCTGACCGGCGACCGCGTGATCGAGATCGCCGCCATCGAGCTGGAAAACGACCTGCCGACCGGCAATCAATTCTACGCCCTGCTGGACCCTGAGCGTGACATCCCGGCGGAGAGCACGAAGGTCCATGCCATCACCAGCGCGCATGTGGAGGGCAAGCCGAAATTCGCCGAGGTGGCGGACGACATGCTGGCCTTCTTCGCGGACTCGCCGCTCATCGCCCATAACGCGCCGTTCGATTTCGGCTTTATCAGCGCGGAGCTGGAGCGCATCGGCAGGAAGCCGCTGGACAAGGCCCGCATGGTGGATACGCTGGTGCTGGCTAAGCAGCGCTTCCCCGGCATGCCCAACAGCCTGGATGCGTTGTGCCGGCGCTTTGATGTCGATCTCTCCGCCCGTACCACCCATAACGCCCTGCTGGACTGCAAGCTGCTGGCGGAGGTGTATGTGGAGCTGACCGGCGGGCGCCAGCGCGGGCTGACGCTGGAGACCGAGGCGGTTCTTTCCTTCGCGCAATATGACGCCCCGGCAAGCCGCACCCCGCGCCGCATTGCCCTAACGGATGCACAGCGCGATGCCCACGCCGCCTTTATTTCCAAGATCAAGGAGCCGGTCTGGCTTAAGGAATAGGCTGTGTTTTTTCCGGCAAGGATCCGGCCTGCCGGATGGCGGACAGCGCCTTGCGCTTGGCGCCGTACCAGACGCTCCAGAGCAGCAGCAGGCCGAAAATACCGTAGCCGATGGCCTGCCCCAGCAGCAGATAGAGGCTGATCGGCCAGATCCAGGCGAGGAAACACATGAGCCCGGTTTGCAGGATCAGCCCTACGCCCCAGACGGCCGTCATCAGCCTGAAGGTGTGGCGTATATGAGGCTGCTGCCACAGCATCTCGAAATGCGCCGCCCCTTGCGCCGTGTTGCGGGCGGATGTGGCGCGGGCCAGATAGAAGATCAGAGGCTTTTCCAGCAGCAGCGAAGCCAGGAACACCACCCCCACGGCGCCGGTGACCAGCGCATCGCGAATCTGGATCAGCCTTGCGGAGCCACCAAGAGCCGTGGCCACCACGGTGAAGACAATGCTGGCAACCACCAGGAGAGAGACGGCGTCCAGCCGCCTGGTCTTCGCCAGTTCGTAACCGCTCCATAACAGCGGTGGCACGGCGGAGGCGATCAGCGCGTCCGTATCGCCGTAATGGGCATCCAGCGCCTCGTACACCAGGTAAGGCGCCAGGAAATTGGCGCCAAGCTCGGGAGCAAGGCGCAGGGCCGATTTCAGCGGATCAGCCCCGTCATCGGCGAGGAGGCGCAAGCATAGGATTTGCGGGGAATCCGCCCGGCCTCGAAGGCGAGCCGCCCGGCGCGCACCGCATGGTCCATGGCGCGGGCCATCTTCACCGGGTCGTCCGCCATGGCGATGGCGGAGTTCACCAGCACCGCGTCGCAGCCCAGCTCCATGGCGAAGGTGGCGTCATAGGCGGTGCCGACCCCGGCATCCACCAGCACGGGCACTTTCGACTGCTCGATGATCATCTGGATCATCAGCGGGTTCTGCACCCCAAGCCCGGAGCCGATGGGCGCGCCCAACGGCATGATCGCCACGCAGCCCATCTCCTCCAGCCGCTTGGCGGCCACCGGATCGTCCGAACAATAGACCATCACCTCGAACCCGTCTTTTATAAGGGCCTCGGCGGCCAGCAATGTGGCGGCCATGTCCGGGTACAGGGTGGGGGCCGGGCCCAGCACTTCCAGCTTCACCAGAATTCCATCCGCCTGCCTCGCGGGCCAGGCGCAAGGTGCGCACGGCCTCATCGGCGGTGAAGCAGCCGGCGGTGTTGGGGAGATAAGTATAACGCGCCGGGCTGACGAAATCCTGCAGCATCGGGGCCTTGCGGTCGGACAGGTTCACCCGGCGCACGGCCACGGTCACCATCTCCGCGCCGGAGGCCTCGATGGCGGCGGCGGTGGTTTCCAAATCCTTGTATTTGCCGGTGCCGACCACCAGCCGGGACGAGAAATGCCGCCCCGCCACGGTCCAGCCGTCTGCGGTGTGCGTGATGCCGTCCATACTCTTAGCCCCCTCCGACGAAATGCACGATTTCCAGCGCATCGCCCGCCGCCAGCAGAGTCGCGGCATATTGGGAGCGGGGAACGATCTCCAGATTGCGTTCCACCGCCAGCTTGCGCGTATCCAGCTCCATCAGCGCAACCAATCCGGCGACGCTGGTGCCGTCAGGCACCTGCATCGATTCGCCATTAACGGTCAGCGCAATCTGTTCGATGGTCTGGCTCATGATATCTATTATCGGCCGCCGGTCCTGCGCCCGCAAGAAGCGGTTCTGCAAAAAACTCATGCAAAAATTTGGCGGCGCGCAGGCACTATGCTACCGCAACCGGCACCATGGCAGCACCGCTTATTCTGGTCCTCAACGGACCGAACCTCAATCTCCTCGGCACGAGGGAACCGGACATCTACGGTTACGGGACATTGGACGATCTGGAGACGCTCTGCGCTGAGGTCGCGGAGGGGGCTGGGTTGTCCATTGATTTCCGGCAAAGCAACCATGAGGGTGAGCTGATCACCTGGGTGCAGGAGGCGCGCAACAGCGCCGCCGGGCTGATCATCAACCCCGCCGGCTATTCCCACACCTCCGTGGCGCTGATGGATACGCTGAAGGCGCTCGATATCCCCGTCATCGAGGTGCATCTCTCCAATATCCACCAGCGGGAAGCCTTCCGGCACCATTCCTATGTCTCCACCGCCGCCACCGGCGTGATTTGCGGACTTGGATTTGCAGGCTATAGGCTCGCGCTGCTTGCCCTGTCCGAAATTCTGGAAGAAGACGAACAATGAGCCTTTCCTTCGATCCGAAGGCGCTTGCGGAGCTCGCGGCGCTGCTGAATTCCACCGGCCTCTCGGAAATCGAGCTGGAGGAGGGCGACCGCAAGGTCCGCCTCGCCCGCATCCTGGCCCCGGTAACCGTTCCGGTCGCCGCCGCTCCCGCCCCCGTGGCGGCCGCTGCACCTGCCGCCGCTGCCCCGGCCCCGTCTGCCGCGGCTGACCCTGCCAAGAACCCCGGCGCGGTGAAATCCCCAATGGTTGGTGTCGCCTATCTCGCCGCCGAGCCCGGCTCCCCGCCTTATGTAACGGTTGGCCAGAAGGTTGAGGCCGGGGCGACCCTGCTGTTGATCGAGGCGATGAAGACCTTCAACCAGATCAAGGCCCCGCGCGCCGGGACCGTGAAGCAGATCCTGGTCACCAGCGGCTCTCCGGTCGAGTTCGACGAACCGCTGCTGATCATCGAATAAGACGGGTTTTTCCCGGAAGAGCCCACTCAATCTTGATCCTGGGGCTGGGGGCGCGGCCTGGCCAGCGCCTTCAGCCCCAGCCTATTTCTGACAGGATCGGCCTGCTGACATGTTCAAGAAAATCCTGATCGCCAATCGCGGCGAAATCGCGCTCCGCGTCCTCCGTGCCTGCCGGGAGATGGGCATCGCCTCCGTCGCCGTGCATTCCACGGCCGATGCCGATGCCATGCATGTGCGCCTCGCTGATGAGAGCGTGTGCATCGGCCCCGCTTTGGCGCGCGACTCCTACCTCAACATGCCGGCCATCATCTCCGCCGCGCTGATCACCGGCGCCGAGGCGATCCATCCGGGCTACGGGTTCCTCTCCGAGAACGCCGCCTTCGCCGATATGGTGGAGGCGCATAACCTCGTCTTCATCGGCCCCACCGCCCAGCATATCCGCATGATGGGCGACAAGATCACCGCCAAGACCACCATGGATGATCTTGGCGTGCCGCTGGTGCCGGGCTCGCCCGGCGAGCTTTCCTCGCTGGAGGAGGCGCGGGAGGTGGCCGAGCGCATCAAATACCCCGTGCTGATCAAGGCGGCCGCGGGCGGCGGCGGGCGCGGCATGAAGGTGGCGAAGTCCGCCGACGAGCTTGAGGCCGCCTGGCGCGAGGCTCGTGCCGAGGCCCTGGCCGCGTTTGGCAATAACGCGGTCTATATGGAGAAATATCTCGACAAGCCGCGCCATATCGAACTGCAGATCCTGGCCGACAACCATGGCGAGGTGGTGCATATCGGCGAGCGCGACTGCTCGCTCCAGCGCCGCCACCAGAAGGTGCTGGAAGAGGCCGGATCTCCGGTGATCTCCGCCGAGGCGCGCGACGCGCTGGGTGAGACGGTGACCAAGGCGCTGAAGAAGATCGGCTACCGCAACGCGGGCACGCTGGAGTTCCTGTACCAGGACGGGCAGTTCGCCTTCATCGAGATGAACACCCGCTTGCAGGTGGAGCATCCGGTTTCGGAGATGATCTCGGGGCTCGATCTGGTGCGTGAGCAGATCCGCATCGCCGCCGGGGAACCCCTTGGCTATACCCAGAAGGATATCTCCTTCGCCGGCCATGCCATCGAATGCCGCATCACGGCCGAGGACCCTGAGACCTTCGCGCCCTCGCCGGGCAAGGTGGAGGTGTTCCACCCGCCGGGCGGGCTGGGGGTGCGGGTGGATTCTGCCCTTTACGCCGGCTACCGCGTGCCGCCGCATTATGACAGCCTGATCGCCAAGCTGATCACCTATGGCAAGACGCGCGACGAGGCCATCGCCCGCATGCGCCGGGCGCTGACGGAGTTCGTGATCACCGGGATCAAGACGACGATCCCGCTGCATCAGAAGATCCTTGAAAACCCGGAATTCCAGGCCGGCGACTATACCATCCACTGGCTGGAGCGTTTCGTCGCCAAAAGCTGAGAGCCCCGCATGACCGACCCGCAAAATCTCGTCGCCCTGCAAACCAGCCCGCCCGCTTTCACCAAGGAGGCGGCCGAGCAAATGGCCGGGGAGATTTTCGGGGTTTCAGGCGAGGCGCGGCAGCTTTACGGCGAGCGGGACCAGAATTTCCGCATCAAGACGGCTGAAGGGCCGGGGATCATTTTCAAGATCCTCGGCCCCTCCGAACTGCCGGAGGCGGTGGATTTCCAGGTCGCCGCGCTCGATCATATCAAGATGATGGACCCGGCCTTGCCGGTGCCGCGTGTGCGCCGCACGCTGGCGGGTGAGGCCTATACCTACGTGAAGGACTTCAGCATGCCTGCTCCACATGGTGCGGGCGCTGGATTTCCAGCCCGGCCAGGTGATGGAGTCCATCGCGCCCACGCCCGGGCTGCTGCGCGATGTCGGCGGCGCCTTGGCACGGCTGAACAAGGCGCTGGCGAATTTCTTCCACCCCGGCGCGGGGCAGAAGATCGTCTGGGACCTGCGCGCCATCCAGACCATGCGCCCCTTCGCCGCGCTGATCGAACCGGTTGAGGACCGCGCGCTGGTCGAGGGCGTGCTGGACCGGTTCCTGGCCTTCCTGCCGGAGCTGGCGAAGCTGCGTCACCAGCCGGTGCATAACGACCTCCACCCCGGCAACATGCTGGTGAATGAGGATGCCAGCCGCGTCACCGGCCTGCTGGATTTCGGCGACATGATCCATGGCCCGCTGATCTTCGATCTGGCCGTGACCGCCGCCGAGACCGTCGGTGAAACACTCGATCCGGTGACCTACGCCACCCATGTGATCGCCGGATATGATGCGCTGAACCCGCTGGAACCGGCAGAATTTCCGGCCCTGTTCGAGGCGATCATCGCCCGCCATGCGCTGGCCGCGACGATCATGGCTTGGCGCAAGCAGAACGACCCGGCTGGCGCGGAGAAACTTGCTGCTCTTGCGGGCATCGGCATCGCCGCCATCCAGGCTTATCTGGCGGAAGGCAAGGAGAGGGTGGTGGCCCGTTTCCGTGCCGCCTGCGCCGCGCCCGCGGAAGCCGACAGCGCTGCCCTGGCCGCGCGGCGCTTTGCCGTGCTGGGCAAGGGGCTTGAGCTTTCCTACGAGGAGCCGGTGCATCTGGTTTATGGCCAGGGCGTGCATCTCTACGCCCCCGATGGCACGGAATTTCTGGACGCCTATAACAACGTCCCCTCCGTCGGCCATGGCAACAGCCAGGTGGCCGATGCCATCTCCCGCCAGATGCGCAGGCTCTGCGCCAACACCCGCTATCTGCATGAGACGGTGGTCGAATACGCCGAGCGCCTGACCGCCACCTTGCCGGAGGGGCTGGAGCATGCGCTGTTCGTGAACAGCGGCTCCGAGGCCAATGATGCGGCCTACCGCATCGCCAAGGCGCTGACAGGCAAAACAGGCGTCATCGTGATGGCCAATGCCTATCATGGCATTACGGAGATTGTCGCTGACCTGTCGCCCTATTACGGCCCCTATGCCCAGCCTTTGGCGGATTTTGTCGAGGTTCTGGAAAGCCCGGACCCGTTCCGTGGGCGCGTCTCGGGCCCCGAGGCCGCCGCCCATTTTGCGCAGGATGCGGAGCGCGCCATCGCGGCGCTGGAAGAGCGCGGCCATGGCGTGGCGATGCTGCTGGTCGATTCCGCCTTCGTCTCCAACGGCATCATCGCCACCCCGCCCGGCTATTTCGCCGCCGTGGCGGCAAAGGTGCGTGCGGCGGGCGGGCTGGTGGTGGGCGATGAGGTGCAGTCGGGCTTCGGGCGCATGGGCGAGGCGTTCTGGGGCTTTGCCCGCCATGGCGTGACGCCGGATATCGTGACCATGGGCAAGCCGATGGCCAATGGCCACCCCACCGGCGCGCTGGTGACCAAGCCCGAGATTCTGGCCGCCTTCACCCAAAAGATCGATTTCTTCTCCACCTTCGGCGGCAACCCGGTCTCCGCCGCCGCGGCGCTCGCCACGCTGGATGTACTCCAGCACGAGAAACTGCAGCAGAACGCGCTGAAAACCGGCGAATTCCTGCGCAACGAGCTTGCCGCCCTGCAGGGCGAATTCCCGCTTTTGGCCGATGTGCGCGGCGCCGGGCTGATGACCGGGGTGGAGATCTACGAGGACGGCCAGCCTTCCCAGAAGCTGGCCAAGCGCATCGCCAACGGGCTGCGCCAGGCCCGCGTGCTCATTGGCACCGAGGGGCCGAACGGCAATGTGCTGAAGATCCGCCCGCCTCTGCCCTTCGGGCCGCAGGACGCGGCGCGGCTGGTGGAGGCGCTGCGCGGGGTGCTGCGGGCGCTCTGAAAGCGCCCGCAGGCGTGTTTACGGGGCTGCGTCGGGATGCGAGGCGGCGTAGGCCAGCTGATCCGATGTCATCTCAAAACCGGTGAGGATCTCCAGCTTGGCGCTGTCAGGTATCGCGGGCAGCTCGAGTTTCACGGGCTTCGAGGTCGCCGCCGTGGTGCTCATATTGCCGTTGAAGCTGAGCGTGATCTGATAGTCGTGCTTGTCGATGATCTGGTTGCCCTTGGTGATGGCCACGAACCAGGGCAGGGTGATCGGTTTGCCTTCATTCGCCGGGCCGTTATCGGCAAGGAAATTGGCTGTGAAGCTCACCTCCAGCGCGTTGGGCTTTTGCTTGTAGGCGCAGTCGCCGGAGATGCCGGTGACCTGCGCGGTCGAGACCTGGGAGGCGACATCGCTGCGGCCGGGGAGGAAGAGCGTCACGGTTTGTGCCTGCTGCAGCACTGCCACTTGCGGGCAGAAATCCGTCGGGTCGCCCGCGACGCCATCGCGGTGCATGCCATGCCCATGCGGCGCGCCAACGTCCGGCGGTCCGGCATTGCTGGCGGTATCGGCGTTATTGGCCGGATTGCTGGCGCCGCCGCAGGCGGCAAGGCTGAGCAGACAGGCCAGTGAGGCGGCGGACAGGAGAGCGGACCTGAAATCTTTCATGGCCGCTCACTTGCCAGAATTTTTGTCCCCGGTCATCTACACGCCATGGCCGTTTACACTGAAGTTACAGATGAGGCGCTGACCGACTTCCTCGCCCTTTATGATATCGGCACCCTTACCGCCTTCCGCGGCATCGCCGAGGGGGTGGAGAACAGCAATTACGCGCTGAAGACCACGGAAGGCGATTTCATCCTCACCCTCTATGAAAAGCGGGTGAACAAGGAGGACCTGCCCTATTTCCTGGGGCTGATGGAGCATCTGCGCGCCCATGGCCTGCCTTGTCCGCTGCCGGTACGTGCCAAGGACGGGCGGAATTTGCAGGAGCTGGCGGACAAGATGGCGGCCATCACCACCTTCCTGCCCGGCGTCTGGCCGCGCCATATCAAGCTCACCCATTGCGAGCCGCTGGGCGCGGCGCTGGCGCGGCTGCATCTGGCGGGCGAGGGCTTTGCCATGACCCGGCATAATGGCCTCGGTCCTGAGGCCTGGGGACCGCTTCTGGAAAAAAGCCTGCCCCATGCGGACAGCGTGCTGGGCGGGCTGGGCGCGGAGCTGCAAGCCTGGCAGCGGCAAATTCAGGCCGATTGGCCCAGGAACCTGCCGGTGGGGCAAATTCATGCCGATCTCTTCCCCGACAATGTGTTTTTCCTGGATGGCAAGATTTCCGGGCTGATCGATTTCTATTTCGCCTGCACGGATATTCTGGCCTACGACATCGCGGTCTGCCTGAACGCCTGGTGCTTTGAGACCCATGCCGAGCTGAACGTGACCCGCTCGCGCGCCCTTTTGCGGGGCTACCAGTCCGTGCGGCCGCTTTCGGCGGCGGAGATCGACGCCCTGCCGGTGCTGGCGCGCGGCGCGGCGCTGCGTTTTCTGCTGACACGGCTTTATGACTGGCTGAACACACCGGCCGGCGCGCTGGTCACGCCCAAGGACCCGCTGGATTATTACCGCCGGCTGCGTTTCCATTTCTCCGTCTCGGGGGCGAGTGCTTATGGACTCTGAGGATCAGGACAACATCGTCGAGATCTGGACGGATGGCGGCTGCAAGCCCAATCCCGGCCCTGGCGGCTGGGCGGCGATCATGAAATTCAAGGGCGTTGTGCGGGAGCTGTCCGGCGGGGCAGGGGACACCACCAATAACCGCATGGAGCTGACCGCCGCCGCCGAGGCGCTGAGCGCGCTGAAACGCCCCTGCATCGTGAAGCTGCACACCGATTCCGAGTACCTCAAGAACGGCATCACACGCTGGCACCAGGGCTGGGTGCGCAAGAACTGGCGCAGCTCAACCGGCGACCCGGTGAAGAACATGGACCTTTGGCAGCGGATTCTGGAGGCGGCGAAGCCCCATAAGATCGAGTGGCTCTGGGTGAAGGGCCATTCGGGTAATCCGATGAATGAGCGCGCCGATGAGCTGGCCACCGCCGCGCGGGAAGGGTTGAAGGAGTCCTGAGCCGGAGCATTTGGTTTCGGAACAACCCTGGCCTGCCTTGACGTGCGGGCCAGGAAACACCATTACAGCGATTAAGGCCGTCCGTGCCTTGGCGCCCCGTCCTGGGCCGCATGCTTTTTCTCATTTCTACCTGTTGCCATGGCGTCCTGCCGTGGCGCCTCCTGTAAATGGATCTCTGGTTCCCCATGCATCTCGCCGAACTGAAGGCAAAATCCCCCACTGATCTCCTGGCCCTGGCCGAGGAGCTGGAGGTCGAGAACGCCTCCTCCCTGCGCAAGCAGGACATCATGTTCGCCATCCTGAAGGCCTATGCCGAGAATGACCAGGCCATTCGTGGCGATGGCACGCTCGAAATCCTGCCCGATGGTTTCGGCTTCCTGCGCAACCCGGAGGCCAACTTCCTCCCCGGCCCGGAGGACATTTATGTCTCTCCCCAGCAGGTCCGCCGCTACGGGCTTCGCACGGGCGATACGGTGGATGGCGAGATCCGCGCGCCCAAGGAAGGCGAGCGCTATTTCTCCCTGGTGAATGTCGACAAGATCAATTTCGAGTCGCCGGAAGCGGTCAAGCACCGCATCAATTTCGACAACCTCACCCCGCTCTACCCCACCTCGCGCCTGAAGATGGAGGTCGAGGCGCCCGAGCCCACGACCAAGGGCCAGGCCAAGGAGGTCACGGGCCGGGTGATCGATCTGGTATCGCCCATCGGCAAGGGCCAGCGCGCCCTGGTGGTCGCCCCGCCGCGTACCGGCAAGACCGTGATGCTGCAGAACATCGCGGCCTCCATCTCCGCCAACCACCCGGAAGTGTTCCTGATGGTGCTGCTCATCGATGAGCGCCCTGAGGAAGTGACCGACATGTCCCGCTCGGTGAAGGGCGAGGTCGTGGCCTCCACCTTCGACGAGCCCGCCGCCCGCCATGTGCAGGTGACGGAGATGGTGCTGGAGAAAGCCAAGCGCCTCGTCGAGCATAAGCGCGACGTGGTGATCCTGCTGGACTCCATCACGCGCCTGGCCCGCGCCTACAACACCGTGGTGCCCTCATCGGGCAAGGTGCTCACCGGCGGCGTGGACGCCAATGCCCTGCAGCGCCCCAAGCGCTTCTTCGGCGCGGCGCGCAATATCGAGGAGGGCGGCTCGCTCACCATCATCGCCACCGCGCTGATCGATACCGGCAGCCGCATGGATGAGGTGATCTTCGAAGAGTTCAAGGGCACCGGCAATGCCGAGCTGATCCTGGACCGCAAGCTCTCCGACAAGCGCACCTTCCCGGCCATCGACATCACCAAGTCCGGCACCCGCAAGGAGGAGCTGCTGGTGGACAAGGCCGTGCTGTCGAAGATGTGGGTGCTGCGCCGTATCCTGAACCCGATGGGCACCACGGATGCGATGGAGTTCCTGCTCGACAAGCTGAAATACTCGAAGACCAACTCGGATTTCTTCGAGGCGATGAATACCTGATCAAAAAAGGGCCGGTTTTACCGGCCCTTTTTAATTCTGCCCGCGATCGACAGAGGCGAGAGCTGAAAAAGGGTGAACCGGCCGGTTTAACCTGTTCACGAAGCGCTTTGAGGGGCGGTGCAATACAGCGCATCCGGCGCCAGCAGCCCGCCATCGCCAAATCCATCCACCCCATGCATCCGGCTGGAGATGAGATCGACATGATCCTCCGTGCCGAGAAAGATCACCGGCTGCTGGGCGGCGGTGTAGAGTTCATAGCTGTACAGTCCGCCGAGCCCCGGCTCGGAGATGCTGTCATGGATCAGCCGGTCCATCTCCGGGTCTGAATAGCCGCCGTCATTCCCCCCGGCCCCGGTGGCGAACAGCCCTTCGCCGGTCGGGTAGGGCGCCACGTAGGTGCCGTGCTCCGAGGCTTCCCAGCCCAGGGCGCTGCCTTGTTCGGCCTGCATCATCTGGTTGAACGCAACTTGGCGCACTTGCATCTCGATGCCCACGGCGCGCAGCTGCGACTGGATGAGCAGCACCAGCTCCGCCTCCTCGCCGCTGTCGCCGTCGATCATCACGGTGAAGGCCAGTTTTTGCCCGTTCTTGCGCATGAGCCCGTCCGGCCCCGGCGCATAGCCTGCCGCCTGCAGCAAGGCGCGGGACTTATCCGGGTCATAGCCCACAGGTCCGGCGCCGTTGGCCAAGGCCGGCGCCAGAAATCCGGCATCCGCGGGCGGGATGGCGGTGTAGACCTCCTCGCCGAAGCCGTGAAACACCAGGTCGATGATCGCCTTCTGGTTCAGCGCGTCTTCCATCGCCTGGCGCACCCGCACATCGCGGAAGAAAGCCACACGCGGATTGCGCAAATTCAGATCCAGGTAATACCAGAAGGAGACCGGCGAGAGCCGCGCCACCCGCACGCCCGGCAGATGCTGCACGGCCTTGTAAAGCTCCAGCGGCACCGGCGCGAAATCCAGATCCCCCGCCTGCACCTGCTGCACGGCGGCGCCGTCATCATGCAGGAAATTCAGCACCAGCCGGCGCAGATGCAGTTTCGGCCCGTCATAGGCGGGGTTGGGCACGAACACGGCATCCATGCCCACATCCAGCCTCTGGATGCGCATCGGCCCGTCCACCACGGAGAAGAAGCGCGGGTCACTCTGGGCCTGGAAGAGTTGGTCCAGCGAGAGTTTCGCCCAGGCATGGACCGGCAGGGGCACGAGCTGGGAGAGCCCGTTATCGATGAACCATTGCGGATTCGCCGTCTGGGTCAGCTGGACCTGAATATGCGTGGCGTCCAGTGCGGTGACGGATTTGATGCCGTCCGGAATATCGCCTTGGCCATAACCGGGATAATTCTGCCCCAGCGCCCGGATCATCCGCCAGTCATACAGCACGTCCGTGGCGCTGAGCGGCGTGCCGTCGGACCAATGCCAGGGGCGCAGGGTCAGGGTGTAGGTCATCGTATCCGGCGAGACCGCGATTTTCTCCGCCAGGCTGCGCGAGAGATCGACCTGCCCGTAACGATTCACCCAGACCAAGGGCTGGAACAGCAATTGCGCGGCCCGGGCGTCGCCGAGATCGCTGGCATAAAGCGGGTTGAAAGAGGCGATATCGTTATTGCGCCTCGGTGATGACCGTGCCGCAATTGACCGGGCGTGGGCGGTGCCGCCCAGGCGGCGGCGGGCAGCAAGGCCAGCAGCGCAAGGCGAAGTGAACGGCGCGGCGGCAAAGGCAAAAAGGGCAATGGGCAATCCCGCAAGTCAACATGCTGCGGCGGACAATTCCGGCCCGGTCATCGCGGCCCCGCATCCCACCTAGCGCAAGCTTGGCGCTGATCGGGAGGTTGATCAAGCCGTGCCGGAGTCAGGCCGGCCAGATCATGGCGGGCCGGGCGATAAAACGCTCGATGGCGCGTCTGGATGGCCGAACAGGTAGCCCTGCATCTCATCGCACCCCAGCTCCATCAAACAGAGCGCCTGCTCCATATGCTCCACCCCCTCTGCCGTGACCTGGGCGCCGAGATCATGTGCCAGACGGATCAAGGCGCGGACGATGGCATAGCCCCGCTCGTCCTGCGGCAGGCCGGAGATGAAGCGGCGATCGATCTTCAGGCGGTTCAGGTCGAAGCGGTGCATCATGTCCAGCGAGGCCGCCCCGGTGCCGAAATCATCCACCGCCACCTGCACACCGTCCTCGCGCAGCAGCCGGAGCTGGTGCAAGGCATCGTCATGGCCCAGCGCCAACTGGCTTTCAGTGATTTCCAGCTCCAGCCGGTAGGGGGCAAGGCCGGATTCGGCCAGCGCCTCCCTCACGGTGTGGGCGAAATGCGGGTTCGTGAGCTGCAGGGGAGAAATATTCACGCATAGCCGCACCGCCTCGGGCCAATCGCGGGCGGCGGCGCAGGCGGCGCGCAGCACATAGGCGCCGAAGCTGGCGATCAGCCCGCTCTGCTCGGCAATGGGGATGAAAATTCGCGGCGGGATGTCGCCGAAATGCGCGATGCTGCCAGCGCAGCAGCGCCTCATAGCCGGTGAGCAGCCCGTTTGGTGGGTTCCAGAGCGGTTGATAGGCCACATGCAGCTCCCGCCGCGCCAGGGCTTGCAGCAGATCCGCATGGAGCTGGCGGCTGGCGGTGGCCTCCAGCGCCGGCTCATAGATTTTATGCCCGTGCCGGCCGGACCGCTTGACGCTGTACATGGCGAGATCCGCCTGGCGGATCAGCTCTTCCGGCTTGCTCTCCAGATTGTTGAAATAGGTGATGCCGACAGAGGCGGAGACGCGCGTCTGGGTTTGCGCCAGCAGGATGGGGGTTGCGATGGAGGTGCAGATATTGGTGGCGACACGCTCAGCCGCCAGCCGCAGGGAGGGGCCGCCCCGCAGCAATATGCCGAACTCGTCCCCGCCCAGCCGTGCCACCAGATCCGTGCCGCGGACAGCGTCTTTCAACCGCCCGGCGACGATGCGCAGCAGCTCATCCCCGGCCTCATGCCCATAGGCGTCGTTCACAGCCTTGAAACCATCCAGATCCACGAGCAGCACGGCAATATTATCCAGTACCCGCTGGCCGTGCCGCACGGCTTCGTTCAGTGATTCATGGAACAAGATACGGTTGGGCAGGCCGGTCAGGACATCGTGCCGGGAGAGGAAGTGATTCTCCGCCACGGCATTGCGGTATTCCGTGACATCCGAGGCCACGCCGACCAAAAAGCGCCGCCCCGGCGGCACATGCAGCAGGGTTTTGCGCATGATCATGGTGTGGGTGTCGCCGGAGGCGGGCAGGGTGAGGCATTCCTCACTCTCCACGGTCTGGCCCGTGGCCAGCACTTCGTCATCCGACGCCCAGCTCAGTGCCGCCTGGCTTTCAGGGAAGATGTCGTAATCGGACTTGCCGAGCAGCTCCTCCCGCGCGCCGCCGAGCAGCCGCGTGGCGGCGTCATTCAGCAGAACCCATTTATGGTCTTCATCCTTGATGAAGACCGGGCTGGGAATGATATTGATGATCTTTTGCAAGGAGTCCGCCGACCCCAGCAGCCTTTGATGCAGCATGGGGTTACGGTACATAACCGGAATTAATGGATGGCTAAAACCAGAGCCTGATTGCTTGAGGTTGATGCGCCCTTGCGCAGCAACCGGGGGCGTGAATCAGCCTCTTAACAAAGCGCCTGATCGCTTGAGGTTGACGCGCAGGCGCCAACCTCAAGCGCTCGCGCTTTAGTCCGGCGTTTCATCCAGCGCCGAGCGGTGCTGGCGCCGGTAAGGGTCCATCTTGTAGGTGCCGAGAATCTTGAATTCGGTCGAGAAGAAGCCAAGCTCCTCAAAGGCCAGACGCATGGGCCGCTGGTCCGGATGGCCCTCCACCTCAGCCAGAAACTGCGTGGCGGTGAAGCTGCCATTGAGCATATAGCTTTCCAGCTTGGTCATGTTCACGCCATTGGTGGCAAAGCCGCCCAGCGCCTTGTAGAGCGCTGCCGGTACGTTACGCACATTGAAGACGAAGGTGGTCATCAGCCCCGGCGTTTCCGGGTCCAGCACCAAAGGCGCGCGCGCCATGATGTAGAAGCGCGTGGTGTTGTGGGAGGCATCCTCGACATTGCGGCGCAGAGCATCGAGCCCATACATCTCCCCGGCGAGGGAGGAGGCGACGGCGGCATCCTCCTTGCTGTTCAGCCGGGCCACGATCTCGGCCGCCCCGGCGGTGTCATATTCCGCGACGGCGGTGGCCTTCAGCTCCGTGAGCAGGCGGCGGATCTGCCCCAGCGCGACAGGGTGGGAATGGATGCGCTTGATGTCGCTGATCTTCGCGCCCTTGGGGGCCAGCAGGCAATGCTCGACGCGCAGGAAGGTCTCGCCGATGATGGAGAGCCCGCTTTCCGGCAGCAGCGCATGCATGTCCGCCACGCGCCCGGCCAGGGAGTTTTCCGGCGGCAGCATGGCAAGGTCCGCGCGGCCTTCCCGCACTTGCGTCATCGCGGCCTGGAAGGTCTCGCAGGGCAGGGTGGCGGCACCTGGGTAGGCGATGCGGCAGGCAAGGTCGGAATAGGCGCCGGGCTGGCCCTGGAAGGCGATCAGGCTCATTTGCTCAGCGCCTCCCGCGCCCGTTCAAGATCTTCCGGTGTATCGACGCCGAAGGGGGCTTGCGCAACCCGTGCCGCGCCGATGCGCATGCCCGCCTCCAGCGCGCGCAGCTGCTCCAGCTTCTCGCGCTGCTCCAGCGGCGAGGGCGGCAAGGCGACAAACCGCGCCAGCGCCGCCCGGCGATAGGCGTAGATGCCGATATGGTGCCAGAGCGGGCCATCGCCGCTCGGCACCGGATTGCGGGAGAAATACAGAGCCGGGGCGACATCTTCGCCATCTGGAAAGGCGCAGGCGCATTTCACCACGGAGGGGGCGGTTCTCTCCTCCTCGGTGGTGATGGGGGCGACGAGCGTGCCGATGTCATAGCCCTGCGCCAGGGGCTTTAGCACTGTTGCAAGATAGGACGGGTCGATGGAAGGCAGGTCGCCCTGGAGGTTCACGATCACGTCATGCTGCCCCGCCGGGTCGAGGCTCTGCAGCGCGGCGAAGATGCGATCCGAGCCGGAGGGCAGCTCAGGGTCGGTCAGCACCGCAATGCCGCCTGATTTTTCAACCTGTTCAGCCACTTGCGCCTCGCCGCAGGCCACCGCCACCGGGCCCAGCCCGGCTTCCTGGGCCCGCGCCAGCACATGCGCGATCATCGGCTGGCCGCCGATATCGGCCAGCACCTTGCCGGGCAGGCGGGTGGAGCCGAGGCGGGCGGGAATCAGGACGATGGGAGTCAAAACCATGGCTTTCATTGCTGCTTGCCGCCCTGCCTAATTCGCTCTACGGCTTAGTGCAACGCGTCCAGAATACGAACCCGGGGGAAACCATGAGCAAATCGGGCAAGGATGGTCTGCTCGGCAACAAGATCGCGGCGGGAGTGCTAACGGCGGGGCTGGTGTTATGGGGGGCGAACCGCATCGCCCATACCGTCATGCCGGATGAGGCGCCGGAAAAGCCCGCCATCCAGATTGCCGCCCTGCCCAGCGCCGCGCCCGCCACCGCGGCGGCGCCAGCCGGGCCGGAGAGCGTGTTGCCGCTGCTCGCCAGTGCCGATATCGCCAAGGGCCAGGCATTCGTGCAGCAGCAATGCGCCGCCTGCCATACGTTCGACAATGGCGGCGCCAATGGCGTCGGCCCCAATCTTTACGGCGTGCTGGGGGCGCCGATGTTCGCCCATAGCGGTTTCACCTATTCGGCGGCGGTGAAGTCCAAGGCCAGCGGCAGCTGGGATTTCGCCAAGATGAATGAGTGGCTGTACGCGCCGAATGATTTCGCGCCCGGCACCGGCATGTCCTATGCCGGGATTCGCAGCACCCAGAGCCGCGCGGAGGTGATCGCCTATCTGCGCACCCTCTCCACCCGGCCGCTGCCGCTGCCGACGGCGGAGCAGGTCAAGGCGGCCAGTGCCACGCGCCGCCACCGCTTCAACGCCTGCCCCGGCCGAGGATCTTTCCGCCCTGCTGGCCCATGCCGACCCGGCCAAGGGCCAGGCTTGGTTCCAGGAGCAATGCGCGGCCTGCCATGCCATAACCAAGGGCGGGGCCAACGGGGTGGGGCCTGATCTCTATGGCATCGTCGGCGCCAAATCCTTCTCGGTGCCGGGCTTTGCCTATTCCGACGCGGTGAAGTCCAAGGCCGGGCAGCCCTGGACAGCCGCGGCGCTGGATGCGTGGCTGAAGGCGCCCATGGCGTTTGCCCCGGGCACTCACATGGCCTATCCTGGCATCAAGAATGACCAGACCCGAGCGGACATGATTGCTTATTTGAATCAAAACGCCGACAGCCCCGCAAAGCTCCCCTAAGACATGCAGGATCTCATCGCCATCGCCGACGCGGCACTTGATGCCAGCGGCGCTGCCATTTGCCCTTATTTCCGTGTTGGCTTGAGCGCGGACGATAAATCCGACGAAAGCCCCGTCACCGCCGCCGACCGCAAGGCCGAGGAGGTTTTGCGCGCGGCCCTGGCCAAGGCGACGCCGGAGTTCGGCATCATCGGCGAGGAGTTCCCGTCCCATAACACGGGAGCCAAATATGTCTGGGTCATCGACCCGATCGACGGCACACGCGCCTTCATCACCGGCCGCACCAGCTTCACCACGCTGCTCGGGCTGCTGGAGGATGGCGTGCCGGTGCTGGGCTTTATCGACCAGCCGGTCACGCGTGAGCGCTGGGCGGGCGGGCGCGGGGTGGGGCCGCGCTTTACCGGCTCTTATGGCGGCACGCCGGGCACCAGGCAGGATGTGGCTCTGGCGGGGGCGGAATTTTCCGCCACCTCGCCGGAGATGATCGCCGGTGCGGGAGCCGAGGCGGTGAACCGCTTCAACATGCTGAAGCAGGCGGCCAAGCGGACCTATTGGGGCGGGGATGCCTATTCCTACGGTTTGCTGGCGCTGGGGCAGATCGATCTGATCGCCGAGCATGACCTCAAGCCCTGGGACTGGGCGGCTCTGGGGCCGGTGATTGAATCCGCCGGCGGCGTGGTTACGGATTGGGCCGGGGCACCGCTGAGGCTGGGCTGCGATGGCTCCGTGCTCGCCAGCGCCAATGCGCAATTGCACAAAGAGGCGCTGGCGGTTCTGAACGGTTGAAACGAAAACGCCGGAAGCGGGGGAGCTTCCGGCGTTTTTTATCAGGCTTTCTCAGCCAGGGCAGCGGAGATCTGCCGCACGAAGGCGGCCGGGTCTTCCGGCAGATCGCCATCCTGCAGCTTGGCGAGGTTGAGCAGCAGGCGCGCGGCCTCCTTCACATCATCCTTCGCCGCCAGGGCCTCCACCAGCTTGTGGGTGGGGTTGATCTCCAGCTTCGGCGGCAGGCCGAACACCGGCCGCCCGGCGCGGCGCAGCAGGCGCTGCATGGCGAGGTCCGGCCCCGCCTCGGCGGCCACCAGCATGGCGGGGCTGTCCTTCAGGCGCGATGAGGCGCAGACCTCCGAGACGTCCGCGCCCAGCGCATCCTTCAGCTTGGTGCAGAGATTGGTGATGGCCTGCGGCACCTCAGCGGCCTCGAACAGCTTGCCCGCCTGGGAGACGGAGACGAGCTTCTTCTCCTTGAACGTACCGAGGCGGCCGGGCCAGAACGCGTCGATCGCATCCGAGAGCAGCAGCACCTCATAGCCCTTCTCGGCGAAGCCTTCGAGCTGCGGCGAGGTTTTCAGGTTCTGCGCATCCCCCGCGAGGTAATAGATATCGCTCTGCCCCTCGGGCATGCGGGCGATGTACTCGTCCAGCGTGGTCGCCTCTTCCTTGGTGGAGGCGAAGCCCAGCAGCGCGGCGATCTCGGCGGCGTGGCCGGTATCCTCGTAGATGCCCTCCTTCAGCACGCTGCCGAAACTCTCCAGGAAGGATTTGAAGGCTTCGGCGTCCTTGGCCTTGGCCTTCAGCTCCGTCAGCACCCGGTTGACCAGCGCCTTGCGGATCTTCTCCAGCACCGGCGTGGATTGCAGGATCTCGCGTGACACGTTCAGCGGCAGATCCTCGGTATCCACCACGCCGACGACGAAGTTGAGCCAGCTCGGCAGCAGCTTCGCATCATCGGTGATGAACATGCGCTTCACATGCAGCCGCACCTTGCTCTCGCGGCTTTCCTCCACGGGCATGAAGGGCTTTTGCGAGGGGATGAAGAGCAGCGCCGAAAACTCCACCGTGCCTTCCGCGCGCCAATGGATGGTGGCGAAGGGCTCGTCGAAGCTATGGCCGACATGGCGGTAGAAATCCGCGTATTCCTCTGGCGTGATCTCGCTGCGGCTCTTGCGCCACAATGCCCGGCCTTCGGTCACGGGCTCGAACGTGCCGTCCTCCTCGATCTCGACCGGCAAAGTGATATGGTCCGCCCATTTGCGGATGATGGTTTTCAGCCGGATCGGCTCCAGGAACTCCTCGGCATCCGGCTTGATGTGCAGGATGATGCTGGTGCCCGGCGCCTCGCGGGTGGCGGATTTCAGCGTGTACTGGCCGCGCCCGTCGGAGACCCATTCCCACGCCTCGTCATGTCCGGCTTTGCGAGAGATCACCTCCACCTGATCCGCCACCATGAAGGCGGAATAGAAGCCGACACCGAACTGGCCGATCAGGCTCGGGCGCTCCTCCGGCTTGGCGCTGGCGAGCTGGCTGGTGAAGGCAGCGGTGCCGGAGCGGGCGATGGTGCCGAGATTCTCCGCCAGCTCCTCCTTGCTCATGCCGATGCCGGAATCCTCAAGGCGGATGGTCCGGGCCGCCTTGTCGGCGCTGATGCGGATGGCGGCGTTGTCCGGCAGGGCCAGGGCGCCGTCGGACAGGGCCAGGAAGCGGCGCTTATCCGTGGCGTCGGCGGCGTTGGCCACCAGCTCGCGCAGAAAAATCTCCCGGTCGGAATAAAGCGAGTGAACCACCAGGTCGAGCAGCCGGCCAACCTCGGTGCCAAAACTCCGTGTTTCTTCAGTCATGCAGTCCTCCTGTGCTCAGCCGGCGCATTTACCGCGTGGGGGCGGACGGGCCAAGAGGGCGGCGGGTGCTGGCAGGCCCGCTGGCAGGATTGGTATGAAGAGGTCAACAGCAAGGGAAAATCCGCATGCCGGCTACTGTGTCTTTCATCCGTTTACCCAGGGAAGAGCTGAAGGAACTCGCCTCCGCCGCCGGCGGGGATGACCCGCAGGGGCTGGTGGATTTCCTGGCCGCCAATGGCACGTCGGTCGTGGAATTCGAGGAGGACGGGGAGATTTTCTCCGTGCTGCTGCCGGTGCTGGCCGATGATTATGACATCGACCTGGAGACCAGCGAGAACGCCATCGTGGCGGATCTGGCGGAGGCCACCGAGGCGCTGGTGTTCATCCTGACCCAGGAGGACCAGAAGAAATATCTCGAGCAGCTCGACCCGGAGAATTTTACCGCCGAGGAGCTGGGCGACGCCTATGCCGACTTCACCGAGGAAGAGGAGGAGGGCGCTGGCGAGGCGATGCTCGCCGGTATCGGCGCGCTATACCAGGCCTTGCAGGAGGTGGATGCCGACCATGTGGTGGTCGTCACCGTCGACATAAGATGCCGAAGGCCCCGGGGATATCCGGGGCCTTCGCCGTATCAGTTGCCGAGATTAACCTGATTGCGGGTGGTTGCCGCACCGGTGACCGCACCGGCGGCACCGCCGATGAGCGCGCCCGTGCCTGCCCCCATGCCGGTGGCCGCACCGATGATGGCGCCACCGCCTGCGCCAATGGCACCGCCCGTCAAGGCGCGGTGGCCGGGTGTATTGCCGCAGCCCGCCAGGGCCGTGAGTGACACGGCCAGAAACAGGCCGGTGGAGATTTTACGAAGCATTGTCTAAACTCCAGTTATCAGAAAACATTTGGGATATTTAACCCTGGCCGGAGATTTCAAGCCGCCATGCGGCGTCTGACAGACTCCTTAACATATGGCGTTCAGTTAACCGGCCAACCATATGGCGCTCAGCTTCCGACCAGCGGCTTGCCGAGATTTAATGTGTGCGGGCTGGTGGCGGCACCCGCCACGGCGCCCACACCGCCCCCGATGGCTGCTCCCGCCCCTGGCCCGATGCCAGTGACCGCGCCCAGAATGGCGCCCGCGCCTGCACCGATAGCGCCGCCGGAGAGGGCGCGCGAACCGGGCGAATAGCCGCATCCGGCAAGGCTTAAGCCCGCCAGGGCAAGCAAAAGAGCGGGGGTGACTTTTCGTGTCACGTTTATATCTCCTTGATGATTCAGCATTCCCATATTGCTCCAAAATGGGGCGGTAAATATGGCGAACGAAGGGTTGGATTGAGGCTTGCCCCAATGCTGAACGGGCTGTAAGGCCAGCGGCCGGACTCCACGCATGGAGGTGCGGCGATGAGGCCGCAGCCTTGCAGAAAGGGATTTGATGTTTTCCAAACTTCTCGGCCTGATGTCGGCTGACATGGCGATCGATCTCGGCACCGCGAATACCCTGGTCTATGTGAAAGGGCGCGGGATCGTGCTGGCAGAGCCTTCCGTCGTGGCGATCCAGGATGTGAAGGGCCGCAAGCAGGTGCTGGCCGTGGGCGAAGATGCCAAGCTGATGCTGGGCCGCACGCCGGGCAACATCCAGGCCATCCGGCCGCTGCGCGACGGCGTGATCGCCGATTTCGAAGTGGCCGAGGAAATGATCAAGCACTTCATCCGCAAGGTGCATAATCGCCGTGGCTATGCCTCGCCGCTGATCATCATCTGCGTGCCCTCCGGCTCCACCGCCGTTGAGCGCCGCGCCATTCAGGAATCCGCCGAGAGCGCCGGGGCGCGCAAGGTGCTGCTGATCGAGGAGCCGATGGCGGCGGCGATCGGCGCCAATCTGCCCGTGACCGAGCCCTCCGGCTCCATGATCGTCGATATCGGCGGCGGCACCACCGAGGTGGCGGTGATCTCGCTGGGCGGCATCGTCTATGCCCGCTCCGTGCGCGTGGGCGGTGACAAGCTGGACGAGGCGATCATTTCCTATATCCGCCGCGCCTTCAATCTGCTGATCGGCGAAAGCTCCGCCGAGCGGATCAAGATGGATATCGGCGCCGCCTGGGTGGACAGCAACCAGGATGGTCCCGAGCCGCTTCGTGAAGGGGCGCGACCTGATCAACGGCGTGCCGCGCGAAGTGACCGTGACGCAGCGCCAGATCGCCGAGAGCCTGGCCGAGCCGGTGGGGCAGATCGTCGAGGCGATCAAGGTGGCGCTGGAGAACTGCCCGCCGGAGCTGGCGGCGGACATCGTGGACAAGGGCATCATGCTCACCGGCGGCGGCGCGCTGCTGCACCGGCTGGACGAGGTGCTGCGCGTTTCCACCGGCCTGCCGGTGATGGTGGCCGAGAACCCGCTGCAATGCGTGGCGCTGGGCACCGGCCGCGCGCTGGAGGAGCGGGCGCTGCGCGGCGTTACCTCCTCGATGTACTAAATTGGGCGGCGCGGCGTTTGCCGCGTCTTGCCCGGCAGGGTATGGAAGGGCCATGCTCCCGCTTCCCTTCCTGAAGATGCACGGTGCCGGCAATGATTTCGTGGTGCTGGATGCCCGCGAGACCAAGCTGGCCCTGAGCGCTGAGACCGTGCGCCAGATCGCCGACCGGCGGCGCGGCGTGGGGTGCGACCAGCTCGTCATCATCGAACCCGATGAGGCCGGGGCGGATGCCTTCATGCGGATCCTGAATGCCGATGGCTCCGAGAGCGGCGCCTGCGGCAATGCCACGCGCTGTGTCGCGGCCCTGCTGGCCGAGGAGAATGGCGCGCGGGAGGTGAGCATCCGCACCATCTCCGGGCTGCTGAAGGCCGAGATTCTGGGGCCGGGGCTGGTCGAGGTGGATATGGGTGTGCCGCATCTGGAATGGGGCGATGTGCCGCTCTCCGGCCCCGCCGACACGCTGCATCTGCCCCTCAGCCTGGGGCCGGTCTCCGATCCGGCGGCTTGCTCCATGGGCAACCCGCACGCCACCTTCTTTATCGATGATTTCCAGCATCTGCCCATCGAGACCATCGGGCCGATGCTGGAGAAGAACCGCCTCTTCCCCGCGCGCGCCAATATCGGCTTCGCCAAAATCGAAAGCCCGTCGCGCATCCGCCTGCGCGTGTGGGAGCGCGGGGCGGGGCTCACGCTGGCCTGCGGCTCGGGCGCCTGCGCCACGCTGGTGAACGCGCATCGCCGCGGCCTCACCGGGCGCAAGGCGGTGGTGGAAATGGATGGCGGGGAGTTGCTGATCACCTGGGCCGAGAACGGCCATGTGCTGATGCGCGGCCCGGCCGAGACCGCCTTTGCCGGCGAAATACCAGAGATCTTGTAAATGGCTGTGTCCTCGTTTTTCTCCCGGCTTAAATCCGGGCTGTCGCGCTCTGCCGCCAAGCTCACCGGCGGCATCACCGCCGTTTTCACCAAGCGCAAGCTGGATGACGAGGCGCTGGAGGAGCTGGAGGAGCAGCTGATCGCCGCCGATCTCGGCCCCGCCGTGGCGGCGCGCATCATCAAGGGGTTTCGCTCCACCCGCTTTGGCAAGGAGGTGACGGATGAGGAGGTGCGCGCAACACTCGCCGCCGAGATCTCCGAAATCCTCGTCCCGGTGGCTCAGAAGCTGGAGTTGGACCGGAGCAAAAAGCCGTTCGTGATCCTGATGGCCGGGGTGAACGGCGCGGGCAAGACCACCACCATCGGCAAGCTGGCCGCGCATGTACCGCGAGGCCGGGCTGACCCCGATGCTGGCGGCGGGCGATACGTTCCGCGCCGCGGCGGTGGAGCAGCTGCAGGTCTGGGGGCAGCGCGCGGGCTGCGAGGTGGTGACCGCGCCCGCCAATACCGACCCGGCCTCCCTGGCGCATGACGCGCTGAGCCGGGCGCAGAAAACCGGGGCGGATGTGCTGCTGATCGACACCGCCGGGCGGCTGCACAACAAGACCGCGCTGATGGAGGAGCTGCGCAAGATCATCCGCGTGATCCGCAAGCTGGACCCCACCGCGCCCCACGCCACGCTGCTCACGCTGGATGCCACCACCGGCCAGAACGCGGTCACGCAGGTGGGCATCTTCAAGGAGATGGTGGATCTGACGGGGCTGATCGTCACCAAGCTGGACGGCTCGGCGCGCGGCGGCATTGTCGTGGCGCTGGCCGAGAAATTCGCGCTGCCCATCCATGCCGTGGGCACAGGCGAGCAGATCGCGGATCTGCGTCCGTTTGATGCCACCGAGTTCGCCCGGGCGCTGGTGGGCGAGTAATCGCCTTTTGCCGAAGCCTGCGCTGACTTAAGTGCCTCTCTATTTAGAGGGACGCGTGGGGAGGATGGTGGCCTGAGGCAACACCAAGCGCGCCCAGAAGTGCCGCGTCATAAGCCTGGTCAAAGGAAACGCCACGCTCGCCCCATGTGATCTGGCGGCCGTTCCGGGATGTTCGCCAGTCTGCGATCCAGCCATTGGCGGCATCGCTCCAAACCAGACGGCCTTCGACCGGGAGCGTGTCTGGCGGTGCCGGTGCCCCTGGGTGCGGCGGCAGTTCCACGGGCAGGGCGGCGCGGAGGGATGAAGCCTCTATGGCCGCGCGCATCAGCGGCTGCTGGTCATAGCCGCTGCTTGGGCCCGCCGTGAGAGATGAACTGGCCGGCATAAGCCTGGACATGGGTTGTCAGGAACACGGTGGGGCGCCGCCCGGTCCAGACGGCGCTGCCGAGCTGGTTTAGCGCGGCAGCGATTTTGGCTTTGTCGAACAAGGCGGTGAGGGTGAAGGGGCGGTCGCGCGTGCCCTGCTCATCATGTTTCGGCAGCGCGCTCATCCGGTCGTGGTAGGAGATGGCCAGCACCATGCTGGCGGCTTCGGCGCGCAGCGCGGCAAAGCCAGGCGCGCTGAGAAGATTCGGGTCCCCGGACGCCTTGATCAGAACCTCGCCGAGACACAGGCCAAGGCCACGCGGGCGGTCGCGGTTATCGGTGCCGGTGACGACCGCCTGGCCGGTATAGACGGGGTCGCCCTCAAGCTGGTCCTGCACGGTGAGCGCATGGGGCAAGCGCGGAACGGTCCACAAAATAACAGCCGTTATAAGTCCGCCGCGGCGGCTTATCATGGGTCTTGCCGCCAAGTGCCCCATCGTCTCCATGCCAGGACAATCGTGGCGGGCCGGGGCGCGTGTCAATTCAATTCTGGTCTGGCGGCAAGCGGCTTTGAACCCGTCCGGTTTTCATCCGCACTAGAAGTTTCACAAAATTTCTTCTGGCCCCATCCGGTCAAATCTGTATCATGGGTCATGGAGAAGCTGAATAAACTGGCGCCGGGATTCCTGGAGCGCTGCATCGACCAGGCCTTGGGCCGCATGCCGGCCGACTTGGTCATCAAGAACACCAAATTCCTCAACCTTGTTACGGGTGAGATCGCAGAGAGCGACATCGCCATTTCCGGCGGACGCATCATCGGCACCTATGAGGGCTATCAGGGGGCGCGCGAGATTGACGGGCGCGGGCTGATCGCCGTGCCGGGCTTTATCGACACGCATGTGCATTGCGAATCCACCCTGGTGGCGCCGTCGGAGTTCGACCGCATCGTGCTGCCGCGCGGCACCACCACCGCGATCTGCGATCCGCATGAGATCTGCAACGTGCTGGGCACTGAGGGGCTGTCCTACTTCGCCGACTCCGCCGCGGGTCTGGCGATGGATCTGCGGGTTCAGCTTTCCTCCTGCGTGCCGGCCACGGGGCTTGAGACCTCGGGCGCGGAGCTGCGGGCGGGCGATCTGCTGCCCTACCTGAAGCACCCGAAAGTGCTGGGTCTGGCGGAATTCATGAATTTCCCCGGCGTGCTGCACAAGGACCCGATGGTGATGGAGAAGCTCTACGCCTTCTCCGGCCGAGCATATCGATGGCCACGCGCCGATGCTCTCGGGCCGGGACCTGAACGCCTATCTCTCCTGCGGCATCCGCAATTGCCATGAGACGACCTCCCTGCCGGAAGCCTGGGAGAAGCTGCGCAAGGGCATGCATCTGCTCATCCGCGAAGGCACGGTGACGCGCGATGTGCGCACGCTGAGCCCGGCCCTGACGCCGGAAACCTCGCTGCAATGCAGCTTCTGCACCGATGACCGCAACCCGCTGGATATTTTCGCCGAGGGCCATCTGGATTTCCTGGTCCGCAAGGCCATCGCCTCCGGCGTCTCGCCGCTGCATGCCTACCGCGCTGTCTCTTATTCCGCCGCGCGCGGTTTTGGTTTGCGTGACCGCGGGCTCATCGCCCCCGGCCAGCGCGCCGATATCGTGCTGCTGGAAGACCTCGATACCTGCGCGGTGAAGCGCGTGATTGCGGGCGGGCGGATCGTCGATGAGATCGATTTCGGCGCGCGCAACATCCCTGCCTTCGTCGGGCTGGAGAGCATGAAGCTGGGCCAAGTCACGGCGGAGGACTTCATCGTGCCCGCCAGCGGGCCGAGCGGCCCGGTCATCGGCATCGAGGTGGACAAGATCGTCACGCACCATCTCACCATGACGCTGCCTTATGTGAATGGCCGCCGGCAGGTGGATCTGGACAATGACGTGATGAAGATCGCGGTGCTGGCCCGCCATGGCAAGAACCGCAATATCGGCCGCGGCTTCGTGAAGGGCTTTGGCTTCCGGAACGGCGCACTGGCCTCCTCCGTCGGGCATGACAGCCATAATGTCTGCGTCGCCGGAACCGATGACGCGCAGATGGCCCTGGCGGTGAACCGGCTGGTGGAGATGGGCGGCGGGTTTGTCGCCGTTTCCAACGGCCAGGTGGTGGGCGAGCTTTCGCTGCGCATGGCCGGGCTGATGTCCATCAAGAGTGCCGAGACCGTGCGCGACGAGCTGCAGGCCCTGCGCCAGGCCACGCGCGAGATGGGCTGCCCGCTGGCCGAGCCGTTCCTGCATCTGGCCTTCATGCCGCTGCCGGTGATCCCGCATCTGAAGATCACCGATATGGGCGTGGTGGATGTCGATAAATTCGAGCTGGTGGCCTAAATCCCGGCCAGCTCTTCAACGGGCGCGGCGGGCAGGGCCGCGCCCTCCAGTGCCAGGACCGGCCGCAGCGCCAGCACATTGCTGACACAGAGGGCGGAGGCGTTTTGCAGCGCCTCCCGGTCGATCGGCGCTTCCGTGATTTTTCCTGCGGCCAGCAGCCGGGCCCGGCGAATGCCGGGCAGGGCGCCCTCCGCCACTGGCGGGGTGAGCCAGAGGCTGCCGGATTTCAGTATGAGATTGCCGATGGTCGCCCCGGCCACGCGCCCCGCGCGGTTGAGCAGGATGGCCTCTTCCGCCCCGCGCTCGCGCGCTTCCAGCCTTGCCAGGATGTTGGGCAGATAATTCAAGGTTTTGAGGCGTGAGAGCGGCGAGGCTTCATCGCGCATGATCGAGCTGGCGATGATGGCCCGCACCCCGCTTGGCCGCGCCGGGGGGGCAAAGGCGGTGATCAGCACGATGGGGCTGGGCGCATCCGGCGGCAGCAGGCCGCGCGGGCCGATGCCGCGGGTGAGGGTGAGGCGCAGCCCCCCATCCTGAAGACGGTTGGCCGCCGCCGTCTCGGCCAGCATCGCCGCCATGCCGTGCGCATCAAAGGGCAAGGGCAGCCGCAGTAGCGCCGCCCCTGCCGCCAGCCGGGCGAAATGCGCGGGCACATCCTGCCCTTGCCCGGCGCGGAGCAGAATTGTCTCGAACAGCCCGTCCCCCAGGGTAAAGCCCCGGTCGGCGATGGGGATCGCCGCCGCTCCGGCCGGTATCAGCCTGCCGTTCAGCCAGACCAGCTCAGCCATGGGCGATCAAGGGTGAGAGTTTCAACATCATCTCCTCATACTCCGCCGCCGGGTCGCTGTCCCAGGTAATGCCGCCGCCGGCCTGGGCGTAGAGCGTATCGGGCGTGGCCACCAAGGTGCGGATGATGATGGAGCTGTCCATCGCGCCATCCAGCCCGATCCAGGCAATGGCGCCGCAATAGGCGCCGCGCGCCCCTGCTTCCAGCTCGTCGATGATCTGCACCGCCCGGCGCTTCGGCGCACCGGTGATGGAGCCGCCGGGAAAGGCGGCCAGCAGCAGCGAAGAAGCTGTCACGCCCGGACGCAACCGGCCGGTGACGGCTGAGACCAGATGATGCGCCTGGGCGAAGCTTTCCACCGCGAACAGTTCCGGCACCTGCACCGAGCCTATGGCGCAGACCTGGCCGAGATCATTGCGCAGCAGATCGGTGATCATCAGGTTCTCGGCGCGCTCCTTCGGGTTTTCGCGCAAAGCGGCGGCATTGGCTGCGTCTTGCGCCGGGTCAGCGTGGCGGGGCGCTGTGCCTTTGATCGGCCTTGTCTCCACCTGCCCCCGCGCATCAACCGACAGGAACCGCTCCGGCGAGGCGCTGCACAACGCCACGCCTTCGCCCGTGTCGATGAAGGCGGCGAAGGGGGCGGGGCTGCGGGCGCGCAGGGCGGCATGGTAGGCTGCGGGGCTGAAGGTCGCAGGGCGGGGGGCGAGGAAGCGGGCGGTGAAATTCGCCTGATACACATCCCCCGCAGCGATATAGGCGCGCAGCCGCTCGACCCGGGCCTCGTAGCTGGCGCGGGGCAATTCCTCCCGCCAGTCCAGCCGGGGCAAGGGCGCCCAATCCGGGATGGGCAGGGCCAGACGCGCTGTCAGCGCCGCGATCCGCACCGCCGCCTCTGCCTCTGGCCGTTCGGCGGCCAGGGCGAAGCAGCGCTTTGCGGCATGATCAAAACCCAGAACCAGATCGAACATCCCGAACCACCCGGCGGGCAAGCCGGGGATGGGGTCGTGCCGCGTTGCCACCCCCATCGGGACCAGCCCGGCCTCGTAGCCAAGCCAGCCCATGGCGCCGCCCTTGAAGGGAAAAGGCCAGTCCGGCGGGCAGGAGGCATCGGCCGGGCGGGCCGCTTCAAGCCAGGGGGCAAGGGCGCTGGCGCTCTCCAGCCGCAGCGTGGCGTACGGCTCAAGAGCGATATAGCTGGCGCGGGCGCGCAGATCGCCTTCGGCGGCGCTGTCGAAAAACACCAAGGACCCGTGCCCCGCCAGTGCGCGGAAGGCCGTGCCTGGGTCTATCCAGGCAAGCTCACGGCACAGCATTCAGGGCGGGGGCGGTGTCAGGCTGCGCAGCTCTCGAACCCGCGCCGCAACTGCGGGCGGTTCAAATCGCGCCCGATGAACACGAGGCGGCTGACCCGCGTCTCATCCGGCTTCCAGGGGGCCAGGAAATCGCCATCGGCGATCATATGCACGGCCTGGAAGGCGAAGCGCTTATCCTCTCCCGCATAGGAGAGAATGCCCTTGGTGCGCAGAATGTTCTGCCCCTGGCTCTGCAGGATATGGCCGATCCAGGCATTGAATTTCTCGGCGGAAAGCGGCTTGTCGGTGGAGAGGCTGATGCTGGTCAGATGCTCGTTATGGGTGTGGCTGTCTTCCTCCAGGAAATCCGGCACATTGGCGAGCACGCGCTTGAGGTCGAACGCACCCAGCCCCAGCAACTCATCGGCCGGCACGTCCCCGCGCGTGGCGTTTTGATCTCGGCATAGGGGTTGATGGCTTTGATCTTGGCTTCCACGCCGGCCAGCTCCTCGGGGCTGACGAGGTCGAGCTTGTTCAGCACGATCACATCCGCGAAGGCCACCTGGTCAGCCGCCTCGGGAGAATCCTCCAGCCGCGTCAAGAAATGCTTGGCATCCACCACGGTCACGATGGCATCCAGCCGCGTCTTGGCCTTCACATCCTCGTCCACGAAGAAGGTCTGCGCGACGGGCGCAGGGTTGGCGAGGCCGGTGGTCTCGACGATGATGCCGTCCAGCTTCTGCGAACGCTTCATCAGCCCGCCGACGATGCGGATGAGATCGCCGCGCACCGTGCAGCAGATGCAGCCATTATTCATCTCGAACACTTCCTCGTCGGAATCCACGACGAGGTCGTTATCCACCCCCAGCTCCCCGAACTCATTGATCACCACGGCGTATTTTTTGCCGTGCGTGCCGGTGAGGATGTGGTTGAGCAGCGTGGTCTTGCCGGCGCCGAGATAGCCGGTGAGGACGGTGACGGGAACGAGATTAGACATTTTTATGATCCATGGACAATCGCGCCGCATCGGCGCTGGCGAGTGAGAAACCGACGAAGAAGAAGAACCAACCTAGCATATAGAGCGTCGGAAACTCATCTGTAGAGGCAATAGGCCATGTATAGTTGAGTACGCCGATAAGAAGCCCCACCCGCAAAGGGTCCGGGTTGCGCCATAGTCCCTTCACGGCGATCCAGGTCCAGAAGACCATGAGTGCGATGAACAGCAGCAGGCCTGGTGCCCCGCCCTCGCAGAAAGCCTGGATATAGAAATTCTGCGGATGAAGATTGCATGCGCCCAGGCTGGCCTTGGTTTGAGGAATACCCAGCTCCGGGATACCGGTATTGAAGCGGGGCATGAGGCAGCTTACCCGGTAGGAGCGATAGCCCCAGCCATGCCAGGGGGATTGCAGTCCCATATTGGTGGCGACAGTGAAGATCTCGCCATAGGGGCTTTGCGAAAAATGGTGGAAATTCTGCTCTGTTTCACCGACCAGCTTGCCATGGGTGGCGGGCGAGATGACGGGGGTTACGAGAAGTACGGTTACCCCAACCGCGAACGCCACAAGCAGAGGCAGGCGCAACCGACGGAGAAAGAGTCCTGCCACACCCAGCCCCAGGCCCGTGAGCGCCACGCCCATGCGTTGGCCGATGAGTACTGATGTGACAACACCCACAACCACCAGCAAAATGCCCAGTAACCGCGCCCAGAGTTGGGGGCGGGCCAGGAGCATTATGGCCGGCGGCAGTGCTGCGATGTAGAGTAGATGCGCATAAAGAGCCCCGGCACGCGGTTTCCAGAAGGGACCGGTCAGGGACCCGTCGTTCCAGCGCGGATTGCCGAAGATATTCCTGCCCGTAAGGTATTGCTGCCAGCTTTCCAGGCCAATCCATAGGCAGGAGAAAACGAGCATGATCCACGCGGCGCGGCGGGCGGACGCGGTGGTGAGCAGCCAATTCTGCAGTGCGGCCACGAATAACAGCAGCCGCAAGATGATCAGCGCTTGTATAAAGCCCTGCCAGCCATCTGTGCCGAAACCAGGCAACGGTAGCGGCGCAGAGCAAAACACCAGCCACCCCCACCAAGCAATGGCGAGCACAAACCAGCCTTTGCGCGCCCAGGCAAAGTCACGGCGGCTGGCGCTTTCTGCCAAGAATAGCACATCGACCAGGCCGATGCAGATTTCGGCGGCTACGAAGGCATGCAACAGGCCAAGCGGTACCAGCAGCGCGGCTACCAGGGCGATACGGCGTAGCGTTTTATCTGGCATGAGCTTGTTCCAGGATGGTTGTGTAGGTTTCCAGCATCGCGCGCGTCACCGCCTCGCGGGTGAAATGCGCCAGATATTCCTCATGGCCGGCGCGGGCGATGCGGCTTCGCAGCTCAGGGGTATCCAGCACCGCGCGCACGGCACCGGCCAAAGCGGGCGGGTTGTCGGCGGGCACCAGCATGCCGTTCTCGCCATTGCGGATGGTGGCGCGCGGGCCGTCCAATTCGCAGGCGATGAAGGGCGTCGCGGTGGACCAGGCATCCAGGATCACCGTGCCGAAGGGCTCGTAGCGCGAGGGCAGCAGGCAGATATCCGCCGCCCGGAGCAAGGCGCCACGGTCCGTCCGCCAGCCGAGGAACTTGGCGCGGTCCGCCACGCCGAGTTCCCTTGCCAGGGCTTTCAGCGCGGCGTCCTCGGGGCCGGACCCGGCGATCCAGAGATGGCAGTCCGGCAGCAGGGCCAAGGCGTGCAGGGCGGTGTCGATCCCTTTCACCTTGTGCAGGCGCGAGAGGATGAGCAGCGCCTTCTTGCCGGGCGGGGTGCCAATGCTGGCGCGCTCCAGCGGCGCGGCGTCTTCGACGGAAGGGAAGGTGGGCACGTAGAAGGCGGTGCCGGGCCTGGCGCCGCTTTCATAGGCGTGCCGCACAAGGTCACGCGTGACGCCGATGAAATGGGTGCAGGCGGAAAAATGCTTCCGCTGCTCCTCATAATCCCCGTACCAGCCGATGATGGCGGGCGCCGCGCGGGGGGCGACGAGGCTGACCGCCCGGCGCATCCAGCAATGGATGATGTCGGGCTTATAATCCTGGATGAGACGGCGCAGGCGCAGGCGCCGCAATGGGCGCAGAGACGTGCGCAGCACGTCCGGCGCCATGGCAAGGCCCGCCCCGGCAAGCTCCAGAAAGCGCGGGGCGGTGGGGCGCATGACGACGCGCTGGTCCAGCCCGGCCTCGTGCAGGCTGAGCATGATATCCGTGGAATAAAGCTCGGCGCCGCCGTCCTTGTTCCCGGCCATGATTTGTAACACGCGCATCTCGGCTTCCGGGCGGTGGATCAGATGCTGGGCTGTTATCCCGTTCCGGGCAGGCGGGCAAATCTCCGCCCGCCCGGCGCGGTGTCAGCTGCGCAGTTTTACATAGGAACCGGGTGCATCCTCGATCGCCTTGAAGCCGCGCGCCGTGCCGGGCTCGCGCGCCGGGACCTTCTCGGCATCCTGCGCGGTGACCCAGCGCTGCCAGTCCGGCCACCAGGAGCCGCCGATCTCGGTGGCGTTCTGGAACCATTCATCCGGGCTCTCCGGCATGTCCTGGTTGATGAAATGGTTATATTTGCCACCCTCCGGCGGATTGACCACCCCCGCGATATGACCAGAGGCCGCCAGCACAAAGCGCACGGGGCCGCCAAAATTCCTGGCCCCCTTATAAGTGCTCATCCAGGGGGCGATATGATCCTCCCGGCAAGAGAGGAAATAGCAGGGCACCTTCACCTGGCCGAGATCGATGGGTACGCCCTTCATGGTAATGCCGCCCGGCTGAGCCAGCAGGTTCTTCTGGTACATGTTGCGCAGATAGAAGGAGTGCATGGCCGCGGGCATGCGCGTGGCGTCCGAATTCCAGTAGAGCAGATCGAACGGGAAAGGCTCCTGCCCCAGCAGGTAGTTGTTGACCACGAAGCTCCAGATGAGGTCGTTGGCGCGGAGCATATTGAAGGTGGTGGCCATCTCCCCGCCTTCCAGATAGCCACGCTTGCTCATCTTCTCTTCCAGGTTGGAGAGCTGTTCCTCGTCGATGAACACGCCCAGCTCTCCGGAGTCGGAGAAATCCGTGAGGGTGACGAAGAAGGTGGCGGAGGCGATGCGCTCATCGCCCTTCACGGCCATGTAGCCGAGTGTGGAGGCCAGCAGCGTGCCGCCCAGGCAATAGCCGATGGCGTTCACCTGAGGCTGCTTGGTGATTTTCTCGATCGCATCCAGCGCCGCCAGCACGCCCTCGGTCATGTAATCTTCGAAATTCTTGTCCGCGAGCTGCTCGTCCGGATTCACCCAGCTCACCATGAACACGGTATGCCCCTGGGAGACGAGCCAGCGCACCAGCGAGTTCTTCGGCCGCAGATCGAGAATGTAGAATTTATTAATCCAGGGCGGCAAAATCAGCAGCGGCCGGGCCAGCGCCTGCTCCGTCGCGGGGCTATACTGGATCAGCTGCATCAGCTCGTTCTGATACACGACCTTTCCGGGTGAGACGGCGATGTTCTCGCCGACCCTGAAGGCCTCGGTATCGGTCATCCGGATGCGCAGATTGCCGCGCCCATGCTCCAGGTCGTTCAGCAGGTTGTTCAGGCCTCGTACCAGATTCTCGCCGCCGGTCTCGCGCGTCCGGCGCAGCACTTCCGGGTTGGTGAGGGCGAAATTGCTGGGGCTGAGCGCGTTGATGAATTGCCTTGCGTAGAAATCCACCTTCTGCGCGGTCTTCGGGTCCAACCCGTCCACATGCGTGACCACATCGTTGATGTAGCGTGCCGAAAGCAGATATGATTGCTTGATGAAGTCGAAAATTTCGTTCTGCCGCCAGGCGGGGTCGGCGAAGCGTTTGTCTTTGGGGTCGTGGCTGATCACCGGGGCCGGCTCCTCGCCCGACCAGATGCGCCGGGCCGTGTTCTGCCACAGCGTCATGTAATCGCGCCACAGCCCGATCTGCGCCTCCATCAGCTGCGAGGGGTTGGAGAGCAGCTTGGTTGTCATTTCCAAGAAGGCGCCGCTGACATTCAGCGGGTCCATCTCCATGCCGTCCGCAGCTTGGCGTTTCATCCATTCCGTCACCAGCTTCTGGCTGCGGGCGGCGATATCCGCCATGGAACGGCTGAGTGCCTCAGCATCGGGCAGCTTGATATCGGGTTCCTTGGGCGGCATGGGTGCATTCATGGCAGGCGATCCTTTCCGAGGCGGCTGTTCTCAGGCAAACAAGGGAAATGACCGGGGCGCCGGAAGGCTTCGCGCGCCGGGGTTGGGGCGAGAGAGGGTGGAAATGTTCGGGCGGCGATTCGCAGCTTCATGGGTGATCTTGGCGGCGACCTCTCTTGGTGGTTGTTCTCAGTCTGTTGGTTTGTACCACGAGGTGGAAGGTGGCGCGATTGCGCAGAACCGGCAACCCCCTCCCGGTGCTAATTTGCCGTATCCGAATCTCGCGGATGTGCCCGCCCCGCAGGCGTCCGCCGCGCCCGGGGCGCAGGCCGCCATTACCGCGAAGGCCCAGGGCGGCGTCTCCGCCCCGGCGCCGGGTGCGCTGGCGGGGCTGAGCCTGCCGTCGGCGCCCCCGCCCGTGCCCAATGTGCCGGGGGTTTCGCTCTCAAACCCCGTAACCGCGTCAACGCCCGCACCGGCGCCGGCAGCACCCGCCCCCGCCGCGCCCGCGCCGCCCAACCGGCCGCCGGTTTCCATCGCCTTCCGCCCCGGCTCGGCGCTGCTGCCTTACAGCCAGGCGAACGTGATCCAGGGCGTGGTGGCGCAGCGCGGAACGGCGCATTTGCGCGTCTGCGGCTTCGGCGAAGGCTCGATGACCCTGGCGCTGGCCCGCGCCCGGCGCCTGGCCGATCAGCTGACCGCCGACGGTGTTTCGGGGCGGGATATCGACATCAACGCCTTTGCGGCGGGTTCTGGCGGCTTCGTGCAATTGGTGTATTGAGCAGCGCATCCATCATTCTAAACCGAGCTTAAAATGTCCGAAGAGTTTCACCGCATACGCCGCCTGCCCCCTTACGTCTTCGCGGAAGTGAACGCCGCCAAGGCCAAGGCGCGAGCTGCCGCGGAGGACATTATCGATCTCGGCATGGGCAACCCTGACAGCCCGACGCCCGCCCATATCGTTGCCAAGCTGGTGGAGACGGTGCAGGACCCGCGCAGCCACCGCTATTCCACTTCGAAAGGCATTCCCGGCCTGCGCCGTGCCCAGGCGGCCTATTATGAGCGCCGCTTCGGCGTGAAGCTCGACCCGGAGACCGAGGTGATCGCCACGCTCGGCTCCAAGGAGGGGCTGGCCAACCTTGCCGCCGCCATCACCTCCCCAGGTGACACGATCCTGGTGCCCAACCCGTCTTATCCCATCCATCAGTTCGGCTTCATCATCGCGGGCGCGTCCGTGCGCTCCATTCCGGCCACGCCTGATGACGAGATGCTGGCCGCCATCGACCGCGCGGTGCGCCACTCCGTGCCGAAGCCGACGGCGCTGATCGTGAATTTCCCCTCCAACCCCACCGCCTACATGGCGACCTTGGAGTTCTACAAGGCGCTGGTGGCGCTGGCGAAGCAGCACGAAATCTTCATCATTTCTGATCTCGCTTATTCCGAGATCTACTTTGATGGGAATCCGCCGCCCTCCGTGCTGCAGGTGGAAGGCGCCAAAGACATCACCATCGAGTTCACCTCGATGTCGAAAACCTATTCCATGCCGGGCTGGCGCATGGGGTTCGGCGTGGGCAATCCGCGCCTGATCAAGGCGCTGACGCGGATGAAATCCTATCTCGATTACGGCGCCTTCACCCCCATTCAGGTGGCGGCGACGGCGGCGCTGAACGGCCCGCAGGATTGCGTGGAAGAGATGCGCGTTCTGTACCGTGAGCGCCGGGACATTCTGATCAAAGGCCTGCAATCGGCGGGCTGGGACATGCCGAGCCCCGAAGGCTCGATGTTCGCCTGGGCGCCGATTCCGCCGAAATTCGCGCATCTGGGCAGCCTGGAATTCTCCAAGCTGCTGATGGCCAAGGCGAAAGTGGCGGTGGCGCCGGGCATTGGCTTTGGCGAGTATGGCGATGGCCATGTGCGCATCGCGCTGGTGGAGAATCAGCACCGTCTGCGCCAGGCCCTCCGCAATATCAAACATTTCCTGGCCGCCGATAACGGCGCGCCGTCTGAGACCCTGTCAGAGGTGAAATCTTGAAACCGCTTAAAATCGGAATTGCCGGCCTCGGCACTGTGGGCGCCGGGGTTGTGAAGCTGCTGGCCGCGCAGAAGGAGTTGATCGCGACACGGGCCGGGCGGCCGATCATGGTGACGGCGGTGTCCGCCCGTGACCGCAGCCGCGACCGTGGCGTGAAGCTTGATGGGTTGAACTGGCACGATGACGCGGTTTCCCTGGCCCAGGATCCCGAGGTCGATGTGGTGGTGGAGCTGATCGGCGGCTCCGACGGCAAGGCGAAATCCCTGGCGGAAGCCGCCATCGCGGCGGGCAAGGATTTCGTGACCGCCAACAAGGCGCTGCTGGCCGTGCACGGCGCGGCTCTGGCCAAGGCGGCCGAGGCCAATAATGTCACCATCGCCTATGAGGCGGCGGTGGCGGGGGGCATTCCCGTCATCAAGGCGCTGCGCGAGGGGCTGGCGGCCAATCAGGTTTCCCGCGTTGCCGGTATTCTCAACGGCACCTGTAATTACATTCTGACTGTGATGCGCGAAGAAGGCCGGGATTTCGGCGATGTGCTCGCCGATGCCCAGAAGCTGGGTTATGCCGAAGCCGATCCCAGCTTCGATATCGACGGCGTGGACGCCGCGCATAAGCTCGCCATCCTGGCCGGGCTGGCCTTCGGCGCGCGGATCAGCTTCGACAGCCTGCATATCGAGGGTATCCGCCGGGTTTCGGCCATCGACATCGCCTTCGCCCAGGAGCTGGGCTACCGCATCAAGCTGCTCGGCATTGCCGAGACGACCGATGCCGGGATTTCGTTGCGCGTGCATCCCGCCATGGTGCCGGAGCAAAAACCCATCGCCACGGTGGATGGCGTGTTCAACGCCGTGCTGCTGGAGGGGGATTTCTCCGGCCCGGTGTTCCTGCGCGGGCGCGGTGCTGGCGAAGGCCCGACGGCGAGCGCGGTGGTGGCCGACCTCATCGATCTCGCGCGCGGCATCCGCGTGCCGGTTTGGGGCATGGAGGAGAGTGCGCTGACGCAAGCCCGGATCACGCCGATCTCCGAGCTGGTGAGCGCCTATTTCCTGCGCCTTTCCGTCGTCGACCAGCCAGGCGTGCTGGCCGATGTCACCGCCATTCTGCGCGACCACGGCATCTCGCTCGAATCCATGTTGCAGCATGGGCGCAAGCCGGGCGAGGCCGTGCCGATCGTGCTGGTGACACATGAAACGCCGGAGGCGGCGGTGAACGCGGCGCTGGAACGCATTGCCGCACTTCCCGTCGTGCTGGAGCCGCCGGCGCTCATCCGTATCGAACCGCAATAACAGGAGCCTCGATCATGTCCGAAACCCGCCGTCTTGAGGATGTCTCCGACCGTAACCTGGCGCTTGAGCTGGTGCGCGTGACCGAAGCGGCGGCCATCGCCGCGTCGCGCTGGATCGGCCGAGGCAAGAAGAACGAGGCCGATGGCGCCGCCGTGGAGGCGATGCGCAAGGCGTTCGACACGGTGGCCATCAACGGCACCGTGGTGATCGGCGAAGGTGAGATGGACGAGGCGCCGATGCTCTATATCGGCGAGAAGGTGGGCTGCGGCGGCCCGGCCATGGATATCGCCGTGGACCCGCTGGAGGGCACCACCATCACCGCCAAGGGCGGGCCGAACGCCATTGCCACCGTGGCGCTGGCCGAGCACGGCAACTTCCTGCACGCGCCGGACATCTACATGGACAAGATCGCCGTTGGCGGCGGCTTGCCGGATGGCGTGATCTCGCTCGACGCGCCGGTGAAGGAAAACCTCAAGAATCTGGCACTGGCCAAGGGGATCGATATCTCCGAGCTGATGGTCTGCATGCTGGACCGTGACCGCCATGCCGAGACGATCGCGAAAATCCGCGAGGCGGGGGCGCGCATCCTGCTGCTGGGCGATGGCGATGTGGCGGGGGTGATCGCGGCGTCTCTGCCCGGTGGCGGCGTGGATATGTATCTGGGCTCAGGCGGCGCGCCGGAGGGTGTGCTGGCGGCGGCGGCGCTGCGTTGCACCGGCGGGCAGATGCAGGGGCGGCTGATGTTCGAGGACGAGGCGCAGGTCGCCCGCGCCAAGACGATGGGCATCACCGATCCCAACCATATCTACACGCTGGAAGAGATGGCCAAGGGCGATGTGATGTTCGCGGCCACGGGTGTTACCTCCGGGGCCATGCTGAACGGCGTGCGCCGGGTGGGGCATGGGGCGGTGACGCATTCCATTGTCATGCGCTCCAAGTCCGGCACGGTGCGCTATGTCGAGGCGCACCATAATTTCGCGAAGAAGAATCTGGGGATTTAAAAAGCCGGGTTTTCAATTTCCAAAAGTTTTTTGGGGCGCCTTTTTTACAAAAAAGGCGCCTCTTTCTTTCAGAGCACCCGCAGCAGCGCCACGAACTCCGCCACGCTCAGCGTCTCCGCCCGGCGGGATGGAGTTGAATTCCCGCTTTCGCGCACAGCGTATCGCCGCCCAGGCCCTTCAGCGCCCCGCGCAGCATCTTGCGCCGCTGGCCGAAGGCGGCGGCGGTCAGGCGCTCCATGGCTTTCAGCTCCTCCCGCGGGGGCTGCGCCGGGCGGGGGATCAGCCGGATGAGCGCTGATTCCACCTTCGGCGGCGGGGCGAAGGCCCCGGCGGGAATGCGCATCAGCATCGTCACCTCGCACAGCCACTGCGCCAGCACCGAGACGCGGCCATAGGCGCTTGTGTTGGGCTCGGCGCAGATGCGCTCGGCGACCTCAAGCTGGAACATCAGCGTCATGGACTGGAATTCAGCCGCCTGTTGCAGCCAGTTCACCAGCAGCAGCGTGCCGATATTATAGGGCAGGTTCGCCACGATGGCGCGCGGTGCGGGCACCAGGGCCGGCAGATCGGCCTTCATGGCGTCGGCCTCGATGATGGAGAGGCGCTGCGTGGTGGCGGCAAGCGCGGTGATCGCCGCGACGGCGCGCTTGTCATATTCAATGGCCGTGACATGCGCGGCCTTGGTTTCCAGCAGGGCGCGGGTCAGCCCGCCGGGGCCGGGGCCGATCTCGATGACATTCACCCCCTCCAGATTTCCCGCCGCCGCGGCGATGCGCGCCAGCAGGCTGGGGTCAAGCAGGAAATGCTGGCCGAGGGATTTATCGGCGCGCAAATCAAAAGCGCGGATGATCTCCGCCAGGGAGGGTCGTGAAATTTCAGCCATGGCCGCTTGTTACCCGATGCCGGGCCATGGCAACAGAGAGGCGTGGATATGCCAACCGACCCGGCTGGTTTCATACAGATACCCCGGCTGCTTCGTGCATTGGTGCGGGCGGATGAGGTATGGCTCGCCCTGTTGGCGGCTGTGGTGGGGGTGTTTGCCGGGGTTGGCGTGGTGATTATCAACGTCATCACCCTGTTCATGCACAGCCAGCTTTTCGCGCTGGCACCGGGGCAGGGGCTTTCCGAATCGCCGTCGCTGGACCCGCTGCGCGCCATCGCGGTGCCGATGCTGGGCGGGTTGGCACTGGGCCTCTCCATGTGGGTACTGGCGCGGTTCCGGCCGAAGCCGATGGTCGACCCGATTGAGGCCAATGCGCTCTATGGCGGGCGCATGTCGCTTGCGGATTCGATCGTTGTCGCGGTGCAGACGGCCTGGTCCAACGGGGTCGGCGCTTCGGTGGGCCTGGAGGCGGGTTATGCGCAGCTCGGCTCTGGCATCGCCTCCTGGCTCGGGCGCAATTTCCGGCTCCGGCGCAATGATCTGCGGACCCTGGTGGGCTGCGGCGCGGCGGCGGCCATCGGCGGGGCCTTCAACGCGCCGCTCTGCGGGGCGTTTTATGGCATCGAGCTGGTCATCGGCATCTATTCGGTGATGACGCTGCCCTTTGTCGTCATCGCGGCGCTGGCCGGCACGCTGACCGTGCAGGTGCTGGGGGGCGCCTCGCCGCCGTTGAATGTGACGCTGCCGGTGAACGTGCTGCATGATGCCTACGGGATCATCCTGATCGAGGGCGTGGCCTGCGGGATCGCGGGAATCGTGATCATGCGCGGGGTGACGCTGATCGAGGAGGCCTTCCGCCGCAGCGGCATCCCGCTCTGGCTGCGGCCATTGCTGGGCGGCGCCGTGGTAGGGCTGCTGGGCTGCCTCACGCCCAAGGCGATGTCCTCCGGTCATTCCGCCCTGCATACTTATATAGATGTGAGCTTTCCCTTCCTGGTGGTGGCGGGGATTTTCCTGGCCAAGGCCATTGCGTCGGCCTTTTCCATAGGGGCTGGGTTTCGTGGCGGTCTGTTCTTCGCCTCGCTGTTTCTGGGGGCGCTGTTTGGCAAGGTGTTCGCCGGTATTGTCAGCATCCTGCCCTTCGTCACGCCGATGCCGGTGGGGCTGTATGCGGTGGTGGGCATGAGCGGGCTGGCGGCGGCGATTGTCGGCGGGCCGATGACCATGACCTGCCTGGCTTTGGAAAGCACGCAGAATTTCGCCGTGACCATGGCGGTGCTGGCCGCTGCCATCGTCGCTACCATCACAGTGCGCCGTCTGTTTGGCTATTCCTTCGCCACCTGGCGGTTCCATCTGCGTGGTGAGCAGATTCGCTCCGCCGTGGATGTCGGCTGGATTCACGCCCTCACGGTCGGCCGCATGATGCGCGCCGTGCAACTGACGGCGCGGCCGGAAACCAGCCTGGAAGTGTTCCGCCAGGAGGTGCCGCTGGGCGCCACGCAGCGCGTGATCGTAACCGATTCGGAGGGGAGATATGTCGGCATCGCCTATCCGGCGGAGGCCGCGATCGTCACCGGCGAGGGGCGGAGCGTCAAGAATATCCTGCATCACCAGGAGTATTTCCTGCTGCCGGGCATGAGCGTGAAGGAGGCGCTGAACCTGTTCGAAAGCGCCGAGGCGGATGCCCTGGCGGTGCTGGACGGGCCCGAGACACGCCGGGTGCTTGGCCTGCTAACCGAGCAATATGCCCTGCGGCGCTATAACGAGGAGTTAGACCGCCGCAGAAGGGAGGTTTCGGGGGAGTAATTAGTTATTCTGTTGGTTAATAAACGGAAACATTGCCGCTGGCGTCGTAACGAATACGCCGCTTCACAACCGTAAACTCTACGCAAGATTTTTATATTTATCGTGTATTTTATTTGAATACATTCTTTTTTGTCAGCATCCTTGCGTTCAAGGTCAAATAATGGACGACTTTAGGGTTGTTTTGGTAACAATGTGTTACGGTTTCATGTTTTATACAGGAATCGTTGTGCAAAAAACATTGACCGGAGTATTTAATGATACTCATAACGAAAATGTTACGGTCTCGAAGTGCGCCCGGCGCGTGAATTTAAGATATTTGAAGCGCCGTGTTCCTTGATATTGCTGCACCGCAACGGTATGGTCGTTTCAAAGGTGGAATGTGAGGGTGACTGATGAGCGGTACGGCAATGCTAACGGTCGGCGGTGCGTTTGATGGCCATACGGGGACCCTGAGTATCCCCTCAGCTCTGCCCACGTCGATCAACACGATGTTGCAGACATATCTGGACGGCGCGACCGGTTCCATAACCGGCGGCACGGCGTCTTTCATGAACTACGACGCCATCATGGGTACCTCCGTCAGCGTGACTGGCACGGGCGGGAATTCCGTCGAGGCAATCACGGACATCAATAGCGTCGGTGGTTCCACAAGTGGTTCCGCTGCCGGTGTGGTCTCTGTTGCCTCTGGCGTAACGCAACTGGCGGTACAGGTTCCCGGTGCCGTGACGGTCGCTGGTGTCTCCAGCACCAACGTCGCCTTGTTTAACGCGAACAGCAATGTTGTCTATAATACGTCCGGCGGCTCGGCTTCCATCTTTGCGGCTGGCGGCAGTGATTTCGATTTTCGCTAACGGTTCCGGTTCCGATGACACGGTTATCTCCGCCGGTAATGACTCCGTCAACTTCAACGGCACCAACGGTGCCGATCAAGTGAATGCTGTTGGCAACGCCACGACCCAGGTGTTCATCGGTGGTTCCGATGTCGCGACCGTCACGGCATCTGATGCCGCCAAGGTTAGCGTGCTGTTCCATACCAACGCGGGTGGCAGCCTGGAATTCATCAATAATTCCTCACAGGCTCAGACCATCTTCTCAGGTTCTTACACCATGGCGGGCGGTGGCAGCGTCTATGCCCCGAACTCCATCACCGTGTTTGGCGGCGCTGGCGGTGGCTATTATAATGGTGGTCGTTCGGGCCTCAATTACCTTAATGGCGGCACCGGCAATTCCACTCTTATCGGTGGCGGGCAGGGTGACACGCTGGTTGCTGGCGGTCAGTCGAATGATCTGTTCGGTGGCGCTGGCGGTGAAACACTGGTTGGCAACGGCGTTGCGAATAACTTTTTTGTCGGCCTTGAAGAGGCGGGTATCGGCTCAATTCAGGCTGTTGGCGGGTTGGTTTCCGCAAATGGCTCTGGTACTCAGCAATTCCTGTTGGGTAACGTTGACGCGACGACCTTGACCGGCTCTACCGTTACCGGCTCGGCAAATGTATTCGACGTACTCGGCACCTACACCACGTCGGGCGGTCAGGCAGACTCCTATAGCGGTGGCTCTTTCACCATCTCTGATTTTGGCGGCAACGATACGATCGCGCTGATCAGTGGTCAATTTACCTTCGGGGCCGGTGCGCCGTCGGTGGAGAGCATTGCGGGCGCTCTGGGCGGCGGAACACAGCTTCTGCTTACCGACGGTACCGTCATCACGCTGACGGGCGTCTCCACCAGCAACATCGACGTCAGTGGCGGCGGGCACATTATTACTTATACCTGATCTGTTCTGGCGGAATCGTTTCAAAGCCTGCCTTGCGTTGCAAGGCAGGCTTTTTTCTTGCGAGATCGACCGGGGCGCTCCCTTTGCCCCGGCCAGAAGTGCAGGGGGCTTTCAGCCAGCCGGCTGGAAATCGAGAACGATTCCGTTGATGCAATAGCGCAGGCCCGTTGGCGGCGGTCCGTCCTCGAACACATGGCCGAGATGGCCGCCACAATTGCTGCAATGTGCCTCGATTCGGATCATGCCGTGGCTGCGGTCGACGCTGGTGCCGATGGTCCCTTCGACAGGGTCGTTGAAACTCGGCCATCCCGTGCCGCTTTCAAACTTGCTGTTTGAGACGAACAGGGTCTGCCCGCAGCCCGCGCAGTTGAAGCTGCCGGCCCGCTTTTCGAAATTCAGGGCGCAGGTGCCGGGGCGTTCCGTGGCATGCTCACGCAATATGGCATATTGGTCCGGCGTCAGGCGCTGGCGCCATTCCGCATCGGTCAGGGTAAATGGAAAAACGGTTTCGTTGACGGCACTCATTAAAGTCTCCTCTCCGGTGCAAGGGCTGCAGACTATATAGTTCAAGCTTCTCTTGGGCCAAGCCATAGTTGCGGGGTTCAGAGAAAATGACCTTAATATCATGCCCTGAATCCATGCCAAGCCTGGCCTGAGACAAGCGACCGATGACCGTCCAGCCGTACGAGGCTCCACGCTCTGCCTATCTTGACGGTGTACACGGCTTGGCCTCGTTCATGGTCGCGGCCAGTCATTGCCTGGCGTCTTACCAGCCGGCCATGCTGAAAGGGGATCAGGGCGCCGGCGGCTTCGCCATGCCGCGGTGCCGGTTGGCTTGGTGCTGCTGGCCGTCGCTCTATGGCTGGGTAGCAAGCCTATCGCACAGAAAGGCGAAACTAGCGATCGCGCCTTCATCGTGTTTGTATGTTTTCGGCTGGTGTTTATGGAGGACGCTCTGCCGCTTCCTGGGCCGGATTTTCTTCATATTGTATCTGGTGCAGGTGCCCGTGTTTGGCGCGGTGGAGGTGCCAATCTTTCTGCCTGCGGCGCCGCATTGGGATTATGAACGCTGGGTCGCGCTGGCGTTTGGCGCCTGTCTTGTGGCTTGTATCATCTTGGCGGAGCTTGCCGCGCGCTTCATTGACGAGTTCCTGCATCCGTCTTTCCCGCCGGATTACGAGGCAGGATTGGGCGTGGCAAGAGATGCCGGAACGGCTCAACTTTGGCTTGTGGCGTTCGGAAGCGGGCGCCGAATAAGGCGCCCCTTTGGGGCGCGATAGGCTGAGGTTGACAGGTGCGCGCCACCCTTAACGCGCTCTGGCTCTTTGTTAAGAGGCTGATTCACGCCCTCGGTTGCCGCGCAAGGGCGCGTCAACCGCAAGCGATCAGGGTCTAGCCGGCGCTTTGCTCGTTGGCGGCGGGCTTGGTGCTCAGGGCGCGCCAGCGTTCCAGGGTCGCCTCGCGGGCCGGCTTGCCGTCGCTCAACGAGGCGGCGATCAGGCGGTCGATCACGGCGGTGCGGAGTTCAGCCTCAATCTTCAGCATATTGGCAGGCATGTCTTACCTTCTGGTCTCTGTTCGTTTGGACGGCTTGTCCATACATGGGAGAGTGCTTCGTAACAAAGGCACGAATAAGGCAGTGTGTTGAAATGATTGTGACAAGTTTCTTGGCGCAGTGCAGCAAAAAAATTGTTGATAACTCTCCCGCCCCCCGTGTCAGGCTATTCTAGATTTGTTATGGAAGAATGGGCGTTTTTTCATTTTCCCCAGGGCTTCATGGCAAAGCGGGCGTTTTTTCAGTTCTTTACCTGCGCGGCCGCGCTTGGCTTGCTCAGCGCCTGCGCCACCTCCGCCCAGCAATCAGCTTTCGCCCCTTCGCTGGCTTCCGAACAGGCCCTCAAAGGGTCCACGCCCCAGGTTCTGGATGCGGATTTCGGCGAGCCTACGCTGCGCCGGGTGGATGGCCCGGCACAAGTCTGGCTCTATCACTCCTCAAGCTGCGGGCTGAACGTGTTCCTCTATCCGGACCGGCATGGCGTGCCGCGTGTGGCAGCGGTGGTGCCGGATAACGGGGATGATCCGCAGAGCTGCATGCAAAGCCTGGTCAAGCCCACCACGGCCGCGGCACTGGAGCGCGACGTCTCCTCCTGATAGCCTGTTGCGGCTTGAAATGAGGATAAAATGGCGTCTCTGAACATCGCCGTGCAGATGGACCCGCTGCACAGCATCGATATCACCGGCGATTCGACTTTCGCGCTGATGCTGGAAGCCCAATCGCGCGGCCACCGGCTGTGGCATTACGAGGTGCCGCATATGTGGCTGGATGGCGCGGTGCTGAAGGCACGGGTGAAGCCCGTGACCGTGCAGAACGTGGCGGGCGCGCATCATGAATTCGGGCCGGAAGAGGTCATCGATCTCGGCACCATGGACGTGGTGCTGATGCGCCAGGACCCGCCCTTCGACATGGCCTATATCACCGCCACCCATCTGCTGGAGCATATCCACCCCAAAACGCTGGTGGTGAACAACCCGGCCTCGGTGCGCAACGCGCCTGAGAAGCTGCTGGTGACGCATTTCCCGCATCTCATGCCCCCCACGCTGATCTCCTGGGACCGCGGCGCGATCCGCGATTTCCGGGCCTTGCACAAGGACATCATCGTGAAACCGCTCTTTGGCAATGGCGGCATCGGGGTGTTCCGCATCAAGCCGGACGACGAAAACCTCGGCTCGCTGCTGGACATGTTCTTCACCGCCTCGCGCGAGCCCTTGATGGTGCAGCGCTATGAGCCCGCCGTGCGCAAGGGGGATAAGCGGATCATCCTGATCGATGGCGAGCCGCTGGGGGCCATCAACCGTGTCCCGGCGGAGGGTGATTCGCGGTCCAACATGCATGCGGGCGGCAAGGCGGAGCCGACCAGGCTCACCGCGCGCGAGCAGGAGATCTGTGCCGCCATCGGCCCGACGCTGAAGGCGCAGGGGCTGCTTTTTACCGGCATTGACGTGATCGGCGATTATCTTACCGAGATCAACGTGACCTCGCCCACCGGGCTGCAGCAGATCTCCCGGTTCGATAATCTGAACCTGGCCGCCGCCATTCTGGAGAAAATCGAGGCCATCCGCGCCGGGTGATCCCCGGCGCGTCCCGCTTTCAGCCCAGTTTCTGCAAAATCTGATGATAGGCCCGGCCTTGATAGACGAGGCCGGAGCCGCTCGGGCCGAGATGGATGGCCTGCACTTCACAGAAGAACACCGTGTGGGTGCCGACATCCACGCTCTGGCTCACCTTGCAGTCCAGGCTGGCGGCGGCATTTTCCAGCACCGGCGCGCCGGTCGCCAGGCGGATCCATGTGCCATGGGTGAAGCGCTCGGCCATCGGCAGGTTGCCCTTGCCGGCGAAGATGGGGGAAAGCTCCTCATGCTCATGCGTCAGCACATTGACGCAGATGATGCCGGAGGATTTGTAAATCTCATGCTGCCGGCTGGAGCGGTTGATGCAGACCAGCACGGTGGCCGGATCGTCCGTGACGGAGCAGACGGCCGAGACGGTCATGCCCGCATCGCCCTGCGGCCCGGTGGTGGTGATGATGTTCACCGCGGCCCCCATGCGCGCCATGGCTTCCCGGAATGCCGTGCGGTCAAAGGCGGCTGCGGTCATGTGTCATTCTCTTTCTGCAAGCTAGGCTTTTCCTAACTCTTTCCCTTGCCCGGCCGCAAGGCGCGGCCGCGCTGCACGGCATCCTCGCCAAAGCGGGCGCGCAATTGGTCTATGGCGTCCTGCCGGGCGCGGCGGCGCGGGGTTGTGGTGTCCGCCAGATCGCCCTGGTCGGCCATCGCGGCGGCGGCGAGTGGTGCGGCGCCGATGCCGATGAGCCGGAATGTGGTGCCATCCGCCTCACGCGCCAGCAAGGGCTGCGCGGCCTCGAAGATGGTCTCGGCCAGCTGGGTTGGCGCGGGAAGGCGTTGGCTGCGGGTGCGCAGCTGGAAATCCGCGCTTTTCAGTTTCAGCACCAGCCCGGCGGCGGCCTGGTTCTCACGGTGCAGGCGGCGGCCGAGCTTTTCGCAAAGCGGCCAGAGTTCGCTCTCCAGGGCGGTCCGGTCCGAAAGATCGATCTCAAAAGTGGTCTCGGCGCTGATGGATTTGCTCTCGCGCGCCGGGCGCACGGGGCGGTCATCCTGCAGCCGGGCGCGCGAGACCAAGGCGGCGCCTTCATTGCCCAGCCGCGCGGCGGCGCGTTCATCCAGCGCCGCGAGCTGGCTGATCGTCACGATGCCCATGCCCTCCAGCCGCTTCACCTGGGCGGGGCCGATTCCGGGCAGCAGGCCCACCTTCTCCTGCGCCAGCAGGCGCGCCGCCTCCGCGCCCAGCACGCAAAAGCCGCGCGGCTTGCCGCGTTCGGCCGCCAGCTTGGCCAGCATCCGGTTGGCGGCGAGGCCGATGGAGATGGTGATGCCCAGCTCCGCCTCGATGCGCCGCGCCAGGCGCGCGAGCACGATGGCGGGCGGGGCGCCGTGCAGTGCCGCGGTGCCGGAGAGGTCGAGTGCCGCCTCATCGATGGAAAGCGGCTGCACCAGCGGGGTGAGGCTGTCCATCATCGCCCGCACCTGGCGCGAGACCGCCGCGTATTTCGCGATGTCAGGCGCCAGCACCACCGCTTGCGGGCAGAGCTTGCGGGCCTTGAACATCGGCATGGCGGAGCGCACGCCATAGATCCGGGCGATGTAGCAGCAGGTGGAGACCACGCCGCGCACGCCCCCGCCCACGATCAGCGGCTTGTCGCGCAGTTCCGGGTGGTCGCGTTTCTCCACCGCGGCATAGAAGGCATCGCAATCGACATGGGCGATGGAAAGGCTGAACAGCTCAGGATGATGCACCACCCGCACGCCGCCGCATTTGGGGCAGGTTTGGCCCTCTGGCTGCGCGTCACAATCGCGGCAGAGGCCGGGCATGGGTCAAGCCGTCGCGCGGGGATGGCGGGGCGGCCGCGCGCAAGTCAAAAAGTTGCGGGGATGGCGGGGCGGTCGCGCGAACATCATGGTGTTACAGAATTGTCGATGACATAGGCGGCGGTGAGGCCGCCATCGATCGTGTAGGCCGAGCCGGTGATGAAGCTGGCTTCGTCCGAGGCCAGGAAGGCGACGAGATTGGCGATCTCCGATGGATCAGCCAGCCGCCCCATCGGCAGATAGCGGCGGCGCAGCGTCCAGGCTTCCTCATCGGCCAGAAACGCCTTCACCAGCGGCGTGGCGGTGGGGCCGGGGCAGATGGCGACGGCGCGCAATTTATGCCGCGCATACATGATGGCGATCTCACGCGTCATCGCCAGCACGCCGCCCTTGGCGGCGGTGTAGGCGATCTGCGGAAAGGCGGAGCCGACCAGGGCCACGATGGAGGCGTTGTTGATGATCACGCCCTTGCCGGACTCCAGCAGATACGGGATGCCCGCCTTGCAGCAGAGAAACACCGAGGTGAGGTTGGTGGCGATGGTCTTGTCCCAGCTCGCCAGCGGCGTTTCCACCGGACCGGAATCGTCGCTCAGGCACACACCGGCATTGTTGAACAGCACATCCAGCCCGCCAAAGGCTTCGGCGCCCTGGGCGAACATGGCTGTGCAGGACTCCTCATCGGTGAGGTTGCCGATGACGCAAACGGCCTCGCCCCCAGCGGCGCGGATGGCGGCCATTGTGGCCTGCGCGCCCTCGGCGTTCAGATCCGCGCAGATCACCCTGGCGCCCTCGGCGGCGCATTTCTCCGCCGTGGCGCGGCCAATGCCGCCGCCTGCACCGGTGATGAAAACACGTTTGCCTTTCAGGCGCATGCGAGAATAGCCTTCAGTTGCCCCGTGAGGTTTTCGCCCGGCGCAAAGGTTCCGTCAAAAGCGGCGGAGCCGACGGTGAAGCCATCCGCCCCCGCTTCCCGCAAGGCGGCGATGCGGGCTGGGCTGTCCACCCCGCCGGCGCAGATGAGGGGCTTGTCCTTCAACCCCCGGCGTGCGGCGCGTACGAGCGCCAGCGGCTCAGCCTCGACGGCGCGGTAGGCCAGCAGATCCACCCCGGCGCAGCCCTGGGCGATGAAATCGGCGCAATGCGCCTCCACCTGCGCCGCGCCGCCGCCCAACTGGGTGGGGTGGCCGATGGGCGTGCCGGGGAAGGGATAATATTCCACGCCACTGCCCGCGAGGATCTCCAATGTCCCGGCCACCTGGGTGCCGCCCAGCAGCCTGTCCACCCCGATGGATTTGCCGATGCGCGCGGACTGCAAAGCGGTTTCCGGCGTGGTTGCCACCACTTCCAGGTAGCTGATGGCGCCGAGTTCCTTGATCCGCGCCGTCAGGGCGCGCAGCGTGCCTTCATCCGCGCCGATATCCTTGAAGCCGATATGGCTTAAGCCCAGCGGGGCGATCTCCTCAAGGACCGCCAGACAATCAGGTACCGTGCGGTCCTGGCGCGTGAGCATGAAGATGAAATCCATGCCCCGTTTGTCTCATTGCCGGGCCGGGCGGGCAATAACTGAAAGTAAAATTTTCTTATTATGCTGCATGAAGGGGCGTTCCACCCCATGGTGCAGCAGGGCGGCGGCGGCAAGCGACAGCAGCACGGAAAGCGGCAGGAAAACCAGGCTGAACTGCACCGGCTGGTGCCCCAGCGCAGGGCCGAGCCAGAGTGCCAGAAGCCGCTCCACGGGTTCGTTCACCAGATAGAGCGGGTAGGAGATGGCGCCGAGATAAAGCAAGGGCCGCGCCGCTAGCGGGCTTCCCCAGCCATGGCGCTGCGCCAGCATGAATGCCGTCCAGGCCAGTGCGGTGACGGCTTTCCCCGGCCCGGTGAATTGCGCCAGCAGGCAAATCCCGGCCAGACAGGCGATGAACAGGCCAAGCCGATGGGATATCAGCCAGAGACGGCTGGCGATCCCCAGCGCGAACCAGGCGGCGGCGGCCGGCAGAAAGGCGCGGGAGAATTCGCCGCCCAGGGGCAGAAGCCGGTAGAGAAAGCCCAGCCCCAGCAGGGCCAGCGCAAAGGTGCCGAGGCGCTTTGGGGCAACCAGCCCGATGAGCAGATAGAACTGCCATTCCGTGGAGAGCGACCAGGCCGGCCCCAGCAGCGTGACCCAGCCATAAGGCAGCAGGCTGTTTGGGATGAGCCCGTGCAGCAGCGTGAGATGCGCCAGGAGATGCGGCCAGAGCGGATGCGGCAAGGCGGGGGAGATGATCTGCCGCGCCGCCTCGCCAGCCCAGGGCAAAGCGGGCAGCGGGTCTCCCTTGGCGCCGGCCAGTACCGCCAAGCCCAGCACCAGACCATAAACCGGCAGCAGCCGCCGCGCGCGTGAGGCCATGAAGGGCCAGAACTGCCCGCCATAACGCTCCAGAGACCCCGCGATCACCAGCCCGCTCAGCGCGAAGAACAGATCCACCGCCGCCTGGCCATGTTCGCAGAATGCCCCAAGCCAGGCCGGGCTGATGGTCAGGGGCAAGGCATGGCTCAGCATGACGTATACCGCCAGAAGCCCGCGCATCCCGTCCAACCGTTCCAGCCGTTTCATGAACATAACCTAAACTGTAGTTAATGTTCACGCCAGAGGGTTACAGCCCCAGCAACGCGACCAGAACCGGCAGCACCAAGGCGGTGATGACGCCGTTCAGCCCGATGGCGAGGCCCCCGAAGGCCCCCGCCGTCTCGTTCAGCCGGATCATGTGGCTGGTGGCGATGCCATGCGCCGCCGTGCCGGCCGCCAGCCCTTGGGCCTGCCAGTCCTTGACCCGCGCCGCCTTGAAGAGCGGGCCGCAGATCAACGTGCCGAACATGCCGGTGATGATGACAAACACAGCGGTGAGGGCGGGAATTCCCCCCAATTCCTGTGCCACCCCCATGGCGATGGGCGTGGTGACGGATTTCGGCCCCAGCGAGACCGCGATATCACGCGGCGCGCCCAGCAGGTGCGCGATGATCATGGCCGAGAGCGCCGCCACGATCGACCCGGCGCCCAGCGAGACCAGGATGGGCACGAAATTGCGCCGGATGGCGGGCCAGTTGGCATACATCGGCACCGCCAGCGCCACCGTGGCGGGGCCGAGGAGGAAGTGGATATAGACCGCCCCGGTGAAATAAGCCTGGTAGCTGGTGCCGGTGAGCAGCAGCACCGCAACCAGCATCAGGATCGCAAGCACTGTTGGGTTGGTCCATGCTTTATGCCCGGCCCTTATGTCCAGCATGCAAGCCAGCTCCCAGGCGCAGAGCGTGGCGGCCAGCCCCAGCAGAGGCTGGGTCTGCAGATAGACCCAGACATGAAAGAACGGGAGCAGGCTATGCATGGGGCTTTGCCTCCCGCCGGGAGAGGAACCATTGCATGGTCACACCCGTCACCAACAGGCCGAGCGTGGTGGACACGGCGATGGCGATGAGGATGGCCGGGGCATTCTGCTTCAGCACCCCCAGTTCGTTCACCACCCCCACACCGGCGGGCACGAAGAGCAGGCCGAGATATTTCAGCAGGCTTTGGGCGGTCTGCCGCAGGTCATCTCCCGGCGGGCCGAATTTCAGGAACCAGCCCAGCGCCAGGACCAGCCCGATGACCGGGCCCGGCACCGGCAGCCCGGTGGCTTGTTGCAGAATTGTTCCGATAAGCTCGTATAAAATCAGGATTGTGAGCGCTCTAACCAAGCTAAATCTCCTGGAGGCCTTGTGCAAAATGGCGGCGATGCCATTTTGCTATGCAGTACGAACGCTTCCGTAGACCTTACAGGAGCTTAAGACCTATGCCGAGCTGGCAGTCCTACGTTGTGCATCCGGTTTTGCGCGTCTTTGTGAAGCGGCGGCTGGCCAAGGCCTTTACCCCGGACGAGGCGCGGGCGGCTTTTGGCCAGCATCCCCCGCAGAAAGTGCGGGGGGTCGCGTTCTCCGCCGCCAGGGAGGGGGATGTACCGGGCGAGTGGGCGCGCGCCGCCAGCCAGCCCGCCGGGGTGATGCTGTATCTGCATGGTGGCGGCTATTTCGCCTGTTCTCCGATGACGCACAGGCCGATCACCGGCGGCTTCGCCAAACATGGCTTCGCGGTGTTTGCGCCGGATTACCGGCTGGCGCCGGAATACCCGTTTCCCGCCGCTATTGAGGATGCGCTGGCGTCCTATCGCGCCCTGCTGGCGGCGCATGACCCTGCGAATGTGGTGGTGGCGGGCGATTCCGCCGGGGGCGGGTTGGCCCTGGCCACAATGCTGGCGGCGCGCGATGCCGGGCTGGCACTCCCCGCCGGGCTGGTCCTGTTCTCACCCTGGACGGATCTGGCTGGCACCGGCGCCTCTCTGCAGGCCAATGCCCGAATGGAGAGCATGCTCATTGGCGCCCGCATTCAGGAGGCCGCCGCCGCTGTATCTGGGCGGGGCGCATCCTGAAACGCCTTTGGCCTCGCCGCTTTACGCGGATCTGGCCGGGTTGCCGCCCTTGTTGCTTCAGGTGTCCGACCGGGAAATCCTGCTGGATGACTCAACCCGCCTGGCGGAGAAAATCCGGGCCTGCGGGGGGCGGGCGGAGCTTTCCATCTGGCCGAACCTTCCGCATGTCTGGCAGATCAGCCAGATCTTTCCTGCCGGAAGCGCGCGAGGCGCTGGGGCAGGCGGCCCATTTTGCCAAGTCTGCCCTTGCATCTGGCCCGGCGGCGGCGTAAAGCCGGGCCTTCCTCGCTGCCGGTCGGGATCGGCGGCTTTTTCTGCATGGAGTTTATACGGTGAAAGCCAACATTCATCCGGACTATCACGAGATCAACATCATCATGACCGATGGGACGGAATTCAAGACCCGCTCCTGCATGGGCAAAGCGGGCGAGACCCTGCGCCTGGACATCGATCCGAAGTCCCATCCCGCCTGGACCGGCGTGCAGCGCGTGATGGACACCGGCGGCCAGGTCGCGAAGTTCAACAAGAAGTTCGCCAGCATCGGCCTGCGCACCAAGTAAGCCGCAGTTCCGCGAGGAAAGGCTACGGCAAAGGCCGCCCCTGGGGCGGCCTTTTTGCATTTCGGGGAGATGTTGAGAGAGCGGCGTTCAGGCTTCGGCGATCAGCCGCCCGGCCTCCTGCACACCCAGCGCCTGCAGGCTGCGCAAAGCGGCGCTCAGCCCGCGATTGAGTTGCTGGGCCCGGCGGCTGGCATTGACCGACCGCTTGGCAAAGCGTGTGAGGGCGCCGCGCAGCGCCTCCGCCAGACCGGCGGCGTCCGCCTGCTCGATATGGCGCAACTGCGCCGCCGCCGCCGCCAGGTTGGAGGCGCCAAGCTGGCCCAAGGCTTCGGCGATTTCGGCGAAGGCCGGGGCAGCATCGTTCAACGCGGCTTCCACGCTGGCCGCCGCTTCCGAAATCTCGTTCGGCTTGCCGGTCATCATCAGCCCGTCCAGCCTTTGCAGTTTCAGGCTCAGCTCCTCCACCAGTTCCAGCCCCTGGCGCAGCAGCAGGCCCACGGGCAGCGCCGCATCGGCGCGGGGCGGGGCGTCCACGCGGCGGAATTGCCCGGAGATGCTCATGGCTGCGTCTCGCTCAATACGGTGGAGATCGCCTGGGCCAGCTCTTCCGGCGACACGTTATAGGTGCCGTTCGCCAGCGCGGCCTTGATGGCGCCGACGCTGGCTTGGTCGACCCCGCTTGCGTTCCGCGCGGCGCTGAGCAGGGCGGTGCCGGTTTGGGCGGCGGCGCTCAGTGTCACGGAATCGGTCTGGGCGGTTGGCGCCGGCGCGCTGGCCTGTGGTTTGGCGGCGGGCATGGTGGCGCTTGAGGACTCCGGGACCGGGACTGGCGTAAAGGGCTGGATCGTATTGGTCATGCGGCCACCACGCTTTCAGATGTTTTTATCATGTCACGGTCCAGGAGGGACAAGGCGGCGTCAAAATCCTGCAGTGCCTCCAGGCTGTTTTCCGTATTGGCCCGCAGCAGCGTGAAACGCAAAGCGGTGTAGATGGTCATCAAGGCCGGGCCGAGCGTGGTGCCCTGGGCGGTGTCGAGCACGCCGGACATGACAGTTCAGTAATTCATCCGCCCGTGCGATCATCAGGGCCTTTGTCGCCTGGTCGCCCTGCTCGATGGCTGTGCGCGCGCGCCGCCCATAGTGGCGCAAGCCTCGCCAGCCTTGCTGTAGCCAGTGCAATCCCGGTTCGCCATCGAACATGGCGGCGCGGTAGGTGGTGCTGATGGCATCCATGCTGATCTCGTTCATCGTTTAGCCGGTGCTGGAGGAGGATGAGCCAAGGAAGATGCTTAAGTAAGCCCTGGTGATGCTGGCTGAGCTCGCCTTGCTTTCCGCCGCGGTATATTGATTGGCCAGCTCCTTCAATGTTGCGGAGCTTTGCTTGCTGAGCAGCGTAATCTGCTGCTCGATCGTGTTGATTGAATTGTTCAGCGAATCAGTTTGTGCGCTGATGAATCCGGTCACGGTGCCGCTTGTGTTCGAACTGCTGCTGGATGCGCCAATGGCATTGGTGGCGATGCTGCTGAGGCTCGCATAGAGTTTGGAAACAAGGCTCTCCACGCCAGTGGGATTCTTGGCGTAAGCGGAAGAGAAGGGCGTGCTGTTAAAGGTCACGCCGCCTGAGCTGGTAATGGAAAGGCCGATGGCGTTTGCGCTTATGCCGCTGGCTTGCAGGGAACTCACCGCGCTCAGCAATTCATTCTTCAGGTTGGTCGCAGAGAAATTTCCAAGCAGTGGCCCGGATTTCGCGGAAGATGAGGTTCCGGAGCTGCTCGAGCCAACATATTTTGTTTCCGCCGTGATAGCGGACAGGGCCGCGTTCAGGTTGGTCGCCACGCCGGATATATTGTTGGACAGGGCGGAGGGCGAGGAGCTGACAGAGACCATGGCGTTGCCCGAGCCCGCCAGCGAGAGGGTGAGTCCCGTGACGGCGCTGCCCAGCGTGTTGGTGGTGCTGGTGATGGGGACGCCGTTCAGCGTGAGCGTCGCATCCGCCGCCCTTTGCGCCAGCACCTCACTGCCGGTTGATGCGCTGCTGTAGGAGAATTGTGCCAGCGCCCCGGTGCCAGAAACGGAAAAGGATGTGAAGCTGCCAGTGCCGCTGCTGGCCAACACCAGGCGTGCGCCACTGGTGGTGCCAACGATGGAGGCTTTCACGCCGCCGGCCTGCTGGTTGATCGCGGCGGCGACACCGTTCAGCGTCAGGCTGCCGGAGCCGACGGAAATTGTTTCGCTCTGGCCGTTCGCCAGCGTGATGGCCAAGCTTCCGGCGCCACCGGAGAGCGTGCTGGCGGCGGAGCCAAGCAGGGCGGAATAAATCTCCTGGCCTTTCGCCAGCGAGATATTGGTGAGATTATAGGTGCCGGTTGCGGCGGCGCTGTCGACGGTGGCGGTGGCCACGCTGGTGTTGCTGCTGGTGACGCCGCGGCTATTGATGGTGGAGAGGTCTTCGATGCTGGACAGCCTGTCCGACAGCGTGGAGACCGCGCCGCTGATGCTGCCCCAGGCGGAGATCAGCGCCTTGTCTGTTGTGGCCTGGCTTTGAAGATTGGTGATCGGCGCTGCAAGACGCTTCTCGACGGTCGCGATTTCGGAGTTGATCGCGGAGGAGCTGAGCGAAGACACTGACGACATGGCGCACCTTGAGCGGCTTGGTGGAAACCGAGTTGACCGGGGCAGTTTGCCCCGGCCAGGTTAACCAATCGATTACGGCAGCAGCGACAGATAGCTCTGCTGCAGCTGCGTGGAAGATTTAAGCGCCGCCACGCCGGACTGCGCCTGGATCTCGGACGCGGTCAGCTGGGTGCTGACCGCCGGGATGTTGGCATCCTGCACCACGCCCAACGCCGTGGTCGCGTTCTGGCTGGTGGTGTTCATGTTATTGATATTCGCCGTTAGCGCCTGCTGCACCGCGCCAAGCTGCCCGCCCTGGTTGTTCAGGCTGGCCAGCGCATACTTGATGACGTTGATCGCGTTATTGGCGCCCTGGGTGGTGCTGACATTGATGCTGGACAGCGAGTTAAGGGTTGCAGCGGAGCTCGTGGTGCCGAGGTCGGTTTTTGCGCCGTTCGCGGTGAAGGCGCCGCTGGACTGGAACTGCACCTGGCCTTGCTGGATGTCGTTGGCGGCGACGGTGGTGGCGGCCTTTGACTTGACCGTACCGCCGCTGCCCGCCGTACCCACGGCCGTGAACTTGATATTGTTTCCGCTCTGCTGGGTTAGGCTCAGGTAGCCGCTGCTGACGGAGGCGACGATGCCGGTGGTGTTGCTCTGCTGGTTGATCTGCGACACCGCTTCCGAGAGGCTGGAGGCGTTGACGGCAACCGCATTGCCAATGGTGCCCGCGCTGCCGCTGGCCTGCAGCGAGAAGGTCATCAAGTGGTCCAGCGAGCCGGAGGTGACCGTATAATTGGTCGTGTTGGTGGCCACAGCCTGCACGCCCGTCGTGCCGGCGTTGGCATTCGCGGCCTTCGCCACGGCGGCGGCCGATCTCGGGCTTGGTGACATTGAAGCCGGCCGAGGATTGCCCTGTGGGACCGGTGATCTTCACGGCGCCGGCGGTGTAGCCGCCCGCCGCAGCCGACACCGTGCCGGAGCCGGAGCCTGGCTTGGTATAGGTGGTGCCGACAGAGTACATGCCGATGTTGGTGGCGGTCGTGTTGTTGATTGAGAGGGTCATCGTTTGCCCCTCATTGGCGCCGACCTGCAGCTGCATGCCGCTGAAGCTGCCATCCAGCAGGTTGATGTTGTTGAACTGGGACTGGTTGGCGATGGTCGTGACCTGGCCGGTCAATTGGGCAGCCAGGGTTTGCAGGGACTGCGATTCCGCCGAGGTCTGGGTGCCATTGGCGGCCTGCACGGCGATCGAGTTCAGCTGCTGCACGATGCCGATCTGCTGGGTGATGGCGCCCTGGGCGGTCTGCAACAGGGAGACGCCCTCGTTGGCGTTGGAGATCGCCTGGGTCAGCCCGTTGATCTGCGAGGTGAAGCCCTGCGCCGTGATATAGCCCGCCGGGTTGTTGGCGGGAGAATTGATCGACAACCCGCTGGAGAGCTGTGACTCCAGCGAATTGTTCATGGCGCTGGTGTTGGACAGGGCGTTGAGCGCCTGCAGGGCGCCGGTATTGGTCAGAATTGAACCTACGGCTGACATGGACTGAGCTCCTTGGGTTGGGGTTGCCGTACCCGTTCATTCGCTCAGCGCCTTCGCAGTTTGCATGCCGGGCTATAAAATTTTTGAGTCGTAACGACTGGCGCGGTCAGTCCAGGCGCAGCTCAACCCCTTGTGCCGTAACCTGCGCGGTGAAGCGCCGGCCGCTTGCGGGATTGGTCAGCAGAATCGTGTCGCCGATGCGCCCTGGCTGGTCGGCCGTGGCGTCCACCGCCAGCATCACCCCGCCGCTATAGACATGCACGCTGACAAGCTGCCCGGATTTCACCACCAAGGGCGCCTGCACCACGCTTTGTGTGATGATCATGCCCGCCGCCAGGGACATCACCGCGCTGGCGCCGTCGATCTGCGCCGGGGTCGTGAAGATTTGCCGCCCGGCGAAATCCTGCACGGGCAGGTTTTTCACCATCAGATCGTCCGGGGTGATGGTCTGGCCCGCAATCAAGGGCCGGGCGGCCACCACCACGGCCTGGCTCTGCGCCACCGTTACGTTGACGTACAAGGTCCAGCTTGGAGACGGGCATTGCACTGCGGCCTGTTCATAAGGGACAGCGCCGCTCAGCGTGACCGCCAGAGGCGCTGAACAGGCCGGCATGGCGCCAGCCCCATCCAGGGGCCCGAGGCTGATTCTGGCCCCTGGCGGCGCCAGAGTCTGCGCGGCCTGTTGCACGGCCTTGGCCAGTTCGGCTTTATCCTGCGCCGTGGCCGCCAGGCTGGGTGCGGCCCAGCAGGCGGCCAGCAGGAGGGCGAGGGCAGGCTGGCGCGCGGGGCTCATTCTGCCGCACTTGCCACAGCCGCCGGGGCGGCCTGCGCCACGCAGGCCCAGGCGGGTGGCTCGGTCTCCAGCATCGGCAAGGCGAGGGCCGCTGCGCGGGCCCGCGCACCTTGCCGCAGCGTGTCCGGCAGATTGACGACGGCGTTGCGCAGCGCCGCCGCCCACTCCTGCTTGCGGTTGGGAAGGCGCAACGCACCGAGAGTGGCGGACAGATCCAGCCGGCTATCGATGACCAGGCGGCACCCGGCGGCGGCGGCCAGCAGCGTGGGGTAATGATCGGCATAGCTTGCGGCCGCAACGGGGCGGAGCATGATCTGCGGCCCAAGCTGCGCCAGTGCCTGGGCCCAGCCCTGCTCGCTCTCCGGCGGCAAGATGCGCGCCAGCGCCCCGGCATATTGGCCGCCCGGCCGCTCCACCACGATCCAGGAGACGATCTCCAGCGTTTCGTTCACCAGATCCGGGAACCAGGGCGGGGCCATGCCCTCATCCACCCACAGCACCCTTGGCTTGGTATTCAGCCCCCTGCCGGCCTGGAAATCCTGCCAATACTGGCCGGACAGAGGCCGGGCGCCACAGCGTAACCGGCACCTGCGCCGGGGCGAGCTTGCGCAGATTGGCGACAAGCCCCGGCGAGGTGGCGAAGATGCGTGCCGCCGCCGCCAGGGCGGGCGCGGCGTCCGGGTCCGGCATGGCGGTGAACAAGGCGGTGTAGGGCTGGCTGTGCGCCTGCGGCGCCCGCAGCGGGTTCACCCGCACCCAGCCCCGCGGCGCGCGGCGGCCGATATCGCCGGCACCGGGCAGATCCTGCACCCAGTCCGCCTCGATCATCCCGGCGCGGCGCAAGGCCCGCGCGGCGTTCAAGGCGGCGCTGGCCCGTGTGGCCTCGCCGCTGATCAGCAGGCTTGCCGGGTCGGCGGGGGCGGCCCGCACCAGGCCGATGCGGGTTTCCGCCGCCAGCAGATTGCCATGCAGGGCCAAGGCCGGATGATGATACGGATCCGCCCAGGGCAGGGCCTGCGCGGCCGGTGAGCCGGTGCGGAAGGCGCAATCGCCATCTGGCTTGGAGAGGGCGGCGGGCGGCATCACGATGGTGACATCCGGCGTCCAGACCAGCCTTGCGCCGTCAGCGCGCAATTGGGCGCAGAGATCGATCCAGAGCGCATCGCCCTCCAGATGTTCGGCGATCGTGCAGGAGGCCAGCGCGGCGCGGCGGGCGAGCAGCCCTGGCGGGGTGATGGCGCTGGCCTCCTGGTCCACCGCCAGCCAGCCGCCAGGGCCAGGGTCCATCGGCCCGTGCCCTTCCCCCAGCCGGTGCCGGCGCCGATGACGACCGGCCCCAGCACCTGGCCATGCCGCCCATCCGGCCCATGGGCGTGAGCGTGCGTGCCGCCACGGCGGCAACGCCGGGGTCCGCCAGCCGGGTGCGCAACCCTTCCAGCCAATGCGGCGTCACCTCCTGCATGCGCGCATCCAGAATCGCCACCAAGGGCGTTCGCGCCAGTGCCAGGGCCTGCGCCAGTGCCGCGCCCGGGCTGGGGGCCGTCACCGCGAGCACCTGGCCCTGCAGCGCCTCGCGCTGCGGCCGCCACGGCGGTGAGGTAGTTTGCATCTCCGGGGAGATGTTGCCCCGGCCAGGACCACCGGGCCGCTCAAGGGCTTGCCGCTCAGCAAGGCCGTCAGCCATTTATCCAGCAGCCGGGATGTCAGCGCCGTCGCAGAGCATGATGATGGCGGTGCCGGGGTCTTCGAGCGTGCGGACATGGTGGAACAGCCCGGGATGCTGGCGGTTCTGCACCTGCGCCTGCATGCCGCCCTCGGCCAGATGCCGCGTGAGCGTCGCGGCCGCGCGGGCGCAGAAAATTTGCGGGGAGATATCATCGCGCCGGCTTTGCGGGCTGCGGGTGAACACGGCCTCCGGCAGCCGCTCCACCCGCGCGCCGTTTGCGGCAAGGCGCAATTGCAGGTCATACTCCTCGGCCCCTGACTGGTCAGGGTCGAAGCCGCCCGCCGCCTGCACCGCCGGGGCGGCGTACCACACCCAGTCCCCGATATAGGCGGCCTGGCGCAGGCGGGTGATGTCCCAGCCGGGCTTGTGGCGGACCCAGGCGCCGCCCTCGCGGGGCACGATCTCGTCGCAATAGATCATGTCCGCCCGGGTCTGCGCCGCCAGCAGCGCGAAGCGCAGGCAGCCATCCGGCGCGATGGTATCGCCCGCATTGAGGATGGCGACATAATCCGCCTCGCCGGCGCAGAGATTAAGCTCGGCGCAGAGGCGGCGGGTCATCGCCTCCGGCGCCGCCGCGACGGCCAGAGTGGTGATGCCCTCAAGCATCAGGGGGTCGGCCGCCAGCACCTTGATGATCGCCGGCGCCGCCCATTGGCCGCGCAGGCTCTCCAATGTCTCGTTCACGGCAGGCGCCCGCCCGGGGGGGCGGCGATCAGCACCGCCAGCCGGGGCAGGGGGCCGGCCTCATCGCGCAGCGCCTCCAGCCTGGCCTTGGCACCGTCATCCATGCGCTCGGGCGGCCGCAGCTTGGGGGCGGCCGCCTGGCCCGGCGCGGCGGCTTGCAGCAGCGCGCTGCCGAAGGCCGGAAGGGCCCGCCCGCGGCTGGTGCCGATCTCGCTGAGGAACCCGACCAGATCCGCCGTCTCCGCCGGCAGCCGTCCCATAATGCCGGCTGGAAGTCCCGGGCCTTGATCGCCTCCCAGGCGCGGCTGACGAGCCCACGCAAAGGCCGGCAGAGATCCTCGCAAGGCAGCGGCTCGGAGCGGTTGAGCTGGGCGGTGAGATAGGCGCTGGCCTGCGCCAGATGATCGCCGCCCGGCCCCTGCAGCGTGAGGCCCAGCCCCGTCTCGATCCCGCGCAGCTGCGCGGCGGGGTGGGCGAGCAGGTCATGATAGGTCAGCCAGCTGCGCGGCAGATGCCGGGCCAGGCGCTCGGCATCGGTGGCGTAGCTCATCCAGAGCAGCAGCGCGTGGGCGCGGCAGAGCCCGTTCTTGCGGCTCTGGCTGGCCGCCGCCGTCCAGGGGTCGCGGAAGATATGCACGACATGCGGCTTGTGCCCGGCCTGGTGCGCGGCGCGCTCATAAAGCGGCAAGGTGCGGCAGAGATGCGGATGCTTGAGGCCCCATAGCCGGTCCGTCCTGGCTGAAGCGGCGGCGCAGGATGTCCTCAAGCCGCGCCAGAGAGGCCGGCCGAGGTCGGCGCGCGTCCCGTCCAGCCCTCCGGCAGGCCGCGCACGTCCGTCCAGTCCACGCCGAGGCGGTTGAACAGCTCGACGTCGAACTCGATCAGCTCTGGAATTTCGTAGAAGCCGAGCGGGTTATGCTCGTTCGGGTCGGCATCGTTATAGAATTTCACGCCCGAGGCGCTGCAGCGCGCCGGAGAGCGCCGAGGTGCCGCTGCGGTAATAGCCGACGATGAAAATCGCGTCCGACATGGCGGTCTCCTCTAAAGATAGTTGAACAGGCTGAGGCTCTGCACGGTGCCGAAGGTCTTCATCGCGGCCTGCAGCGCGGTCATGGTCTGGTCGAGCGCGGTGATGGCGGCCGGCATGTCCACCGCCGTGGCGTTCTGCACGGTGGTCTGCGACCGTCGTCTGCCTGGCTGGTGTTGCCGGTGGCCGGCGGCTGGAGAGCGCCTGCAGCGTCACGCCGTTCTGCGCCTGCGGCGGTGGCGACGGCCTGCTGGTATTGCGCCGAGCCCGGCCAGGCTCTGGTTCAGGACCTGGTTGGTCTGCGCGACCTGCGCCGGGCGTGGAGCCGGCGCTGGCCAGCGCGGTGGAGATGTTCTGCAGCAGCGCGAAGGCCGATTGCGGGCGGCGCGGGCGAGACGGTGAAGCTGTCGCCCGTCGCCGGGCTGCCGGTGATCTCGAAATCCACGCCCGCGAGCTGCACGGTCGGCCGCGTGCCGCCGCTGTTGAGCGCGCCGGTGGCGCTGGTGGCGCCGCTCTGCGTGGCGGTGTAGGTGGTCGTGCCGCCGCGGCCGGCGAAGCTCACCGTGATCGGCGCATCGGCCCTGCTGGAACGCCGCGGCCGCGCGCCGCTGACGACGCCCTGCTGGAGCATCTGCGCCGGTGCCGCGTATTGCGCGCCGCTGGCGGTGACGCTGGCAGATGCCGTCGCCCGCCGAGGCCGGCGATGAACACGTCGCCGTTGGCGATGGCGCTGGCGTGTCCGCCGGGCGCGATGGCGGCCTGGCTCTGCCCGCCGTCGCCCAAATAGACGACGTTGCCGTTGGCATCTGGTCTGGAACGGCGGCCAGCGCCGCGCGAGCCGCCGAACAGATAGGTGCCGTTGGGCGCCGTGGTGTTGCCGATGGCCGAGCAGCTGCTGCGCCGGCGCGTTGACCTGGGCGGCCAGCGCTTGAGTTCTGCGCACTGGTGGTGCCGTTCAGCGCCTGCACCACGATCGACTGCACATTGTCGAGCAGCGTGGTGATCGCGCTGTAGGCGTTGTTCACGCTGCCGAGCTGGCATCTGGATGGCGGCCTGGGTGGTGTTGTCATTGGTCAGCGCGCTGATCTGGTCGTTGCCGAGCGTCGCGGTCTCATAGGCGGCCGGGTTCTGGTCGGGCGTCTGCACCGCGAGGCCGGTGGAGATCTGCTGCTGGAGCGTGTTGATCTGCGCTTCCTGCTGCGCCGAGGCTGCTGGCGAAATTGCTGTAGAATGACGAGTTCCATGCTGGTCTCCTTCAGGGCCGTCAGGCGCGGGAGATGGGCGTTCGGCAGGCGCGGCGGGCGGGGCGGCGCGCGCTCCGGGCGCTGCGCCGGCGGGCGCTCTTGGCCGCTGCGGCAGGCGCAGCGCGCTGGCCAGCCGCTCGCCGCAGCTTGCCGCCGGCGCGCGCTGCAGCCGCGGCGAGCTGCGGTGCGCCGGGCTTCGCTCCAGCTCGCGCGCCGCGCGAGCTGCAGCCGCCTGCGTCCATCTGCGTCTGCGCGCGCCTGCGCAGGCCGCCGCGAACTGCCCCGCCCGCCGCGCCTGGCCGGCCGGCACCACGGCGCCGCTCTGCCAGCTCTCGGCCAGCCGTTCGCGGTAGGCGGCCAGCACGCCGCGCTGCTGCGCCGACTGTTGCAAGCGCGGCGTTGTGGCGGCCGGACCTCCTCGAGCAGCCGCCGCTCCCGCTCCGCCGCCAGCAGATCGAGCCGCGCCAGGGTGCGCGGACTTCATGGCGCGCCTCCGCCAAGCGCGGCCTGCAGCGCGCGCCAGCGCTGGCTGCGAGCGGCACGCGCGCTCGTCGCGTCCTGCCGGAGCACCGCCTCCAGCGCCGGGGCGCGCGCGGAGCGCCTCGTCCAGCAGCGGGTCGCGCCCGGCGGCGTAGGCGCCGAGATCGATGATGTCCTGCTTTTCCTGCCGCCGCGCCCAGAGCGCGCGGAAGCGCGAGGCGAGCTGCTGATGGGCCGGCCCGACCAGCCCCGGCATCGGCCGCGAGAGCGAGGCGACGATGTCGATCGGCGGGTAGAAGGCCGCCTCCGCGAGGGCGCGGGAGAGCACGATATGGCCGTCGAGCACCGCGCGCGCGGTGTCGGCCACGGGGTCGCCGACATGGTCGTCGCCTTCCACCAGCACCGTGTAGATGGCGGTGATCGAGCCCTGCCCCGCGGCGCCGTTGCCGGCGCGCTCGACATAGGCCGAGAGCGCGCCGAACACCGAGGGCGGATAGCCCTTCGTCGCCGGCGGCTCGCCCACCGCCAGGCCGATCTCGCGCAGCGCCATCGCCAGGCGGGTGAGGCAGTCCACCACCAGCAGCACATGGCAGCCCTGGGCGCGGAAAAATTCCGCGATGGCGGCCGCGCGGTAGGCGCCATGCACGCGGCCCAGCGCGGTGTCGTCCGCCGGCGAGGCGACGACCACGCTGCGCGGCCGCGCCGCGCCCAGATGGTCCTCGATGAATTCGCGGATCTCGCGGCCGCGCTCGCCGATCATGCCGACCACCACGACATCGGCCTGGGCGTGGCGCGCCATCATGCCGAGCAGCGTCGTCTTGCCGACGCCGCTGCCCGCGAACAGCCCGACGCGCATGCCGCGCCCCATGGTGGCGAGCGCGTTGATGGCGCGGACGCCGACATCGAACGGCGTGTCGATCCGCGCCCGGGCCATCGGGTTGACCGGCACGCCCAGCAGCGGCCAGGGCTGCGTGACATCCGGGCGGCGGCCGGCCATCGAGCGGCAGCGCCGCGGCGCATCGATCACCCGGCCCAGCAGCGCGTGGCCCATGAGCGGCGCCGGCGCCGCGGCTCTCGACATGCACCCGCGCCCCCCGCGATCACCCCGCGGCTGCCCTGCTCGGGCATGATCAGCAGCGCGCCGGCCTCGAACCCGACGATCTCGGCCGCCAGGCCTGCGCCGTCCTGCATGTCGATCAGGCAGCGCGAGCCGATCGGCGCGCGGATGCCGCTGGCATGCAGAACCTCGCCGCTCGCCCGCACGATCCGCCCGTAGCGGCGCACCGGATCGCCGGCGAGCGCCGCGCGCAGCGCGCTCCGCCGCCAGGGCGCGGATGCTCGGGCGTGATCATGCGGTGACTCCCGCCCCGGCAGCAGGCCGAGGGCGGCCCGGACCGTCGCGAGCGGCCTTCCGAGCGTCGCGTCCCACTCGATCTTGTCGATCGGGTCGCCGTCCGGCGCGATGATCTCGACCAGCGCGCCGCCTGCGGCGATGGCTGCATCGGCCAGCAGATGCGCGTTCTCGATCCGCGAGAGGTCAGAGCGCGGACATGATCGGCCGGGTTGAGGCGCAGACGATGCTCTGGCGCGGGCCGCGTTCGGTCGCGGCCTCCTGGATCAGCCGGGCTGACCAGGCCTTGCAGGCTGGCGGCATTGGCGTGCCGCCTCGGCGCCGACGATGTGGCGGGCGAGCGAGAAGGAGAGATCCGTGACCAGCTCGGCCAGGTCGCGCTCCTTCTGTGCCAGCGGGGCGGCCAGCTGGGTCCAGGCCTCGGCGCAAGGCCGCGATCGCCGGCGCAGCGCCGCCTGCTGCGGCGCCAGGGCGGCGCGCGCGCCTGCGCCTCGCCCTCGGCGGCCTTCGGCTTCGGCCTGGCGGCGCCGCAGCGCGCCACCTCCTGGCGCACCCGCCGCGGCGATCTCCGCCTCCTGCGCGGCGATGCGCGCGGCGTCCTGCGCCAGGACCGCCTGCGACGAAGTCTGTTGCGCGCTGCGCGAGACCGTGACGAAGCTCATGGCTCATCGCCGCCTCGGCTTGGCGCCGCGCCTGCCAGGAGCAGGCGCGGCGCCCGGCGAAGCCCGGCCAGCGGCGCCAGCGCCAGCGCCGCGCACACCAGCAGCCCCACCGTGAGCGCCGCCGGCGAGCCAGCCGCACGCCATGCCGGGAGCGCTGAAACTCGCCGGCTCATGCGGGGCGGCCCAGCAGGACACGGCGGCCAGCGCTGACCAGGCCGGGCCTGAGAACGCGCCGGTCTTGCGGGGCCCTGCCCGCGCCGACGCTTCGTTTATTCTCTCGCTTGTCCTGACCGGCGTTGCGCCGACCTACGGGGCGTCGGGGTCGGGCGCATGAATCACGACGACGACGCGGCGGTTCTGCGCGCGGCCGGCATCGGTGGCGTTACTGGCGACGGGGCGAATTGGCCAAAGCCCTGGGCCGAAAGCTGGTTGCCGTTGACGCCGTTGCCCGACGAACAGCTGCACCACGCGACCGCGCGCTCGGCCGAAAGCGACCAGTTCGAAGGGAATTGCGCCGTGGCGATCGGCTGGTCGTCGGTATAGCCCTGCACGACGATGTGAAGGCGGCGGGCAGCTCGTCAGGCTGCCGGCCACCTGGGGGAGCAGGGTCACGGCGCGCGGGCTTCAGGGTCGCCTCGCCGGAGGGGAACAGCACCGAGGCGTTGAGCTGGATGGTCAGGGTCAGCGGCGCGTTTCATCGAGACCTGTTTCTTGTCGGTGAGCGGCTGCAGCAGGCATTGCAGTTTTTGCGGGACTTCTGCAGCGCCAGCATCTCCGCCGCCATCTGTTGCGCAAGACCTTGGCAATATGCGGTTCGCTGCGGAGGCGGGGGCCTCGACGCGGCGGGATGCGGCGAAGAGCTGGTGCGGCATGACCCCGCGCGCCGGCGGGCTGCGGTCCACGACCGCGGGCGCCGTGCCGTGAAAGGCCTTGATCAAGCCTCGGCGATCTCGTCCTCCTGGTGCTGTTGCGGGTCGACGAGGCGTAGAGCACGACGAACGTCGCCAGCAGCAGCGTCAGCAGATCGGCATAGCTGATGATCCAGCGCTCGTGGCTGGCGTGGGCTTGGCTTCCTCCGCGGCGGGGGCGGTGCGCTGCCATGCTCACGCCGCCTGCGGAGCGCCGGCTGGCGCGCCGCCGCCCGCTGCGCGGCCTTGGCTTCGGCTCCTCGGCCAGAAAGCTCTGCATTCTGCCGGATCAGGATGCCCGGCTTGCCTTCCGCGAGCAGCACGAAGCCCTGGATGACGACATGCCGCTCGCGCTCCCGCTCCTTGCCAGAAGGCTTTCAGCGCGTGCCCAGCGGCAGGAAGATCAGATTGGCGCAGCCGACGCCGTAGATCGTGGCGACGAAGGCGGTGGCGATGCCCTCGCCCAGCTCCTCGGGATGGTCGAGCCGCATCATCACATGAATCAGCCCGAGCACCGCGCCCATCACGCCGATGGTCGGCGCATAGCCGCCGGGCGCCTCCCAGAACTCGCCGGGATGCGCCTGCGCGCGCCCGGTATTCTCGGCCAGGATGCCCATGGTCGGCGGCAGATCATCGGGCGCGGTGTTGTCGATGATCATCTGCAGCCCCTTGCGCTGGAACGGGTCCGTGACCTGCCGGCGATACCTCTCCAGCGCCAGCGTGCCCTGGCTGCGCGCCAGCGAGGACCATCCGCGACCTGGTCGATGAAGTCCGGCAGATCGGTCGCCGGCGGCTTGGCGAGCCACGCACGGCCTTCAGGCCGAGCCAGCAACGGCGCCAAAGCCGAACTGCGCCAGCAGGCGGCGAAGGTGCCGCCCATCACGATGATCACGGCGGTGAGGCTGAACAGCGCCGAGAGCGGATCGCCGTCCGACGAGCGCGCCGCAGATGACCACGGCGAACCCGGCAAGCAGCCCGATCAGCCTGATCATGATACGGTTTCTCCATTGCGCGCGGCGTTGATGCCGCCCGGCGAGCGTCTCCAGCGCGCGCTTGCGCAATGCGCGAGGCATAGCCTTCGCTGATATCCGAGGATGGCGGCGATTTCGCGGTTGTTCATTTCGTCGTAAAAATGCAGGGCGAGCACCCGGTATTCGAGCGCCGGCAGGCGTGCGCAGCGCCGCCGCCAGCACGGTGCGGTTGTCGGCGCGCGAGCAGCAGGGCGAGCGGGTCCTCCGGCGAGGTGCCGCCCGGCTGCGCCGCGCTGTCCACCGCGTCGGCATCGAACAGGGTCTCGCCCCGCCGCAGCGCGCCGTCGCGGCGCAGGCCGTCGAGCATCGCGCCGCGGACCCGGCGCACGGCGAAGGCCTGGAAGTCCGACGCCACGGCCGGGGTCGAACCGGTTCATCGCCTCCAGCATGCCGATCGCGCCCCATTGCAGCAGCTCGTCGAGATCCGCCCACGGCATGCGCGCCTTCAGCATCAGCGCGATGCGCTTGATCCAGCCGCCGTAGAGCGCGCGACAGGCCTGCTGTTCGCGGGCGGCGGCGCGGGGCTCAACCATGGGCGCGCGCCCGGCTCGGCGGTCTGCACGACCTGCAGCTTCATGGTCTCGGGAATCTCCTCCAGCGCCATCACCGGGATCAGCGCCGCCGACCGCCCGCGCCACCGCCCGGCGCGGCGCGCCTGCACCACCAGCACCGGCTTCTGGCCGCGCGCGCGCATCGCCCGCGCCGCGTTCTCGGCGGCCTGGCGCAGATGGGTGGCGGTTTCCGCCTCGATCTCTGGGCCGAGCCGCTCTCGCGGCCGGCGCGCAGGGATTTGGCCGATCAGCTCCTCCAGCTGCGGCTGCAGCACGGCGACGCGCAGCGTCGGCTCCGCGCCGGCGAACTGGGTGACGATGAAGCGCCCCAGCCGCAGCCGCACCGCGGCGAGCAGGCGCTCGGCATCCTTGCGCCGCCATCGGCGGCTTCCACCAGCGCCTCGGCGATGCGCTCGAAATCGCGGATCGGCACTTCCTCGGCCAGCAGCGCCTGCAGCACCTGGCGGATCAGCCCGATCGAGAGATTGGCGCGCAGATCCTCGGCCAGGCGCGGCGTGGTCTCCGCCAGCCGCGTCATCAGCCCTTCCACCTGCGGGCGGCCGAGCAGCTCGGCGCCGTTGCGCTTCAGGATTTCGGCGAAATGGGTGGCGATGGCGCTCGGCGCGTCGACCACCGTGTAGCCCAGCTCCTCGGCCGCCGGGATCGCGCTCTGGGCGATCCAGACGGCCGGCTGGCCGAAGGCCGGGTCCTTCACGGCGCGGCCGATGGTCAGCTTGTCGGTGACCATCGGCCCTTCGATGGCGAGCCACTGGCCGGGCCAGGCCTCGCCGCCGCCGATCGACGCGCCGCGCAGCGTGAAGCGGTAGCCATGCGCCGGCAGGTCGCTGGAATCGCGGATATGCACGGCGGGCACCAGAAACCCCATGGCGCGGCCATAGCGCTGGCGCACGGCGGTGAGGCGGTTGAGCAGCCGGCCCTCGCCCTGCCCGACCAGCGGCGCCAGGGCGAAGCCGATATTCATGCCCAGCGGATCGACGCCGGTGACATCGACCAGGGTGTCGGTCTTCACCTCCGCCGGCGCCGCCGCGCTCGCCCGGCGCCGGGCCGCGGCGGCCTGCGCCCGCCGCGGCCTCGCGCGACAGCCGCCGGCCGCCATGCCCAGCGCGCCGCCCAGAGCAGGAACGGGATATGCGCCATCTGCGGCATCAGCCCGATCGCGCCGGTGATGGCGGCGGCGATCGCCAGCGCCTGCGGGTATTTGGCGAGCTGGGACTTGATCTGCTGGCCGATATCCTCGCCGGTGGCGACGCGGGTGACGACGAGGCCGGCGGCGATGGAGATGGTGAGCGAGGGGATCTGCGCCGCCAGCCCGTCGCCCACGGTGAGCAGCGTGTAGGTGCGCGCCGCATCGGCCAGCGGCAGGCCGTCCTGCAGCGTGCCGATGACCAGCCCGCCCAGCATGTTGACGACGAGGATGATCATCGCCGCGACCACGTCGCCGCGCACGAATTTCGAGGCGCCGTCCATCGCGCCGAAGAAATCCGCCTCGCGGCGCAGCGAGTCGCGCCGCCGCTCGGCCGCCTGCGGGCGAGAGAACGCCGGCGTTGATCTCGGCATCGATCGCCATCTGCCGCCCGGGCAGGAAGTCGAGCATGAAGCGCGCGGAAACCTCCGCCACGCGGCTCGCGCCCTTGGTGACGACGACGAAATTGATGATGATGAGAATGACGAAGATGATGCCGCCGACGACGTAATTGCCGCCGACCGCGAACTGGCCGAAGGATTCGATGACATGCCCGGCCGCGCCCGGCCCGGTATAGCCGTTGAGCAGGATGGCGCGCGCGGTGGCGACGTTCAGCGCCAGGCGCATCAGCGTGGTGGCCAGCAGCACCGAGGGAAAGGAGGAGAATTCGGCGGGCGAATGGATGTAGAGCGAGGCGCCCAGGATCACGAGGCCGGCGGCGATGTTGAGCGCGAACAGAAACGAGATGGCAGGTGGCGGCAGCGGCACGACCAGCATCACCAGCACCAGCAGGACCACGATCGGCCCGGACAGCTGGGTGGCGCTCAGCGCCGCCCGGCGGGGCAGGGCGAGCGCCTCAGCCATGCAGCAGTCCCGGGATCGCGTTGAACAGACGTGGCGTAATGCTCCACCCCGCCCATCATCAGCGGGCCCGCCGCCGTGGTGAGCGCCGCCAAGCCGGCCAGCTTCAGCACGAAGGGAATCGAGGCCTCGCGAATCTGCGTCATGGTTTGCAGCATGCCGGCGGCCAGCCCGATGACCAGCATCACAGCAGCACCGGCCCGGCCAGCTCGGCAAAGGCGATCCAGGCGCCGCGCTGACCACGCCATGCGGTCACGGCAGCGCCCTTCCTCATCTTTTGCGTCTTCGGCCAGCGCGGTGACGCGCATGCCGTATTGGTCCTTGGCACCGAGACGACCTCGCCGTAGGCCAGCGCTGGCCATTGGCGAAAATCCCCAGCGGCTCGCCGATCACCTGGTCGAGCAGCAGGATCTGCCCCTGGCGCAAGCGCGCAGATCCTTCACGGAGATCTGCGTGCGGCCAAGCTCCACGGTCACCGCCACCTGCACGCGGTCGAGCACCGCCTTGCCGGAGATCGGCGGCGGCCCGCGCGGCTGCGCCTGCAGCCGTTCTAGCTCGACGCGCTCGGCTCCGACGAGCTTCTCCGCGCCCGTCAGACGTTCCTTCTGTTCATCCATGTCTGTCTCCGCTTCATCCGGCATTCACCCGGAAGCAAATGTAACCATCCTGCTGGCCGTAATCGGCCAGGAACAAATCCACCCCGCCGGACACCGCCACGCATTGCGGCCAAAAGGTGAAGGGCAGCACATCGCCCCGGCCCAGCGCCTGGAACAAAGCGAGCGGCACGTCCGCGCGGGCCAGTTCGAAGCGCAGCTCCAGCGGCGTGGGCTCGGAGAGGATCTCAATGCCGTGGTCCAGCACATCGGCGCTGCGCCCGCCGATCAGCCCGGATTGGTTGGCGATCTTCGCCTCCAGCGTCTCGAGGCGGCATAGGGGACGATCAGCTTGATCGTGCCAGAGCCCAGTTCGGTTTCAAAAATGCCGGTGACGGTGATCATCCAGTCCTGGCCATCGGCGATGGCCAGCATGCCGGTGGCGTTTTCATAGGCGATGGCGTTGAGGTTGAGCTGCACCAGCGGCGCGAAGGTCTCGGTGATCGTCGCCAAGGCCAGATCGATCATCTGCCGCCCGATCCTCGTTTCCATCGCCGAGAGTTCATAGCGCTCGAACGGATGCGTGGCGTTGGCGCCGCACATCGCATCCACCACGCGCCGATCAGCTCGCCATCGATCGCCAGCAGCATCCGCCCGCGCAACGGCGCCAGTTCCAGATGCCCGCCAGCATCACCTCCGGCAGGGCCGAGATGGTGGCATCGTCGCGATACATTTGGATGCAGGAGAGAAGCTGCACGGAATGGCGCATGCGCTGCAACAGCGCGCGGCGATCTGGCGCATGAAGCGGTCGGCCAGCGTTTCCACAAGCACCGAGCGCAGCAAGGGCGGGCGATCGGGTCGAGAAGATCAAGCGGCTCCACCTCCGGGATATCTTCACGCATAAGGCGTCAGACCGGCGACTGTCGGCGACGCGGCGGGCCGGCGCGGCGGTGCCCCGGCGGGGCGGGGCGTCGCCGGCTTGCCAATCCTGCCCGGCCTGCTGGAAGAATCGCCCGCCCACCTGCGCCTGGCCCAGCGCGAGACCGGACTGCGCCATGGCGCCGCCAAGACCCGGCAGGGCGGCCTGCAGCGCCTGCGCCGCAGCCGCAGAGCTGGGCACGAACAGCACATTCACCTGGCCCTGGGCGCCGAGCCCAACCTGCACGGCAAGATCCCAAGCCCGGGCGGGTCCAGCCGCAACACGGTGCCGCCCCGGCCGGACCGGTGCAGCCGGTCACCCCGGCGGCAGGCGCCGACGGGCCGGCGGCGACACTGCTGGCGCTGGCGGGCGGTGCTTGCCGGTGTTATGCATGGCGGCGCTGTTGTTCGAACCGGTGGCGGGCGCAGTGGCCGCGCTGGGCGGTTACGTGGCCCAGGGCGGAGAGGGGGCTGCGCGCTCTCGCTGTCCTCGCCGACCGTGACGCCTGCAGAGACTTCCGGAATCGGTGCGGCGCTCCCGGTCAGCACCTGCGCGGTGCTGGAGCGGCAGGCGGGGGGGCTGGCGCTCGTCGCAGGGAGTACTCATGCTGCTCACGGCGTTGCGGCGTGGCTGGCCGCGCCGTGCGGGGAGCGGCCGGCTGGTCAGCGGGGGGGCGGCGCCGCGCGCGGTTGCAGCCGTGCCGATTGGCAGGCTGGGCGCTTTGCCGGCGCGGCGGTTATGGCGGGGCTGCTCCGCCGGCGCCGCCGGTTTGAACTTCTGGAAGGCGCGCGCCGGCGCCTGCGCTGCCACCATCCCGCCGGGCCGAGGCGGGGAGGCCGGGCGCTTCAGAGGGGGGGCGATTTTTCGGTGCGCGCTCGCCGGCCGGGGCCTGCGGTCAGGGAGTTCTCGGGCCGCTTGCCGTGGCATCAGACTTCAGCTGTCGCTTCCGCCCGCATCTTGTCGACATTAATGGCTTGTCAGCTGCGTGTATGCACTCCAGGCCAGCGCCGCGGCGCTATTGGTCTTGCGCCGCCTTCTTGTCACCTTGGTGACTTTGGCCTGGGCGAGCAGCGCGCTGGCGGGCCGCGGCTTTCGGTTTGCCGGAGCTTATCCAGCGCCGCCTAGTCGCCCGGCCGGCCAGGGGGCGGCAGGCGGGGGCGGCCTGGTTCGTGCCGCGCGCGCGCGCGTCGCCGGGCCGCCGCCCGGGCGCTGCCGGCATCTGGGCCTGCCGCGCTGTTTGGCTGCGGTCTGGACTGTGGTGGCTGGCAAGGGCGCGCCGCCATGCGGGGGGCATCCGCCTGCGCCTTGGCCTGCGCCACGGTGCGCCGGCGCTCGGCGCACGGTCAGAGTGTTTTGAACACCGGGCATCAGACCAGTCTCCTCGGTGGCATTGATGGAGATGCGCCCTTCTGCTGTGAGTTTCAGCGCGGCGCTCTACAATTTCGCCCTGTGCTGTCAGCGCGTCGGTACGCCAGATCGGCGGTCCGCTCCGTGAGTTCCTCTTTCAGTACTTCTCGCTGGCCGGGCGGAGAGATTCTGGAAGAACGGCGCGCAGCTGGCGCGGCGCGTCCCCACCAGCCGAAGCGCGGGGCCCAGCTCGTCCCCCGGCACTCCTCGCGCACAGAGACGAATGGGAACGGTCCGGGAGTTTTCCAGAGATCCATCAAAGTGAACACATTTTTGTGGATTTTTTCGTTGTTCTCTGCGTCTTTCTCTGGTCGATGGCGCCCATTACAAAAATGTCGCCACGGCGGAATGTAAGCGGCCTCACAGATCTCGGCCGTTTGTTTCGTGCCGCCTAAATTTCTTACGTTGCCGCCCGCCTCGCGCCGGTCTGCATGGCCAGCTCATCCACATTTCCCGCAATTCCTTCCACTTAACGTCGGGCTGATTATATTAAGGGTTGGAGAAACGATACAAGTGTATCCGCCGCCAAAGCTTCCGGCAGAAAGGTGAGCAAATCGGCGCCCATCTCATGCGGAATATGCGCCAGCAGCAAAGCGATGGTTTCGTGGCTGTTCATAAACTATCGTCATCGCCATTGTCCGCGCATCGGTATCCGGTGGCAGGTCCAAGGAGGAACGCCGCTCATTGCGCTGGCAGCCTGTCGAGGATTTCCTTCGCGTGATGCCCTCCCCGAGCGCGTTGACCAGCACGCGGTCGAGAAAATTCATGCCGTCGTCGCCGCCGATGGCCCCCATGCGGAGATTGGATGCGAGAAGGTCAGCATGATCTCCCCACGCAGTTGCGGGATGCCACACCCTCGAGTGTCGACATCGCCACGGAGATGCGGCTGACCGCCGACGATCTCATCGATCTCCCGCAGCACCGCGGCGGCGATTTGCCCGTCGAGCCTGGACACCACCATGGCGGCGCGCTCAGGACCGGAGAGGGCGGCGGGGGCGGGTAATTGCTTGGTGTCTTCAGTCATTGTCCGCAGCCCAGCTTCTGCTAAAGCCGCGCGACACCAGACAGGTCCTCCAGCGGCCTGGTCGCGCATCGTAGAAATCTCGTGGCTCGTCATCACCACCGGCAACGGCCTTGGCGCTGGCGGTGGAGGAAGGCAGCAGGCGTTTTCAAATATTGACGTCTTTGGTCAGGCGCCGCCCGGCAGGCAGTGCGAGGCCAAACAGCAATGCCATCGCCTGCCAGCACCTCAAGCCAGCGAATGCGCGCTGAGGCTGGACCCGGCCGCCTGCGAACTGACCGCCCCGTTGCACCAAAACCGGCGCCGTTTCCTGGAAGGCAATTGCTGAGCATGTTCATGGTCATGTTTGGAAAGGCGAAAGCGGGGAATGCGATCGCGGTTTTGATCTGCTCCACCGTCAATCTTCGTGCAGCGCCGCCTTGAATTCAAGCACCACGGAGACGGCCATCCATCTCACCGCCCGATCCGGCCTCTGGATGTCGCCGTCTCGTCTGGTCTCAAATGAAGCTCGCATCCAGGCCGTTGTTGGTCTTGCTTGGGCGGCGGCGGAGGCGGCGCGGCATTCGGGTTCTGGGTCTGGCCTTGGGCGGCAAGCCTGCGCTCGCCCCCGCAACTGGCGCGGTATCGTTGGTGGTGCTCGGTGTCGTGCTGACATTGCCGTACCGTCGGTCCTGGCTGGGCGGCTCGTTCGACAAGGCGCCCAGGAATGCCGAGGATGGACTGCTCGGAGCCGATCTGCGTCGATTGGGTCGCTGCCTGGAGTTCACCTTGACCAAGATGGGCTGGCCGACAGCCCGTCCGAGGGAGATGGGTCGTCGGTCGCTATCCGAGATCGGCGGACATGTCGGTTTCGGAACAGTTCCCTCACCGACAAGCGGGATGAGCAAACCCGCCAACCCTCGCGGCGGGAAGCTGCTTTCGACTCGCGCGAGCAGTCGCGAACTGTGTGCCGGCGTCCATCGCCGCGCCTGCCGGATTTACGGTGGTACCCGCTGTCGTCGACGATCGAGATCTCCGCTGCTGGCCAGCCCCGGCACCGCGCCCGCCACCAGCTTGGCGATGGTCTCGCCCTGCGCCACTGGCCTGCAGCGGTCGGCCATCCACCACCACGGAGGCCGCGGGCTTTGGGCTGGAGCCGGCGAGGAAGGACTCTTACGGCGGCAGGGCCAGGTACACGTGGGCTGATCGGGATGCCGCTCATCGCCCCTGACGGGATTGCTGAACAGATAATTCCAGCGCTTGTGCCGCCATCGTCGATTGCGCGAGGTCCGAGGCGGTCATCGGCGCGTTCTCAAGCTGGCTCCAGGCGGTTTGCGGCATCCGAGCCCGGCACTTGCGCCTGCGCCCAGCTGCAGCCGTGCCTGGGCCAGTTGCGGCGCGGGGACCAGGATGACATTGCCCGCCGCCTGCAGCTGGTACGCAATGCCCAGCTTCTGCAGCTGCGCGATGATCTTGCCGCCATCGGAAGGCGAGAGCCCCTCGCTCGAGCACGGCGTAGGGCGGGCCTGACAGCTCCAGCCACACGACACCATGCCAAGCGAGGCCAGCGACCACCGCCCCCGCCACCCAGAGCAGCTTTGGACAGCCTGGCCAGCCTGCTCCTGCAGCTTGGCCAAGATGTCCCGCCAGTCGCGCATGGATCAGAACTGCATGTTCATGACCGCCTGATAGGCGGAGACCACCTCATTGCGGACGGCGACGGTGGCGTTCCACGCCACTTCCGCCTTGTCGCTCGCGACCAGCGCCTTGCCCAGCGTGGCGCCGGGCACGCCGGCGGCGTAGCCGGCCTCGGCGGCGGTGGCGCCGGATTGCTGGGCGCTCACACCATGCAGCGCATCCGTAACAAGATCCAAGAAATTTCCGGGTTGGGTGGTGGTGCCGGCGCCGGCCAGGCTGTTTGTCGCCGCCAATGCACCCTGGGCCGCGATGCTGGAAACCATTCAATGTTCCTTTGCATCAGGTCTGGTCTGCCGAGTCTGGCGCGCTGAAAGGGCGAACGGCCAGTTCGGATTCGGTGGTCACGGTTTACGCGAATTCCGGCCTCTGGCCTGGCTTGTCTCTAGCCGCCCAGGTGCGCCGATGCCGTTCAAGATTTTTTGCGCGGAGGAGGAAAACTTTGCACATGCCGTACGATTAACGGCGAAGCCCTAATGAATTCTTAAAAGCGCATTGCGGCAGAAGGAAATCCGCTTCCTGCGGCTTTAACCTCGCTTCAACATTTCCTGCGCACACTCGGGACATCTTGCGCAAATTCAGCCGAATGGAGCTTCGTACCCATGCCGACCATCCTTGTCCTCGACGAATTCCGCCACAATGGTGATGAGCCTGTCGCATATTCTCGAAGGCGCTGGTTACGACGTCGAGACGGGCATGAACGGCCGCGAGGGCATCAGCAAGCTGACGGATGGGGTGAAGCCCGCGGTCATTCTGACCGACCTGAACATGCCGGAGCTGGATGGCATCGGCTTTATCAAGGAGGCGCGCAGGATCGCCTCGGCGCGCTATCACGCCGATCATCGTGCTCACCACCGAAGCAGGCGGGCGCAAGCGTGATGAGGCACGGGCCGCCGGCGCCTCTGGCTGGCTGACCAAACCGGCCGAGCCCAACCAGCTGCTCTCGGTGGTCAAGCAGCTTTGCCCGGTGAAGTGACGGGCAAAGCCGATGAACGATGCGGCGGACGCAAATGAGAGGCTGATTTGCGCCATTCTGGCCGAGCAGGTCACGCATCTGCGCGACAGGATGGATGCCAGCGAAGCATTCGATCTGTTATGGCGGACATCGGCGCTGCTCTCCAGGCTGTCAGGGCTATTGGGAGATATCAACCGGCAGGCCCAGCACGCCAACCCGCCGTTGGACAGGGAGCGCAGATGAGGCGATTGCCGAAATCGCGGCGATTCGCCGCCAGCTGGATAATTTGGCCTTCCTTCAGGCGCAACGCCAGGATTTTGCGCGCCAGATCGCTGATTGCGTGATCACCGCACTGGAGCGCATGTCCAACACGCAGAGTGCGGCAAGGATTCCGTTTTGCCTCGTCAGATCTTGCCGCTCTTTATGTCAGTGACGATCAGAGGTGCCTGCATAAGCAAGTCCTGAGTGCGGCTGCAGGGCTAAAGCAACTCGCGACAACGACAAAAGCCGGCTGTCCCATAAGGATATGGCCGGCTTTTCCTGTTTTTCCTGAAGCCGGGCATATTCAAAAATATTGTCTTTTGTTGAAGGTCAGGAAAGAAAACCCGAACCGATACGAATATATCTGCAATGAATGTCTTGGGGCGGCCCAGACCACAAGTTTTTTTTACCACTCCTTAAATCTGTCTTTGTAGACGTCTTCCAGCGGACAAGATTTTGTCCAGACCATGGAAGGCGGCGTGGAATGCAGGTTGGGTTTCTGGATTTCTATGGCGGTGTCCTGAATGTCCGGCAGGATCGTGCGGACCTGATCGCCAACAACATCGCCAATGCGGACACGCCTGACTACAAGGCGGTCGATGTTGCCCGTTTAATTCGGCGCTGTAACCGCGCTGGGAACACAGACAGGCGATGTGTCCGGCCCGCAATACCGGCGGGATGGCATTGTCGGCCTCAACGGCAATGATGTCTCTCTGGATAGCGAACGGATCGAGGCCGCGCAGAACGGCCAGCAGATGCAAGCCGCGGCGACATTCCTGCATCAATCGACAACCGATCTCGTCACAGCGCTTCGCCCCAATCCGAGTGGGATCTAGGCGGATGATCCTTGTCCCATTCCCGAAACGGAGCTTCAGCGCATGAGCGAGCGGATATTTTCAATCGTCGGCAGCGCGTTGAAGGCGCAGGAATGCGCGATGGGGGCAATCGCCTCGAACCTGGCCAATGCGGCGTCGGTGGCAGCCGCCGGGCAGCAGCCCTACCGCGCGCAGGAGGTGGTTTTTAGGCCCCGCCACGGTGGATGGGGAAATGACGGTGATGGCACGGGCGACGCGGCTGATGCAACCGCGCTGGGCGTCCACGTGGTCGCCACGGTGCAAAGCAATGCGCCGCCTAACCAGACCTACGATCCTGGCAATCCTTATGCCGATGCGCAAGGCTATGTGACCGGCTCGAACGTGTCGCCGGTCGATGAAATGGTCAACATGATCGACAGTTCCAATTCCTATGCTGCTTCCGTTGCCGTGCTGCAGCAAGCCAGCCGGATCGACCAGCAAATGCTCTGCCAGCTTTCAGGTGGCCTGATGACCATCTCGCCATTTCAAGCGCGGCCGGCGCCGTCGGCCTACGGCGGCCTTCGGTCGCGGCCTCCACCACGGCCAGCCCGGTGCCTCCGGCGCCGGCCGGCGCGCGCTGACGCAGTCTGATTTTCTTCCAGCTTTTGACAGCGCAGTTGAAATATCAGACGCCGGACGATCGCCGGCCGATCCGACGCAGCTGGCCTCCGAATTCGCCGCGATCTCCACGGTGGACGGCATCAACCAGCTGAACACCCAGGTCAGCGACAGTCAATCCAGCACGACAGCGCGGCGCAGATGGCCCAGGCGTCGGCACTGGTCGGGCAAGCAGGTCGCGGTCTCCGGCAATACGATCATCGCCGATGCGGCAAGCGGCACGGCGACGGCGCGTTCAAACTCGCCAGCGCGGCCAGAATGCGAATGTGACGATCCTCTCGCGCCGAACGGCACGCGTGGCCGGCACGCTGAATCTGGGCGCGCTGTCCGCCGGGCAGCAGAGCTTCACCTGGAGCGGCGGCGCCGCGGGGACGCAATACAGCTATCAGGTGAGCGCCGCAGCCGCCTCGGGCGCGCCGTCTCCGTCACGCCGTACAGCGTCTACACGGTGCGAGGGCGTCAATGTATCCGGCGCCTCGCCGACCCTGAATGTCGCCGGCTTCGTCCACCCCGCTCGCCTGTCTCCTCCGTCCAAACCGTTCTCGGAGGTCCTCATGACATTGCAAACCGCACTGTCCGGACTGCTTGGCGCGCAAACCGGGCTCAACACCGTGTCCAACGATCTGGCCAATGCCAGCACCACGGCGTTCAAAAGCCAGACGGCTTGTTCGAGGATATATATCCGGCGAACGCCACGAACGCGCCGGGGATCGGCACCGCGACGAGTCCATTTCTCAGCGATTTCACGCAGGGCAATCTGACGGCGACCGGCAATCCGCTGGATGCCGCGATTCAGGGCAATGGCTATCTTATCATCAGCAAGAACGGCCCGCAGCAATAACCCGCGACGGTACGTTTCAGCTCAAGCCAACGGCGAACTGGTGACCGCCACCGGGGCCAGCGTGCTGGGCTATCCGGGCACCGCGAGCGGTGCGCGGGCAGCACGCTGGCGCCGATCACCATCAACACCGGCGCTGTCCCGGCAAATGCGACGGCAATATCGGCGCTGACGGTGAGCTTCAATTCCGGCAACGCCGTCATCGCCGCCGCCACCCCCTTCAACGCCGCCAACGCGCCTACTTATGACGAATCGACCTCGGTGGTGGCCTATGATTCACTCGGCAACGCCAACAGGGTGCAGCTGTATTTCGTGCAAACCGCCCGGCAACGCTGGGACGCTTATGCGCAGCCGCCCGCGCTGGACGGTGATGCGCAGCCGCGGCTCGACCAGCGGCACCGAGTGGGCGCGGCGCGAATATACGACGCTGCCACGCTGACTTCCTTCACTCGCTCTGCCGGCGTCAACCCCGGCGCCACGCCGACGCCGAATCGGGCCTGGGGCAATGGCGCCGCGGCTTCGACGATCAATTTTGATTTCACCGGCACCACGCTGGGGGACAGAATTTCGCGGTGGCGGGCATTACCAATGACGGCTATCGCGCCGGGCAACTACAGCGGCACGACCATCACCGCGAGTGGCAGATCCAGTCGACCTACACCAATGGCCAGACGGTGAACGCCGGCGTACGCTCGGCTCGCCAATTTCATCAACCAGCAGGGGCTGACGCCGGTTTCGGGAAATCTTTACGCGCGACCACGACATCGGGCCAGCCGGTGGTGAACAGCGCCGGGTACCGGCCTGGCGGGCACGATCAGCGGCGGCAATCTGAAGCCTCCAACGCCTCGACCTCCGTCGTTGCTGGTTTCGCTGATCCAGTATCAGCAGGCCTATCAGGCCAATACCTCGGTCATCCAGACCGAGCAGCAGGACAGCCAGCGGCTGACGCAGATCTAACCATGCAGACGGGCTCCCTCTACACCGGCATGGCCGGGCTGCAGGCGATCAACGCCCGGATGCAGGCGGCGGCCAGCAACCTGGCGAACATCCAGACGCCCGGCTACGCCGCCGTGCAGGCGATGGCCGAGGCGGCGAGCTTACCAGGCGCCAAGTACGCCCCGTCGGCGCCGACGCGGTGGTCGCTGACGCCCAAGCCGGACACCCAGCCAGGCCCGCTCAACCAGACCGGGGATCCGCTGAACGTCGGGGCTTGGCGGGCGATGCCTGGCTGGAGGTGCAGACCGGCCGGCAAGGCGCTGACACGCGACGGGCGCTTGCAGATCACCAGCGCCGGGATCCTGACCGACAGCGCGGGCAATCCGGTGCTGAACACCACCGGTCAGCCGATCAGCGTGCCCAGCCTGACCAAGCTTGAAATCGGCACGCGACGGCACGATGTCCGGCGTGCCGCCGCAGCCAGCCGGGCGGGCCGGCGCAGGTCTATGGCCAGATCGATCTGGTGGCGACGCCGGCGGGCACGATGACCCCGCTCGGCGGCTCGCTCTCGCGCCTCCGCCCGGCGCCGCGCTGACAGCCGCCGCCGACGGCTCCCTGCACCAGGGCTATCTGAACGAGCAGCAATGTCGACCCCACCCGGCGATGATGGAGATGATCGACAGACAGCCGCTCCTATCAGCTCCAGACGGAAATCATGAAAACGCAGACGGGCAACGATCAAAATCTCAACACGCTGCTGGCGCAGGAGGCGCAATGAACCGCGCCATCGCTGCGACCTCGAAAGCATCGACGTGAGCGAAGGGAGCAAAGGAATGAATCACGCGCTCGATACGATCGCCACCGGGCTCGAAGCCAGCCAGACGATGATGGACACGATCGCGGATAATCTCTCGAACGTGAACACCACCGGCTTCAAGTCCGAGACCCCGGAATTCCAGACCCTGCTGTATCAGGACGGCACGCAGCCCGGCGCCAATTCCACCGGGCAGACGGTGTATCCCTCCGGGCTGGAGCTGGGCACCGGCGTCAAGGTGGCTCGATCAAGGACACGCTGACCCAGGGCACGCTGACCAGCACCGGCAATCCGCTGGATCTGGCGATCAACGGCAACGGCTATTTCCAGATCCTGCAGCCCAACGGCCAGACGGCCTATACGCGCGACGGCTCGTTTCAGCTCAACCAGAACGGCCAGCTGGTGACTTCGAGCGGCTATCAGGTGTTGCCGAACGTCACGATTCCCTCGAATGCGACGAGCGTCACGATCGGCACGGATGGCACCGTTTCGGTGACATCGCCGGGTCTTCCACCGCCACCCAGGTGGGGCAGATCCAGCTCGCGAGCTTCGTCAATCCGCAAGGGCTGCAGCCGCTCGGCGGAAATCTCTATGCCGCCACGACCTCGAGCGGCACCGCCGATCATCGGCGCGCCGCAGAGCAACGGGCTCGGCTCGGTCAACCAGAACTATCTCGAAGCCTCGAATGTCGATGTGGTGCAGGCGATGGTGAGCATGATCTCGGCCGAGCGCGCCTACCAGCTCGGCACGCAGGCCGCCTCGCGCGGTCGACAACCAGCTCAACTATCTGGCCCAGGCAGCCGCCGGCGCATGATGCAGGCGGCGCCTCGCGCGCGATCGTCCGCGCTCGCTGCTGGGCTGCTGCGGCCTGGCGCCTGCCAGATCACCGCGCCGCCCGGCCCGGCCGCCATCGTCAAGCCGGCGGATTTTCCGGTGCACGGTGCAGCCGCGCCCCGGCGATGGACGGCTCGGTCTTTCCCGCCTCCACCTCAGGCTCGCTCTACGAGCCGCGGCGGGACTGGCGGGTGGGCGATCTCGTCACCATCAACATCGTGACCAGCAGCGACCGCGGCAATACCGATAACGCAGTCGCTGACACGCACCGGCACGATCAACAATTCGATGACCAGCTTCATGGGCGTGCCCGCTGAGCTTCGGCAGCTCAATGGCGGCCGCCTTCTCGCCCGCCATCGCCGCGACTCAGCGACCAGGAATATACCGGCGCCGGCTCGGCCGCGGCGTCGAACAACATCACCGGCCAGGTCGAGGCGGTGATCACGCGGTGTGGATGCCAACGGCACGCTGGCGCTCGCCGGCCGCACCAATGTCAACATCAACGGCAACGTCACCAGCATCGTCGTCACCGGCTATGCCAGCCCGGATGACATCGCCGCCAACACCACCATCAGCTCCAACAACGTCGCGGACATGAATGTGCAATATGTCGGCATCGGGCCGATCAACGGCGCGCATCAGCGTGCCCTGGCTGCAGCGATGCGCTTCTCAACAAGTTCGTGGCGCCGTTCTGATGCGGCATGGACGCCTTTTCGCGCCTCAGCCTGCTCATGGCGCTTGGCCCGGCTCGCCAGGCGCCGCGGCGGACAGCACCACGATCGAGCCAGCTGGTGACGGTGGCCGGGCGCGCCCACCAACCAGCTTTACGGCTACGGGCTCGTGGTCGGGCCTGCCCGGCACCGGGCGACCAGACCACGCAGGTGCCCTATACCCAGCAGTCCATCCTCAACATGCTGCGCAACATGGGCATCGCGCTGTCCAACGTCACCACCATGCAGCCCGATGACGTCGCCTCGGTCATGGTCACGGCCGAGGTGCCGGCCTTCGCCCATGCCGGGCAGCATGTGGATGTCACGGTCTCGGCGGTCGGCAATGCCACCTCGCTCGCGGGCGGGGTGCTGCTGCCGACGCCGTTGCGCGGCGGCAACGGCGCTGGTCTATGCGCAGGCGCAGGGGCCGCTGCTGGTCAGCGGGTTTGCCAGCCAGCGCGGGCGGCACCTCCACCAGCGTCAATGTGCCCACCGTCGGCTCGCTGCCCGGCGGCGCCATTCTCGCCAACACGATTCCGGCCGCTTACACGCGTAAACGGCGCCACGCGCTGCTGCTCGACAGCCCAGCTACCAGACCGCGCAGCAGATCGCCGACTCATCAACGCCGCCTATGGCGCGGGCGCTGCCAACGGCGGTCTCCCCCGGCGAGGTGGATCTGGACGCAGACGGATGGACCCGATGCGCTTCATGGCCGGCGTCCTGTCGCTTGCCCATCACGCCGCCGGGCAGGCGCCGACCATCATCGTGGATGCGCAGAGCGGCACCATCGTGATGAATGCCGGCGTGACGCTCGGCCCCGCCGTGGTCAGCCATGGCGACCTGACGGTGAACATCCAGACCCAGAATGGCGTGAGCCAGCCTGGGCCGTTCACCAACGGCACGACGGTCGGCGTGCAGAACACCGTGGTGAACGCCAAGCAGGGCAAGGCGCAGGTGGTCAGCCTGCCCCGCGCGGCGACCTTGCAGGATGTCGCCGGCGGCGCTGAACGCGGTCGGCGCAACGCCGTCGGATCTCATCGCCATCATCCAGGCGCTGAAACAGGCCGGCGCGATCAACGGCACGATCAAGGTGATCTGATGGCTGTCAGCGTCCCGCGCCGCCAACCTTCACCCGCCTCGGCACGGCGCAGCCCAGCCTGGCGCGCGGAGGTGCAAGCATCTGGCGGGCACGCTGTGGTATGAGATGCTCTCCGAGCTGAACGAGACCGGCTTGGATGCCGAGCGCGCTCGGCGCCGGGCGGCGATGCGATTTCCAGAGCATGTTCCTGTGGAACGTCGCCCAGAACGATTTTGGCAAATATGACTGCCGGCTGATCGATGCGGCCATGCACCAGATCGGCGGCGCGGCCGCCGAGGCACCCGCCGCGGCCGCGGCGCCGGCCATCCCGCGCTGCCGCCGAGCGCACGCGCCGCCCGCCGTATCGCCGAGCGCAGGCACTGCGCCGCGCCGCCACGGCCGGACGCGCCGCGGCCAGCGCGCTGATCTGTGACCCAGGCGACGAATTTCGCCAGAGCCGTGTGGCCGCAGATCACCGCCGGCGGCGCAGCGCTGGGCGTGCCCGCCGTGGCGGTGCTGGCGCAGAGCGCGCTGGAAACCGGCTGGGGCGCCTCCGCGCCGGGCAATAATCTGTTCGGCATCAAGGCCGGTCGACGGCGAGGCCGGCACCAGCCGCGCCACGCATGAGATGGTCGGATGGCGTGCTGACGCCGCAAATGGCGCCAGTTCCGCGATTACGCCAGCGCCGCCGGCGAGCATGGCGGATTATGTCGGCCTGATCCAGTCCGGCTTTCAGAACGTGGTCGGCCAGGGCACGGTCAGCCGGCTTCGCCCAGGCGCTGCAGGCCGGCGGCTACGCGACCGATGCAATTACGCCGCGAAAATCGATCAGATCGCGCAATCGCCGATGATGGCGCGCAGGCTCTCCAGGCCGTCGGCGGCACGCCGCCATCGCTCCAGTCAAGCAGCGAGAAAAGGTCAGGGACCATGAGCGGCATCGACCAGCGCCATCAACACGGCCCTGACCGGGCTGCAGCTGTTCGAGGCGGGGATCACCACGGTCTCCAACAATCTCGCCAACGCCACCACCCCGGCTATGCCGTGGAGAGCGTGAACACCACCACCGCCGCGGGCGCCGCCGGGCCAGCCCGGCGGCGGCGTGCAGGCGCGCGCAGATCATCCGCGCCGCCTCCGGTTTTGCCGCCGCGCAGCTGCGCAACGCCAACAGCGCCAGCGCCGGCCGCCAGCCGCGCAAGCCACCTCGCTCACCGCCATCTCCGACGCGCTGGCCAACAATGGCGACGTGCAGACGCGCGATCAACCAGTTCTTCCAGGATATCAGCACGCTCGCCGCCAACCCGACCAGTGCGGCGCAGCGCCAGACCGTGCTCTCCGATGCGCAGACCGTGACCAGCGCCTTCCAGAGTGCCGCCGGCGTGATCAACGGCACCATCACCGGCGCGCAGCAGACCTCAACGCAGAGCGTCACCACGGCCAATAATCTGCTCAGCCAGCTGGCCAGCATCAATCGAAGCCTGGCGCAGACGCCCAACGAGCCGAGCCTGCTCGACCAGCAGCAGGCGGCGCTGAATTCGCTCTCGCAATCTGCTGCCGGTCAACGCCATGCCGCAGGCCGACGGCGCGCGTGATCGTCGCCACGCGGCGGCACCGTGCTGCTCGACCAGAGCGGGGCGCAGACGCTGGACGTGGCGAGCGGCAGCGGCACGGCGCGCCGGCCGTGACCGCCGGGGCGAACGCCACCCGGTGAGCCTGACCGAGGCCGATGGCGCCATCGGCGGCGCGCTCGGCACCATCAGGCCGGCAGCGCGGCGCTGCAAGCGCTCGGCACGCTCGGCGGCATTTTCGCCGACCAGGTGAACACGGCGCAGGCCGAGGGGCTGACGCCAGAGCGGCGCGCAGGGCGGGCCGCTGTTCGCCGTGCCCGCCCCCAGCGTGACGGCGGCCGGCAGCAATACCGGCAGCGCCGTCATCACCGCGCAGATCGCCAACAGCAGCCGCCCTGCCGACCGATGGCGGGCCGTTCACTGCTCACCTACAGCAGCGCCACCGGCTGGAGCGCGCTCGACCAGGCCAGCGGCCAGAGTCTACAGCGGCTCACGGCGTGCCGCCGAGCTTCGCCGGGCTCGCGCTCACCATCACCGGCACGCCCGCGAACGGCGACAGCTTCACCGTCAACCCCGCCCCGGACGCGGCCACGCGGCCTCGAGCGTTGCCGCCACCTGCCCAGCGCTATCGCCGCCGCCGACCCTTATGTCGGCGACGCCGGGCGCGCTGCAAAGCCGACGGCTCGATCGCTGGACAGCAACGCCGGGACCATCACCGTCGGCGCGGACACGCGTGACCAGCACGCCCGCCGGCGGCGCGGCGGTGATTCCCGCCGGCTATTTCGGCCAGGATCTGCAAGTCAATCTTCACCTCCGCCACGGCCTATACCGTGTCCACCGCGGCAAACCCCGGCACCGCCATCGCCAGCGGCACGCTGGGCGGCCAATGGCGGCAACATCGCCGTCGCCTATCCCGCCGGTGCGGCCGCCGGCGGCAATATTGGCAGCTGCCCATTTCCGGCACGCCGGCCGCGGGCGATGCGCTCACCCTGACCCCGGGCGGCAGCACCAGCGGCAGCAATGCCGCAGCGCCTGGCCGCGCTCTGGACCGCGCCGAGCACCACCAGCGCCGGCACGCTGGAGCAGGCGGTCGTCGGGTTCGCCACCGCGCTCGGCGCCAATGCCGCAGGCGGCGCAGCAGCTCGCCAGCGCCACCGCCGCGCAGGTGACCACCGCCACCAACAATCTGCAGACGTCAGCGGCGTGTCATACCGACCAGCAGGCGGTGATGCTGACCAATTACCAGCAGGCCTATCAGGCGGCGGCGCAGGCCATCACCGCCGCGCACACCATGTTCGAATCACTGCTCGCTGTCGATCGCCATTTGAGGTTCCGCCGATGAAAAACAATCATTCTCATCTGCGGCACGGCGCCGATTGTGCTGCTCTGGGTGGGCGAGTATCGGCGGCACGTCTGGCGTCATGGGCTGCTGACGCACCCGGCGCGGCGGCCGCCCAGCCGGCGCCGCCGCCCAAGCCGATCTATTTCGCCGAGCTGGCGGACATCGTGGTCAGCGTCGCCCGCCGACACCGGCGACACCGCCGACCTCTTATGTGCAGTTCGCGCTGCAATTCTCGACCCACGACCGCAACGCCGTGACGAGCTTACGGCGTCTGCAGCCGATCATCAAGGCCCAGATCGTCAACCTGCTGATGAACGAAACCGCCAAGGACGCTGATGGACCCGGACCACGCATGACGCGCTGGCGCAAGAATGCCTCAGCATCGCCAACAAGGTGCTCGGACAACGCGCCACCTACACGCCGCCCAACCCGTTCACCGCCGCCTATATCACCAACCTCGTCGTGCAGGACTGAGGCTATGGCACGGAAACAATTTCCGGTGCCGCCTCCACATCGCCTCCTGCTCGTCATCCTCGTCCTGCTCGTCGGTCCGCGTTGCTGCGCGGCGGCTGCGCGGCGTGCCGGGCCGGCAAAGCCTGCGGCAATATGCCGATTCCATTCGCTCTCCTGTCCGCTGGGCGGGCAGCACAGCCTGGTGATCGCGAGGCCGAGGGGCAGCGCTTCCTGCTCGGCGTCAGCCGCGGCGGCATCGCCATCGGCCGGCTCGAGCGCATGACAAGGCGCGCCCATGCCCCGCGCGCCGCCCTGATCGCGCATGGCCAGGCGGACCCGGCGGCTGACCATCGTCAACACGCTCGCGGCCCATGGCGGCGAGGCCTATTCGCTCAATGTCCAGACCCTGCTGGTCATCACCGGCCTCGCCTTTCTGCCCGGGCTGATCCTGCTGCTGATGACCGCCTTCACCCGGATCATCATCGTGCTGTCGGTGCTGCGCCAGGCGCTGGGCCTGCAAACCACGCCGCCCAACATGGTGCTCGCCGCCCTGGCCCTGGCGCTGACGGTGTTCGTCATGCGCGGGGTGATCCAGCAGGAGCAGGACCAACGCGCTGGCAGCCTTATCTGGCCGGGCAGATCAGTTTCTCCCAGGCGTGCAGGCGGCCGAGCCGCCGATCCAGATTTCATGCTGGCGCAAACGCGCAAGGAGCCGCTGCATCTCTTCGTCGACCTCAGCGGCGGCCATTACGCCACGCCGCAGGATATTCCCTTCACCGTGCTGGTGCCCGCCTTCGCCACCTCGGAGCTGGAGACCGCCTTCCAGATCGGCTTTCTCATCTATATCCCCTTCGTGCTGATCGATCTCGCGGTGGCCTCGATCCTGATGTCGCTGGGCATGATCATGGTCTCGCCGACCCTGATCTCCCTGCCGCTGAAACTGCTGATGTTCGTCTCGATCCACGGCTGGGTGCTGGTGCTGGGCACGCTCGCCAACAGTTTCGCGCCACACTCATGCCGCTTTACCTGAAGCTTGCTGCAGCCGCCTTGGCCACCGCGCTGTCGCGCCATCTGGCCATTGCGTGCTGGTGCTGCTCATGGTCGGGCTGGCCACCGCCATCTTCCAGGCGGTGTTGCAGATCGAGGACGCCACCTTCGCCTGCTGCCCAAAACCATCGCGATGATCGTCATCGCGCTGTCCGGCGGGTTCGGCGCGCTGGGCTCTTCGAGGCCCTGGCGCGGGATGTTCATCATCCACGCCCCGCCTTGGTGCATCAGTCATGGTCTTAGACGAACATAAGTCATGCTCTGGCTCGGCCATTTTCTCTGGCCGTTCCTGCGCATCACCGGGCTGTTCCTCACCGCGCCGCTCTACGGCTCATCGCTGATCCCCGGCATGGTGAAGGCCATGCTGGCGGCCGGCGCTGGCCGCCTCGCTGGCCTTCTGGCTGCCGGACCTGCCGCCCTTCCCGGCGACCCGTTCAGCGCGATCTTCACCGGCTTCATGCAGATCACCTACGGCGCGGTGCTGGGCATGGCGATGCAGATCGTCGTCGCCGCCATCGCCTGCGCCGGCGAGATCGTGGGGCTGGCCATGGGGCTGTCCTTCGCGGAGCTGCAATTCCGCGAGTCCCCGGGCGCCACGCCGGTTCTGTCTGACCTCATGCTCTGGGCCGGGCTGATGGGCTTCATGGCGGCCGGCGGGCCGGTCTGGCTGTTCGCGGCGCTGGCGCATTCCTTCGCGCAGGGGTCGGGGTCGCGCCCATCACGTCCTGGGCCGAGCTGGCCGCGCTGGGCGCCACCCTGTTCAGCGCCGCCGTGGGGCTGGCGCTGCCGGTGCTGGCGGTCACGCTCTGCGTCAATCTCACGGTCGGCCTCACCACCGTTTTCGCGCCCAGCATGAACCTGCTCACCATCGGCTTTCCGCTGCTCATCCTGGCCGGGCTCTGGGTGCTTGGCGGCCATATTCCCGCCATCGGCGTCACGGCCCAGCATCTCACCGCGACCTGCATGGCGGCGCTGGGCGGGATGCTGCCCCATGGCTGAGGACGGCGCCGGCGAAAAGCGCCACGCGCCAACCGAGCGCCGGCTGCGCCAGGCGGCGGAGCGCGGCGATGTCCGCCGGTCTCAGGAACTGCCAAAGGCCGCCGCCATCGCCGCCGTCACGCTGCTGGCGCTGGGGGCCGCGGCGGGGCTGGGGTCCAGGCTGCTCGCGCTCTTTGCCGCCTGCCTGGACCAGGCCGGCACCGCGCCGCTTTCGGCCGCCTCCGGTTTGGCGGGCTGCGTCTTCACGGCGCTGTTCCCGCTGCTGGCGCTGATCGCCGCCATCGGCTTTGCGGGCAGCATCGTCTCCGGCGGCTGGGTGTTCGCGCTGCGCCTGTTGCAGCCGGATTTCTCCAAGCTCATGCCCCAATCCGGGCTCGGCCAGATCGTCTCCGGCCATGGCTTTGACCGAGCACTGGCAAATCCATCCTGAAATTCCTGGCCATCGGCGGCGCAGGGGGGCTCGCCATCCTGGCCCGGCAGCCGCATTTCGCCGCGCTGGCGGTGCTGCCCATCCCCGATGCCGGCGCCCGTGCTCGGCATCGCGCTGCAAACGCTCATCGTCATCTGCGTCGTTCTGGCCCTGCTGGCCGGGGGCGACCTGGGCCTGCAAATCTGGCTGCACCGGCAAAAGCACCGCATGTCGGACGCCGAGATCCGCGAGGAGATGAAGGACGCCGCCGGCAACCCGCAGGTGAAATCGCGCCAGCGCGCCATGGCCCGCAAGCTGGCCCGCGCCCGGCAGATGCAGCGCATCCCGGAGGCCTCGGTCATCGTCACCAACCCCACCCATTATGCCTGCGCCATCCGCTACCGCCGCGGGGGGGACAGGGCGCCCCTGCTGCTGGCCAAGGGGGTGGGGCTGCTGGCGGAGGAGATCATCACCCGCGCCCGCGCTTAGGGCATTCCGGTGGTGCAGTCTCCGCCTCTGGCGCGGGCTGTCTACCGCCATGTGGAGCCTGGTGAGCATGTGCCCGTGGCGCTCTACCGCGCCTGCGCGGAGGTTCTGGCCTATGTCTGGCGCATGCAGCGCTGGCGCGCACAAGGCGGCGCCAAGCCGCTGCCGCCCAGGCCGCAGGAGGGGGAGATCGAGATGTCCCGCTGGGCGCCCTGGGCCGGGTGATTGTTTTCCTGGATTTTGGTGTCCCAAATCCGTAGGCTCGGCCCATGCAGCAAGACGATGCGCCGTTCACCGCCTTCGCCGCCGAGACCGTCCTGCAATCGCCCCTGCGCCAAGCCATCACTGCCGCCTGCCGGCGCGCGGAGCCGGTGTGCATGGAAGCTCTGTACCAAGCCGCCACCTTGTCAGCTTTTGAAGACGCGGCGGCACGCGAGACGGCGCTGGATTTGATCCGCGCCGCACGCGCCGCGCCGCCTTCTGAACTTTCCAGGCTGTTGCGTGCCTATCCGCTCGGCAGCGCGGAAGGGCTGGCGCTGATGGGCCTCGCGGAGGCGCTGCTGCGCACGCCCGATACCGCCACCCGCAACGCCTTGCTGCGCGACAAGCTGGCCGGGCGGCGCTGGGGACGCGGCGGCTTGCCCCTGGGCCGCGCCTTGGCCCTGGCCGCCTGGCTGGCGCAGGGGCCAGCCTGGGCGCTGGCTGCTCCCTCTGTCCGCGCCGTGGCAATGCGGGCCGTGCGCCGCATGGGCCGCGCCTTCGTGCTGGGGGAGACCATGGCGCAGGCACTCTCCCGCGCCGCACCTCTGGAAAAGCGCGGCTATCGCGTCTCCTTCGACATGCTGGGCGAAGCCGCGATGACGGCGGCGGATGCCGCAGCCTTCTTCCACTCCTACCGCGATGCCATCCTCGCCCTGCACGGCGGCGATGATGTGCGGAACTCCCCGGGCATCTCCGTTAAACTCTCCGCCCTGCATCCGCGCTATACGCGCGCCCAGCGCCCCCGTGTGCTGGCCGAGCTGGCCCCGCGCCTCATCGCGCTGGCAAAGCTGGCGAAGGCGCAAAAAATCGGCATCACCATTGACGCCGAGGAACTTCAGATCGCCTCGATCTCTCCCTCGATCTGCTGGAAATCCTGTGCCAGGAGCCGGCGTTTGCGGCGTGGGATGGCATCGGCTTCGTCGTCCAGGCCTATGGCAAGCGCGCCCCGGCGGTGATCGAATTCTGCGCCGATCTTGCGCACCGCACGGGCCGCAGACTGATGCTGCGGCTGGTGAAAGGCGCCTATTGGGACCAGGAGATCAAGCAGGCGCAACTCGGCGGGTTTGAGGATTTTCCTGTCTATACCCGGAAGATCCATACCGACATCGCCTATCTCGCCTGCGCCCGCCAGATGCTGGCCGCCCCCGCGCTCTATCCGCAATTTGCCACCCATAACGCCAATTCCATTGCCGCCATCCAGGCCATGGCGGGCGGCGCGGATTATGAGTTCCAATGCCTGCACGGCATGGGGGAGGCATTGTACAATCAGGTGCAAAGCCGCCCCGGCGCGCGGCCTTGCCGCATCTATGCGCCGGTCGGCCCGCATAAAACGCTGCTGGCCTATCTGGTGCGCAGACTGCTGGAAAATGGCGCCAACTCCTCCTTCATCCATCGGCTCCATGACCAAGCCATACCGCCGGACGCCTTGCTGCAGGACCCGCTGCACGAGAGCCTGGCGCTGAATCCGCCCGGCGCGCCGCACGAGGCCATCGCCCGCCCGCCTGAGCTATTCGGCAAGACCCGGCGCAACTCTGCTGGATTGGACCTGGCGGATGAGTTCGTGCTGGCCGCCCTGGCCGCCGAACTGCCGGGGGGCTTCTCCACACCTGATATACAACCCGCCACGCAGGCCGATATCGTCACCGCCTTCGCCAGCGCGGAAAGCTACACGCCATTGCCGCCGCATCCGCGCGCGGACATCTTGCGCCAGGTGGCGGCGCAGCTTGAGCGCCACCGTGGGCCGCTGATCTCCCTGCTGGTTCGCGAGGCCTACAAGACCATCCCGGATGCGCAGGCCGAACTGCGTGAGGCGGTGGATTTCTGCCGCTATTACGCCGCGCAGATGGAAGGCTGGCTGGCGGAGACGCATCAACCGCTCGGCACCGTGGTCTGCATCAGCCCCTGGAACTTCCCGCTGGCCATCTTTCTGGGCCAGGTCGCGGGGGCTTTCGCGGCGGGCAATGCGGTCATCGCCAAGCCGGCGGAGGAAACCCCGCAGATCGCCGCCCTTGCGGTGCGGCTGGCGCATGAGGCCGGGCTGCCGCGCGCCGCGCTGCATTTGCTGCAAGGTGACGGCACACTGGGCGCCGCCCTGGTGGCGCAGCCGCGCTGCCATGGCGTCGCCTTCACCGGCTCGCTGGAGGCGGCGCGCGCCATCAATATTGTGCTGGCGCAGCGGCTGAACCCGGATGGCAAGACAGTGCCGCTGATCGCCGAAACCGGCGGGCTGAATGCGATGATCGTCGATTCCACCGCCTTGCCGGAGCAGGCCATCGCCGATATCCTTTACTCCGCCTTCAATTCCGCCGGGCAGCGCTGCTCGGCCTTGCGGCTGCTCTGCGTGCAGGAGGATGCGGCGCCGGAATTTTTGCCCCGGCTGCGCGCGGCGATGAATGAGCTGCATGTGGGCCCGCCCGACCGGCTGGCGACCGATCTCGGGCCCCTGATCACCCCGCAGGCCGCCGCCCGCGTGCATGCCCATATCGCGGCGATGCGCGCGATAGGCTGTGACATCACCCAGGGCGCCGCCCCTGAAGGCGCGGCCTATGTAGCGCCGGCGATCATCGAGATTTCCGCCCTTTCTTTGATGGAAAATGAGGTTTTCGGGCCTGTGCTGCATGTGCTGCGCGTGCCGCGCGCCCGGCTGGCGGGGCTGCCGGCGCGGATCAACGCCCTTGGCTACGGGCTCACCTTCGGCGCGCAGGGGCGCATCGAGGCGCGGCTGCAAGGCTGGGCGCAGGCCATCCGGGCGGGCAATCTCTATATCAACCGCAACATCGTCGGGGCCGTGGTGGGGGTGCAGCCTTTCGGTGGGGAGGGGCTGTCCGGCACCGGCCCCAAGGCGGGGGGGCCGCTTTATCTGCACCGGCTGCTGGCGCATGGGCCAGCCTGCATGCCCTGTGCCCAGAACCTGACCGCTTCCCCCGTGGGGGAGCGCAATGACTATATTGTGCGCCCGCGCGGGCTGGTATTCTGTCAGGCCCGGACTGAGGCTGGCCACCGCGCGCAGGCTGAGGCGCTGGAAGCCGCCTGTTGCACCGCAACCACGGACATGGCGGCGGATTTTCACGCCGCCTTGCTGGAGGGAGAGGCGGCGCAGGTGCTGGCATTGGCAAAGCAATTGGCCGCGCGGCCGGGGCCGATCATCCCGCTGCATGCGCTCTCGCCCGCCGCCATCGAGGCGGGGGCGTCCTACAACCCTGGCTGGCTGATGGCCGAGCGCAGCCTTTCCACCAACATCGCCGCGGCGGGCGGTAATGCCAGCCTAATGGCAGAAATGTAACCCATATTGACGAACCAGCCCAAAGGGCAGAGTTTCTGCCCGTCACGCAACGGCAAGAACCAACAAAGCATCAGGAAAACAACAGTGAGTACAATCCCCCGTTCCGGCGAGCGGCTGCAGCGCGATAGCCTGGGCCTCTCGCAGATCATTGCCTCCACCTTGGCCAATATCGCCCCGGCGATGAGCTTTTTCTTCGGATTTGGGCTCATTGCCTCCGGCGCCGGGGTTGGCGCGCCGCTGACCATCCTGGTCGCCATGGTGGTAATCCTGTTTCTTACCAACACGTTGGCGCAATTCTCCAAATACCGCCCCAGTGCCGGGTCCTTCGTCACCTTCATCGGCATGTCCTTCGGGCCATGGGCCGGGGCGGCGGCGTCCATCTTCGTGGTGGTCGGTTATTGCATCGCGGCAGCGTCGGTTGTGGTCATCTCCGGCGGCTGGGCGGCGCAGACGCTGCAAGTCTTCCTGGGGCTAAACGTGCCCTGGCAGGTGCTCAGCATCATCGCCACAGTCATTGTCGGGTTGCTGGTCTCGCGTGGCATTTCGCTGTCCACCACCTGGGCGGCGATCTTCTTCTATTTCGAGCTGGTGCTGCTGCTGGTCGGCGCGGTGATCATGCTGGTGGTCAACCATAAGGACATTTCCGCCACGTCCTTCATGCTGTCCTCCGTCACCGGCGGCTGGAAGGGCATCGGGCTTGGTTTCCCGCTGGCCATCTATCTGTTCATCGGCTGGGAGAATTCCGCCATGCTGGCGGAGGAAACCACCAACCCCCGCCGCAACGTGCCGCGCGCGCTGATCATCGGCACGCTCTCCATCGGCATTCTGTACATGTTCCTCTCCTTCGCGACGGAGACCGCCTTCCATAACGACCTGAAGGCGATCACCAGCTCCTCTCTGCCCTTCGTGGACGCCTTCAAGGCCTCCGCCGCCGGGCTGCTGATCGTCGCCTATCTGGCCGGTGTGACCAGCATTTTCTCCTCGCTGATCGGCCTGACCAACGCGCAGGCGCGCATCCTGTTCAGCTCGGCGCGCGAGGGGCTGCTGCCGCAATTCTTCGGCAAGATCCACCCGCAGCACCGCACCCCGCATGCCGCCATGTGGACCTATATCGTCGTGGCGCTGGCGATCGTGCTGGGCTTTGGCACTTACTATAAAATCGACCCGGTGACCTTGTTCGGCGATACCGGCACGCTCGGCACCATTCCGGTGATCGTGACCTATCTGCTCACCAACCTGGCGCTGCCGGTCTATATGCTGCGGTTCCATCGTGAGGATTTCAACGTCTTCACCCATCTGATCGTGCCGCTGCTGGGCACGGCCTTCATGCTGATGCCGCTCTGGGGCCTTGTCGAGCCCGGCCAGCCTTACCCGTTCAGCCTCTATCCGAAGCTGTCGCTGGGGCTCTTGGTGCTGTCGCTGATCTATGGCGTGCTGCTCTCCAAATCCAAGCCCGATCTGGTGCAGCGCATCGGCTCCTACGTCGCCGACGAGGAATACTGAAACAAAGAGGGGCGGCCGCAAGGCCGCCCTTTTCGTATCAAGGCAGCATCAGCGCCTTGGCGCGGCCATGAAGCTGCAGATGTTTCTCGATCACCTCATCCACCGCCGCGAAACTATCCAGCCGGTACCAGACGCCCTCCGGGTAGAGCACGGCGCAGGGGCCAAGCTCGCAGCGGTCCAGGCAGCCGGACTGGTTGACGCGGATATTTTGCAGGCCGAGTTCCTTCACCCGGACTTTCATGTAGTCACGGATTTTTTCGGACCCCTTGCTGGCGCAATCGCCGCGCGGGTGGCCTTCCGGCCTGCGATTGCCGCAGACAAAGATATGCGTTTCGAAATACGGCGCCGGATCATCGGCCAAGCGTTCGCCCAAAGCTGTTACTCCTGATCGTTTGCACCTATTTAGGCTGGGTTACAGGAGCCGGCAAAATGCAGAACCGCTTGAAGGACGCGTCCTCCCCCTATCTCCTCCAGCACCAGGATAACCCGGTGCATTGGCATATGTGGGGTGAGGAGGCCTTTGCCGAGGCCAGGGCGCGCAACGTGCCGGTGCTGCTCTCCATCGGCTACGCGGCCTGCCATTGGTGCCATGTGATGGCGCATGAAAGCTTCGAAAACGCGCAAGTGGCGGCGCTGATGAATGAGCGCTTCGTCTCCATCAAGGTGGACCGCGAGGAGCGCCCGGATATCGACCAGACCTACATGACGGCCCTGCACGCGATGGGCGAGCAAGGCGGCTGGCCGCTGACCATGGTGCTGACGCCCGATGGCGCGCCCTTCTGGGGCGGCACCTATTTTCCGCCGACGCCGCGTTTTGGCCGGCCCAGCTTCCCCCAGGTGCTGGTGGCGCTCTCTGAGGGCTGGAAGGATGATCAGGCGCGGATTGGCCGCTCTGTGGAGGCGATCAAGGGCGCGCTGGCCCAGGCCGCTGCCACCCGCCCGGGCGATCCGCCGGGGCCGGAACTGCTGGAGGCGGTGCGGGCGGGTCTTCTGCGCAGCGTGGATTGGGATCTGGGCGGGTTGTCCGGCGCGCCGAAATTCCCGAACATCCCGGTTTTTCGCTTCCTCTGGCACGAATATTTTCGCGGCGGTGACAGGAGTTGTGCGCAGGCCGTGCATCTGTTGCTGGAGCGGATGAGCCAGGGCGGGATTTATGACCATCTGGGCGGCGGCTATGCGCGCTATGCCACCGATGATGCCTGGCTGGTGCCGCATTTCGAGAAGATGCTCTACGACAATGCGTTGATCCTGGAGATGCTGGCTTTCGCGCAGGCGGACAAGCCCTCGGCGCTCTACGAGGCGCGGGCGCGGGAGACGGTGGCGTGGCTGGTGCGCGACATGAGCGCGGAAGGCGCCTTCGCGGCGTCTGAGGATGCGGATTCAGAGGGTGAGGAAGGCAGGTTCTACGTCTGGTCCCGCGCCGAGGTGCTGGAGGTTCTGGGCGCGGAGGCCGCGTTTTTCGAGCGTTTCTACCCGCTGCCAGAGCATGGAAACTGGGAAGGCAAGATCATTCTGGAGCGCCGCGCCGCCTTCGGCGCGGATGAGGCGCGGCTGGAAGCCTGCCGGGCGAAGCTGCTGGCGGCGCGCAGCGCGCGTGTGCGGCCGGGGCGCGATGACAAGATTCTCGCCGATTGGAACGCATTGACCATCACTGCCCTGGTGAAGGCGGGATGCGTGTTCGGCCGGGCCGGATTGGGTGGCGCTGGGGCGGCGTGTGTTCGAGGCGCTCTGGGCGGCCATGGGGCAGAAGGATGGACGGATTGCCCATGCGATGCGGGGCGCAAAAATCTCCGCCGCCGGGTTGCTGGAGGATCAGGCGGGGATGATCCGCGCGGCGCTGGCTTTGTATCAGGTGACGGGCGAGGGGGCGTTTCTGGCGCGGGCGGAGGAGAATTTTGCGGCCACGGAGAGGCATTTTGGCGATGGGGAAGGGGCGTTCTTCATGTCCGCCGATGATGCCGGGGATGTGTATGCTCCGCGCGGGCGCAGCGTGCAGGATGGCCCGGCGCCATCGGGCATTGGCATGATGGCGGAGATCTATGCCGCGCTGTTTCATCTGACGGGCAAGGATGAATACCGGGCCAAGGCGGATTTGGTTCTGGCGGCTTTTGGCGGGCGGGCCAGGGCACTTACGGGGTCGCCCATTCTGCTGGCGGCATCGGATCTTTTGGCCAATGCGGCCTGCGTGGTGGTGACGGGCGGGGCTGAGGAGCTGGCGCAAATGGCGCTGGCGGCTGCGGACCCGGCGGTGCTGGTGCTGCGCGGCGGGGCGGAGGTTGGGGTGGCGCATCCGGCCTATGGCAAGCCGGATGATGTGAAGGCCGCCTATGTGTGCCGCGGCGGGGTTTGCGGCCTGCCGGTGGGCGATGTGGAAAGTTTGAGGCAGGCGCTGCGGCGTTCCACGTGAAACAAGTCTGGGGAATTTCGGTAATAACGTTACGTTAGTTGTTGAATTTTTTTGAATTTTGTTTTTCGCAACAAAATGATTGGTGTTGTTTTGTTATAAAAAAATATCAAAAGTTTTTGGTGCAGCTTTTTTCAAAAAGCTGCAAGCTGCCGCCTTTTTTGAAAAAAATCGGCCCCTCCGGCGGCATTCCAATGCTGCTTCGTAGCATTGGAACCTTTGCCGCCTTTGCCCGAAAAACTTTTATGACTTTACGCGCGGGCTTCACGCCTTCTCCTGGTGATATTTGAAGGACGCGTTGATCATGTCCAGCAGATGCTGCCCGGCGGTGGTGGGCGGGTATTTCGGTGTCTCGCCGGGCTTCAGGCAGGTGGGCAGGCATGCCACGGGCGCGTAGAAATCCGGGTCGAAGAAGAAGGGCAGGGAGTAGCGCTCCTGGCCTGAGATGTTGATGACGCGGTGCGGGGTGGAGCGGAACACGCCGTTGGTCCAGCGTTCCATCATGTCGCCGATATTCACCACGAAGCTGCCGGGAATGGGCGGGGCGTCGAGCCAGGTGCCATCCAGCCCCTGCACCTGCAGGCCTCCGGCGGCATCCTGGTGCAGCAGGGTCAGGCAGCCATAATCGGTGTGCTTGCCCGCCCCCAGCTGTGCCTCGGTGATGCGCCCGGTCTGCGGCGGGTAGTGCAAAGGCCCCAAAGTGGTCATGGTGATGCCGAGCCAGGGCTCGAAATATGTTTGGTCCAGCCCCAGGGAGACGGCGAAGGCGCCAAGGATGGTTTTGCCGAGTTCCACCAGCCGGTCGTAATAATCCTGCATCACCTCCCGCCAGCCCGGCAGGTCCGGCCAGATATCCGGCCCGTGCAAAGGCAGCCCGGCTTTCACGCGCTCATGGTCCAATGGCAGGTCACGGCCGATCTTGTAGCCTTCCTTCAGGTCGCCCGCCTGAGTCTGCTTCTCGGGGTCGAGATTTTCGCCCCCCACCCGGAACCAGCCGCGATGGCAGGAAGAGCGCTCGATGGCGCATTTTTCCTTCTCTTCCGGCGGCAGGGCGAAGAAGCGTTTGGCTTGCGCATAGACGCGGTCAATGAGGTCCTGCGGGATGCCGTGATTGGTGATGTAGAAAAACCCGATCTCCCGGCAGGCGCGGCCTATGGCCTCGGCGGGGGCCATGTCTCCGGCCAGAAGCGGGCCGATATCGATGACGGGAATGGCATCCAGACGGGCGGCGGCGAGGCCAGGGGCGAGGTCTATGGTATCGGGCATGGCCGGGATGTTAAACTCGTCTTGTCCTCGATTCCAGGGATTTCCTAGGGAGCTTTTCTTTGCCGGAAACATATTTGCTCGGTATCGACCTGGGGGCTGGCAGCCTGAAGGCCACGCTGATCACGCCGGACGGCGCGGTGAAGGCGGAGGCCAGTGTGCCGGTTTCAACCCATGTGCGGCATTTCGGCTGGGCGGAGCAGGACCCGGCGGAATGGTACGCGGCCCTGTGCAAGGCGGTGCCGGCTGTGCTGGCGGCGGGGGGCGTGGCGCCGGAGCGCATCGCGGGCATCGGCATTTCCGCGGGCGCGCATATTCCGGTGCTGACGGATGCGGCGGGAACGGTGCTGCGCCCGGCGATCATGTGGAGCGACCAGCGCGCCGCCGCCGAGGCCGCTGCCCTGCATGAGATGGCGGGGGCCAGAATCATCGAAACCTCGCTGAACAAGGTGAACCCGACCTGGACGCTGGCGATGCTGGCCTGGCTGAAGACCGCCGAGCCGGAGGTGATGGCCAGGGCGAAGCGGCTGTATCTGGCGAAAGATTTCCTGCGCCATTGCCTGACCGGCACCTGGGAGACGGATTATTCCGACGCCGTGGGCGCGCTGATGGCTGATGACGCCACCAAGGGCTGGTCGGCGGAGCTGGCGGGGCTGATCGGGTTGGATATGTCGATCTTGCCGCCGATTGTGGCGCCCGAGCAGGTGGTGGGCGGGGTGACGCAAGAGGCCGCCGCCCGCACCGGGCTGAAGGCGGGTACGCCGGTTGTGTGCGGCTCCAACGACACCACGGTGGAGTTTTTTGGTGTCGGCGGCACGAAACCCGGCATTGGCGGTGTAAAGCTGGCGACGGCGGGGGTGCTGTTTCTGGCCACGCAGGGGCCGCAAGTGCATCCGCCCATCTCCTGCTACCCGCATATCATGCCCGGCATGTATTACACCGCCACGGGCACCAACTCCTGCGCCTCCGCGCATCGCTGGGTGCGGGACCTGATGTTTGCGCAAGGCGGGTTCGAGGCGATGGACGCGCTGGCCAGCGCCGCGCCGCGCGGGGCGGGGGGCTTGCTGTTCCACCCTTATCTGCAGGGCGAGCGGGCGCCGTATTGGGACCCGTTGCTGCGGGCGGATTTCATCGGCATGACCATCTCCCACGGCAAGATGCATTTCGCCCGGGCGGTGTATGAGGGGATTGCTTTCTCCATCCGTGACCTGTTGGGCGCGGCGCGGGCGTTGGGGCTGGAATTCAGCACGATAAGGCTGATGGGCGGCGGGGCGAAAAGCGCCACCTGGCGGCAGATTATTGCCGATGTGACGGGGCTGGTGGTCGAGCGCACGGATTCCGGCGATGCGTCTTTCGGTGCGGCCCTGGTGGCGGGCATGGGGGTGGGGCTGTTCAGCGGGCCTGAGGAGGTCGTGGCGCGCTGTGTGAAGTTGAAGGATGTGACCGAGCCGCAAGCGGGGGCTTCGGCTTTTTATGATGAGCTGTTCGGAATTTATAAGGAGGCGCAGGCGGCGCTGGCGGGGTTGAACCACAGGCTGCATGGGTTGGTGGCGGAGGGGTAGGGCGCTTGGTGCGGGGGCAAGCCCTGCGCCTCGTCGAGGTTTCGGAAGGCAAGAAGGCCAGCATCCGGGGGGTAGGGGAGACGTGGCGTTCGAGCTTCAGGTGGTGGTCAAATCCGGCCCGAATATCACCTGAATCTGTTTCACCCGCCGGTAATTCCATCAAATCTAGCCAACGCGACAGCTATCCGTTTGATTTATAACGCTTGTTCTGACCGTAATGCCGATAGAGCATTTTCCATTCGCATGCACTCAGGAAAGATGCTGTATCTCTTTGTTTTAGCGTGCAACATCCTCTCCAATGAGTCCATTTGATTGGATGTTCGCTGGATTATGCCGCAATCTGGGCAATGCGGGATAATAATTAAGAGCTTGTATCCTGGGGTAAATCTGCGGTATCGATACCCAATCGTAACACTCTGTGACAAAGAGAGCATTTGCACATAGATTTTTGGGATCAAAATCATGTCGGCTTCCCTTCCAATTGCTCCCAACCACAGCCGTTTTGAAGTCCTGGACGGCATGCGCGGGGTTGCTGCGATCTCTGTGATGGTTTTTCACTTCCCCAATATGAGTTATCCGTTTTTCAGAAACGGCTTCATCGCCGTCGACTTGTTTTTCATGCTGAGTGGGTTTGTTTTGGCCTACTCATATGGTGCTCGCCTGCAAAGTAATATGGGATATTTTGAGTACATTCTGAAACGGATTATTCGTCTCTATCCCATGTTTCTCTTGGGAATAGTTATTGGTGCCCCCGTATTGTATCTTTTTGAAAAATCGGGGTTGGCGACCTGTTCCATGCGCTCTATCGCTGGAAGTATATTTTACAATTTTATGTTTGTGCCCGACATCAATAGTTTTAACATTCGCGAGATGGGAGGGGCTGTAGTAACGGCCGGAGAAGTTTTTCCTGCAAACCCCCCTTCATGGTCTTTGTTTTTTGAAATGGTTGCTGGTTTCGCATTCCCGTTTTTGTTTAAACTAACACAGAAAAATCTTATCAGAGTTATGCTATTCAGTTTTGCCGTCTTCTTGTTGTGCGGTTTTGTAGATGATTTTCAAAATTTCTGTTATGTGTTTGACTTAAGTGGAGGCTGGCGCGCAGACAATTTTATGGAGGGATTTCCCCGTGTATTTTTCGGGTTTCCCTTCGGAATTTTATTATACTCACTCATTGATGATGCGCGACTAGACAAGTTCCGTGCCGTTGCGGGACGCTGGATCTCGCATCCTTACATTCTATATTTATTGATGGTTTTGGTTTTTGCTGTTCCTCATGAGGCGAAGGGATTGTACTCTGCGTTCATCGTTGCCGTGGTCGCGCCACTTCTTGTTTGTGTTGGCGCAACGATGTCTTGCGGGGGAAACATAAATGTGAAAGTTTCACGGTTTCTCGGGTGGATGTCGTACCCGATTTATTGCCTTCACTATCCGATCGGCCGCGCCGTTTTTCTGCTGTCAGACAAGGCGCATTATTCGAAAAATTTTGCTTTTCTTGCTTCGGTTATCCTGACGTTCACGCTCTCCATTGTTTTTACAAAACTCTATGAGGAGCCGGTCCGAGCCTATCTTTCTAAACGAGCGTCAAGATATTTTCGCTATGGCAAAAAAGAGGCCGCGGTTGTTGGGGGGGCTGGCTTTGCCTGAGCATCGTTTTGATCTTTTTCGGTGGAATCTCTGCCAGGTTGGTTTGTAGTATGCCGATGAAATTTTTCAGGCGCCCGCAAGCAGCTTGGCTTGGGTAAAATAGACTTGGTCTGGGGCGCCGAAGGATCGTACCCTGACTGCTTGGCGTAGGAGCGGCGTTGTAAAATCGCGTCCATCTCCGCCCTGAGCCGAATGTTCGACTTCGTGACTAACTGCTCGACAGCGGACGGACGGGTTCCCACCCATGTGAGCCACTGTTAGCCATCTAACGTGATTAGCCAAACGCGTAGGCATCCATCCGCATGAACCCGTATTCCACCGAGCTGTGCAGCCGCTTCGGCGTCATGCCCGGCCCGGCTGCGCCGAGGGCCACGTGCAGCGGCAGCAGATGCTCCTCCGTTGGGTGCTCCTCCACCGCATGCGGGGCGAGGCGGCGGTAATCGGCCAGGGCGTCCATGTCCGCGGCCATGATTTTTTCGTCCATCCAGTTGGAGAATTCGGTCACATCCGCCGTTTCCGGCGTGTTGATGTCCGGGCGGCCATGGCGAAAGCGGCGCAGGTCATGCGTGAAGGTGCCGGAGCAAAAAATCAGCACATCCTCCTCGCGCAGCTTGCGCAGCGCACTCCCCAGGTCGATGTGGTGCTTGGCGCCCAGCTGGGTTTGCACGGAAAGCTGGATCATTGGGATATCAGCTGCCGGGTAGGCCAGTTTCATCGGCACCCAGGTGCCATGGTCCAGCCCGCGCGCGGTGTCTGTTTCGCAGGGTAGGCTGGCCGTGCCCAGCAGTTCTGCCACGCGCTTGGCCAGGCCGTGCGCCACGGGCGGGGCGTAGCTGAGCGCGTAGAGCGCGGGCGGGAAATTATAGAAATCGTAAATCGTCTCATTCGCCGGCGGGTTGCTCACCTCGGGGGCGGCGGTCTCCCAATGGGCGGAGACGGAGAGGATCGCCTTCGGCCGGGGGATGAGCGTGCCGAGTGATTCCAGGAAATGCCGGCCCGGCGTGTCCTGCAGGATGGTCATGGGCGAGCCGTGGCTGATGAAAAGGGTGGGCAGCATGGCACGAATGTGGGGGGCAAGCGCTGCCGGGGCAAGCGGTTTGCAAGGCGGCTGCGCCATTGCGGCCTTGCAAGAGGGCGCAAAAAGGACAAACTACATCCAGTATCAGGACCAAACCAGTCCGCTTTGCGGATGAGGAGCAGAGATGTTTATCGAGACCGAAGGCACGCCCAACCCGGCGACGCTGAAATTCCTGCCCGGCCAGGCGATTCTGGGCGACAAGACGGCTGATTTCCCGGATGCCGACGCGGCGCTGATCTCGCCCCTGGCCGAGGCGCTGTTCGGGCTGGAGGGGGTGACCCGCGTGTTCCTGGGCGGGGATTTCGTCACCGTCACCAAGAGCGACGAGACCGAGTGGCAGGCGCTGAAGCCGCAGGTTCTGGGCATGCTGATGGAGCATCTGGTGGCGGGCAAGCCGATCCTGCGCGAAGGCATGGTGCTGGAGGCAGAGGATGTGGACCCGGCGGACCAGGAGATCGTGGACCAGATCAAGGATCTGCTGGACACGCGCATCCGCCCCGCCGTGGCGGGCGATGGCGGGGATATCATCTTCCGCGGCTATCGTGACGGCGTGGTGAGCCTGAAGATGCAGGGCTCCTGCGCGGGCTGCCCCTCCTCCACCGCGACGCTGAAGCATGGCATCGAGAACATGCTCAAGCACTATATTCCAGAAGTCACCTCGGTTACACAGGCCGCGTAACCGGGCAGGGAGCTAAAATGGCACTGGACGACGCGGCGCTGGATGCGCTGTTCCGCAACGCGCGCACCCATTCCTCGTTCAGTGACCAGCCGGTCTCGGATGACGAGCTGAAGGCGCTGTACGAGCTGGTGAAATGGGGGCCGACCTCGGCCAATTGCCTGCCGGCGCGATTCCTGTTCATCCGCACGCAGGAGGGCAAGGAGATGCTGCGCCCCTGCCTCTCGGGCGGGAATATCGAGCCGGTGATGGCCGCCCCCGTGACAGTGGTGGTGGCGTTCGACCCGCATTTCTATCTCAAGCTGCCGGAGCTTTACCCGGGCGCGGATGTGAAGCCCTGGTTCTCCGGCAATCCGGACCTCGCGGAGGAGACGGCGATGCGCAACTCCTCCCTGCAGGGTGCGTATTTCCTGCTGGCGGCGCGGGCGCTGGGCTTTGCCACCGGCGCGATGTCGGGCTTCGACCGGGCCAAGCTGGACCGCGCCTTCTTCACCCAGAAGGGCTGGCGCTCGAACTTCCTGATCAATCTCGGCCATCCGAAACCGGATGAGGAATTGCCCCCGCGCCTGCCACGCCTCGCCTTTGACGAGGCGGCTGAATTCGCGTGAGCCTGATCGCCCTCGACGCCTCCGGCCCGCGCGCCGGTCTGGCGTTGCTGTCGGAGGATGGCACGGCCCTGCGGCGCTGGAGCGCGCCGCTGAAGCCGGGGCTGATCGAGACGCTGCCTTTGCTGTTGCAAGAGGCGGCGCAAGGCCAGAGCATAACCGATATCGCCATCTGCACCGGGCCGGGCAGCTTCACGGGCCTGCGCACCTCCATTGCCCTGGCGCAGGGTTTTGCCGCCGGGCTGGGCGCAACGCTGTGGGGTGTTCCGGCGGCTGCGGCTTACCGTGAGGCCTTGCCGCAATTGTCGCGCCCGCTCTGGGTGGCCATCCGGGCCCGGCGAGGGCGGCTGTTTCTGCTGCGCGATGGCAAGCCGGAGGCCTTTGCCGATGAGGCGCTGCCAGTGCCGGACGGACCTGTCGCCATCGCCGGGGAGGAAGCACCTTGGCTGGCGGCATATCTCGCCGCGAAGGGCGTGGAGGTGATGCTGACCAGCGCCAGGCTGATCGATGCCGCCTGGGTCGGCCGCGCGGCCCTGGCGCACAAGGCAGCCGGGCAGGCCCCCGGCGCTGCCCTGCCGCTTTATGTCGATCCGCCGGAGGCCAAGTTGCCTGCGGCCGGGCTGCGGCCGCCGCCGGTATGAGTGCGATCACCGAGGCCGGGCCCGCCCATGCCGCCTTGCTGGCGGCGCTGCATGGCGAGGTTTTTCCTCATGAATCCTGGGACGAGGCGGCGTTTCTCTCCCTGTTGGGCCAGCCCGGCATGCTGGGGCTGGTGCATGATGAGGGTGGCTTTCTGCTGCTGCGCGTGGTGCTGGATGAGGCGGAGATTCTGACCATCGGCGTCGTTGCAAAGCGCCAGGGCATCGGCGGCGCGTTGCTGCGCGAAGGGCTGCTTAGGCTGAGGAATGCGGGCGTGTGCACGCTGTATCTGGAGGTGGCCACCGGCAACGCGCCGGCCAGGGCGCTTTATGAAAGCCTCGGCTTTGTGGCCACCGGATTACGCAAAGCCTATTATGAGAATGGTGGTGACGCGCTGAATATGCGTCTCGATTGCGGCGCGCCGGTTGCGGATCGGTCATGAAAAATTATCTTTGGCGCGCAACGTCCCTGGTGGAGAGTGTAGCATGGACCAGATGACCCCCTCCGACCAGCAATTCCGCCCCAACTTCCGGCGGGCGGTGGTTGATCTCGGGTCCAACTCCGTGCGGCTTGTGATCTACGAGGGTGAACTGCGCAACCCGATGCAGATCTTCAACGAGAAGGCGGTGCTACGCCTGGCGAAAGGCATGACCAGCACCGGGCGGCTGAAGGATGAGACGCTGGCCCAGGCGGAGACGGTGCTGCACCGCTATGCCGCCATTGCCCGCGCCATGGGGGCGAGCCCGTTTGATGTGCTGGCTACCTCCGCCGTGCGCGATGCCGAGAATGGCACCGAATTCGTGAACGCGATGATGAAGCGCCTGCCGGAGATGCGCATCTGCGTGCTGTCCGGTGAGCAGGAGGCCGCGCTCTCGGCCGAGGGCGTGCTGTGCGGCATTCCCGGCGCGGACGGAATTCTGGCCGATCTCGGCGGCGGCTCGCTGGAACTGGTCCGGCTGGAGGCGGGCAAGGTCGGCCCGGCGGCGACGCTGCCCGTGGGGGTCATCCGCCTGGCCGAGCGCGCGGGAGAGGATATCGGCCGTGCCCGGGCGGTGATGATCGAGGCGCTGGAAAAGGTGCCCTTTGCGGCCGAGGCGGCGGGGAAGGATCTCTATCTCTCCGGCGGCGCCTTCCGGGCGCTGGCGCGCATTCATATCGCCCAGACCGGTTATCCGCTGAACATCGTGCATCATTACACCATCAACCGTGAGGAAGCGCGCGATCTCGCGGGCGTGATGAGCGAGGGCGGGCGCAAGCTGATCGAGCGCATGCCCGGCGTGCCGCGCCGGCGCATCGAGGATCTGCCCTATGCGGCGGTGATTTTGCGCCGGCTGCTGCGCGCCACGGGGGCGGCGCGGGTGGTGTTCTCCGCCAATGGGCTGCGGGAGGGCTGGTTCTCCCGGCTGCTGCCGCAGGAGATCAGGGCCGAGGACCCGCTGTTGGCCGCCTCGCGCGATCTGGTGCGTGGGATGGTGCGAGACGCCAATTTGCCGCGTGCCCTGGTGGCGTGGACAACGCCCTTGTTCCCCGGCGAGACCCCGGCCCAGAAGCGGCTGCGCGAGGCCGCCTGCTGGCTCTCCGACATTGGCAGCCACGAGCATCCTGAATATCGCGCCGAGCAGGCCTTCATGCGGGTGCTGCGCCAGGCGGGGATGAGCCTGGACCATCATGCCCGGGCGTTTCTGGCGCTGGCCACGGCGGTGCGTTACGAGGCGCCGCCCGAGGCCGGGTTTCTGGCGCCGGCCCGCACGCTGCTGGATATGCAGGCCGCGCAGCGCGCCGAAACCTTGGGCACGGCGCTGCGCCTGGCCTATACGCTGTCCGCCGGCACCCCGCATCTGCTGGCCGGAACGAAGCTTGCCCTGACGCCGGACCGGCTGGTGCTGAGCCTTGCGGCGGCGAATGGCGTGTTCGCGGGCGAGGCCGTGCTGCGCCGGCTGGAGCGCCTGGCGCTGATGCTGGGGCGCGAGGCGGATACGGTCATTCAATAAAAAACGCTGGACCCGCCCGTGGCGAGTCCAGCGTTTTTGTCAGTCTTGCGGGCCGGGAGATTACGCGTCGGTCAGCGAGGCCGGGGTGGTCGCGTCGCTCAGCATCTCGATGCGGCCGGTGATCTGCCCGCCATCCTCAACCTGCAGGCGCCGGCAGCGGGCGGTGCCCAGCACGCGGCCAGTGTTGCGCACGACCAGCGTGGCGCGGGCAATCAAGGTGCCGTCGATGGTGCCGGCCACTTCGGCCTCATTCACCTCGACCTCGCCCTTGAAGACACCGCCGGGGGCGATGGAAAGCTCGGTCAGCCCGTTGATCATTGTGGCTTCCACGGTGCCTTCCACGACCAGGCGCTCGGCATCCTGCACGGTGCCCTGCACGGAAATGCCGCGGCCCACCACCAGGGTGCGGCGCTCGGCGGTCTCACGGGCCGGGGTGCTCGGCATCAGCGGGCGCGGCGCGGGGGCGGGGGCGCTGGGGGTCGCCGGGGAGGTGGGGATCGGCGGCGGCGCGAAAGGTGAGCGGGCCATGGGGGTCTCCTTGAAGCTTGGGGGAATGAAGGTGGCAGCCGGGATGGTTTCCTCCGGTGTGGAGGCGGTGGGGGTAGGCTTTGCCTCGTCCGCCGGGAGCGCGGGGGGGACCGGTTTTGGCTCTTCCGTTTTGCGCTTGCTGAACACAAATCCTCCGTGGTGGCTCATCGCGAATGGTTTCGCGGCCTAGCACGCGGCAGGGGGGGTAAACAACCTTGTGTTTCATTTGCCGGGATTGGTCCGCGATGCTAACCCAACGCCCCTGTAATCCGGGGAGGCTTGCCGAATATGGCCGTGTCACAATTCGATTTCACCGGCATCGGGAATGCCATCGTCGATTTTCTAATGCCAACGAATGACGAATTTTTAAGCCGGCACGGCATGCCGAAGGGCGCGATGTCGCTGATCGATGCCGACACCGCGACGCGCCTGACAACGGCGATGCAAGGCGGCGTCACCGCCTCGGGCGGGTCTGTCGCCAATAGCTGCGCGGTGGCGGCGGCTTTGGGCGCCAAGGTGGCGTTTCTGGGCAAGGTGGCCAAGGATGAGATGGGCGAGGTGTTCCGCCGCGAGATCGCATCCGTGGGCGTGCATTACGCCACCGCGCCGCTGGAGGCGCCGGTTCCAACCGCGCGCTGCCTGATTCTGGTGACGCCTGACGGCCAGCGGACGATGAACACCTATCTGGGCGCGGGCGGGGAGTTCGCGCTGCATGACCTGGACGAGACGATCATTGCCGCCTCGAAAGTGACCTATCTGGAAGGGTATCTGTTCGACCCGCCCGCCGCCCAGGCCGCCTTTATCGAGGCCGCGCGCATGGCCCGCGCGGCGGGGCAGCAGACCGCTCTCTCGCTGTCCGACGCGTTCTGCGTGGACCGGCACCGGGACGGATTTCGCCGCCTGATCGCTGAGGGCATAGATATCCTCTTCGCCAACGAGGCGGAGATTTGCAGCCTTTATGAGGTCAACAGCTTCGAGGAGGCGGCAGCGAAGGCGGCTCTGGATGTGAAGCTCGCGGTGCTGACGCGCAGCGAGGCGGGCAGCCTGATCCTGCAGGGCGGGCAGGTGACCAAAATTCCGGCCGTGCCGGTGCAGGTGGTGGATACCACGGGCGCGGGCGATGCCTATGCTGCCGGGTTCCTGGCCGCCTATACGCGCGGCGAGGGGCTGGAGGCGGCCGGGCGGCTGGGCGCCAAGGCGGCCTCGCTCGCCATCGCGCGCATCGGCGCCCGCCCGCCGGCGGGTGAGCTGGCATCGCTGGCGGCATGATCTTTTCCTGCGTGGTGCTGGCGCTGGCGGGGTTCGTCGCCGGGGCGCAGAATGCGGTGGCCGGGGGCGGCTCGTTCCTGACCTTCCCGGCTTTGCTCTTCGCGGGGCTTGATCCGCGCGCCGCCAACATCACCTCCACCATCGCGCTGTTTCCCGGCCAGGCCACCACCGGCTGGGCCGGGCGGCGCATGGCGGAAGGGGCGGCGGGGCTTTCGCTGCGCACATTGTTCATCGTCAGCGTCATCGGCGGGGGGATTGGCGCGGTGCTGCTGCTGGCAACACCGGTCGGCATTTTCACCCATCTGGTGCCCTGGCTGATTTTGTTCGCGACCCTGGTGTTCATCTGGGGCAGCTTTTTCCGGAAGAAGCGCGAGGAGGATGCGCCAGCCCCCATCTCGCCGCGCACCGCCGTGGTGCTGCAATTCCTCATCGCCATCTATGGCGGCTATTTTGGCGGCGGCATCGGGATTTTGATGCTGGCGGCGCTGACCGCCGTGGGGCTTTCCGTGCGCCATGCCGGGGCGACGAAGAACGTGCTGGCGGGGGTGGTGAATGTCGCCGCCGTGGCGATTTTTCTCGCGGAGAGCAAGCAGAACTGGGTGCTGGTTCTGGTGTTGGGCATTTCCGCCATCATCGGCGGACAGGCGGGGGTGCTGATCCTGCGGCATGTGCCGGAGACGATCCTGCGGGTGGTGGTCGCCTGCATCGGCATCGCGCTGACCATCGGCATGTTCATGCGGGTTTGAGCCTGTCGCGCCGGAGGATCTGCCGCCGGACGATCCCCGCATGGCGGTGGATACACTCTTTTATAGGTTAAGGCTGGGCTGAAGGTCGCTTTCGGGCGCCAGCGCGAAAGGGGCGAGCAAGGCGGGTGAGAGCGGTGCGCCGGTGAAGCGGACCGTGCGCGCGGCGGCTGAGAGGCTGAGAGGCTCGATAATTTTCAGCGTCTGCCGGGCCACCGGCAAGGCCGGGTCGTGCCAGGAGAGATCCGGGCGCAGCGCCAAGAATTCGGGAAGCAGGAAGGTGTAGTGGGTGCAGCCCAGCGCCACGGCGTCGATCCTCTCGCCGCCCGGCTGGGTGAAAAGCGGCGTCACCGCTTCAGTAATATCCACCGCCGCGCCGCGGAATTTTTGCTCCGCCAGCTCCGCCAGCGCCGGCGTGCCGAGCGAGAGCACGGTGCAATCGGGCGCGAAACGCGCGATCAGCCCGTTCAGGTAAGGCCGGCGCACGGTGGCGGCGGTGGCCAGCACGCCGATGGTGCGGCTGCGGCTGGCGGCGGCGGCGGGTTTTATGGGCGGCACGCAGCCGATGAAGGGCAGGGGGAAGGCCTCGCGCAAGGCGGAGAGGGCGATGGTGCTGGCGGTGTTGCAGGCGATCACCACCGCCTCTGGCTTCTCCCGCGCGATGGCGGCGCCGATCACCTCTATGATATGCGGCAGCAGGACTATCATCCGGCTTCTCGCCATAGGGAAAGAAGCCGTTATCGGCGAGATAGGTGAGCGGCAGGCCGGGGAAAGCTGGTTCAGCGCCGCGACGACGCCGAGCCCGCCAATGCCGGAATCAAAAACCAGGATAGCCATGGCGGGGCTCAGAAACCCTCTGATTCGGGGAATTCCACGTCGCGGTGCACATGGATCGACATCAGCACGCCAAAACCCAGCATCACGGCGGTGAGCGCCGAGCCGCCATAGGAGATCAGCGGCAGCGGCACCCCGCCCACCGGGATGAGGCCCATCACCATCGAGAGATTCACGAAGCAATACAGGAAGAAATTGGTGGCGATGCCGAGCGCCACCAGCCGCCCATAGACATGCGAGCAGGAGAGCGCGGTGTAATAGCCCAAGGCCACGATGCTCATCAGCAGCCCCAGCACCGCGACGGAGCCGAAGAAGCCGAACTCCTCGGCGATGATGGTGAAGACGAAATCCGTCTGTTTTTCAGGCAGGAAGTTGAGCTGGTTCTGGGTGCCGTGCAGATAGCCCTGGCCGAAGAAGCCGCCCGAGCCGAGCGCGATCTTGCTCTGGATGATGTTGTAGCCCGCCCCCAGCGGGTCGGCGCCGGGGTTGAGGAAGATGTCGATGCGCGCCTTCTGGTAGGCGTGCAGATGCTCATAAATCAGCGGCGCGCACACGGCGACCACGACCACGACAATGGCGAACCACCACCAGCGCACCCCCGCCCCCAGCATCACCGTGGCGCCGATGGTGCCGGTGATGACGGCGGTGCCGAGATTGGGCTCCTTCAGGATCAGCGCCATCGGGATCAGCGTGGCGACGATGGCGGGGGCCACGAAGAGCATATTGCCGGTCTGCTCGGGCGTGGCGCGCTTGAAATAGCTGCCCAGCGCCATGGCCAGGAAGAGCTTCATCAGCTCCGAGGGCTGGATCTCGATCCCGCCGATCGTCATCCAGCGTTTGGCACCGAGCCCGACATGGCCGAATTTCATCACCGCGATCAGCAGCAGAATCCCCAGCACCCAGGCGGGCCAGGAGAGTTTTTCCAGCACGCGTATATCGATCATGGCGATGCCGAGCATCAGCGCCACGCCTGTGCAGAAGCGGATGAACTGGCTGCCCGCATAGGGCGAGGCGGAGCCGCCGGCGGCGGAATAGAGCGCCGCATAGCCCACCCCCGCCAGCGCGCAGACGCAGAGCACGAAGAGCCAGTTGACGCGCATGAGCTTGCGCGCCAGGCCAAAGGAGCGCTCCCGGAAGGGCCGGCGCAGGCTGAGGCTGCCATGTTCGATCACGCGCTGTTTCCCGTCGGTACGGTGGGGGGCGGTTCGGGCGGCGGGTTGGCCAGTGGCGTGTCGCGTCCGGCGGGGTCGTGCAGAAGGGCGTAGGTCATCATGTCATGCGCGATGGGGGCTGCGGTCTGGGCGCCGAAATTGCCGTGCTCGACCAGCACGGCGATGGCGTAGCGCGGATTGTCATAGGGCGCGTAGGCGACAAACCAGGCATGCGGGCGCTGCGCCCAGGCCATGTCCATGTCGTTGAAGTTCTTCTGCTTTTCGGCGGCGGTATTGTTGTGCACCTGGGCGGTGCCGGTCTTGCCCGCCATCTGCACATTGGGGAGGGTCAGGCGCGCGCCGTAGGCGGTGCCGGCAGGGGTGTTCACCACCTCGAACAGCCCTTGGCGGATGGTGGCGAGATGGCTGTCATCCACGTCCAGAGGCGGGGCCGCGCCGGGGAAGGAGTTGGGCTGCAGCACGCCCCCCACACGCCTGGTGAGATGCGGGGTAACGGCGGTGCCGGTGGCGAGGCGGGCGATCATCGTGGCCTGGGCCAGCGGGGTGAGCTGGGTGTAGCCCTGGCCGATGCCCTGCACCACCGTATTGCCCTGCACCCAATGGATGCCGTGTTTTTTGGCCCATTCCAGGGTCGGCACCAGCCCGTCCTGGGCGTGCGGCACGTCCGAGCCGAGATCTACGCCCTGGCCCATTTTGGTGGCCATTTCGGCGATCTTGTCGATGCCCACCATCAGCGCGGTTTTGTAGAAGAACACGTCGCAGCTCACCTGCAGGGCGGTGTTGACGGTGATGTTGCCATGGGCGACGTGGTTGTCGCACCAGAAAATATGGTCGCCCAGCTTCAGGGAGCCGGGGCAATCCAGGACGGTGTCCGCCGTCAGGGCGCCGCATTTCATCGCCGCCAGCGCCACGGTGGGCTTGAAGGTGGAACCCGGCGCGAACAGCCCGGCGGCGGCCTTGTTGAGCAACGGATGCTTGGGGTCATTCATCCAGCCGTTCCAGACATCGCCGGGCACGCCCTTGTCGAACAATGAAGGGTCGAAGGCGGGGGTGCTGACCATGGCGAGAATCTCGCCGCTGGTCGCGTCCAGCATCACCACCGCGCCGGTATTATCGCCCAGGCCCTGCACCGCGAGCTGCTGAAGCCCGGCATCCAGCCCCAGCGCCACGTTCTGCCCGGGCGTGCCGGGGTCGTTCGCCACCTCGCGCATCACCTCGCCATGCACGTTGGTTTCCGTCTGCACGAAGCCGGGGGTGCCGCGCAAAGCGAGGTCGTTGGTGTCTTCCGCGCCGGTGCGGCCGACGCGCATGCCCGGCAAGCGCCAGCACGGCATCCTGCTTGGCCTCTTTCAGGTTCGGCCGCCCGACATAGCCAATCGCATGCGCGGCAGCGGGCCCCAGCGGATAGGTGCGGCTGGCGCCCTCCTCGACGATAACGCCGGGCAGGTTGGGGGTGTTGACCTCGATCGCCGCCATGTCCGGCCAGTCCAGCCAGTCTTTCAGCAGCACGGGGATATAGCCGGGGCGGTCCGGCGAGATCCTGCGCGATGCGGGCCTTCTCATCGTCGGAAAGCGGGACGAGACGGTAGAAATTCTCCAGCACCGCGTCCGGCTCGGGCGCCATCGCCTCATGAAGAGGGCCCGCCAATGCTGTTGGTTGCCGGCCAGGACGGTGCCGAACCGGTCGGTGATGAGCACCGCGCTCCGGCGCCACCAGCCGTTCGGAGATCGAGTTCTGCTTCGCCATCAGGGCGTATTTGCCGTGCTCGGAGACTTGCAGATGATAGAGCCGCGCGGTGATGGCCGCGAAGATCGCGGCCTGGCCCGCGCCGATAAGCAAGGCGCGCCGGGAGAAGGAGGCACGGTTTTTCGCCTGGCGCCTCATGCTTGCTCCACCGCCGCCGGGCCGCGATGCGCCCGGATGAGCAGCGCCGCCAGCGCCGGATACAGCCCGGCGGCCAGCAGGGCCTCCAGCATCAGCGGGGCGGTCGGCAGCCAGCGTGAAGGAGAGGGCGGATTCCGCCGCCCAGGCGAGCGCCACGCTCGCGGCCGCCATGGCCGTGAAGGCGGCCCAGACCAGCAGGAACCGGGCCGGGACCAGTTTGCGCCGCAGCAGCAGGGTGACCCATTGCAGCAGCAGCAGCAGCACCGCCCAGAGCCCGAAGGGGGACAGGCCCAGCAGGTCCAGCAGCAGGCCGCAGAGGGCGACGAGGGGGGCTGGCAGCGAGGCGGGGCGGTAGAGCGACCAGAAATAGACCCAGGCCATGGCATAGACCGGGCGCAACGCCGCCTGGCCGGGAATGCCAAACGGCATGCCGATGATGAACAGGCCGAAGACGCAGCGTGACACAGGGGAAGAGCCGGCGCGACGCGGCGTCGAGCTGGCGCCACGGCCGGGTGCGCCGTCGCAGGGCGGGACCGCGGGCCATGGCTCAGCGTTTCCGGTGGCGTTCGCGGCGGGTGCTTGGTCCGGCTTGGTATGGGGGATGGGGGTCAGGGCTGGAAGATTATCCGGGTAGTTGAACAGGCGCAGCACACGCAGCGCGTCGAGCGTGGCGAGCGGCAGCACCACCGGCTCGTTCGTCGAATCATAATGCACGACACCGACCGGCAGGCCGGGCGGAAAGGCCCCGCCCTCGGCGCTGGTGAGCACCATCGCCCCTTCCGCGGGGGGCTGATCGGGCGCCCAATAGAGCAGAGACGGGTTGGGGCCGTTGGTGCCGGCCATCAGCGCCGGGGCGCCGCTGGCGCCGATCGCCACCGGGATGCGGCTGTTGAGGTCGTTGATCAGCAGCACGCGGGCGGAGCGGCTGCCCGCCTCCACCACCCGGCCCGCCAAGCCGCGCCCGTCCATCGCCGACGGCGCCGACCAGGCTTTGCGGGTTGCCATTGGCGGGGGGCACCAGCACCAGTACCGAGCGCGCATAGACGCCGCCGAGATCGGCCACCACCTCGCCGGTGGAGAATTGCGGGGTGGGGGTGGGCACGAAATTCAGCGAGGCTTTCAGCGCGTCATTCTGCGCCTGCAGCGCCATGGCCACCTCCTGCCATTGCAGCAGCTCGGCATTCTGCGCGCGCAGCTGCTCGTTCTCCTCGCTCAGCGAGAAGAGGTGGCCGATTTCACCGGTGCCGTGCTCCGCCGCCTGGATGGGGGCGGAGACCAGCATGTAGGCCGGCGCCAGGATGTCATCGAGCCCGGCGCGCAGATGGTCTGAGAAATTCTGGTCGGCGCGGCCGATCAGCACGCAGCCGAGTGAGAACATCAGCATCACAGGCAGGGTTAGACGCGACAGAGCTTGCCGGAACGGGACCGATAATCTGATCACCGGGGACCAATCTCCGAGGGACGAGAATTTGACGGTTTGCAGATACAGCCAAAACCAGCCGCCGCACAGTGCGGCATGCCGGGAATTATGACCAAGTCGAGTATTTAAATCATTAAAAGTGAATTGCCGGGGCAGGGTGTGACAGGGATGTGGCGGATTCGTGACGCTCAGGGCGGGGGCTCCCGGTGTCCGAAAATTGCGGTGCCGATGCGGATATGCGTGGCCCCGGCGGCGATCGCGGCGGCATAATCGCCGGACATGCCCATGGAACGCACCTTCAGGCCATGCGCATCCGCCATGGCGGCGAGCTGGCGGAAGCAGGGCGCGGGGTCTGTCTCGGCGGGGGGGATGCACATCAGCCCTTTCAGCGCCTCGCCGAAGCGCGCGCGCATGGCGCGGATGAAGCCGTCCGCCTCCGCCATGGGGATGCCGGATTTCTGCGGCTCGTCGCCGATATTCACCTGCACCAGCAGATCCGGCAGCCGCCCGGCGGCGTCCGCGGCGCGGGCGATGGCGTCGGCGAGGCGCGGGCGGTCAAGGCTGTCTATGGAGTCCGCCAGGCGCACCGCCTGCTCGGCCTTGTTGGTCTGCAGCCCGCCGATGATATGCAGTTGCGCGCCCTGGATGGGGAATTTCTGCGCCGCCTCCTGCACCCGGTTCTCACCGAAGATAGCCGCCCCGGCCGCCATGGCCTCCAGTACGGCTTCTTTGGGATGGGTCTTGCTGACGGCGATGAGCGTGATCTCCGCCGGGCCGCGCCCGGCGGCGCGGGCAGCTTCGGCGATCCGGGCGCGGACGGTTTCGAGATTCCGGGCAATCGGGCTAGGGTCGGGCATGGATTCACGGTTAATCGCCTGGGCACGCGCGGTAAAGCGCCGCCGCCTGCGCACGGGCGAGGCGGGGCAGCCGTGCGCAAACGCCCTGCGTGCGGGGATGGTGGGGCGGCCGCGCGCAAACGCCCTGCGCGCGGGGATGGTGGGGCGGCCGCGCGCAAACGCAGAGTCATGCCTGCCGCCGCTCTGGTTCTTTACCGATGAAGCCCGCATGCCGGACCCGCTGCCCGTTATAAGGCGGCTGCCGGTTGGGCTGTGCGGGGTGCTGTTCCGGCATGATTCGCACCCGGGCCGCGCCGCTCTGGCCAAGGCGGCGGCGCGGATCTGCCGTGCCCGGGGGGGGGCGCTCATCATCGCCGGAGACAAACGCCTGGCGGCCGCGCTGGGGGCGGGGCTGCATCTGCGCGGCGGGCAAGGGCACGTGGGCAGGTGGGGCGGGCTGCTCAGCGCCTCGGTGCATAATGCCGCGCAGCTTGCAAGGGCGCGCCGGGCAGGGGCCGGACTCGTCTTCATTTCCCCGGTCTTTCCGACCGCAAGCCATCCCGGTGCGCCGGTTTTGGAGGCTTCAGGCTGGTTGCGGCTGGCCCGCCAGGCCGGACAGATAAAGCCTTATGCCCTGGGAGGAATTACCGGGCGGCGCGTGCGCGCCCTGGGGCCATTCTGCGCTGGAATTGGAGCGATAGATGCCTTTCTTTGAGGCGGCGAGTGTGAAATTATTGCCTTAGCGATCAAAGCGTGCGCTGTTCGGGGTGGGCTTATAAAAATACTAAATTAATAGGAAGTTACGTTTAGTCTCGTCGTTGAATTGACGTAGGCCTAGGTTTTTTCAGTAACAATCTATGTAAGCATTTAACATTAACGTCATATGCATGTGGCCCCGGCGCCACAGTCGCCCGAATAACGGGTTGGGCAAGAAGTCTGAGATTGCATCGGGTTCAGGATAGATATTTAACAGCAACGAGCGCGCTGGCGGCCCGGTGGGTGCTGGCGCGACCAACAGGGGCCTGCACGGTCTGAATAAATACGCCGAATCCGGCGAATGAGGAGATGAATTTGATGCGTAAACTACTTCTGGCCTCTGCGGTCTCGTTGCTCGCCGCGGGTGCCGCTTTTGCCCAGCCCGCCAAGCCGGTTGCCGCCCCGGGCACCATCGTCGTTCACCTGAATGGCTATTTCCAGTTCTCCATGGGCGCCTATGGCTCTTCGCAGATGAGCGGCGGCACGATTGCCGCTGGCACCGCCTATAAGTTGAACGGCTTCGGCACCGCGGGCGATTTCCGCCTTTATCCTGGCTTTGACGCCCAGACCCTCAACGGCATCTGGTATGGTTTCCAGTCTGAGCTGCGTACCACCACCTCCAACGCGGGGCAGTCGCAGAACTCCAACAGCACCAACGGTCAGGGCAACGCCACGCTCTATGTCAAGCGCGCCTATGGCTATATCGGCACGCCCGATTACGGCTTTGCGCGTTTTGGCCAGACCGACAGCGCCTGGACCCTGCTGCAGACCGGTGTGATCGAGAACTTCGGCGACGGCGCCCAGTTCAACTCCGATGGCGGCGTCAGCCTGATGCTGCCGACCACCCCGGGCCTGTTCATCTACGCTGACATCAGCAAGCTCTATGCGACCAACAAGGTCGTGTACGAGACCCCGGTTGTTGAGACGCTGGGCGGCAAGCTCTCCGGCGCCATCGGCTTTGAGCCGAACTCCAACGGCATCAAGGAAGGCTACGCCACCCCTGGCAGCATCAACGGTGCGAACGCCAACTCGATCTACGGTGGCAGCAACACCCGCCGCCGCAACACCTTCGACGCGGCCGTGATGTACACCAACGCCATCGCCGGCTTCGCCAACAAGGCCTCCGTCAGCTACCTGCACGGCGCGCCGCTGGGCATCCTGGGTTCCGCTCCCTCCACCGCCAAGTATGGCTATGACGAGCTGAGCGTGTTCCAGGCTGGTGCGCAGACCACCTATGCCGGCCTGACCGTCGGCGGCAACATCAAGACCGGCCAGGTTGAGGACAACTACGCCTTCAAGCCGAAGGGTGCCCGCAACGGCCTCGGCTACATTGTTGGTGCGTCTTACATCATGGGCCCCTACACGCTGGGTACCTCCTACTTCAACGAGCAGACCTCCGGTGCCTATGTGCCGGGCGCCAAGACCTACGCCCGTACGCTGAGCGAGTATGGCGTGGCTGTCGGTGGCAACTACCAGCTGGCCAAGCCGCTCGGCCTGTTCATCCAGTATGAGTATGGTCACCAGCACCAGCCGACCACGGTTTCCACCGCGCACAGCAACGTGCAGGAGCAGGTTGTCGCCGTCGGTGCCACCATCAAGTGGTAATCGCTTAAGGCAATCCCTCACCGGATTGTTGAGGAAAGGGTGGCGGGAAACCGCCACCCTTTTTTTGTTTCAGGCGAGGTTTTGTAGCAGCCGGATGGCCAAGCCCAGAGCCTGATCGCTTGAGGTTGACGTGCCTTTGCACGGCGGCATGAGGGCGTGAATTAGTCTCCTAAACCTCAAAGGGGACGCGCCTCCATACTGGCCATACTGGACGATAATTTCCGGTCATGCGCAGCCGCCGCGGGGGCTCTGTGTGCCGGAATTGGCGCAATAGACGCCTTTTTTGGGGGGGACGAAAGTAACGCTCTCGCCATTTTGCCTGGCGGCGGTTTTGTGGGGAACATAAAAACACTAAATTGGTATGCAATTCTTGCGGGTCGTCTCATTTAATTCTGATATGCATTTGTTTTTAATAGATATTCTAGGCGCAGATTTGCCATTGATGCCGTATGCATGTGGTTTTGGCGTCACGGTGGCGTGAATAGGGAGCTGGAGACGGCGTCCTGAGGTTGCGTTCAGCTGGCGGTGGATATTTAAGGCGCGCCGCATGCGCTGGCGGCCCCCCTTGGCCCTTGGCGTGAGCTTCCGGGGCCACACGGTCCGTATGAGAACGCCGAATCCGGCGTACGAGGATATGAATTGATGCGTAAACTACTTCTTGCCTCTGCGGCCTCGCTGCTCGCCGCGGGCACCGCTTTTGCCCAGCCTGCCAAGCAGGTTGCCGCACCTGGCACCATCGTCGTTCACCTGGATGGCTATTTCCAGTTCTCCGTAGGCGCCGTTGGCTCCTCCCAGATGAGCGGCGGTTCGGTTGCCGCTGGCACCGCCTATAAGCTGAACGGCGACGGCACCGCGGGCGATTTGCGCCTGTTTCCCGGCTTTGACGCCCAGACCCTCAACGGCATCTGGTATGGTGTGCAGTCCGAGCTGCGTGTCACCACTTCCAATGCCGGTGAGGCTACGAGCTCCAACAGCACCTCGTCCTCCGGCATCTCCACTTTCTACGTCAAGCGCGCCTATGGCTATATCGGCACGCCCGCGTACGGCTTCCTGCGCTTCGGCCAGACCGACGGCGCCTTCACCCTGCTGCAGGCTGGCTTGGTCCAGAATTACGGCGACGGTTCGCAGTTCAACTCCGATGGCGACGTCAAGCAGATGCTGCCGACGATTCCGGGCCTGTTCGTTTATGCCAATTCCGGCAAGCTCTACGCGACCAACAAGATCGTGTACGAGACCCCGGCCGTTGAGACGCTGGGCGGCAAGCTCTCCGGTATTGTCAGCTTCGAGCCGAACTCCAACGGCATCAAGCAGGGCTACGCCTCCCCCGCCAGCCTCAACGCCGCGAACGCCGAATCCATCTACGGTGGCAGCAGCACAAGGCGCCGCAACACCATCGACGCCGCGGTTGCGTATGCCGACAATGTGGACGGCTTCGCCAACAAGGTTTCCGTCAGCTACCTGCATGGCGCGCCGCTGGGCATACTGGGCGCTGCGCCGTCGTCCGCCAAGTATGGTTATGACGGGCTGAGCGTGTTTCAGGCGGGTGCGCAGACCACCTATGCCGGCCTGACCGTCGGTGCCAACCTCAAGGAAGGCCAGCTCGAAGACGGCTATGCCTTCAAGCCGAAGGGAACCCGCGACGGCCTCGGTTACATCGTCGGCGCGTCCTACAGCGTCGGCCCCTACACGGTTGGCGCCTCCTACTTCAACGAGCAGACCTCCGGCTATTACGCGCCGGGCTCGGCCGGTGTCGCGCGCACGCTGAGCGAGTACGGCGTTGCCGCTGGGGCCAACTACCAGATCGCCAAGCCGATCGGCCTGTTCATCCAGTACCTGTACGGCCACCAGCACCAGCCGGGTGCGTTTGCCGCCAGCTCGGGCGCCATTGGCGCCAATGGCAACACGCAGGAGCAGCTTGTCGCCGCCGGTACCACCATCAGGTGGTAAACGCTTAAGGCAATCCCTTGCCGGGTTGTTGAGGAAAGGGTGGCGGGAAACCGCCACCCTTTTTGTTTCGGGGTACGCTTTGAAGCTGCGGCTTGGCAAAGCCTGGGGCGGAGCATCGCGAACGCTTGCAGCGGGCTGTTGGTGTTGATGGATAACGGGTCAAGGCGTTTTGAGCGCATGTTGTTAGCCTCCTGTTCACTCAGGGGGCGTTGTAAGGCGGCGGCACAGCGTTTTTAGATCCATATCGACCGTATAGGAATATAATCGCCGGCCCTGCGCGCGCTCACGGGGCGGCTGGCGCAGTCGCCGCGGGGGCTGTGTGCGCAGGAATTGGCGCGGTAGACGGCTTTTTTGGAGGTTTTGTGACGAAAGCGACACGCTTGTCATTTTGGTCTGCCGGTGGTTTTTCTGGAAATATAAAACCACAAAATTAGTAGGTAATAATTACAAGGTGTGTCATGCGATTGTCACATATGCCTGTTTTTCCAGCCATATTCGCCGCCCTAATTTAACATTGATGCAATATACATGTGGCCTCGGCGCCACAGTGGCGTGAATAGAAGTCTGGGGACGGCGTCCTGAGATTGCGCTCGGTTGGCGATGGATATTTAAGGCCGCCGCACACGCTGGCGGTCACCTGGCCCTGGGCGTGAGCTTCGGGGGCCACCACGGTCCGTGTGAGAACGCCGAATCCGACGAATGAGGATATGAATTGATGCGTAAACTACTTCTTGCCTCTGCGGCCTCGCTGCTCGCCGTGGGCACCGCTTTCGCCCAGCCTGCCAAGCCGGTTGCCGCACCGGGCACCATCGTCGTTCACCTGAATGGCTATTTCCAGTTCTCCGTGGGCGCCGTTGGCTCCTCCCAGATGAGCGGCGGTTCGGTTGCCGCGGGCACCGCCTATAAGCTGAACGGCGACGGCGTCGCGAGCGACCTGCGCCTGTATCCGGGCTTCGACGCCCAGACGCTGAACGGCATCTGGTACGGTTTCCAGTCCGAACTGCGGACCACCACCTCCAACGCCGGTGAGTTGCAGAACTCCAACAGCACCAACGGCCAGGGCAACGGCTCGTTCTACATCAAGCGCGCCTATGGCTATATCGGTATGCCTGAGTACGGCTTCGTGCGCTTCGGCCAGACCGACGGCGCCTTCACCCTGCAGCAGACCGGTGTGATCGAGAGCTTCGGTGACGGCGCGCAGTGGACCGCCGAAGGCGGCGCCAACCTGCTGCTGCCCAACGCCCCGGGCACCTTCATGTATGCCGACGCCGGCAAGCTCTATTCGACCAACAAGATCGTGTACGAGACCCCGGCGCTTGAGACGCTGGGTGGCAAGCTCTCCGGCATGATCAGCTTCGAGCCGAACTCCAACGGCATCAAGCAGGGCTACGCCTCCCCCGCCAGCCTCAACGCCGCGAACGCCGAATCCATCTACGGTGGCAGCAGCACCCGCCGCCGCAACACCATCGACGGCTCGGTTGCCTATGCCAACAGCGTGGACGGCTTCGCCAACAAAGTCTCCGTCAGCTACCTGCATGGTGCGCCGCTGGGCATCCTGGGCGCTGCGCCGACGTCCGCCAAGTATGGCTATGACGAGCTGAGCGTGTTCCAGGCTGGTGCGCAGACCACCTATGCCGGCCTGACCGTCGGTGCCAACCTCAAGGAAGGCCAGGTTCAAGACAACTACGCCTTCAAGCCGAAGGGTGGCCGCGACGGCCTGGGTTACATTGTTGGCGCGTCCTACAATAACGGGCCCTACACGGTCGGCGCCTCCTACTTCAACGAGCAGACCTCCGGCAATTACGTGCCGGGCTCCACGACTGTGGCGCGCACGTTGAGCGAGTACGGCATTGCCGCTGGTGCCAACTACCAGATCGCCAAGCCGATCGGCCTGTTCGTTCAGTACCTGTATGGCCACCAGCACCAGCCGGGTGCGGCCTCCATCAGCAAGAGCGGCAATTCGCAGACGCAGGACATCGTCGCGGGTGCCACCCTCAAGTGGTAATCGCTTAAGGCAATCCCTTGCTGGATTGTTGAGGAAAGGGTGGCGGGAAACCGCCACCCTTTTTGTTTCAGGATACGCTTTGTATCTGTCGTTGCCCGGCCCTTGGCGGGGCAAGGGTTGGAGGCTAAACAGCATGCAGTTTCGGGCTTGGAGAGCAGAATTGAGGATTATTCAACGAATCGCCGTACCTGCCAGCTTGGCGCTCAGCGTGCTGTCTCTTAGCGCCTGCGGCGGCGTGAAGACCTCTGCCCCCGATGTCAATAATTATGAAGAGGGCGGCATGGGGCCGCCGCCGGCCGGTTCAGGGTCGCTGCTGACGCTGGGTAAGGGCACGGCAGGCAATAACGGCGCGAACACCAATATCCAGGTTAACGCCTTTCTCTGGCGCGCGACGCTGGATACGCTGTCCTTCATGCCGCTGGACTCGGCGGACCCGTTCGGCGGGGTGATCATCACCGACTGGTACAGCCCGCCTTCCGCGCCGGGAACTCGTTTCAAGGCCAATGCCTATATTCTCAGCAAGACCCTGACGGCGGATGCGATCCAGGTGAGCGTGTTCGAGCAGACCCAGCAGGGCGGCCAGTGGGTGGATAGCCCGGCTGATCCGTCCATCGCCAGCGGGCTGGAGGATCGGATCCTGGCTCGCGCCGCGGACCTTCAGGCGGCGGCGCAGAACACCAAGTAACGGGCTTTGTACGAAAAACCCTCCCCATCGCGGGAGGGTTTTTTGCTGGCGCATTTTCCATTCGCATGCGCTCAGGAAAAACACCCCAGCTCTTTGTTGAGAGGCTGATTCACGCCATCGGTTGCCGCGCAAGAGCGCGTCAACCTCAAGCGATCAGGCTCAGGGAACGCCCGTTCAGCCCTTGGGCTGGCGGTCGGATGAAAAATATTCGGCGAGTGCCCCTGCGATGAGCGCCGCCACCACGGCCTTGCGCGGATCGCGTTGTATGAACAGCGTGGCGAAGCGCATGGCGAGGCTGAGCGTGCCCAGCGCCTCCGAGGCCATGCTGGGCTGGCGCGCCCGCATGCGGCGCAGGATCAGGGTAAATACCAAGGCGATGACGCAGGCGGCCGCCAGCAACACCGATCCGGCGATGGCGGCGGCGGCGGCGGGGCCCAGATAATGGCTGACCCAGATCAGGAACGCGGCGGTGAAGAACCCCAGCGCGGCCAGCGCCGTGCAGAGCACGGCGATGGCCATGATCACCCACAGCGCGGCGCTTTTGCCAAGGAAACCGGCGCGGCGGGCGAGAATTCATGCGCGACTCAGTGGCGGCGGATGAAGCCGGCGGCCAGCAGCCCAATGCCGAAGGCAATGGCCAGCGAGGTCAGCGGCCGTGCGCTCACCTCGTTCTCCAGCTTGGCCACGGCATCCTTGCTGCTGCCCTTCAGCTTGCTCCCCAGATGCTCCAGCTCCTCCTCAATCGAGGCAATACGCGAGTGTAGGCTGCCGCCATTGAGATATTCGGTGATCTGGTCCAGTGCGGTATGCGCGTTGTCACCCAACTTGCCGGCGGTCTCACCAAGCCCGGCGCGGAATTTCTCGAATTCCTGCTTCAGGTGATCAATATCGATGGAAGACGGATCGATGCGTTTCGAACTCATGCTGTTACCCTCCTGTCTACTCGGGGCACTTCGTAAGGCGGCGCAGCGTTTTCAACTCCATATAGCCTGTATAGGACTATAATTGTGCGTTATACGCAACAGTTCGCGGTGCGGCTTGCGCGGGTGGCGCGGTGCTGGCATGGCGGTAGTCCCGGTGCGAAGAGGTTGGAGCAGGTGATGGGGTGGCGGATTCTGGCGCTGGGCTTGTTATGGGCAGTCCCGGCGGCGGCGTCCGCGCAGTTCAGCCTGTTCCAGGGGGCGCCGCATTCCCTGGCCCCGCTGGTGAAGATGGTGGCGCCCAGCGTCGTCGGTATCACCGTTACAGAGGCGTCGGGCGACACGGTGGGCACGCCGGCGCCGATGCGGGGCGGCAAATCCACGCCGCCTCTGACGGAGGCGGCGGGCTCGGGCTTCATCATCAGCCCGGACGGCCTGATCGTCACCAATGACCATGTGATCGCCGGGGCCGCCCAGATTACGGTGACGCTGGATGATGGCGAAAAATTCACGGCCCAGTTAGTCGGCGCGGACGACCTCACAGATATCGCTGTCATTAGAATTTCGTCATCTCATCCCCTGCAGCCGGCGCACTGGGCGGAATTCCAGAAAGGTCGAGATCGGCGACTGGGTGCTGGCCGCCGGCAACCCGTTCGCGCTCGGCAATTCCTTCACGCTGGGGATCGTTTCAGCCGAGGGGCGCGATATCGGCGAGGGGCCGTTCAACCACTTCCTGCAGCTCGACGCGCCGATCAACCCCGGCAATTCCGGTGGCCCCGCCTTCAACATGGAGGGCGGGGTGATTGGCATTAATTCAGCAATCGTCTCGCCTTCTGGCGGATCGGTGGGGATCGGCTTCGCGATTCCCAGCAACAGCGCGGCACCTATCGTGGCGCAGTTGATCGCCCACGGCGCGGTGGCGCGCGGCTGGCTGGGCGTGTCAGTCGCGGACCCAACCGGATGGCTCCCAGGGGGCGGTGATCACCGGGCTGGAGGCGGGTGGACCCGCCGATCAGGCGGGGTTGTCTCAATCCGAGGTGGTGGTTACGGTGAATGGCGAGGTGATTTCCGGCGCCGACGGTCTGACCCGCGCGATCGCTTCCATGCTGCCTGGGCGCAAAGTCATCCTTGGGGTACGAAAAAATGCACATATATTCCACCTGCCGGTCATCGTTGGGCGGCGGCCGGTTCAAATAGGGGAGTAGAGATGCGGATACTCGTCGTTGAGGACGACAAGGATGTGGCAGGGTTTGTTCTGAAGGGCCTGCGCGAAGCGGGGCACACCGTGGAACATGCCGATAACGGGCGTGACGGCCTGTTTCTTGCCGCCTCCGAGAATTTCGATGCGATCATCCTGGATCGCATGCTGCCCGGCGGCATCGACGGTTTGCGCCTGCTCGAAACATTGCGCGGCCAGGACAATGCCACGCCGGTCCTGTTTCTCTCCGCTCTCGGGCAGGTGGATGACCGCGTGAAAGGGCTGAAGGCCGGCGGTGACGATTACCTCACCAAACCCTTCGCCTTTGCCGAGCTGCTGGCGCGGGTGGAGGCGTTGACCCGCCGCGGCAAGGGCGATGGCCCGGCAACCCGGCTGATGGTGGGCGATCTTGAGATGGATCTGCTCTCGCGCTCCGTCCGCCGCGGTAGTCAGAAGATCGATCTGCAGCCGCGCGAATTCCGGCTGCTGGAATATCTGATGCGCCATGCCGGGCAGGTGGTCACGCGCACCATGCTGCTGGAGGGCGTGTGGGATTATCATTTCGACCCGCAGACGAACGTGATCGACGTCCATATCTCCCGGTTGCGCCAGAAGGTCGACAAGCCCTTCGAGACACCGCTGCTGCATACGGTCCGCAATGCCGGCTATATGCTGCGTGCGGAAGACGCTTAAGGCCGGTTGATCCACCGCCATGGCGAGACGTGGCCCAGCTTCTACCAGCGGGGCATTACCCGTTGGCAGGCGCAGGCGCAGGACGCTGTTGCGTTCCGCCGGCGTGCGCTTTGCGCTCGTCTATGCGGCGGTTTTCGGCCTTTCCGCCTTCGTGCTGGCGGTGGCGCTCTGGTACTCCACGCTTGGCCTGCTGCAGCGCCAGGTGCAAAGCGCCATCCATAACGATTCCCAGACGCTTCTGGAGCATGAGCAGCTTGGCGGCCTCCCTTCGCTGGAGGCCGCGATTCATGACCGGCTGACCGGCTCCTCGGATCCGGACGGGATCTATCTGCTGCTGGACGCCTCGGGCAACATACTCATCGGGGCAATCTCGACCAATGGCCCAGCGGGCTGACCCAGGATGATGTCTGGTACGAGCTGCCGGTGAGCCGCAAGGGCGTCAATTCCGTGGCGCTGCTGAAGGTCGAGAAACTGCCGGGCGGGTTGCAGCTTCTGGTCGGCCGGGACGTGCGCGCGCGCGCTGCAATTGCGCAACGTGCTGCGTGACGGGTTGGTCTGGGCGGTCAGCCTGATGATCGCGCTGGGCATATTGGGGGCGGTGCTCATCCGCTCGCTGTTCCGGCGGACCATCAGCGAACATCTCCGTCACCACCGGGGCGATCGCGCGCGGCGATATCACACGCCGCGTTGCCATCAGCGGCATTGGCGACGAGTTCGACGAGCTGGCCGATGACCATCAACGAAATGCTGGACCGGATTTCCCGGCTGATGGATGGGGTGAAGCCAGGTTTCCAACGCCATCGCGCATGATCTGCGCACGCCGGTCACCCGCGCCCGCACCAGGCTGGAGGACGCCGCGCTGCATGCGAATACGAAAGAGGAGATGGAGGCCGCCATCGACCGCGCGATACAGGATCTGGATGGGATCGTCGGCGGTGTTCGAGGCGCTGCTGCGCATCGCGGAGATCGAGGCCGGGCTCGCGCCGCGCCGCCTTCGCGCCGGTCGACCTGGCGCCGATGCTGATGGATCTGGACGAGCTTTACAGCGCCGTTGCCGAGGAAAAGCGGGGGCGCGCTGCGCACGGAGATCGCGGAGCCGCTGCCGGTGCTGGGCGGACCGCGAGCTGATCCAGCAGGCGGTGGTCAATCTTCTCGACAATGCGCTGAAATTCTCGGCGCCGCAGACGGTCATCGGCTTTTCCGCCAGGCTGGCGGACGGCGTGGTGCAGATCTGCGTGGCTGACCGGGGGCCGGGCATTGCGGAGAAGGACAGCGACCCGCGCGACGGAGCGATTTTTCCGCGGGGAGGCGGCGCGCAATACGGCCGGCTCAGGGCTTGGGCTGGCGCTGGTCACGGCCGTGGCGCAGCTGCATAACGGCACGCTGCATCTGCCGGATAATCATCCCGGGTCTGCGGGCGGTTATCTCAATCCCCGCTCAAAAGGGATAAAATTCAGGCGACCTTGTCCTCGGCGGCGCCGATGCCAAGCTGCTTTAGCTTGCGGTGCAGGGCGCTGCGCTCCATGCCGACGAAATTCGCGGTGCGCGAGATATTGCCGCCGAAGCGCAGAAGCTGCGCCTGGAGATACTGGGTCTCGAACACATCGCGCGCCTCGCGCAGGGGCAGGGCCATCACATCGGCCGCCGGGTCGATGGCCAAGGCGCGCGGCGCGTGGGCGGCGAGTTCGGTCGGCAGATGCTCGGCATGGAACAGCTCGCCCGGCTCGCCCGAGCGCATGATCATCAGCCAGTCCATGACGTTGCGCAGCTGGCGGACATTGCCCGGCCAGTCATGCGCCTGCAGGGCGGCGATGGCGTCCGAGGCCAGCGCGCGCGCCGGCAGGCCGGAGATCTCCGCCGCACGGTCGAGGAAAGTATCGGCCAGGGCGGGGATATCCTCGCGCCGCTCCTTCAGCGGGGGCACGCGCAGCGGCACCACGGCGAGGCGGTAATAGAGATCCTCGCGGAAGCGCCCCGCGGCGATCTCGCGCCTGCAGGTCCTTGGTCGTGGTGGCGAGCACGCGGATATCCACTTTCACCCGCGGCGCTGCCGCCGACGCGCTCGAAGCTCTGCTCCTGCAGCACGCGGGCGATCTTGCCCTGGGTCTCCAGCGGCATGTCGGAGACTTCGTCGAGCAGCAGCGTGCCGCCATGGGCGCGCTCCAGCACGCCGACGCGGCGCGGCGCGTCGTGCCGCGCGCCGGCCTCGACGCCGAACAGTTCGGCCTCGAAGCGTCTCCGGCGCCAGGATGGCGCAGTTCAGCGCCACGAAAGGCCCGTCCGCGCGGCGGGATTTGGCGTGGATCATGCCGCGCCACGATTTCCTTGCCGGAGCCGGGCGGGCCGGTGATGAGCACGCGCGAGCCGGTGGGGGCGACGCGCTCGACCGCGTTGCGCAGGCTGGCGATGCCGTGGCCGTCGCCGGTCAGGCTGGTGTCGCTGCCCACGCGCAGGCGCAGCTCGGCATTCTCGCGCTCCAGCTTCGCGGCTTCCAGGGCGCGCTTGACGACCAGCAGCAGGCGGTCGGAATTGAAGGGCTTTTCGATGAAGTCATAGGCGCCGCGCTGGATGGCGGCGACGGCGGTCTCGATGGTGCCGTGGCCGGAGATCATCATCACCGGCACGCGCGGCACCTCCTGGTGCAGCACGTCGAGAATGCCGATGCCGTCGAGCTTGGAGCCCTGCAGCCAGACATCGAGGATGACGAGCGATCGGGCGGCGGGCGCGGTAGGCGGCGATCGCCTCGTCGGAGTTGCCGGCGCTGCGCGCCTCATAGCCTTCGTCCTGAGAATCGCCTCGACCAGCAGGCGGATATCCGGCTCGTCATCGACGATCAGGATCTCGGTCATCGCGCGGGCAACTCCTTCATATCCTCCACTATGCCGCATTCGTCCGGCCAGCGCTGGCAGAATCAGGGTCACCTCCGCGCCGACTCCGCCCGGCGCCGGTTTCAGCTCCAGCCGTCCTCCATGGTCCTCCATGATCTTGGCGACAATGGCAAGGCCAAGGCCGGTGCCTTTCGGCTTATGGGTCACATAAGGTTCGGTCAGGCGGTCGCGGTCCGGTCTCGGGCAGGCCGATGCCGTCGTCCGTCACGCTCAGCACCGCCATGCCGTCGCCTCGCGGCAGCCGCAGCGTGACGTGCCTGGCGCCCTCGCGCATGGCGACCGCATCCGCCGCGTTCTGCAGCAGGTTGGTCAGCGCCTGGCCGATCAGGCGGCGGTCGCAGGTGGCGCGCAAGGGCGCGTCGATCGGCGACGTCCCAATCGATGTCGCGGATGCGCCACGCGCTGCAGCACCATCGCCTCGCGCGCGATGCGCTCCAGCGATTCCGGGCGCATCACCGGCTGCGGGCATGCGCGCGAAGGTGGAGAACTCGTCCACCATGCGGCCGATATCGCCGACATGGCGCACGATGGTGTCGGCGCATTGGGTGAAGCTTTCGGGGTCGGAGGTGATCTCCTTGGCGAAGCGGCGCTTCAGCCGCTCGGCGGAGAGCTGGATGGGGGTGAGCGGGTTCTTGATCTCATGGGCGATGCGGCGCGCCACATCCGCCCAGGCGGCCTTGCGCTGGGCGGCGAGCAGCTCGGTCACGTCGTCGAAGGTCACGATGAACCCATCCGCCACCCCCGCTTTCATCTCCGCGCCGATGCGCACCAGCAGGACGCGCTTGGCCATGGCCGGGCCATGCTCGATCTGCGCCGTCGCGGGCCGCTCCGGGGCGGCCATCACGGTTGCGATCAGGGGTGCGAATTCGGGCACGACCTCGGCCAGATTCTGGCCGATTTGCGGCAGCAGATCGAGCTGCAGCAGTTCCGAGGCGGCGCGGTTGGGCAGTTCGATCCGGCCGTTGCGGTCCAGCCCGATGACGCCGGCGGAAACGCCGGCCAGCACCGTCTCGGTAAAGCGGCGGCGCTCATCGAGCTGGCTGTTGACATCCATCAGCTCGTCGCGCTGGGCGGCGAGCTGCGCGGTCATGCGGTTGAAGGCGCGCGAGAGCCCTTCCATCTCGTCGCCGGCGGCGCTCTCGGGCACGCGCACATCCAGATCGCCCGCGCGCACCGTCTCCGCCGCGCGGATGAGATGGCCAAGCGGCCTGGCGATCTGGTTGGCGATGACGAGGCCGAAGCCGATCAGGGCGGAGAGCACCAGCAGCGCCAGCACCGCGATGATCAGCGCGAAGGAGATCTCCAGCCGCGAGCGGTTCTTGGCCAGGCGCTGATATTCCGCCACCGCCTCCTGGGTCTTGTTCACATGGTCGAGAATCGCCGGGTCGATCGGCTTTTCCACCATCAGCATCAAGGGCGGGGTGATGTCGAGCTTGATCACCGCCTGCTCCACCGTGCTGCCCGGCGGGCTGATCACCGGCACCTGGCCGGCATCGGCCTGGGCGATGGCGTCGCGGTCCGGCACGCTGGCGGCCATGCCGGCGAACAGCCCGGCGGAGGCGACGACCTGGCCGCTCAACGGCTCGAAGATCACCGCCTGCGTCAGGCCGCGCACCGAGGTCTGGGTGACGAGATAGGAGGCGAACTCATTGGGGTCGCCGAAAAACACCGCGCCTGTACTGCGAGAGGTCGTTGGCCATGGCCAGCGCGTCGAGCCGGATGTCGTTCTCATGCTCGGTCAGATAGCCCTGGGCCACCTGGTTGCTCTCGTCCAGCGCCGTCTGCACCCGGTTGTTGAACCAGGCCTGGACGCCGAAATTGAAGAAGACGATGGCGAAGACCGCGACCAGCATGGCCGGCACCGACGCCACGCCGCCGAACAGAAAGCACCAGCCGCACATGCAGCCGCGCCCCCGCGGCGCCGCGCCTGTGCTCCAGCACCACCCGCGTGACGCGCCCGGCCAGCACCAGGATCAGCAGCAGCAGCGCCGCGAAATCCGCGACGATCAGCCCAAGCGCGGCGCCGGAATGCAGGGCTAAATGCACCCGCCCCGCCAGCAAGGCGAAGGTGACGATGCCCAGGGCCAGCGCCACGGAGGCGACGAGCAATGTCGCCACGCGGCCGAGCATCAGATCCACCGCCCAGGCGAGCTTGGAGCGCGCGGGCGGGGATTTGGATTCTGTCAGGCGGCCGCTCATCCCACCCGGCGCTGCACGAATTCAACCCACACGGCGCTGCACGCCGATGCCGTGCTCGCGGATCTTCTTGCGCAACGTGTTGCGGTTGAGGCCGAGCAGGGCGGCGGCGCGGATCTGGTTGCCCCGGGTCTCGGCCAGGGTCATGCGGATGAGCGGGCGCTCCAGTTCGGCCAGGGCGCGCTCATAGAGCACGCCTTCCTCGCCGGACTCGCGCAAGCTGGTGAGCAGCCGGGCGATATGGCGCTCCACGACGCTGGTCATGTTGTCGTTTTCCTCGCCGGGGGTGGTGGCCACGGGGTCTTCCAGCGGCGGTGTAGTCGGCGAGCTCCTGGGCGAGGATCTCCTCGGTGATGACAGGCTGCGGCACCAGGGCGGCGAGGCGGCGGATCAGATTTTCCAGCTCGCGCACATTGCCCGGCCAGCGATAGGCCGAGAGCAGCGCCATGGCGGCGGGGTCGATGGTTTTCGCCGGCAGCCCCTCGGACTGCGCCTTGTTGAGGAAATGCTGCGCCAGCACGGGAATATCATCCGGGCGCTCGCGCAAAGGCGGCAGGCGGATGGGCACGACATTCAGGCGGTAGAACAGATCCTCGCGGAACTGGCCGGAGCGGATGAGGGCGCGCAAATCGCGGTGGGTGGCGGCGACGATGCGGGCATTGGCGCGGATGGGCTGGCGCCCGCCGACGGTGGTGAACTCACCCTCCTGCAGCACGCGCAGCAGGCGCGTCTGCGCTTCCGGCGGCATGTCGCCGATCTCATCCAGGAAAAGCGTGCCGCCGCCGGCCTGCTCGAACCGGCCGATATGGCGGTTGGTCGCCCCCGTGAAGGCGCCGCGCTCATGGCCGAACAGCTCGCTCTCGATCAGCTCACGCGGGATCGCCGCCATGTTGATGGCCACGAACGGGCCCTGCCGGCGGCGGCCATAATCGTGCAAAGCGCGGGCCACCAGCTCCTTGCCCGCGCCGGATTCGCCGTTGATCATCACTGTGAGGTCGGTGGTGGTGAGCCGCGCGATGATCCGGTAGATCTCCTGCATCGCGGGGGAGCGGCCGATCAGCGGCATCTGCTCGTCGGATGCGGTTTTCTGCGCCTCGGCCTGCGGCGCCAGGGCCATGGGCTGCTTCAGCGCCCGGTCCACCACGGCCATCAGGTCCGTGAGGTCGAAGGGTTTTGGCAGATAGTCGAAGGCGCCGCGCTGGGTGGCCTGCACCGCGGTGGTCAGCGTGCTTTGCGCGCTCATCACGATCACCGGCAATTCCGGGCGGATGCGGCGGATGCGCGGAATCAGGTCCAGCCCGTTCTCATCGGGCATGATGACATCGGTGATGACGACATCGCCCTCGCCATCCTCCACCCAGCGCCAGAGCGTGGCGGCGGAGGAGGTGGCGCGGACCTGATACCCGGCCCGGCCCAGCGCCTGGGTGAGCACTGTGCGGATCGAGCGGTCGTCATCGGCAACGAGAACGGTGGGAAGCGTCATGTGCTTAATTCACGCCTTCTTGGGGGTCTTCATAGACGGGTAGATGGATACGGAATTCGGTGCGGCCGGGACGGCTATCGACGTCGATCAGCCCGCCATGGTCGGCGACGATCTTCGCCACCAGCGCCAGGCCAAGGCCAGAGCCCGCCGCCTTGGTGGAGACGAAGGGCTCGAACAGATGCCTTCGTATATCCTCGGGGATACCAGGCCCGTTATCGCGCACCGCGACAAAAATCGGCAGATTGGGGCGCGAGCGCCCGGCCGAGGCGGAGAGGCGCACGCCATGCTGGAAGCCGGTGGTGAGATGGATCTCGCCATCCTGCCTGTCGCCGCCGGAGATCGCCTCGGCGGCGTTTTTCACCAGGTTCAGCAGCACCTGGATAAGCTGGTCGCGGTCGCCCAGCACATGCGGAAGGGAGGGGTCGTAAGTCTCGATGAATTTGACCCGTGAGGCAAAGCCCGAGCCCGCCAGCTTGCGCACATGCTCCAGCACGCGGTGGATGTTCACCGCCTGGCGCTCCAGCTTCTTCTCGCCGAAGGTCTCCATGCGCTCGACCATGGCGCGGATGCGGTCCGCCTCGTCGCGGATCAGCACGGCAAGCTCACGGTCCTGCGGGGGGGCGCTGATTTCCAGCAGCTGCGCGGCACCGCGTATGCCCGAAAGCGGGTTTTTCACCTCATGCGCCAAAATCGCCGCCATGCCGGTGATGGAGCGCGCGGCATTGCGGGCGGACATTTGCTGGCCCAGCGCCTTGGCGGCGGATTCGTCCTGGAAGGTGAGCATCACATAGCCCGGATAGTCCAGCACCGGGGCGGCCAGCACGGCACAGCCGCGCCGCGTCATGCGTGGGCCTTCCATGATCAGATCATGCTCGGCGATGGTGACGCCGGCGCTGCGGGCGCGCTCCATCATCAGGAAGACCGGATGATCCACCGGCAGCAGCTCGCCGAGATTGGATTGCAGCAGGATGCTCTTGGAGGCGCCGAAAAACTCTTCCGCCGCGTAATTCACATCGCTGATCATGTCCTGCTCATCCACCACCACCACGGCGATGGGCAGGGTCTCAAGAATATGGCCGGGATCGAGCTTGATCTGCTTCTCACGCGGCGCACGGCGGACGAGCTTGAACGCCTTACGAAAGCCACTCATGCCGCGAGCGCCATCTCGTCCTGGCGGACGAAACCCTGGGCGATCAGCGGGTCGTAGAATTCATGGATCAGCGCCTCCACGGCCTCACCATTATCCAGCCGGTTGACCTGGGCGCGGAACCCGGCGGAGCTGTGCAGCCCCTGGCTGTACCAGGCGACATGCTTGCGCCCCAGCCGCACGCCCGCCTGCTCGCCGAAATGCGAGCGGATGGCGCGGTAATGGCGCAGCAGAATCTCCTTCTGTTCGGCCAGGGAGGGCGGCGCGGTGAGTTGCCCGGTGGTGAGGTAGTCGATCACCTGCTGCAGGAACCAGGGGCGGCCATAAGAGCCGCGGCCGATCATCACCCCATCCGCGCCTGAGCGGCGCAGCGCCTCGGCGGCTTTCTGCTCGCTGGTGATGTCCCCGTTCACGATCACGGGCAGGGAGGTCGCCGCCTTCACCTCGGCGACAAAATCCCAGTTCGCCACACCTTCATAGAATTGCTGGCGGGTGCGGCCATGCACGGTGAGCATCACGATGCCGGCATTCTGGGCGATCCGCGCCAAATTGGGTGCGTTCAGGCTGTTATGGTCCCAGCCCATGCGCATCTTCAGCGTCACCGGCACGTCCACGGCGCGCGCCGTGGCCTCCAGGATGCGCCCGGCCAGCGCCTCGTCGCGCATCAGCGATGAGCCCGCCATCTGGCCGATGGCCACTTTTTTCACCGGGCAGCCGAAATTGATGTCGATGAGGTCCGCCCCCAGCCCGACGGCGATCTTCGCGGCCTCGGCCATTGCCTCCGGCTCGCAGCCCGCGAGCTGCACGGAGGACGGGCCGCCGCCCGACGCCACTTCCGCCATGCGCAGCGTGTTGCGGTTCTCCCGCACCATGGCCCAGGAGGCGATCATCTCCGAGACGACAAGCCCGGCCCCTTGCTCCTTCACCAGGGCGCGGAAGGGCAGGTCGGTCACGCCCGAGAGCGGGGCGAGGATGACCGGATGGGCCAGCGTGACCTGCCGGGGGCCATGGCCGATCGTCAGCGGTTTGATCATAGGGGAGACGTCATTGCTCATGATTTGGGCAAATTAGTTCTCAATGCCGCGCCGCGCAATCGTGCTTATTGACGGAAATGCCATCGCGCGTGCATTCCGGCCCGGCAATTTCAGGAGAAACAGGCATGATCCCGCGCATCGGCACAGGTTTTGACGTTCACGCCATGGCGGATAACCGCGACATGATCATATGCGGGGTGAAAATCCCGCATGAGAAAGGGCTTGCGGGGCACTCGGATGCCGATGTCGGCATCCATGCGCTGTGCGACGCCATCTATGGCGCGCTGGCGGAGGGCGATATCGGCCGGCATTTCCCGCCCAGCGAAGATACATGGAAAGACGCCGACAGCGCCCGGTTTTTGCGCCATGCGGCGGAGCGGATCGCGGCGCGCGGCGGCAAGCTGGCCAATGCGGATGTCACGATCATCTGCGAGCGCCCGAAGATCGGCCCGCATGCGCAGGCGATGCGCGCGCGACTGGCGGAGCTGATGGGCGTTTCCATCGATCTGGTCTCGGTAAAGGCCACGACGACGGAAAAGCTGGGCTTTACCGGGCGTGGCGAGGGCATCGCGGCACAGGCGGCGGTGATCGTGATGGTGCCGGAGGGCTAGCAAGTCCTGAAGCATCGTGCATTTTTGGCGCTTCGGCGGGAGGGGGTGTTTTGGGGTGGTGAACAAAACTTCATGACGCCAGCTTTTCGGCATTGCTGCGCTGCGAAATTCTTTGTTTCACCGTTTGAACCAGCCAGTTATATAATCGACCCATAGGATGAGTTCTCTCTCCTATTTCTTGGACGTTTCCTCCCTAAACTTGGCGGTGCTTTATGCACCGCCTTTTTTTTGACTTTTGGGCGGCTCAACTGATCAGGCTGGCCGTGGTAATAACGGGCGGGGCGCCAAGCAGCGGCCCGGCGGCGGCCAGGGCGGCATTCAGATGCGGGCTGGCCGCATGGGCCTCCGCTGCCGCCTGATTCTCGTAGACCTCATAAACCAGAAAGGTGCCCGGAGCCTGCGCGGCCTCGTGCAGATGGTAGTGTTGAACGCCGGGCTCCTGGCGGCTGGCGGTGGCCAGTTCTTCAAGGATCAGGCGCAGGGCCATCCCACGGCCTGGCGCGGCGACGAGGGTGGCGAAGATATAGACGGCGTCATGATGGGCTTCATGGTCGGTCATTGAATGGCTCCTGTCCTGGCAGTTGTGGCTGGCCGGGCATCTCTGCGTTAGTGTTGTCCGCTTCGGGGCGGGACATCAGAGATAATGCCGGAGGGACGCAACACAATGCATATGCAGTGCAATGTAACTGCGGCGTAGGGCAGGAGAGTGGGGGGCTTCTGTTGCCCGGTGCCCCCCGAACCGCGCTTAGCTACTGATTAGGCAGCGACAGCGAATGCAACGTTGTTATCGTTCGCATTTAAAAATTAGCCCGATGACGGCGGTACAATGCCGGGCAAAAGATGGGTCTTTACCACGCGTGTCGAGCCTATTTCGCCCCCCAATTCCTGCGCGGCCTGATTTAGACTTCGCGCTACGCGCTTCGTCATCAGGACGCGAGGCCCGGCAAACCCAATGAGGACCGCCAGGAAATATGGAGGCGCCGGGTACCGCCCCCGGGTCCACAACGCTTATTCCACGCACCGTTTATCACCATAGCCGGCAAGCCGGCAGGGGTTATATAGTGCCGAATCGCAGAATATGAAAGAGAGGGGGCATGAGCCTCTCACCTGAACAGCAGACCGAGATCGAGGCCGCGCGCGCCGCCTCCCACACCACCCGCCGCCCGACCGTGGGGGCGCTGGAAGAGCAGCTTTTCACCGCCATCCCGGTGCTGGACCATGGCTTCGTGCGCGTCGTGGATTACATGGGCGATGATTCCGCCGTGGTGCAGGCCGCCCGCGTCTCCTACGGGCGCGGCACCCGCCGGGCGCTGGAGGATGAGGGGCTGATCCGCTACCTCATGCGCCATTACCACTCCACCCCGTTCGAGATGTGCGAGATAAAGTTTCACGTGAAACTGCCGATCTTCGTGGCGCGGCAATGGATCCGCCACCGCACCGCCAATGTGAACGAATATTCGGCGCGCTATTCCATCATGGACAAGGATTTTTACATCCCCGCCCCGGAGCAGATGGCCAGGCAATCCACCGATAACCGCCAGGGCCGCGGCGAGGTGCTGGACGCCGAGACCACCGCCCGCGTGATGGGGCTGCTGCGCCAGGATGCCGAGCAGACCTACGGCCATTATGAGGAGATGCTGGGCGACGATGTTGGGCTGGCGCGCGAGCTGGCGCGCATGAACCTGACGCTGAACACCTATACCCAGTGGTACTGGAAGACGGACCTGCATAACCTCTTCCATTTCCTGCGGCTGCGCGCCGATTCCCACGCGCAGTACGAGATCCGCGTCTATGCCGAGGCGATGCTGAAGCTCACCGAGGCCTGGGTGCCGCTCTCCTACAAGGCCTTCTGCGATTACCGGCTGGGGGCGGTGACCTTCTCAGCCAAGATGCTGGATTGCGTGAAGAAAATGCTGGCGGGCGAGGCGGTGGACCAGGCCTCCTCCGGCCTTTCCAAGCGGGAATGGACGGAGTTCCAGGCCGCGCTAGGCAAGAACTAAGTCGCCGTCTTTCCAGCGCTGCAGCGTCATGAAGCTGGCGGTGTTCTGGCCGGTGGCATCGAAGGCGGCGCCGAAGCCGTTGAGCAGCGTGCCCTGCGCCAGCTTCAGCTGGCGCAGCGCCGCCAGCAGCTTGGCCGGGATCGCCGCCCGCCGCATTCAGCGTGTCGAACACCAGCTTGGCGCCGACATAGGCGGTGCAGGATTCGGCGGAGCGCGGCTTCACGCCGAAGCGGGCCTGGTAGGCCTCGGCGATTTTTTTCGCCGGGCCCGGATAGAAAGGCGGGGCGATGACCAGCGTGTTGTTCAGCGCGCCGCCCAGCGCCTGCGCCGTATCGCGCAGCCCATAGCCGTTGTCGCAGCCGATCAGCGAGTTGGGCCGCCAGTTCAGGCTCTTCATGGCCTGGAACAGGGCGAGCGTGTCATCCTGCCCGCCGGCATGCAGCAGCACGTCGATTTTGGCGCGCATCAGCCGGCCAGCCGGGTCGTACAGATCGACCGCATCTTCCGGGTAACCGGCGGCGAGCGTAATGGGGAGCTTCGCCGCATTCAGTGCCGCGATGACGGCGGCGGCGATGGCCCCGCCGGTGGCGCCGGTATTGAACAGCAGCCCCAATTTCCGCCCCGCGAAGCGGGATTGGATGGTGCCGGCCGCCAGCATGCCGGCCATGGTGGTGGTGGGGCCTGTGCGGAGCAGAAATTTGAAGCCGCGTGTCATGATGCCATCCGCCGGGGCGGTGAGTTCGATGAACGGCATCTGTGCCAGCTCAGCCGCTGCCGTGGCGGGGTAGGAGAGGGCGGAGGTGCCGCTGCCGAACAGGATATTGGCATGCGCGGTCGAGATAAGCCCGTTGACGGCGGCGGCCGCGCTGGGCTGGGCTGGCATGTCCCCTGGTGTGAGCGAGACGGGCTTGCCCGCGATGCCCCCGGCCGCGTTCACCGCATCCATGGCCAGCTGGATGCCGCGCAGCGCCTCGTCGCCCTCCAGCGCGGAGGTGCCGGTGAGCGGCAGGGCGGCGCCGAATTGCGGCGCGGGCGCGGGCTTGGCCCCCTGCGGGCTACCCGCGCTGGCGGCGCGGCCCGGGGCGGCGAGGCCGAGCGCCGCGGCGGCGCCAAGCAAGGAGCGGCGAGGGAGAGAGGACATGCGGGCCTAACTTGCACCCGGCCCGGGTTGACGCAAGCGCCGGGAAGGCGGCGATATGCGCGCCATGTCCCTATCCAAGCCCCTGCCCGAGACGATGCGCTATATCGACCTTCCCACCCCTGGCGGCCCGGAGGCGATGGTGCTGGCCACCGGCCCCCTGCCGGTGCCGAAGGATGACGAGATCCTGATCCGCGTGATGGCGGCGGGGGTGAACCGGCCGGATGTGCAGCAGCGCAAGGGGCTGTACCCGCCGCCGCCCGGCGCCAGCCCGGTTCTGGGCCTGGAAGTGGCGGGCGAGGTGGCGGCCCTTGGCCCCATGGCCAGCGGCTTCTATCCCGGCCACAAGGTTACCGCGCTTTGCAATGGCGGCGCCTATGCGGAGTATGTGGCGGTGCCGTGCGGCCAGTGCCTGCCCTGGCCGGAGGGCTATGACGCGCTGCAGGCCGCTTCGATCCCGGAGAATTTCTTCACCGTCTGGGCCAATCTGTTCGACATGGCGGCGCTGAAGCCCGAGGAAAGCCTGCTGGTGCATGGCGGCACCTCCGGCATCGGCCTCACCGCCATCCAGCTTGCCCGCGCCCAGGGTGCCACGGTGTTCGCCACCGCCGGGTCGGACGAGAAATGCGCCTTCATCGCACGCTACGGCGCCACCGCGATTAATTATAAAACCCAGGATTTCCAGCAGGTTGTCGCGGAGGCCACGGGCAAGCGCGGGGTGGATGTGGTGCTGGACATGGTGGGCGCCCCCTATACCCAGAGCAATATCAAATGCCTGGCCCCGCGCGGGCGGCTGGTGCAGGTGGCCTTCATGCAGGGCTCCAAGGCCGAGATCGACCTGCTGCCCGTCATGCTCAAGCGCCTGACCATCACCGGCTCGACCATGCGCCCGCGCGACGCTGCGGATAAGGCCGCCCTAGCCGCGGCGCTGAAGCAGACAGTCTGGCCGTTGCTGGAGCGGGGCAAGGTGGTGCCGGTGATCGATACGGTGTTCGAGCTGGATCAGGCGCCGGCCGCGCACGCGCTGATGGAGGCCAGCACCCATATCGGCAAGATTTTGCTGCGCGTCTCCAGTTGAGTTTTCCCAGAAAGGGGATATGGCTCGCGCAGACAAACGGGACCTTTGCGTATGAAATCCAGCTTTCTGGCCGTGGCGTCCATCCTGCTTCTGGCCGGCTGCGCCAGCCAGCCGCAAAGCCAGGCGGAGGCGGCGAACACGGCCGCCTGCACCCAGGCTGCGGATCAGGCCTACCAGAACAGTACGCTGAACCTGCAGGCCCGCACCGCCCAGAACGGGCTGCGCTATGGCGCGCCCACGCAGGTGTTCGACGCCGAGCAGATGGGTGCCGCGAACAGCCGCGCATTGCAGATCCAGCATTGCGAGGAGTTTGGCAGCCAGAACGGCGCGCCCACCGTGAACGGGGTGCCGGTTGTCGCCCCGCATATCGTCAACTGAACGGAGTTTTTTCATGAGCCGTATCATCCGCACCGAAGCCAGCCCGATTTTGTCCAAGGCGGTCGAGTATCACGGGTTTGTCTACACCATGGGCGTGGTGGCGCAGGACACCTCCGGCGATGTCACCGCCCAGACCAAGGATGTGCTGGCGCAAATCGACGCCCTGCTGGAAACGCATGGCACGGACAATACCCGCCTGCTCCAGGCGCATATCTGGCTTAAAAATATTTCAGATCGCGCCGCCATGAACGAGGTCTGGACCGCATGGCTGCCGGAAGGCCAGGCGCCGGTCCGTGCCTGCGTGGAAGCCAAGCTGGCGGACCCCGCCTACCTCGTCGAGATCATGATCACCGCCTGCCGGTAATTCTGAATCCGGTTTGTTTTTTCATTGATAATGAAGTGATTGGGGAGCGGGTTTCGCTCCCCTTTTTCACGAATCGGTGAAGCCTGTACCGCATCGCAACAAGGACAATTACGCCTTCGGCGTTTAGGAAAATTGTCTTAAGCGCGGCATTTCGAGCCTGCCCGGATTAACGAAAACCTGTATCTGTTGTAATTTTGTCGCACTGCCACATTGCGCGCCGTGCAATCCACCCCTAACCGTTACACATGGTTTCTTGGCGCTTCAAACAGCTCGGGCGAGTTGAAAAAATGGCTGGACACGGGGCAACCGCCTCCTTCTCTGGCGCCGCGCGCGCTTGGCTCGCAGGCATTTCCCTCGCTGCCCTGACGGCTCTTCTGCCCGTCTCCGCGAAGGCGTCGACACAGCATCACACAGCCGCTCACACGGCGCACAGCGTGCAGCGTACCGCGCATAAGAGCACGAAGAGCGAGCAGCTGGCTCGCACCACGCATCACCGGGTCAGCACGTCCCATGTGGCCAGCCGGACGACCCGGCATGAGACGCATTACGCCACGGCCGGCCATTATTCGCACCGTGAGCGCGTGTCGGCGGAGTACCGCCAGTCCCGCCTGCAATGCGTGCCTTATGCGCGCGAGGTTTCGCATATCGACCTCTCCGGCAACGCCTTCCTCTGGTGGGCGGAGGCGGCGGGCCGCTATGACCGGGGCAATCAGCCGGCGGTTGGGTCGGTGCTGAATTTCCGCGCTGTCGGCCGCATGCCGCTCGGCCATGTCGCGGTGGTGACGGCGGTGCTGGACACGCGCACCATCCTGGTTACCCAGGCCAACTGGGTGCCGGGCACGATCACCAACGACGTGACGGTGCAGGACGTCTCTCCGGATAATGACTGGTCGGATGTGAAGGTCGAGCTGGGCGATAGCAGCACCTTGGGCTCCTCCTATCCCACCTATGGCTTCATCTATAACCGTCCGGATACCGGCATGGTGATCGCCTCCAACGGTGGTAGCCGGAACGAAGTGGCCGAGGCGCCGGTGGCGCGCCCTGTGGCCATCGAAGCGCCGAACCGTAATCTGCAGTAAGCCTGCCGCCCCCTCTTGCGGGGGGCTTTGCCGGCATCGACGGCTAGGGTTAAGCTTCAGCCGCTTAACCACTAGGAGTGATGCATGACCTCGGCCAATTCCCGTACGGCTGACCATCCGATCGAACCGATCTTCCTGGAACGCTGGTCGCCGCGCGCCTTTACCGGCGAGGAAATCTCCGAACACACGCTGCGCACGATGTTCGAGGCCGCGCGCTGGGCGCCGTCCTCCTATAATTCCCAGCCCTGGCGCTTTTTGTATGCGCGGCGCGACAATGCCCATTGGGACAAGTTTCTGGGCCTGTTGAACCCGTTCAACCAGAGCTGGGCGAAGACCGCCTCCGCGATCATCTTCATCGTTTCGTCCGAGACCATGGCCGTTCCGGGCAAGGATACGCCGGTGCCCTCGCACAGCCATTCATTTGATGCCGGGGCGGCCTGGGCGTATCTGGCGCTTCAGGCGACCTTCATGGGCTGGCAGGCGCATGGCATGGCCGGGATCGAGATGGAGAAGGTCTATACCGATCTGAACGTGCCGGCTGGCTACCGGGTGGAATGCGGCGTGGTGATCGGCCGCCAGGGGCCGAAGACTCTGCTGCCAGAGGCCCTGCAGGCCCGTGAGGCGCCAAGCGGGCGCAAGCCGCTCTCGGAAATCGCCTTCGAAGGCGGATTCTGAAAAATTGCTTCGAAGCAACTGATCAAAAGCGTATAAAAGTTTTTTGGGTGCAGCCTTTTTTACAAAAAAGGCTGCATTCTTCAGTCTTTCAAGCGGGCAGCTTGCCCACAAGCCGGGCTGGCAACAAACCCAGCAACTTCGCCCGCACAGTGTGCCAGAAGGCCGAGAGCAGCAGCAGTGCGCATCCGGCAATGAGGGCCGTCACCGCTAGGCTCTCCGCTTGGTTACCCGCCGTGCGCAGCACATGCGCCAGCGCATAGATCACATAGCCCAGGGCGGAGACGAGCAGCGCACGCCGGTCCACCAGCAACGCCACCACGGCCAGACCCGCATAAAGCCCGACAGCGATGGCGGCATCGCCCGAATGGCCGCCGCCTTGCAGCAGTCCCAGCAGGTAGAAGGCCGGATGCACGAGCATGGGCGCGGCCAGAAGATGCAGCCAGAAGGCGACGTCCGCCCGGCGGGTCTGGCGCGCGCGGTCTGACATGTCCCACCGCAGCGCCAAAGCGAAGACGCAAAGCCCGCCCAGGATCAGCAGATAAGGCCAGAAGGGCCACAGGCCGGGAAAGAAGGCCAGCATCAGGCTGATGGCCAGCAGCACAACCGCCGCCATGCCGGCCGCCACGGTGATGGGCACATGAAAGCGCCGCCAATGGGCATAGATGGCCAGCGCCTCCAGCCCGGCGGTAAAGCCCATGGTGAGGTAGAGGCTCGTCTTCGTGCCCAGCTCGCTGCCAAGCGGCACGAACATGAGCAGATGGTTGGCGACCCAGCCGCCGATCAGATGCATCAGGATGGTCGCGACACCCTTCGCAAACAGCAGCAGGAGCAGAATGCTGGGCAGCGCCATATGGCGGCGGCGGGTGAAATACTCGGCCAGCAGCCAGCCCTCGGCGGCGAGCGCCAGGCCGCGCGCCACCGGCGGGCCCACCAGCACGGAGGTGGCGATGGCCACCAGCGCGATGGCGATGCTCACAAAGATATCGTTGAAGCCGGTCAGCAGCCGGACATATTCCTCATCCACCGCCGGGCTTTTTTGATTGGCGGCGACGAAGGCGCGGAATTTGTCGGCGTCCCCGGTTGAAAGAATGCCCGCTCTGATCGCGGCGTCGATATCCGATTCGCTGTACATAGCCCGAGTTTTGCGTTGCTTTCGGCTGGCGCGCCAGGGAGGGGCCAACAAAAAACCCCGGGGTTGCCCCCGGGGTTTCCTGTTTCAGCGTGACGGGCTGGATTAGAAATCCATGTCGCCCATGCCGCCCATGCCGCCCATGCCGCCCGGCATGCCGCCGCCGGCTGCCTTCTTCTCGGGGCGCTCGGTCACACCGGCTTCGGTGGTGATGATCAGAGACGCGACGGAAGCGGCGTCCTGCAGCGCGGTACGCACAACCTTGGTCGGGTCGATGATGCCGGCGGCAACCATGTCCTTGAACTCGCCGGTCTGGGCATCGAAGCCGAAGGTGTACTCGGCATTGTCGAGCACCTTGCCGGCGATAACCGCACCGTCTTCACCAGCGTTCTCGGAGATCTGGCGCAGCGGCACCTGGATGGCGCGGCGGATGATCTCGATGCCGGTCTGCTGGTCGTTGTTCTCGGCCTTCAGGTTGTGCAGCACGACGGAGGCGCGGGCCAGGGCAATACCGCCGCCGGGGACGATACCTTCCTCAACCGCGGCGCGGGTCGCGTGCAGGGCGTCGTCAACGCGGTCCTTGCGCTCCTTCACCTCAACCTCGGAGGAACCGCCGACGCGGATCACGGCAACACCGCCAGCCAGCTTGGCCAGGCGCTCCTGCAGCTTCTCGCGGTCGTAGTCGGAGGAGGTCTCCTCGATCTGCGCGCGGATCTGGTTGACGCGGCCGGTGATGTCGTCCTTGGCGCCCACACCCTCGATGATGGTGGTGTTCTCTTTCTCGATCAGCACCTTCTTCGCGCGGCCCAGCATGTTCAGGGTCACGGTCTCGAGCTTGATGCCCAGATCCTCGGAGATCACCTGGCCGCCGGTCAGGATCGCGATGTCCTCCAGCATGGCCTTGCGGCGGTCACCAAAGCCCGGCGCCTTGACGGCGGCGATCTTCAGGCCACCACGCAGCTTGTTCACCACCAGGGTGGCCAGGGCTTCGCCCTCGACGTCCTCGGCGATGATCAGCAGCGGCTTGCCGGACTGCACCACGGACTCCAGCAGCGGGAGCATCGGCTGCAGCTGGGAGAGCTTCTTCTCGAAGATCAGGATGTACGGGCTGTCGAGGTCCGCAATCATCTTCTCCGGGTTGGTGATGAAGTACGGGGAGACATAGCCGCGGTCGAACTGCATGCCCTCGACGACGTCGAGCTCGGTCTGGATGCCCTTGGCTTCCTCAACCGTGATCACGCCCTCATTGCCGACCTTCTGCATGGCCTGGGAGATCATGTCGCCGATCTCGAACTCGCCATTGGCGGAGATGGTGCCAACCTGGGCGGTCTCGGCCGGGGTGGTGATCTTCTTGGTGCGGGCCTTCAGCTCTTCCACAACGGCGGTGACCGCCTTGTCGATGCCGCGGCGCAGATCCATCGGGTTCAGGCCAGCAGCCACGGCCTTCACGCCCTCGCGCACGATGGCCTGGGCCAGCACGGTCGCGGTGGTGGTGCCGTCACCGGCCAGGTCGTTGGTCTTGGAGGCGACTTCGCGGATCAGCTGCGCGCCCAGGTTCTCGAACTTGTCGGACAGCTCGATTTCCTTGGCGACGGACACGCCGTCCTTGGTGATGCGCGGGGCGCCGAAGCTCTTCTCGATGACGACGTTACGGCCCTTGGGGCCCAGCGTCACCTTGACGGCATTGGCGAGAGTGTCGACGCCGCGCAGCATGCGGTCGCGCGCGTCGGAACCAAAACGGACGTCTTTGGCAGCCATGTGTGTAGCTCCTTGGTTTGAAGCGGCCTGATTCAGACTGCGCGGCTTTGCCGCTCCGTCATCAGGACGCTGCAGTGGGGGTGATTAGGCGGCGATGATGCCCAGAATGTCGGATTCTTTCATGATCAGCAGGTCTTCCCCGTTGATCTTGACCTCGGTGCCGGACCATTTGCCGAACAGCACGCGGTCGCCAGCCTTGACGTCCAGGGCCACCAGGGCGCCGGTCTCGTTGCGCGCGCCGGCGCCGGCGGCCACAACTTCACCTTCCTGCGGCTTTTCCTTGGCGGTGTCGGGAATGATGATGCCGCCCGCGGTCTTTTCCTCGGCAGTGATGCGGCGGACGACGACGCGGTCGTGCAGGGGGCGGAAATTCGCCATGTTGATCGCTCCTAAACATTATGTCTTAAAAGCTTCCCAGCCTGTCCGGCCCAATATGCGGCGCCGCGGCTGTTAGCACTCCCTTTGTGAGAGTGCCAGCGGTTTAGCCTGACCCCCGAGGATAAGTCAAGAAACGGCAGCATTCTCAGGCGGTGAGTGCCAAGTTTCTGGATTCATTAAAGATTGTAGTTGCGTAACGGGGGGCTGTGTGTGGCAGTCTGATGAAACCCCGGAGCGGATGATTTTGATGCGGTCCCCCTTCGGAACCGGTCAAAATCTGAAGCCGCTCCGGCCAAAGAAACGATAGAGCGCGATTCAGGCTTGGAACCGCCCGCAAGGCGGGTGGATTCAAAGCCATCGCGCCGGGGAAATGCCAAAGCGCTGAATGGAAGCCAAGCTGAATGGAGAGTGCTTAGCATGTCCCTTGCCTTGCAGATGCGCGCCTGGCGCCTGACCACCGCCGAGATCCTCTACCACATGCCGGACCATCCGGGCCTGCTGCAAAGCTATATCTGGCAGGAGCTGGATTTGCCGCCGCAATTCCCGGCCTTGCGCAAATTCCTGGATTTCTGGACCCGCAACCTGGACGGCAAGCTGCATTCCGTGCGCGTGGGCCATGCCGACATCATCACCCCGCCGCGCTGGTCGGCTGGGCATGTGCTGACCCTGCATTAAATATTTGGCATCTCCACGAGCCGGAACAACCCCAGCGGGCGCATGTCGCGCACCGTGGCGGTGGCGAGATGCTCCTGCGTGAACATGTGCCCCAGCCGGAAATCCGGGTGCCAGCCCAGCCGGCCGGAGGCGGGCGCCATGGCGCGCTCCACCCACCAGATGGGCCCGGCTTCCCGTGCGAAATGGTTCACGAACAGAATTCTGCCGCCGGGCTTCACCACCCGGCGCAGCTCCTTCACCAGGGCGCGCGGGTCCGGCACCACGGAGGCGACGAACATCGCCACCGCGACATCGAAGCTGCCATCCTCGAAGCTGGTATCCTGCGCATCCATTTCCAGCAGCGCCTCGACATTGCGCAGCCCCAGCTCGGCGGCGCGGGTGCTGGCGATGGCCAGCATGTCGCGCGAGAGGTCTATGCCCGTGATCCGCTTGCCGGGCGCGTAATGCGGCAAAGCCAGGCCGGTGCCGACACCGACTTCCAGCACCGTGCTGCCGGGCGCGTTATTGACGGCAGCCACCGCAGCGTTGCGGGCAGGGCGGGAGACCAGCCCGAACCAGCTGTCATAGGATTTGGCATAGCGTGAATAGGCGGCACGGATGGTATCCGCATCCAGTTTCGCGCGCGGGCCATCAAGGGCCACGCTGGAGACATCTTGCATCCTTTAGTCCTTGGCGCCTGTCACAATATAGTAACGGAGCTTTGCGCGTAATGGGGGCGGGCGCAATGGGCTTGAAGGGTTTTTAGATCAATCTGCGTTTAGATTGAATCGCCCGGTTCACCCTGTTCACGACGCGCCCTGGCCGGCAAGCGCGGTTTCGACGATGCCGGGGGTTAGAATCTGCGGCAAAATCTCTGCCTCGCCGCCGGGGGGATAATAAAGATAGAGCGGCACCCCGGCGCGGTGATTCGCATCCAGCAGGGCGGTGATGGCCGGGTTCCTCTCCGTCCAGTCCCCCACCAGCAGGGCCACGTTTTTGCTCTTGAACAGGGTTTGCACGGGTGCGGCGGCCAGGGTGGAGCGTTCATTCACCTGGCAGGTGATGCACCAGGCGGCGGTGAGGTCGATGAAGACCGGCCGCCCGGCGGCGCGCAAGGAAGCAAGCTGCGCGGCGCTATAGGGCGCGGCGCCGGGCAAGGTGAGGGCAGGGCGCGCCGGGGCCGCGTGCAGGAAGGGCAGCAGCACCAGCACCGCCAACCCAAAAGCTGGCCGGCGCGGCAAAGCCAGCCCCAAAGCGGCGGCCCCCAGCAGCAGCAGCGCCAGCCCATCCGGCCCCGCTTGCCGGAACAGCACCCAGGCCAGCCAGGCGAAGGTGCCGAACATCGGGATGGCCAGAAGCTTTTGCACAATTTGCATCCAGCGCCCCGGGCGCGGCAGTGCAGCGGCGAGATGCGGCACGAAGGCCAGCGCCAGCACCGGCAAGGCGAGCCCCAGCCCCAGCGCCAGGAACAGCCCCATGGCGGGCAATGTTGGCAAGGCCAGGGCGGCGGCGATGGCGGCGCCCATGAAGGGCGCGGTGCAGGGTGTTGCCACCAGCACCGCCAGCAGCCCGGTGAGGAAACTATGCTGCGCCGGAATCCGCCCGATGAACCCCGGCATGGAAAGCTGGAACAGCCCGGCCAGGCTGAGCCCGGCGGCGAGGATGATCCAGGCCACCAGCGCCACGAAGATGGGAGACTGGAACTGAAAGCCCCAGAATGCCCCAATGCCCGCCGCCCGCAACCCCAGCAGCACCCCGCCCAGCGCGGCCATGGAAACCAGCACGCCTGCGCCATAGCCCAGCGCCTCGCGCCTGATATGCCCGTGCGCGGCCCCGCCCAGCCGGGCAAAGGCCACAGCTTTCATCGCCAGCACCGGAAACACGCAGGGCATGAGGTTCAGCAGCAGCCCGCCTGCCAGCGCCAGCAGCCACCAGGGCGCATGCGCCGTGGGCGGCGCGGGCAGGGCGGCGAGGCTGAGCGCCTGCATCTGGCCGCTCGGGTCGGTGAGTTCCAGCACGCCGGTCAGTCTGGCGGGCGCCGGCCCGGCAAGCGGCAGCTTCAGCCGCAATCCATCTTCGGTGAAGGAGAGGGGCTGCGGCGCATCATTCACCAGCACGCTGGCCGAGTTCAGGAAAGAACCGGGCGGATTTCACCTGCATGGCGGTGGGGCCAGTGAGGCTGAGCGTGCCGTCCGCCGCCAGATGCGCCGGAAATGGCGAGGCCACGATGGAAGGCGTCACGGGAAACAGCCCGGCCTCCGCCGAGGCGCCCCCATCTAAAGGCAGGGTGAAGGAGGCATGCTCCGGCACGCAGAGATCGGAACAGACCAGCCAGCGCGCCTGCATCGCCACGCTGTTTCCCACTTGGCTGGCGGTGAAGGGCAGAATCACATGGCCGGAGAGCACATAAGCCCCCACCCCGCCCTGGGAGAAAAACTCCGGCGCGGGCCAGGAGACGGGGCTGAGCGCCAGCGGCGGCGCGGCGCTGACCCGCGGCGCCAGCCCGGCATCGCCTGGGTCTTGCCAATAAATATGCCAGCCCGGTTGCAGCTTGAACTCCAGCGCGAGCTTGATTTGCCCGTTCTCGGCCTGGTTGGCGGCGGAGATCAGCCGCACCTCATCGCGCGGCGAGGTGAAGGGCGCGCTGGCGGCGGCCAAAGCCAGCCGGGGGGCAAGCAGCAAAGCGAGCAGGAGCAAACAACGCATCGGGCGGGAATATCGCATGAAACCGGCCTCTCTGGTATCGGGGCGCGATGATGATCGATCTGCCCGTTGCCGAAGCCCTGCCGGAGTTGCTGCGCGCGCTGGGGCCTGAAGGCGGCAATGCCGTGCTGGTGGCCCCGCCCGGTGCCGGCAAAACCACGCTCGTGCCGCTGAAGGCGCTGGAGGCGGGGCTGGGCAAGATTCTGCTCCTGGAGCCGCGCCGCCTAGCCGCCCGCGCGGCGGCGATGCGCATGGCGGAGATGCTGGGCGAGGTGGCGGGCGAGCGCGTGGGCTTTCGCACCAGGCTGGACAGCGCGGTGGGCCCGAACACGAAGATCGAGGTGATCACCGAAGGTCTGCTCACCTCCCGCCTGCTCTCCGACCCCGGCCTCTCCGGCGTGAATTTGGTGATTTTCGACGAGGTGCATGAGCGCAGCCTGGAGGCGGACCTCGCCCTCGCTTTGGTGCGCGATTTGCAACGTACGCTGCGGCCGGAGCTGCGGATTCTCGCCATGTCCGCCACCGCCGAGGCGGAGAAATTCGCGGCCATGCTGAATGCCCCGGTGGTGGAGAGTGCTGGCAAAATGTTCCCCGTGGAGGTGACGCACGCAAAGCGCGACATCATGTCCCCGCGCGACCTTCCCGAAGCCGCCGCCAAAGCGGTGCGCGAGGCGCTGCTGGAGCATCCAGGTGATATCCTCGTCTTCTTGCCCGGCATGGCGGAGATCCGCCGCACCGAGCAGGCGCTGGAACGCTGCCCGGCTTTGGTGTTGCCTTTGCACGGGGACCTTTCGCGCGAGGCGCAGGACAAGGCGCTGCGCGAGCACCAGGAGCGCCGGGTGGTGCTCTCCACCTCCATCGCGGAAACCTCGCTCACCGTGCCGGGGGTGCGGATTGTCATCGATGGCGGCTATCGCCGTGCCCCGGTGCTGGACACCACCTCCGGCCTCACGCGCCTGGCCACCCAGCGCATCTCCCGCGCGGCGGCGGCGCAGCGGGCCGGGCGCGCCGGGCGGCTGGGGCCGGGTGTGGCGATAAGGCTCTGGTCCGAGGCGCTGAATCGCGGCCTGCCGCAATTCGATCGCCCGGAAATTTTCGCCGCCGAGCTTTCGGGGCTTGCCCTGGCCTGCGCCGCCTGGGGCGAGGCGCCGGGCGATTTGCCCTTTCCGGATGCGCCACCAGAGGGCGCGCTGAAAGCTGCGGTCTCGCTCCTCTCCGGCCTTGGCGCGCTGGATGACGGCGCCAAAATCACCCCGCTGGGCCGGGAGATGGCGCGGCTGCGCGCCGAGCCGCGTTTGGCCGCGATGATGCTGGCGAGCCACGAAAAACCCGTGCGCGCCTTGGCCGCCGACATCGCCGCGATTCTGGAGGAGCGCGATTTCCTGCCCCAGACGGCCTCGGCGGATTTGCAGCTGCGGCTGGAGGCCCTGGCCGGGCGGGGGGAGGGCGACCGTGCCATTCTTTCCCGCGTGCGGCAGGCGGCCAAAATCTACCGCAACCGGCTCGGGGTGGGGAGCCTCCCCGGATTCGGCCCGCCCGGCCCGGTGGTGGCCGCGGGATTCCCTGACCGTATCGGCCAGGCGCGCGGGGAGGCGGGGTCCTACCGGCTCTCCGGCGGCGGCTCCGGCAATCTCCCGGCCTCCGACCCGCTGGCGCGTTCACGGCTCATTGCCGTCGCCTCCCTGGACGGGCGGGGATCAAAAATCCGCCTTGCAGCGCCTCTGGACGCGGATGCTCTGCCCGATTTTCTGCAAACCCGCTGCAAGACCACGCGCGAGACCGGATTCGACCCGGCGAGCGGCGCGGTCTCGGTGCGTGAGCGTGTGCGGCTGGGCAATCTGGTGCTGGCGGACCGCAACGCCCCGCCCGCGCCGGAGGAAATCCAGGCCGCCCTGGCGCAGGCGCTCTCCACCAGGCTGGACCAGCTGGACTGGACCGACGCGGCGGAGAATTTTTGTGCCCGCGTGGCGGTGATGCGCGGTGTGGATGCGGATTATCCCGTTCTCTCCCGCCCCGCTTTGGCCGCCAGCGTGCAGGTTTGGCTGGCCCCCTATCTGGCCGGGATGACCAATCTGCGCGAGGCGAAGGGAATTGATCTTTACCAGGTGCTGCGCGCCCAGCTTACCCATGAGCAGGCCACGCGGCTGGACAAGGACCTGCCCGCCGAGCTGCGGCTGAAAGGCGGCACGGTGAGGATCGACTATGCCGGCCCGGTGCCCGTCGCCTCCGCCCGCGCGCATGTGTTTTACGGCACGGATGCCACGCCCGCTTTGGCCGGCGGAAAAATCCCCCTGCAACTGGCGCTGCTCTCCCCGGCGCAACGCCCCATCGCCATCACCGCCGATCTGGCTGGTTTCTGGCGCGGCGGCTGGGCGGATGCCAGGCGCGACATGCGCGGGCGTTACCCCAAGCATGACTGGCCGGAGCAACCCTGGCTGGGCGGCGAAAAGCGCTGAATACGGGCAATTGGAGCGGGTAGCGGGAATTGAATGGGCCATAATCAACAGCATGAAGAAACGTTGTTTTCAAAGTTTTGATTTCTACAAAGGCCCCCAGAAAGGCCCCAATTTAATTTACCGCACATCTCGTGTGGCTCGGCCTGCTTTTTCGATACAGAACGAGAGGAAGAGTAGTTATGAGGCTGGAAGATGTAGTAAATCACTGCATCGGTAAATGTAAAACTTGTTCGTCTTGAGTTGCGTCTGTGTACCGTTGATCTGACGAGTAGCTTGAAAAGGCACGGGTGCGACCCAAATTCGGGTTGGAGTATCCGGCGCGGGTGTTGTTAGCACCAGATGCGCTAAGGCCAGGCTGATTTTGGCAGACAAAGATCAGGTTTTCCTGTGTAACGGCAGGTGTGACGGAGGATTGAGGCATCGGACAAAATTGATTTTCTTCAAAATCCAGTGTCCCAAGCCGTGCAAAAATCTGATAGCGCGCCTGATAGGCGAGGGCTGTGCCGCGAGAAAACAAAGCGCCGGTTCCCTGGTCGCAGGAAAATTGGCTGGTCCGTTTGAGGAGAAACCAAGGGGCGGTGACGTCGCCTTCCCAATATATCGAACCATTAACAGGAAGTGCTGCAACCAAATCAGCCGGTGGCTGCGAGGTGGTATCAACAAATCTGATCCAGGGAGTTCGCTGATCCCAGTTAGCGGCGGAGATGACAAGTAATAGAGCCTGCCGCATAAACCAGAAAGCGAGGAACCGTAGCTGACCGCCGGAAGAGAGCGGCAAGCGCTACCGCGGAGGCAGCACATACAAGCAATGAAGCCAACCAATGCACTAGCCCAAAGGACACGGCAAACGTGTTTACAAGTGAAACTTTCAATGCAATCAGAGCAAAACCCAGGATAGCTGACAAATATATGGCGATCAGACGTTTCCTGTTTTCGATATTGGTTTTAGAACTTGCTTTCGATGACAAGCACTGCAATACCAAAACGCTTATCGGAGCAACAAAAAAAATAAAATCAAAACAAAAACGAGACAAGGCAAGAGTTACAACACTTAAAAACAAGATGAAGCGTGATGTGGCGCTTGGCTCGCTTTTATCCAGGGACAGCAAGATCTTTCCGAGAAACAAGTTCGTGATGGCCGCTAAAAGCAACACGGCGCGCGATGCCTGGATATTGATTATCAAAACATTGTGTAAAATGTCACCGCCAATGAACGTCACCAAAATACCCAACAAAGCCACAATCATTGCCAGGATCAATAGAATACGCTCTTGACCTCTCAAAAAGAACAACGTCAAGCTTGCCAATGAAAAAATGTTAAATGCCTGAATCTTGAATGTAAGCTATTTCATCTTGGAAATAAAACCAAAATAATCTCTCGTGCTTCTGATATATTAAGCCACACTGGGTCGAAACTGATTAGGAGTTTCTGAAAAAGGCTGAATCCCCCTGAGAGCCAGTCCGACAGGGCTACAAAGGAGCCTATGACGGCAATGGTCAGAAGCAGTGGACGCTTTTTTGCTTCAGACAGAAAGATAATGCCAATACCAGGAAGTGTCATCAAAGGATGAACAAAAATATGAAAACAGAAGAATGAGAGCGGCTCTCAGTATCCAACCGCGTAGCGTGCAGCCGAGAGCCAGAACGTAAGCGCTTCTGTTATTAGACGTGGCGTCAGAAATTGTTCCCCATAAGAAAGAAACAGACAACTCCCCGGCAGAATGATAAGAGTTGCAAAGGATGCAAGTATGATTTTCAAATTCCATGTCAGGGAACGAAAAAGAAACGCAGCCCCCCAAGCCAAATCAACTGAGCCAAAAGAGGTTAGAACAAGATTACCCCACGACAATCCGAATGCTGCAACGAATGGAGTATAGATTTTAGTGAATATCGTGAACTGGTCTTGCGAACCGTATCGGAAGTATAAGTCGTTTGCAAATCGTCCCGGTAAAAGCGCACTCAAAGCTTGTAGTGTATAAAATCGTGCGTCAGCTACAATTCCTAAATAGGGGCGAGTAGTCAACCAAAGCGCCGCGATCAGAATAAAACCAGTAATAAGGAAAAAAGCCTGGTCCATATTCCGTTCTTGGCAGGACGCTTTAGATTGACTTATAAAATTTTCCATTTTAGACTGACTCATTTATAGATATAAATTTTCGCTGCAAGGGAACGGGATCCGCTTAGCTAACCCACTTCAACAGCCGGATGATGCCCATTTTTGCCGCTTGCCTGTGAGCAGAGACATTCTTCCTTGAATGAATGTCATGCTTGTTGCGGCGGTAATATTCATAAGCCTTCAAGAGCATCTCCTCATTATTCAGGGTCGAGACACCAGACCTAGTTCATCCTTTATTTTTGACGTATCGAATAGAAAATCCTCGGCGATCATCTTGTATTGATATGCCCCAAGCGGCGAAAGCCCCAGCCCGTGCGCAAGGCGCATGCCCCATAGAGCGGGGCTTTTTGGGCAAACGGGCCAGCCTTGCGCCCGTCCCTACATGATCGAGCACGTATTGATAGACTTCACGGAACGACTTGACGTCGTCAGACCCGATGTTGAAAACTCCCCCAGCATTCTTTTCCGCAGCCATTATGCACGCTGAGGCAAGGTCCTGCGCATAGATGAACTGGTATCTGTTGTAGCCGTTTCCCACTAGCCACAGTTTTCGGCTCTCATCGATGAACTCAAATAGAATGGACAACAACCCGAGACGCCCCTCGTCCATGATTGTCGGGCATCGAATGATTGCCGTTTGGAAGCAGTTGCTATAGCTTTGAAATATCTTTTCTCCCTCCCATTTGGATTGACCATAAAGCTCCACGGGTTCGGGGGTATCGCTCTCTAAGACTGGTCTACCGAAATTCTTTGCCCATAGACAGTTTGATGACAAAAAGACCACATGGCGAACCTGAAATCTCTCGACCAAGCCAGCAATAACCCGCGTTCCATCGACATTGCACGACCGCAGGTAATCGCGTTGAACTTTGTGTGGCAAGAATTGCAGCGCAATGGTAAACGGTCTCGAATCGATGTTCCGCAAAAAGCTTCCATGAGGGATGAATCACGAATATCGCCCTGTATGGAAATCAACCGGGGGATGTGTCCTCGTCCGCCTCAAGGTCCACGCTGACACATTGAATATCCAGCGCCAAAAGACGCTGCTTCAGATTTCCCGAAGAAGCCCGCTCCGCCGGTAATCAGGCATGTTGTCATTTACTATTATACCTAGGTGTCTCGGAACACATGGCTCGCAGCCACTGGCACCAGTGGCCCTGTTTCGTTCACTTGGCGAAAGGCGCGGCGGTAGTTCACCTGTTCGGTACCGCCCTGCTCCTCGTGATACTCCGCATCCTGATTGACTTCCACACATCATAAATCTGATGGCCCGCCAGAATATTCTCTACCGCAAGCATCGCCGTCATCATGGCATGATCCTGATTATTATATTTGTGCATGCCATTGCGGCCGATCAGGTGCAGATTCGGATAATCGCTGCTCCAATGTCCAGCCGGACCTTTTCGACATTCGCTTTGTAATGATCGTCATAGACCGGATAAGCCTTCGGCTGGCGGACGACGACGCCTTCAACAATGTCTTCCGCCGAGGCAAGGCCGAGCTTGATAGAGTTCTATTTCCCTAGCGCGACCAGGTTTTCATCGGGCGAGAGACCAAAGCCCGTCACCCTCGAAGCAAAAATATTCCAGCCCGTAGCAGTTGAATGTAGGGTCGAGGACTATTTCCGGTGACCAGGATTTGAAATTCTGGATTCTCCCGACCTTCACGCCTGGGCTCATGGATATAAATCCAGTTGTCGTCAAAAACATTCCGGTCTTTGAGGATCAACGCGACGGTCAGGAAGTCGCGATATTTCAACGCATCAGCAGCTTGTGCGCAATGGCGGGCAGCACCGGGCCGCAAAGCATGCGACAAATCCCGCATCGGCATGGTCGAAATCACGTGAGCGGCGCGGAACTCGTGGCGCGCGCCGTTTTGGTCCTGCGCCGTTACCGCTCCAGCCTTTGTTATCCTCGCGGATGATCTCGACAACTGTCATGCCCTTAACAATGTTGCCGCCTTGCCGTTCGATCTTCGAGGCGGCGGCTTCCCACAGCATGCCAGGCCCACGTCTGCGGGTAACGGAAACTATCAATTAAGGTCTTGATGACCTTCTTCCGGGACTTGCTCCGTTTTTGTGGAAGCAAGGAATGCCAGATCGCTTTGAACAGGGACAGGCCCCTTGATGCGCTGGGCAGCCCAGTCGGCTGAAATTTCGGTGCAGGCCATGCCCCAGACTTTCTCCGTATAGGTACGGAAGAATATCTGGAACAAGCGCTTGCCGAAATTGGTTCGTTACCCATTCCTCAAAATTCCGCGGCTGTACTGATGGGGTGCAGCGCGCGCGTTGGCATAGGAAAGGACGCACCTTACCGCTTCGATTGGCCCGAGCTTGAACAGCGCATTGAAGGCTCGCAGCGGATAATCGAACAATTGGTCCCGATAATAAATTCTTGATTTTCGTGGGCGGGTCAGAAAGCCTTCATCGAGGATCTCATCCCAGAGCTGTTCAACTTCCTGTGATTTTGAGAAGAAACGATGTCCGCCAATATCGAAGGCGAAGCCCTTATAGGTGTTCTGTCCGGGAAATACCACCGACATAAATGGGGTCTTGTTCCAACACAGTGACGGGAACGCCGCTGCGACTAAGTAGGTACGCTCCCGTTAATCCCGCAGGGCCGGCACCAATGCAGATTACAGAGGTCTCATGTGTACGGGGGGAAGGTGAGTGTGACATACACCATGAGCCTATCGGGTTGGTTACAAAATGTTATTCCAATCCGATAACTAGGGCAGAGATGCTGGTCAATGGGGCTATCGGGCGCTCGCGCAAGCGTGAGAAATAAGCTGAGTAAGGTTTTGGGCGGCTAGAGTGTCATGCCTCCGGCAAGGCGGCGGCATGGTTCTGTTTTGCTAGGCTCGCGCTCCTCGCCGCACCGATCTGTGTGCTGCTCGCCATGCTGGCGTTTGTTTCCATGCCAAGCGCGGTCTGCTTCAAACCGAGTACGTTCCAGCAGAGCCGCCACCAACTTGGCTCCGGTCATTGGTGTAGATGGCGGTGGTTTCCTTGGCGCGGGAAACCGCGACGTAGAAGCTCTTTTGGTCGATAAGGTGCGTGGCGGCGCTGTCGGCGTGGATAAAAGTGCGCTCGGCAGCGCGCCCCTGGGCGGCGAAGACGGTGGCGACATAGGCATGGGCAATGTGCTGGTCACGGGGGCTATCCAACGTCAGCGTCTCGATCTTCCCCCTGGCAACCCGGACTTTGGCTTCCCGCAAGACAGGATCGACGGCGATGATCTCCCCCTGTTGCCCATTGATCCGGCCCAAAGTGCGGTCATTGCGGGTAAACTGCACCTGGTCCCCCGCCCGTAGCTCGATCGCTTCAGATGTAAAAGCCTGGGCGTGTGATGCGCCCCATTGCCGCAGGCGCCAGTCGATGGTCCGGCCGTTCTGATCGGCAAGCGTCACGGCGGCCTTTTTGGTGTCGATGCTCACCACGTGGTAGGCTTGCGCCTTTGACACGCCCTTGTCGGCATAATGCTTTGGCAAAGCGGATTACGTCGCCGCGTGCCGGGTCGTGTAGTGGGCGATAAACTCCCCGGACGTATCATAAACCAGTGCGGCCTCACCGCGTGCCGCGACCGTGTCCAGAAGCTGGCGAAGGGCAGTGCTCTTGCCCGAACCTGTTGTGCCCGCGAACGAAAAATGGCGGTTTTGCACGCGGGACGGGATGGTCACGCAGCCAAGACACAGGGCATTCCGGCTGCTCTCGGTTGATGTGATGCGGGCGAGCTCCGCTTCGCTGACCACGCTGGTGCCCACGATCACACGGTCGGCCAGCAAAGCCTCGTCCTTGCGGCGGCGGTGGCCTGCGGTCAGCCACAAGCCAGCGCCACCCAGCCCAAAGCCCAGTAATCCACCAACACCAAGATATTCAAAAAAGACGGCAGCCTGGTCATGCAAAGGCTGGAAGGTTGCCCATTCCTTCATGCCCGTGCGCAAGGCCTGGTCCTGCCAGATGATGGTCATCGACGGATCAACGGGCAGGCCTTGAAGCAGAAAGGCGCCTAAATCGGCGAGAGCATATTCGCCCGCCTGCTGGGCCTGGTTGGCGCTTGTGCTGAGTAGACTTACCGCCAAGGAGCCCGCCACCGCGCCGGCCAGTATTGTCCCGGCGGCGAAGCGGAGTTGGGCTTGGCCATCGGCGCGTTGCCGCGCCCGCAGGGCCTTAGCATGGGCGCGGCGGTTATGGGGATTTCGACATCATGCATCTCCTGCGGCTTGGTTGCCGCCGCATAGCGGAAAACCTGCCCGGCAAAGGCGCGGAGCTGCTTGGCCGTCTCCAGCCGTCCCCGGCGTTCATGTTTTTTGAGCTCGTGAAGCAGCTCCTGGGGCGTGATGTCGGCCACCGGCCTCTTTCCAAAATCCGCCCCCAACAGTTTTAACAGCCAGCGCTGCTTCTCCATCGTCTTGGCGGCCCGTCCCTCGCGTTCCTTTTTTTCGATCAGCTCCTTCGCCACGCTGGCGAAGGTATTCCCGGCGCGAATGCTCGCTTCGATCCGGGCTTGCCGTTTGGCGGCGTTGGGGTCGATTGCAGTGGGCCAGTTGCTTGCGTGCGGCGTCACGGGCTGCCCGTGCCTCAGCGAGGGTTATCTCGGGATAAGCCCCCAGGGCCAGCTTACGTTCAGCCCCATCTATACGGTATTTTATCCGCCAAAGCTTGCTCCCCGTTGGATTGACGAGGAGATACAACCCCTGGGTGTCAGCTACCTTATAGGGTTTATCCTTTGGCTTGGAGTTCCGAATCGCCGTATCGGTCAGCGCCATCGTGGGGGCCTCGGATTGGACAGGGCCTTTTGAGGCCCCCAAATTCAGCCCCCATCTTCAGCGGTTGCTGACAGACGAAGGCAGCCACTGACAATCAGTAACTGCTCAAAAATACAGGAATTTCATGGGTTTTTCAATCATCGGCGGGCGTCGCCGGAAGAGAAATTGGAGCGGGTAGCGGGAATCGAACCCGCGCATCGAGCTTGGGAAGCTAGCAGGCTACCATTACATCATACCCGCCCGTGAGCGCGTTCATAGTCTGCCCGCATTGACCGCGCAAGCCACGAGGCGTAGGCCAATTTCACCTCGTGATTTGTCCGGCCGGATTGCGGCGAGGCTTCCCCCGCCGGGGAAGGAGCAAAATAAGCGCGCTAAAGAGGCTCTCGGGGCGTTCATACGCCCCGGTACTCCCGTGGCCGGACGAACGTTTGTAAGAACCGCGTTTGAAAGATGGGCCACGAAAGATGTCCGAACCGCCGAAGACCCGCCTCGCCACGGACCTGATCCATGCCGGGCGAATCCGCACCAATCTGGAGGAGAATAGCGAAGCCCTCTTCCTGACCTCCGGCTTCACCTATGAGAGTGCGGACATGGCCGAAGCCGTGTTCGCCAACCAGGTCGAGCATTTCCAATATTCGCGCTTCGCCAACCCGACCGTGACAATGCTGGAAAGGCGCCTGGCGAAGATCGAGGGGGCAGAGGCCTGCCGCGCCACGGCCACCGGCATGGCGGCGGTGCATGCGGCGGTGATGTGCGGGCTGAAGACGGGGCAGCGTGTCGTCGCCGCGCGGGCGCTGTTCGGCTCCTGCCACTGGATCGTCTCCACCCTGCTGCCGCAATTCGGCATTGAGAGCGTGTTCGTGGATGGCAGCGATCTGGACGCCTGGAAGGTGGCCTTGTCCCAACCCACGGCGCTGGTGCTGCTGGAGAGCCCCTCCAACCCGATGCTGGACATCGTCGATCTGCGCGCGGTCTCCAAGCTCGCCCATGCGGCGGGCGCCATTGTCGTGGTGGATAATGTCTTCGCCACGCCGCTTCTGCAGAAGCCGCTGGAGCTGGGGGCGGATGTGGTCGTCTATTCCGCCACCAAGCATATGGACGGGCAGGGGCGCGTGCTGGGCGGGGCCGTGCTCTCCTCCAAGGCATGGATCGAGGAGGTGTTCCAGCCTTTCTTCCGCAATACCGGCCCCGCGCTCTCGCCTTTCAATGCCTGGGTGATCCTGAAGGGGCTGGAGACGATGAATTTGCGCGTGAAGGCGCAGAGCGAGACGGCGGAGAAGATCGCGCAGTTCCTGGACGCCCAGCCCAAGATCGCCCGCGCGCTCTACCCCACTCTGGCCTCCTTCAAGCAGCGTGAGCTGGCGCTCAGCCAGATGTCCGGCGGCGGCACGCTGGTGGCCTTCGAGCTGAAGGGCGGCAAGGAAGAAGCGTTCCGGCTGATGAACGCGTTCCAGGTGATTACGATTTCAAATAACCTGGGCGATACCAAATCGCTGGCGACACATCCGGCGACCACCACCCATATGAGGATCGGCCCGGAGGAACGTGCCAAGCTCGGCATCACCGATGGCTGCATCCGCCTCTCGGTGGGGCTGGAGGATGCGCAGGATCTGATCGCCGATCTGACCCAGGCGCTCGAAAAAGTCTAAACCGCAAGAAAAAGGCCGGGTTTCCCCCGGCCTTTTTCAGTTGGACCAGCGGCCGATTCCGGCCTGCCGGGCGCGGACACCCACATAGAGCGTCCAGATCATCTGCACCGCCAGCGGCACCAGCCCGATCCAGAGCTTCGGCACGGAGGGGGCGCGGACAAAGCCGATGGCCGTCACGCCGCCCAGCACCGCGAACAGCCAATGGATGATGGCCACCAGCCGCGCATCCATCCCCGCCCGGCGCACCACCTGATAGAGATGCCCATGATGCGCGCGCGCGATATTCTCGCGGGCGAGCAGACGGCGGATCAGGGTGAAGGTGACGTCGTACAGCACGCCGGAGAGCAGGAAGGGCACGAGCAGGAAGGACATCTGCACCTGCTCGAACCGCGCGGCGGCGACGCCGAACAAGGCCAGCATGAAGCCGCAGAACTGGCTGCCGACATCGCCCATGAAAATCCGGCCGTTGGGGAAGTTGAAGGGCAGGAACCCCAGCACCCCGCCGGCCAGCAGCAGTGAGGCGGTATAAATGAAGAACCCGCCCAGCCCCCCGGCGATGCCCGCCAGGAACAGGCAGGCAATCAGCGTGACCCCCGCCGCCAGGCCGTTGAGCCCGTCGATGAAATTCATCGCGTTGGTGACGTAGAGCAGGAAGAAAATGGTCAGCGGGATGCCCGCCCAGCCCAGATTCGCATCGCCGAAAAACGGCAGCGCGAGATTATGCACCCATAGACCGGAGATGATCACCGCCACGGCGGCGATGAGCTGGGTGCCGAGCTTCACGGTGAAGGACATGTCCAGCACGTCATCGAGCATGGAGACCAGCGCGATCAGCGCCGCCGCGGCGATGACGCCGATGAAATAAGGCTCCGCCAGCCGCGAGACCTGACCATAGCGATAGAGCAGCAGCACCCCCAGCAGAAAGGCGCAGACAATGCCGACCCCGCCGGATTTGGGGGTGGTCTGGGTATGGGCCTTGCGGGCATCCGGTCTGTCCGGCACGCCGATGGAGATCATGACCCGGACAATGATGCCGGAGAAGATGGCAAGCCCCGCCATCAAGGACAGATGGCGGGGCAGTGACAACACGGAAAGAGTCGTAAAAATCATATGGCGCGGACCATGGCGGAAAGTGCGGGAAATTTGAAGATGCCCGTTTGGGATCTTGCGCGCGGTCTGCTTGGGTTGAACGGCTGATAGATAGTTCAACTTAAGGGGTTTGGCGGATTTGCGATTTGAGGTCGATCACTCAGGGGGACGAAATTAAATCGACCCGACAACCGATCCGGCTGTGGGGGCTTGCTCTGGTCACGCGCGCACGCCAGAAGCAAGGCAGGGCCAAACCGGAGCGGAGGGTTTGAGGTGAGGATCGCGATTATCGGTGGCGGTTATGTCGGGCTCGTCTCGGGCGCGTGCTTCGCGGAGTTCGGGGGATCAGTCGCGGTGGTCGAGGCGGATCCGCTGAAGCGCCAGATGCTGCTGGAGGGCCGGATTCCCATCTATGAGCCGGGTCTCGACAAGCTGGTTGCCAATAATGTCGCTGCCGGGCGGCTGGTTTTTCCCGCCACGCTGGAAGAGGGAATCGAGGGGGCGGAGGCGATCTTCATCGCGGTCGGCACCCCCACCCGCCGTGGCGATGGCCATGCCGACCTGACCTATGTGTTTGCGGCGGTCGAGCAGGTGCTGAAGGCGCTGGATCATCCGGCCGTCATCGTCACCAAATCCACCGTGCCGGTGGGCACGGGGCGTAAAATTCTTGAAATGGCCCGCAAGCTGCGCCCGGATCTGGCGGTGGAGGTGGCATCCAACCCGGAATTCCTGCGCGAGGGCAGCGCCATCGGCGATTTCATGCGCCCGGACCGGGTGGTGGTGGGCGCTGAGAGCGAGCGGGCGCGCGAGGTTATGCGCCGGCTCTACCGGCCGCTTTACCTGATCGAAACCCCGATCGTGTTCACCGGTCTGGAGACGGCGGAGCTGATCAAATACGCCGCCAACGGGTTTCTGGCGATGAAGATCACCTTCATCAACGAGATGGCGGATTTGTGCGAGAAGGTGGGGGCGGACGTAAACGACGTGGCGCGCGGCATCGGGCTGGATGGACGGATTGGGAAAAAATTCCTGCATGCCGGTCCCGGCTTTGGCGGCTCCTGCTTCCCGAAGGATACGCTGGCGCTGATGCGAATCGCCGAGGAGGCGCAGGCGCCGTCGCGCCTCATCCAGTCGGTGGTGGCGGTGAACGATGCCCGCAAGGAAGGTCTGGCGGCGCGTGTGGTGGCGGCCTGTGGCGGGGATATCCAGGGCAAGGTGATCGCTGTGCTGGGGCTCGCCTTCAAGCCGGAGACCGACGACATGCGCGACTCCCCGGCTTTGCCGCTTGTGCGCGGGCTGGTGTCGCGCGGGGCCAGGGTCCAGGCCTTCGACCCGGAGGCGATGCAGACCGCCCGCCCCCTGCTGCCCGACAGCGTGGTGTTGGCCGGCAGCGCGGCGGAGGCCTTGACCGGGGCGGATGCGCTTGTACTCATTACGGAATGGAACGAGTTCCGCGCGCTGGCACCGGCGCGCCTGCGGGAGTTGATGCGCGGCGATATCGTGGTCGATCTGCGCAATGTCTTCGACCCGGCGCCGCTGCGTGCCGCGGGCTTCACCTATGTGGGGGTCGGCCGCCCCGCGCCATGACCCCGTTTGTCTTCCCCTGCAACCCGAGTCGCGAGGACTGACCGTTTTGAACGTCGTGCATGCGCAGTACCCGGATTATGCCAATCCCGAGTTGCTTGAGAAGATTCCGCTGACGGCGAAGACCATTCTGGACGTGGGCTGTGCCCAGGGGGCACTGGGGGCGGATTATCTGCGGCGCAATCCGGGCTGCCGGGTGCTGGGCATAGAGCTCGACGAAGCCGCCGCCGCCCATGCGAAGCAGCGCATCTCGGAAGTGTTCGTCGGCGACGTGGAAAAGACGGCGATGCCCTTCAATGTTCCTGACGGGATCGACTGCATCATCTATGGCGATGTGCTGGAGCATCTGTCCGACCCCTGGGCGGTGCTGAAGGAGCATGCGAAATATCTCTCCCCGCAGGGCACGGTGCTGGTTTGCATGCCCAATGTCGAGCATTGGAGCTTCGTGGCGCGGCTGCTGCTGGGCAAGTTCGAGTACGAGGATAATGGGCTGTTCGACCGCACCCATCTGCGCTGGTTCACGCCCCGCACCATGGCAAACGCGCTGACGCAGGCCGGGCTGGAACTCTCCGACGCCGCGCCCCGGCCGATTCCCACCGAACGGGCCGAGCAGTTCACCACGATCATGACGCCCGCCTTGCAGGCGCTGGGCGTTGATCCGCAGGACTATCTGAACCGCTCGACGCCGCTGCAGGTCATCTGGCGGGCGCGCAAAACGGCGGTTGCGCGCATGGAGCTGACCGCGACCATGCTGTCACCGCAGGGCGGCGTGTCGGATGTGCGGGTGGTGGAGCCGCTGCGGGCCCTGCGCACGGATAGCTCGCTCTACACCAACATCGTCTCCGAGGCGGCTTTGCAGCCGCAGCTGGGCGATACGCCGCGCATCGCCATTCTGCACCGCCCCTTGCTGCTGGGCGAGAACGGGCTGCTGCGCGTGCGCGCGCTGCTGGAGAAGGATTACCTCGTCGTTTCCGAGTTCGACGACCATCCGGTGTTCATGGAGGAGCGCGGGGTGAATCTGGATGAGCTGCTCACCTTCCGCGGCGTGCATGCGGTGCAGACCAGCACGCCCGCTTTGGCCGAGGCGCTGGTGCAGGAAAATCCCGAGTTGGCGGTGTTCCCCAACGGCGTCTTCGAGCTGCCGCCGGTGCGTAATTTCCAGGACATGGACCATCTGACCCTGTTTTTCGGGGCGCTGAACCGGCAGAAGGACTGGGCGCCGCTGATGCCGGTGCTCAACGAGGTGGCCCGCGCGGTGGGAGACAGGCTGCGCTTCCGGGTGGTGTTCGACGAGGCGTTCTTCAACGCGCTGGAAACCCCGCATAAGAGCTTCGAGCCCGCCATGGTCGATTATGCCAGCTATATGCGCGAGCTGGGGGCGGCGGATATCAGCTTCATGCCGCTGGCGGATAACGCGTTCAACCGCGCCAAATCCGACCTGAAATTCATCGAGGCCGGGGCGGTCCGCGTGGCGGCGCTGGCCAGCCATGTGGTCTATGGCGGTTCCATCCAGGACGGCAAGACCGGCGTGCTGTTCCGCGACCCGGCGGAACTGCGGGCGGCGCTGCTGCGGCTGCTGGCTTACCCCGAGGCGACGCGGCGCATCGCGGATGGGGCGCGTGCCTATGTCGCGCAGAACCGCATGCTGGCCTATCAGGTGGCGGCGCGGGCGGACTGGTACCGGGCGCTGTGGGCGCGCCGCGCTGAGCTGAATGAGGCCCTGAAACTGCGCGTGCCGGAGTTGTTTGCATGATGTCATCTCCCAGCGGAAAAATTCGCCTGACCAGCCATTGCGAGCTGGCTGGCTGCAGAACAGCCAGGCCGAGGCAGCCTGCCCCAATTGCGGCCAGTCCGGCCGCGCGGCGCAGACTGCTTGAGGTGGATTACGGTCTGTTCGGGGTGATCGGGCATTATCATCTGCTGCGCTGCCCGCATTGTTCCGTGCGTTTTACCGATGCCATGGCCACCATGGATTATGCCGGGGATGAGCTCGTCGAGATCGGCTGGCCGGCTTATTATGCGCAGCTCGGCGCCGGCATCTGGCCGATTTCCGATCCGCTGACCCGGATCACCAAACCGGCCGGGGCGACGGGCGCTGGAGATTGGCGGGGCCTACGGGTTCGGGCTGGATTTCTGCGTGCATGCCAAGGGCTGGCAGGGCGTGGGCTATGATCCCTCGCCCTTGGCCGGGATCGGCGCGCGGGAGCTGAAACTCGATATCCGCCAGGGTTATTTCACCGAAGCGACGCTGCGCGACGGCCCCTGGGATGTCATCATCTCCACCGAGGTGATCGAGCATCTGGAGGCGCCGCCGGCCTTCCTGCGGCTGATGCGCCAGGCCATCGCGGATGACGGCATTCTGCTCCTCACCACGCCGAACGCGGACTGGATCACCCCGGCGCTGTCGAGTGGCGAGCTGTACGCGCTGCTGGCACCCGGCGCGCATGTGGTGCTGCAGACCGCGCAAAGCCTGAAAATGGCGCTGGAGGCGGCGGGGTTCGCGCATGTGGTGGTGCGGGCCGAGGAAGCCTGCCTGGTCGCCTATGCCTCGCCTGTCGCCCTTCACGCTGGACTGAGGATTTCGCCTCACGGCGGGCGGTCTATCGCCGCTATCTGCGGGCACGCGCCGCGGCGGCTTTGCCGGGCAGCGATCTGCAGATCGGCTTTGCCGGGCGGGGGCTGTTCGATGCGGTGAACGACCAGGACAAGGAGGGCGCGCAAACCGCCTGGGCGGTGCTGAACGCGGCCACGCGAGGCGCGATTCGGCTACGGGCTGGAGGGGCTGACCGCCCTGCCGCCGGGGGCTGAAAACGACAGCCTGGAGGGGCTCGCCCAAAAGATGCCGCTGGGGCTGGGCATGATTCTGTTCAGCCGCTCGATGCAGCGTCTGGCGGCGGGCGAGGACCGGCAGGCGGTGCGGCCGATGCTGGAGCTGGCGCGCGCCGCCATCGCCGCCCTGCAGGCGGCCTTGGACCAGCGCTCCCTGGGCGTGACCGGCTTTGCGTCAGCATCGATTCGGTGGCGGCGGTGGAGCTGCTGCTCTGCGATGCCGAGGCCGGCCAGGCGGAGGTGGTGGGCGCTTTGCTGGGGCTGGGCGATAAAATCGCGGGTTGGCGCGGCTTTGTGGCGCTGGTGAATGCGGGGGCCTATGAGGCGGCGGCGCGGTTGCGTGAAGCGCTGCTGGGAGACGTGCCGGATGCCAGCATTCCCGCTGGGCTGCGGCGCGACGCACTGCTGAGCGCGGCCAATTTCCACCTCGCCCCGGCCAGGATGCCGCGCAGGCGTTGAAGGTGGCGCAGACGCTGGAGGCCATGGATGAGGCAGTGCATGAGATCCGGCTTGGGGTCTTCACCCGCCTGGTGAATTCTGCGCGTTACGAGGAAGCCAAGGCGGTGGATCAGACCCATGGCATATCCGCGCTGGCCCGGAGGCATGCCAGCGTGGTGGCGGGGCGCGATGCGCTGATCGCGGGCCTGTTCCTGGACATGAGCCCGGCCGGTGAGCTGGCGCAGGTGCCCGGGCGGCTGGAGGCGGTGTTGCGCACCGGGCCGGATGAGGCGCAGGCGAAAGGCTTCATTCTTTCCGCCTTCGTCGTGCTGGTGAATGGTCAGGCCTTCGAGGCGGCGCAGGCCTTGCTGAAGCAGGTTGAGCCGCTGCTGCTGACGCTGGCCGTACCCTACGCGCCGGCGGAGCGCGATGCGCTGTTCGCGGCCGGCATCCTATTCCTGCAGGAGAAGAAAACCTGGCCGCGCAGTGCCGCCAGCTTTACGCGGCTGCGCGATGCGCTGGCCAAGCTTGCCCCCCGGGCGAGATGCCGGCCCCGCTATTCTGGCCGACCTTGCGCGGTGAGGTGATGGCGCTGCACAAGCTCAACCGGGGAGATGAGGCGACGGCGCTTCTGGAAGCCTATTTGCCGGCATACCCCGAGCCGCCGGAGGATCTGCGGGCGCTGTTGGAAGAGGTGTGAGGCGATGAACCGGCGGCTGAAGCTCTGGATCTATCATTGCCTGTCCGGCCTCAAATGGTGGGTCTTTGTGCCGCTCGCCGTGGCGGTGGGGCGGCTGCGCAGCCAGCGGCAGATCATCAGCGCCTGGCCGCAGGGTAATGTTCCGCTCGGGCCCAAAGTCGTGCTGTTCATGCATTTCGACAGGCGCGGGACGGTACGCCGGCAATTGCTGGATTATATACGTGAGTTCAAGGAAAATGGCCGGGACGTGGTGTTCGTCACCAATGCCGGCCAGTTGCGGCCCGAGGCGATGACAGCGCTGCAGGCGCTGTGCGCGGCGGTGCTGGTGCGCCGGAACATTGGCTATGATTTCGGCGCCTGGGCGGATGCGCTGATCCATCTGGGCTTGCCGCGCGCCGGCACCGAGGAAGTGATCATGGCCAATGACAGTGTCTTCGGCCCGCTGCTGCCTTTGGACAACATGCTGCGTCGGCTGGATTATGCCAGGGCCGATGTCTGGGGTGTGACCGAGAGCTGGCAGGTCCGCTACCATCTGCAATCCTTCTTCCTCGCCTTCGGGCCAAAGGCGCTGCGTGCCGAGGGCTTCAGGAAATTCTGGGCGGGGGTGCGGCCGGTGCCGGTGAAGTCCTACATCGTCAAGAATTATGAGGTCGGCATAACCCAGGCGATGGTGAAAAGCGGGCTGAGCTGCGCCGCTTTGTGGAATTATGAGGCGCTGACGGCGATGGTGGGCCGCGAGGAGCTGGGCAGGCTGCTGGCGGAGGAAGAGACCGAGCTGGGCAAGGCCGACCCCGTGCAGGCGATGCGCAAGGCGCAGATGCTGCGCATCCGCGATGGCGTGGCGCAGCGCGTGGCGCTGAACCCCACCTCCGACCTTTGGCGCCAGCTGCTGCTCTCCGGCTTTCCCTTCATCAAGCGGGAATTGCTGCGTGATAATCCAAGCAATGTGCAGGATATCGGGGATTGGGCTGAAATGGTGCGCGAGGTTCTGGGGGCGGATCCGGAGCCGATCCGGCAGGATCTGCGCCTGATGCTGAAGGGCAAGGCACCCTGATCAGGCTCGCGCTCCGCTTCACCCTCGTGGTGCTCTGGACGCTCGCGGCCGTGTGCGTGCAGTCAGTCATGCTGGTGCTGCCGGGCTGGGGCAAGGCCTGGTTCGCGCGCATCTATTGGCGGGGCATGGCGCGCATCCTGGGGGTACGGCTGCGGCTCATCGGGCAGCGTTCCGGCCACCGGCCAACCTTGTTCGTCGCCAATCATTGCTCCTGGGTGGATATCGTGGCGCTGGGCGCGGCGATGCCGGGCTGTTTTGTCGCCAAGGCCGAGATCGCGCGGTGGCCGGGCATCGGCATCATCGCCAAGCTGGGGCGGACGATTTTCGTCTCCCGCAGCCGGCAGACCATTGCGCACGAGCAGCGCGTGCTGGAGAACCGGCTGGAGCGCGGGGATAACATCATCCTGTTCCCTGAGGGCACGACCACCGACGGCAACCGGGTGCTGCCTTTTGCCTCGGCCTTCTTCACCATGGCGTTTGGCCCGGCGCGGCCCTGGGTGCAGCCGGTGACGATCGTCTATGATGAGCTGGACGGCCAGCACATCCGCCGCGGGGACAGGCCGATGACCGCCTGGTACGGGGATATGGATCTGGCGCCGCATCTCATCGGGCTGGTGCGCCGCCGCAGCCTGCGGGCGACCATCCTGTTCGGCGAGCCTTTGCCCCCCGGCAGCTTCGCCAACCGCAAGGCCATGTGCACCGCGCTGGAGCGGGTGATCAGCGAGAACGCGGCGGCGCTGCGCCAGGGGCGGGCGCTGCCACCCGGCTGCGCACCCCAGCCCTGAATCCCGTGGCCTGCCGCAGAATGGTGCAGTCCGGTATTTAGCTTGATCTTGGCCGGTCCGGCTTATATTCCTTTAGGCATATAAGAAGGCTTGGAAACGGCCATGAAAAAGAAGCGGGACGCAGCATAATGAAGCGGAGAGATGTATCGGCTCTAAGGCTGGCTGGCATGCTGGCGCTGGTTGCAGCGCTGGCGGTGCAGGGCCACTTCGCCTTTGCCCAGGGCGCGGCACCGGACCCAACCGCCGCCGCGAACGGCTATACCGACGCGCCGCATGACTGGCAGCTCTGGTTTCCCGCCGCGGGCAGCCCGATGCAGGCCAGGATCGACGGGCTGATGCAATATGTGCTCTGGATCATGCTGGGCGTGGTCGGGTTCGTGACCATCTTGATGGGCTATGCGATGGTCCGCTTCCGCGCCGGGCGGAACCCCAAGCCCAGCCAGACCACCCATAACACGCTGATCGAGGTCGCCTGGATCGTCGTGCCCTGCCTGATCCTGGCGGTGATCATCATCCCCTCGATCAATCTGATCTATTATGAGGCCGATGACAGCGACCCGTACATGACCGTGACCGTGACCGGCCATCAATGGTACTGGGACTATAAATATGATGCCGTGCCAGGGCTCGATTACACGAGCTACATGATCCCGGACAACGAGATCAAACCCGGCGAGATCCGCCGGCTTTCGGTCGACCACCCGATGGTGCTGCCGGTGGGGGAGAAGATCCGCTTCGTCATCACCAGCGCCGATGTGCTGCATGGCTTCTATCTGCCCTCGCTGGGGGTGCAGAAATACGCCATTCCCGGCACGACCCTGACGAGCTGGACCATCATCCAGCGCCCCGGCACCTATTTTGGCCAGTGCAACCAGATTTGCGGCCTGGACCATGATGGCATGCCCATCGAGATCAAGGCCGTGCCGCTGCAGGATTATCTGGCCTGGACCAAGACCGCCTTGTCCGCCTACACGGACAACCAGGTCATGAAGCCGCTCTCTTCGCCGATGCCCCGCAACCTTTTGGCCGACGCCACGCGCTGAGGAGCCAGATTATGTCCATCACCGCAGACGATCATGCCCTCCTGGCGCATGGCCATCATAAGAAGAGTTTTGTCGCCCGTTGGTTGATGAGCACCAACCACAAGGATATCGGCACGCTCTACATCACCATGGCGTTCATCGGCGGCTGCTTCGGCGGCGTGCTCTCGATGATCATGCGCCAGCAGCTGATGTACCCGCATAACGACATCATCACCAACGGCAATACCTGGAACGCCATCATCACCGCCCACGGGCTGATCATGATCTTCTGGTTCGTGATGCCGGCGCTGATCGGCGGCATGGGCAACTGGTTCGTGCCGATGATGATCGGCGCGCCGGACATGGCGTTTCCGCGCCTGAACAATATGAGCTTCTGGTTCCTGGCCGCGGGCTTTGTCTTCGTGCTGCTGGGGCTGTTCCTGGGGCTCGGGCACCGGGGCGGGCTGGACGCTCTATCCCCCGCTCGACAATGCCCAATATTCTCCCGGCGTGGCGACGGATTTCTCGCTCTTCTCGTTGCATCTGGCGGGTATTTCCTCGCTGCTGGGCGCCATCAACTTCATCGCCACCATCCTGAACATGCGCGCCCCGGGCATGACCATGCACAAGATGCCGCTGTTCTGCTGGGCCATTCTGGTGACGGCGTTTTTGCTCCTGCTCGCCATCCCGGTGCTGGCGGGGGCCGTGACCATGCTGATCATGGACCGCAATTTCGGCACCTCCTTCTTCGAGCCCTCGGGCGGGGGCGATCCGGTGCTGTTCCAGCATCTGTTCTGGTTCTTCGGCCATCCGGAAGTCTACATCATGATTCTGCCGGCCTTCGGCATCATCAGCCATGTGGTCTCCACCTTCTCCAAGAAGCCGATCTTCGGCTATCTCGGCATGGCCTATGCCATGGTGATCATCGGCTTTGTCGGCTTCGTGGTCTGGGCGCACCATATGTTCGTCTCGGCCATTTCCACCGAAATCCAGGATCTATTTCGAGGTGGCGACGCTGGTCATCGCGGTGCCGACGGGCATCAAGGTGTTTTCCTGGATCGCGACGATGTGGGGCGGCTCGATCGAGTTCAAGACGCCGATGCTCTGGGCGATCGGCTTCATCTTCCTGTTCGTCATTGGCGGCGCCACCGGCGTGGTGCTGGCCAATGCGGGGCTGGATCAGGAGCTGCATAATGACTACTTCCTGATCGCGCATTTCCATTATGTGCTGTCCATGGGCGCGGCCTTCGCCATCTTCGCCGGGTTCTATTTCTGGATCGGCAAGATGAGCGGCCACCAATACCCCGAATTCTGGGGCAAGATGCATTTCTGGACCTTCTTCATCGGGGTCAATCTCACCTTCTTCCCGCAGCATTTCCTGGGTCTGGCGGGCATGCCGCGCCGCTACCCCGATTATGCGGATGCCTTCGCGGGGTGGAATTTCGTCTCCTCCGTCGGCTCGGTCGTCTCCGGGCTTTCGACGCTGATTTTCTTCTATGTCATTTATGCCGTGTTCACCTCGAAGGAGAAGCTCGCCGATAATTACTGGGGCGAGGGGGCGACGACGCTGGAATGGGCCGTGCCCAGCCCGGCGCCGCACCATACTTTCGAGGATGTGCCGGTCATCCGGTAAGGGGTTAAGGAGACGTCTTGTCCAACCAAGCCACTGATATGCGCCACGATGCCAGCTTCGCGCCGCCCCTGGGGGCGGAGCCGGGAGACTGGCTGGCGCTGTTGAAACCGCGCGTGGTCTCGCTGGTGGTGTTCACCGGCGCCATCGGGCTGTTGATCGCGCCGGGCCATATCAACCCGCTGATGGGGGCGATCGCGATCTTCTGCATAGCACTCGGCGCCGGGGCGGCGGGGGCCATCAATATGTGGTATGACCGCGATATCGACGCGATCATGCGCCGCACCACCACGCGGCCCATCCCGGCGGGCAAGATCGAGGCCGGCGGGGCGCTGGGCTTTGGCGTCGTGCTGTCGGTCATCTCCGTGCTGCTGCTGGCGATGGCGACCAACCTCTGCGCCGCGGCGGTGCTGGCCTTCTCCATCTTCTACTACGCCGTCATCTACACAATCTGGCTGAAGCGCCGCACGCCGCAGAATATCGTCATCGGCGGCGGGGCTGGCGCGTTTCCGGCTGTGATCGGCTGGGCCGCTGTCACAGGCCATATCGGGCTGCTGCCGGTGGTGCTGTTCCTGATCGTGTTTTTCTGGACACCGCCGCATTTCTGGTCGCTGGCACTCTATGCCTCCACCGATTACGAGAAGGCCGGCGTGCCGATGCTGCCCGTGGTGAAGGGGGCGCGGCATACGCGCTGGAACGTGTTCATCTACACGCTCATCCTGTTTCCGCTGGCGCTTTCGCCCTGGTTGCTGGGGCTGACAGGCTGGATCTACGGCGCCACCGCCTTGGTGCTCGGTGCGGCCTTCATTTATTACGCCTGGGGCGTGCTGCGCGACGTGCAGGACGCGAAGGGAGTGAGCCTGAGCAAGGACAAACCCGCGCGCGCGGCGTTCAAATTCTCGATCCTTTATCTCTTCCTGCTCTTTGCCGCCTGCGCCGTGGACCGGCTGGTATGATGGCGGCGGCGAAAAAAGACGCGGATTACGCGAAGGATCGCATGCCGCGCGTTGAGCTGACAGAGTCGCAGTGGAGCGATGAGCAGAAGGCGGAATTCCTGCGCCGCCGCCGGGCGCGCAATTTCCTGCTGCTGGCGGCACTCGGCGGGTTCTGTTTGATGATCTACGTGATCGCGATGGTGAAACTGCACGAATACGGACAGATGTGGTGACCACGAGCTAAAGCTTAAGGAAACGCCAAGGAAGGGGAGACGCAGATGAGCGGCACGATCCATACCGCGACGGACCAGGTGAAGGGCACAGTCCCGCACCCCTACCATCTTGTCGACCCCAGCCTCTGGCCGCTATGCGGCGCCACCGCCGCCATGGTGACCTTCACCGGCATCATCATCGCCGCGCATTTCCATAACTACATCCTGCTCGCCGTGGGCGGGCTGGCGGATGTGAGCGTCATGTTCCTGTGGTGGCGGGATGTGATTGCCGAGGCCCGCACGCCGGGGCTGCATAAGATCGTCACGCAAGTCGGGCTGCGCTATGGCATGGCGCTGTTCATCGCCTCGGAGGTGATGTTCTTCGTCTCTTTCTTCTGGAATTACTTCAATTATTTCTTCTTCCCGGACAAGATGGGCACCGCCTTCGCGCCGGTCTGGCCGCCGCAGGGGGTGACGACCATCGACCCCTTCGCGATCCCGCTCTTCAACACCATGGTGCTGCTGCTCTCGGGCACCACCGTCACCTGGGCGCATCACGCGCTGCTGGAAGGGGACCAGAAGAACCTCGTGCGCGGGCTGGGCATCACCATCCTGCTCGGCCTGGCGTTTCTGTGCGGGCAGGCCTGGGAATATACCCATTCGCCCTTCCCCTTCTATCATGGCGGGATTTTTGCCTCCTCCTTCTTCATCGCCACCGGGTTCCATGGCGCGCATGTGATCATCGGCACCTTGTTCCTCACCGTCTGCTTCTTCCGCGCCCGGGCCGGGCAGTTCACGCCGCAGCGCCATTTCGGTTTCGAGGCGGCGGCCTGGTACTGGCATTTCGTGGATGTGGTGTGGCTGTTCCTGTTCGTGTGCATCTATTATCTCGGCCGCAGCGCCATCACCGCGGGCTGAAGTTTTGCAAACGTTTTTTGGTGTCCCCTTTTTTTCAAAAAAGGGGACAGATTGCGCCGTTTGATCGCCCCGGGCCTGACGGCGCTGGCGGCCTTTTGCCTGTTCATCGCGCTGGGCGTCTGGCAGCTGCACAGGCTGGCCTGGAAGCAAGGCATCATCGCGCAGATCCGCACGGCGCAAATGGCCCCGCCCGTGAAGATGCCGGACAAGCCCGGCCCGTTCCAGAAGGTCTTCGTCACCGGCCAATGGGTGCAGGGCAAGGCCGCACTTTACGGGCAGGAGGTGCATGACAGCCCGGATGGCCCGGTTTCCGGCGGGGAGCTGATCATGCCGTTGCGCCGCGACGATGGGCAGGTTTTGCTGGTCGACCTTGGCTGGGTGCCGCAATCAGTGCCCGCGCCGCTGGTGGACCCGCCCGCGCAGCCTTCCGGCTATATTCATGCGCCCATCGCGCGCGGCTGGCTTTCCCCACCGGATGACCCAGCCCATGGGCTCTATTACACGCTGGACCCGGCGGTGATCGGCGCGGGCATGGGGTTGCAGGGCGTCGCCCCTTACATGCTCATCGCCATGGGGCCGTTGCCGCCGCCGGGCAGCCTGGCGCCGCAACCGGCGCAGGATTTGCCGACCCCGCCGAACAACCATTATGAATATGCGCTCACCTGGTTCGGCTTTGCCGGGGTCCTGCTGTTCGAATTCATCTTTATCGTCCGCAAAAGGCTGCTGAAACCATGAGCGCATATGAGGCATTGAAGACGTCCTTCCATCGCATTGCCTGCCTTGGTGAAGCCAGCGCGATGCTGGGCTGGGATGCGGCGGCGATGATGCCTGAAGGCGGGGCAGAGGCGCGCGGGGAGCAGCTGGCGGTGCTGGCCGGGCTGTCGCACGAGTTTCTGTGCGCGCCGGAGATCGGCGAATATCTCGCCCGGCGCGCACGCAGACCGGGTGGGACAGCGCCAATCTGGCGCTGATGAAAGAGGCGCATCTGCGCGCCACCGCCCTGCCGCGCGATCTGGTGGAGGCGCAGGTGCGCGCGGGCCGGGCCTGCGAGACCATCTGGCGCGCCGCCCGGCGTGACAGTGATTTTCGATCCGTGCGCGAGGCGCTGGCGGAGGTTGTGAAGCTGACGCGCGAGGCCGCCAGCATTTTAGGCGAGGCGCTGGCGCTTTCCCCTTACGACGCGCTGATGAGCCAGTATCAGCGCGGGATCAACGCTGAACAGGCAGGGGCGATTTTTGCCCGCTACGAGGCATTTCTGCGCGAGGCGCTGCCCCGCGCGGAGGAGTTGCAGGCAAGGCGCGCCCAGGAGGCGCTGCCGCCCGGGCCATACCCCGAGGCCGTGCAGGCGGCATTGGCGCGCCAGCTGGCGGCGGGCGCGGGGCTGAATTTTGGCGCCGCCCGGCTGGATGTTTCCGCGCACCCGTTCTGCGGTGGCACCCCCAGCGATATCCGCATCACCACCCGCTATGACGAGGCGGATTTCTGCGCCGCCCTGATGGGCGTGCTGCACGAGACCGGCCATGCGCTCTATGAGCAGAACCTGCCCACCGCTTGGGCCCGCCAGCCGGTGGGCACGGCGGCGGGGATGGCGGTGCATGAAAGCCAGTCCTTGATCGTCGAGATGCAGGCGGTGCGCTCGGATGCGTATCTGTCCTATCTGGCGCCTTTGGCGTCTGAGGCGTTCGGCAAGCCGATCACCCTGGCCGGGCTGAAGCACCGGCTGCGCCGGGTGGAGCGCAGCTTCATCCGCGTGGAAGCCGATGAGATGACCTATCCCGCCCATGTGCTGCTGCGCTTCAGGCTGGAGCAGGCGCTGCTCTCGGGGGATCTCGCGGTGGCTGATCTGCCCGGCGCCTGGAATGAGGGGTTTGTGAAACTGCTAGGCATCACCCCGCCGGATGATGCGCGTGGCTGCTTGCAGGATATTCATTGGTTCGATGGCGCGATCGGCTATTTCCCGTCCTATACGCTGGGCGCGATGGCGGCGGCACAGCTCATGGCCGCCGCCCGCAAGGCGCTGCCGGGGCTGGATGAGAGCCTGGGGCGTGGCGATCTCTCGCCGCTGACCGGCTGGCTGGCCGCGCATGTGCACGCGCACGGCGCCTGTGCCGGGTTCAACGAGATTTTGCAGGCGGCGACAGGCGAAGCGCTGAACCTGGACTATTTCGAGGCGCATCTCACGGCGCGCTATCTCACCTGATGCGCGGTGCCGCATCCAGCCTTTTGCGCCGGCGCGGCGCGCCCGCGCCGGTGACGCAAATCGAGCTGTTCTTCGACCTGATCTTTGTTTTCGCCGTCACGCAGATTTCGGAATTCCTGCGCGCGCATATGAGCGCGCTGGGGGCCTTCCAGGGGCTGATGCTGTTTGCCGCCATGTGGTGGGCCTGGGTTTTTACCAGCTGGGTAACCAATTGGATCGACCCTGACCGCCGGCCGGTGAAGCTGCTGCTGCTGGGCTTGATGTTCTGCGCGCTGCTGCTGGCGGCGGCTTTGCCGGAGGCATTCGGCGCGCGCGGCTTCGCCTTCGCCCTCGGGCTGGCGGCCATCCATCTGGGGCGTACGGGCTTCATGCTCTGGGCGCTGAAGCGGCATGATTCCGCAAATTACCGGAATTTCCAGCGCATCTTCACCTGGCTCGCGGTCAGCGCGGCGTTGTGGCTGGCGGGCGGGCTGCTGGGGGAAAGGCTGCGCATCTGGCTGTGGCTGGCCGCGCTGGCGTGCGATCTTGCTGGCCCTGCCAGCGGGTTTTACGTGCCGGGGCTCGGGCGGTCCCTGACCAGCGACTGGCAGGTGGATGCGCGGCATCTGGCGGAACGCTGCGCGGCCTTCGTGCTCATCGCGCTGGGTGAATCCATCACCGTCATCGGTGCTGGTTTTTCTGAGCTGCGGTGGGGGGATGCCACGCTTGCCGCCGCCTGTTGCGCGCTGCTGGCGGCGGCTTGCCTGTGGTGGATCTATTTTGACGACGCGGCGGAGCGCACGGCCCATGCCTTCGCGCACGCCAAGGATATCGGGCGGATCGCCCGCGCGGGCTATACCTATGTGCATGGGCTGCTGATCGCGGCGATCATCGTGATCGCGGCGGGAGATGCGTTTTTGCTCGAGGAGCCGGTGCAACAGGCGACGCTGGGGCAGGGGCTGATGCTGCTGGGCGGCCCGGCGGCGTTTCTGCTGGGCAATGGCATTTTCAGGCGCCTGCTGCATCCGCGCTTTCCGCCTTCGCATGTTTATGGTTTGGCGGTGCTGGCGGTGTTTGCCTTGCTCTCGCCCAGGTGCGATTTGCTGATGCTGAGCGGCGGGGGGCTGGTTGCGTTGTTGGTGGTGGCTTTGGTTTCATACAGGCTGGTGGCGCGGGCATGAGCAGCATTTTCGCGCCGATTACCGGACGGGGCGGGGCGGTGGCCACGCTGCGGCTCTCCGGCCCGGGCAGTTTCAAAATCATCGAGGATTTGGCGGGGGCTTTGCCAGCGCCGCGCCGCGCCAGCCTGCGCCGCCTGCGCCATGGCGGGCAAGTTCTGGATGAGGCGCTGATCGTCACCTTTCCCGCGCCGCGCAGCTTTACGGGCGAGGATGTGGTGGAGCTTTCCATCCATGGCGGCCGCGCCGTTCTGGCGGCGGTGAGCGAGGCGCTGGTGGCGTTGGGCGCGCGCCCGGCCGAGCCTGGCGAATTCTCCCGCCGGGCCTTCGAGAACGGTCGCATGGATCTTCTGCAGGCGGAGGCGATGGCGGATTTGATCGCCGCCGAGACGCAGGCGCAGCGCCTGCAGGCGCTGGATGGCACATTGCACGAGGCCTGCGCCTCCTGGCGCGAGCGCCTGCGCCATTTGATGGCGCGGCAGGAGGCGCTGATCGATTTTCCCGATGAGGATTTGCCGCCTGAGGTGGAAGAAGAGTTGCGCGGCGGCATCAGCGCCTTGCGCGATGAGATGCAGGCCGCCCTGCACGCCGCCCCGGCGGCGGAGCGGCTGCGCGAGGGGCTTGAATTCGTGATCCTCGGCCCGCCGAACGCGGGTAAATCCACGCTGCTGAACGCGCTGGCGGGGGAGGAGGTGGCGATTGTGTCGGACATTCCCGGCACCACCCGCGATGCGGTGGGCGTGCGGGTCGATCTTGGCGGCGTGCCGGTGCATCTGACAGACACAGCCGGGTTGCGCGAGACCGGCGACGTGATCGAGGCCGAGGGCGTGCGCCGGGCAAAGGCCAAGGCGGAGGCAGCGGATTTCGTAATTCTCGTGGCGGCTCCCGGAGAGGCTTTTGCACCGCCGCCGGCGGGCGCGGCGGTGCTGCGTGTCCGCACAAAGGCGGATATTGCCGAGGACACCGTCGAGTTTGCCGTTTCCGCCAGAACCGGGCACGGCATGGCGGCGCTGCGGGCCAGGCTGGCTGAGGAAGCCGCGGCGCTGACGGACAGGCAAGGGGCGGCCTCGCTGTCACGCCCGCGTCAGGTGGCCTGTGTGCGCGATGTCGTGATGGCGCTGGATATGGCGCTGACATTGGACGAGCCGGAATTGCGCGGCGAGGAGCTGCGCGCCGCCGCGCAAGCCTTGGCACGGCTGACGGGCGGCATCGGGGTGGAGGAGATTCTCGATGCCGTGTTCTCGGGCTTTTGCATCGGCAAGTGATCAGCCCAGCGGATTCACCCCCAACGCCGCCAGCCCGGCCCAGCTTGTGGCGCTGAGAGAGGGCCGCCGGTAATAATTGAACGCTTGCTCCGGCACGCCGTTTTGCAATGAGGGGCCGACGGTAAGCCCCGTGCTCAGCACCGGCGCGACGGTGGCGTAGACATAGCCCTGCGGCGACAGATTTTCTGACGCGGTGTTGAGGAAATCTTGCGCCAGAGGGTCTTGCATGCGCGCGAGCGCCAGCGCTGCGAAGGCCGTGCCCTCCAGCCAGATACCTTTGCTGGCGTCGGAAAACCCGATGCCAGCCCCGTGGCGCAGCGCGGCGATGGCGCGTTGCGCGCTGGCGGCATCGCCTAAGCCCGCGAGATAAGGCCAGATACCGGCATCCGCCGCCAGCATCGCGCCGGGTTTGCCATCTGGCGCCAGGCCGGTTTTGAACAGCCCGGCCTCTGCATCATAAGCCGCGTGAACGAACGCGGCGGCGTGGCCGGAATCCTCCGCGCGGCCGAGTTTCCTGAAGGCAACGGCAAGGTCGAGATTTTGCTCGGTGCTTTCCCAGGTGAGTTTCTGCTGGGAGGGGTCATAGCCATAGAGCCCGCCATAATAGCCAAGCGGGGCGCGCAGCGTCTCGTCCAGAAAATTCCCGGCCTTGTTTGCGGGCGTGGTCATGCCCAGGGCCGCCCAGAGCAGCATCGCCCAGGCCACGGGCCCGGTATCGGTACCGACCTGATACGGGTCCTCGTCCCATTGATTGGTCTTGGCGTTCCAGAAGCCGGGCAGCTTGGCGGGTATGGCCATGGGCCCGGCGGCGTAGCCATTGCGCAGGCGGCCATCGTTGAATTTGCGGTCATGCGCCTGGGCGATGGCCAGCGCCTGGCCGATCCGCAGGGCCGGCGCCTTGTGCCCGGCCGCCAGCAGCAGAAGCCCCGCCAGGGCATTGTCGTACACATAGGCGGCATTGGCTTGCGTCAGGTCGAAATCATCCGCGCCCGGGCCGGTATTCACGAGATAGGAGTTGAGCAGCACCGGGCCATCGCCCAGTGCCGCCATCTGGCCCAGCACGGCCTGCGCCAGGCTTTGCCCCAGCCCGGTCTGCGCCCGCGCCACGGCGGGCAGCAGCAGCGTGCCGGCGCAAAACGCCCGGCGGGTGAGCTTACTCAAGGATTTCGGCGAGCAACTCGGTGGTGCGGCCATTGGCGATGGTGGCGGCACGGGCGTCGTAATGCACGCCGCCCACGCGGGCGAAGGCGTGCTGCACATCGGGATAGATGAAGGCGTCGATCCAGTCATTATCCACGATGCCGTCGATGATCTTCTCCTGCGCCTCCTCCGGCACAAACTCGTCCTTCTCGGCGATGTGCAGCATCAAGGGCGCCTCGATATTGTCGAATTCGCCAAGCAGGCTGTCCAGCCCCACGCCGTAATAGGACACGTTCACATCGGCATCCGAGCGCGTGGCCATCATCACTGCCAGGCGCCCGCCCAGGCAGAAGCCGATGGTGCCGGCATAGCCGTTGCAGCCAGGCAGTTCCCGCGCGGCGGCGAGGGTGGTTTTCAGATCCTCAACGCCTTTGTCCTGGTCGAAGCGGTTCATCAGCTCGAAGGCTTTCTGCCATTCGGCGTCGGTCTTGTCGGAGATGTTCACCCCCGGCTCCAGCCGCCAGAACAGATCCGGCGCGATGGCGATGAAGCCCTGGTCGGCGAGGCTTTGCGCCGTCTCGCGCAGCGAATCGTTCACGCCGAAGATCTCCTGGATCACCACCACGGCGCCCGCGGAGTCCTTGCCTTTTGGCTCCCAGACGAAGGCCGAGAATTCACCGCTGTGATCAGCGGCTTTCAATTTGATTTCGCGCATCCTGGTCTCCGTTATTCTGGAATGGTCCGGCCCGGCCGGGATGGCCGGTGCCGGGTGAGTTGTAGGGGATGCGCAAGGGCGGTGCAAAAACATCCGATGAATAATTGCTACGATTAAGAATTATTATTAATTTAGCGAGAGTACCATCCCATCAAATGGACTCGTTTGATTGGATAAAGTTGCTCGTCAGAACAAATAGATAGAGCGCTTTTCCGGAGCGTATGCGAATGGAAAACGCTCTGGGGCCAAGGGGGCGGGGCAAGGGGATTGTGCAACAGGCCCCGATGTTACGGTGGCGGCCGAATTGTCACCAATTGCAACCTCTACTGCCCAAGCCGGAGACAGGGCGCTATTGTAACAGACATGGAAACCCTGCCGCATATCCTGGTCGTCGATGACGACCGCGAAATCCGTGACTTGCTGGCCAAATTTCTGGAGCGCCAGCGTCTGCGCGTGACCGCCGCCCGGGACGGGAAGGAAGCCCGCCGGGCCTTCCTCAATGGTCATTACCAGCTCGTGGTGCTGGATCTGATGCTCCCCGGTGAGGGCGGGCTGGAGCTGGCCCGCTGGTTCCGCACCGAGACCAACGTGCCCATCATCATGCTCACCGCCATGGCCGATGAGACGGACAGGATCATCGGGCTGGAGCTGGGGGCCGATGATTATGTCACCAAGCCCTTCAACCCGCGTGAGTTGCTGGCGCGCATCCGCGCCGTGCTGCGCCGGACCGGCGAGACCGAGGACCGCGTCTCCGGCGAAGCCGCCAAGATCTACCAGTTCGCGGGATGGGTGCTGGAGACCGCCCGCCGCCGCCTGCTGGACCCGAGCGGGGTGGAGGTCTCCATCACCGGCGGCGAGTACGACCTGCTGGTGGCGCTGCTGGACCGCCCGAACCGCGTGCTGACGCGCGACATGCTGCTGGACCTCTTGCGCGGCCGCCAGGCCGGGCCGTTCGACCGCGCCATCGATGTCGCGGTCTCGCGCCTGCGCCGCAAACTGGAGGATGACGGGCGCAATGCCCAGCTCATCAAGACCGTGCGCGGCGGCGGCTACGTGCTCTCCACACCTGTCGAGCGGCTTTGAGATTCTACCTGCTGCCCCGCAGCCTCGCCCGCCGGACCATATTGTTCCTGCTGGTGGGGTTCGCGCTTCATCCAGCTGCTCGGTCTGCTGGTGCATACGGTCAACCAGATCAATCTGCAAAGGCTGGTTGAGGAGCAGGAATTCGCGACCCGCGTCGCGATCATCTATCGCCATATCGCCCTGGCGGATCCGGCGGACCGGGCGATTGTGGCGGCGCGCGAGCCGGTGCCCAAGGATGATACGGTCAGCCTGACGCTGGCCCCGCCCATCAAGGACACGCTGCCCATGCCGCTGCCCATGGCCGAGGCGGTGCGGGCGGGCATCTTCACCTATGGCATTCCGCCCAATATCCGCCCGCGCGGAATCGTGCTGCGTGTGGCGGGGCGGCCTTTGCGGTTGATCGTCAGTTTCGGCCTGCCGGACGGGCTGTTTCTCCCGCTGCCCCCGCCTGACGGAGGACCGCCGGAGGGTATGCCGCCGCCGGGCATGAATGGGCCGGACGGTTTTGGAGACATGCCGCCGGGCGGGCTGATGCTGCCCTCGCCGGATGAGCTGCTGCCGCCCTTGATGTGGCTGACGGTGACGACGCAGCTGCACCCGCCGGCGCCCTGGCGTTCACCGGGCTTTGCCACCGCTTTCATTGTGATGATGCTGCTGGGCGGCCTGATGATTGCCCTCGCTGTCCGGCAATTGCTGGTGCCGGTGAAAACCCTGGCGGCGGCGGCGGAACTGTTCGGCCGCGATGTGGTGAACGCCAAACCGTTGCCGGAGGAAGGGCCGAGCGAGATCGTCACCGCCGCGCGGGCCTTCAACACCATGGCCGCGCGCATCCGCCGCTTCGTGGAGGACCGCACCTTCCTGCTCACCGCCATCGGGCATGATTTGCGCACGCCGATCACGCGGCTGAAGCTGCGCGCCGAATATATGGAGGATGACGAGCAGCGCGCGAAGATGCTGGCGGATCTTGACGAGATGGAAGCGATGGTGGCCGCCACGCTCGCCTTCGGCAAGGATATCACCACCACCGAACCGGTGACGCGCCTCGACCTCGCCAGCCTGCTGCGCACCATCGTCGATGAGGTGGCGGACATGGACCCCGACCATGCCGGGGCGCTGGATTATAGCGGCCCGCACCATATGCCGGTGAATGCCAGGCGGCTGTCGCTGAAGCGCGCCTTGAGCAATCTGATCACCAATGCCATGAAATATGGCGATGCCGCGCGGGTGACGCTGCATGCCCCCGTGAAAGGCGTGGTGCGGATCGATATCGATGATGACGGGCCCGGCATCCCCGCCGAAGAGATGGAGCGGGTGTTCGAGCCCTTCCGGCGGCTGGAGACCAGCCGCAACCGGGAAACCGGGGGCTCGGGGCTGGGGCTGGCCATCGCCCGCAACATCGTGCGCGCCCATGGCGGGGATATCGTGTTGGCGAACCGGAACGAAGGCTTGCGGGTGACGGTGACGCTGCCGGTTTAAGGGGCTTTAAGTAAACAGCTTGGCGTTCTGGAAGTCTTTCCAGGCGGCGTTGAGGGCGCGGGGCTCGCCGAGGGCGGCATGCGCCGTCCAGCCCAGAACGATGCCAAGGGCCCGCAGCGCCTCCGGTGTGCCGCCTTGCAGCCGGATGGCCAGGCCCTCGGCGGTGGCCATGTCGTTCAATTTGCCCAGCTCCTCCTGCAACGCCGCGGCGGCGCGGTTGAACTGGCGCACGCGCCCGCGCGGCGCGAACAGATTGCCGAAAAATTCCGCAGCATAGCGTAGCTTTTTCAATTCGATGCGCACCAGATGGCGGTCATGCGCGGGCAGGCCCGCCAGATGCCGGCCGCGCTTGCGCACTTTGCGGTGCAGGCGCTCAAGGCATTCCGCGCCGAAGGGTCTGGCCGGCTCGGCGAGGCGGGGCAGCGCTTCGGTGGGCAACCCGCCGCGCCAGCCGCGCCTTGCGATGAAGGCTTCCGCCTTCAGCAGAAACCGCGTGGTGGCGGGGTCTTCCAGCAGCTCCCGCACCAGCGTGTAGCCCGCCTGACGGTGCGCCGCGCATTGCGCTTCAAGCCCCACGAAGCCGACCTCGTTGGGGAAGGCGGCGGCCGGGCCGGCATGCAGCATGGCAATGAAAACGTCCCAGTTCCGGGCTTCGCCCATCGTGCCCGCGATGCGCTTGGCCTCTTCGCGCAGGGTCAGAAATTCAGGCGTTGGCAAGGCGCGGTTGAACAGCCCCAGCGCCGAGCGGAGCCGGCGCATGGCGACACGCATCTGGTGCACCGCGCCCACCTCGTCACCTTCAAAAAACACCGGCCAGTTGGCGCGGAACTGTTCCAGGCAGGCACTGATGATATGCTGCACGGCCTCGTCCAGGCAGGGCTCGCCGTGCAGCCCGGGGGCGGCCTTCTGCACGGCGGGGGGCGGCCCGCCCGCCAGCCGCACGGCGCGCGGGCCGGGGGGAAGCGGTTGCAGGCGCAGCGTGAAGCGCGCCGCAAGCGCCAGGGCAGTTTCAGGCAGGGTTGCCGCCGGGGCGGAGATTTGCAGCTCGCTGAAAGCAAGTTTTTGCCCGTTCGTGGCGAGATGCCCGGTCTCGAACGCAAGTTCGGCGCTGCCGAGCTTGCGGATGGTCTGCCTGATGCTGGCGCTGGCCACCTCGCCCAGCGGGGCGTCTTTCAGAATGCCGGTCAGGGCCGCTTGCCAGTCCGGCCCGAAGGCGGCGAGGTCGGGGGCCGGGGTTGGCAGGGTTGCCTCCAGCATCTCGCCTTCATGCAGCAGCGCCATCCTTGCGCCACGCCCGGCCTTGCGCAGAAAGAGCGTGATACCATGGCGCGCCAGGGCGAATTCTTCCGTGTCGAAAAACCGGTCCTGGAGGCGCCGGGCGCGGACAGGCGAGGGCGCAGCTGTCAGCAGCGGGCTGGCGGCCAGGGCGGCGAGCCCGGCTTCATCCAGGCTGAAGCGCAAATGCTTCACCTCCGAGGTTTCAGTTGCCTCCGGCTGGCCGCTCACGTTTATGTCCATGCAGGCAGGATACCCCGCGCCGTCCCGGCGAGTCGAGTTTCCTGGCCGTAACGTTCGCCGTCAGGCCAAAGCGTATTCGGCTTCGGGCGTGTAGGTTGGCTGGTCCTTGCCGAGGAAGGAGCTGAACAAGGTTACGTTATCGGCGCGGATGGGCGCCGAGCGGTAGAGATTATTCGCCTGCACGAAATTGGTGAGGGCGGGTGTGACCGGCATGTCCATCCTCGCCAGGGTCACATGCGGGGTGAAACGGCGCTTCTCCGGCGCCAGCCCCACGCGGTGGAGCGCGGTTTCCACCTTGGCCTGGAGCCGGGTCAGATCCGCGTTGCGCTCCACCCCGGCATAAAGCGTATTCACCCGGCCATTTTTCTCAAACCAGCCAAGGCCGGAGAGGGAGAACAAAAAGCCACGCCCGCGCAGGCTGGCCAGAGCGAGGTCGATCTCTTCCGCCTGCAGCCTGTTGGCCTCGCCGATGAAGCGCAGGGTGAGGTGAAAATTCTCCTCCGGCACCCAGCGCGCACCGGGCAAATTGCAGGAGAGTTCGCTGAGTTCTTCCTTGACTTCCCAGGGGAGGTCGAGCGCGACGAACAGGCGCATGGCGTGCCCTTTCTTCAAAGTTCAGCGAGTCTGCAAAGAAATTTTGCCCGATCCACGATCAGCGGGTCAATCATTTTATGGCGGCGGTGGCCTCCTGGAGCCATGACAGGGTTTTGCCGGATAGATAAGGCGATAATTTGGCACGCAGCTCGGCGTGATACTCGTTCAGCCAGTCCAGCGACTCGCGGGGCAGCAAGGCGGGTTCGATCAGCGCCCGGTCAAACGGCACCAGCGTGAGGGTCTCGAAGCGCAGGAATGGTTTTTGGGCAGCCTCGAACGCCGCTTGCTGCACAAGCAACAGGTTTTCCATGCGGATGCCGTAGGCGCCCGGCAGGTAATAGCCCGGCTCGTCGGACAGGATCATGCCTTCCGCCAGCGCCACGGGCCGCGCGGCGCGGGAGATGCTGACTGGACCTTCGTGAACGGAAAGATAAGACCCCACGCCATGGCCGGTGCCGTGGTCATAATCCAGCCCCGCGCGCCACAGCTCGGCCCTGGCGAACGCATCCAGATGCGCGCCCGCCACCCCTTCGGGAAACACCGCGCGGGCCAGGGCGATGGTGCCGGCCAGCACGCGGGTCACATGTTCCTTTACCTGCGCGGGCGCGGGGCCGGGGCCGGTCCAGATGGTGCGGGTGATGTCGGTGGTGCCATCCAGATACTGGCCGCCGCTATCGATGAGATAAACCTCATTGGCGCGGATGGGCCGGTTGCTCTCCGGCATGACGCGGTAATGGATGATGGCGCCATTCTCCCCGGCGCCGGAAATGGCGGGGAAGCTCTCGCCTTTGAAAAATGCCTGCCCCGCGCGGCAGGAAAGCAATTTTTCTGCCGCCGAGATTTCGGTTTCACCGCCCTTTGGCGCGGCTTGCGCCAGCCAGGCCAAAAATTCCACCATCGCCACGCCATCGCGCAGATGCGCGGCACGAGCACCTTCCTGCTCCGTCGCGTTCTTGCGGGCGCGGGGCAGGGCAACAGGGTCCGGCGCGGCGGCGATTTTCGCGCCCGCCTGCGTCAGCGCGGTTTCGAACCAGACCGGCATGGCGGCGGGGTCGTAGCGAACGGTTAAGCCCTTCAGAGCCGAGATGGCTTCGGGCAGGGCGGCATGGCTGGCGATGACGACAGCCTCGCCCAGATGCGCGCGCAGCTCATTCGTTATCTTCTCAGGCGCCATGAAAAGGATGGCGCTGCCATCCTTGCGCAGCAGCGCATAGCCAAGGGCAAAGGGGCAGAATTCCAGATCCGTGCCGCGTATGTTGAACAGCCAGGCCAGGGAGGCGCCATCCGTCAGCAATGCTGCATCCTGCCCGGCTTCGGCCAGGGCGGCGCCAAGGCGCGCGCGCTTGGCGGCGGCGTTTTCACCCGCGTGGATCTCAGGATAGGGCAAGGCCGGGGCCAGTGGCGCGGCGGGGCGGTTGGTCCAGACCGCGTCAACCAGATTGGGCGAGACCGGCACCATCTCTACGCCAATGAAGCGCGCCAGCCCCTCCGCGCTCATGGTCCAGGGGTCGAAGCCGATCTTCTTGGCCGGTGCGGCCTGGCGCAGCCAATCCTCTGGCTTGTCCTCAATCATATGGCGGCGCTCCCAGATCGCCGCGTCAGTCTGCTGTTCCAGCTGCAGCGTGTAGCGGCCATCGGAGAACACGGCGGCACGTTCGGCCAGCACGATGGCCAGCCCCGCCGAGCCGGTGAAGCCGCTGATCCAGGCCAATCTTTCCGCGCAGGGCGGCACATACTCGCCCAGATATTCGTCGGCGCGCGGGACGATATATCCATCCAGCCCCAGTTTGGCGATTTGGGTCCGGAGCGCCTGCACTCGAATGTTATGTTCTGATGACATGAATCAACCCTGTGGTATGCGTGGTGCGCATGTCTGCCCTAGCCGACAAAGCCGCACAAAAAAACATCAAACTGCACTATATACGATCGCGGAAAGGACATTCGGTGGTCCTTTAAAAGGAGTGCTGCTGGGTCATACCGAAACGGCCGCTCCCCCAAAATTGTAGGTGTATCATGTCGACGACTATCCATAACCAACCCGCCCTGAGCAAGCTCGGGACGCTGGTGATGACGCGCGAAGCGCCGGCCGCTGTTGAAGCCCGTTCCGGCAAGCTGAGCCGCTGGTTCAAGGCTTGGCAGACCCGCCGCGCTGTTGCGGCTGAGCTGTACGCGATGAGCGAGCGCGATCTCAACGATATCGGCGTGTCCCGCGCTGACATCCCGGCGATTCTGCGGACTGTCCGCTAACGGATTTTTGGGAGCGGGGCCGGGTGCCGATGGCACCATGGCCCTCCCGGCCGCATCGCCGGCATAAAACAGGCCCCTCCCGGGGCCTTTTTTATTTGCCAGAGGTTGCCGCGCATGGGCGCGTCGACCTCTGGCGATCAGGCTCTATTCCGCCGCCATCGCGTGGCCGGGGTCGACGATGTCCATCGCGCGGTGGAAATCAACCGAGAGCAGGCGCGAGACCCCGCGCTCTTGCATCGTTACGCCATAGAGCCGGTCCATCCGCGCCATGGTGAGGTGATGGTGGGTCACCACCAGGAAGCGGGTGCCGGTCTCGCGCACCATGTCTTCCAGCAGATTGCAGAAGCGTTCCACATTGGCGTCGTCCAAAGGCGCGTCCACCTCGTCGAGCACCGAGATCGGCGCCGGGTTGCATTTGAACACCGCGAAGATCAGCGAGAGTGCGGTCAGCGCCTGTTCGCCGCCCGAGAGCAATGAGAGCGTACTGAGCTTTTTGCCAGGCGGTTGCGCGAAGATTTCCAACCCGGCTTCCAGCGGATCATCCGAGCCGACCAGCGCCAGATGCGCTTTGCCGCCGCCGAACATGCGGCTGAACAGGGCCTGGAAATGCTGGTCCACCTCGGTGAACACGGCGGTGAGGCGCTCGCGCCCCTCGCGGTTGAGATGCCCGATGGAGCCGCGCAGCTTGGCGATGGCGGAGGTGATCTCGCCGCGCTCGCGCTCGATGGTGGCGATGGCCTCTTCCGCCTCGTTAACCTCGATCTCGGCGCGCAGATTGACCGCCCCCATCTCCTCGCGCTCGCGCACCAGCTTTTCCCAGCGCTTGCGGGCCTTGTCCTCGATTTCGGCGTTCAGAAGTTCCGGCGGGTCCGGCAAGGTGGGGTTGGCGCCGAGGCGCTCAAGGATGCGCTCGGCCACCGTGCCCCAGGCATGGTTGGCGGTGGCGATGTTGCCTTCCTCGCGCGCGCGGGATTCGCGGGCCGTGCTTACCTCATTTTCGGCGGCGCGGGCGGCACGGGTGGCAGCCTCGGCGGCGCTCTGCGCCTCCTGCAGGGTCTTGGCCACGCGCTTATGCTCGGCCTCGGCCGTTTGCAGTGCTTCCAGCGCCTCCTGGTGGGAGGTTTCGGCCTCCGATGGCGCGGTTGACAGTGTCTCGATGCCGCTTTGCGCCTCGGCCAGCCGGGCGTTGAGGTCGGTCAGGCGGTCGGTCGCATCCTTCCCGCGCTCCGCCCAGCCCGCCATTTCACGCTCCAGGCTTTCCAGCCTTTGGCCGCGCTGGGCATCGGCGCTGCGCAGGGCGGCCAAGCGGGCGCGGGCCGCGCCCTCGGCCTGGCGGGCGGCGTTCAGCGCGGCGCGGGCCTGCTCCACCGCCTGGCGGGCGGCGTTCACATCCGGCAGCGCGGCGTGGGTTTCACGCAGGGCGGTCAGCGCGGTATCGGCCTCGGCGGCTTCGGCGGCGGCCTGGTCGGCTTGCGCGGCGGCGGCGGCGGCGCGGCTGGCCCCGCGCTCGGCCTCGGCGGTCAGGCGAATGGCTTCGTTGCGGGCGCGGTCGAAGCGCTGCTCAGCCTGGCGGCGGGCCTCGCGGGCGGCGGTCTCGGCGGCGCGGTTTGTGTCGCGGGTCTTCGCCTCATGGGCGCGGGCTTCGCGCTCAGCGGCCTCAGCGCGCAGGCGCTCATCCTTGGCGGCCTGCGCGGCATCGCGCGCGGCGGCGCGCTCATGGTCCAGCTCCGCCAGGCGGTTGCGCTGCTTCAGGCGCACGGCGGCTTCGGAGGCCGCGCCGGCGCGGACGGTATAGCCATCCCAGCGCCACAGCGCGCCCTCGCGCGAGACCAAAATCTGCCCCGGGGTCAAATTGCCCTGGTGCAGGTCGCCATCTGCCCCCTCGGGCAGCAGCAGAATATGGGAGAGGGCGCGCTTCAGCGCCTCCGGCCCCTCGGCAAGCTGGGCAAAGCTGTGCAGCGGGACAACCGGCAGATCGAGATCCGGCAGCTTGCGCCAATGGCGTGCGGCCTGGGTATCGGCGGAGGCGGAAAGTTCTTCGCGCAGCGCAGCACCCAGGGCCGCTTCCAGCCCCGGCGGCACGGTGATCGCATCCAGGATCGGCTGGCTCTCGCGCCCGAATTTCTGCGCCAGCAAGGCGGTCAGCGCGTCATATTCCGTGCCAACCTTGGTGGCGGCGGCTTCCAGGGAGGATGCGCGCGAGCGTGCCCCGGCCAGCTCGGCCTCGGCGGCGGTGCGGGCCTCGGCGGCTTGCGCCTCGGCCTTGGCGCGGGCGGCTTCCGCCGCAATCACGGCCTCACGCGCGGCGGTAAGGGCGGCTTCCGACTCGGCGCGCTCCGTCTCGGCCGCCTGCACACGCTCGGGCGGAATCAACGTCGTGGCGATCTTGTCGTATTCGGCTTTGGTCTCGGCGGCGCGCTGGGTCAGCCTGCGGGCGCGCGCCTCGGCCTCGCTCAAGGCGCGGCGGGCGGCCTCGGCCTCGGCGGCGAGGCGGGCGGCATCCTCGGTGGCCTTGGTGGTTTCGGCCTCGGCGGCGCGCATGGCGTCCAGGGCCGCAGTCTCGGCGTGGCCGGCGTCCTCGATGGCGGCGGGGGCGGAGACGGTTTCCTCAAGCAGCACGCGCTGCTCGGCCGCCAGCCTGGCCTGCGCGGCCTGCGCATCCGTCACCAGTTTTTGGGCATGGCCATGGTCGCGGGTCAGTGCCTCCAGCCTGGTCTTGGCCTCGGTCAGAGCGGCGCGGGCACGGGCCTCGGCCTCCTTTATCTGCTCGGCGGCGATGCGCGCGCGCTCCAGCAAGGTGCGGGCCTGCGCCTCGGCATCGCGCAAGGCGGGCAGGGCGGTCTCGGCGGCCTCAGCCTTGGCCGTTGCGTCCTGCGCCTTGGCGGCGGCCTCGGCCACGCGGGCCTCGGCGGCGGCGAAGGCGGTCTGCGCGGCTTCCCGAGCGGCAATGGCAACGGCATGCTGAATGGAGAGCAACTCAGCCTCCGCCGCGCGGATATTGCCGGAGAGATTCTTGTAGCGCGTGGCCTGCCTTGCCTGCTTCTTCAGCTCGCCGAGCCGCGCTTCCAGCTGGCCTTTCAGATCATCCGCGCGCAGCAGATTCTGCTCGGCGGCCTTGAGTTTCAGCTCCGCCTCATGGCGCCTGGCATGCAGGCCGGTGATGCCCGCGGCCTCTTCCAGCAAAGCCCGGCGCTCATCGGGCCTGGCACTCACCAGCGCGCCGACGCGCCCCTGGCTCACCATCGCCGAGGCGCGCGAGCCCGAGGCGAGGTCCGCGAACAAGGTCTGCACGTCGCGCGCCCGGGCTTCCTTGCCGTTCACCCGGTAATTGCTGCCGGCGCCGCGCTCGATCTTGCGTGAAATTTCAAGGTCCGCCGCCTCATGGAAGGGCGGCGGGGCGAGGCCCCAGCGTTTCTTCCAGCGTCAGGGTGACTTCCGCCAGATTGCGGGCCGAACGGCCCGTCGTGCCGGCGAAGATCACATCCTCCATCTCGGCGCCGCGCATGTTGCGGGCATTGGCCTCGCCCATCGCCCAGCGCAGCGCCTCGACGACGTTGGATTTTCCGCAGCCATTCGGCCCGACCACGCCGGTCAGGCCGGGGAGAATCTCCACGGTCGTCGGGTCGGCGAAGCTTTTGAAACCGGCGATACGCAGCCGGGCGAAACGAGCGGGCATCGGGCCTCCTTGGCCTGGCGCGGCGTCTTGGTCAGCGCGCGGCGATTGTTTTGGCAAGAAAATTAATATGTTCAGGGTGAACCGCGCGGTTCAACCTGAATGTAAATCGCTCTGCCGTCGGCTTTAATCCATCGCGCCGGGATAGGGCTTGCCGTTGATGATGAAGGTCGGCGTGGCGTCGACCTTGTAGAGTTTCTCCGCCTGCTGCTGGCCGTTCAGGATGAACTGCGCCAGGGCGGTGTCGTTCCAGGCGGTCTCGTAGGTCGCCTGGTCCATGCCGGCGAGGGCGGCGTATTTGAAGATCGAGGCATGGTAATCCTCGTTCGGCTGGAAGGCCCAGTCATTCTGGCTGGCGAACAGCGCCTCGATGAAGGGGTAATATTCGTTGGCGGGCAGATAGCGCGCCACCTGCGCGGCCTTCAGCGCCACCTGGTCCAGCGGGAAATCGTGATAGACGATGCGCAGCTTGCCGGTATCCACCAGTTTCGGCTTCACCTGCGGCATCGTCACCGTGGCGAAATCGCGCAATGGGTGCAGGTGAGGGAGAAGAACTCCAGCGCCGTGACGGGCGCGTTGGGCGAGCCGATGGAGCGTTGCGTTTCCGTGGGCGGCGTGTCGCGCCGGCCGGCGCCGAGTTGGCCCAGGAAACGGACGGGGCCAGGGCGGTGGCGCCTACAATGGATAGTATGGAACGGCGGGAAATCTGCATGAATTACTCCTACATATAGTGTACTCAGATTTTCCCGCGAGAGTCCAACCCGGTAGCAGAATTATCCACGGGATTTTATGCCCTGGTAAAGCCGGGCCAGGGCGTCGCCTAGCTCGCCCGGGGGCAGAGCCTGGCGGGGGCCGGCGGGGTGGCGCGGCGCGGGGCGGGCCGGCGGCGTTGCTCGGCGGGCGGGGCACGTGCTGCTCAAAGCGCAGCCGCTCGATTGAAGTATGGCCCAGTGCGAGGTTCAGCCGGGCGATGATCTGCGCTGGCTCAAATTGCAGCTCCATCGCCGTGGGGCCGGTGCAGCCCAGCGTGAGGGTGCCGCCGGCGAATTTCAGCGGCGCGGCGCGGGCGGCCAGAGCCGGGCCCGCCAGCTGCGGCCAGTCCGCCAGGATCTGCGCGGCGGCGGGGGCGCGGCGGCGGAAGGCGGGGCGGGTGACAGGGGCTGAGAATCGCCGCGATGCCGCGCGGCGCGAAATTGCGCGGCGGCGGCTTCCTCCGGCACAATGGGTGCCCGTGGCGTCCGTTTCCTCTTCTTCGGCCCCTCCGGCACGGAAACTCCTCGTCAGCTGGTATCACCGGCATCGCCGCCATCTGCCTTGGCGCGCCGGCCCCGGCGAGCGGCGGACCCCTACCGGGTCTGGCTCTCCGAGATCATGCTGCAGCAGACGGTGGTTGCCACCGTGAAACCCTTATTACGCCAAATTTCTGGCAGCGTACCCTACCGTGCGTCATCTCGCGGCGGCAAGCGTGGAGGAGGTGTGCGCCCTCTGGGCCGGGCTCGGTTACTATGCCCGCGCCAGAAACCTGCATAAATGCGCACAGGCGGTGGCCGCACTTGGCGATTTTCCAAGGATATCGAAGCGTTGCGCGCCTTGCCGGGCATCGGCCCCTATACGGCCAATGCCGTCGGCGCCATCGCTTTCTGGCTGCCGGTGCTGCCGGTGGACGGCAATGTGGAGCGGGTGACCGCCCGGCTGTTTGCCATCACCGAACCCCTGCCGGGTGCGAAAAAAACCATCGCGGCGGCGGCGGAAAGGCTGATCGCGGACAAGGCCGCCCAGGCCGCGCCGGGGGATTTCGCCCAGGCTTTGTTCGACCTGGGTGCGACCATCTGCACGCCCAAATCCCCCAACTGCCTGGTCTGCCCCTGGAGCGCGCATTGCCGGGCGCAGGCGGAAGGCCTGGCCGAAACGCTGCCCGTGAAGGCGAAGAAGGCCGAGCGCCCGCGCCGCCAGGGCGTGGCCTATGTGCTGCTGGACAGGCAGGGAGACGTGCTGCTGCTGCGCCGCCCGCCGCATGGGCTGCTGGGCGGCATGCTGGTGCTGCCGGAGGACCCGCCGGTGAAAACCGCGCGGCGCCGCGCGAGGCCGGCAGGTGGAACATGTCTTCACCCATTTCGCCCTCACCCTGGCCGTGCGGGTGGCGCGGGTGGCCGAGCTGCCCGCGGGCGCGCTCAGCGCCCCGGCCGGAACCGCGCCGCTGCCCTCTGTCATGCGCAAGGCGCTTGACGCCGGATGCAGGGCGCTCAACCATGCAGCCAATGATGAAAGATCCGCATGACGGCCTGCTGGCCATCGACACCCATGTCGACATTCCCTGGCCGGACGGCCCCAGCCCGTTCGAGGACGGGCCGCGCTGTGTCGACCTGCCGAAGCTGAAACGCGGGCGGATCGCCGCCGTCTGCTTCGCGGCCTATATCCCCCAGGGCCACCGGGACGATGCGGCGCATGAGGCCGCCGCCGCGCGGGCCAGGGCGATGCTGGCCGCCATCGCCTCCATGGCGCCCGCCAGGATGGGTCTGGCGGCATGATGGCGACCAGCGCCGCGAGCGGTTGAGGCCGCCTTCGCTGCGGCAAGCCCGGCATCATCCCGGCGATCGAGAATGGCTATGCGATCGGCCGGAGCCTGGCTTTGCTCGAGGAGTTCGCGGGGCTGCGGCATACGCTACATGACCCTGACCCATAACGGCCATAACGAGATTGCGGATGCCGCCATCGCGCTGCCCAATATGGGCGATGCGGAGCAGGAATATCGGCGGGCTGTCGGATTTCGGGCAGTCTGTGGTGGCGCGGATGAACGAGCTTGGCGTGCTGATCGACGTATCGCACGCCGCGAAGAGCAGCATGATGCAGGCGGCGGCGCGCTCGCTCACGCCGGTGGTGGCGACGCATAGCTGCATGAAGGCGCTGTGCGACCATAAGCGCAATCTGGACGACGAGCAGCTCGACATGCTGGCGGCGACCGGCGGGCTGGCGCAGATCACCATCGTCTCCAATTTTTTGCGGCCAAAGGCGCGGGCGGCAGGATTTGACCGTTGGAGACGATCGCGACCATGTGGATTACGCGGTCAGGCGCATGGGGATCGACCATGTCGGCATCGGCACGGATTTCGACGGCGGCGGCGGCGTGCGCGGCTTCATGAACGCCTCACAGGCCCCAACCTCACCGCCGCGCTGGCAAAACGCGGCTATGGGCGCGAGGAGCTGGAGAAAATCTGGGGCGGGAATTTTCTGCGGCTGATGCGCAAGGCTGAGGAGGTGGCGGCGGAGCGGAAAGCGGCGGCGGATTAGGGAGGCGTCGGCGGCTTGGCCGCCGCGTAAAGGCTGGCTGCCAGCTTTACAAGTTACGTGACATCCAGTGGCTTGGTGGGGTGGATAGCGCAATGGCTGCTTAGTGCAGCCCAACCGGCTAAAACGGACATTTGCACCGGATATCTGCTCCAGATAGACTATTGATATCGCGTGCTTCTTTGGGTGAGGTGCAGAAACACGGCATTCCCGCGGCGGAGACCTCTGCGGAAAGTGCTTAGCGCCCCTTTGAAAGTAAATCACAACCGTTCCGAAATATAAAACTGGAAGCCGCCGGCCAAATAAGCGATAGTTCAGGTGCCAAATACCATCGCCCGTAGGCTGGCAACCTAGCCGCCGACGCTGTTTAGAACGTTGCTTCTACAACATGACGCGGGGCACAGACCTCCGCGCGAGAGGATGGTCATGATGGCAGCCGATATCCACACAAAGTCTCCGGTCCAGCACGGAATTGTCCACGATTTGGAGTACTACATCCTCGAGGCGCAGCACGGCGCGCGCTGGGCTGCCGAAGATCAGAACATAGACCAGAAGCTCGCTGAGCTTCGAGAAAAATACGGCACGCCGCCCAACATCATCCACATCATGTGGGACGATACGGCGGTCGGCGAGGTTGGCATCCCGGCGATCCAGAAGGTCCGCGGTTTTGAGACGCCGAACATTAACCGTCTCGCCGCCGAAGGCATCAACTTCATGCGGATGTATACCGAGCCATCCTGTTCGCCCAGCCGCGCGGCGCTTCTGACCGGCCGGCATGCTGTGCGCAACGGCATGTATAACGTCGGATTTCCCTATGAGTATGGCGGACTGGCGAGGTCAGAACGCACATCCGCTTCCGTGCTTTCAGAGGCCGGCTATGCAACGGCTTTCTTTGGCAAGGCGCATATTGGCGACATTGAAGCCAGCTATATGACGAATCACGGCTTCGATGAAGCGCTGTGGACTCCGTATAATCAGGTGCCAAGTCTCTATACGCCGCAAGGGCAGATGGCTGCGCTGGCGCCCGCTGTCCTCTTCCCTGAGATGTTCGGTAAAGACCCGTATGATATGGACCCGGGCTGGCGCCCGAGCGGATATGTGTTCGCGCTGGAAGGCACCAAAGACGGACCCGTCCGCGAATTTGGCCGCGCACCAAACCATGATGACTACGTCAAGCTTGATCCGGAAATGCAGAGGCGGACCATTGAGTTCATCCGCAAGAAAGCGGCGGCGAAAAAACCGTTCTATGTCAATTACTGGCCGATCGCGACATCCTTCCTCGGCTTTCCGGACCGCGTGACCGCCAGCGGTGGATTGTCGCAGGAGGCGCTGGCGCGGCTCGATATCTGGATCGGGACGTTGATGAAGGAGTTGAAAACCCTCGGCATAGCGGAGAACACGCTCGTTATGCTGATGGCGGATAACGGCCCGATGACGCATAACGGACCGCCGGGCATGGCCGAGACGTTGTATCGTGGCGGCAAGGGCGATTACCTCGAGGGCGGCGTACGTGTCCCGGCCATGGCATGGTGGCCTGGCGTCATCGCGCCAGGTCAGACGGTCGGCGATATCATCCACGAGACCGATCTCTTCACCACCTTCGCGCGTCTGGGCGGCGCTATGCAGCACATCCCGACCGACCGCATCATTGACGGCGTGGATCAAACCGCTTTGCTGCTGAAGGGCGACACGTTCAGCCGGCGCGACTATGTGTATATCTATACCGGGACCATCCTGGCCGCGACCGTGAAGGGGCGGTACAAGCGCGCCTGGGTTGGTGAAAATCCCGGCCTGTCCGGTGCCGCCTTCTTCGACCTCTATACAGATCCGCGCGAAGTCAGCGGCAAGATGCTCCCAATGTTCCCGGCTAAGGGCATGTTCAACATCATGAAGCTGCGTCACCAGCTGTGGATGGAGAAATACCCCAATGCCGGCGAGGCGCGCGGTTTCCCGCTCACGGGCATCGAGAATGCGCGCCCGGAAACCGCCGCTGCGGGCCGCCCACGCATGGATGTCTCCAAGCTCCCGTTCGATCCGTTCGAATTCCTCGAAAAAGTGCCGGAGTGGAACAATATCGAGTTTGACAGGGAAGAATGAAATACCGGGCGAGCGATGGCACGAAACGACGAGGCGGCACGGCCGCCAGGGCGCGTCCATGAATGCTCGCCCCTGGGATCGCCTCCCGAACCGACCCACGCCCGCCTTGGCTCGATTCCGGGTGGTGCAAAATTCTTGAATTATGCACCACCATAAAGGTCCGCTTCTGGGATCAACGAAATGGACCGCTCATGGCTTGGTAGCCTCGAAACCGGATGTCGCGTAACGTGGGACACATGCGACATTCAGCCTCCGCGCTATTTTGCGGGGCAAGGGGCAGTTTTAGCCCTCTTCACCTCAAAGGCGGTCGGATCGTTCCCACCCTCCCCCTCCGGCCACAACCACGCCGCGCCCCTTACCCCCGACAAATCCCCATGTTTTGCGCGCACGATATTCGGCGCCACATGGTCGGAAAACACGTAGGGCCGCATCAGCCCCGGCAGCATGGTGTAAAGATGCTCCATGTTGGAAAGCCCGCCGCCGAGCACGATGCAGTCCGGGTCCAGCAGGTTGGTAATCACGGCGAGCGCCCGTGCCAGTCTGTCCGCATGGCGCGCCAGCGCTGCCTGCGCTGTCGTATCGCCTGCGGCGGCGCGTGCGGGCAGGGCGCTGGCATCCGCATGGCCCGGCCCGTCACAGTCGCGCGCCAATGAGGGGCCGGCGAGGTAGAGTTCCAGGCAGCCCGCCTGCCCGCACCAGCAGCCGCGCAGCGGCATTTCCTCCGGCGTGGGCCAGGGCAGGGGGGTGTGGCCGAATTCTCCGGCCAGCCTGTGCCGCCCTTCCAGAATCCGGCCATTCACCACAATCCCCGCCCCGGTGCCGGTGCCGATGATCACGCCAAACACCACAGCACTTCCGGCGGCCGCGCCGTCAGAGGCCTCGGAGAGGGCAAAACAATTCGCGTCATTGGCCACGCGCACCGCGCGCCCCAGCAGGGCGGAGAGGTCACGGTCGAACGCATGGCCGTTCAGCGCGTTGGAATTGGCGTTCTTCACCAGCCCGGTGGCCGGCGAGATGCAGCCGGGGATTCCCACCCCCACGCTGGCCCTCTGCCCGGTTTCCTGCTCCGCCTCGCCCACCAGATCGGCGATGGTCCGCAGCGCGGCGTCATAGCCCGCGGGCGTGGGGCGGCGGCGGCGCAGCAGGGGCGTGCCATCCTCCCCCAGAACGATGATCTCCGTTTTCGTGCCGCCGAGGTCGATGCCGATGCGATGTGCCATGGCCCGGTTTTTGGGCCGAAACGCTGGCTGGCTCAAGACGGGATGCCTTGCCCAAGGCGTGGCGAAGGCGCATGATTCGGCCATGGGTGAACGTCTGATCGATGCGCAATATCAAAAATCGCCGATCCCGTGCTGAGGGCGGCGCGCGCCTTGCGCGGCATGGCGCCGGGCGAAAAGCTGCGGATTCTGGCGACTGATCCGGGTGCCGTGGCGGATTTCCGGGAGTTCTGCAAAAGCTCCGGCCACGCGCTGATCGCGGCCAGCGAGATAAAGGGGGTCTACAGCTTCTCCCTGAAACGCAGCAGGAGCGGGGGTGAGCGTCGCGCTGTTCACGCATCCGGCGGCTTTGGGGCACGATACCGGCCCGGAGCACCCGGAATGCGCGGACAGGTTGCGTTATGTGCTCCGCGCGCTGGAGGCGCAGGAATTCTCCCCGCTGCTGCGCGAAGAGGCGCCCAAGGCGAGCACCGAGCAGCTGAAGGCGGCGCATGATGCGGATTATGTGGAGGCGATGCTGGCCCTGCCGCAGGACCGCGTCACCAGCATAGATGGCGACACGGTGTTCGGCCCCGGCTCGCTGGAGGCGGCCTTGCGCGCGGCAGGCGGCGCCTGCGCGGCGGTGGATGCGGTGATGGAAGGTTGGGCGAAGGCCGCCTTTGTCGCCATGCGCCCGCCCGGCCACCATGCCGAATCCGACCGCGCCATGGGGTTCTGCTTCTTCAACAACGCCGCAATGGCCGCCCGCCATGCCCAGCGAAGATGGGGCCTGGAGCGGGTCGCGGTCTGGATTTCGACGTGCATCACGGCAACGGCACCCAGCAGATTTTCGAACGCAGATGCGGGGCTGTATGTATGCCTCCTCCCACCAGGCCCCCTGCTTTCCGGGCACCGGCGCGCAGGCGGAAACCGGGTGGGCAAATGGTGAACGTGCCGCTGCCGCCGGGCACCAATGGCGAGGCCTTCCGGGAGGCCTGGCACACGGCCATCCTGCCCCGGCTCGCCGCCTTCGCGCCGGAGATGCTGATCATCTCCGCCGGATTCGATGCCCATGCCGCCGACCCGATGGCGCAGATGCGGCTGAAGGAGGCTGATTTCACATGGCTGACGCGCGAGTTGCTGGCGGTGGCGGACGCAAGCTGCCCCGGGCGTGTCGTCTCGCTGCTCGAAGGGGGCTATGATCTCAATGCCCTGGCGCAAAGCTGTGCGGCGCATGTCCGGGCCTTAATGCGTCTGTGATGGCCGTAGTTGTGATGGCCGTGGTTGTGATTCTGGCGCGGCGCGGGTACGGGAGCAGGCATGACAGACAATTCCGACATCGCCTCCATGTCTTTTGAGGATGCGCTGGCGGCCCTTGAGGCCATCGTGCGCGGGCTGGAATCCGGCCAGCAGAAGCTGGAGGACGCGATTACCGCCTATGAGCGCGGGGCCGCGCTGAAAAAACATTGCGAGGAAAAGCTGGCCCAGGCCGAGGCCAGGGTGCAGGCGATCGTGGCGCGGGCCGATGGCTCGCTGGCTCTTAAGGACGGAGAATAAAGATGGCGCTCGATCTCGTGAACAAGCCGGATGCTCTGTCCGAGGCAATGACCGAAACCGCCCGGCTGGTGGAGGCGCAGCTCGACGCGCTGCTGCCCGTGCCCGAGAGCGCCGAGGCGAAGCTGATGGAAGCGATGCGCTATGCCGTGCTGAATGGCGGCAAGCGCATGCGCGCCTTCCTGGTGATGGAGGTGGCGAAGCTCTTCTCCGTCAACCGCACCTGTGCCGCGCGCGTCGCCGCCTCGGTGGAGATGCTGCACGCCTATTCCCTGGTGCATGACGATCTGCCGGCGATGGATGATGACGATCTGCGCCGCGGGATGCCCAGCTGCCACAAGAAGTTCGACGAGGCGACCGCCATCCTGGCCGGGGACGCCTTGCAGACCCGCGCCTTCGAGGTGCTGGCCGAAGAGGACACCCATGCCGACCCGGAGGCGCGGATCGAGTTGGTGCTGGCCCTGGCCGGCGCGTCCGGCATGCGCGGCATGGTCGGCGGGCAGATGATCGACATGCAATCAGAGGGCAAGGACCTCACCGGCCCCGAGATCACCCGCCTGCAGGCGCTGAAGACCGGCCGGCTGATCCAGTACGCGGCCGAGGCCGGGGCCATTCTGGGCCGCGCCCCCGCCGCGCAGCGCCATGCCATCACGGCCTATGGGCGCGACCTGGGCGGCGCCTTCCAGATCTATGACGACGTGCTGGACGAGATCGCCACGCCTGAGGAGATGGGCAAGACCGCCGGCAAGGATGCCGCGGCCGGCAAGGCGACGATGGTGCAGATTCTGGGGCTGGAGCGCGCGAAAGCCCAGGCCGAGAAGCTGGCCGAGCAGGCGGCCGGGCATCTGGACGTGTTCGGCGAGCGCGCGGTGCTGCTGCAAGCGCTGGCCCGCTTCACCGTCACCCGCAAGAGCTGACGCCCGGGCTGGGCAGGCAAGTCAGGCACTGCGAGATTATTGGTCTGGCTGCTCAAAAGCTTGGCCAGGGGGTAGGCTAAAAATTGAGCAGGGCTGAATGGAGGCCCTGCCAGTTCCCGGCTTTACCCCGTGGCATCAATGTTGCTTACAGAGCTGTCATAAACGAGGCGCTGTCATAACAGGCAGGCTTCAAGGTCTCAGGAGCGGCTTGCATGGAGTTGGTTGAGACCGGGAACGGAATGCGCGCGGCGCAGGCGGGACTTTCCGCCCGCGAGGCGCCTTTTCATGAAATCCCGGTGATTGATTTTGGCGCGATGCAGGGGGAAGACCTTGCCGCGAAGCAGAACGTGGCGTCTGCCCTCTATGAGGCGGCCACCAAGGTCGGGTTCTTCTATATCAAGAATCACGGCGTGCCGGAGGCGATCATCAAGGCGATGTTCGATGCCGGGCCGGCCTTCTTCGCGTTGCCGCTCGAAGAGAAGATGAAGCTTCACGTCAAACTTTCCAGCAATAATTCCGGCTATACGCCGCTGCTGGAAGAGAACGTGAACCCCAAGGCCAAGGGCGACCTGCACGAAGCCTTTGACATCGCCGCCGAATTGCCGCCGGACGACCCTGACCTGGCGAGCGGCAAGGGGCTCTATGGCGCCAATCTCTGGCCCGAGGGCATGCCGGAATTCCGCCAAGCCATGCTGGATTACCACCATGAGGTGCTGAAGCTGGGCCGGCGCATGTTCAAGGCCTTCGCCCTGGCGCTGGGGCAGGACGAGAGTTTCTTCGACCCGATGGTCACCAAGCCCACCTGCGCTCAGCGCATCATCTATTACCCGCCGCAGGACGGGGTGATCGATCCGGACCAGATCGGCATCGGCCCGCATTCGGACTATGAATGCTTCACCATCCTGGCCCAGCATGAGGTGCCGGCCCTGCAGGTGCTCAACCATGCGGGCGAATGGATCGCCGCCCCGCCCATCCCGGGCACCTTCGTGGTCAATATCGGCGACCAGATGGCGCGCTGGAGCAATGATCTCTTCGCCTCCACCCTGCACCGCGCCATCAATACCACCGGGCGCGCGCGCTATTCCGCCCCCTTCTTCCTGGGCACCAACTACGACACGCTGATCGACGTGCTGCCCGGCTGCGTGAGCCCCGAGCGCCCGCGCAAATACGATCCCGTTATCGCCGGCGATTATGTGCAAAGCCGGTTCGACGCGACTTATGGCTACCGACAGACTGAAATCCTGAAACAGCAAGGAAGCATTATGAAGCTTAAGAAAATCGCCGGTCTTGCCCTGGCCGCGCTGACAGTTGCCGCACCCGCCGCGCAGGCGCAGATCAAGCTCGAGAAGCCGAAGGTCGCCTTTATTTTCCTGGGCACCGCCACGGATGGCGGCTGGTCGCAATCGCAGGACACCGCGCGCCTCGCTCTGGCCAAGGCCTTGCACGAGAAGGTGCCGTATGTTGAGAACGTGCCCGAGCAGACCAACAAGGTCGAGCAGGCGGTCGATCTCTTCATCAATCACGGCGCCAACGTGATCATCGCCGGCTCCTACGGCTATTCTGACGCCATGCTGGCGGAGGCCAAGGCGCATCCGAATGTCGCCTTCGTGAACATGGCGGGCATCTCCTCCGCGCCCAACCTGGAAAGCCCTTACCCGAAGACCTATCAGGGCTGGTATCTGGCCGGCATGTCGGCGGGCTACGCCACCAAGAGCAAGCAGCTGGGCATGATCGCTGGGCTTCCCGATTCCTGACGTGCTGTGGGATATCAATGCTTTCGCGCTGGGCGCGCAGGCGGCCAATCCGGGCACCATCGTGCATGTGGCCTTCGTGAATTCCTGGTCCGATCCGGTGAAGGAAGCGCAGATCTCCGCCGCGATGATCCAGCAGGGGGCGGACGTGATCGCCACCGACATGGACAGCCCCGCCGCGCTGGTGGTGGCCGAGAAGGCCGGCAAATATTCCATCGGCTATCAGGTGGACATGGCCAAGAGCGCGCCGAACGGCATTCTCACCTCCGTCGTCTTCCATTGGGACAAGGATCTGGTGCCCGCTGGTCGCGGCGATGAAGGCCGGCACCTGGAAGAGCGGGGGCACGCCGCTTTATGGCATCGATACCGGCGTGGTCGATGATCGCCAAGCTGCAGCATATCCCGGCCGATGACATCGCCAAGATCGAGGCGGTGCGCCAGAAGATGATCGCCGGCACGTTCAGCCCCTGGACCGGGCCGATCACCGACCAGTCCGGCAAGGTTGAGGTTGCGGCCGGGCAGGAGCCGACGCGTTGATGATCTGTGGAACATGAACTATCTCGTGTCCAACGTGAAAGGTTCGATGAAATAAGCAAGTTCGCTGTCCGGCTCTCTGGAGTTCAGAAAAGCTTTGGACCGCGCCCGGCTTTGCTGGGCGCGGCTTTCTCGCTTGAATGGGGCGAGGTCCACGCGCTGCTGGGCGAGAACGGCGCCGGCAAATCCACCCTGATGAACGTGCTCGCCGGATTCTACACCGCCGATGCGGGTTTGCTGGAGGTGGATGGCGAAGCCGGCGCGGTTTGAAACCCCCTCCATCGCGGCCGATGCGGGCATCGGCATGGTCCATCAGCATTTCAAGCTGGTGGGGCCGCTTACGGTGCTGGAAAATCTGCGCCTGGCCTGTGCGCACCGCGCCGGGTGGCGCAGCAAGGCCGACGCGCTGCGCGCCGATGCAGGAGCTCGGGGCGGAGCTCGGCTTCAAGCTCGACCCGTCCGCGCGGGTGGATGAGATGGCGGTCTCCGACCAGCAGAAGCTGGAAATCATGAAGGTGCTGCTGGCGCGGGGCGCGGATCCTGATCATGGATGAGCCGACGGCGGTGCTGACGGAAGCCGAGGCGCAGGCCGCGCTGGGGCTGGCCCGGCAGCCTGGCCAAGAGCGGCCGCGCCGTGGTGCTCATCACCCATAAGCTGCGCGACGTGCTGGGATCTCCGACCGCGTGACGGTGATGCGCGCCGGGCGCACGGTGATCGATGGCGCGCCGTCCGCAGGGCATGACGGCCGCCTCCCTCTCGGAGGCAATGGTCGGCGCCGCGCCGGTGATGGAGGCGCCGCCGGTAACAGAAGGGCGGCACTTCAAGCCGGAGATGCTGAAGGTCGCCGGGCTTTCAGCACCGGCCAGCGCGCATGGCGTGGCGCTGCGCGGGATCGATTTTTCCGTGCAGGGCGGCGAGATTTTCGGCATCGCCGGCATTGGCGGCAATGGCCAGGCGGAGCTGGTGGAGGCGCTGATCGGCGTGCGCCCCGTCACCGCGGGCTCGGTGCTGTTCGATGGCGAGGACATGCCCGAAAGCCCGGAGGCGCGGCGCGAGCGCGGGCTGCGCTATATCCCGGCCGACCGCATGGGCATGGGGCTGTTCGGCGAACTGCCGCTGAACGTGAATATTGCCCTCCCCCGGCTGCTGGGCACGCAGGGCGGAGAAGCAATGGTTGGTGACCAAAGGCTGGATGAACGGCCTGGCGCAGGAGGCGATTTCGCAATTCGAGGTGGCGGGCGCGCAGACGGATACTGCCGGTGCGGCTGCTCTCCGGCGGCAATGCGCAGAAGCTGATGCTGGCGCGGGAATTCACCGGGGGCATGACCATCCTCATCGCCCATTCCCCCACGCGCGGGCTGGATATTCGCGCCGTGCAGGCGGTGCAGGCGCGGCTGCGCGCTGCCGCCGAGGCGGGGGCCGCCGTGCTGTTGATTTCAGAGGATCTTGACGAGATTATGCAGCTTTCCGACCGCGTGGCGGTGATGAGCCATGGCAAGATGAGCCCGCCGGAGCCGGTGGCGGATGTGGACCGCGCGCGCATCGGCCGGCTGATGCTGGAGATGCACTGAATGCCGCGCCTCGTACTCTCGCCGCGCCTGGCGGCCACGCGCCGCTTCACCTTTCTGGTGCTGATGGGCGGGATCCTCACCGGGCTCGTGATCTCCGGCGCCTTCCTGCTGACGCAGGGCATGGGGCTGTCGGACCTCGCCAGCCAGTTCATCGGCTATACCTTCGGCGACCCGGAAGGGCTGGACCAGACGCTCACGCGCTCGATTCCGCTCATTCTGGTCGGGCTCTCGGTTGCCGTGTGCCTGAAGGTAAAATTCTGGAATATCGGGGTGGAGGGCCAGCTCTGGGCAGGGGCCATGTCCGCCACCGCCGTGTCGCTCTACCATATCGGCCCGGAGGCTGTGCGGATCTGGGTGATGTGCCTCGCGGCAATCATCGGCGGCGGGCTGTGGTGCGGCGTGTGCGCGCTGGCGCGCTCAAGCTGCGCGCCAATGAGGTGGTGACGACGCTGCTGATGAATTACGTCGCCTATATGCTGGCGCAGCAGCTGCTTTATGGCGCCTGGCGCAACCCGGAGGATTCCTTCCCCGTTTCCAAGACCTTTGCGCCGGGTGAGACGCTGGCGCTGCTCGGCTTTGGCCATGTGCATGCGGGCATTTTCTTCTCCATCGGCGCGGCCTTGGTCTGCTGGTGGCTCTGCGGCTTCGCGCGGGTGGGCTATATGGCCAAGGCCGTGGCCGCCAATCCGCAAGCGGCGCGCGCGGTGGGCGTGCCGGCGGGCATGGTGGTGCTGCTGATGGCAACCCTCGGCGGCGCGCTCTCCGGCCTGGCCGGTTTCACCATCGTCTGCGGCGAGGAGCATAAGCTCACCCAGTTCGTGGGCAATGATTTCATCTTTCCCTCCATCATCATCGCCTATCTGGCGCGCTCCAACCCGCTGGGGGTGGTGGTGGCGTCCATCGCCATCGCGGCCTTGTACACGGCGGGGGATTCGCTGAAGGCGTTCTACCAGTTGCCCGGCGCCACGGTGCTGACCATCGAGGCGATTTTGCTGCTATGCGTCTGTTGCGCTGAGTTTCTGCTCCGCTACCGGCTGGATTGGATAAAGAGCACGAAGGTGGCGTCATGATGGAATTGTTCACCGCCTGGGTGGGCTCGATCCCGTCTTTCGCCGCGCCCTTCCTGCTGGCCACGATCGGGCTGATCATCAATGAACGCGCGGGGGTGATGAATCTCGGCGCCGAGGGCATCATGGCGATGTCCGCCGTCACCGCGGTTCTCATCAATCTGGCCGGGCATGATGCCGGGCTGGCGCTGCTGGGCGGTATCGGCGCCGGGCTGGCCCTGGCGGTGATTTTTGGCATCATGGCCGTGTTCCTGCGCGTGGACCAGGTGCTGGCCGGGCTGGTGGCCTTCGCGCTCGGCATTGGCGTGTCGGGCTTCCTGGGGGATGGCTCCGAGAACCAGACCGTCAACGGCATTTCGCCCTTTTCGGCGTCGGATGTTTCGTTTCTGCCCAAAATCCTGGCCGGCATTCTGGACCAGGATTGGCTGACCTATTTCGCCTTCATCGCCGCCGTCGCGGTGTGGTTCGTGATCGAACGGACGGATCTGGGCCTGCGGCTGCGCGCGGTGGGCGAGGATGCCCCGGCGGCGGACGCGGCGGGGGTGAATGTGGCGCTCTACCGTTTTGGCGCGGTGCTGGCGGGCGGGGTGTTCTGCGCCATCGCGGGCGCGCATCTCAGCCTCGTGGGCGCGCATATCTGGGTGGATGGCATGGTGGCCGGGCGCGGCTGGATCGCGGTGGCGATGGTCACGCTGGCGCGCTGGAACGCGCTGCGCGCCATTGCCGCGGCGCTGTTGTTCGGCGCCATCCAGGCGCTTGGTGCCGCAGCTTTTGTCCTCGGGCATGAACGTGCCGGTTTATCTCATCGAGATGTCGCCCTATCTCGCGACCCTGGCCTATCTGCTCATCGCCGGGCTGTTCGCGAAGGGCGCGGATGCGCAACCGGTTGATCTCGGCCGGCCTTATCTGCGCGAGGAGCGGCGCTGAAGTTCTGATTGACAGGGCGCGTGGCGGGGTGAAAACTCCACAGTTTGGGCCTGAAGTGGAGATGCGCCCATGAGTGTGCGGTTTGTGCTGGATCATGAAATCGTGGTGCTGGAGGCGGCGGACCCCACCGGCAGCGTGCTGGAGATGCTGCGCACCCGCCTGCACCGCACCGGCACCAAGGAGGGTTGCGCCGAGGGTGATTGCGGCGCCTGCACCGTGCTGCTGGGTGAGCTGGATGGCGAGCGCATTGCCTGGCGGGCGGTGAATAGCTGCATTCTTTTCCTGCCGATGCTGGACGGAAAGGCGCTGCTGACCGTCGAGAGCCTGGGCGGCGCGCATCCCGTGCAGACGGAAATGGTCGAGCGCCATGGCTCGCAATGCGGCTTCTGCACGCCGGGCATCGTGATGTCCCTCTATGGCAAGGCCATTGGCGCGCTGGGGGCGGAGCAGAGTGTGGTGGATGTGCTCTCCGGCAATCTTTGCCGCTGCACCGGCTACGGGCCGATTCTGGCGGCGGGGGAGGCGGCGGGTGCCACGCCGCGTGACGATGCGCAAACCGTTGCGGCCCTGAAGACATTGCAAGGTGAGAGCCGGGAGATCCGGTTTCAGGACAATCTGGCAGGGCATGAGCGCGTGGCCTTCACGCCGCGCAGCGCCGACGAACTGGCGGATTTTTACCTCAAGCATCCGCAGGCGCGGCTGGTGGCCGGGGCCACGGATGTCGGGCTGTGGGTGACCAAGCAGCAGCGCGTGCTCGATGAGGTGATCTTCATCGGCGGCATCGAGGATCTGCGCGGGATCGAGGAAACGCCGGAAGGCGTGAAGCTCGGCGCGGGCGTGCGCTATGCCGAGGCGCAAGCGGTTCTGGCGCGGCTGCATCCGGCACTGGGTGAGCTGGTGCGGCGCATCGGCGGGTCGCAGGTGCGCAATGCCGGCACCATCGGCGGCAACATCGCCAATGGCTCGCCGATTGGCGACATGCCGCCCGCCTTGATCGCGCTGGAGGCGACGCTGACCTTGCGCAAGGGCGGCGAACGCCGGACGATGCCGCTTGAGGATTTCTTCATCGCCTATGGCCAGCAGGACCGCGCGCCGGGCGAGTTTGTCGACTTCCATCTTCATCCCCCGGCCGGATGAGAAGGCTATCATCAGCATCTCGAAACTCTCCAAGCGCTTCGATAGCGACATTTCCGCCGTGTGCGGCGCCATTGCGCTGCGGGTGGAGGCGGGGCGTATAACCCAGGCGCGTATCGCCTTTGGCGGCATGGCGGCCACGCCCAAGCGCGCCAAGGCGGCGGAGGCGGCGCTGATTGGCGCGGCCTGGAGCGAAGAGAGCTTGGACAACGCGGCAGCTCTGATCAGTGAAGATTTTTCGCCGCTCACCGATGTGCGCGGCAGCAGCGCCTATCGCCTCACCGTGGCGGGCAATCTGCTGCGCCGGCTCTGGGCGGCGCGGCAGGGCGAGGCGGTGAGCGTGCTGGAGCTGGCCCATGGCTGACCGCGAAATCCAGTTTCTCTCCGCCGTGTCGCGCTCTGTGCCGCATGATTCCGCGCGCGCCCATGTCTCGGGCCAGGCGCTTTATGCCGATGACATGCCGGAAACACTGGGCATGCTGCATGGTGCGTTCGGATTGTCCCAGGAAGCGCATGCGAAACTCCTGAGTCTCGATCTCTCCGCCGTGCGCGCCGCCCCGGGCGTGGTGGCGGTGTTTTCCGCAGCCGATATTCCGGGCAAGAACGATGTCAGCCCCTTCGCGGGCGATGACCGTCTCTTCGCCGATGGCGAGGTGATCTATCATGGCCAGGCGATCTTCCTGGTCGTCGCCACCAGTTATCAGGCCGCGCGCCGCGCCGCGAAGCTGGCCAAGGTGGCGTATGAAAAACTGAAGCCGCTTTTATCGATCGAGGACGCGCTGGCGGCGAACTCAGTGATTGAGCCGGCGCAGACCATGGGGCGCGGCGACGTGGCGGCGGACCTCGCCGCATCTGCCCGCCGCGTACAGGGACGCTTTGAAATCGGCGGGCAGGATCATTTCTATCTGGAAGGGCAGATCGCCGTCGCCACGCCGCAGGAGGAAGGGCGGGTGCATGTGCTCTCCTCCACCCAGCACCCCAGCGAGGTGCAGCATATCGTCTCGCGTGTGCTCGGGCTGGCCGATGCGGAGGTGACGCTGGAGGTACGCCGCATGGGGGGCGGCTTTGGAGGCAAGGAGACGCAGCCTGCTTTGTTCGCCGCCGCCGCCGCGCTGGCGGCGGTGAGAACCGGCCGCCAGGTCAAAATCCGCGCCGACCGTGACGACGACATGGTGATGACCGGCAAGCGGCATGAATTCTCCGCATCTTACGATGTCGGGCTTCGACGCGGCCGGAACCATTCAGGCCATCTCGATTGAATTGGCGTCGCGCTGCGGCTGCACGGCGGATCTGTCTTATTCCATCAATGACCGCGCGATGTTCCATGCGGATAATTGCTATTTCCTGCCCAGCGTCAAAATCCATTCCCACCGCGCGAAAACCAACACGGTTTCCGCCACCGCCTTCCGTGGCTTTGGCGGCCCGCAAGGGATGATCGTGATCGAGCGGGTGATGGACCATGTCGCCCATGAGCTGGGGCTGGACCCGCTGCTGGTGCGCCAGCGCAATCTCTACGGCCCGGGGCGCGATGTCACGCCCTATGCGATGCAGGTGACGGATAATGTGGCACCCGAGATCGTGGCGGAGCTTGTTGAAACCAGCGACTATGCCAAGCGCCGCGCCGAGGTGGCGGAATGGAACAAAACGCACCGCATCATCAAGAAAGGCATCTCCCTCACCCCGGTGAAATTCGGCATCAGCTTCACCGCCACCCATCTCAACCAGGGTGGCGCGCTGGTGAATATCTATACCGATGGCTCTATCCTGCTGAATCACGGCGGCACCGAGATGGGGCAGGGGCTGATGATCAAGGTGGCCCAGGTGGTGGCGGATGTGTTCGCCGTGCCGGTGGAGGCTGTGCGCATCTCCTCCACGCGCACGGACAAGGTGCCCAACACCTCGCCCACGGCGGCCTCCTCGGGCACCGACCTCAACGGCATGGCGGCCTTCAACGCGGCCCAGACCATCCGCCAGCGTCTGGCGGAATTCGCCGCGAAGCAGTTTTCCGTGGCGGAGGAGGATGTGCAGTTCACCCCGGCCGGTGTGCAAGCGGGGGCGGAGCTGCTGAGTTTTTCAGAATTTTGCCGCCTGGCCTACATGAATCGGATTTCGCTCTCCGCCACCGGCTTCTACGCCACGCCGGAGATCCATTACCACCGCGCGACCCATACCGGCCGGCCGTTCTTTTATTTCGCCTATGGCGCGGCGGTGTCGGAAGTCGCCATCGACACGCTGACCGGCGAGCATAAGGTGCTGGCGGTGGATATCCTGCACGATGTCGGCAAATCCCTGAACCCGGCCATCGATCTCGGGCAGGTGGAGGGTGGTTTCATCCAGGGCATGGGCTGGCTTACCACCGAGGAGCTGGTGTTCGACGAGGCGGGCCGCCTGCTCACCCATGCGCCCTCCACCTACAAAATTCCCACCGCCTCCGACCGCCCGGCGAAAATGGACATCAGGCTCTGGGCGCCAGGGCGCAATGCGGAACCGACCATCCATCGCTCGAAAGCCGTGGGCGAGCCGCCTTTCATGCTGGCCAATTCCGTGTTCTGCGCGCTCACCCAGGCCGTGGCCGCCGCCGTGCCGGGGGCTGGTTTTCCGAAGCTCGATGCGCCCGCCACGCCGGAACGGATTCTGGGCGCCATCGCCGAGCTGAAATCGCGCCATGGCTGAGTGGCTGGAGGCGGCCCGCGCTTTGCTGGCGCGCGGCCCGGTGGCGCTGGTGAGCGTGCTGGCGACGGAAGGTTCTGCCCCGCGCGGCGCTGGGACGAAAATGCTGGTCACAGCGCAGGCGGCGCAAGGCACCATTGGCGGCGGCAATCTGGAATTCACCGCCATCACCCAGGCCCGCGCGGCGTTGGCCCGCGCCCCCGGCAGCTGGGCGGTGCAGGATTATCCGCTGGGGCCATTGCTTGGCCAATGCTGCGGCGGGCGGGTGCGGCTGCTGATTGAGCATCTCGACCCGGCGCATTGTGAGTTTCTTCAGGCTGAGCCAGGGGAGACGCTGATCGCCGCGCTGGTGGAGGGCGCCGTGCATCGCGCCTATGGCGGGCGGCTGCAAGGCAGCGTTCTGCCCGCGCGCGGTGAAAAGCCAGGCGTGGGCACCAGGATCATCGAGCCCGTGGATGCCCCCAGCCGTCCCGTGCTGCTGTTCGGCGCCGGGCATGTGGGCCAGGCCATCGCGCGGGTTTGCGCGGGGCTGCCGCTTTCGCTCGGCTGGTTCGATACGCGCGAGGAGATGCGGGAGCTTCCCGGCATGGTCTGCTGCCCGCCGGAGATGATGGAGGAGGTTCTGGCCCAGGCCCCGCCCGATGCGGCGGTGCTGATCCTCACCCATGACCACGCGCTGGATTACCGCCTCGCCACCGCCGCCTTGCGCGGCCCCGCCACGATTTGTCGGCATGATCGGCTCCGCCACCAAGCGCGCGCGCTTTCTCTCGCGGCTGCAGGCGGATGGCATCGATCCCGCGCGCCTGATCTGCCCCATCGGCCTGCCCGGTATTTCCGGCAAGCAGCCCGCGGTCATCGCCATCGCCGTGGCCGCGCAACTTTTGAGCCTGCCGGAGCAGAAACATGACCAAGCCTGACGACGAGACATTGCTGCGCCAGAGTTTTGAGGTTGCCAGGCGCGCCCAGGAGAGCGGCTGCCACCCCTTCGGCGCGCTTCTGGCCGGGCCGGATGGCGCGGTGCTGATGGAGCAGGGCAATGGGTTCCTGCCCGAGCATGACATGACCGGCCATGCCGAACGTGTGCTGGCCGGTCGGGCCTCCATCAAATATGGCAGCAAATTCCTGGCCGATTGCACGCTCTATAGCAGCGCCGAGCCCTGCGCCATGTGCGCGGGGGCCATCTATTGGGCGGGCATCGGGCGGGTGGTGTATGGCCTGAGCGAGCATGAGCTGAAGGCGATCACCGGCAATCATGAGGAGAACCCGACGCTGGATCTGCCCTGCCGCACGGTGTTCGCCGCCGGGCAGCGCAAGGTGGAGGTGGTTGGGCCGCTGCTGGCGGAGGAATCCCGCGCTTTGCATGACGGCGCCTGGGGCTGAGACCGGGCTTGCCGCGGCGCGGGCGAAAGCCGGGCCGGGCGTCAGACGCAGGTCTGGGTGCGGTTCCCGGCGCTTGGCTGGCGGATCGTTAGCGCACATGTTTGTCTTATCGCAACGTTAGCCGGAGCCTGAATGGCACAGCCCTTAACAGATGAACGCATCGCCGAAACGCGGGAGAAAATCGTCCAGGTGGCGGAGCACCAGGCCGTGGCGCTGGGGCTGGAGAATGTCTCCATGCACTCCATCGCGCGCGATCTGGGCTGGTCCGCTACCGCCTTGTACCGCTATTTCGCCAATAAGGAGGCGATCCTCGCCGCGGCCCGCACCGCGGCGCTGGACAGGCTCTCCTTCGCGCTGGAGGCCGCCATCGCCGGGCCGGGCGATGCCTGGGAGGTCTCCCGCGCCGTGGGCGATGCCTATGTTGCTTTCGCGTTCGACAACCCGGATGCCTACCGGCTGATCTTCTCGCTCAGCCAGCCGGACCCGGCGGATTATCCCGAATTCGCCCGTGCCCTGGCGCGGGCGCGGGCGAACCTGACGCTCTATGTGGAGCGCATGGTGGAGGCAGGCGGGCTGGAGGCCGACCCGACGGTGCTGGGGCATCTCTTCTGGGCCGGGCTGCACGGGCTGATCAGCCTGCAAATGACCGGCAAGATCGGGGATGAGGCGCCGGATTTCGACACGCTGCGCCACGAGATGATGCGCGGCCTGGTGCGCGGCGCCCGCAAGGCTTAAGTTTTAAGCCCAGGGGTCCCGCGCCAGCGCCGCCAGCGCGGCCTTGTACTCCGCCTGCAGCCGGACGATGAGCTGCTCGGCCGGAACAACCTCCTTCACCGCGCCAATGCCCTGGCCCGCCCCCCAGATATCCCGCCACGCCTTGGTATCCGCCCCCAGCTCCATGACCTGCATTTTCGAGGCCTCGGAGCTGGCCAGGGCCTGCGGGTCCAGCCCGGCGGCGGTGAGGCTGGGGATGAGATAATTGCCATGCACGCCGGTGAAGAGGTTGGAATAGATGATGTCCTTCGCCGCACTCTCCACGATCATCTGCTTATAGGCCTCGGCGGCGTTGGCCTCCTGCGTCGCGATGAAGGCGGAGCCGATATAGGCAAAATCCGCCCCCATGGCCCGCGCGGCGGCGATGGCGCTGCCATTCGCGATCGCTCCCGAGAGCGCCAGCGGGCCCGCAAACCATTCCCGGATTTCCTGGATCAGCGCGAAGGGCGAGATGGTGCCCGCATGCCCGCCCGCTCCCGCCGCCACGGCCACCAGCCCATCCGCCCCGCGTGCCACGGCTTTATGGGCGAATTCGTCATTGATGATGTCGTGAAACACGATGCCGCCATAGGAATGCACCGCCTCATTCACCTCAGGATTGGCGCCGAGCGAGGTGATGACGATGGGCACCTGATATTTCACGCACAGCGCCAGATCCTCCTCCAGCCGCGCATTGGTGCGGTGGACGATGAGGTTCACCGCAAACGGCGCATCCTTATCCGTCAGCTCCTGGCGCAGCTTGATCAGCCATTGTTCCAGCGTGCCCGAGGGGCGGGCATTGAGCGAGGGGAAGGACCCCACCACCCCCGCCCGGCATTGCGCGATGACCAGCTCCGGCTGCGAGACAATAAACATCGGCGCGGCAATGGCGGGCAGAGCCAGACGGCCTTCCAGCAAGGCGGGCAGGGACATAAGCGCGGTTCCTCTTGGTATGGCGGGTTGTTAATGCCGTTAAGTATGATTGGCGCATATTCTGCTCCGGGATGCAAGAGAGCGGCTTTCGACCGAGGCCGCGCGGTGCGCTACGATTACATCTTGAAAACAGACGCATGAATTCTTCAGGGGGCGCCATCAACAGTCCATGGCGGCGCGCTGGTTTTTCCGCCTCCTGGGCGCCCGTGGTTGCGTTGCGTCTCGAATTCTGGCCTATGGACGGCAAGCCGGTCTTTCGTCCCATGATGACCCAGGCAACTATACCCGCGGGTCATCAGAGGGTATAGGCTGATACAAAGAATCCAGGAACTCGACTGTTCATGCGAACCCCGCCGACCGAAGACCTTAAGCCGGCGATGCTGCGTGCCTACCAGGCGCCCGCGTTCCGTGCCGCAATCTGGCAGACCGCCTCGACGTTCAGCCTCTACATCGCCTGTATCGCGGCGATGTACGCGGCGTTGCATGTCTCTGTCTGGCTGACACTTGCACTCGCCCTGCCGGCAAGCGGCTTGATCGTCCGCATCTTCATGTTTCAGCATGATTGCGGCCATAATTCTCTGTTTCCATCGCGCCGCATGAACAGAATTGTCGGCGCCGCCTGCAGCCTGGTGACATTGACGCCCTTCGCCTACTGGCGCCGCCTGCATGCGCGGCATCACAAAAGCTGGAACAATCTCGACAATCGCGGCATCCCGGCCGATTTCTTTTCAGACTGCTTGACGCTGGCGGAATATAACGCTCTCCGCCCGTCGGCGAAATTTCTGTACCGCGTCTCCCATCATCCGGCGTTGATCCACCTCCTGCTGCCGCCGGTCATTTTCATTCTGCTGTATCGTTTGCCTTTTGATACCCCGGCAACTTGCCGGCGCGAGCGCCGCAGCGTTTACGCGCTGAACATCGCGCTCATCGGCGTGTTCGCGCTGCTGATCGTCCTTTTCGGCGTCAAGAGTGTCGCGCTGGTGCAACTGCCCGCCATGGCGATTGCCGCCATCGCCGGAATCTGGCTGTTCGCGGTGCAACACAGGTTCGAGGCTGCGCAATGGACAAGATCGGAAGGCTGGAATTTCAATCGAGGCGTCCCTGCGCAGCAGCTCGTATTTGAAGCTGCCGCTGCGTCATGCGCTGGTTCAGCGCGAATATCGGCTTGCACCACATCCATCATCTGCATCCCGGCATTCCAAACTATTGTCTGCAGGCTTGCCATGATGGTTTTGTTGAAAGAACGAAATCGGTGACGGTACTGACCCTGCGCGACGCCTTCAAAGCCCCTGGCTATGCGCTCTGGGACGAAGCCGCGCGGCCGTATGGTGCCGTTTCCCTCCCACTAAACGTAGCGCGCGTAGGATGGGTGAGCGAAGTGCCGCCCATCCTTTCCTGGAACGAATGACAGGCAGTTGGGTTACGCTTTGCCCATTCACACCGCCGCCCTCGAACCAAAATTCCCTTACCGCCTCCCAAACCGACCCACCGCAAACGCCGCCGATCGCCACCAATCCGCTGTCGCGGGCGCGTGGCGCCTTGCGTGTTCACAATGTCGATTTCAGGGCCCGTGGCGGCGAGGTTTCCGCAACCGCCCGTGGCCGGTCAATCCTGGATCAGCGGACGGGAATGGTCGCGTAGCGCAGCTCGCGGCTGCGTTCCGGCGGCGGCGCGTCGTGGCAGCAGATCAGCCAGTAGGGCAGCACCAGCAGCAGCGTCCAGGCGAAATTGCCGATCAGCTGCGCATGCGCCTCCAGCGGCCATTGGGTGGGGAAGAGCGCGAGGTCCAGCAGCCAGAGTGTGCGCCAGAGCAGCCCGCTGAGCCGCACGGCCGGGGCCAGGCGCTCCTGGCGCGGGGCGCGGGCCTGCTGGGTGTTGATCTGCAGATAGGCCGCGCCCGCCATAATGCCGAGGCAGAGCATGTCCTGGAAAAAATCGGAGGAATAAGGCCGGTCGAACAGATGAATCCAGAGCAGCCCGGTCCAGGGCGCCCGCCCCGGTGCAAAGCCGCGCCAGGGTATATAAGGGCAGGCCAAACCACCATTCGGCGCGATCAACCCCCGGCTGTAGCACCCGGTCGATGATGAAATCGTCCGTCTTTCGCGCCAAACCGATCATGTTTCCGGCCAAATCCGTCGTCCCGTAAGCCTTCTACCCCGCCAAGGCCCGCCGCAGCGAGCCGCCCGCCGCCGCCAGCCTGTCCCGCGCCGATTCCGGCGTCAGGCCAAGCCGGATGGCCAGCACGGCAAGTTTAACATGCATCCCGCACGCTTCGAGTTCAAGGCTTGCTTTTGGCTCGTCGGCGCCGGTCAGCCCCATCACCATGCGCAGCGCCCGGCGGCGCAGCTTGGTGTTGCTGGCGCGCATATCCACCATGAACGGGCCATAGGTCTTGCCGAGCCGGATCATCACCGCGGAGGAGAGGATATTGAGCGCGATCTTCTCCGTCGACCCGGCGGAAAGCCGCGTGGACCCGGCAATGATTTCTGCGCCGGAGAGGATCTCCACCGCGACCTCCGCCGCCTTGGCCATGGACGTACCGGGATTATTGACGATGGCGCCGGTCAGCCCGCCCAGACCAGCGGCATGGTGCAGGGCGGCCAGCGTGAACGGCGTGCTGCCGGACGCGGCAATGCCCACCAGCGCATCCTCGGCGTTGAACCCATGCTCATCCAGGGCGGCGCGGGCGGCCTGCTCGTCATCCTCCGCCCCCTCGGCAGCCTGGATGAAGGCGTCAGCCCCGCCCGCCAGCAGCGGCACGATCAAGCCGGGCTCGACGCCGAAGGTCGGCCGGCATTCCACCGCATCCAGAAAGCCAAGCCGCCCGGACGTGCCCGCCCCGGCATAGAAAAGCCGCCCGCCCTTGGCGAGCCGCGCCGCCACGCCGTCGATCAGCCGGGCCAGGGCAGGGGCGGCATCCGCCAGGGCGCGCTGGGCGGCTTCCTCCTGGGCGAGGAAGAGACGCACGATCTCCTCCGTACCGCGCGCCTCCAAATCCGCCAGCTCGGTGCGCGGCGCCTCGGTGCCGCGCGGCGTACGGGCCGGGGCGGCTTGGCCCGCGCGCCAGACCTGCAAGGCGTGGAAATCATTCGACCACCAGACCAGATCCGCCTGCGCGCCGGGGGCGATGCGCCCGGCATTCAGCCCCAGCGCGGCGGCGGGGCGCGCGGTTGCGGCGGCCAGCGCAATCTCCGGCGCGATGCCAAAGGCGATCAACCGCCGCACCCCTTCATCCAGCGTAATGGCCGCCCCGGAGATGGTGCCATCCGCTCGCCGCCCCACGCCATCCGGCCCCAGCGTGGCAGCGGCCCCGCCGAATGAAAGCGTGGCCCCCGGCTCCAGCCCGGCCAGCGCAATGGAATCGTCACCGCGATTGCACGCTGGCAGGCGGCAAAGGCGATCTGCAGCAGGACGGGGTCCACATGCACCCCGTCCACGATCACGCAAGGGGCGAGGCGCGGGTCCGTCAGCGCCACGCCTGGCGCGCCGGGGGCGCGGTGGCCCAGCGGCGATTGCGCGTTGAACAGATGCGTCACTAGTCGCGCCCCCGCAGCGGCGGCTTCGCGCATCTGTTCGGCATCCGCCGCCGTATGGCCCAGCGACACGGCGATATTGGCGCGGGTGAGCCGGGCAATGGCCTCCAGCGCATGGGGCAATTCCGGCGCCAGCGTGACCAGCCGCAGCACCTCCGCCGCGGGGCCGTCCAGCAATTCATCCAGGGCGGCTTTGTCCGGCAGGCGCAACCACTTCTCCAGGTGGGCGCCGCGCTTGGAAGGGGCCAGAAACGGCCCTTCCAGATGCAGCCCCAAAAGGCCAGGATGGCGCTGCATGGCGGCGTGCAGGCGCGCTGCCGCCTTGGCAATGTCCGGCAGGGGCGCGGTGATGACGGTCGGCAGCACGCTGGTCACGCCACGCGCGGCCAGCCCTTCCACGAATTTGTCCCAGTCCTCCGGCGCGGCGGTGGCGCAGTCCACCCCGAAGGCGCCGTTATTATGCAGGTCAATCAGCCCCGGCCCGAGCACGCCATGGGCCAGATGAACATCCGGCCTGGCCTCGCCAGGCAAAACCGTGACGATACGGCCCGCCGCGATCTCAACGGTGGCGGGTCCGGTGAAGCGCTCACCATCGAACAGGCGCTGGGCAAAAATCCGCATCGGAACAATCTTGGCCGCGCCGCCGGACGCGGATTTCCCCGCGCGGCGGAAGTTGAAAATGAGCCGTTCTTGTGCGGCGGGGGCTGCGCAAAGGCAAGGGCGGCAGACCCAACAAAAGGGGCGGCGCGCGCCGTCCCCCTTCGGTCATTTGGGGCGGGTTATTTGCAGGCCTTGCCGTGGTCTGCCCTGTCCCCGGCGGCGATGGCGGCGGACTTGGTCATGTACTCGCCCTGCTTGGTCTTGCCGTAATAGCGGTCGCCCGGGCAGTGATACACCTTGGACGCCGTGTTGACCCAGACCTTGCCCGCGCCGCCACCGGCCGCCATCGGCGCCATGGCGGGCTTGGGCGGGGTGCTCTGGCTCATGCCCATGCTGTTGCTGGCGGCGGGGGCAGGTGCGGTGGCCGGCGCGCTCTCGAAGGAGGCGACACCGCCATGGCCCTTGCAGGCGCCCTTGCGGGATTGGCCGGTAAAGCTGGAGCCGTCCTTGCAGGTGGCCACCACCGGGGCGCTGCTGGTTTGCGCCGCGGCCAGATGCGGCACGGCCACGAAACAGGCGAGCGCGAAAGCCGCGATCAGGATCGAAGGTTTGAACATCCAAAACTCCCTTTATTCGTCACCTTAAAGCCGGCAGGCGGTGAAAATCATGGTCCTTGCAATGAAGGCGTTTCGGCAAAGCCGGGCGCGGGCGTTGTTGCAGCCTGATATAAAACAGATCTTGATATTTTGTGGTGATTTTCAGCGGTATTTCGTTCGATTCGATTGTGAATTAACGGCAACGATCCAGACATGTCTCTTCTCAAGCCACGTCTGGATGCCAGGACTATTCATAAAAAATTCGTTATGTTTCCTCGTCGCGACGGTCTTTCTTGCGGTCCTATTTCTTCCCGTCTAGGCTTTTGATGCCAGAACAAATCAAGCGGCTTCAAAAACGGAGGGTATTATTATGTCTACTGATTGGGCAGCTGACGTTAAAAAATATGATGCACAGGCTGATGACAAGGCAATTGCCGGGATCGTCCATCATTGCGAAATCGCGCTGCATAACCGCAATTCATCCCTGGTCTCCTTTACCGATCACAAGGAGCTGGAAACGGTGAAAGGCAGCTTTTTGAAGAAGAAGCTGGAACTGACCAATCCAGAGGCGGAGTTTGACGCGGCACTGGCCGAAATCGGCAGGATCATGAAGGCGGACCATACCAGGAACCGTGTGACGGTGTATTATCTGCTTGCAAAACATTTTGGAAAACTCTCGGAATTTTCCTGATTCCACAGGCGCGCCATCCATCGGACGGGCGGCCGGACATGGCCGCCCAGAGCGCCGCCTGCAAGGCGGGAGCGCTCTCGCCTGCCGAGGTCCCGAAACCCTGCCTGGCCCGCGCCGCCGCTGGGTGAGCCAATGGATTGGCAGCCGGATGGGCCGGGCTTCGCGCGCAGCAGGCTGCTCAATTCCCGCCCCCAGGTGGTGAACGCTTATGTGGCGCTGCATTGAAGGGTAAAGGTATGTCCCCGGCGGGATTCGAACCCACGGCCCCCAGATTCAGGAATCTGGTGCTCTATCCTGCTGAGCTACGGAGACATCGCAAGGCTTTTGCCCTCCATACCGGCGCCCGCCGGTCTGTCTGGCTCCGCCTCTTTACCCCGCCCGCCGGATAATTCAAAGCCGCTCCGGCTTTTGTTTGGGCGATCAATTTCATGCGTTTGGATTAAATCAGGCAATTCAACCCATACGCATATTGATCTAGCGCAGCTTCGCGCCCTCCGGCCCGAACACGCTCACATGCACCGGAATCCCCTGCCGCACACTCTCGGTGACGGTGCAGAAATCCTCGAAGCTGGCCAGCGCGCGTTCCAGATGCGCCAGCAGCTCCGGCGCGCTGCCTAGCGTGATGCTCACCTCTATGCCCGTCACCCGCAGACGGTTTTTCTCATTCCGGCCGGTCTGGCAGGTCACGGTGGCGGTCAGCTCGCCGGGGTCCTCATGATATTTCCCGCAGGCGAAGGTCAGGCTCGCGCACAGGCAATTGGCGATGGCGGCGGCCAGCAGATGCTGCGGCGAGGGCCCGGAATCCGTGCCCAGCGGCGCCGGTTCATCGGCGATCATCGTGGCATATTGCGGCCCGAACTCCACCAGGAACCGGTAGCCCTCCTGCCTGGTCACGCTGATGCTCACGCTCTCGCTCATGCCGCTCTCCTCATGCGCCCGCCGGCTTGGCGCCCGGCAGCGGGATAAAGTCCTGCTCGTCGCCCGCCACCAGCCCAAAGCGGCGGCGCACCCAGTCCTCCTTGGCCTGCTCGATGCGCTCCTGGGAACTGGAGACGAAATTCCACCAGACATGGCGCGGCCCATCCAGCGGCGCGCCGCCCAGCAGCATCAGGCGGCTATCGGCCAAGGCGCGACGGTAATGGCATCGCCGGGGCGGAAGATGAGCAACTGCCCCTCGCCATAGCGCTCCCCGGCAATCTCCACCTCGCCGGAGACAATCTGCAGGGAGCGTTCCTCATGCTCGTCCGGCAAGGGCAGGGCGGCCCCGGCGCGCAGGCTGGCATCGACATAAAGCGTGCCGGAGAACACTTTCACCGGCGAGACGGCGCCATAGGCATGGCCCGCGATCACCCGCGCCACAATGCCGCCCTCCTCAAGCTGAGGCATGCTCTCACCTTCGTAATGGAAAAAGCCCGGCGCCGCCTCTTCGGATTCCTTGGGCAGCGCCACCCAGCTCTGGATGCCCAGAATGTCCTGCGCATGGCGTCTTGCCTCTGGCGGGGTGCGTTCGGAATGCGCGATGCCGCGCCCCGCCGTCATCCAGTTCACCTCGCCGGGGCGGATTTCCTGCGCGCTGCCCAGCGTGTCGCGGTGGAAAATGCTGCCTTGCATCAAGTAGGTGATTGTGGCGAGGCCGATATGCGGGTGCGGCCGCACATCCAGCCCGGCGCCCGGCTCGAATGTGGCGGGGCCAATATGGTCCAGAAACACGAACGGCCCCACCATGCGCCTTTTGGCGTGCGGCAAGGCGCGGCGCACCCGCAAGCCCCCGATGTCATGGGTAATCGGGGTGATGACGATGTCAGCGCCACCTTCCGGGCCAGTGAGCGGATTATGCAGCCAGGACATGTTACCCTCCAATACTGGGGTAAGCCCTGCATAGCCCAGGCTCGGCGAGCCGCCTATATCAAGATGCGTCCGGGTTGAGCGGTGGCGGGGTCAATTCAACGGGGCCAGGTGATTTAGTGGCCCATGCCCGGCCCCAATGCCGGGGGCCGTGGCGATCGCCGCCTGCAGATAGGCCCTTGACCGGCGCACGGCGTCTTCCAGCCCCATGCCCTGCGCCAGCCCGGTCGCAATCGCCGAGGACATGGTGCAGCCCGTGCCATGGGTGTTGCGGCTCTCGATGCGCGGCAGGGTGATGGCGACCACGCCCTCGCGCGTCACCAGCAGGTCGGTCAGCGCCGCCCCCGTGCCATGCCCGCCTTTCACCAGGGCGGCCTTGGCGCCCATGTCCAGCAGTTTTCGCCCGGCTTCGATGCGTTGCGCCTCGCTCTCCACCGGCAGGCCGGTGATCTTGGCGGTTTCCGGCAGGTTGGGGGTGATGAGCGTGGCTTTCGGGATCAGCTCTTCAATCAGCGCGTTGATCGCGCCATCGGGCAGCAGCACCGCGCCGGAGGTGGCGACCATCACCGGGTCCAGCACCACCGGCACATCGGCGGGCAGGTTGGCGGCGACGGCGCGGATGATCTCCTCATTCGTCAGCATGCCGAGCTTGATGGCATCCGCCCCGATATCGGCCAGCACCGTGCGCATGGAGAGTGCGACGAATGCGGCGGGCACAGCATGCACCCCCGCCACCCCCAGCGTGTTCTGCGCCGTGAGGGCGGTGATGGTGGTGCAGCCATAGCCGCCCAGCGCCGTGATGGTCTTCAGATCCGCCTCGATCCCGGCGCCGCCGCCGGAATCCGAGCCCGCGATGGTCAGGACCCGGGCGATCATTCGGCGGCTTGCGCCGTGGCCTGGGCGATCTCGGCGCACAGAGCTTCCACGATCTCGGTGATCTGCGCGTTATCCTCGCCCTCCGCCATCACGCGGATCAGCGGCTCGGTGCCCGAGGCGCGGATCAGCACCCGCCCGGTGCCCGCCAGCCGCGCGGCGGCGCCTTCAATCGCGGCCTGGATATGCGCCAGCCCCAGCGGCGAGGCGCCGCGATAGCGCACATTGCGCAGAAGCTGGGGCAGCGGATCAAACACCCGGCAGGCCTCGGAGGCGCGCTTGCCGCTGCGCACCAGCACAGAGAGCACCTGCAACGCCGCCACCAGCCCGTCTCCGGTGGTGGCGAAATCGGAGAGGATCACATGGCCGGACTGCTCGCCGCCCAAATTGAAGCCCTGGGCGCGCATCGTCTCGGCCACATAGCGGTCGCCCACCTTGGTGCGGGTGAGGCCGAGGCCAAGCCCGCCCAAAAACCGCTCCAGCCCCAGATTGCTCATGACCGTGGCGACAATTCCGCCGCCGCGCAGCTGCCCGGCCTGCGCCATGTCCCGCGCGATGAGGCCGAGAATCTGGTCGCCATCGATGATCTCGCCGCGCTCATCGGCCAAAATCACCCGGTCCGCGTCGCCATCCAGGGCGATGCCGATATCCGCGCCATGCTCCAGCACCGCCTCGCACAGGGCTTTTGGCGCGGTGGAGCCGGCTTCGCGGTTGATGTTGAACCCGTCCGGGGTCACGCCCAGGGGAATCACCTCGGCCCCCAGCTCGAACAAGGCGGCGGGGGCCACCTTGTAGGCGGCGCCATGGGCGCAATCCAGCACGATGCGCAGGCCGTCCAGCTTCAGCCCGCGCGGCAGCGAGAATTTCGCGGCCTCCACATAGCGCCCGGCGGCATCCACCAGGCGCTGGGCCCGGCCCAGCTTGCCCGGCGGGGCCATGCGGTCCGAGAGATCCTCCGCCATCAGCGCCTCGATCTCGGCCTCCGTCTCGTCGGACAGCTTGGCGCCGTCCGGCCCGAACAGCTTGATGCCGTTATCCTCATACGGGTTGTGCGAGGCGGAGATGACAACGCCGAGATCCAGCCGCAATGAGCGCGTGAGCATGGCGATGCCGGGGGTGGGCAGGGGGCCCGCCAGCGTCACGTTCATGCCCGCGGAGATGAACCCGGCGGTCAGCGCCGGCTCCAGCATATAGCCGGACAGCCTGGTATCCTTGCCGATGATCACGCGGTGCCTGTGGTCGCCCCGGGTGAAGAGCAGCCCGGCCGCCTGGCCGAGCTTGAGCGCCATCTCAGCCGTCATCGGCGCGGCGTTGGCGGTGCCGCGAATCCCGTCAGTGCCGAACAGGCGGCGTTGGGGCTTTTTATCCATCGTCTCTCTCAGTTAGTCTCTGCCAAACGCGTAAGGCGCCTACGGTCCCGGCCACGTCATGTACCCGCAATATATGGGCGCCTTGCGCCGCAGCATAGAGTCCGGCGGCCAGACTCTCAGGATCGCGCTTCGCGGCGTCAGCCTCGCCCGAGATCTCGCCCAGGAAACGCTTGCGCGAAAGGCCGATGAGCAGCGGGTGGCCAAGGGCCGCGAGCCGGGCGGTGGCATGCAGGAGCACAATATTCTGCGCCCCGCGCTTGGCAAAGCCCAGGCCAGGGTCCAGGCAGATATTTTCGGGCTTCACCCCCGCCGCCAGGGCGGCGTTGCGCGCGGCGGTGAGTTCGCCTTCCACCTCTGCCGCCACATCATGGTAGATGGCGCAGTCATTCATCGTCGCCGGGGTGCCGCGCATATGCATCAGCACCACCGGGCAGGCGCGCTGCGCCACCAAAGGCAGGGCGGCGGGGTCATGCTGGAGGGCAGAAATATCGTTCACGATCCTTCCGCCCGCCTCCAGCCCCGCCGCCATGGTGGCGGCGTTGCGCGTATCCAGCGAAATCACCGCCCCGTCCGCCGCCAGGGCGCGCACCACGGGCACGATCCGGTCAATTTCCAAATTGACTGGAACCATTTCGGCGCCGGGCCTTGTGCTCTCCCCGCCAATATCGAGAATATCAGCCCCTTCGGCCAGCATGCGCCTTCCCGCCACAATGGCGGCCTGCGGGCTGAAATGCCGCCCGCCATCGGAGAAGGAATCCGGCGTGACATTCAAGATGCCCATCACCAGGGGCCTGTTCAGCCGCAGCCCTGCCCAGTCTGTTACATGAAGCGCCATGCCTGCCCCTATCATGCGGGGCGTCGCCGGGGCCAGCCTTGCCAGCCTTCCCACTCTGTGCCCTTGCTAAGCGCGCCCGGCGAGGAGGGGGCGTGAATGACGGCAAGGCTTTATCTCGGAACGGCCCGCTATTCGTCCTGGTCTCTGCGCGGCTGGCTGCTGGTGCGCCTCTCCGGCCTGCGGGCGGAGGAGATCTTCGTGCCGCTGGCGGGCGGCAATTCCCCGGAGGTGAAAAAAATCTCCCCCAGCGGGCTGGTGCCCTATCTGGAGCATGACGGCGCCAAGGTGTGGGAGAGCCTCGCCATCGCGGAATATTGCGCCGACATTAACCCCGCCTTGTGGCCCGCCGACCGCCTCGCCAAGGCGCGGGCGCGTTCCATCGCCGCCGAGATGCATGCCGGGTTCAGGGGGCTGCGTTTGGCCATGCCGATGATTCTGGGCCGCCAGGATTATGCCGGGCTGGGGCAGAACCCGGACAGCCTGGCCGATATCGCGCGGATCGAGGCGCTTTGGGCCGGGACGCGGGCGGAATTCGGTGCGGGCGGCCCCTATCTGTTCGGGGCGGATTTCAGCGCGGCGGATGCCATGTACGCCCCCGTGGTGGCGCGGTTGCTGACCTATGCACCGCCGCTCTCCGCCGCCTCGAAAGCTTATTGCGAGGCCGTGCGGGCGCATCCTTTGGTTGCGGAGTGGTATCAAATCGCGGCAAAAGAGCCTAAATCCTGGCAACTCGAAAAATATGAAAGCCTCGCATGAAGCTCCGCACCCTGCTGCTGGCCTCCCCTTTGCTGCTCGGCGCCGCCCCGGCGCTGGCCGCCACCACCACGCCGAGCATCAATGTCCGGCTCGATCACGGCGCCGTCTGGCAGACCACGCCCAAGGCCACCTCCACGGAAGGGTTTCTCGAAATCCATAATGACGGCCCGACGGAGGACGTGCTGACCGCCTGGAGCTGCCCCGACGCCGATGACACGGCGCTGCTGGGCAAGGACGGCAAGCCCCTGACCCAGCTTGTCATCCCCGCCGGGCAGACGGTGACGCTGGCGCCGGGCGGCCTGTATCTGGCGCTGAGCGGGCTGCATTACGGCGTGGAGCGCGGGACGATTTTGCCCTGTTCCTTCACTTTCCAGCAGGCCGGGCTGCTCGGCGGCTTCCTGAACGAGGTCACGAAGCCCGAGGGCTGAGCGCCTCTGCTTGTGCCGGGCGGATGATGACGTTACGATTCCGCTATGGATAAGCGGGGCTGTCTGGACGTTGGCATGAATGACGGCGCGGCAGGCAAGGCCGGTGAGGCGCCGGCCCAGCCCGCGCCGCTGCCAGGCTTTGACGAGGACACCTATCTGCGCCTCAACCCGGATGTGCTGGTGGCGGTGGCGGAGGGCAAGTTCCGCTCCGGCCGGGAGCATTACGAGCATTATGGCCGGGCGGAAGGCCGGCTGGCCCTGGTGCCGAGCGGCTTGCCGCGTGACAGGATCATCATCACCGCCCGCCCCGGCCAGGCCGAGGAGGCGCCGCATGCGCCCTCCGGCGCCGTGGATGCGATCAGGCTTTCCGCCTCCGGCGGGCTTTATGTCGCCGGCTGGGTGAATGACCAGCTGGACCGGCTGGACACGGTGGAGCTTTACGTCGCGGGCTGGTCCATCGCCTTTTCCGCCGCCGGGCTGGCGCGGGTGCGCAGGCCGGATGCGGAGAGCGTCCTCGGGCTGCATATGCCGCATGCCGTCGGGTTCTGGGGCTTCATCTATGCGGCCCAGGCGCCTGCCGCTTGGCAAATGCAATGTGGTGATGCGGCTGAAATCCGGCGCCGAGCTGAGCCTGATCGTGAAGATCGAGCCGGTGGACGATATCGAGCTGCGCGGCACGGTGCTGAACCATCTGGCAACGTCGCATTATTCCGGCCCGGCCTATTTCAATGCCGTTTCGGTGATCGACAAGGCCATCGGCACGCAGCTTGTCGATTTCAGCCAGATGCTGACACGCAGGGCGGTGGGCGCGCCTTATATCGAGCGTTTCCACCAGGGCGGGCGCGTGCCGAAAGCCTCAGTCATCGTCTGCCTTTATGGCAAATCTGACTATCTCGCCCTGCAGCAGGCCTTGTTCGCGCGCCAGCCAGGGGCGGAGGATTATGAGTTCATCTATGTCTGCAACAGCCCGGCCTTGGCGGAGGCGCTGCTGAAGGACGCCGCCATCGCGCAGCTGACCTATGGGCTGGACATCACGCTGGTCTTGCTCAGCGCCAATGCCGGTTTCGCGGCGGCGAATAATTTTGGTGCCGCGCAGGCCCGCACGCGGCGGCTGATCTTCATGAACCCGGATGTGTTTCCGAAGGGGCCGGATTTCGCCCGCCGCCATCTGGCGCTGGTGGAGGCATTGCCCGCTGAACGCACGGATCTTTTTGGCGCGGCGCTTTATTACGATGACGGCTCGCTGATGCATGCGGGCATGTATTTCGATGCCGATACAATGCCGGGCTTCACGCTGGGGCAGAAGGAGGATGTGAGCATTCTGCGCGTGGAGCATTACGGCAAGGGCGCCCCGCCGGAGGATGCGGCGCTGCTGCGCCCGCGCCCGGTGCCCGCGGTAACCGGCGCCTTCATCTCCGCCAGCCGCGCATGGTTCGAGGCGCTGGAAGGGTTTTCCCAGGATTATATCTTCGGCCATTACGAGGATGCGGATTTATGTCTGCGCAGCCTGGAGGCCGGGCGCGCCGCATGGCTGGCGGATCTGCGGCTTTACCATCTGGAGGGCAAGGGCAGCACGCGCCAGCCGGTGCATGAAGGCGCCTCGGCGGTGAATCGCTGGCTGTTCACCCGCAACTGGATGGAGCTGGTGAGCGCCACGCTGCTAGGCCCCGCGCCCGCCCATGAGGCGCTGGCGGAGGCCGCGCCATGAAGGTGCTGATCATCGCCATGTACCATCCTGAGCTGGTGCGCGGCGGCTCGCAGCAAGTGGCGCATGAGCTGTTCCAGGGGCTGAAGGCGGTGCCGGGCGTGGAGCCGGTGCTGCTCTGCTCGGCGGACCATAACTCCCCCGCTTTGTTCAAAAGCGGTGCGCGTATCACGGGGTTTGATCAGCGGGAGAATGAGTTCCTGTTCCTCTCCCGCGATTATGATTATGTCTGGCAGAAATTGCCGCAGCCTTTGCAGGCGCAGGCCTTTGCCAATTTCCTGCGCCAGATCCAGCCGGATGTGGTGCATTTTCATCACTTCATGACCTATGGCATCGATTACCTGACGCTGACGCGCCGGGTTTTGCCTGACGCGCGCATCATCTTCACCGCGCATGAGTTCCTGAGCATCTGCGCGGCGGATGGGCATATGGTGCGCAAGACCGACGGCTCGTTGTGCGAACAAGCCTCCCAGGTGCGCTGCCATCAATGTTTGCCGCAACGCCTGCCGGAGGAGTTCTTTCTGCGCGAGCAATGGATGAAGGCGCATTTGCAGGCGGTGGATGTTTTCACCGTGCCCAGCCGTTTCATGATCGGCTTTTATGAGCGCTGGGGGCTCGACCCGGAAACCTTCCTGCATGTGCCGAATGGTTTGCAAATGCCGGCGCCGGCGGCGCGGGCGGGCGTGCCCGCCCGGCGCAACCGGTTCGGGTTTTTCGGGCAGATGGTGGATGTGAAGGGCCTGCATGTGCTGCTGGAGGCCGTGAGCATTCTGCGCGCCGAGGGGTTCGAGGATTTCGCGGTCGAGATCAATGGCGAGAACCTGCATTTTGCCAGCCCGGAGACGCGCCAGGAGATCGAGGCGTTTCTTGAGCGCGAGGCGGCGTTGCCCGCCGCCGCGCGGTTGGTGAGCTTCAATGGCGGCTATCATCATGGCCAGTTGGCAGCGCGGATGGCGCGGGTGGATTGGGTGGTGGTGCCCTCCATCTGGTGGGAGATTTATTGCCTGGTGATCTCGGAAGCCTGGCATTTCGGCCGTCCGGTCATCGCCTCCAACCAGGGCGGCCCGGCGGAGCGGGTGAGGGACGGGGTGGACGGGCTGCTGTTCGAATTGGGCGATGCCCGCGCTTTGGCCGAGACCATGCGCCATGCCGTAACGGAAGATGGGCTGTGGGACAGGCTGGCCTGCGGCATCACCCCGCCCACGCCGCGCGAGGAGATGGTGAAGGGCTATATGGACGCTTACACGGCCGCGCGGGTGAAGCAGAAGCTGGCGGCGGAATAATCAAGAATGAAAAAAGTCGCGGTTCTGACGGATGCCTGTTCCGCCGCGTTTTATTTCCCGCTCTGGCATAAATATTATGGCGGGCAATTTGGTGCAGAGGCGCTCAACATCCTCACGTTCAGGGGCATGAAGGCGCAATTTTCCCCATTTCAAGTTCAAAACATATGGGAGGTAGATGCGGCGTTCGACAGCGCGCTGGGGTCGCAGGTGGTTTCTGATCTTGCCGCTATATTGCTGCGGACGCACGATGTCGTGATCCGCTGCGATGTCGATGAGTTCCTGGTTCCGGATTTGGCGCTTTATGATGGGCTGAGGGATTTCATTGAACGCAATACGCTGCCTTACGTAACGGCGCTAGGTATCGATGTGATGGAGGGAGACGGGGAAGTACCGCTGGATTTCGAACGGCCGGTTTTCGGTACCCAGAGGCGTTTCGGCCTGTTCTCCAGCGCTGTAAACAAGACCTGCCTGACCAGCGTGCCGCTGCGCTGGGCGCCAGGCTTTCATGGCGCCAGCGAGCCTCCGGTTTTTTCCAGCCTTTACCTGCTGCATCTGAAATTCGCGGACATGACGCGGCAAGTGGCGTGGTTCGACGCTATGCGCCAGCATGTGGCTCCCGGCAGCCAGGCGGAGGCCTATTTCTCGGTGGGGGAACAGCATTTGCGTGGCGTGGCGCGTGCCTTTGCCGCCTTGCCGGTGGGAGGCCCTGAAAGCGAGGATGATTTCGCGGCACGGTATCTGGCGACGTTGTGGCGCGATGAGGATTTGAAAACCTGCCAGGGAGAGTTTTTCCGGCAGGATTTTCTGGTGCTGTTGGAGCGCTTTGCCAGGTTGCAGCCCGATGGCAGCCTACCCGCACGCGGGCCGCGCAATCTGGCACTGGGCAGGCCCGCGCTTGTCTCATCCGTTTGGGAGGGCGAGGCGGAGCAGGACCCGGCGCGCAATGCCGCTGGCGGGAATAACGGGAAGATCACCGGCCATTATGGCTTTCATACAGCGCATGAGCATGAGCCTTGGTGGCAGGTTGATCTGGGGGCGGCGCACGAAATCGGCCGGGTGGTTGTCTATAACCGTATGGACCTGCCCGAGCGCTGCACCAGGATGGCGTTGTATGGCTCTCCCGACGGGGAAGGCTGGGTGATGCACGCCGCCAAGCTGGATGGCAGCCTGTTCGGCGGGGCGGATGGCCACCCTTATGTTTTTGAGCCCCCGCCGTTGCGGGCGCGGTTCCTGCGGGTTGGCATGATCGGCGAAGGCTTCCTGCATCTCGACGAGGTCGAGGTCTACGCGCCCTGATCAGTTGGTGAAAATTGGTGCGGCGGGAACAGCCGTCCCCGGTCCGCACTGGTGGCGCCAAAGACGCTAAAGCGCAGGCCGGATTTCGGAGAGGCGCCTATAGGGCGGTGCGGTTCCGGCGCAGCAGCAGCAGCCCAAGCAGGGCGGAGGCGAGGAAGGTGGCGCCGCCGAGCAGCAGGAGATGCGCATGGTCCGGCGCGCTGCCCTTGCCCAGCAGGGCGAAGACCAAAGTTTGCGGGATGAAGCCGATGGCCGAGGCGGTCAGGAAGGGCAGCATCCGCACCGAGGTGAGCCCGGCCGCCAGATTGAGCAGCAAATTGTTGCCGACGGGCATCAGCCGCAGCATCAGCGTGGCGGTGAAGGGGTGGCGGGCGAGGATACGGTCGATCCAGGCCAGCTTGACGCCGAATTTACGGCGGCAGAAATCCTGGGCGATGGCGCGGGCCCAGATGAAATCCAGGCTGCAGGCCAGCACCTGCGCCACCAGCGCGATGGCGGTGCCGTACCAGGGGCCGAAGGCGTAGCCGGCGGCGAAGGCCGGAATCTGGCGCGGCAGCCCGATGGCGACCAGAAAGGTGGAGAGCAGCAGAAACACCGTCTGCCCGCGCAGGCCGCCCTGGGCCAGGGCGCTGGTGAGGGTGGTCTGCGCCGAGCCATGCCCCATCAAGGGCAGGGCGGCGGCAATGGCGATCAGCCCGCCCGCCATTAAAGCCGGTTTCAGCGCCTTGGCGGCGCCGCTGGGGAGGGCGAAGGCGCGTGGGGTGGTGTGGCTCATTCGCGTCCCTCGATCTGCGGCACGTTCCAGCGCCGCTGCAGCCAGGCGACTCCAGCAAGGTCGACGAGGCCGACCTTGAGGCGCTGCCAGTTATTGTAATGCGAGGCGCCGTGAGCGCGGGCATGGTGGCGCACTGGCACCGAGACCACCTGGCCGCCGGCACGGATGAAAAGTGCGGGCAGGAAGCGGTGGATATGGTTGAAATGCGGCAGCTCCAGGAAGGCCTGGCGGCGGAAGAGTTTCAGGCCGCAGCCCGTGTCGGGAGTCGCGTCCTTCAAGGCCCAGGCGCGCACCTTGTTGGCCAGGCGTGAGCCATAGCGCTTGGCGTTGGTATCCTGCCGGTTGACGCGGTGCCCGGCGATGAGCACCGGGCGCGGGCCTTTGGCCTCGGCCTCGCGCATTGCCTCCAGCATGGCGGGGATGTCGGCGGGGTCGTTCTGGCCGTCCCCGTCCAGCGTGGCGATATAGGTGCCGCGCGCGGTTTTCACGCCGGTGATCACGGCGCCGCTCTGCCCGCAGCTCTGCTTGTGGCGTACCCGCACCAGGGTGGGCAGGGTTTGCGCCAGCTCGGCCAGCACCTGGGGGGTGGTATCCGAGCTGCCATCGTCCACATAGACGATCTCATGCGCGGTGTCCGCCAGCGCCGTGCTGATGGCAGAGATCAGCGGTTTCAGGTTGGGGGCCTCGTTATGCACCGGTACCACCACCGAGATCAGCGGGATGCCGGCGCCGGAGTCAGCCTCAGAGAGGAAGCGGGGTGCGATGTTCATGCTCAACATTCAGCAATAGCATTAAGGCGCATCTGTGGCCCAATTCAACCAAGGGCCGGGCGCAGCGGCAGTGTTTGGTAACAGATCGTCTCAAGGGCAGGCGGGCGTAATGCCGTGCCGGTTGCTGGAATTGTCATCAATCATTCACCTTTCATACCGTTGATGGCATGGACGAAAAAAACCCGCTACCGCGCCGGGTGTAAAAACCGCGCGGCCTTGGCTTGTTCCCTGGGCGCCGCTATAAGCCCGCACAAAGACTAAGGGGGGCGGGGTAACAGGACCCGGCCCGACGGATTTAAGGATCTGACGGCATGCTGATTTCGTTGCCACCGGATTACCGGCCATCGGAAGACGAAGAGTTTATGAATCCGATGCAGACCGAGTATTTTCGCCAGAAATTGCTGCGTTGGCGCGGAGAGCTGGTGAAGGAGGCCAATGGCACCCTGGCCTCGCTCGGTGAAGGGGGAATCCTGGAAGCCGACATCACCGACCGCGCGAGCGTGGAGACCGACCGGGCGCTGGAACTGCGCACCCGTGACCGGGCCCGCAAGCTGATCGGCAAGATCGACCAGGCGCTGGAGCGGATTGAGACCGGGACCTACGGCTATTGCGAGGAAACGGGCGAGCCGATCGGGCTGAAGCGGCTGGAGGCCCGGCCCATCGCCACCCTCTCCATCGAGGCGCAGGAGCGCCATGAGCGGATGGAGCGGGTTCATAGAGACGACTGATGCAAAAAACCGAGGCATTTGGCCCCGGTTTTTTTTGTTTCTGGGTCAAAATGCGTTCAGATTAAATCGCCTGATTCAATCTGAACGCATGAAATTGATCGCGCAGACAAAGCCCTCAAGGCGAAGTGTGCGCTCTGGCACTAGTTAAGAGGCTGATTCACGCCCTTGGTTGCCGCGCCAGGGCGCGTCAACCTCAAGCGATCAGGCTCTAATTGAGCAGCAGGGCGGCGGCATTGGCGCTGGCGGCTTGGCGCTGCTCGGCTACCTGGGCCTTCATCGATTTCTGCAGCTTCTCGAAGGCCCGCACCTCGATCTGGCGCACGCGCTCGCGCGAGATGTCGTAATGCTGGGACAGATCCTCAAGCGTGGTCGGATTGTCTTGCAGCCGGCGCTCGACCAGGATGTGGCGCTCACGCTCGGAGAGGGTCTTCAGCGCCGTCGCCAGCAGGGCCTTGCGGCCCGTCAGCTCCTCGCGCTCGGCCAGCTCGGTTTCCTGGCTGTCGGATTCATCCACCAGCCAGTCCTGCCATTCGCCCTCGCCATCCATCTTGATGGGGGCATTGAGCGAATTGTCGGGCGAGGAGAGGCGGCGGTTCATGCTCACCACATCCTGCTCCGGCACAGCGAGCAGCGTGGCGATCTTCGTCACCTGCTCGGGCTGCAGATCGCCATCGTCGATCGCCTGCATCTGTCCCTTCAGCCGGCGCAGATTGAAGAACAGCTTCTTCTGCGCGGCGGTGGTGCCCATTTTCACCAGGGACCAGCTATGCAGAATATATTCTTGGATGGCGGCGCGGATCCACCACATTGCGTACGTTGAAAGGCGAAAGCCGCGGTCCGGGTCGAACCGGCGTACGGCCTGCATCATACCGACATTGCCTTCGGAAATCAGTTCGCTGACGGGCAGGCCATAGCCGCGATACCCCATCGCGATCTTCGCCACGAGGCGAAGATGGGAATTGACGAGCTTGTGCGCCGCCCCGTGGTCGCCATTGTCGCGCCAGGAACGTGCGAGTTGTTCTTCTTCCGCGTGCGACAGCATGGGGTACTTGCGGATTTCCTGCATGTACCGCGTCAGGCTCGCATCGGGAGCCAAATTGGTCACAGTGGAGGCCATACGGATACTCCTCTCCATTCGTTTGTCCCGTCCGCTACGGCCCGGCGTCTCCGGCACCGCACAAAGGGACAGTATAGCTAACCTTAGAGCAGAACTGACATTAACACCGGCTTCCAATTGTGCCCCTTAAAAGAGGGTAAGGTTTCCAGTGAAATCGTTCAGGTAAACGGGTAGCGTTAAGAGAAGTTTACGTACGTTCGTCCGCACTCGTCAATAAAAACGACCGCTCTAGTCCTGTTTCATGCGCATGCGAGCAATGCGTCAGCAAGCGTGTTGAAATCCTCCGGCGGCGGCACGCAGAAGCGCAATGAGGCCCCGGTGATGGGGTGGGAAAAGCCAAGGATTTCAGCGTGCAAGGCTTGGCGCGGGAAGTCCAGCGCCTGGCTGCGCACGGGCTCTGGCAGGAGCTTGGCGGCGGCGGGGCGGCGCTTGAGATAAACCGGATCTCCGATGAGCGGATGGCCTATATGAGCCATATGGACCCTTATCTGGTGCGTGCGCCCGGTTTCCAGCCGGCAGGCGATGAGGGCGGCGGCCAGGCCAATATTACGTAAAGTTCGGTAATTGGTTACCGCATGCTTGCCGTTGCGGGTGACCACGGCCATGCGCTTGCGCTCGCGCGGGTCGCGGCCGATGTCACCCTCGATGCGACCGGTGGCAGGGGTGGGCAGCCCCCAGCAGAGAGCCTTGTATTCGCGCTCCAGGTCGCGTGCGGCAAAGGCGGCGGAGAGGCGGGTGAGGGCCAGCTCCGTCTTGGCGGCGACCATCACGCCAGAGGTGTCCTTGTCCAGCCTATGGACAATGCCCGGGCGGCGCTCGCCGCCGATGCCGGTGAGGCTGTCGCCGCAATGGGCAATGAGGGCGTTGACCAGCGTGCCATCCGGGTTGCCGGGGGCGGGGTGCACCACCATGCCGGCCGGCTTGTTCAGCACCAGCAGGGCGCTATCTTCATATAATATATCGAGCGGCATTGCCTCGGCCTGCGGAATGGCGGGCGCAACCGGCGGCAAGGTGAGGCGGTAGGTGGCGCCCGGCTGCACCAATTCGGACGGGTCCGTGGTGACCACGCCCTCCCTCGCGCAGGCGCCTTCCAGGATCAGGGTCTTGACGCGGGAGCGTGAGATGGTGCCGATGCGCGCGGCAAGATAGAAATCGAGCCGGACGCCGGATGCCTCCGGCGCCGCCAGGATGGAGAGATATGCAGGATCAGCCACAGAATTTACGGGGGTTGAAGGCGCTGGTGGGGGTCATGGGGGTGCTGATCATCATCGGGAGCACGGTGGTTGTCGGCACGATCATCCACCGTCTCTATGCCAGATTTTCAGCCCCGTCGACGGCCCCGGCGGCCGCCGCCGTGCCGGCCCCCGGCAGCGTTCCCGCCACCTTGCCGCCCTCCGCCTTGCCGTCTGCCGCCATGGCGGCGCAGTTGGCGCCGGGTGAGCATATCTCCGGCATCGCCTCGGCCGGGGCGGAACTGGCGGTTTGGATCAGCGGCCCGAAGGGCGACAGGCTGCTGCTGCTGAACCCGGTGACGGGGCAGGCCCGTGCCGTGCTGAGCAGCCCATGAAAGCCAAGCGGCCGGGGAAGATCTGCCCCGCCTTCGCCTGACGGCGCGAAGGGGTGGATAAAAAATCCTTCCCGCCCCTGCTTGTCATCGGCGCGCCCCTGGCTTAAGGGAGCCCCGCGCCTCGTCCCGTTCGTCTAGAGGCCCAGGACACCGCCCTTTCACGGCGGTAACACGGGTTCGAATCCCGTACGGGACGCC
>CAVTQN010000011.1:0-12076 GCA_963736885.1 uncultured Pseudomonadota bacterium
GCTCTTCGGGCGGGCATCCACCACGCCGGCAATGTTCACACCCGCATCAGCAAGTGTGGGGATCAACGCGGCCGCGTCATCGTTATCGATATAGAGCAGGATATTGCGGCCGGGCGAGACGCCGTAGCGCGTGATGTAATCGCCCACCGCGCCGCTCAGCATCACGCCCGGCAGGTCGTTATGGCCGAAGGCGATCGGCCGCTCCAGCGCGCCCGTCGCAAGCACGCTCCGCCCGGCAATGATTTTTAGCAGGCGTTGGCGTGGTGCGCTGGAAGAAGGCAGATGGTCGGTGAGGCGCTCAAGCGCCGCGTAGGTGCCGCCATCGTACACGCCGAAAACCGTCGTGCGGGAGAAGATGCTGACGCCATCTGGACACTGCAAGGGAACAAGTGGCGCGTTCTCATCGCACAGAATCACGCGCTGCCCCTGGGCGGCGGCTTGCGCGGCGGCTGCAACGCCATCCGCCCCCGCGCCGATCACCAGCACATCGCAGAATTCCTTGGTTTTTTCATAAACATCCGGGTCCGGTGCACCGGCATTACGGCCCAGCCCCGCGGCGCGGCGGATCATGGGCTCGTAGAGTTTCTCCCAGAAGGAGGCAGGCCACATGAAGGTCTTGTAGTAGAACCCCGCCGTGAAAAACGGCGAGAGCAGGTTGTTGACCGAGAGCAGGTCGTATTTCAGCGACGGGGTGCGGTTCTGGCTCGCCGCCTCCAGCCCGTTGAAAATTTCCGCAACCGTAGCGCGGGTGTTGGGCTCGCGGTAGGCGCCGCTGCGCAGTTCCACCAGCGCGTTCGGCTCCTCCGAGCCGCAGGTGAACACGCCACGCGGCCGGTGATATTTGAAGCTGCGGCCAAAGAGTTTCACGCCGCTGGCGAGCAGGGCGGAGGCCAGCGTATCCCCCGCGAAGCCTGCGTAGCTCTTGCCGTCGAAGCGGAAATTCACAGCGCTGGCGCGGTCGATCAACCCGCCTTGCGCAAGCCGGTAGCCGGTCATGGCAGCGTCACCGAGAGGATTTCATGGGTCGAGACATCGCGCTCCACCACCAGCCAGGCATGGCAGCCGGCGCCGTGATACCAATATTCCTTGCGCGGGCCTTTGAGATTGTCGCGTAGATAGACGTAGTCTTCCCACGCCTTGGTGGGCGCGGCACCGCCATCCGTGGGGCGGGTGCGCCCGGCGTCCTGGGTGTAGGTGAATTCCTCCACCCCACGGGCGCCGCAATGCGGGCAGGTGATGCGCATCAGTGCAAATTCGGCTGCGCGCCAACTCCCTTCTCGTCGATCAGCCTGCCTTCGGCAAAACGGTCCAGCCTGTAGGCAGCGGCCACCGGATGCGGCTCCCCGCGCGCGATGAGATGCGCAAAGCAATAGCCCGAGGCCGGGGTGGCCTTGAACCCGCCATAGCACCAGCCCGCATTGATGAAGAGATTTTCCACCGGCGTCTTGTCGATGATCGGTGAGCCATCCATGCTCATATCCATCAGCCCGCCCCAAGACCGCAGCAGCCGGGCGCGGCCGATCATCGGCATCAAGGCCATGCCGCCCTCGCACACATCCTCCACCACCGGCAGATTGCCGCGCTGGGCGTAGGAATTATAGCCGTCAATATCCCCGCCGAACACCAAACCGCCTTTGTCCGACTGGGAAATATAGAAATGCCCGGCGCCGAAGGTGATCACGTTGTCGATCAGCGGTTTCAATCCTTCCGAAACGAAAGCCTGCAGCACATGGCTTTCGATCGGCAGACGCAACCCGGCCATATGCGCGACGAGCGAGGATGCCCCCGCCACTGCCATGCCCAGCTTGCCCGCGCGGATGGTGCCGCGATTGGTCTCCACCCCGACCACCTTGCCATTTTCCTGCAAAATGCCGGTGACTTCGCAAGTCTCGATAATGTCCACGCCGCGTAGGCTGGCCGCGCGCGCATAGCCCCAGGCCACGGCATCATGCCGCGCCGTGCCGCCGCGCCGTTGCACCAGGGCGCCTTGCACCGGGAAGCGCGCATTGTCGTAATTCAGGTACGGAATTTCCCGGCGCAGTTGTTCACGGTCCAGCAGCTCGGCATCCACGCCATGCAGACGCATGGCGTTGCCGCGCCGCGCATAGGCGTCGCGCTGGGCATCCGAATGATAGATATTGAACACGCCGCGCTGGCTGACCATCGCGTTGTAGTTGATGTCCTGCTCCAGCCCTTCCCACAGCTTCATGGACAGCTCGTAAAATGGGATATTGCCCGGCAGCCCGTAATTGGAGCGGATGATGGTGGTGTTTCGACCAATATTGCCGCCGCCCAGCCAGCCTTTCTCCAGCACCGCGATGCGCCCCACCTCCGGGTGGTTCTTCGCCAGGTAATAGGCCGTGGCCAGCCCACCGCCACCGCCGCCGATGATCACCACGTCATAAGATGGCGCGGGCTCCGCCTTCCGCCAGGCCGGTTTCCAGCCTGCATGGCCACGCAACGCCTGGGTGAAAACGGAGAAAGCGGAATATTTCATCGCCAGCAAAAAATTCCTGTGAGTTAAATAGAGTGATGCATAAGAATTTTCGCTTTGTCAATTCGATCTCCCCGCCATTCTCCCCGGCGCGGGCTTTGTCCAGCCGCGGGCTGATCTAGATTTCCAGAATGCCCGGCTGGTAAGGCGGCGCGTCCTTCTCCTCCTCGCGCGCATAGCCGCGCGGGGCCGAGACAACCCAGAAACCGGAGGTGAAGGTCTCGTGCCGGTAATGGGTGTGGCCGTGAATCCAGAAGGCAGGCGCGTAGGGCGCGAATTCCGGCAGCAGATCGGACGCATAGGCCGGGCCGATCCCCCCTCTCCGGTTGCCCAGAAACGCCGCCCCCGGCGCATGGTGGGTGACAATCAGGCGCGGCGTGGAAGAATCATCGGCTTTCAGCCGCGCCAATGCGGTATGCAGCCAGGCCCGGGCGGCGAAATGGCGCTCCATCGTGAATTTCGGGCTCAACCGTTTCGCGCCTTCATTGATCAACCGGTAATCATTCATGCGCTCCCCGGCATAGGCGCTGGAAAGCGGCACATCGTGGTTCAGGTTGAAATCCGTCCACAAAGTACTGCCCAGCACATGCAGGCGCTGGCCGCGCACCTCCAGAGTGAACAAATCATTATCCAGAAACCGCACCCGCCCCTGGGTTGCCGCCGCCGCCGCCGCAAGCTGCAGCCGCGCCTGGGCAAGATTCTGGAAATAATATTCGTGATTGCCCGCCACCAGCGCCACCGGCACGCCAAAGCGCTTCGCCAACCCATCCGCATAGGCGACGCTGAGCACCCCGTTATGGATATCGCCCGCCAGCACAATGAGATCGGGCTGCGGCACATCCTTCAGCGCGGGCCGCGTTTCGGCGGCGGGGCGGCGGCGGAAAAAATCGCCCAGGCGGCGGCGCCTGCGTTCCATTTCGATATGCAGGTCGCTCATATAGAGCACGCGGATCATTTCATCGTCCGCATCAAGGTGAACAGGAACAAAATCGCGAACAATAATGTCAGCCCCTGCCAGAGCTGCAAACTGCTGAAGGCAAAGCGGCTTGGCGGCAAGGCCGCGTCCCGCCCTTCCGCAAGGCCGATCTGCAGGGCCTGGGCGAGCTCCCCCGCATCGGCGAACCGGTCTTCCGGCCGGGCGGCGAGGCCCCTGGCCAGCGCCTCGCCCAGCCAAGGGGGCAGGTCAGGCCGCACGCGTTGCAAGGGGCGCTTCTCATGCTGGCCATAGGGAAAGGCCCCGCCGGAGAACATGCGGTAGAAGCTGACCGCCAGGGCATAAACCTCCGTGCGGGCATTGGCGGGCGTGCCCTTCAGCAATTCCGGCGCCATATAGCGTATGGTGCCGCCGGGGCGCGCGGCATTGGCGGCGTCGATCCCCGGCAGATAGGCGAGGCCGAGATCCAGCAATCGCACCTCCCCGGTTTCCAGCAGCATCACATTGTCCGGCTTCAGGTCGCGGTGCACCACCTCAATGGCGGCGAGGTCCTGCACCGCCTCGCAGAGCCGGAAGGCGATGCCGATCCCGTCCGGCAGGCTCATCAGCGGCGCGTGGTTAAGGCGCTTCTCCAGCGTCTCGCCGTGATAAAGCGGCATGACCAGATAAAGCGAGCTGCGGCGCTCCGCCGGCACATCGATATAACGCACCACGTGCTGGCTGCGGACTTCCTTGCCGATCCAGGCCTCGCGCATGAAACCGGCGGTGAAAACCTCATCCTGCAGCATCGAGGGCAACGGGATCTTCAGCGCCACGTCGCGGTTATTTTTCTGGTCGCGCGCCGCCACCAGCATGGTGTAGCGCCCCCTGAACAGCAGCCGGCCGATGCGGAAATCATCCCACACATCGCCCTCGCGCGGGGCGGGGCGGATGGGCAAATGCGCCAGCGCGGCGCGGGCCAGGGAATCCGGCTCGGCATCGGGCAGGCTGTGCACCCGCAACACCATCACCGCCTTGTCGGGCGCGGGCAGATGCGCCAGCGCCGCCAGCACGGTTCCGGCCAGCCCCTCCTCGCTTACGCGCCCCAGCAACGGCGCAAGGGCGGCATACACGCCCTCCATCGCCGCCAGCCCGGCGATCAGCAGATAGACATCCCCGGCCGCGGCCTCGTCCTCGCCCAGATCCAGCGCCAGCTCCGCCTCCAGCCCCAGCGCCCTGGTGGGCATGAAGGGCGCGGCATCGGGCGGGCGGATATGCGGGTGCAGCAGCGGGGTAAGCCTGCCGCCACGCAGCCGGTACATCTGGCAGGCGCCCACCTGCACCAGCCCGATACGCTTATCCTGCAACAGCAATGCCGAGAGCGAGACAGGGGCAAGGCCGGCCTCCCCCTGCTCCTGCCCGGCCAGCCAGCGGTTGAACGAGGCCAGCGCCGAAGCCGCCGCCTTGCGTGGCGAGATGGTGCGCCGGGCGCCGAAATAGCCTTCCGCGAAGCCATGCACGGCGCTTTGCACGGCGGCACGCGCCCCGGCCGTATCGGCGCGCCCATCCGCATGGGCGCGGGCGATGATGGCGAGCGCCCCGCGCTCCGGCACGCCAAAGCCGCCGCCCTCATAGAGCGCGTAGAAATTCGGTGCCGCCGCCTCGCCCTGGGCGGCGAAATCAGCCTCGATGGACCAGCCGGCCGGCGCCGCCGGTTCAGCCATTGCGCCCGCCGGCGGGCACCCACAGCACATCCGCCCCGCCCATGCCGTTGGCGGCGCGGGCGAGCACGAAGAGCAGGTCCGACAGCCGGTTGAGATAGACCAGCACCAGCCGGTTCACCGCCTCGTTCGGGGCCTCCAGCAGATGCACCACCGCACGCTCGGCCCGCCGCGCCACGGTGCGGGCAAAATGCAGCCGCGTTGCCGCCTTGCTGCCCGCGGGCAGGATGAAGGAAGTGAGCGGCGGCAACGCTGCCGTCACGGCATCAATCCGCCCCTCCAGCCAATCAATCTGTGACTGCACGATCCGCAAGGCCGGGGCTTCGCCCTCGGTGATCGGCGTGCAGAGATCCGCGCCCAGATCGAACAGATCATTCTGGATTCGCGCCAGAATGACATCCGTGGCGGCGTCGGCATCCAGCCGTGCCAAGCCGATGGCGGCATTGGCCTCGTCCACCTCGCCCAAAGCGGCGATACGGGCTGAGGATTTCGGCACGCGCGAGCCATCCCCCAGGGATGTCTCGCCATGATCGCCGCCGCGGGTATAAATTTTGTCCAGTTTCACCATGGCCAAACTGCACCATGTCCGGCCGCCAGCTTCAAGGGCCGGGCCCTAAGCCTGGCGCGGGCGGTAGCACGGGCTGGGATTCGCCGCCGCCAGCCTCTCCCAATGCGCCAGGATCAGCCCGATCTTGGCGAACACCACGCCGACATCGGCGAATTCCCGCCGCAGGCGCGCGGAGGGCGCCAAGGCGCGGTGAGACGGCTCACCCGAGATCAGCCGCGCCCCGGCGGAGACGCGCAGCGCCCCCATCTGCCCCTCGCCGTGCGGCTGCGCCAACGGCACCGGCTGGCCGATATGGCAGATGCGCGCGGCAAGCGCCGCCTGCGCCGGCAGCCAGGGTGAGAGATCGGTATTCAGCCAGACATAAACCTGCCGCGCCTCGGCGGGGGTCAGGCAGCGTGCGGGCGCGTGCGGGGCGCGCAGCGAGAAGGTGAAGATGCTGGGCAGGCGCTCCCAGGCCTCATCGGCGCCGGTACGGCTGATGGGCGGGGCGGGCAGCAGGGTCAGCCCCGGTGTGGCAGCGACACCCTGCCCCACCGCTTCGGCAAAGCCACGCAGGATCGCCGCCCGGCGCGCCGGGGACACGCGCAGCAGCGCCTTGATCTCCGCCAGCGCCGCGTGCCAGCGCAAAGCGAGGCCGTAATTGCCGCCCTCCGGCAGCACGCTTGCCGCAGGCGCATCCGCCGGAAACTCGGCCCGGTTGAAATAGGCGGCAAGGCCCGCGGGCAGCTTGCCCGTGCGCAGCCGCGCCGCGACAGCTGCGGGCAGCAGCGCCGCCCCGGCGAAAGGCGGTCCGGTAAAGAATTTCGAGCCGGTGACCAGCACGATGGCACCGAGATCGAGATAGGCCCGCACGGAAGCCGGCGAGAGCCGCGCCTGGCAGGCATCCAGCACGATATCGAACCCCTCGCCGTAAGCGGCGCGCAGCTTGGCCAGGAAGGCCGGGGATGGCGCCAGCAGGCCGGTCTTGGAAAGATCAAGCCCGTGCAGGATCACCCGCTTGCCCGCTGCCAGCGCATCCGCCAGCGCCGCCTCGACTTCCGCCTCCACCGCCGCCATATCCCGGACGGCGCCGGACGGCGCGCGGAGCAGAATATTGGTGAGCGCCGTATCGGGCCGGAAGCCCTCGATCGGCGCCTCGAAGGTCACGTCATGCCCCAAGGCGGTATCCACGGCGAAATGCAGCCCGCGCGCCGCCATCGGCACGCCGCGCCCGGTCTCTTCCGGGGCGATGAGGATATTTTGGACCGGCTTGTCTGTTCCGGCGAGATGGGTGAGCGCCAGGGCCAGCAGCTCGGTATCGGTGCCGGACGCCGCGAGCACGATCTCCTCGCCCGCCGCGCAACCCGAAGGCCCGGGCAATGCCGCGCCGCACCGCGCCGATGCACCCCGCCACCACCTTGCGGCCCGGCGTGCCGCGCAGCAGGGCGGCGGTGGCGGCCAGGCGCGCCTTGTCAGCCGCGATATAGCCGCGCTCCGAGCAAGAGGAAGCCGTGGAGGAGGCGAAGGTAATAGCCCAGGGGCGCGGCCGGTGGCTGCAGCCATAGCCGTTCAGGGCGGTTTTCGGGTCACGGGCCAGGCGGATATCCCCGCCGGTTTCCATCAGCTCATCGGCGGTGCCGAGCAGCCCCCAGACCTCATGCAGGCGCTCCGCCGCCCGGGCCTCCAGCCCGAACAGCTCGGCAAGCCGCAGCGGGCCGGGGGAGACCTCCGCCGCCATCGGCGCCAGCCAGCGCGGCAGCAGGGCGCGGGCGGCCTCGGGCAGCGCCTCCGGCTCGGACATGCAGAATTGCGCCGCGGCGCGGGCGGCGGCGGCCCGCGCCAGAGTGGAATCCACCCCGCGCGCCATCAGCCAGGCGGCTTCCGCCTCATGGCGCAGCATCAAAGGCGCCAGCGCCGGGTGCGGCGGGTGGGACTCGGGCAGAGCATGGCGGAAAACGGCAAATTCCGGCGCCTGGGTTAGGCTGTTTCCACAGAACATATTTTTTCCGTCCGCCAGCAGCTTCGCAGGGTTCATTTCGTCTCCGGCTTTGCCCATGAAAATGTTTACCCCAAAGCCCCCGCGCCGCCAAGGCACGCCCCGGAGCCAGCCGGAAACTGAACGTTTTGCTGGCGTTGCCATTGTGCGGACCGGAATCGCATGACAGGATGCCAGGGCTTGCCGATCAGGCCGGCGGGAAAATTTTCCCCAGCATCTCAACCCGACCAAGGAGAGCACCCGCAGACAAGGGTGTTAAGGAAGAAGATGAAGAAAATTGAAGCCATCATCAAACCGTTCAAGCTCGACGAGGTAAAGGACGCGCTGGGCGAAGTCGGGCTGCAGGGCATCACCGTTACCGAGGCCAAGGGGTTCGGCCGCCAGAAGGGCCATTCCGAGACCTATCGCGGCGCCGAATATGTCGTTGATTTTCTTCCGAAAGTGAAGCTTGAGATCGTCTGTGACGACGATGTGGTGGAGCGCGCGGTGGAAGCCATCATGAACGCCGCCCGCACCGGGCGCATCGGCGACGGCAAGATCTTCATCTCCACCGTGGAAGAGGCGATCCGCATCCGCACCAACGAGAAGGGCATCGCGGCGATCTGACGCCGCTTCATTGAATATCTCTGAAATGCGCGATATTCGACACCGCGCATTTCAGAACCGCCTCTCTGGCACGGACTGAAATCGCCAAACCAGCCGGAAACCACCCGGCTGGAGGATATTTTTGCGTTTTTGGCCTCAGCATTGCCAAAATAGAGGTTAACATTTTCCGCCGGACTGTATAAGCACGGCCGGAATTTTTTTGTGCGGAGCAAGAAACTTGGCGACGATGTATACCGAGACGGTGAAAACCGTCCGGCACTGGACGGACAGGCTGTTCAGCTTCACGACAACGCGCAACCCCGGCCTGCGCTTCCTCAACGGGCAATTCACCATGATCGGCCTGCAAATCAACGGCCGGCCGCTGCTGCGCGCCTATTCGCTGTGCAGCGCCAATCATGAGGACCAGCTCGAATTCTTCTCGATCAAGGTGCCCGACGGCCCGCTGACCCAGCATCTGCAGAAGCTCCAGCCGGGCGATGAGATCATCGTCGGCGGCAAGCCCACCGGCACGCTGATCCAGGATAACCTGACCCCGGGCAAATATCTGCTGCTGCTCTCCACCGGCACCGGGCTGGCGCCCTTCGTGAGCATCATCAAGGATCCCGAGGCCTATGAGCGCTACGAGAAGATCATCCTGGTGCATGGCTGCCGGCAGATCGCCGAACTGAGCTATGGCGAGAAGGTGGTGAACGAGCTGCTGGAGGACGAGTTCTTCGGCGAGATGGCGAAGGAAAAGCTGCTCTATTACCCGACCGTGACGCGCGAGCCCTTCAAGCAATAACGGCCGCATCTCCACCCTGCTGGAGGAGGGCAAGATGGAGGCCGATCTCGGCCTGCCCGCCCTGAGCAAGGAGGATTACCGGGTGATGCTCTGCGGCAGCCCGCATATGCTGGCCGATCTGCAGACCATGCTGGAGGCCCGCGGCTTCGCAGGAAGGCAACCATTCCGAGCCCGGCCAGTACGTGATCGAGAAGGCCTTCGTCGAGAAGTAACAAATCCGTCCCCACCAAAACGCCGCCCGGCTCTGCCGGGCGGCGTTTTTTATGGCGGGTTCAGCTGCAAATCCCGTCCTGCTGCCCGAGCTTCGTGCAACTCGCGAGGCGCGCGGCGGGGTCGTAGAGCGTGATGGTGATCCGCTTGCCCGCTGCCTGCACCAGGCTTGGCATACCCAACGCCTGAACGCCGGCGAAGAATTGCTGCGGTGTGCTGACATTCTGGCCCGCATGGCCATACACCACCCAGACCCGCTTGCCCTGGCCCAGCGACTGCTTGGCATGGGCCAGATCGCCGTAAGGGTCACCCAGCACCGTGGCCTGGGCGGCGCTGGGCATATAGACCTTCAGGATCGGCACCGCGCCGGCATCGGAGAAATAGATGACATCGCCGGGGTTCACCTCCCCGGCCAGCATCCGCGCCGCCACATCCCAGCGCGGCTTGGTCTCCACATGGTAGTAGGGCAGCAGATTGATGAGCATCAGGGCTGCGGCGCCCAGCACCGCCAGACGCGCGGTGCGGGGCGCGCGTCCCTCCAGCAGCGTCGCGGCGCCGATCCCGGCCAGAATGGCGAAGGGAGCCGCACTCCAGAGCAGGTAGCGCGGCAGCAGCAGCGGATGCCAAAGTGAGATCAGCGCGAACAGGCAAGGCAGGAACAGGAAGGCGATGCCCAGCATGATCAGCATCGCCGGGCGGCGGCGCAGCCGCCGGGCGGCGGCCCCCAGCGCCAGCAGCAGCAATATGTCGATCAACCAGACCAGGCCGGGCACCGAATGACGATTCAGGAATTTGAAGGACACCCAGTCCGCCACATGCATCAGATAGACCGCCCCGAAATTATACCAGAGCCGTCCCGCGTCGAGCGGCGGAATCCAGCCCAGGCTGTTGGTGACGGTTTGCGTCTGGAAATGCAGCATCAGCGCATAGAAGGGCGCGGTAAGCACCAGCACCGCCGCATCGGCCAACAGGAAATTGCGGGCGAAGCGCCTGCGCGCGGGCGCGAAGGGCAGCAGGCCGAGAAAGATGAGATTGGCGGCGATCAGCCAGGGCAGCCCGTCGCCCAGCACATCCAGAGCCGCCGCCGTGCCCAGCACGAAACAGAGCCAGCCCGCCTTTGCGGCGCGCATGCCCTGCCCCGCCGCGCGCAGATCCAGCGCCAGCCGGGTCACGCCGTACAGCGCCACAAGGATCAGCGTCATCACCAGCGTGTAGGAGCGCGCCTCCTGCGCGAAGGCGAGCACGGTGGGCGAGCACCCAGGACCAGCGCCGCCAGAACCCCGGCCAGCCGGCCCGCAATACGCTCAGGCGATCATGAACACCAGCATCACCGCCGCGGCGCCAAACAGGGCCGAGGGCAGGCGCAGCCAGAATTCCGGATGCTCCAGATGGGTGAAGGGCGAGAGCATCAGGAAGAAGCTCGGCATATGGTGGTTCTGGAAAGAATCCAGCACCAGCGCGCCGGGCTTCAGCGAGGCGCGGTTGAGGGTAAACACCTCATCCAGCCAGAACGGGCGGCTGCCGAGGCCAATGAGCCTCGGCAGCAGCGCCAACACGAAGACGCCGAACGGCCAAGCCCAGGCGGCTAGGCGGGAGGGCTTAGCCAAGGCGGCGGCCGGCAGGCCGGAAACGGACTCCGTAGGGACTGAAGTGCTCAAGCGCTAACCTGGGTCTGGACCTGCAATTGTACCGCCGGAACCGCCTCGGGACGCCAATCACGGAAGAAAGCGCGGCCGATGGCCCCTGCAAGCTCCTGCAGGTGAATTTGAACGACGTCTAGATAGTCATGCAGCCCCGTGGCGAGAATATGGCCGAGCGGCTTCTCCACCAGAAGTTCGCGCAGCAGCTCCGCCCGCTCCGTCGCCTCCGCCACGGCGGAGAGGCCGTGATAGCGGCGCAGATCGTCCAGATGCGATTCGATCCGCCGCACGCAAAGCAGCGCCGAGCGCGGGCTGGAGGGGTCGCGCAGCAGGAACTGCACCACATCCTCCGACGAGAATTGCGCCCGGGCATAGCGTTTGAAAGCATGGTAGCCCGCCGCGCCGCGCAATATGGCGTTCCATTGCGTCAGCTCCGCCACGCGCTTCTCTTCCGCCCCGCGCGGCAGCAGGGCGGTGTATTTAATATCCAGCATGCGGGTGGTCTGGTCAGCGCGCTCGATATAACGGCCCAGCTCATAGAAATGCCAGCCCTGGTCACGGTAGAGCGTGCCCTGGGTGATGCCGGTATGGGCCTGCACGCCCTCTTTGATCTTGGTGCAGAGGCGCGAGAGCGCGTCCCCCTCCAGATCCTCCGGCGTGATGCGGGTGACGAAGCGGTGGAACACGTTCAGCTGCTTCCACATCTCCGTGCTCATCAGCGGCCGCAGCGTGCGGGCGTTGGTGCGCGCATCCTCCAGGCAGGCGGGGATGGAGTTGCTGTTGCCCCGGTCCAGCAAATAGAAGCGCTTCACATGCGTGGCATCGGCGGAAAAGCCGCGTTCGAGAAAATTCTTCTCGTCCGCGTTGATGCGGATGAGGCCGAACCAGGCCTCGGTCTCGAAGCCGGGGCTCTCGAAGCTCTGCGTCACATCGATAAGCCGCGCCATGTTCTCGACGCGCTCCAGATAGCGGGCCATCCAGAACAGCCCCTCGGCGTCACGGGCCAAAAGCCCGGGGTCACGCATCTGGCTCATGCCTTGCCTCCTTGGCCGAACGGCTCGGCCAGCACCCAGGTATCCTTCGAGCCGCCGCCCTGCGACGAGTTCACGATCAGGCTGCCCCGTTCATCGCCACGCGCGAGAGCCCGCCGGGCAGCACCCAGCTCTCC
>CAVTQN010000012.1:0-174522 GCA_963736885.1 uncultured Pseudomonadota bacterium
CATGCAGATCAGAATGGCAAACGCCTGCGCCGGCATCCGTAAGAGCACCTGACCTGGGCCGGCATAAGGCGCGGGAGCATCAACGATTTCAGGTGCACGGCCCGCCTCGATAAATCGAACAGCTTTCATCTCTAATTCCTCACGCGAAAGGTGTGCCAAGTGCCTGCGGCAAAAATATAGTAGGTTTTAGCGGGCGCTATGTCCAACACTCCGTTCGCCCCCGCCAGTTCCAGACGGGGAAACAGTCAAACATGGGTCAAATTTCGAGTGGAATTCCCGGGTCAGATCTCAGTGGAAATCAACACCCCGCCCAATAGGCGATTTCTTTCTATAAATCAGTTGGTTATCCATCATGGGCACTGGGGTCCCGTTGTGGTGCCGATTTGCAAGTCTGGGTAACTCTAAGCCCGACCACATCACTTCAATCGGAACGCGTCTTTGGGCATGCGTCAGTTAATGACACCGGGCGTATTATTAATGCTGTCGAGAGGGACTTCATAAGGTTTGTGGGGCTGGCAGAGAAGCTGGAATTAACATCCTGAAGACTTTTAGGTGTCAAGTATATCCAAGCTACGCCTTGCAGGCGGAGGTGTGAAGGTCAAATACCTGTCTTAAGTTTTGGTCTGAACGGATTTCAGAAAAATACTTCCCTATAATAACATTCAATATTATTCCAAACCATTTCAAAGCCGGGTTTCATCTGAATGTGTGCAAGCTCACTTCTTAAGCGGTTCACCAAAGGTTCAGGTTTTGGCTTGAAATTGCTTGTATCGAATACGCCTCCCCATTCGAAGTAGTCTGAAAAGCTGCGCTTCCAGTGTCCGGTCGATAGGCTCATTGTGTCTCCGCGAGACTTTTTAACAATGAACTCTTCAAAGGACTTTCCCCAAAAATGGTCTATCCAACCCGCATCATACGGTAGCGACTTCCTTGGGTCTCCTTAAGGGCGTCATGGGGTATCATGTTCATATTTGAATCTCGCCATAAATCCCCATGTCATTTAGTTTGGGGTGATGCACCTCCTGTAAGGAGATTACATTGGATAACCTTGAGACTGATTTCATAAGGTCAGAACCGCCCCCTATGAGGAAAGCGGTTAGAGAGCAGGTCGTTCTTGTATTCAAAATGTGGCGTCCAATATCGCCATAGCCAAGGGAAGAGTATTGAGTTTGTGTCCTTTGGGGCATCAGCGAGTTGCTTGGATAAATTGAAATCATGTTTGGGCGAAGGAATCAGAAATTCGTCCGCATCAACTATCAAAAGCCAATCGAAAAGCCGAATTTCGGGCATGAGTGTCAATGCCCCACGTACGCTTTGAATTGGGTGTTCACTCCTAATTCGGCGGCGTCAAAAATTGGGGTAATGGGAGCCCACGTTGAGAACCACTTCAATAAGCTGTCTGTGCCATCAGAATTGTTGTTCGTGTAAATAAAGAACCACTCGACGCCAATGGCTTTGTAGTGTGCAATCCACTCACATAGGCTCAAGGCTTCGTTTCTGACGACGGCCAGCACTGCGAGGCGATGATTGGGGCGGATTTTACGTAGACGGGCCAATACCAATTCCCTGCTGACTGTTATCACCATCGGAGAGGTTTTTGGCCAAACCGTTAAGGTCAGCTCTAAGGTGTTTGGGCTTGTCCACACGCCAATAAAATTCATCTTGCCAGGACGGAGAGGATATTGTTCGGATGACCTGCTGATAGGCAGCATCAATAGCGCTCTCCATGGCCATCGCAATATCTTCCCCTGGCAACTATATGCTCAGATGACTTGCTTTCAGAAAAAGCCATCATTACCCGTATCTATCGGTTTTGAGGCTTTTTCAACTCCCATACGAAGCACGAATGGCTACTTCTAACCTGGCTTTATGGCCTTCATCACCGGGGCACCTCCAACTCCAATCCTCGACCGGCTCGTCCACAACGCCTATCGCATCGAACTGACCAGCGAGAGCCTCAGGAAGCACAAAACTCCGAAAGTCTCGAATTTCGGATGGTTAACGTGCCATTCCGCACCGGAATTCAGCACCAAAGGCACCAACCTGGACCCCAAGGTGCCGGTTGGTGTGTTGATTTCCGTCGAGATGTACCCGGGATTTTTATTGAGGAGTCACCCAGGTTTTGGCGTTGATGCCTTGCTTCGCTGGACGGGGGAGGGGCAGAACATGGGTCAGCCGCCAGCGGAAATTTATGCCCCTTCCGGGTCAGATTTCAGTGAAAATTAACAGCACGGCCACCCGCTTGCCTTTTCCAGATCGGGCAAGTGGCGAGGTCTGGGTAGCAAAGCCGCCGGCCCGCAAGGAGCCGCCGAAAGTGCGCGCCCCGCAACGAGCCGTCGGCGCCAAGGTTGTCACGCTGGCAGACCAGAAAGGCGCGCGACGCCCTGCTATGGCCGGTGCGCCTGACAACTGGGACGCGTTCTGATCATGGACGCAAGCATCGACACGTCCCGCCGCACCGTTAACAAAACCGACCAGCTGCTGTCCGTGCGGATCGGGCAACAGGTCTTCGCCTTAAATGTCATGGCCGTTCGTAAAATTGGGGGCTGGATTGCCGCTACGCCGCTGCCGCATGCGCCGTCTTACATCAAGGGCATGATCAGCGCCACAGACGACATGCGGCAGACCACGCCAAATACTGCGAGTCCGTTGCCCGGGAAAGTATCGATGATCTGATCATGACGGATGTGCGGCCCGTGTCTCGGCAAGATGACCTATCTGGAAATGGCCGATCAGACGGGAAAGTTCATCGGCCTCGGCAGCCAGGCTATGGCTGGCGGCAGTCGATCCTCGACCATCGCGGCGTTCTGTTGCGTCACCTGGTCCATTTGACCGCGGTATTGACTTGCTCGATGCCGGTGGACTGCTCCTCGGCTGATGCGGCGTCTCGGTGACGAGAGCATTGATCTGAACCACCTGCTCGACGATGCGCTTCAGCGCCTGCCCGGATTCGCCGACGAACTTGACGCCGGCGCCGACATGCTCGCCGGACGCCTTGATCAGCGTCTTGATCTCCTTCGCGGCCTCGCTCGAACGCTGCGCCAGGGCGCGCACTTCGCTCGCCACGACGGCGAAACCCTTGCCCGCGTCGCCGGCGCGCGCCGCTTCGACGCCCGCGTTGAGGGCCAGGAGGTTGGTCTGGAAGGCGATCTCGTCGATGACGCCGATGATGTCGGTGATCTGCTTGGACGATTGTTCGATCTCGCCCATGGCTTTGATCGCGGTCTGGCGACGACCCGCCCGCCGTCTTCGGCTGCGGACTTCGCCGATCGCGACGGCTTGCGTCGCCTCCTTGGTGTTCGCGGCGGTCTTCTTCACCGTGGCGGTGATCTCTTCCAGCGCGGCGGCGGTTTCCTCCAGGCTGGCAGCCTGTTGTTCGGTGCGGCGAGACAGATCGTCCGAAGCCTTGGTGATCTCCGCCGCGCCGGAGCGGACGCCCCGGGTATTGGCGGCGATCGATTTCATCGTCTCTTGCAACTTTTCGAGCGATGAATTGAAATCCAGTCGAAGCGGCTCGAACTCGGAGATGAAGCGCGTTTCAATTCGATATTCGATATTGCTGCCCGCCAACGCCATTAATCCCGTTGCAATCTCTCTTGCGGCTCGCACACGTTCTGTAACATCGGTGGCGAATTTAACGATTTTCACCACCTTATGATCGGGATCAAAAATTGGATTGTAGGAAGCTTGAAGCCAAATCGCCTTTCCTCCTTTCCCGGTGCGCTTGAACTCCGCGGCGACATACTCGCCATCGTTTAGCCTTCGCCAAAATTCATGATAATCTGCGGATCGCGCATAGTCTGGTTCGACGAAAAGACGATGATGCTTCCCTTTGATTTCGTCGAGCCGGTAGCCGATCGCGTTCAAGAAATTTTGATTGGCGGTGATGATTTCACCGCTCGTCGTAAATTCGATAACGGCCTGAGCACGTGAGATCGCATCAGAAATTCCCTGCAACTCTACGTTCTTGAGTTTTTCGGCGGTGATATCGGTCGCTTGTTTGACGATCTTCAAAACGACACCACGCGAATTTTTTACAGGATTATAAGATGCCTGAATCCATATCTCTCTGCCGCCTTTCCCAATTCGTTTGTATTCTTGAGCATCACATTCACCACGTTTCAGCTTTTCCCAGAATGCCTTATATTCTGGACTACGTGCATAATTGGGATCTATGAATAAACTGTGGTGTTTGTTTTTGATTTCTGACGGTGTGTAGCCCAAAACTCTGCAGAAATTTTCGTTCGCCGAAAGCACGATTCGTCAGGACTGAACTCGATGATGCCCAGAGAGTGTTGAAGAGCCTCAAGGATCGCTTTGGCATTCGATCCGTGGAAAAAATTCAAACCGAACATGTAAGACCTTCCTTAAACCGAGAATTTTTTTGCAGTTTTCCTGCGTTTGATAAATCCACTCCCCCGGTTAGGCGGGCAACGATTGAGAAAGCCGTTATCCATAGTTCTACCGTAGCGCCAAACATGTTAACGGCCGCCCTGTCAAGGCGGTGTAACCGGTCCAGGAGAAGCTTGATCATAGAGCGGCGGAACAGTGGAGGTTGTCGCATAAGCCGGCCCGCTGATCGCGCCCTTGCCGGAGAGCGTTATTTTGATGATCAACCGTGTTCGGGAGGAGGTATTTTACAGAGTTGACGGGCCGCTTTCGAGATGAATCAAATTATGCCTCTTTGTCTGAGATTGGCGCGTTTCTGTAGGCACTGGGCCACGCTGAACGCCTGCTCCTGAGATTTACGCCCGAGCCGGCCTGTGCCCGATTCGGTTGATTCCGGCTGGTGCAGAATTCTTGGATACTGTTGAAAAACTCCCCTCTCCGGCATCGTTGCGCAATATTTGAAGAATTCCAAAACTAGAAGAGATAATTGCTGCTTGATGTACGCTATTTACGGATCAATCTTGCGCGTTCGGATAATCAAGAAGGTTTTTCAACACTATTACTTGAAATTTGTACCAAATGGGGCTGGTTTGGTGGAAATCCGCCTGCGGGAAGACGTGCTGCGCCGGATGCTGCCGCGCAGGTAATTTTTGCGGCCGTGTTGTCCTTCCCACCATCCCCCGTCTTTGCCCCCGGGATGTAGGGCGGCGATAACCGGTAGGTGACTGGGCGACTGGGACGGGTCGATCAGGGAGTGGCTGCTTATCTGAGCTGATGGCCGGATAGCGGCCGGTCCTATAACTGCCCGGTGAGGTTATTAGAGAGCTTGGCAGGATTTCGACCGTCGCCTCAACAGAAAGCTCTTAAAGCGGTTAACTCTCGGTGGTTTCGTGCCCTTGATTTGAACTGACTTAACCAGAGCGTGGGCTGCCCGACGTTAGCCGATACTTTGGAGAAAATGATTTTCCATAGACGGCATTTTTTCTGGTGCACCGAAGTGCCCGCGCAATTGGACTGGACTTCCGTTCGGAACAGAGCGTTGCTGGGCGCCAAGCCCGGCCTGTCGGGCTCGTCCTGGTGACGGCGGAGATTGTTCCGCTGCCTTCACCGAAAGGACCAACCCATGACCAAATCAAAACAGACCGGGGATCACCGCAAGGCCAAAGCACCCACTCCCCGTAAGCGCGTTCCCAGCATCACTCCTGAAGTTGCTTCCGGTGGCGTCATTGACGCAATTCCCGTCACATCGATCGACGCCGCCCCCGATATCGTCCCTGAGGCGCCGGACGCTGCCGCTGCGGACGCTTCCTACGCCACGCCTCTCATCGCCAGCCTCCCCGCCAAGACGACGAAGCTTGAGCGGCTGATCACCCTCCTCCAGCGCCCCGCGGGCGCAAGCCTGGCCGAACTCAGCGCCGCCACGGGCTGGCAGGCCCATTCCGTGCGCGGGGCATTGGCCGGCACGTTGAAGCACAAAGGGCACGCCATCACTTCGGAGACAGTTGACAGCATCCGGCGCTACCGGATCGCGGCACCGGTCTGAACAGGACTACCTTGTCTACCAATCGACAACTGGCCGTGGCAGCCGGCGTCAGCGCCCTCGACGACCTCGACCTCAACGGCCTGCGGGCGGTCTGGCCCGCGCGCTTCGGCCCACCGCCCAGGCTGCGCTCGGTCGAACTTCTGCGCATGCTGCTCGCTTGGCGTCTGCAGATCGAGGTGCTTGGCGGTCTCTCGTCAGATACCAAGCGCCTCCTCGCCCGCCGTGGTCCCGTCGCGCCCGAGGGCCGTGCCCATGGCGTTGGTGCGGTCCTGCGCCGAACCTGGGAGGGCCGGCAAATTGAAGTTGTGGTCGAGGCCAACGGCTTCCGCTTCGAGGGAGCCCTCTACGCCAGCCTCTCCGCCGTCGCCCGCGCCGCCACCGGCACGCGCTGGAATGGCCCGCGCTTCTTCGGCCTGCGCGAGCCGCCCGCCCGATGACCGCCGCCAAACCGCCCGCCAAACGCTGCGCGATCTACACCCGCAAGAGTTCCGAAGAGGGGCTGGAGCAGGGCTTCAACAGCCTGGACGCCCAGCGCGAGGCCTGCGCCGCCTACATCGCCAGCCAGCGAGCAGAGGGCTGGAAAGCCCTGCCTGCCGCTTACAACGATGGCGGCTTCTCCGGCGGCAGCATGGAGCGCCCGGCCTTGCAGCGCCTGCTGGCCGACATCCAAGCGAACAAAATCGACATCATCGTCGTCTATAAAATCGACCGCCTGACCCGTTCCCTGGCCGATTTCGCGCGCATGGTGGAGCTGTTTGAGCGTCATCAAGTGAGTTTCGTCTCGGTGACCCAGGCGTTCAACACGACCACCAGCATGGGCCGGCTGACGCTGAACGTGCTGCTGTCCTTCGCCCAGTTCGAGCGCGAGGTTACCGGCGAGCGCATCCGCGACAAGATTGCTGCCTCAAAGGCCAAGGGCATGTGGATGGGCGGCACACCGCCGCTCGGATATGACATTCCCCTCGGCGGCTCGCGCACGCTGACGGTCAATCCCGCCGAGGCCGAAACCGTCCGCCGCATTTTTGCGCTCTACCTGGAACTGGGCTCGGTGCACGCGCTTGGGCGCCAGTTGCGCGAGGAAGGGATCCGTTCGAAGCAATACATCACCGCAAAAGGACATCTGCGCGGCGGCGCAAATTTCAGTCGGGGCGCACTGTTCCACCTGCTGCGCAACCACCTTTACCTCGGCGAGATCATCCATCGCGACCAATCCCATCCCGGCCTGCACTCGGCCATTATCGACCAGGATATTTTCGAGGCCGTGCAGGCCAAGCTTGAAGCCCAAACACGTCGGCATATGGACGGAGGTGAGGCATCAACAGGCAGCAAAACCCACTCGCCACTCGTGGGTCGCATCTTCGACGGCGACGGCCAGCCTATGTCACCGGCCTTCGCCTATGGTCGCGGCGGTAGGCTGTACCGGTACTATGTGTCCGCGTCCCTCCAGCGCGGAGGAAAGAAACCACCAGCCGACATTCTGCCGCGGCGCGTCTCGGCCACCATCGTTGAAGCCCACCTTACCGCAAGCCTCACCAGACTGTTCCCCACGCCGCCTAGCAAACCACAGCCGGTGGCACCGCTCGCCCTGATCTCACGGGTTGAAGTCCATGCCAGCCACATCACGATTATTCTGCCGGCCAAGCTACGGTCCTCCATCGAAGCCCAACTCAGCCCAGGCGAAACCACTACGCCTGACCACGACGACCCAGCCAAACTCCGGCTAATGCTGCCATTTCGCGTCTCCAGCCAGCGCGGCAAGACGGAACTCATCGCCGGCAACAAGTGTGGGCCATGCCCGAATCCGGCCCTGATCCGCGCCTTGCGCCAAGCCCACGCGCTGCTTGGGCGTGACGCCACTGGCGCGGTCACCATCACCACTGCTCCGACCTCTACCTATCAGCGCCGCCTGATTTGCCTCGCCTTCCTGGCTCCCGACATCCAGGACGCGATCCTCTCTGGGCGTCAGCCTGCTGGTCTTGCCCTTGGCGATCTCATGGACCGCAACTTGCGGCCCCTATGGTCCGACCAGCGCGTGGCGCTCGGCTTCCCCGCTGTCGGCTGAGGCCGTCCACCGCTCCTGAGGTGGAAACCATCCCCAAAAAAATGCCGCGGAAACTGAAACTCCACCTCCCCACAAACGCGCGGAGACAGGCGCGCGTCACGCGCCCAAAGACCGCACAATTGCGAGCCGAAAGCCGGCGCTGAATTGGGATTGCTTGGAAAAACGCCGGGACTGTCCGGCAACAACCCTGAGCCCCTCCTGCGGAGACTATTTTCAGGGGTGCCTGGCGGAGAGACAGGGATTCGAACCCTGGGTACGCTATTAACGTACACACGCTTTCCAAGCGTGCGCCTTAAGCCGCTCGGCCATCTCTCCATCCGGCGTGGGGGCACTCTCTAGCGAAAGAGTTTTGTCCTGCCAAGCCTCCCCCGGGCCGGGGGGAAGAAAAAGCGCCGCCCGGGGGCGGCGCTGGGTTTCAGGCATCCATCTTCAGCGCGGCCAGGAAGGCGCTCTGCGGGATTTCCACCTTGCCGAACTGGCGCATGCGTTTCTTGCCCTCTTTCTGCTTCTCCAGCAGCTTGCGCTTGCGGCTGATGTCACCGCCATAGCACTTGGCCGTCACGTCCTTGGAGAGGGCGGAAATCGTCTCACGCGCGATCACCCGCCCGCCAATGGCCGCCTGGATGGCGATCTTGAACAGCTGCTTGGGGATCAGGTCCTTCAGCTTGCCGCAGATCGAGCGCCCGCGAGTCTCCGCCTGGGAGCGATGCGCGATGAAGGAGAGCGCATCCACCGGCTCGGCATTCACCAGGATGGAGATCTTCACCAGGTCCGCCTCGGCGTAATCCTCGATCTGGTAGTCGAAGCTGGCATAGCCGCGGCTGACCGATTTCAGCCGGTCGTAGAAATCGAACACCACCTCGTTCAGCGGCAGCCGGTACACGGCCATGGCGCGGTTGCCCACGTAAGTGAGGTCCTGCTGCTGGCCGCGCCGCTCGGAGCACAAAGTGAGGATGGAGCCCAGATAATCATCCGGCACCATGATGGTGGCCTTGATCCAGGGCTCCTCGATATGGTCGATGATCGAGCCGTCCGGCATGTCGGCCGGGTTGTGCAGCGGCTCCATCTCGCCGTTGGTCTTGTACACATGGTACACAACCGAAGGCGCGGTCGCGATCAGGTTGAGGTCGAATTCGCGCGAGAGCCGTTCCTGGATGATCTCCAGATGCAGCAGCCCCAAAAAGCCGCAGCGGAAGCCAAAGCCCAGCGCCGCTGAGGTCTCGGCCTCATAATGGAAGCTGGCATCGTTCAACCGCAGCTTGGCCAGAGAGTCGCGCAGCTTCTCGAAATCATCCGCATCCACCGGGAACAGCCCGCACCACACCACCGGGATGGAGGGCTTGAAGCCGGGCAGGGGGGCCAGCGCCGGGCGCCTGTCCTCGGTGATGGTGTCGCCCACATTGCAATCGGCCACGGTCTTGATGGCGGCGGTGATATAGCCCATCTCGCCCGGCCCCAGCGCCTCCACCGCGCGCATCTTCGGCGTGAACACGCCCAGCTGCTCCACCGGGTGCACCGCACCCGAGGACATCATGCGGATTTTCTGGCCCTTGCGCAGAATGCCGTTCTTCACGCGGACGAGAATCACCACGCCGAGATACTGGTCGTACCAGCTATCCACCAGCAAGGCCTGCAACTCGGCCAACTCGTCGCCTTGCGGCGGGGGCAGGCGGGTGACCAGCGCATCCAGCACGCCCTCGATGTTCAGGCCCGTCTTGGCGGAGATCTCCACCGCCTCGGAGGCGTCGATGCCGATCACATCCTCGATTTGCTGCTTCACCCGCGGCACATCCGCCGCCGGCAGGTCGATCTTGTTGAGCACCGGGACGATCTCGTGATGCGCGTCAATCGCCTGGTACACATTGGCCAGGGTCTGCGCCTCCACGCCCTGGGAGGCATCCACCACCAGCAGCGAGCCCTCGCAGGCGGCCAGGCTGCGGCTCACCTCATAGGCAAAGTCCACATGGCCGGGCGTGTCCATCAGGTTCAGCACATAGGTCTTGCCGTCCTTGGCCGGGTATTCCAGCCGCACGGTCTGCGCCTTGATGGTGATCCCGCGCTCCTTCTCGATATCCATATTATCGAGCACCTGCTCGGTCATTTCGCGCGCGGTGAGCCCGCCGCAATATTGGATCAGCCGGTCGGCCAGGGTGGATTTGCCATGGTCGATATGGGCGATGATGGAGAAATTACGGATAAGCGCGAGAGGTGTGCCGGTCATGGCGGGTCTTTACGGCAATTTTGGGGGGTACGTCGATAAGGGTTTTGAACAAGGCCTATTGCCTTGTGCGCGACCGGTTTTTAGCCGAACCTCTTACGAACCAGGAATAAAATGGGGTTCGCATGACATTCGGCGGGGCCATCAGGGCGGGGTACGCGAATTATTTCAATTTTTTCGGGCGCGCGACGCGATCCGAATATTGGTGGTTTCAGCTCTGGATCGTGGTGCTGGGTTTTGCGCTTGTGGTGCTGGCGGCCGTGGCCGCCGCCAGCCAGCCAGGGTCGGGGGCCTGGCTGCTGGCTGTCTTGCTGGCCTTGCTTGTCGGGCTCGGGTCTTTAGGAACGCTGGTTCCGGCGCTGGCCTTGCAGGTCAGGCGCCTGCATGATTCCGGCCATTCGGGCCGGTGGGTGCTGTGGGCTTTCCTGGCGCATATTGCCCGCTCGGGCTGGGCATATACCATGAAGGCCCAGCCGGGGGTCGCCACGGATCTGGTGGCGCTGATCATCGAGCTGCTGGCGCTCGGGATCAGCGTCACCATCCTGGTCTTCTCCCTGCAGCGGAGCAAATACCGTTCAGGGGCGTCTATGCCGGATCATGGCCAGCGGTTTACGGCACCCTGATCGCACTCATCCCCGCCGCCAGCGCGGCCTGCACGTCCGGCAGGCTCAGCGCCACACAGCCTGCGGTCGGGGCGTAATCCGGCGTGGCGACATGAAAAAAGATCGCCGAGCCGCGCCCGGGCACGATCGGCCCCAGATTCCAGTCCAGCACGCCGATGATGTCATACACCCCATCCGCCCGCCACAGCGCCTCATGGCTGGCTTGGCAGGGCAGGCGGACAGGCTTGTTATAGGCCGCATCCGCCGGGTCGTCGCACCAGCCATCGCTGGGGGAGAGCGGTTCCACCGGCACAACGCAGCGCGGCGGGGCCAGCCTGTCCGCCCGGTAGAGCACGCGCACCAGCCGCAGCAGCCCGGTCGGCGTGCCGCCATCGCCCTCGCGTTTCTGCGCCGTCACGCCACCCCGCCCAAACGCGGCGCGCAACGACAACCCGGCGCCGTGAAGCGCGCCATCCTGGAGCAGAAACTCAACCAAGCAGATGCCCGAAGCGCTTCGCCTTCGTCTCCAGATAGGAATCATTCACCCCGTTGGGCGCGAATTCATGCGGCACCCGCTCCACGATCTCGATCCCGCAGGCCCGCAAGCTCTCCACCTTTTCCGGGTTGTTGGTCAGCAGCCGGATCTGCTTGATCCCCAGCGCCTCCAGCATGGCGGCGGCGATGTGGAAATTGCGTTCATCCGCCTGCCAGCCCAGCGCCTTGTTGGCATCCAGCGTGTCCAGCCCCTCATCCTGCAGCGTATAGGCGCGCAGCTTGTTGATGAGCCCGATCCCGCGCCCCTCCTGCGCCAGATACAGCACCGCGCCATTGCCCTCCCGCCCCATGCGGGCGATGGCGCCCTGGAGTTGCGGCCCGCAATCGCAGCGCAGACTGCCCAGCAGGTCGCCGGTGAAGCATTCCGAGTGCAGCCGCACCAAAGGCGCCTCCTGCGCCTCCGGCTGGCCCACCAGAATCGCCATATGCTCAATCCCCTGGTCCAGCGCCCGGAAGGCGACCAGCCGCGCATCGCGCGCCGAATCCAGCGGCACCGCCACTTCGGCCACTTTCATCAGGGTGGAGGCCAGTTCCAGCGGATAGGCCAGCAAATCCGCCGCGGGCACGGCCAGCAAATCCGCCCCCTCCTTGCGGCTGGCCCAGCCGTGGCGCACCGGGGCGGCCACCATGGCGGGCAACAGCCGCGCCAGCTTGCCCAGCGCCAAAGCCGCCTGCGCCTCCTCAGGTGCCGCAATGGTCTCGAAGCTGGGGAGAATCTGCTCCATCGTCGGGTCGGCGGCGCGCTTCAGGGTCTGCGCATCAATCAACGGCCGCGCCAGCTTCAGCGCGATGGCGGGCACGTCCTCCCGCACCTCATGCTTCAGCACCGCCGCGGCGCGGGAGGGGGCGAGCAGCAAGGAAGCGGCCCCGGTTGAAAGCAAATCGATCAGCCGCAGCCCCTCTGCCCCCACCGTCTCGGCAGGTGCCAAAATCAGCGGTTTGCGCGCGGCCAGCACCACCGGCACGCCGCGTCTGGCATCCGCGATGGCGCGGTGCACGGCCCTGGTGCGGGGCGTGCCGAGCGGGTTCTGGAAACTCTGCGCGGGCGGGATCATCCCGTTAAAATAGTGACAGTGGAGGCATCTGGCCAGAGAGGCTGACACCGCACTTAAAGCAAGCTAAGGTTTAGCTAGTCGGTAAGGAGTGCATGATGGCGAATCCACGCCCAATTCTAGTGGTGGATGACGATAATGCCCTGCGTGGCGCGCTGCTGGAGCAGCTCGGGGTGAACGGAGAATTCGCCCCGGAGGAAGCTTCCTCCCTGGCGGAGGCCGAGACGAAGCTGAATGGCGGCACGCGCTATGAGGCGCTGCTGCTGGATATCGGGCTGCCGGATGGTGACGGGCGGGATTTCTGCCGCAGCCTGCGCGAGCGCGGGATCAAGGCGCCGATTATCATGCTCACCGCCTCTTCGGAGGAGGAGGATGTTGTGCGCGGCCTTGATGCCGGCGCCAATGACTATCTCGCCAAGCCCTTCCGGCTGAATGAGCTGCTGGCCCGGCTGCGCGCCCATCTGCGCAGCTTCGAAAGCTCCGAGGATGCCGAGATCAAGATCGGCCCCTACAGCTTCCGCCCCTCGGCCCGCCAGCTGTTTGACGCCAAGGGCGGCAAAATCCGGCTCACCGATAAGGAGGCCGCGATTCTTAAATATCTCTACCGGGCGGGCCAGGCGGTCTCACGCCAGACGCTGCTGGGCGCGGTCTGGGGCTATAACCAGGCCGTCACCACCCATACGCTGGAAACCCACGTCTACCGGCTGCGGCAGAAGATCGAGGCGGACCCGCAAAATGCCCGCCTCCTCCTCACCGATGGCGGCGGCTACCGGCTCAACCCCTGAGCCACCCGGCCGCTGCTTCCAGGCAGAGCCGGAACATCTCCAGTGACTTGAAGGGGCGGGAGATGCCATCCGGCGGCAGGGTCAGGGGCAGCGTCAGGCTGCCCTGGATCATCAGATTATCCGCCAGCCCGAACTCCTCGATGCCCAGCCCCTTCATCGGCTCCCCCGCCAGCGCGGCTTGCTGGCGCGAGCGCTCCGCGAACACCACAGCGCTGTTGGAATAGCCAAACACCGGCTTGCCCTGGCCCAGAAACCAGCCCAGCTCCACCAGCGTCCCCGCATCCGCCGAGGCGCCGCGAAACGGCGTAAGATTGGCGATGACGGCATCGCTCTCGCGCATCATCGCCAGATCATCCTCATAAATCGCCCGCCACAGCACGTCCGCCGGGCGGTTCATATCCAGCTCCGGGTTGAAGGGCGCGATGCCGTGCAGCCCGAACTCGGCGCAGAGCGCCCGCTTGGCCTGCGCCTGCGCGGCGGCGTTGGGCAGAAACACATCCGGCCCGGCGAGGTAGATTTTGGGAAGGGCAGGGGAGGCGGGCATCCAGGCCAGCATCAACCGCGCGACCGTGCCGGGTCAATATGGCGTATCCGGGCGCTTTTCCCTTGTCTCAGGCCTGAGTTTTGCTGCCATATTTTGGCGGCGCGAAGCATCGCGCCAAACGGGCTGCGACAAGGCCTGATCCAGGAGGATTTAGACATGTCCAAATTTTCAAGGCGGAAGATTCTGGCGGCGGGGGCGGCGGGCGGTGCTGTCACCGCTACGGCGGCGGCCCACGCCGCAGGCGTGTTCGGCAATCCCGACATACCGCCGCAAGGCCAGATGAATGTTACCAACCCCAAGGCCTTCCTCGATCCCGGTCCGCAAAATCCGGCGATGGCCAACCAGATGCCGTCTTTCGTGAATCCACTGCCCACCGATGTCGGCAGCATGCCGATGTTCTGGTCGTCCTTCAACCTTGCCCCCAAGCGCGTGCAGGATGGTGGCTGGGCACGCCAGGTGACAACCGCGCAATTCCCGATCTCGGTGGACATCGCCGGGGTGGATATGCGCCTCGGGCCGGGCGGCATTCGTGAACTTCATTGGCACCAGCAGGCGGAATGGGCGATCGTGACCTACGGGGCATGCCGCGTCACCGTCGTCGACCAGAATGGCCATGCCTTTGTCGACGATGTGCAGGCAGGCGATCTCTGGTATTTTCCGGCCGGCATTCCGCACTCCTTGCAGGGGCTTGGTCCGGATGGCTGCGAGTTCGTGCTTTGCTTCGACAATGGCGCCTCCTCGGAGGACAACACGCTGCTGGTGACCGATTGGCTGGCCCACACGCCGCCTGAGGTGCTGGCCAAGAATTTCGGCGTGCCGGAATCGGCCTTCGCGAATATTCCCTTGCGGCAGCGCTGGATTTTTCAGGGGCAGGAGCCTGGCCCGCTCTCTAAGGATGTCAGCGAGATCACCCCGGATGCCGGCGCGCCGCCCAACCCGTTCGTCTTCCGCCTGTCCTCGATGAAGCCGAACCAGCAAACCAAGAGCGGCACGGTGCAGATTGCCGACAGCACCAATTTCAAGGCCGCCGTCACGGTCGCGGCGGCGCTGGTGACGGTGAAGCCGGGCGGCATGCGGGCGATGCACTGGCACCCCACGGCCGATGAGTGGCAATATTACATCAAAGGCAGCGGCCGGATGACGGTGTTCAATATCGGGCCGCAAGCCATCACCGCCGATTTCAAACCTGGCGATGTCGGCTATGTGAAAAAGAATTTCGGCCATTATATCGAGAACACCGGCAGTGACGATCTCGTCTTCCTGGAGGTATTCAAGTCAGACAAATATGCCGAAATCACGCTGATGAACTGGCTCGCCCATACGCCGTCGGCGATGGTGCAGCAGACATTGAATCTCTCGCCCGAAACCATCGCGCATTTTGCCCGCACGGTGCAGGATATCGTTCCGGCCTGATGTGAAGCGGCAAAGCCTTGCGGCAAGACGCAGGGCTTTGCCGTACCCGCGCTCGAACTCTTTGTTAAGAGGCTGATTCACGCCCTCGGTTGGCGCGCAAGGGCGCGTCAACCTCAAGCGATCAGGCTCTAAAAATCGAAATTTACCTGTTTCTGTCTATGAAACGTGAAACGCCCTCAACCCCCGCCCCGCTCAGCGTCGCCGCGCGCAAGGCCAAGGGCAGGGTGCCGTAAATTTCCGCCTCCCAATCCGGCTCTATGAATCGGGCACCGTTCCAAACCATCGTCACCCGCGCGAATTCCTCGCGCTGCCCGCTGCCGGGCAGCAAATGCCGGTACAGCACCAGCTTTGCCGCGATCTCATTGGCGGCCCGCAGCATCTCGCGGTTCGCCGCCATGCGGAACCCATCATCCCTGAACAGCAATTCCGCTCCCGGCAGCCGGAGCAACATCGTCTCCTGCGCCAGCAGGCTGGCGGCGTGCAGATAGCGCAGATTCGATTCCGGCCCGATCCCGCCCCAGCGATGCGCGATGCAGATATGGATCAACCCCTCCGCCTCGCAGGCGGACACCAGCGCCTCCGGCCCGTGCGGCGTGCCGAAATGCCGCCAGCTCGTCACCATCGAAACCGGGTCGGCAAACGCCGCCAGCCCCGGCGGCTGCGCATCGCGCAGCAGCACCGCGCTCACATCCCCGCCCTCCTGGCGCTGGCGGCGCAGGCGCTCAAACGCCTCGTCTACCGCCGCCATGCTGGGGAAGCCGGACGGCTCGGGCAGCAGGGTAAACCCGTCCTTCGCGTGCGGCAGGGCGGCAAAGCGCCATTCGGCATAATCGGCGATGCTGGCAAAGCGCGTGCGCTCAACCCGCCGCAGCGCCTGCGTCATTTCATCCAGCTGCACCAAGGCGGCGCGGTGCGCGGCACTGCCAATCTCGGCCGCCGCCGCCTCTTCCGCCGCCTGCCTCGCCGCAAGCTGGCGGGCCAGGGCGCTTTTCAGCGCCGCCGGCCAGTCCGGGTCGAAAAACGGGTTGGGCGGGCTTTGCATCGCAAACGCCGCCCGGCCCCTTACACGGCCTCGGCCAGAGGGGAGCGCTCGCGCAGCAGCCCCATCAGCCCGGCGAACGCCTCATCCAGCGTCTTGCCGCTGGTGTTGAAGGTCAGATCCGCCTTGGCATAGAATCCCGCCCGGCTTTCCAGCGTCAGGCGGATATCATCCACCCCGTTCCGGTTGCCCGGCAGCTGGCGCATGTCGCCCTGCGCCAGCACGCGGTTGAAATGGTCCTCGGGCGTCGCCTGCAGCCATACGGTCAGGCAGTTGGTCAGCAGCAGGTCGAAGGTCGAGGTATCGCCCACCAGCCCGCCCGCCGTGGCGATCACGCAGGCCTGATGGCTTTGCAGCGACTCCTCCAGCGCCTGGCGCTCATAGCGGCGATAGGCGTTGGAGCCGTAAAGCGCCTGGATTTCCACCGGGGCGCAGCCCGCAAGGCGGGTGATCTCCGAGCGCAGCTCCACAAACGGATAGCCGAGCTTCGCTGCCACCATCTGCCCGAGCGTGGATTTCCCAGCGCCGCGCAGGCCGATGAGGGCGATGCGGCTATTGCGCAACCCAGGCGCATGGCCGCGGGCATTGCCAAACAGTTCGCCCAGCGCCCGCAGCGCCCGCTCGATCTCCACCGGCTCACGCCCATGCAGCAGCCGGCGGATGGAAAGCCATTCCGGGGTGGAGGTCGTCTCATCGCCCAGCAGCTCGGCCAGCGGGCAGTCCAGCGCATGCGCCACCTGCGCCAGCACCAGGATGGAGACATTGCCGGTGCCGGACTCAAGATTGGCCAAATGCCGCTCGGACACACCGGCCTCGCCGGCCAGCACGCGGCGCGTCATGCCCCGGCGGGCGCGCAGCAATTTCACGCGCTTGCCCAAACCGGGAAGAATTTCGGACTCGTCGATAGGGGTCATACGCTCTGGTTCAATTCGGAAGCCATCCCCGCGCGTTAGCATTTTTTTGCCGAATGACAAAGGGGCGACGGTATATAAATTGTAATATAATGCATAAAATCAAAGGCGGATATGTGCCTCTCTAACCCTGGCAGCTCCGCGCCGCGGGCAGGGCAGCCGCCTCTTGCCGGGGGCGGGGGGCAATGCCATGTCTGGCGCCATGACAGAACATCACGATCCGGTCGGCTGGCATGGCACGACCATTTTGTCCGTTCGCCGCAATGGCCAGGTTGTCGTGGCCGGGGACGGGCAGGTATCGCTTGGCAACACCGTTGTAAAGGGGAACGCGCGCAAGGTGCGGCGTATCGGCAATGGCAATGTGATCGCCGGCTTTGCCGGGGCCACGGCGGATGCCTTCACCCTTCTGGAACGGCTCGAGGCGAAATTGGAGCGTTTCCCCAACCAGCTTGAGCGCGCCTGCGTGGAGCTGGCGAAGGATTGGCGGATGGACAGGTATCTGCGCCGGTTGGAGGCGATGCTGATCGTCGCCGACAAGGAGCACGGCTACACCCTCACCGGCAATGGCGACGTTCTGGAGCCCGCCGATGGCATCATCGCCATCGGCTCCGGCGGCAATTACGCGCTCTCGGCAGCGCGGGCGCTGATCACGGTGCCCGATCTCACGGCCGAGGAGATCGCCCGCCGGGCGATGAAGATCGCCGCCGAGATCTGCATCTACACGAATGAAAACCTGGTCGTAGAAACAATCTAAATGGACACTCCTGTTTATTCCCCCCGCGAGATCGTCTCCGAGCTCGACCGCTTCATCATCGGCCAGAACGACGCCAAGCGCGCCGTGGCCATTGCGCTGCGCAACCGCTGGCGCCGGCAGCAATTGCCGGACGAGCTGCGTGACGAGGTGGTGCCGAAAAACATCCTGATGATCGGCCCGACGGGCTGCGGCAAGACCGAGATCGCCCGGCGCCTCGCCAAGCTGGCCCAGGCGCCCTTCCTGAAAGTGGAAGCCACCAAGTTCACCGAGGTCGGCTATGTCGGCCGCGATGTGGAGAGCATCGTGCGCGACCTGGTCGAGGCCTCCATCACCATGCTGCGCGAGCAGAACCGCAAGGGCGTCGAAGCGAAAGCGGAGCTCAACGCCGAGGAGCGGCTGATCACCGCTCTGGTGGGTGAGGGCGCCTCCGCCGATACGCGCGTAAAATTCCGCCGCATGCTGCGCGCCGGTGAGCTTGAGGACAAGGAGATCGAAGTCTCGATCTCCGACTCCCCCGGCACGCCGATCGGCATGATGGACATGCCCGGCATGCCGCCGGGCGGGGCGGTCAATCTCGGCGACATGATGAAGAACATGTTCGGCCGCCCGCCGCAGAAGCGGAAATTGCTGGTGCCCGATGCCCGCAGGGCGCTGATCAACGAGGAGGCTGACAAGCTGCTCGACACCGAGGCCCTGACCAAGGACGCGCTGCGCCATGCCGAGCAGAACGGCATCGTCTTCCTCGATGAGATCGACAAAATCTGCGCGAAAACCGAAGGCGGCTTCCGTGGCGGCGATGTCTCCCGCGAAGGCGTGCAGCGCGACCTGCTGCCGTTGATCGAGGGCACCACCGTCTCCACCAAATACGGCCCGGTGAAGACCGATTATATCCTCTTCATCGCCTCCGGCGCCTTCCATGTCGCCAAGCCCGCCGACCTGCTGCCGGAATTGCAGGGTCGCCTGCCCATCCGCGTCGAGCTGAACTCGCTCTCGCGCGATGATTTCAAGCGCATCCTCACCGATACCGAGCATAGCCTGCTGAAGCAGTATGTGGCGCTGCTGGGCACGGAGCAGGTGACGCTGGACTTCGCCGATGACGCGGTGGATGCCATCGCCTCCCTGGCGTTCGACATCAATGAGCGCGTCGAGAATATCGGCGCGCGGCGCCTGGCCACGGTTATCGAGCGGCTGCTGGAGGAGATCTCCTTCTCCGCCACCGACCGCTCGGGCGAGCAGATCTCCATCGATTCCGTCTATGTGAATGAGCGCGTGGCGCCTTTGGCGTCCAAGGGCGACCTCTCCCGCTTTATTCTGTAAACTCCGGAAATTATACGAAAGGGGGCCTCTGGCCCCCTTTTTCATGCCGGGATTGGCGGCATAGGCAAAAGGGAGCAAAACGCGCGCATGAATTTCCGTCTCGCGGGCCTCATTACCGCCTTGGTGGCCATCGCGGCGCTGGGCGTCGCCTATTTTGCCCAAAACGGGCTGCATCTTTTGCCTTGCGAATTGTGTTTGTGGGAGCGCTGGCCCTACCGCATCACCATCCTGCTCGGGTTTCTGGCGCTGCTGTTCGGCGGCGGGCTGGCCCGGGCGCTGGTGGCCCTGGCCGGGCTGGTCATGCTGGGCGATGTCGCCATTGCCGGGCTGCATGTGGGGGTGGAGTTCGGCTGGTGGAAATCCCCGCTGCCGGAATGCAACGGCATCCTCACCCCCGGCGCTGCCCTGCCGCTCACCCCCGCCGTGCCATGCGACCGGCCGGTGCATCTGATATCCGGGGTCCCGATGTCGATGGCGCAGATGGATTTCTGCGGCGCCATCATTTTCACCCTGCTGCTATTCTACATGGCGGCGCAACAGCCGAGGAGGAGACGGGCATGAGCGAAGAGATCAAGCGTTTCATCCGCGTTGACCATGCGGGCGAGTATGGCGCGGCGCGCATCTATGCCGGGCAGCTTGCCGTGCTGGGGCGCGGGCCGCACGGGCCGCAGCTGCGGCATATGAAGGAGCAGGAGCAGGTGCATCTCGACACCTTCGCCCGCATGATCGCCGAGCGCCGCGTGCGCCCCACCGCCATGCTGCCCTTCTGGCATGTGGCCGGTTTTGCGCTGGGTGCGGCCACGGCGGCACTCGGCCCCAAGGCCGCCATGGCCTGCACCGTGGCGGTGGAAGAGACGATCGACGCCCATTACGCCGCGCAGCGCGACACGCTGGGCGCGGATGAGGCGGAGCTGAAGGACACCATTGAGACCTTCCGGCAGGAAGAACTCGAGCACCGCGATATCGGGTTGGAGAACGGCGCCGAACAGGCTCCGGCCTATAAGCTGCTCACCGGCCTCATCCGGCTCGGCTGTAAGGCGGCGATCAGGATCAGCGAAAAGGTCTGAAACGCCAGGATGTTTGGCCGCATGGCAGCATCGCAGTTCGTAACACTGTCCATTCGTTGCGCCGCGGCGTAGGAGTGGGCATGTCAGCGACCATGGCTGCTTCTTCCGCGATTCAGGATGGCCTGCCCAAATCCGCCCGCATGCGGGCCATGTTCGCCGTGGCCATGGCGGTTCTGCTTTCGGTGCTGGACTACACGGTGGTCAACATCGCCATGCCCAGCATCGCGCGCGATGTGCATGCCACCAATTCCGCTGCCATCTGGATCATCAACGCCTATCAGCTCGCCAATGTCATCGCGCTGCTGCCGGTGGCCTCGCTGGGTGAGAAATTCGGCCATGCCCGCATGTGCCGCATCGGGCTCGTCATGTTCGTCGGCGCCTCGCTGCTCTGCGCCATCTCGCAAACCCTGCCGGAGCTGGCCATGGCCCGCGCGGTGCAGGGGCTGGGCGGCGCCTGCATCCTCGGCGTCAATGCCGCCCTGGTGCGGCATATCTATCCGAGCAACATTCTGGGCCGCGGCATCGCCCTGAACGGGCTGATCATCGCGCTCGGCGTGGCGCTGGGGCCCTCCGTTGCCGCCGCCGTGCTCTCCGTCGCCACCTGGAAATGGCTGTTCCTCATCAACCTGCCTTTCGGCGCGGTGGCGTTTTATTTCGCCATCACCGCGCTGCCGAAAACCCCGCGCGCGGACGTGAAGTTCGACGGGCTGAGTGCGGCGCTGCTGGCGGTGGGGCTGGCGGGCATCGTCACCGGCGGGGATCATTTCGCGCAAGGCGCGGGCGGGCTGCTTGGCACCGTGCTGCTGCTGGTGGGGCTGGTGGCCATGGCGCTGCTGGTGCGCCTGCAATTCTCCCGCGCGCACCCGCTGCTGCCGGTGGACCTGCTGGTGCGCGGCGGTTTCGCCGCCGCCTTCACCACCGGTTTCCTGGCCTTCGTCGCCTCCAATTTCTTCATCATCTCGATGCCCTTCAACCTCACCAACGTGCTGCATCGCGGCCCGGTGGAAACAGGGCTCGTCATCACCGCCTGGCCGCTCTCCATCGTGCTCACCGCCCCCTTCGTCGGCAGGCTGGCGGACCGTTATCCGGCGGCGTTGCTCTCCACGCTGGGCATGTTCATCTGCAGCCTCGGCTTTTTGCTCGTGCGCCTGTTGCCCGCCGCGCCCACGGATTTCGACATTGCCTGGCGCATCGCCGTGGCCGCCTGCGGCTTCTCGCTGGTGCAGCCGCCCAACAACAAGGCCATGCTCACCACCGCGCCGAAGCACCGCCTGGCCGGCGCCAGCGGCATGATCTCGGTCTCCCGCCTGCTGGGCCAGACCATTGGCGGCATGCTCGTCGCCCTCACGCTGGGCCTCGCCCATCCGGCGCCCGACCAAAACCTGCCTGGCCTTCGCCTCCCTCGCCGCCCTGCTGGGGGGCATCGCCAGCGCCTCGCGCATGCTCGTCAAAAGTGGAAGAGGCATGGAGGGCTGAACCCTCCGCCTGGCGGCTTAGCTCAGCGCCTCGGCGCAGGCATCCAGGATCGCGTCGCAATCCATCTCATATTCCCGGTACAGCTCGGCCACGGTGCCGGACTGGCCGAAATGGTCCGGCCCCAGCGCCATCACCCGCTGGCCGCGCACCGCGCCCAGCCAGGAATGCGCGGCCGGGTGGCCATCCAGCACCGTCACCAGCGCGGCGCCGGGGGCAAGCGGCGCCAATATATCCTCGATATGCGCGCTGGCCTTGGTTCCGGCCCGGCGTTGGCGCTGCGCCTGCCGCCACCCGGCATAAAGCCGGTTGGGGCTGGTGATGGCGAGCAGCCCAGCGCCGGGCACCTCCTCGCGCACCAGCGCGAACGCCTTCTCCGCCTCCGCCGCCATCGGGCCTTGATAGGCGATGGCCAGCGCCGCCCCCGGCGCGGGCGGCGTTATCCAATGCGCCCCGGCAATCACATGTGCCGCGTTCAGCGCCCGCGCGGGCTGCGGCAAAGCGAGGTTGGAGAGGCGCAGCCAAACGGCGGAGCCGTCAGGGCGCTGCATGAAATCGAAGGCATGGCGGAGCAAAATCCGCAGCTCATCGCAATAGGCGGGCTCGAATGTGGCCAGCCTGTCCTGCACGATGCCCAGCAGCGGCGTGTTGGTTGCCTGGTGCTGCCCGCCCTCCGCCGCCAGCGTGATGCCCGATGGGGTTGAGACCAGCAAAAACCGCGCATCCTGGTAGCAGGCATAATAGAGCGCATCATGGCCGCGATTCACGAACGGGTCATACACCGTGCCCACCGGCAGCAGCCGCGCGCCGTACAGATCATGTGCCAGCCCTGCCGCGCCCAGCAGCAGGAACAGGCTCTGCTCGGCAATGCCCAGCTCGATATGCTGGCCGCCCGGGTGCATATCCTTGCGCACCATGGAGGCGACTTTGTTCTTGCGGAACACATCCTCCTGCGCCTTGCGCGCGAACATGCTGCGCCGGTTGATCCAGGAGGTCAGGTTGGTGGAGGTCGCCACATCCGGGCTGGAGGTGACAATGGCCTGCGAGAGCGCCTTGCTCTCCCCCTGGGCGCGGCCGATCTCGGAGAGGATCTCGCCAAACCCGGCCTGCGTGCTCATCCGCCGCCCGGCAATGCGCGGCTGCGGCAGGGTTTCCGGCACTGTCACCAGGGGCGCTTCCAGCCGCCGCCCGCGCGGGGAAAGCGGCTGGGCATAGGGTGTCTCGTGCAAAACCCGCTCCACCAGATGCGGGCGCTCAAGCCCTTCCAGCCGGTCCCATTCATGGCCGGGGCGGATCTTCATGGCGGCGCGGAATTCATCCATCTGCTCGGGCGTCATCAGCCCGGCATGGTTGTCCTTGTGCCCGGCCAGAGGCAGGCCCTTGCCCTTGATGGTATGGGCCAGGAACAGCGTCGGCTGGTCGGAGCGCGCGGCCTGCGCGAAGCTGGCGGTCAGCGTGCCGAGATCATGCCCGGCCAGATCCGTCATCAGTGCCGCCAGCGCCTCATCGCCCAGCGGGTCGATGATCGCCCGCACCCCGCGGCTCTTGCTCATGTCGCGCAGCAGCGCCTCGCGCCAGGCGGCGCCGCCCTGGAAGGTGAGGGCGGAGTAGACGGAGTTGGGGCAGTCATTCAGCCAGCCGCGCAGGCTGGAGCCGCCGGGCCGGGTGAACACCTCCTGCAATTGCCGGCCATAGCGCAGCGTGACAACACGCCAGCCCATGTCCCGGAACAGCCCCTCGAACCGGCCGAACTGCCGGTCCGGCATCACGGAATCCAGGCTCTGGCGGTTGCAATCCACCACCCACCAGACATCGCGCACATCGTGCTTCCAGCCTTCCAGCAGGGCCTCGTAGATATTGCCCTCATCGAGCTCCGCATCGCCCGCCACGGCGACATTGCGCGCCCGCGCCGCCCCCGGCGGCAGCATCTCATGCGCCTGCACATAATCCTGGATCAGCGCGGAAAAGCTGGTGATGGCCACACCCAGCCCGACCGAGCCGGTGGAAAAATCGATCTCCGAGCCATCCATGGCGCGGGAGGGATAGGCCTGCGCGCCCCTGAACTGGCGGAAATTCTCCAGCTTCTCCAGGCTCTGGCGGCCGAGCAGGTAATTGATGGCATGCAGCACCGGCGAGGCATGCGGCTTCACCGCCACCCGGTCCTGCGGGCGCAGCGCGTCGAAATACAAAGCCGTCATGATCGAGGCGACGGAGGCGCAGGAGGCCTGATGCCCGCCGACCTTCTCGCCGGTCAGGTTCGGGCGGATATGATTGGCGTGATGGATGATCCAGGCGGAAAGCCAGAGCAGCTTGCGCTCAATGGCCGCCAGCGTTTCCAATGACCCTGCGCTGTGCCCGATGGGCCGCATTTCGTTCATGGCGGCATTATAGTGCCATTGCCGCTGCCGTGGAATGCGTTCCCCCGCCCGGAGGGGCGGGGGATGGCGATTTAGTAGGCGGAACCGGCGAGGATGCCGGCGATGATGCCGCTGGTGACGGCGATCATGACAAACTGATTGCCGGAGCGCACCCATTCATAGCCCTGCGGCGGCTGGTGCAGATGGTAACGGCCCCAATCGCCATGGGCGACCACCTCGCGCTGGCCGTCGAAATGGTCGCCGCGCGCCCAATGGCCATCCGGGCCGCTCGGGCCGTGGTGATCGTCGTTGTGATAGTCGTTGTGATAATCCGCGTGGTCGATATTGCCCTGCGGACCATGGTCATCATGCGGCGGCTGGCCGTCATGGGGCATCATGTCCTGGCCGGGATGCTGGCCAGGGTATTGCTGGGCCAAAGCGGGGCCTGCCAGCAGGGCCAGCGCCGTGGCGCCGGAGAGAAGTGTTTTGGTAAAGCGCATGAATGCGTCTCCTTTCGATGAGACGATAATCAGCGTCGATCGTGGCAATTCCAGGTCGAAAGTCCCTGAATTTGTGATAAAATTTTTTTAATTTAGGGCAGGGTTGCGGCCTCATCCTGCGCCAGCCTGCCCAGCAGGATTGGCAGATCCTCCGCCAGCATTCCCGGCCCCGCCTCAGTTGCGGCCGCGCCATGCAGCCAAACCCCCGCGCAGGCGGCGGGGAAGGGCGCCATGCCGCGGGCCAGCAAGGCCGCGATCAGCCCCGCCAGCACATCCCCGGTGCCGCCGGTGGCAAGCCAGGCGGGGGCGTTGGCGTTGATGGCGGCGACACCGTCGGGTGCCGCGATCACGGTATCGGGCCCTTTCAGCACCACCACCGCGCCGGTCAGCGCGGCGGCATGGCGCGCGGCAGCCAGCTTGTCCGGGCCGATGGCGCCGAACAGCCGGGTGAACTCCCCCTCATGCGGGGTGATCACGGCAACGCCGCGCAGCCGCTCAGGCGCCCCCGCGCAGGCGGTCAGCGCATCCGCATCCGCGAGGATGGCAAGGCCCGGTGCCGCCAGCAGCCGCGCCAGCTTTGCCCCCGCCGCGTCCACGCCAAGGCCGGGGCCGACAACCCAGGTCCTGCGGCGTGTATCCTTCAGCAACTCGTCCAAAGGCTCGCGCCGCAGCATGATGCCGGCTTCCGGCAAAGGGGCGGCATCCTCGGCGGCGATGCTCACCATGCCCGCTCCCGCCCGCCGCGCCGCCATGGCCGCCAGCCGCGCCGCGCCGGGCAGCGTGCCGGAGAGGATGGTCACATCCCCGCTGCTATATTTATGTCCCGTGGCGGCGCGCGGCGGCAGGCGGAACAAGGCCGGGCCGTTCTCCCATGTGTTGGGCTGCACCGCCGCCAACACCGCGTCCGGCATCCCGATATCGCGGAGCAAAACCTCCCCGCATAATTCCCGGCCAGGGCAAAGCAGATGCCCCGGCTTTCTGCGCACGAAGGTGACGGTGAACTCCGCCTGCGGCGCGAAGCCGCGCACCTGCCCGGTGGCGCCGTCGAGGCCGGAGGGCACATCCACCGCCACAATCCGTTTGGCCGCCCGCAGCAACGCGATGGTACGCTCATCCAGGTCGCGCGCCAGCCCGGCGCCGAAAATCGCGTCGATCACCAGCCCGGCGCGCGCCACCTCTTCCGCTGCCGCCTCGCGGAAATCGCGCACCCGCACCGGCCAGCCCGCCTGCGCCAGATAGCGCGCCGCCGCCTTGCCATCCCCGCCATTATTGCCGGGCCCGGCCAGCACCAGGGCGGGCACCGGTTTGCAGCGCTGCATGAGGCTTCTGGCCACGGCGCGGCCCGCCGCCTCCATCAGCGCTTGCGTGTTGTTCGGCCAGCGCGTCGGCACGGCCCATTTCCGCCGGGGTCAGCAGCGCCCCCGCAAAATTCTCTGGCTGTTCAAACGAATATGCCATTTATTGCTCCGGACAGGAGGCTATTGATGGGTAAGATTATAGCGGTTGCACAGCAAAAAGGTGGTGCGGGCAAGACCATGATCGCCGCCCAGTTCGGCGCGGCGCTGGCGGAGCAGGGCAGGGTGGCGCTTCTGGATATCGACCCGCAAGCCAGCCTGACGGCCTGGGGCCGGCTGCGCGGGGCAGCCTCCAAGGCGGCGCCGGGCGTGGAGGTGTTCACCATCTCCGGCTGGCGCCTGGCCAATGAGCTGGAGAAGCTGAAAGCCAGCCATGATTACGTGATCGTCGACACCCCGCCGGTGATCGACAGCGATGCCCGCCGGGCGATTCGCGGCGCGGATCTGGTGCTGGTGCCGCTCAACCCGGCGCCGCCGGATTTATGGGCGGCGGAGGGCACGCTGAAGCTGGCGGCGGAGGAGCGGCGCAAAGCGGCATTATTGTTCAACCGCGCCCCCGCCGCCTCGAAGCTGCGCAAGCGGCTGGAGGCCGAGATCGCCGCCCGGCGCCTGACCCTGCTGCCCGCTTCGCTGGCAAATCGCGCCGGTTACGCCAATGCCTTTGCCGATGGGCTGGGTGTTACCGAGGCCGGACCCGCCACCCAGGCGGCCGAGGAGTTGCGCGGCGCGGTGCAAGCCCTGCTTGCGCTTATGGGCTGAAGGGCTGCTCTATTTTGTCTTGGGACATGAAAAAAACTTCTTGTTAACGCTATCATGCTGCAAAAAACATCATCCCCGGCCTTGCAAGCCCAACTCTTTTCCGCCACAATCTGTTACGTGGCATATATAGCCGTCGCCGGGATGACCCAAAACGGGACAGATCGATGAACGGGACAGCAAATGTCAGCCGCCAAGTTTAGGGAGCCAAAAACATAGGCATCGAAACAGATGCTAAAGGCCGGTCCTCAGGACCGGCCTTTTTTCATGGATTACCGTATGGGAACATCCCGGCCAGGGAGCCGGCGATGGTAGAAGCGAGAGACATTGATCTGTTCCCACACGCCCTCCCGGGCGAACGGGTCCTCAGCGACGAAACGGTCCACCGCGTCCCGGTCCGGCGCTTCCAGCAGCAGCAGTGATCCGTTCATGACCTCGCCGTCATCCGTTTGCAGTGGTCCGGACATGACGACAGAGACCAAGCCTGCTTCGTCCTGCTCCTCCAGGAAGGTGCGATGGGCAGCATATAAATCCAGCCGAAGTTGTAACGTCCCCGGCCTATCTTTCGCGTGCAATACATAGAGTGGCATACGGCTAACGACCCTCTCCTGACACTTTCTTCCATCGGTAGTATGAAATCTGTGCTTTGACACGCCGCATGTTTGCCACCCAGCTTTGTGCTGAACGCTGAAGACGGACCGCAAGGAGAGAGAGAATGAAGCTGTTGCGCTATGGTGACGAGGGAAGCGAAAAATGGGGCGTGCTGGACGCCGAGGGCGGCATCCGCGGGCTGGACGATGCGCTGCAGCAGGTGACCGGCGATGAGCTGAGCCCGCAATGGCTGGCGCAATTGCAGAAGCTGGACCCGGCCAAGCTGCCGGTGCTGAAGGCCGAGCACCGCATCGGCCCCTCTATCCCCCGGCCGCTGAACTTCATCTGCGTCGGGTTGAACTATGCCGACCATGCGGCGGAAACCGGCGGCAAGACGCCGAAAGAGCCGATCCTGTTCCTGAAATCGCTCTCGGCCTTCTGCGGCCCGTATGACGACATCATCATCCCGCCCGGCTCGGTTAAGACGGACTGGGAGGTGGAGCTGGGCGTGGTGATCGGCAGCAAGGCCTCGCATGTCGCCGAGGACGCGGCGCTGGATTATGTCGCTGGCTATACGGTCGTGAACGATGTCAGCGAGCGCGCATACCAGACCGAGCGCGGCGGCCAGTGGGACAAGGGCAAGGGGGCGGATCATTTCGGCCCGGTGGGGCCTTATCTCGTCACCAAGGACGAGGTGCCCGACCCGCAGGCCCTGCGGCTGTTCTGCGAGGTGGACGGGCAGATGATGCAGGACGGCACCACCGCCAACATGATCTTCGGCGTCAAGAAACTTGTCTCCTATGTTTCACAATTCTTTACCCTCTATCCGGGTGACATCATCGCCACCGGCACGCCCGCCGGGGTAGGGATGGGCAAGAAGCCTGAGCCGATCTTCCTGCGCCCCGGCCAGAGCCTGCGGCTTGGCGTGGAAGGTTTGGGCGAGCAGCGGGCGAAAACAATAGGAGGATAAGCATGGTTACCGAATTCGCGCAGATCGAGGTGAAGCCCGGCATGGAGGAGACCTTCATCCAAGGTGCCGCCAAGAGCCGCCCGGTGTTCCTGGCGGCAGAAGGCTGCTTTGGCATGGGGCTGCAGCGCTCGGTCGAGGAACCGTCAAAATTCCTGCTGATGGTGCAGTGGGAGAGCGTGGACGCCCATATGGTCATCTTCCGTGAGTCGCCGGGCTTTCAGGAATGGCGTAACAATGTCGGCCATTGCTTCGCGGTGCCGCCAGTGGTCTGGCACGGCGCGACCGTGATCTAAGAAAAGGCAATCCCGAACGAAACCGCCGCCGTAACGCCAAGCCAGGCGGCGGCGGGCAGCATCTGGCGGCTGCGCGAAAAAGCCAGCGCATAGGCGGCCTTCAGCAGATTGTTGCTGGCGCTGGCGATCAGCACGGCGCTGGTGACGGCGCCGGCGCTGACCGCGAATTTGCCATCCAGCAATGACAGAATGAACGGGTCGATATCAGAGAACCCGACCGCGAAGCTCAGCACATGCAGCCCCGCCGCGCCGAAACGGGTAGTCACGACCTGGGTGATGGCGGCAAACACCACGAACAAGGCTGCGAACAGGAAAGCGACGGGCAGGTCCAGCGGATTGGCGCTCACAGCCGGGTGGGTTTGCGTCGGCGCGCCGCGCGCCCGCCAGGCCAGCAGGCCCGCAACGGCCATAGACGCCGCGAACAGCCCGCCGAAGGGCAGGGCCAAGGCCAGGGCGGCATCCTTGTGCCCCAGCAGGACGATCAGCGCGAGCAGCCGCGCATACATCATGGCGGTGGCGATGATGACAGCCGCCGGAGCGAAAGCGGCGCTGTCAGGCTCCGCCCGCACAGCGCGGGCCAGCACCACCGTGGCGGCGGTGGAGGAGTAAAGCCCGCCCAGCATGCCGGTGAGCAGCGTGCCCGCACGGGGAAACAGATAGCGGTGGGCGAGATAGCCGAGATAGGAAATGCCGGAGATCACCAGCACCGCCACCCAGATCTTTGCCCAGGTGATGCCGGGAAGATAGGGCAGTTCGGTCGTGGGCAGCAGCGGATAGATCAACCCGGCCAGGACCAGGAATTTTGCCACTGTCACGCCTTCCTCGGTCGGGAAGGCATCGGAGAATCGGCGGATCTTCACCTGCTCGCCCAGTGCCAGCAGGACCAGGACGGTCAACGCGGCGATCACCGCCAGCGGCGCGGTGAGCAGCAGCGGCCCCAGCGCATAGGTGATCAGCCCGATCACGGTGGGGACCAGGGACGTATCGCCCGCCTTCACCCGCTTGCGGTAATCCAGCATCAGCGCCACGCCCAGCACCGCGAGCCCGACGCAGAAGGGCGTGATGGGTGCGATGACCCAGAGCACGAAGCCGAGCGCTGCGATGAGTGTGACAGTGCGGGTGGTGCCGAACCCCTGGGCCTGCGGCTCCAGCGCGGTTTCGCCCCGGCGGCGATAGGCGTGCAACTCGAGCCCAATGATGAAGGCCAGCCCCACCGTGCCAAGAAAGCCGGACAGCACGGGGGGGATCAATTCGTTCATGTGCCGCGCAATGCGGCTAGGCCCTGCTCCAGATCGGCGATCAGGTCATCAACATTTTCCAGCCCGATCTGGAAGCGCGCGGCCTCCCCCTCGAACCTTCCAGTGCCGGCGGAGCGGCGGATGGTACCGGTGGTCGGCAGCACCAGGCTCTCAAACCCGCCCCAACTCGCGCCGATGCCAAACATCTGCAGCGCATCGATCATCCGCACCACATCTTCGGCCGAATAATGTGGCTGGAACACCACGCCGAACAGCCCGCAGGCGCCGGTGAAGTCACGCTTGAAAAACGCATGGCCGGGGCAGGAGGGCAGGGCGGGATGCAGCACCCGCGCCACCTCCGGCCGTTGCGCGAACCAGTTGGCGATCTTCAGCCCCGCCGTCTCGGCGGCCTTCAGCCGCACATGCAGCGTGCGCAGGCCGCGCAGGGCGAGCCAGCAATCATCCGGGCTGGCGTAATTGCCCATTTCCAGGGAGCCCAGGCGCAGCCAGTGCCAATCCTCCTCGGAATTCACCACCACGGCGCCGAGAATGATATCCGAATGGCCGCCGGGATATTTGGTCAGGGCGTGGATCGATACATCCACCCCATGGGTGAAGGGCGCGAAATGCAGAATGCCCCAGGTATTATCCAGAAACACTTTCGCGCCATGCGCATGCGCCACCTCGGCCAGGGCCGGAATATCCTGCACCTCGAACGTATGGCTGCCGGGGCTTTCGGTTAACAGCACCCTGGTGTTGGGACGGAACAATGCCTCCAGCCCCTGGGCGGAAACCATCGGGTCGTAATAGGTGGTTTCTATGCCGAAGCGCCGCAGCACGGAATCGCAGAAGCTGCGGGTGGGGCCATAGACCGAATCCGGCACCAGCAGATGCTCGCCGGTTTTCAGGTAAGCCAGCAGCGGCAGGGTGATGGCCGAAAGCCCGCTGCCCGTAACCTGCGCATGGGTGCCGCCCTCGATCTCGGCAATGGCGGCCTCCAGGGCGAAATGGGTCTCGCTGCCCATCAGCCCGTAATTCTCCACCGGCTCGAAGGTGGCGCGCTGGCCGACCTCGCGCTTGGCCGCCACGCTCGCATGCAGCACCGTGGAGCCGCGCTTCAGCGGCGGGTTGACGAACCCATATTGCTTGACGGGCGCGCGCCCGGCCTGGACCAGCGCCGTTTCGATCTTTCTAGCCATTCACACCTCGATTGGCGTGTCGTCGCGCGCACCCCATTCGGCCCAAGAGCCATCATAAATCGCCGCTTCCGGCAAGCCCGCCTGCACCAGCCCCAGTGCCAGCACACAGGCGGTGACACCCGAGCCGCAGGAGGCGATGAGCGGCTTGCCGCCATCTACCCCGGCGGCCGCGAAGGTTTCGCGCAAAGCGATGGGGGGCAGGAAACGGCCGTTTTTGAGAAGCGCGGTAAAGGGCAGGGAGATGGCGCCTGGAATATGGCCGCTCTTCATTCCCGGGCGCGGTTCGGGCACCTGCGCGTAGAAGCGCGCGGCGGCACGGGCATCCAGCATCTGCGCTTCGCGGTTCGAGAGATTGGCGCGCATCTGATCCAGGGAGCGGACCATCTCCGGCCTGAAGCGCGGGGTGAAATGCCCGGGGCGGCGGGCGCAGGCGCGCCCGCTTCAGTGGCGCCGCCCGCCTCGATCCAGCCCGGCAGGCCGCCATCCAGCACCTGCACATTGTCATGGCCGAACACGCGGAACATCCACCACAGACGCGGGGCGGAGAAGATGCCGCGCTGGTCATAGACCACCAGCTGCGTCGCATCGCCGATGCCCATGGCCGAGATGGTTGCGGCGAACATCTCCGGGCTGGGCAGCATATGCGGCAGGCCGGAGGCGGTGTCCGCCACCTTGTCGATGTCGAAGAAATGCGCCCCAGGAATATGCGCCGCGATGAAATTCGCCGCGGCATCCTCATTCTCGTTGGGCAGGAAATAGGTCGCATCCAGCACGGCGAGGCCGGGCCGGCCAAGTGCTGCCCGCAACGCTTCCGGCTGGATCAGCGGCGTCATCAGCCGCGCGCGGCGGCGGCCAGGGCGCGTATGCGCTCAGCCGCGGCGGCACCTTTCACAGCCTCGCGCCAGGCGAGTTCCGAGACGCGCTGATGCGCCGCCACGGCATCCTCGGCGCTGGTGATCATCGCCACGCCGGACTGCAGGCTCGGCGGCGAATCGGCCGGGAAGGGGTTGATGGCCAGTGTCGCGCGCTCGCGCGAGCGCAGCAGCGCGAAGGGGCCATTGGGCTCGCCATGCGCCATCAGTCCAAGCTGCAGCCCAATGGGCTCGCTCTCGATCAGATTGGCGATCAGCTCCACCTCCCGCAGCGCCGCCTCGCGCGCCACGGCGCGCAGCTTGTCGGACACGCGCGCGGCGGGCGCGATGCCTTCGGCCAGGAATTTCTGAATGGCGGAATTGGTGAGGATGGCGATGATCGAGGGCTTGCGCGCCTGATACATCTGCTTGCGGGCGAGCATTACGCCCATCAGCTGCTCGGCGGCGGCGCGGGCGCTGAGCCTGTCGGCGCCCATCGATTCCGCGTGCTCCTCGAACATCTGGGCGAGGACTGCATCATACTGATCGGAGGTGATCAGATAGCAGGTGGGGCCGAAGACCTGGAGAATCTGGTCGGCGGTTTCCTCGATCTGGCGCAGCCGCTCCGCATAGCCGACCGGCTTGGCATAATATTCAACGCCGATGCCAAGCAGCGTCAGCGGCGAGATCTTCAGCAGCTCGGCCAGCCGGTTGACGGTGTCGAGCTTGATCACCTCGCCCTTTTCATAGCGGTAGAGGGCCGCGCGGGAGACACCCAGCCGGGCGGAGATCTCTTCCGCCTTCAGCCCGGATTCCATACGGTAGGCCCGCAATTGCTGGCCGATTTCATTGAAACGCATCAATCCCCTATCCTCACCGCAACGTCGCAGGTCTTTGTACATAATTCCTGGATTAAGTCTCTGAAATCAAGCACGAGTTCCAGAGAAATATATGCATGACACGGATTGTGTTGATTTGTACAAACCCGGCCCGGTAATGAGATTCGTCGCAAACCATGCGGTCTTGCGGGATTCCGGCAAGCCCGGCACAGAGATGGCATGAAATCCGACCGCTTAATTCTGCTCGCGCTGGCCATCACCCTGGGGCTTGGCTGCGCCCTGATTCTGCTGCCGTTTCTGCCGGCAATGTTGTGGGCCGCGATTTTGGTTTTCTGCCTTTGGCCGCTCTACACCAAATTCTGTGTCTATGTCCGCCCGACCGTGGCGGCTTTCGTGATCACGCTGGTGGTGGCGGTGGTGCTGCTGGTGCCGCTGGTGCATCTGGCGCTGGTGGCGGCGAAGGAAGCGCGCGACAGCCGGGGCTGGGTGACCGATGTGATGCAGAACGGGTTGCCACCCGCGCCGGGGTTTCTGCAGAAAATTCCGGTCATTGGCGGGCTGATGACGGATTTCTGGAATAATTCGGCGGATGATCTCGGTGGGGTGGTGAATTCGGCGCAACCGATGATTGGCACCGTGGCGCATACGGGCATCATGCTGCTTGTCCATGTCAGCCATGGGCTGGTGGAGACAGTGGTGGCGCTGCTCTTTGCCTTCCTGTTCTTTCTGTCCGGCGCGCAGATCATCGAGCGGATACGGCTGGTGCTGGCGCGGGTGATCAACCAGGCAACGCTTGAGGAGCTGTTCGGGCTCGTCGCGACGACGGTGCGCGGTGTCGTGGTCGGCATTCTGGGCACCGCCGCGTTCCAAGGTATTTTATATACAATTGGCTTCGAGCTGGCCCGCGCCCCGCAGGCGCTGATCCTGGCGGTGATCGCGGGGCTGGTCTCCATCGTGCCGGCAGGCGCCGTGGTGGTGTATGTCCCGCTCTGCCTTTATCTGATGGCGGCGGGGCATCCGGTGATCGGCATTCTGCTGGCGATCTATTGCTTCGTGGTGGTCGGCGGCGCCGATTTCGATCCTGCGGCCCTGGTTGATTTCGCGTGGGGCGTCGCTGCCCTATGCGGTGACACTGATCGGTGTGCTGGGCGGGGCTTTGGCCTTTGGCGCGCTGGGGATCTTCCTGGGGCCGGTGCTGCTGGCGCTGGGTATCGCCACGGTCGAGGAATTCGCTGGCCAGCCGCGCGGCACCTGGCGGCAGCCGTAGGAATTTAGGAAAAAATTAACTAAATTATGGTGAAGTGCCTGCATGTTGATGAACATGAAGGACGGTCACCCCGGTTACTTTCAATCCGTTCCGGAGCTTGGCCGTGCGGGAAAGGCCAAGCGCCGCGCTGCGGAAACACGCGGGCGGCAGGCGGAGGATGAAGTCGCCTCGCTGCTGCGGGGGCGGGGCTTCAAGATTCTCGCCCTTCGGTTGAGGACCGGCGCCGGTGAAATCGACATCGTGGCGGCGGATGCGCGGCGCCTTGTCTTCGTCGAGGTGAAGGCAAGGGCTAGCGTCTCCGAAGCGGCCTATGCGGTTTCACCCCGGCAGCAGGCTAGGCTGATTCAGGCCGCCGCCCTTGCCTTGGCGCGGAATGAAAGCTGGGCGCGGCCGGAGACCCGGTTCGATGCCGCCCTGGTTGCGGGCGGTGGCATCGAGATCATCGAGGATGCCATCCGCATCAATTGATGCAACAATGGATTTGACTGGAGATTGACTGGATCCGGCTCGCGGCCGGATCCATTTTCAGCCGGCAAAGGCGGCAAGCAGCCGTGCATGGGCGCGGGTGCCGCGATGGAAACAGGCCAGTTCGAATTTTTCGTTCGGCGAATGAATGCAGTCATCATCCAGCCCGAACCCGGCGAGCAGCGTGTCCAGCCCCAAATGGGTTTTGAAGGCTTCGACCACGGGGATGGAAGCGCCGGAGCCGATGAGAGCGGCTGGTTTGCCGAACTCCGCTGACAAGGCCGCCTGGGCGGCACGCAGGAAGGGGGCGTCAGGCGAGAGGCCATAGCCGGGCGCGGCGCCGCCACGGGTGAATTCGGCGCGGGCATCGGGCGGCAGGCGCTCGGTCACGAAGCGTTCGAACGCATCCAGAATCTTCACAGGGTCCTGCCCCGCGACAAGCCGGAAGGTGAGCTTGGCGGTGGCGTGGGCGGGAATGACGGTCTTGCTGCCATCGCCCTGATAGCCGCCATAGATGCCGTTGAGTTCCGCCGTTGGCCGGGCCCAGAGCTGGGCGAGGGGGATCTGGTCCTGCTCGCCGGCGGGATGGTGCAGCCCGACATCGCCGAGGAACGCGCCCGCATCGAAGCCGAGCCCGGACCAGGCGGCCTGCTGTTCGGGCGTGACCGGGGCAATGCCGTCATAAAAGCCGGGGAGCTGGATGCGGCCCTGCTCGTCCTTCATCTGGCCGAGGATATGAGCGAGCGCGTAGATCGGGTTCAGGGCGATGCCGCCGAACAGGCCGGAATGCAGGTCGCGCGAAGGGCCGTGCAGCCTTACATCGATGGCCGACAGCCCGCGCAGCGAGGCGGTGATGGCCGGGGTTTCGAAATTCCACATATTGGTGTCGGCCACCAGCACGAAATCCGCCTTCAAATTCTCGCGCTCGTTGGTCAGCAGCTCGGCAAGGGACGGGCTGCCATTTTCCTCCTCGCCTTCCAGCAGGATGGTCAGGCGCACCGGCAGCTTGCCATTCACCGTCAGATGGGCGCGGCAGGCTTCCAGGAAGCTGATGACCTGGCCCTTATCATCCACCGCACCGCGCGCGACGATGCGTTTTCCGCGCGGACCATCGACGAGTTGGGGGTCGAACGGGTCGGAGTGCCACAGTTCCAGCGGGTCGGCGGGCTGCACGTCGTAATGGCCGTAGAACAGCACATGCGGCGCGTCCGGTCCGGCGGAAAAATTCTGCGCGATCACGCCGGGATGGCCCTTGGTTTCCGAAAGCCGGGCGGTAAAGCCCATGCCCTCCAGCGTGTCGCGTGCCCATTCAGCGGCGCGGCGGCAATCCCCGGCATGGGCAGGTTGGGCACTGATGCTGGGGATGCGCAGGAAGGCGAAGAGCCGCTCCAGCGAGGCGGGCAGGGCGGAATCGATGGCGTTCAGTATCTTATCCATGGTGCCATCAGAGGCCCCAGGGCGGAAAAAATCAATGCGGCTTGATTTGGCGCCAAAACAGGCCAAAAGAGCCCCACCATGACCCAGTTGACGCTGTACAATACCCGCACCCGCGCCAAGGCGCCGTTCGTCCCGCTCGATCCGGCCAATGTGCGGGCCTATCTGTGCGGCCCCACCGTGTATGACCGCGCCCATATCGGCAATGCGCGCAATGTGGTGATTTTCGACGTGCTGATCCGGCTGCTGCGGCGCCTCTATCCGAACGTGACATATGTCCGGAACATCACGGACGTCGATGACAAGATCAATGTCCGTGCCAAGGAGCGTGGGGTTTCCATCGAGGAGGTCACCGAGGGGCCGGTGCGCTGGTATCATGAGGATATGGGGGCACTCTATACGCTGCCGCCGGATATCGAGCCGCGCGCTACCGCGCATATGGCCGAGATCATCATGATCATCGAGAAGCTGATCATGAACGGCCATGCCTATGAGGCGGAAGGGCATGTGCTGTTCTCCGTGGCCTCGGACCCCAATTACGGCAAATTCTCCGGCCGCACGCTCGATGAGCTGATCGCGGGCGCGCGGGTGGATGTCGCACCCTATAAACGCGAGGCCGGGGATTTTGTGCTGTGGAAGCCCTCCACCCCGGATCTGCCCGGCTGGGACAGCCCCTGGGGGCGCGGGCGGCCGGGCTGGCATATCGAATGCTCGGCGATGAGCTGGCGGCATCTGGGCGAGAGTTTCGACATTCATGGCGGCGGGGATGATCTGATTTTTCCGCATCATGAGAATGAAATTGCCCAGAGCTGCTGCGCCTTCCCCGGATCAAATTTCGCCAATGTGTGGGTGCATAACCGCATGCTGCTGGTGAATGGCGAGAAGATGAGCAAGTCGCTCGGCAATTTCCTCGTCCTGCACGAGGTGCTGGAGAAGGCACCCGGCGAGGCGGTGCGTTTCATGCTGATGCGCGCCCATTACCGCTCGACGCTGGATTTCTCCGATGCCGGGCTGGCTGAAGCGCGCAAGGAGCTGGACCGGTTCTACCGTGCGCTGGAGGCGAATCCGGGTGTGGCGGCCGCCGCGCAGATTCCCGATTGCGTGCTGGAGCCGCTGCTGGATGACCTCAACACCCCAGGTGCGATTGCCGGGCTGCACAGCCTGGCCGATGCCGCGCTGGCCGGCGATGCCACGGCGGCGGGGGCGCTGCGCGCGGCGGGCACGGTGCTGGGGCTGTTTAACGCCTCGCCGGAGGAATGGTTCGCGGGCGGGATCGACGACGCCGTGCGCGCTTTGGCGGAGCAGCGTGTGGCGGCACGCAAGGCGAAAGATTTTGCGGAATCCGACCGGCTTCGCGACGAAATTTTAAAATGCGGCGCGGTGATCGAGGACGGACCGGGCGGCACCTACAAGCTTAGGAAAGCCTGATGACCGGGCGCAATGGCGGCGCGGAGCTGGCGCCCATCGATCCCTCGCCGGTGGTTATCCTGGTGCGTCCGCAAATGGCCGAGAATATCGGTGCGGTGGCGCGGGCCATGGGCAATGGCGGGTTGTTCCATCTTCGCATCGTCGCCCCGCGCGATGGCTGGCCGCTGCCGCGCGCCTGGATCACCGGCTCCGGCGCACACCGGATTCTGGATAATGCCGGTGTGTTCGAGAGCGTGGCCGAAGCGGTGGCGGATCTGCACCGTGTCTTCGCCACCTGTCCGCGCCCGCGCCATATCATCAAGCCGATGCTCACCGCGCGCGGCGGCGCGGCGGAGATTGTCGCGGCTGGGGCAAGGGGGTTGAAGACCGGCATCCTCTTCGGGCCGGAGCGCACGGGGCTGGATAATGACGACATCGCCAATGCGGACAGCCTGATCCGTTACGATCTCAATCCTGACTTCATGTCCCTCAACCTCGCCCAGGCGGTGATGGTGATGGGCTATGAATGGTGGCTGGCGCGCAGCCCCGAGCAGCCGCCGCGTGAGTTGCAGGTGAACGAGACCGCACCCGCCACCAAGGGCGAGTTGGATAATTTTATGGAGCATCTCATCCGCGCCTGCGATGAGAGCGGGTTCCTGCGCAACGAGCAGAAGCGCCCGGGAATGGTTCGCAATCTGCGGCATTTCTTCACCCGCGGCGAGGTGACGCGCCAGGAGCTGAACACGCTGCACGGCGTGATCACCGAACTGGCGCGGGGCAAGCGCGAGCGCTGAATCAGCCCGCGCCATTGCGTGGCGGTGGGGCGAACCCCACATGCGCGCTGGTTCAGGAGATTCAAAGCATGAAATATAAGCAGCTTGGCCGCACCGGTCTGTTCGTTTCCGAAATTTGCCTCGGCACCATGACCTTCGGCGGCAATGAGGATGCGGGGATGTGGAAGGCGATCGGCCAGCTTCGCCAGGATGAGGTGGATGGCATCATCGCCCGCGCGCTGACGGCGGGGGTGAATTTCATCGACACGGCGGATGTCTATTCCTTCGGCCAGTCGGAACGGCTGGTGGGGCAGGCGCTGAAAAATCTTGGCGTGAAGCGCAAGGATGTGGTGCTGGCCACCAAGGTCTATGGCGAGATGGGGCCGGGGCCGAATGACCGCGGCGCCTCGCGCGGGCATATCATGGACGGGGTGAAGGAAAGCCTGGAGCGGCTGCAGACCGACCATATCGATCTCTTCCAGATCCACGCCAATGACATGATTACGCCGGTCGACGAAACGCTGCGGGCGCTGGATGATCTCGTTTCGCAAGGGCTGGTGCGTTATGTCGGCGTGTCCAACTGGGCGGCGTGGAAGATCGCCAAGGCGCTGGGGATGTCCGAAGCCAAGGGCTATGCGCGGTTCGAGACGTTGCAGGCCTATTATTCCATCGCCGGGCGGGATCTTGAACGCGAGTTGGTGCCGATGCTGACCGAGGAGAGGCTGGGGCTTATGGTGTGGTCGCCTTTGGCGGGCGGCTATCTCTCCGGCAAATACGGGCCGGGCGGCGCCACGCCGAACGATGCGCGGCGCGTGACCTTCGATTTTCCGCCGGTGGATATTGAGCGCGCGGATGGCTGCATCGCCGCGATGCGCGAGGTGGGGGCGGCGCATGGCGTATCCGTGGCGCGGGTGGCTTTGGCCTGGCTGCTGAGCAAGCCGCATGTGATGAGCGTGATCATCGGCGCCAAGAGCATTGCGCAGCTCGATGACAATCTGGCGGCGGCCGAGTTGGAGCTAAGCTCGGAGGAGATCGCGAAACTGGATGCGGTGAGCGAGTTGCCGCAGGAATATCCGGGCTGGATGCTCGGCCGCCAGTCGCGCAACCGCGTGCCGCTGCCCTTCAAGCCGAATTCATGATAATATCGGGCTGGAGCTTAACCGCTCCGGCCATCGGCCGCCGGGATTTGGGCCTCACCCATAAGCACGGAGGATCTGACATGACGGACAAGGCTCAAACATTCCTCGCTTTATTCACCGGCGACAAAGCCGGCCCGCAAATGGCGGCCTGGCTCGCCCTGCCAGAGGCTGAGCGCCAGCAGAAAATGCAAGAGGGCATCGCCGCCTGGAAAGACTGGGCGCAGGCGAATCAAGCTTTCATCGTCGAGATGGGCGGACCGCTCGGCAAAACGAAGAAGATTTCCAAGGACGGGATTGAGGATATCAGCAATCTGATGGGCGGCTATACGCTGGTGAGTGCCGCCTCCCATGAGGAGGCGGCCGCGCTGTTCAAAAACCATCCGCACTTCACCGTCTTTCCCGGCGCGGGCGTGGAAGTGATGCCGGTGCTGCCGATACCGGGCGGCGGTTAGAGCAACATCCAATCAAATGGATTTATTTGATTGGATAAAGTTGCTCGTTAAAACAAAGAACCAGAGCCTGATCGTTTGAGGTTGACGCGCCCTTGCGCGGCAACCGAGGGCGTGAATCAGCCTCTTAACAAAGAGGCGGGCAATCGCCCGCCTTGCCGGTTTACAGCCGCCGCAGCACGAACACTTCCGCCAGCGAGGTCTCGATCGCCTCGCCATGGGCGGCGTCGCGCGCCTCGATCATCACCTCAAGCTGCGCATCCTGCACCGAGGGGCTGGAGAACAGCCGGTGATGCGAGACTTCCAGAATATTCCCGCCCAATTCGCCGATGCGCCTGGAAACCTCCGCCAGCATGCCCGGCCGGTCCGGCATCTCCAGCACCAGCCGCAGCAGGCGGCCATCGCGCAGCAGGCAGCGCATGAGGGTGTTGGCCAGGATGCGCGGATCGATATTCGCCCCGCAGATCGAAATGCCGACCTTCTTGCCCCGGAAATGCTCGGGAAAGCTCATCACCGCGGCCAGACCAGCGGCACCGGCCCCCTCCGTCACCTGCTTGGCGCTTTCCGCGAAGGCGTCGATGGCGCTCTCGACCGCATGTTCGGAGACCACCAGCACCGGCACCTCAAGCGCCTTCAGCACCGCCAGCGGGCGTTGGCCGATATCGCGCACCGCGATGCCCTCGGCGATGGTGGGGCCGCCCACTTGAATTGGCTCGCCCGCCAGGGCCTGGGCGAAGGCGGCGTAATGCTCGACCTCAACGCCGTAAACCTGGCATTGCGGGCGCAGATGCCGGGCCACGGTGGCGCTGCCCGCCACCAGCCCGCCGCCGCCGGTGGCCACCACCAGCGCGTCGAGGTCCGGCACGTCCTGGAACATTTCCAGCGCCATGGTGCCTTGGCCCGCCATCACCGCCGGGTCGTTATAGGGGTGGATGAAGAGCAGACCCTCTTCCTTCTCCAGCCGGCCCGCCTCGGCGGCGGCCTCGGCCAGCGTCTCGCCGTGCAGGACGACATGCGCCCCCCAACCGGCGGTGCGGGTCACTTTCGTCGCCGGGGTGTGGCGGGGCATGACGATGGTGGCCTTGATGCCGGCGCGCTGGGCATGGCGCGCCACCGCCTGGGCATGGTTGCCCGCCGACATGGCGACGACACCGCGCTTGCGCTCTTCTTCCGTCAGCAGCGCGATGCGGTTGGCCGCGCCGCGCTCCTTGAAGGCGCCGGTGGCCTGCAGATGGTCGAGCTTGATGTACAGCTCCGCCCCGGTCAGGCGCGAGAGCGCATCCGACCGCAGGAACGGGGTGCGCAGCACAGCGCCCTGGATACGCGCCGAAGCGGCCAGGACATCATCGTAAGTGATCATCTCACAGATAGCTGATTTTCAGGATTTCGTAGGAGCGGTCTCCGCCAGGGGCGGGCACGGCCACGGTGTCGCCGACGCGCTTGGAAATCAGCGCCTTGGCCAGCGGCGAGGTGACGGAGAGCTTGCTCTGCTTGATGTCGGCCTCGTACAGCCCGACGATCTGGTAGGTGGCTTCCTGGTCGGTATCCTCGTCCACCAGCAGCACGGTGGCGCCGAACTTCACCGTATCCCCGGCGACGGAGATGGGGTCGATCACCTCCACCGCCGAGACGATCTCTTCCAACTCAGCAATCCGGCCTTCGATGAAGGACTGACGCTCGCGCGCGGCATGGTACTCGGCGTTTTCCGAGAGGTCACCATGGGCGCGGGCTTCGGCGATGGCACGAATAATCGCCGGGCGCTCAACGGCTTTGAGTGTCCGCAATTCTTCTTCAAGTGCCGCGAGACCAGCCGCGGTCATGGGAAATTTCTGCACTGCATCTCCTCAAGGGCGCTAAACGCCCCCGATGGGGTTAGAGGTTACGCGACAAACCACCGCCGGCGCGTGAACGCCGGCGGCGATCAGAAGGATTGGTGAAAATACGACTGTAAGGGCGCGACATCAAGAGTGCGCGACATCAGGGCCGCAATGGCGTGCGCCGCCGCCCTGGCGCCAGCTATGGTTGTGAAGTTGGGCACCCCATGGGTGAGGGCGGAACGGCGGATGTCGAAACTGTCCGCGACCGACTGCGCGCCGGAGGCGGTGTTGATGATCAGCTGCACCTCGCCGGAGCGGATGGCATCCACGCAATGCGGGCGGCCTTCCAGCACCTTGTTCACCCGCTTCACCGCAATTCCGGCCTCGGCCAGGCATTGCGCCGTGCCGCTGGTGGCCATGATGGTAAAGCCAAGCTCGGAGAGGCGCCGCGCCACGGGCAGGATGGCCGGTTTGTCGGAATCCTTTACCGAGACGAAGGCGGTGCCCTTCAGCGGCAGCTGCACCCCGGCCCCTAGCTGCGCCTTGGCGAAGGCGCGGGCGAAATTGGTGTCCAGACCCATCACCTCGCCGGTGGATTTCATTTCCGGCCCAAGCAGCGTGTCAACATTGGGGAAGCGCGCAAACGGGAACACCGCTTCCTTCACCGCGACATGGCGGGGCTGGATGGAGTCATCCAGGTTGAAGCTGGCGAGCTTGGCGCCGGCCATCACCAGCGCGCCGATTTTCGCCACCGCCACGCCTGTGGCTTTCGCCACGAAGGGCACGGTGCGCGAGGCGCGCGGGTTCACCTCCAGCACATAGATCGTGTCGTTCTGGATGGCGTATTGCACATTCATCAGCCCCACCACGCCCAGCGCCTTGGCCATGGCCTCGGTCTCGGCCCGCAACTCCGCGACGATGGCAGGCGAGAGCGAGTAGGGCGGCAGCGAGCAGGCGCTGTCGCCGGAATGGATGCCGGCTTCCTCGATATGCTCCATCACGCCCGCGACATACACATCCGTGCCGTCGCAGATGCAGTCCACATCCACTTCGGAGGCTTCGTTCAGGTAGCGGTCGATCAGCACTGGATTGTCGCCCGAAACACGCACGGCCTCGCGCATATAGCGGTCCAGCCCGGTACGGTCATAGACGATCTCCATCGCCCGCCCGCCCAGCACATAAGAGGGGCGGATGATGACCGGGTAGCCGATGCGCTCGGCGATGGCGGCGGCCTGCTCGGTGGAGCGGGCGATGCCGTTATCGGGCTGGCGCAGGCCCAGGCGCTTGAGCAGGTCCTGGAAGCGCTCGCGGTCCTCCGCGAGGTCGATCGCGTCCGCAGAGGTGCCGAGAATGGGAATGCCCGCGGCTTCCAAGGCAAGGGAAAGCTTCAGCGGCGTTTGGCCGCCATACTGAACGATGCAGCCCAGCAGCGTGCCCTTCTCCTGCTCCTTGCGCAGCAGCGAGATCACGTCCTCGGCAAAGAGCGGCTCGAAATAGAGCCGGTCGGAGGTGTCGTAATCGGTGGAGACGGTCTCCGGGTTGCAATTGACCATGATGGTCTCGAACCCGGCCTCGCGCAGCGCGTAGGCGGCATGGACGCAGCAATAATCGAACTCGATGCCCTGGCCGATGCGGTTCGGCCCGCCGCCCAGGATCACCACCTTCTTGCGGTCGGACACCTCCGCCTCATCCAGCGGCGCGCCGTAGGAGCCTTCATAGGTGGAGTACATGTAGGAGGTGGCGGAGGCGAACTCGCCAGCACAGGTGTCGATGCGCTTATAGGCGGGGGTCACGCCGAGCTTGAGGCGCTGGGCGGTGACGGCGGCCTCCTTGCTCCCGGTGAGCTGGGCCAGGTGCTTGTCAGCGAAGCCCATGGCCTTCAGGCGGCGCAGGCCGAAGGCATCGCGCGGTAGGCCGTTCGCCTTGACCTGGTTTTCGGCCGCGATGATGTCCTGCATCTGGCGCAGGAACCAGGGGTCGAACTTGCAGGCGGCGTGAACCTCATCCACCGACAGCCCGGCGCGCAGCGCCTGGGCGGCCACCAGCAGGCGGTCCGGGCGCGGGGTGGAAAGCGCGGCGCGGAACGCATCCGCCGTGCCATCGCCAGGGGCGGGGATTTCATCCAGCCCGGAGAGGCCGGTTTCCAACGAGCGCAGGCCCTTCTGCAGGGCTTCCGCGAAATTGCGGCCAATCGCCATCGCCTCGCCCACCGACTTCATGGAGGTGGAGAGCAGGGCCGGGGTGCCGGGGAATTTCTCGAAGGTGAAGCGGGGGATCTTGATGACGACGTAGTCGATCGACGGCTCGAAGCTCGCGGGCGTGGCCTTGGTGATGTCGTTTTGCAGCTCGTCCAGCGTGTAGCCGACGGCAAGCTTCGCGGCGATCTTCGCAATCGGGAACCCGGTGGCCTTGGAGGCCAGTGCCGAGGAGCGCGAGACGCGCGGATTCATCTCGATGACCACCATGCGGCCATCTTCCGGATTGATGCCGAACTGCACGTTGGAGCCGCCGGTCTCCACGCCGATGCGGCGCAGGCAGGCGATGCTCGCATCGCGCATGATCTGGTACTCTTTATCCGTCAGCGTCAGCGCCGGGGCGACGGTGACGCTGTCGCCCGTGTGCACGCCCATCGGGTCGATATTCTCGATGGCGCAGATGATGATGCAGTTATCCGCCTTGTCGCGGACCACCTCCATCTCATACTCCTTCCAGCCGAGCACGGATTCCTCGACCAGGACTTCGTTGGTGGGCGAGGCTTCGATGCCGCCCATGCAGATTTCAAAAAATTCCTCGCGGTTATAGGCGATGCCGCCGCCGGTGCCGCCGAGCGTGAAGCTGGGGCGGATGACGGCGGGCAGGCCCACCTGCTCCAAAGCCGCCGCGGCCTCCTCACGCGTGTGGGCGATGGCCGATTTCGGGCCCATGACGCCGATTTCCGCCATCGCGTCGCGGAATTTCAAGCGGTCCTCGGCGCGGTCGATCACCTCCGCATTGGCGCCGATCAGCTCCACGCCGAGGCGCTCCAGCGCGCCGGACTTGGCCAGCGCCATCGCGGTGTTCAGCGCCGTCTGCCCGCCCATGGTCGGCAGCAGCGCGTCCGGCTTCTCCTTGGCGATGATCTTTTCCACCATCTCGGGCGTGATCGGCTCGATATAGGTCGCATCCGCCAGCGAGGGATCGGTCATGATCGTCGCCGGGTTGGAGTTGACCAGGATGACGCGGTAGCCCTCCTCGCGCAAAGCCTTGCAGGCCTGGGCGCCGGAATAATCGAACTCGCAGGCCTGGCCGATGACGATCGGCCCGGCGCCGATGATCATGATGGATTTGATGTCTGTGCGTTTGGGCATTTGGAAAATCCTGAAAGAAGTCGCAGGGCTCCGCCCTGCACCCGCCGGGGCCTGAGGCCCCGGACCCCCGTTAATTTTTGGCGTTAGCCCATCAGCTCGACGAAGCGCTTGAACAGATAGAAGCTGTCAGACGGGCCGGGAGAGGCTTCCGGGTGGTACTGCACGGAGAACACTTTTTTGCTCCTGCAGGCGATGCCTTCGTTCGAGCCGTCGAACAGCGAGACATGCGTCACCTCCACGCCGTCCGGCAGGCTGTCGACGTCCACGGCAAAGCCGTGGTTCTGCGAGGTGATCTCCACATGGCCCGTCGTCAGGTCTTTCACCGGCTGGTTGGCGCCGCGATGGCCGCGCTCCAGCTTGTAGGTTTTGCCGCCGAGCGCGGTGGCCAGCAGCTGGTGGCCGAGGCAGATGCCGAAAATCGGCACGCCCGCTGCCATCACGCCCTGGATGGCGGGCACGGCATAGGACGCCGTCGCCGCCGGATCACCCGGGCCGTTGGAGAGAAACACGCCGTCGGGCTTGTGGCGCAGAATATCCTCCGCCGTGGCGGTGGCGGGAACGACCGTCACATGGCAGCCGGAGGAGGCAAGGGAGCGCAGGATATTGCGCTTGGCCCCGTAATCCACGGCCACAACGCGCTTGCCGCCATTGGTGTCCTCATAGCCATTGGCCCAGCTCCACACCCCATCGGTCCATTCATAGGCCTGGGTGCAGGTGACCTCCTTGGCGAGGTCGAGGCCTTCCAGCCCGGCCCAGTCCGCCGCCTGCTTGGCCAGCGCCTTCAGGTCGAATTTCCCGTCCTCAGGGTAGGCCAGCACCGCGTTCGGCGCGCCGAGGTCACGGATGCGCAAGGTCAGCGCCCGCGTATCCACCCCGGCGATGCCGGAAATGCCCATCGTCTTCAGCCAGGCGCCAAGGTCAGCGGTGGCGCGGTAATTGGAAGGGGCGGTGAAATCCTCCTTCGTCACCAGCCCGCGCGCGAAAATCTGCGGGGCTTCCATGTCCTCATGGTTGGTGCCCACATTGCCGATATGCGGGAAGGTGAAGGTGATGATCTGCCCGGCGAAGGAGGGGTCGGTCAGCGTCTCCTGATAGCCGGTGAGGCCGGTGGAGAAGCACAGCTCGGACGGCGCGGTGCTGCCGAAGGCGCCAAAGCCCCGGCCCCAGAACACCGTGCCATCCGCCAGCACCAGGGCGGCGGTGGCGCCGGGCGGCACCTCGCTGCTCTCCGGCGCTGCGGACAAATCTTCCCAGGCGAGGCCGGTTGCGGCCATAATGGCGGGCCAGTGGCGCGGCGGAATGGCCGCGGCGCTGCGCCATTTGCGGACGGCTTCGGGTGAAACGCCGGTCAGGGTCGCGGCGGCCTCGCTGCCGCCCAGGCGGCGCAGGATTTCATCTATGGGCGTGTGCATGGTATCCTTCTAGCGGAATTTTGCTCCGGCCTCAACGAGGCGATATAGGGAGCGGAAATTTTTTCCGGGCACCGTCCGGCATTGGCGTGCCGGACTTTACGTCCGGCATTGGAGAACCGGACCTTGCGTCCGGCATTGGAGAAAAAAAGAATGAGCCTACGTGAAGACCTGACCGCCGCCGTGAAACAATCCATGCTGGCCCGCAACGCGGAGCGGACCTCGAGCCTGCGCATGATCCAGGCCAAGCTGAAGGATACCGACATCGCCGCCCGGCCGAAAGGGGTGGAGCAGGTCTCCGATGATGAGATCCTGGCCATGCTGCGCTCCATGATCAAGTCCCGCCGGGATTCCGTGGCGCTCTACCGCCAGGGCGGGCGCGAGGAGCTGGCGGCGAAGGAGGAGGCGGAGATCGCCGTGATCGCGGAATTCCTGCCGCAGACGCTGGAGGGCGAGGCGCTGGAGGCTGCCATCAAGGAGGCCATCGCCGCCACCGGGGCGACGAGTGCCAAGGACATGGGCAAGGTTGTCGGCGCGCTGAAGGCCAAGCATGGCGCGGCGCTGGACATGGGCGTGGCCTCCGCCGCGGTAAAGGCGGCGCTGGCCGGCTAAATGGCGCTTCCTGCCAATTTTCTCGATGAGTTGAGGGCGCGCACCCCGATCGCCGCGGTGATCGGGCGCAGCGTCAAGCTCACGCGCTCCAGCCGTGACTGGAAGGGCTGTTGCCCGTTCCATGGGGAAAAGACGCCCTCCTTTTATGTCTATGACGACCATTACCATTGCTTTGGTTGCGGCGAGCATGGGGATGTCATTACCTTTGTGATGAAAAGCACCGGCGCCGCCTTCATGGAGGCGGTGGAGGACCTGGCCGCCCAGGCCGGGCTGGAGGTGCCCAAGCCCACCCCGCAGGCGGCGCAGGCGGAGGCGCGCCGCGCTGGCCTGGCCGAGGTGCTGGAGGCCGCCTGCAAGGAATATCAGCTCTGGCTTTGGGGGCAGGAGGGCCGCGCGGCCCTGGATTATCTGCGCGGGCGCGGTCTGTCCGACGATACGATCCGCCGCTTCCAGCTCGGCTGGTCGGGCGAGGGGCGGGGCACGCTGGCGGCGGCCTTGCGCGGGCAGAACATCAAGCCGGACCAGCTGATCGAGGCCGGGCTGATGAAGCAAGGCGAGCGCGGGCCGACGGACATGTTCTTCGGCCGCGTGATGTTTCCCATCCGCGACCGGCGCGGCGCGCTGATCTCCTTTGGCGGGCGGATCATGGGCGATGGCCAGCCCAAATATGTGAACGGGCCGGAGACGGCTTTGTTTTCCAAGCGCCGCTCGCTCTACGGGCTGAATTTGGCGCGCGAGGCTGTCCGCAAGGGCGCTTCGATGATCGTCGTCGAGGGCTATATGGATGTCATCGCCCTCTCCCAGGCCGGGTTCGGGGGCGCGGTGGCGCCGCTCGGCACCGCGCTGACGGAGGAGCATCTGGAGGAGATCTGGAAGCTCTCGCCCGAGCCGGTCGTGTGTTTCGACGGCGATGCGGCGGGCCAGCGCGCGGCGCTGAAAACGGCGGAACTGGCGCTGACCCAGCTGACGCCAGAGAAGTCACTGAAATTCCTGCGCTTGCCGCCCAAGGATGACCCTGACAGCCTGATCAAGCGCGGCGGCCGGGCGGCCTTCGAGGCGGAACTGGCCAAGGCGCAGCCGCTTTCGGTGGTGTTGCTGCCCATGCTCCAGGCCGGGCAGGATCTTTCCACGCCGGAAGGCCGGGCGCGTTTCCGGCAGCGTTTGGTGGGGGCGGCCAATACGATCCCCGACAAAGTGCTGGCGAGCGAATACCGCAGCGCGCTGATGGATGCGTTCTTTGCCGGGAAGAGCCGCCCGGCCCAGCCGCGCCAGGCGTTTCAGCCGGGCGGCAAGGGGCGTTTCGCGCCCGCCCCGCCGCCCGTGCCGCTGCCGCCGCGCATGGCGCCGGATGCCGTGGCCTCGCAATCGCGCCGCGCCCGGCTGATGCTGGCGATCCTGCTGGCTTTTCCCGCGCTGATCCCGGAGGTGGAGGAGGCGTTCTCCCATGTCCGGCTCTCAGACCCGGATGAAGTGTTGCGCGAGGCGCTGCACGGCTTTGTTTCACGGGCGAAAACCCTTGACACGGCCTCCCTGTTCACCCATCTCGACAACCTCGGCCTTGGCGGGCAGGCGCGCGCGTTGCAGACGCAGGCGGGCGCTGAATTCCGCCTCGCCCCGGATGCGAGCCCGGCGGACGCCGCGCGGAACTGGTGGAGCTTGTACGAATTGATGGATTTCAGCATCGACATGTTGCGGACGCAGCGTGACGAAGCCCAGGCCCTTTGGCTCGCCAACCCTGACGACCGCGCCGCCTGCGACAGGCTGATGCGCTATAATGAGCTTTTGACCCGCGCCCGCTCAGGGGCCGCCGGGGTTGAAGATTTCTGACTTAAACCGGGCAAGGTTGTTGCCTATTTATTGACTTGTAAAATATACGAGCCGCTTACTCCGGAGACCTGATCTTACCATGGCCACCAAGCCGACCGCCACCACGGAAACCGCCGCCCCCGAGGCAGAGGCCGATGCCAACGTGCTGGACACGCAATCCGCCGCCGTCAAGCGGCTGATCGCCAAGGGCAAGGAGCGGGGCTACATCACCTTCGATGAGCTGAACGCCGTCCTGCCCGCCGAGCAGAACAGCTCGGAGCAGATCGAAGACATCATGGCGATGCTCAACGAGATGGGCATCCAGGTGGTGGAATCCGAGGAGGGCGAGGACGCCGAGGCCGCCGCCGCGCCGAAGGACGATGGGGCCGACGACGAGGAGCAGGCCGGGAATATTTCGGAATCCTCCGTCAGCCGCACGGACGACCCGGTGCGCATGTATCTGCGCGAGATGGGCACGGTGGAGCTGCTCTCGCGCGAGGGCGAGATCGCCATCGCCAAGCGCATCGAGGCCGGGCGGGACATGATGATCCGCGGGCTTTGCGAAAGCCCGCTGACCTTCCGCGCCATCATCGCCTGGCACGAGGCGCTGAATAATGGCCGGGTGCTGCTGCGCGACGTGATCGACCTGGAAGCCATGCAGGCGGACTCCGAGCCGGTTGAGGCGGCCGCCTTCGAGGCCGCCGAGGAGATCGACGAGGACGAGGAGGGCGAGGGCGCGGGCATGTCCCTCTCCGCGCTGGAAGAGAAGCTCAAGCCCGAGATCTTCCAGAATTTCGACGAGATCGAGAAGCTCTACGACAAGCTCTCGAAGATGCAGACCAAGCGCATCGAGAACCTGACCGCCGGCGGGGATGTGAATGCCCGCAACGAGAAGGCCTATGAGAAGCTGCGCGACGAGCTGGTGGCCAAGGTGGAGCAGGTGCGCCTGCACAATAACCGCATCGAGGAGCTGGTGGCCCAGCTGAAGGTGCTGAACCAGCGCCTGAACGGGCTGGAGGGCCAGCTTCTGCGCCTGGCCGAGAACACCAAGGTGAGCCGCGAGGATTTCCTGCAGCATTATCGCGGCAATGAGATGGACCCGAACTGGCTGGCCCAGGTGGCCGAGCTGCCGGGCAAGGGCTGGAAGGATTTCGCCAAGAAGCACGCGACCCAGGCCAATGAGCTGCGCGCGCAGATCGGCAAGGTGGCCGCCGAGGCCGGGCTGCCGATCGAGGAATTCCGCCGGGTCTACACCACCGTCTCGCGCGGCGAGCGCGATTCCACCCGCGCCAAGAAGGAGATGATCGAGGCCAATCTGCGTCTCGTGATCTCCATTGCCAAGAAATACACCAATCGCGGTCTGCAGTTCCTGGACCTGATCCAGGAGGGCAATATCGGGCTGATGAAGGCGGTGGATAAGTTCGAATACCGCCGCGGCTATAAGTTCTCCACCTACGCCACCTGGTGGATCCGCCAGGCGATCACCCGCTCCATCGCCGATCAGGCCCGCACCATCCGCATTCCGGTGCATATGATCGAGACGATCAACAAGCTGGTGCGCACCTCGCGCCAGATGCTGCACGAGATCGGCCGCGAGCCGACCCCGGAGGAGCTGGCCGAGAAGCTCGGCATGCCGCTGGAGAAGGTGCGCAAGGTGCTGAAGATCGCGAAAGAGCCGATTTCCCTCGAAACGCCGATCGGCGACGAGGAAGACAGCCATCTGGGCGATTTCATCGAGGACAAGGCGGCGATCATCCCGCTGGATGCGGCGGTGCAGGCCAATCTGCGCGAGGCGGCGACAAGGGTGTTGTCGTCCCTGACGCCGCGTGAAGAACGCGTGCTGCGCATGCGCTTTGGCATCGGCATGAACACCGACCATACGCTGGAAGAGGTGGGGCAGCAGTTCAACGTGACCCGCGAGCGTATCCGCCAGATCGAGGCGAAAGCGCTGCGCAAGCTGAAGCACCCCAGCAGGAGCCGCAAGCTGCGCAGCTTCCTGGATGATTAATAAAAGTTTTTGGTGCAGCTTTTTTCAAAAAGCTGCAAAACGCCGCCCTTTTTGAAAAAAGGGCGGCACCCCAAAAACTTTTGAAACTTGAGTTTCGGGGGGCGATGAATGCCTGAGATTCTTGACTATGCGCGGCCTGCACCCGGAGAGGCGACTGAGCGCGCCATCGTCACCGTGGTGTTCCTGCGCCTGCTCAACCGGCCCCAGCGCCCTTTGGCTGTGCTGCCGCAAGGGGCCAGCATAGCGCGCGAGCGGCTGGATGTGCCCACCTACCGCAAACTCTATAACGAGGTGGGCAGTCCCTGGCTCTGGTGGCTGCGCCGGGTGATGCCGGATGCGCTGCTGGAGAAGCATCTGGCCAGCAGCACCGTTACCACCCATGTGCTGCGGGTGGATGGCGAGGTGGCCGGGTTCTTTGAGACCGATTCCGGCTATTGGCCTTATGTGAACCTGAATTATTTCGGGCTGATCCCGGGCTTTATCGGGCGGGGGCTGGGCAAGCCGCTTCTTGATTACGCGGTGGATACAGTGTTCGACGGCGCCACGGCGTTGCGTGGCATGAGCGTGAATACCTGCAATGCCGACCATCCGCGCGCCTTGCCCAATTATCTGGCCGCTGGGTTTACAGAGCTCCGCCGCACCCAGGAGGAATGGGATATTCCGGTGCGGCTGGGCTTCACCATCCCTGAGCATCTGCGGGGCTGATGCCTCTGCCGCCTGATAGTCTCTTTGCCGATGACCGTGCCCTGGTGGTGAACAAGCCCGCCGGGCTGCCGGTTTATCCTGGCCGGGCGGGCGGGCCGAGCATCGAGGATTTTTTCCCCGCCTGGCGCCGGGGCAAGAACGGCCCCTGGGCGGTGCACAGGCTGGACCAGGATACGGCGGGCTGCCTGCTGATCGCGCGCAAGAAGGCTTTTTTGCTGGAAGCCCAGGCGCTGATGGCCGAAGGCAAGGCGGAGAAACTCTACTGGGCCGCCTTGCGCGGCGTGCCCGAGGCGGGGCAGGGGCTGATCGACGCGCCTCTGGCCAAGATCACGCAAGACCGGCGCTGGCGCATGGCGGTGGCGGCGGATGGCGCGCCCGCCCGCACATCCTGGCGGGTGTTGGGCACCAGTGGCGGCAATGCGCTGGTGGAATTCACGCTGCATACCGGCCGCACGCATCAAATCCGGGCACATGCCGCGCATCTTGGCCATCCGGTGCTGGGCGACGAGGTTTATGGGGGCGGGGCGGGGGGGCTGCAATTGCTGGCCAGGCGCTTATCTCTGCCCTTGGCGGTGCCGGTTGCGGCCACCGCGCCGGTCCCGCCGCATATGGCATCTTTCGTGGAGTCATGCCTTGGAACGCTCTGAATTCGAGCCCGGCCAATATGTCCGCCACCCGCGCCAGCCCGATTGGGGGCTGGGGCAGGTGCAAAGCGCCGTCGGCCACCGGGTGACGGTGAGTTTCGAGCATGCGGGCAAGGTGCTGGTGGATACCAGCGTGGTGGCGCTGGAGCATGCCGAGCCCGACTAAGCGCGCGGGGATGGCCGGAGGGGGCGCGCGCAAAAATAAAGTCTGATTGCAAACGGACCGGATCGGTCCGAAATAGAGTGCCATGATCGACCCGTTCGGCCGGACTGTTTCCTATCTTCGCGTATCGGTGACGGACCGCTGCGACTTCCGCTGCGTCTATTGCATGGCGGAGGATATGAGCTTTCTGCCCAAGGCGGAGCTGCTCTCGCTGGAGGAGATGGAGCGGCTCTGCGCCGCCTTCATCCGCCTGGGTGTGACAAAGCTGCGCCTGACCGGCGGCGAGCCGCTGGTGCGGCGCAATGTGATGAGCCTGATCGAGGGGCTGGGGCAGTATCTTGGCCATGGGCTGGAGGAGCTGACCCTCACCACCAATGGCTCGCAGCTTGCCAAGCATGCGCAGGCTCTGGCGGCGGCGGGGGTAAAGCGCATCAATGTCAGCCTCGATACGCTGGATGAGCAGAAATTCAGCCAGATCACGCGCTGGGGGCGGCTGCCCCAGGTGCTGGACGGGATCGCCGCCGCGCAGGCGGCCGGGCTGAAGATCAAGATCAACATGGTCGCGCTGAAGGGCGTGAATGACGGCGCGTTCGACGCCATGCTGGAATGGTGCGGGGCGCGGGGGCTGGATCTCTGCCTGATCGAGACCATGCCGATGGGCGAGGTGACGCACCGCGAGGAGACGCATCTGCCGCTCTCGGGCGTGCGGGCGGATCTGGCGCGGCGCTGGACGCTGCGCCCGAGCGATTACGCCACCGGCGGCCCGGCGCGTTATGTCACCGTGGAAGAGACGGGCCAGAAACTCGGGTTCATCACCCCGCTCAGCCATAATTTCTGCGAGGCCTGCAACCGCGTGCGGCTGACCTGCACCGGCACGCTGTATATGTGCCTGGGGCAGGAGGATGCGGTGGATCTGCGTAAGCCCCTGCGGGCCAGCGCTGATGACGCAGCGCTGGAGATGGCGATTCACCGCGGTATCGCCGCCAAGCCGAAGGGGCATGATTTCGTCATTGGCCGTGTCGCGGTGCCGCGCCACATGTCCGTGACGGGGGGTTAGTTTTTTCTATCCTCCGCGCAGAGGCCGGCGAGGAAGATGGTCACGGCGCGGTTAATCCGTGTTTCCAGCGCCCGGGCGCCGGGGGCGGCGCGAAAGCCGGAAAGGGCGCCAAAATGGAACTCCCCCAGCGACATGCCGAACAGCATGGAAGCCAGTTCGCGGGTTTGCGCGCGCGAGACGCCCTGCGCCACGGCGAGGTCGCGCAGGCAGGTTTCGAGATGCGACTTGGCCTTGCGCACGCGGCTTGAGAGGAAGGCGCGGCTGAAATCCGGGCTATGGGCATATTCCGTGATCACCAGTCGCGTGATCGAGATCTGGACCGGTTCCAGCAGGAATTTCGCCAGGCACATCAGATTGGCGCAGAGCGTGTCATGCAGGGTCCAGCCCGGTTCCGGCACCGGGAACTGCACCATGGATTGGCGGTGGGCCAGCAACTCGGCGAATAGTTCGGCCTTGGACTGCACCAGTGTGTAGATTGTGCGCTTGGACATACCGGCCTGCCGTGCGATGGCCGACATTGTTGCGTTATGGTAGCCTTTTGATAGAAAGACATATTCCGCGGCGGCGATGAGGCCGTCCATGCGCGGCGGGGGGACGTCAGATTCCGGTCGCGGCTTGGGCTTGCGGGGCGGTCCGTCCGTTTCCATGGCAGGGTTATAAAGGCAGGATGTGAAAACCATCAAGTTTTCATTAACGGTTCGTGATATGTGCCATCTCGCTTGACGCTCGCCGGAAAGGCCGTTAGCTCCGATTGTATGAAACCGTCTGGTTTCCAGTCCTGGCCGTGCCTTTCGCTCCTGTCGCTCACGCTTGCCGGGTGCGCCGTGGGGCCGGATTACCGCCATCCGGCCGCGCCGGACGTGTCTCTCACCGCCAAGCCCTTGCCCGCCGCCACCGCACAGGCCGATGGCATGGCGCAGAGCTTCGTGCCCGGCAGGGATATCGCCGGGGATTGGTGGCATTTGTTTCAGTCCCGGCAGCTCGATACGCTGATTCAAGGCGCGCTCCGGAACAATCCCAGCCTTGCCGCCGCGCAGGCGACCTTGCTGGAAGCCGAGGAAAATGTCCGCGCCGCGCAGGGCGGGCTGCTGCCCAGCCTCTCCGGCGCGGCCAGTGTGCAGCGCGACCAGAGTTCCAGCGCCGTGCTTGCCTCCTCCGGCACCGGCGGCCATTATTCCATCCCGGCCTATACGCTCTATGACGCCTCGCTTTCCGTCTCCTACGCGCCGGATGTGTTCGGCGGCACCCGCCGGCAGATCGAGAGCCTGGCCGCGCAGGCCGAGTATCAGCGCTGGCAGCTTGAGGCCTCCTATCTGGCGCTGACCGCCAATATCGTCACCGCCGCGGTGAATGAGGCCTCGCTGAATGCGCAGATCGACGCGACGCAGACGCTGATCGGCGATGAACGGCAATTGCTGTCAATTCTGCAGACGCAGGTGAGCCTGGGCGGCGTGGCGCAGGCGCAGGTTCTGCAGCAGCAGGCGACCCTGGCGCAGCAGGAGACGACGCTGCCGCCCCTGCAGGGAGAGCTTGCCCGGGCGCAGGACCAGTTGGCCGCCTATGCCGGCGAATTTCCCGGCAATTTCCATCTGCAAAGCTTCACGCTGGATGACCTGACGCTGCCCGCCGATCTTCCGGTCAGCCTGCCTTCGGCCATCGTCGCGCAGCGGCCGGATATCGCGGCGGCGGCGGCGCAGCTGCATGAGGCCTCGGCGAATGTCGGCGTGGCGGATGCGAATATGCTGCCGCAGATCACGCTCTCGGCCCAGATCGGGCATGAGGCGCTCTCCACCGGCACCTTGTTCACGCCGCAGACCTTGCTGTGGAACCTGGTGGCGGGCGTCACCCAGCCGATTTTCGAAGGCGGCACGCTCTCGGCCCAGCGCAAGGCGGCGCTGGCGGGGTTGCAGGTGGCCGGGGCGCAGTACCAGTCCACGGTGATTTCCGCCTTCCAAAATGTCGCGGATGCGCTCGAAGCCCTGCAATATGATTCCGAGACGCTGGCGGCGGCGCTGGCCTCGCGTGATGCGGCGGCACAGAGCCTGACGGTGACGCAGGCGCAGTACAGGCTGGGCGGTCAGCCCTTCTCCTCCGTGCTGACGGCGGAGGCGACCTATGAGACCGCCTTGATCGCCGCGGTGAGGGCCAAGGCGGCCCGGCTGGCCGACACGGCCGCCTTGTACCAGGCGCTGGGCGGGGGATGGTGGCACCGGCAGGATGTGACGGTGCAATGCTGCGGGGTGATTCCATGAAGGAAACCGGACGATGAGCCAGTCAGGCAAGACCGCGAAGCGGATGACCATCATGCTGGTCATCGTCGTGGTGATTTTCGCCCTCGTCTTCGGCTGGGGCGCGCTGCGTGCCGTCTTCATCGGCAAATTCCTGAAGAGTTTCGCCAACCAGGTGCAGACCGTCGCCACCATTCAGGCGCAGGAGACGCCCTGGCAGCCCGCCGTGCAGTCCGTCGGCACGCTGACGGCGATCAACGGCGCCTCGCTCTCCGCCGAGATTGGCGGCATTGTCGACAGCATCAATTTCGAATCCGGCAAGGATGTGCAGAAGGGCGAGGTGCTGCTGACGCTGCGCCCCAATAACGACCCCGCCGTGCTGGCGCAGTATCAGGCCCAGGCCAGGCTGGATGCCATCACCTATGCGCGCGACCAGAAGCAGTTCGCGGCCAATGCCATCGCCCAGGCGCAGCTCGATACCGACCGCGCCAATCTGGACGCCGCCCAGGCGCAGGTGGCCGCCCAGCAGGCGAGCATGGCGGAAAAGATCGTCCGCGCGCCCTTCTCGGGCCGGCTGGGTATCAGGCAGGTGGATCTGGGGCAATATCTGCAAGCGGGCACCGCCATCGTGACGCTGGAACAGCTCAACCCGCTCTTTGTCGATTTCTATCTGCCGCAGCAGGCGCTCGCGCAGTTGCAGGTGGGGCAGGCGGTGGATGTCGGCCTCGATGCCTATCCCGGCCAGAGCTTCAAGGCGAAGATCACCGCCATCGGCGCCACGGTTGATGCCGCCACGCGCTCCATCGCGGTGCGGGCGGTGCTGGAGAACGACCAGCTCCGCCTGCGGCCGGGCATGTTCACCACGGTCTCGGTGGAAACCGGCGCGGCGCAGGAGGCGGTGACGCTGCCGCAGACCGCCATCACCTACAGCTCCTATGGCGACACGGTCTATCTCGTGAAGCATGGCAAGGATGCGCTGGTGGCCTCGCAGGTGTTCGTGACGCTGGGGGCGACGCGCGGCGACCAGGTGCAGGTGCTCTCCGGCGTGAAGCCCGGCGATGAGGTGGTGACGGCCGGGCAGGTGAAGCTGCATAACGGATCGCCGGTGGCCGTGAACAACACGATCCAGCCGGGCAACGACGCCAACCCCAACCCGCCGAACGAGTGAGGCGGCGATGAAGCGCTTCACCGACCTGTTCATTGCCCGGCCGGTGCTGTCCATCGCCGTGTCGGTGCTGATTCTGGTGATGGGCCTGCGCGCGGTGGGCACGCTGCCCGTGCAGCAATTCCCGCAGACCGAGAACGCGACGATCACGATCAGCACCACCTATCCCGGCGCCTCGCCCGATACCATCGCCGGGTTCGTGACCACGCCGCTGGAAAACGCCGTCGCGCAGGTCAATGGCATCGACGACATGACCTCGACCAGCCAGACGAGCGTCTCGACCATCACGATCAATCTGGTGCTGAACCATAACCCCGACCAGGCGCTGACCGAGGTGTCGGCGCGGGTGAATTCGGTGCTGAACCAGCTTCCTTCCGGCACCGAGCAGCCGGTGATCACCCTGGCCATCGGCCAGGAAGTGGATGCCATGTATATCGGCTTCCGCAGTTCCGTACTCAGCGCCAACCAGATTACCGACTACATCACCCGCGTCGTGCAGCCGCAATTGCAGGCGGTGCAGGGGGTGCAGACGGCGGAGATATCTGGGCGGGCAGAATTACGCCATGCGCATCTGGCTGGACCCGCAGAAGCTGGCGGCCTTCGGGCTGACGCCCTCTGATGTGTGGAACGCGCTGGCGGCGAATGATTTCATCTCCGCGCTGGGCAACACCAAGGGCACGATGACCCAGGTGACGCTGGATGCCTCCACCGGGCTGCACACGCCCGAAGAGTTCCGGGCGCTGATCCTCAAGCAGCAGAACGGCGCGATCATCCGGCTGCGCGATGTCGCCACCGTGACGCTGGGGGCCGACACCTACGAGCAGCACGTGACCTTCGACAACAAGCTGGGTGTGTATGTCGGCATCAAGGTGGCGCCGGAGGCCAATCTGCTGAGTGTGATCTCCGGCGTGCGCAAGGTGATGCCGGGTATCCAGGCCAATCTGCCCACCGGCCTGACCGGCGAGGTCGTGTATGACTCCACCGTGTTCGTGAACGCCTCGATCCATGAGGTCGTGGCCTCGCTGGTCGGGGCACTGCTCATCGTGACGCTGGTGGTGTTCGCCTTCCTGGGCTCGCCGCGCTCGGTGCTGATCCCGGTGGTGGCGATCCCGCTCTCCCTGATCGGCGCCTTCGCGATGATGGCGGCGTTCGGCTTCTCCATCAACCTGCTGACCCTGCTGGCGCTGGTGCTGGCCATCGGGCTGGTGGTGGATGACGCGATCATCGTGGTGGAGAATGTGAACCGCCATCTCGATCTCGGCGAGAGCCCGCTCGAGGCGGCACGGGTGGCCGCCGCCGAGCTGGGCGGGCCGATCGTGGCGATGACGGTCGTGCTGATCGCGGTCTATGTGCCCATCGCCTTCCAAACCGGCCTCACCGGCGCGCTGTTCACCGAATTCGCCCTGACGCTCGCGGGCTCGGTGACGATCTCCGCCGTGGTGGCGCTGACGCTGACCCCCATGCTCAGCTCGCGTTTCCTCAAGCATGTGGACCGCGAAAAGCCGAACTGGGAAGGCAAGATGATCAATTTCATCGATGCCAGCTTCGCCAAACTGCACAGTGGCTACACAAGGCTGCTGAATGCCAGCCTGGATACCTTGCCGGTGACGCTGGTTTTCGCGGCGATCATGCTCACCAGCATCTACTTCCTGGCGCAGGGTTCGAAGAGCGAGCTGGCGCCGGCGGAGGACCAGGGGATCGTGCTGTTTGCCAGCACCTCCGCGCCGAACGCGACAATCGGGCAGAGGGCGATGTGGGATACGTATCTCAACGGCTCCATCCTGAACTATCCCGATGTCGACCATACATTCCAGATCGACGTTCCCGGCACGGATATTCTGGGTGCGGTGCTGAAGCCCTGGGGGGAGCGCCGCCCGGCGGCCACGCTGCAAACCTTGATGCAGAAGGACGCCAACACCATCGATGCCGGCCAGCAGGTCGCGGCCTTCCCGCTGGCGCCGCTGCCGGGCTCATCGGGCCTGCCGGTGCAGTTCGTGGTCAAGACCACGAGCGATTTCCAGGTGCTGTACCCGGATGCGCAGAAGCTGCTGCAGGCGGCGCTGAAGAGCGGCAAGTTCATCTTCCTGCAAAGCGATCTGAAAATCGACCAGCCGCAATCGACGGTGGTGATCGACCGTGACAAGGCGGCGGCGCTGGGGCTGGATATGAGCCAGGTCGGCGTGGTGCTGAGCGAGGCGCTGGGCGGCGGCTATGTGAATTATTTCGATCTCGACGGCCGCTCCTACAAGGTCATTCCGCAGATGCGGCGCACGGCGCGGCTGAATGTCGCGGATCTGAAGACTTACTATATCCTGTCGTCGAACGGCATCGATGTGCCGCTCTCATCGATCGCGACGATCCAGAACAATGTCATTCCGGAGACGATCAATCATTTCCAGCAGCAGAATTCGGCGACGCTGCAAGGCGTGGTGGCGCCCGGCGTGGCGGAGGCGGATGCGCTGCACACATTGCAGAGCCTGGCCGCGCAGATTTTGCCGCCTGAGGACACCATCGATTATGGCGGGCTGATGCGCCAATATGTGCAGACCAGCAGCGCTTTCATCTTCACCTTCATTTTCGCGCTGATCATCATCTTCCTGGCGCTGGCCGCCTTGTTCAACTCGTTCCGTGACCCGCTCATCATTCTCGTTTCGGTGCCGATGTCGATCGCGGGCGCCCTGATCTTCATCTATATCGGTGTCGGGGGGCTGAGCCTGAACATCTATACCGAGGTGGGGCTGGTGACGCTGATGGGGCTTGTCTCCAAGCACGGCATCCTGATGACCGAGGTGGCCAACGAGGCGCGGCTGAATGGCATGAGCAAGCGCGAGGCGATTGAATATGCCGCGAATATCAGGTTGCGGCCGATTTTGATGACCACCGCGGCCATGGTCGTGGGCGTGCTGCCGCTCATCGTCGCCAGCGGCGCGGGCGCGGCGTCGCGCTATGCCATGGGCATGGTGATCGCGGGCGGCCTTTCCATTGGCACCTTGTTCACGTTGTTCGTGGTGCCGGCTGTGTATATGGTGCTGGCCAGCAAGAAGGAGGGGCTATGAAGGCGCGCCGCCTGACGCGAGAGCGCGCTGACATTCGTTGGTTCGCAGCACGGCCTGGCTTGATGTCTGAATCGCCCTCTAAATCATAGAGTTAAAGCCGGCATCGAAATGACGTGGTAAAGCAATCCGGACCAAGGCTAGATGCACAACCGAAATTATTAAAATAGTGTTTATAATTATCTAAAGTTGTGTCACTTTGACGTGTGATGAAGAAGCTTCACACGCCAGACGGTTTTGCTGACATATCACTGCTCGCCACGCTATCTCCGGAAATCCGGCCAGCACCTTTGGCGGTCGGCACGGAGGGGCACAGGGCCCGGCTGCGGGCGCGGTTTCTGGCCGGTGGGCCGGACTCACTGGCGGATCATGAGTTGATTGAAATGACCTTGTTCCTGGCCCTGCCGCGCCGGGATACAAAGCCTATCGCCCGGGCGCTGCTGGCGAAATTCGGCTCCTATGCCAATGCCATTTCGGCCCCGGTGCCGGATCTCTTGAGCCTTGAGGGGCTGGGTGAGGCCGGGGTGGCGGCGCTCAAGCTCGTGCAGGCGGCCTCTCAGCGTTTGGCCAAGGCAGAGGTGTTGTACCGCCCGGTGCTCAGCAACTGGGACAGGTTGATGGAATATCTCCAGGCCGTGCTGGCGCGCGAGAAGGTCGAGCAGTTCCGGGTTCTGTATCTGGACAACCGCAACCGCCTGCTGGCCGATGCCCCGCAATCCACGGGCACGGTGAACCACACCCCGGTCTATCCGCGCGAGGTGGTGAAGCGCGCGCTGGAGCTGAATTCGACGGCGATCATTCTCGTCCATAACCACCCGAGCGGCGACCCGTCGCCATCTGATGAGGACATCGTGATGACGAGGGAGATCAAGCGGGCCGCCAGCGCGCTCGCCGTGGTGCTGCACGACCATGTGATCGTCGGCAACGGGCGCTGGCTGAGCTTCCGCAAGGCGGGGCTGCTATGAGGCCCAGCCGGTGAGCACCGCCATGCGCAATTTCACCGCCATGCGGCCCTCTTCCTGCGGCAGGGCCGCCAGCGCGGCGGGAAACAATGCCCGTGGCGCAATGGCACGGCTGCGCCCGTGCAGGGCGTTGGTCTCGCCCGCGTCGCGCAGCTCATGCAGCAAAGCCAGCGGGTTGGCGTACAGAAAATTCAACTCCTCGACATCCGCGACGGGATGGGCAAAGCCGGCGCGCTGCAACAGCCCCGCGCAGTCGCGCAATTCCGGGAAGGGTGAGATCCGGGGGCTGACCCTGCCGGTGAGGGCTTCCTCCGCCTCCAGCAAGGCGAGGCGCAGATCATGCAGCGTGCCCAGCACCGGCAGGCTGGCCAGCAGCAGCCCCTCGGGCTTCAAGGCGCGGCGGAGCTGGATGAGCGCGCCGGGCAGATCGTCCAGAAAATGCAAGGAGAGGGGGGCCAGGATGACATCATATGTCTCCGGCGCCAGGCCAAAATCGGCCGGGCCGGGCAGGGTTATGGGCCGCCCCCCGGCGCGCGCCGCCATGGCGGCGGAAAAATCCGCGCTGTCCACCAGCATGCCGCGCGCCGCAAGCTGTGGAGCCACGGCGCCGCGCCCGCCGAAATCCAGGGCGCGGGTGAAACGCTTGGTGGTGTCATCCAGCCGGTCGAGCAGGCGTTCCGTCAGCTCCTCCAGCACAGGCAGGACAGGGGCGAGCCGGTGCGCCGCCCTGTCCCGGTGTTTCACCATCGCGCCGAAATCAAAGATCTGCTGCACTTGAAGCCCCTATTACGCTGGGTTCTGGATAGCGTCCTCCCGCCCTCTTGTCTTGTCTGCGCCGAGGCGGTGGAGGCCGAGGGGCAGCTCTGCCTGAAATGTTTCAGCAGGGCGAATTTCGTCACCGCGCCGCTCTGCGCCTGCTGCGGCGTGCCGCTGCCCTTTGCCGGGCCGGGGGCGCATGAGCCGCGTTGCGGCGCGTGCGGGGCTGCACCGCCAGCCTTCACCACGGCGCGGGCGGCGTTGCGCTATGACGAGACCGCGCGGCGGATGATCCTGCCGCTGAAATATGGCGACCAGAGCGAGGCGGCGTCCGGGCTGGCCCGGATGATGCGCCGGCCTGGGGACGCCATGCTGCAAGCGGCTAATCTGCTGGTGCCGGTGCCTTTGCACGCAGCCCGGCTGCGCCAGCGCCGCTATAACCAGGCGGCGGTGCTGGCCATTGCCCTGGCCAGGCTGGCCGGAAGGCCGCTGGGGCTGGATGTTCTGCGCCGCTGGCGCGCCACACGGCCGTTGGAGGGGCTGGGCGTGGCGGAGCGCCGGGTGGAGCTGACAGGGGCCATCATGTTGCGGCGGGGGGCTGAGGTCGCGGGCAAGCATGTGCTGCTGGTGGATGATGTGATGACCACCGGGGCCACAGCCCATCAATGCGCCCTGGCCCTGCGCGCGGCGGGGGCGGCGCGGGTGGATGTGCTCACAGTGGCGCGCGTGGCTGACCCGCGCCTGCATTAGATTCACCTTGCATTCGGCATTCTCTAGGCTAATTGGTGGGGAAATGCCTGAGATCGATATCTATACCCAGCCTTATTGTCCTTATTGCACACGCGCCGTGGCGCTGCTCGAGCAGAAAGGCGCCAGTTTCAAGGAAATCAGCGCCCCGCACGGCACGGCGCAGCGTGAGGAGGCGATCCGCCGCTCCGGCGGGCGCACCACGGTGCCGCAGATCTTCATCGGCGCCCAGCATGTTGGCGGCTGTGACGATCTGCTGGCGCTGGAGCGCGCCGGCAAGCTGGACCCGCTGCTCACGCCATGATCCATTATCAGCTCCGTTGCGAGGCCAGCCATGAGTTCGATGGCTGGTTCAAGGACAGTTCCGGATTCGAGCTGCAGGTCGCCTCTGGCCTGGTGGCCTGCCCGTCCTGCGGCAGTGTGGAGGTTTCCCGCGCGCTGATGGCGCCCGCCATTCCCCGCAAGGGGCGCGAGCTGATCATCGCCGCCGACCCGCCGCCTCCGCCCTCCGAACCCGCCATGCCGCAGGCCGCCGGCGGGGCGATTCCCGATTCCGTGCGCGCCGCCTTGCAGAAGCTGCGCGAAGAGGTCGAGAAGAATTGCGACTATGTCGGCGGGGATTTCGCCGAGGAGGCGCGGCGCATCCATTATGGTGAGACGGCGCCGCGTGGCATTTATGGCGAAAGCTCCGATGAGGATGCCGATGCCCTGGCCGAGGATGGCATCGCCTTCGCCCGCATCCCCTGGGTGCCGCGCAACGATAGCTGAGCCGTGCGCGAGATTATTTTCTCTGCCGATGATTTCGGCCTGACCTTATCCGTGAATGAGGCGGTGGAGCGGGCCAATCTTGAAGGCAGGTTGACCCAGGCGAGCCTGATGGTGGCGGCCCCCGCGGCGGCGGATGCGGTGCGCCGGGCGAAAAAACTGCCTGGGTTGAATGTCGGGCTGCATCTGGTGCTGGTGGATGGCGATTCGATGCTGGGCCATGCGCGCCTGCCGCATATCACCGGGCCGGATGGGCGGTTTTCCACCAACCAGGCGGCTTTGGGCGTACGCTATTTTTTCTCCCCGGCCGCAAGGCGGGAGTTGCGCGCCGAGATCGAGGCTCAATTCGCCGCTTACGCCGCCACGGGGCTCACGCTGCACCATGCCGATGCGCATAAGCATTTTCTGCTCCACCCGACCATCGCGCGGATGATGATTGAGGTGGGCAAGCGTTATGGGCTGAAGCGGTTGCGTGTTCCGGCCGAGCCGCCCTCCGTGATGGCGGCCTGCGGGGAGAAGATAGGCTTCGGCGACCACGCGCTTTACGCCTGGACGAAGCTGCTGCGCTGGCAGGCGCGGGGGCTGGAGGTGCCGGACCAGGTGTTCGGCCTCAAATGGTCAGGCCATATGACCCGCGAGAAGATCGCCCTTTTGCTGCCGCATCTGCCCGAGGGCCGCACCGAGATCTACACCCACCCCGCCACCTACCGCGACGAGGCGCTGGAGCGGCTCATGCCCGGCTATGAGCATGTGGCGGAGTTCGAGGCGCTGCTGGGCTGAAGATCAATGGTGCCAGGCGGCGCCGGAGAAGAAATAGCGCCCGAGGCCGATGGTGAAAACCAGGCAGCCATAGAGCGCATGTTCCAGCGCGGTCAGCTTCAGGGAGCGGGTTTTGGAGTAGCTGCGCGCAAACATCGCCCCGCCCGCCAAGGTGAGCACCACCGCCAGCGGGTTGAGGTAGATGATATGGGCATAGCTGAACGCAATAGCCGAGGCTGCTGTTATTCGATTTCCGAATAACAAGCCGTAGCGGTGAAACAGAAAGCGGCGGAAAATGATCTCCTGCGGCCACACGGAGAGCAGCGGGTAGAGCAGCATGACCAGCGCCCAGAAGCGCGGGTGCTGCAAGGGCAGGGAGAGAAACAGGGTAGGGGCCAGCGCCCAGGTGGCCAGCGTGAGGGCGGCGCCGCAAAGCGCGAAGCGGGCGAGCACGCTCTGAATGCCGAGGGCCTTTCCCTGCGGTGCCGCGCGGCTGGCGGCCCAGCAGGCGAGCCCGCCGCCCCAGAGCACCAGGAACCAAGATGCCCGGCTGGCGGAGCAAAAGGACCAGCAGCGGCCCCAGCCCGAACAGGAGCAGAAACTCCGCGCACAAAAAAACCCGGCCGGAGCCGGGTTTTTCGGGGTGCATCAGCGCTTGGAGAACTGGAAGCTGCGGCGGGCCTTCGGCTTGCCGTACTTCTTACGCTCGACCATACGCGGGTCACGGGTGAGGAACCCGGCGGCCTTCAGGATGGAGCGCAGCTCCGGCTCATAAAGGGTGAGCGCGCGGGAGATGCCGTGGCGAACCGCGCCGGCCTGGCCGGAGAGGCCGCCGCCATTGACGGTGCAATACACGTCGAACTGGTTGTAGCGGTCGGCAACCAGGAAGGGCTGGGTGATCAGCATGCGCAGCACGGGGCGGGCGAAATAGACCGGCGCCTTCTTGCCGTTGATGATGATCTCGCCCTTGCCGGGCTTCACCCACACGCGGGCGATGGCGTTCTTGCGGCGGCCGGTGGCGTAGGAGCGGCCCTGGGCGTCGCGCTTGGGCTCACGCTTCTGGGGCTGGGCGTCCGGGGTGGCGCCGGCGGTCTGGAGGTCCTTCAGACCGGCGAAAGCATTGGTGGTTTCGGACATGGAATCAGGCCCTCTTGTTCTTGGGGTTCAGCGCGGCGACATCGAGCGCCTTGGGCTGCTGGGCGGCGTGCGGGTGCTCGGGGCCGGCATAGACATGCAGGTTCTTCATCTGCTGGCGCTGCAGCGGGCCGCGCGTGATCATGCGCTCAACCGCCTTCTCGACAACGCTCTCAGGGTGCTTGCCGTCCAGGCGCTCCTTGACGGAACGGCCCTTGATGCCGCCGGCGTAGCCGGTGTGGTGGTAGAAAATGCTGTCCTGCATCTTCTTGCCGGTCAGCTTCACCTTGTCGGCGTTGACAATGACAATGTTGTCGCCGCAATCGACATGCGGGGTAAAGGTCGGCTTGTGCTTGCCGCGCAGGCGGGTTGCCACGATCGCGGCGAGGCGGCCGAGGATCAGCCCCTCGGCGTCGATGAGGACCCAGTCCTTCTTCACGTCCGCGGGTTTGATGGAAATCGTCGTTTTCATATGCTCACCCAAAAATTGAGCCGGATCCGTCCGACTTGAAACATCCCCGCAGGATGTTTCAAGTCGGACCGTGAATCCGTCTCTCATCATGTTAAGCGGGCGATTCACGGCCTGAAGGACGCCAAACTTGGCGCCGGTCAGGCCGATCGCACGCTGTGGGCGGGCTTATGGGGAAAACGCGGTGAAAGGTCAAGGGGTTTTGTGTGTGGTATTTTAATACCACAAGCGGCGCTTGCCGTATTCCCCTGTAAAATGCTTGATCCCGGCGGATGGGTGTCCGCCGGGATCTTGTCAGTCCAGCTTTGGTTCGGTGCGGCGCGGGCGCGGCGGCGTGGGGGGCTGGGCGGGGCGCTCGCGAGAGGCGGTGAAATCGCGCGCCGCAAAGCTGCGCGGCTCGGCGTTGGGGATGCGCGCGCGCGAGGGCGGCGGGGGCTCCTCCACGGGCGGCGGCGCGGCGCGGCTGCGCTTGAGCTGGCCGAAATTCGGCACATCGTCATACGGGTCCATGCTGCGCACAGGGGCGGGCAGCACCCCCGCGGCGCGCATCTGCATGATCCGCAACTCCTCATGCAGGGATTCAAGTTCCCCTTCCAGCGCCTCCAGCCGTGCCTTCACCCCGAAGACACTGAAGGGCACCATCAGGAAGGCCAGGAACCAGAGAAGCGCCGGCACGGCGAGTGCCAGAAAGAGCCATCCCGGCATCCAGTCTGGCAGAGAGAAAGGCAAGGTCATCAACATACCCTCCTATAGCGGATTAATGACGGAAATGCCGCATGTTTGTGAACACCATGGCGATACCGGCTTTGTCGGCGGCTTCGATGACCTCCTTGTCGCGGATCGAGCCGCCGGGCTGGATCACGCAGGAGGCCCCGGCGGCGATCGCCGCTTCCAGGCCGTCCGCGAAGGGGAAGAAGGCGTCGGACGCCACGGCGCAGGACGAAAAATCCAGCTTCGCCTCCTTGCCGCGCCAGGCGGCGATGCGTGCGGAATCCACCCGGTTCATCTGCCCGGCGCCGACGCCGATGGTGGCGCGGTTCTTGGCATAGACGATGGCGTTGGACTTCACATGCTTGGCCACACGGAAGGCGAAGAGCATGTCATCCAGCTCCGCCGCCGTGGGCGCGCGCTTGGTGACCACTTGCAGCTCTGCCGCCGTGACCCGGCCCGCGTCGCGCGATTGCAGCAGGAAACCGCCGGCCAGGGATTTGAAGGTGACTCCCGCCTGCGTGGGGCTGGGGACGCCGCCGGTGGTGAGCAGGCGCAGGTTTTTCTTGGCCGCCAGCAGGGATTTAGCCCCCTCCGTCACCTCCGGGGCGATGATCACCTCGGTGAAGATGGTGGAGATTTTCGCGGCGGTTTCCTCATCCAGCGTGCGGTTCAGCGCCACGATGCCGCCGAAGGCGGAAACCGGGTCGCAGGCCAGGGCGACGTCCCAGGCATCGGCGAGATTGAGGGCGGTGGCGACACCGCAGGGGTTGGCGTGCTTGACGATCACCACGCTCGGCTCGTCGAACTCGGCCACGCACTCGAAGGCGGCGTCGGTGTCGTTATAGTTGTTATAGGAGAGTTCCTTGCCCTGGTGCTGGGTGGCGGTGGCCACACCAAAGCGCGCGGGGGAGGTGGTGTAGAAGGCAGCCGACTGGTGCGGGTTCTCGCCATAGCGCAGCGCCTGCTTCTTGGCGCCGGAGAAGGAGAAGCGCTCAGGATAATCCTCGCCCAGCTGCCCGGCGAACCAGCCGGAAATGGCGGAATCATAGGCGGCGGTGCGGGCATAGGCGCCCGCGGCGAGCTTGCGGCGGGTTTCCAGCGTGGTGCCGCCATGGGCGGCGATGTCTTCCAGAACCTTGGCGTAATGGGCGGGCTCGGTGAGCACCGCGACGCTCTCATGGTTCTTGGCGGCGGAGCGGATCATCGCCGGGCCGCCAATGTCGATAGTCTCGATGCAGTCCTCGAACGCGGCACCGCGCGCCACCGTGGCCTCGAACGGATAGAGATTGACCGCCACCAGATCGATCGGCGCGATGGCGTGCTCGGCCATCTGGGCGATATGGCTGGGGTCGTGGCGCCGGCCCAGAATGCCGCCATGTACCTGCGGCACCAGGGTTTTCACGCGCCCATCCAGGATCTCGGGAAAGCCGGTATGTTCGGAAACCTCGGTCACCTCCACCCCGGCCTCGCGCAGCATTTTGGCCGAGCCGCCGGTGGAGAGGATTTTTGTGCCCGTTGCGGCCAGCGCCTTGGCGAACTCGACGAGCCCGGTTTTGTCGGACACGGAAATCAAGGCGGTGCGGATGGGGACGATATCTGACACGAGGCGGCTCCGTTATATGAGACGTTGCAATGCCCAGGCGCGCGGCGGCTTCCCTCACGCTCCCCGATGGTGACCATCTGAGCGCCAGTCACGTGAAGGTGCGGCGCGGTTTGGCACGCGGTAAAGGCGGATGCAAGCAGACCGGGCGGCTTCTATCACGAGGGCATGTCTGAAATTTAAACCTTGGCAGCTGTGGCGAAATTGTCGCAGTATAAACAAATAACACTGTATGATTGGATCATGGTTGGGTGAGTCCTGACCGTCCGGTTTCTGGAGGTTCGTGGCATGATCTGGCAAGCAAAGAGCAGGCAGGCACGGCGGGGAGTTGTGGTCTTTGGCATGGCCGGGCTGGCGTGCCTGGGCTCATGTGCGGCCCCCTCCGCCGCGCATGAACCGGTCGCGGCGAATGCCTCGTCCTCCACCCTGGCAACTTTCACGGTGCACACGCCGATCGACAGGATCGCGGCGGATGAGCGCGGCAAGGCGGTGCTGGACCGCGATGTGCCGGGCGTGATGTCCAACCCGCAATATGTCCTGTTCTGCTCGATGAGCCTGTCGCAGCTCGCCTCGCTCTCGGGCGGGCGGCTGACCCAGAGCAAGCTGAACGAGGTGAATGCGGATCTGGCCGAGCTTTCGCCCGGCCAGTAATCTTCAGTTCCCGGTGGCGGGCGCGCTTTGCGCCGCAACGGCGGAGATCGCGTTGGCCGGTGAGCCTTTCAGCACCTTGGTGCTGGTCAGCATATAAACCACCGCGTCCCGCTTATCGTCCACGATGCGGGTCAGGATGAAATGCTTGAAGAAGAGCGAGGCGGAGATGGCGCCGATCTGCTCCTGCTGCGGCAGGTCTGAGGGCAGCACCACCGGCCCGTGAGCGATGCAGTTGAGCGAGAATTCGCTGGGGTTGGTGGCCAGGCCCGCGCCGCCTGCCAGGCCGCCGGTCTGGGCTGAGGCGGCATAGCAGGAGATATTCGGGATTTTCGGGTCGTCGAAACGCTCGACGATGACTTTGTCGTTCGGGCCGATCCAGCGGAAATTCGTGCTGACCGCGCCGATCTGTTGCCGCTCGCCCATGCGTGGCGTGACCAGCCAGAAGAACAGGATGACGATGGCCAGGATGCCGGCCAGGACCGCCAAGACGAGCCCGAGAAATTTCTTCATGCCTTGCCCTCCCTAGAGCCTGATCGCTGAAGGTTGACGCGCCCTTGCGCGGCAACCGAGGGCGTGAATCAGCCTCTCAACCTATCGCGCTCTTAGAGCCTCGTAAATCGCCATGGTCTTTTGGCAGACGATCTCGTCCGAGAAATTCTGCTCGACGCTGGCCCGCCCGGCCGCGCCGAAACGCGCCCTCAGGACGGGATCGGCGATCAGCTTGCCGAGCGCCTCGGCCAGGGCCTCCGGGTTGCGCGGCGGCACCAGAAAGCCGTTTTCGCCATCCACCACCGCCTCGCGGCAGCCGGGAATGTCGGTGGCGACCACCGGGCGCCCGGCGGCCATCGCCTCCAGCACGGCTTTCGGCAGGCCTTCCCGGTAGGTGGAGGGCAGGGTGAAGATATGGACCTGTTTCAGCAGCCCCGCCATATCCTTCACCGGGCCGAGCCAGCGGATGATGCCTTCGGTTTCCCAGCCGCGCAGCTCAGTCTCTGTCACTGGGTTGGGGTTGGAGAGGTCCGGCGCGCCGGCCAGCCAGAATTCCGCCTGGCCTTTGAGGAGCCGCGCCGCGGCGATGAAGTCGGGAATGCCCTTCTCGCGGATCATGCGCGCGGCGAGCGCGATGCGCACCGGGCCTTCGGGCTCCGGCGTGGGGGCGAAGTGTTCGATATCCACCCCCGCCCCCCTGATGAGCCGGGTGCGCGCCTGGCCGACCATGCCGCCCTGGACCATGGCGCTCAGGTCGTCAGGATTCTCGAACACCGCCACACCGCGCCTCGGGCTCATGGTCACGCGCAAGCCCGCGGAGACCATGGGTTTGAGGAGTTTCGCCAAAAGTCTGTCCGAGGAGAAGACGAAGCCGAGCCCGATGGGCGCGTTCACCACCGCCGGCACCCGTGCCAGCCGCGCCGCGATGCCGCCGAAAATGATGGGCTTGAGCGCGATGTGATGCACCACATCCGGCTTGATGCGCCGGTAGAGCCGCGCCAGCCAGAAGGAGAAAGCCAGCTCCTTGAAGGGGTTGAGGCGTTTGCGGTCGAGATCGGCGGCGTAGAATTCGATGCCTGAGGCTTCGATCTCCCGGGCCGCCGGGCTTTGCCGGGAGATGAGGACCACACGCCAGCCCGCCTTCTGGGCTGCCAGCCCCCGCGCCCAGAAATGCGAGGCGAAGAACCAGTCCTCCATGAGCAGGAAGATGAGAGTAGGGCGCGTATCGGACATGCAGCGCGGTTTAGGCCAACCCTGGATTGAGGGGAAGGATGGTCAATATTGTAAACCCGGCCGCAGGAGCGTTTGCTCTTACGCCTCGTGCTCCTCTTCGTCCTCTTCCTCCAGGCCAAATTGCTGCGCCTCTTCGTCATATTCGAAGATTTCCGCGTAGCGGCCCCAGGCGATGACGGTGCGCAGTGTCTCCTCGGCATATTCGGGGGACATGTGGTCTTCCAGCTGGTCGCGGAAGCGCATTGCGGCGGCGCGGTGGTTGGAGCGCTGGTCGATGACGGAGCGGATCTCGGTGATCAGCGGCACATGGGCGCGCAGCGCAGCGGCAAAGATCTCCTTGCGGTCCTCGGTCTCGGCCTCGGCGAAGCGCCGCCCGGTTTCGGTGATCTGGATGTCGCCTTCCTCCAGCAGGGCGAAGCCCAGCATGCCCAGCGTCTCGCCCAGAGGCAGCAATTCATCCACCTCGAATTGCAGGGCGGCGGCCAGGGCTGGCAGGTCGGCGCGGCCGTTATAGGGTTCGCTGCTCAGCGTCTCCAAAAGCCCGGCCATGAGGTTGGTGCCCACCGGGTGCAGCGGATGCGCGAACGGGTTGGGCGCGGCGGCGGCGGCGGTTTGGATCTCGGGCATCTTGCGGCGGGTCATGATGCCGTAAATGTCGTCCACCATCTCGCGGAAGGCGGGGTCGAAGCGGTTGCGCGGATGCGCGAAGGGCACTTTCAGCTCATGCGCGACGCGGCCGGGATTGGAGGAGAAGACGAGGATGCGGTCCGCCATCAGCACCGCCTCCTCGATGTTGTGCGTCACGATCAGGATGGATTTCACCGGCAGCTTGCCGTCCATCCAAAGGTCGATGAGGTCGGTGCGCAGGGTCTCGGCGGTCAGCACGTCCAGCGCCGAGAAGGGCTCGTCCATCAGCAGCAGGTCGGGGTGAACCACCAAAGCGCGGGCCAGGCCGACGCGCTGGCGCATGCCGCCGGAGAGTTCCTTGGGATAGGCACCGTCATAGCCGCCGAGGCCGATAAGGTCGATCGCCTCTTCGGAGCGCTCCTCGCGGTCATCCTTCTTCACGCCCAGAGCTTCCAGGCCGAGTTCCACATTCTCCTGCACCGTCAGCCAGGGGAACAGGGCAAAGCTCTGGAACACCATGGCGACACCGGGGGCGGGGCCTTTCAAGGGCTCGCCGCGCCAGCGCACATCGCCGGAAGTGGGCTTGAGCAGCCCGGCGACGATGCGCAGGAGCGTGGACTTGCCCGAGCCCGAGCGGCCGAGCAGGGCGACGATCTCACCTTCCTGCAGGGTGAGGTCGACATCGTCCAGCACCACCAGGTCGGCGCTGGCCTCCTTATGGTAGGCCTGCCGGCAGTTGCGCACGGAGATGAGCGGCTTGGTCTGTTGGTCCATGGCGGTTACCCCAGCGTAGTGCGGCGGGTGGCGTAGGCGTAAAGCGGCCGCCACAGGATGCGGTTGAAGACGATCACGAAGGAGGACATCACCGCCACGCCCAGCACGACACGCGGTGTGTCGCCATTATTGGTGGCTTGGGCGATATAGGCGCCCAGGCCATGGGCGGCGAGATTATTCTTGCCCCAGCTTGCCACCTCGGCGACGATAGAGGCGTTCCAGGCGCCGCCGGAGGCGGTGATCGCGCCGGTGATGAAATAAGGCAGGATGCCGGGGATCATCACCTTGCGCCACCACAGCAGGCCGCGAATGTGGAAATTCGCCACGGCCTCCTTCATGTCACCCGGGAAGGCGGCGGCGCCGGCGATGACGTTGAACAGCACATACCATTGCGTGCCGATGAGCATGAGCGGCGTCAGCCAGATATCGGGATTCAGATGGAATGTGACGATGACGATGACGAATGGCGGGAACAGCAGATTGGCCGGGAAGGCGGCCAGGAACTGCGCCAGCGGCTGGGCGATGCGCGTGGCTTTGGGGCGCAGGCCGATCCAGACGCCGATCGGCACCCAGACGAGGGCGGCGACGGCCATCAGCACGATCACGCGGAGCATGGTGAACAAACCCAGCAGGACGGCGGTGCCGAGATCGCGCCAATGCAGTGTTGCGGAGACATATTGCACGATTTGCCAGGCGGCATAGATGGCCATGACGGCGATGAGCAGGAACCAGATGCCGTCCACAGCCCGGGAGGGAGGCTGGGTCTCGTCCACCTGGCGGCCGGCTTTGCGCAAGGTCAGGCGCAGCCGGAACACCGCGGCGAAGGCGCCCCCCACGATCTCGCCAATGGCGCGGAACACGGCGGTGCGGCGCAGCAGCTTGAGCATCCAGGGCTCAGGGCCGGAGATGGCCGCCGTGGTCTCGAAGCGGAATTTTGCGGACCATGCCACCAGCGGGCGGAAGAGCAGCTGGTCGTAGAGCAAGATCACCACAAACATGGCGATGATGGCGTAGATGATGGCGCTGAAATCCTGCTTTGCCAACGCCGTGGCCACATAAGACCCGATGCCTGGCAGGGTGAAGGTTGTGTTGCCGACCGTCACCGCCTCTGACGCCACAACGAAGAACCAGCCGCCGGACATTGAGAGCATGGTGTTCCAGACGAGGCCCGGCATGGCGAAGGGCACGTCCAGCTTCCAGAAACGCTGCCAGGGCGAGAGGCGGAAGCTGCGCGAGGCTTCCTGCAAATCATCCGGCAGGGTGGTGAGGGACTGGTAGAAGCTGAAGGCCATGTTCCAGGCCTGGCTGGTGAAGATCACGAACACCGAGGCGAGCTCCGCCCCCAGCACCTTGCCGGGGAAGAGATGCAGGAAGAACACGGTGGTGAAGGTGAGAAAGCCCAGAATGGGCACGGACTGGAGGATATCCAGAATCGGGATCAGCACCATGGCCGCGCGGCGGGACTTGGCTGCCAGCGTGGCGTAGGTGAGGGTGAAGAGCAGCGAGAAGACCAGGGCCGCGAACATGCGCGCGGTGGAGCGCAGCGCGTAGTAAGGCAGCCATGCCGGGTCCAGATGGATGGGCGTGTTCTGGATGGCGGCAATGGGGATGGAGATGGTGCCGCGCCCGACTTCCACAAGCGCCACCAGCAGCCCCATGACCAGGAGCATGGCGGCGCCGTCAAAACGGTTGGGCAAGCGTTGCCCAGCCAGGGCAGGAGGGGTGTAATTCGTCATTGGGCCGCCTGGCTTCGGGTGGAGGTCTTAGTCCCCCTTAGCCATGTGCCGAGGCTTTGTCACCTTGGGAAGAATTGCGCTTTCGTGACAGCCAAGGGGTTAAAGCCCGCCATGGGTATGGGGGGGCTGCAATGGCTGTGTGTCTGGTTCTTACGCGTCAGCGCGATGAGGTGCAGATACGCGTTGCGCACCCCGCACTGGGCGGCCAGGCGATCCGCGTGGCGCGGGAGGGCCTAAAGCCTAAATCGCCCTCTATCTCTCTGATAAAATAGCGGGATAAGTTGAGATTGCCGCATGCGCGCCACCCTCAACGTGCTCCAGCTCTTTGTTAAGAGGGTGATTCACGCCCTCGGTTGCCGCGCAAGGGCGCGTCAACCTCAAGCGATCAGGCTCTAGTGCCCGGTTGAGCCGAACCCGCCCGCGCCGCGATGGGTCTCGTCCAGATCCTCGACCTCTTCCCAGGCGGCGCGGACCACGGGGGCCAGCACCGCCTGGGCGATGCGCATGCCGCGCGTGACCTCGAAGGGCGCATCGCCGGTATTCAGGACGATCACGCCGACTTCGCCGCGATAATCCTCGTCAATGGTGCCGGGGGAATTGGGAAGGGTGATGCCGTTTTTTAGCGCGAGGCCTGAGCGCGGGCGCACCTGCAACTCATAGCCATCCGGCAGGGCGATGCAGAAGCCGGTGGGGATCAGGGCGCGCTTGCCGGGCTCAATGATCACGGGCGCTTGCACCGCTGCCAGCAGGTCCATGCCCGCGGCACCCTGGGTGGCGTAGGCGGGCAGTTCCAGCCCTTCGCCATGCGGCAGACGGCGGATCTTCACTCCAACAGACTTCATGTGAAATACTCTCCGATCTTCGCGGCGAGCCGTTCGGCCACCGCCAGCTTGTTCATGCGTTCCCAGTGCTCGCTGCCCGCTTCGGTCAGCAGCAGCACCTCGTTCTCATTGCCGCCCATGATGCCGGTGCCACCGACATTATTGGCGACCAGCCAGTCGCAGCCCTTGCGGGCGCGCTTGGCGGCGGCGTGTTCTTCCAGCTTCTCGGTCTCCGCGGCGAAGCCGACGACGAGGCGCGGGCGGGTGGGGCCGGGGGCGGAGAGGCTGGCCAGAATGTCCGGGTTTTCGGCCAAGGTGAGGGCTGGGGGGCGCGCCGCCATCCTTTTTCAGTTTCTGCCCGGCCTCGCTGCCATGCGCCAATCGCCCACGGCGGCGGCGCAGACGGCGATGTCAGCGGGCAGGGCGGCCTGCATTGCTGCCTGCATCTCGCGGGCTGTTTCCACGTGGATGGTGGTGAGGCCCAGCGGGTCCGGCAGGGCGACGGGGCCGGAAATGAGCGTGACGCGCGCGCCCAGCGCGGCCAAAGCCGAGGCGATGGCGTGGCCCTGCTTGCCGGAGGAGCGGTTGGCGATGAAGCGCACCGGGTCGATCGGCTCATGGGTGGGGCCGGAGGTGACGATGGCGTGCTTGCCCTTCAACGGGCCGTCATTCAGCGCGGCCTGGATGGCGGCGAGGATCTCGGGCGGCTCCGCCAGGCGGCCAGGGCCGTATTCACCGCAGGCCATCGGGCCATCATCGGGCTCCACCACCAGCACGCCGCGCTGTTTCAGCAGGGCCATGTTGGCTTCGGTGGCCGGGTGCTGCCACATGCGCACATTCATGGCCGGGGCCACCAGTACGCGTTTGTCGGTGGCCAGGAGCAGGGTGCTGGCGAGGTCATCGGCCAGGCCAGCGGCCATTTTGGCCAGGATATCCGCCGTGGCGGGGGCGACGACGACGAGATCCGCCGAGCGGGACAGCTCGATATGGCCCATCTCGCTCTCATCGGTGAGGGAGAACAGGTCTTGATACAGTTTTGATCCCGTGAGGGCCTGGAGCGAGAGCGGGGTGACGAATTTTTCGCCCGCCTTGGTGAGCACGGCGGTGACGCCGATGCCCGCCTTGGTGGCCAGGCGCACCAACTCCAGCGCCTTGTAGGCGGCGATGCCGCCCGAGACGATGAGCAGGATTCGCTTCACAGCTTCCAGCCGGCATGGATGGCGGCGATGCCGCCGGAGAGGTTGCGGTAGCTCGCGCGCTCAAACCCCGCCGTCTCGAACATGCGCTTCAACTCCTCCTGCGGGGGGAACATGCGGATGCTCTCGGCCAGGTATTTGTAGCTCTCGGAGTCTTTTGCCACGATACCGCCGATCTTCGGCATGGCCTGGAAGGACCAGGCATCGTAGAGTTTTTCCAGCCCGGCGATCTGCAGCTTGGAGAATTCCAGCACCAGGAAGCGCCCGCCCGGGCGCAGCAGCCGGAACGCCTCGGCGATCACCTTGTCCTTGTTGGTGCAGTTGCGCAGGCCGAAGGCCATGGAAATGCGGTCGAATGTTTGCTCCGGCAGCGGCAGCTTTTCCGCGTCGGCCACCAGGAACTCGATGTCGCCCAAAAACCCATTGGCGGTGGCGCGGTCGCGCCCGACATTCAGCATGGATTCGTTGATGTCGGACATCACCACCGGCCCGCCGCCGCGTTTCAGCCAGCCAAAGGAGATGTCTCCGGTGCCCGCCGCCAGGTCCAGCAGCTTGTGATGGGGGCGCGGGTTGAGAAGGGTGAGGAACTCCCGCTTCCAGAGCCGGTGGATGCCGAGCGACATCAGGTCGTTCATGATGTCGTATTTGCCGGCGACGGAGTCGAACACCTCCCGCACCATGGCGCTCTTTTCGCCCTTAGGCACGGAGCGGAAACCGAAATCGGCGGTGTCGCCATTGTTCTGGCTGGGATTGTTCATGCTCATGGCGGCCTTTATAGCCCTGTTTTGTTATGCCGGAACTCCCCGAGGTTGAAACCGTGATGCGCGGGCTGGACGGTCATCTGACCGGCCGGCGCATCGCCCATGTAACGCTGCGCCGCGCCGATATACGCTGGCCCGTGCCGCCCGAGCTGCCGCGCCTGCTGACCGGCGCCACGGTGCTGGGCTTTCGGCGCCGGGGCAAGTTCATGCTGATGCGCCTGGATAATGGCTGGTCGATGCTGGTGCATCTCGGCATGTCCGGCCGGATGCTGCTGGATAAGCCTGAGGCGGCGCATGAGCATCTGACCATCGAGACGCAGGACGCGCGGCGGGTTGGCTTTGTGGACCCGCGCCGGTTTGGGGCGCTGGACCTGGTGAGTACGGTGGAGGAGGACAGCCACAGGCTGCTGGCCGGGATGGGGCCCGAGCCGTTGGGCAATGAATTCTCCGGCGCCGCCCTGGCCGCCGCCTGCAAGGGCAGGGGGGCGCCGATCAAAGCCGTGCTGCTGGACCAGCATGTGGTGGCCGGGATCGGCAATATCTACGCCAGCGAGGCTTTGTTCCGCGCCGGGATTTCCCCGACCCGCGCGGCGGGGAAAATCTCACGCCCCCGGCTGGAGGTGCTGGCGCAGGAGGTGCGTGCCACGCTGATCGAGGCGATCGCGGCGGGCGGCTCCTCTTTGCGTGACTATGTGCAGCCGAGCGGCGAGCTTGGCTATTTCCAGCACGCCTGGAAGGTGTATGGCCGCACGGGTGAACCCTGCGAGCGCTGCCCCGGCCCGCCCGCCTGCGATGGAATCCGGCAGGTCACTCAATCCGGCCGCAGCACATTTTATTGCCCGAAGACGCAGCGCTGAAAACACAACCAGTGCGTGTCCGTTTCGTTTTTGTGTGGTGATTTTCGCACAGGCGGGCTTGGTGTCGTTTTTGTTTTGCAACTTTAAATGGGTTTCGTAAAAGCGGCCTGAAATCTGATACGTAAAAAAAACGTTATCAAGTCCGTTATGATCTCGTAACGCGCTGTGGGTTGGGTTAGAGCTGTACCGAATGATTGGGGCATCCGGGGATTCTGCATGGCAAACACAACTGTTTCATCGACGCTGAGCAACGCTATTCTGGCTGATGGCGCAACGATTTCCGGTACCTGGACCGACACTTATAACAGTAGCGGAACGCTGATTGGCGTGTCTGGCGTGGATGTGACGGTGAAGGGCACAAATGGCGCCACCACCACCTTCACCAGCGCCACCGTGGACGTGGGAAGTGCAGGTACGGCGGGTCTTAATTATGAAATTCATCTGAGCGGGACGTCTGGCTCAAGCGAGTTCAGCAGTCTGTACCTGGATTGGTCAACGAGCAGTGAGACGCCGACATCCCTGGCGACCGGGACGATCCATTACGGTCACAATGGTGCCGAATATACGTCCGTCGTGGATACGGTGAACCGGAAATCCACGATTTACGGCTTGAAGAGCACGAGCGGTGGGACGATCGTCGACCATATCACCTGCTTCACCGCGGGCACGAAGATTCTGACGCCCGCGGGGGAGGTGCCGGTGGAGGCGCTGAAGGCCGGGGATCTCGTTCTCACCGCCGATGGCAGGAGCCTGCCGGTGCGCTGGCTGGGCCGTTCCACCATCGTGGCACATTTTGCCGATGCGCTGCGCGCGGCCCCCATCCTCATCAAGGCGGGTGCGCTGGGTGAACAGCTTCCCACGCAGGATCTGCGTGTGTCTCCGGCGCATGCTTTGTTCCTTGATGGGCGGCTGGTCGAGGCGGGCGCGCTGGTGAATGGCACAAGCATCGTGCGCGAGGCGATGACGGAACGCTTCACCTATTACCATGTCGAGCTGGCAAGCCACGAGCTGCTGGTTTCAAACGGTGTGGCGAGTGAGAGCTTCGTTGACAATGTCGACCGCCTGAATTTCGACAACTGGGCCGAGCATGAGGCGTTGGAGGATACCGCCCCCATCGCCGAGATGGAGCTGCCGCGCGTGAAGGCTGCGCGCCAGCTGCCGCAGGGGCTGCGGGCGCGGCTGGCTGAGCGTGCGGGGCTGTTCGCGCCGGTTTTCGAAGCCGCTTGAATGAATTTGGCCGCGGGCTTTGCGGCCCGTGGACGCATTTGAAAAGATCCGGGGCTTTGCCCCGGATTTTTCGTTCATGGGGCGGTTTCAGGCGCGGGCGGAGCCGGCCAGCTCACCTTCCTTCAATTTGCCGATTACCACCTTGTTGCGCCCGGCGGCTTTGGCCCGGTACAGCCCGTTATCGGCCGCCAGCACCAGGGCGTGGGCGCCGGAGTCAGCATCCAGCCTGGAGACGCCAACGGAAATGCTGAGCTTGCGGTGTGGAAACTCTGTAGCCGCGATCAATCCGCGCAGCCGCTCCGCGACCAGAAGCGCGTCCGTGAGGTCAGTGGAGGGCAAGATGATGGCGAATTCCTCTCCGCCATAACGGGCCAGGAAATCATAAGGGCGCAGCGCCGAAAGCAGCAGCCGCGCGACGGATTGCAAGGCGGTATCCCCGGCCGGGTGGCCATATTCGTCGTTATAGCCTTTGAAATGGTCGATATCGACCAGCAGCAGGGACAAAGCCTCGCCCGTGCGCTGGGCGCGGGAGGTTTCCGCCGCCAGCTTATAGTCATAGGCGCGGCGGTTGGGAATGCCGGTGAGAAAGTCTGTCATGTTCTGCTGGCCGAGCCGCGCATTGGCCTGGGAGAGCCCGACCAAAGTGCGGCGCAGTTCAAGAAGTTCCATGGTTTGGCTGGCTAGTTTGCCGAGCGCGGCGCATTGTCCAGCGGACAGGGGACGGGCGCGCTTGTCCAGCACCAGGAGGCTGCCGAGCACCAGCCCGTCCGGCGCGCTGAGCGGTGCGGCGGCCAGCAGGCGCAATTTTAGGGCGGCCAAGGCGGGGCTGGCTTCGCCGGTGTGCAGCAGAATGCCGTCGTTCCTGTGCAGGCGGGAATCGTAAATTGTGGCTTGGCGCGGCAGGGATCTGAGCCTGGTTGCATATGAATCGTTGGCCCAGCTGGCCTTGATCCATTGCCCGCCGGGTGTGAGGAAGCAGATGAGCGCCACCGGCGCGTTGCAGAGATAGGCGGCCAGATAAGCGAGATCGTCAAATGATGTTTCGGGCGCACTGTCGAGGATCTCATAGCTTTCGAGGCTGTGGGCGCGCTGCTCATCCATGCGGGAGAGCGGGCCGGGGCCGGGATAGGCTAAATCTGTTTCGGCAATGGAAATTTCGGTGCGTCCGGCCACAGTGTCATGAACCTCTTTACATTACGAATTCATCATGAATTGTAAAGCTTAACGGGACATGAATTTCATGGCGAGGCGAGGCGGAATTTAACGCTTTTGCCGGGCCGCCAACGGCCCGGCGGGCAGGCGTTCAGCCGAGTGCCTTGACGGCTTTCAGAACATCCTCGGCATGGCCATCGATTTTCACCTTCGGCCAGATTTTTGCGACTTTTCCTTCGGCGTCCACCAGTACGGTGGAGCGCTCGATGCCCATATATTTTTTCCCGTACATGGATTTTTCAACCCAGGCGCCATAGGCGTCGATCATTCTGGTCTCGGGGTCGGAGGCGAGGGGGAATTCCAGCGTGTATTTTTCGGCGAATTTTTCCAGCGCCTTCATGCTGTCCTTCGAGACGCCGATGATTGTGACCCCAAGGCCTGAGAAATCCGGCAGCCCGGCCTGGAAGGCGCAGGCCTCCTTGGTGCAGCCGGGCGTGTCGGCGCGGGGGTAGAAATAGAGCACGAATGGCTTGCCCTTGAGGAGGCTGAGCGAGATTGTGCGCCCGCCCGTGGCGGGCAGGGAGAAATCCGGCGCGCAGGCGCCTTCGGTGAGACTCATGTGGTAGCTCCTTCAATAATCAGCCTTGAGAAAATCTCGTGTACAGCGTTGGCGGTATCCGCGATCTCGCGATGCAGCGCCGCCAGCGTTTCAAAGCCCGTGGCGCGCAGCAGCGGCTCCAGCATGGCGCCCGGCGGCGCCGTGGCGCGGGTGGAAAGCCCGGTGATGCGGTTGATGCCCTGGATGCTGCGCCACAGGAAATCGGCGCGGATCAACGCATCGGCCTCGCCCTGGCGCAGATGCCCGGCGGCGGCCAGCGCGGTGAGGGCGGCGCAGGTATTGGGCTGGAACAGAGCCGGGTTGGCGGCGCCGTGGATGAGCTGCAGCGCCTGCGCCACGAAGCCGATCTCCATCATGCCGCCGGGACTGGCGCGCAGATCGAAGGGGCCGCGCGAGGGCATGTCGGTCGCCAGCCGGGCCTGCATGGCGGCGGTGTCGGCCAGTATCTTGGTTTGTGGCTCGGGGCGGCAAAGCGCGCTCAAAATCGCTTCGCGTACGGTGCCGGCGAAGCCGGGTGTGGCGGCCATCACCCGCGCGCGGGTGAGCGCCAGGCGCTCCCAGGTCCAGGACTCGCGGGCGTGGTAGTTGCGAAAGGCCGCGAGCGAGACCGCCACCGGACCCTGATTGCCCGAGGGGCGCAGCCGCATATCCACCTGATAGAGCGGCCCGCCCGCCCCTTGCGCCGTCAGCGCCCCGATGAAGGCGTGGCTGAGCCGCACAAACCAAGGGGTGGGGGCGATGGCGGCGGGGGCGTGATCATAGATCAGCATCAGATCGAGGTCCGAGCCCGCCAGCATCTCCCCGGAGCCCGCCTTGCCCAGCGCCACCACCGCGATCTTGGCGCCGCGCACCTGGCCCTGGCGCTCCTTCTGCGCGGCGATGACGAAGGGCAGCAATTGCGAGAGGGCGGCCTCCGCCAGGGCGCTGCGCAGGCGCCCGGCCTCGTTGGCATCCAGCCGCCCTTCCAGCGTGGCGACGGAGAGGTGGAACTCCTCCTGGCGCACGAAGCGGCGCGTGGTGGCGGCGGCCTGTTCAAGATCCTCCGCCTCCGCCAGCAGCCGGCCCAGAAGCGGGCGGGGGGCGGCGAAGCGGGCCTGGGGGGCCAGCAACCCGTCCAGCGCCTGCGGGTCATCGGCCAGATAGTCCGACAGTGCCGGGGCGGCGCCCAGCACGGCGGCCAGGCGCCGCAGCAACGCCGGGTTGCGGGTGAAGAGCGAGAGCAGCTGCACGCCCGCGCGCTGGCGGGCCAGCAGCGTGTCGAACTGCGCGAAGGCTTTGTCCGGCTCCGGCTGCGCGCCAAGGGCGGAGAGCAGATGCGGCAGCAGCCCTTCCAGCAGCTCCCTTGCGCGCGGGGAGCGCAAGGCTTGCATGGTGCCGGAGGCCCAGTCCCGCAGCCGTCCGGCGATATGTTTGTCGTCCTTGAAGCCGAGCGCGTGCAGCCGGGCGGTGAAATCCGCCGGTGGCGGGCCTTCATGGCCGGGGTTCAGCGCGCTTCTGGTCTCGGGCGCGCCGGCATCGAAGAAATTCAGGAAATGCGCATGCACGCGGGCCAGCAGGCGCGGGAAGTCGCGTTTGAAGCGCGGCGCGTTCAGGAAGGTGCAGACGGCGTCCAATGCCGCGTCGGTGTTGGGCAGCGCGTGGGTCTGGCGGTCCGCGACCATTTGCAGCCGGTGCTCCACCCGGCGCAGCTCGCGGTAATCGGCGGCGAGCTGGCGGGCGGCGCGCTCGGGGATATGCCCGGCGCGGGCCATGGCGGGCAGGGCGTCCAGCGTGGCGGGGATGCGCAAGGCCGGGTTGTGCCCGCCCCAGACCAGCCCGAGCGTCTGCACGATGAACTCGATCTCGCGGATGCCGCCGCGCCCCAGCTTCACGTCGAACCCGCGCAGCCCGTTGGTGGCGTGCTGCGCGTCGATCTGGCGCTTCATCTCGTGAATGTCGGAGACCGCCGCGAAATCCAGATATTTGCGCCAGATGAAGGGGCGGATGGCGGTGAGGAAATGCTGGCCCAGAGCGAGATCCCCCGCCACGGGCCGGGCCTTGGAGAAGGCCGCGCGCTCCCAGGTGCGGCCATGGCTTTCATAATAGGTAAGCGCTGCGGGCAGGGAGACGACGGGCGGGGTGGCGCCGGGGGCCGGGCGCAGCCGCAGATCGACACGGAAGACATAGCCCTCCTCATCGCGGACCGAGAGCAGGGTGGTGAGGTCGCGTGCCAGCCGGGCCATCAAGGGCTGGGAATCGGGTTCGTAGGGGGCGGAGTCGGGGTCGTAGAGCAGCACGAGGTCGATATCTGAAGAATAATTAAGCTCCCGCGCGCCCAGCTTGCCCAACGCCAGCGCCACGAAGCCGCTTTCGCGCTCCGGCTCGTCGGGGTGGGGCAGGGTGATCTCGCCGTCCTCATGCAGCGTGCGGAGCAAATGCCGGATGGCGGCGCGCAATGTGGCTTCGGCGAGGTCGGAGAGCGCGTGGGTCACCTCCTCCAGCGGCCAGAGCCCGCCGAGATCGGCGATGGCGATGGTCAGGGCCATCTGCCGCTTGGTCCGGCGCAGGGCGGCGCTAAGGGGGGCGCGGGGTATGTCCGGCGGCAGGGCGTCCAGGACGGCCAGCTGCGCCTGCGCCTCGGCCCGTGGCCCGGTTTGCATGCAGGCGAGCAGGGTGGCGGGCTCCCGGCAGGCGAGATCCGCGAGATAAGGGGCGTTGCCGCCGAGGGCCGCCAGCAGCGCGGCGCCCGATTCGGTGGCGGCGAATTCGGCTTCGCGGGGGCCAAGGGCCGCGAAATCCGCGCGCAGGCGCGCAGCCGCCGCCGGATCGGCCGCTTGCGGAAAGGATGGCTTGTGAAGATTGCCGGGCATCTGGCAAGCAGAACAGGATGAAGCCACGCAGAGGTCAAGCGGCCTGGATTATCATAGAGGCGCTGCACCAGCTCGGCCGGATTGCCATGCTGCTGGTGGTGCTTGCCTTGGCATCGTTCGGGCTGCTGGCCTTCCGGCTTTCGCAAGGGCCGCTGGAAATCCCGCAATTGGCCTCGCGCCTGGCCACGCGCGTCACCGGCGAGGGCATCAAGGTCCATGTGGCCAAGGCGGAGCTGGCCTGGGCGGGGTATCACAAAGGCGGCGCCGTGCCGCTGGTGCTGCGGCTGGCGGATATTGAGGTACGGACGGATGCCGGCGGCACGCTGGCCGATATTCCCTCCGCCGACCTCTCCTTGTCGGTGGCGGATCTGTTCGGCGGGCGCGACCCGGTGCTGCTGAACGGCGCGGGCGCTACCTTCCCCGGCGGCGATGTGCCGGTCTCCTGGTACGCCAATCTCTGGCCCGGCCCCGGTTTTACCCTGGCGCACGGGGCGGTTTACGTCACCGTCGGCGCCGGGCTCATCGGCAGCGGGGCGAACAGCGTGGCGCTGAGCAGGGCCGCCTTCGTGCTGGCCGCCTCGCCGGGTGGGGTGGTGGATGTCAGCGATGGCGTGGCGCAGTTGCAGCAGCGCGGGCAGAGCGCGCCGCGCCTGACCTTCAGCTTCCATGCCCATCGTGAAGGGCTATGGCTCGGCCGGCTGGAGGCCACGCTTGATGCGGTGCATGCGCAGGACCTGCCCGCCCTTTGGCCGCCGGACGTGTTGCCGGATACGCGCCAATGGGTGACCCGCAACATCACCGCCGGGACGGCGCGGGATGGGCATTTCGTCTTCGACATGGCGGCAAATGGCGATCTCTCGCATTTCCGGGTTGAGAATGTGCATGGCCAGTTCAGTGGCGATGACATCATGCTGAGCTGGCTGACCGGGGCGGCGCCGGTTGAGCATCTGAACGGCGTGTTCACCATGCCGGGCATGGATACGGCTGTGATCACGGCCAGCAGCGGCGAGACCGGCGGGGTGCGCCTGCAGAGCGGCAGCCTGGTGATTACCGGTATGTCGGCCAAAGACCAGTTCGGCGATCTGACGCTGGATCTCTCCGGCCGGGTGCAGGATGTGCTGGCGATATTGGGGGCGCCGCCGCTTAATTTGCTGGATACCACGCCGCAGGAGATCAGAGGCGCCACGGGTGAGGCGCGTGGCACGCTGAAGGCCTTCATCCCCTTCAAGAAGAAGCTGGCGATGGCGGATGTTGGGCTGAACGTGCAGGCCAGCCTGAGCGATGTACGGATGGTAACATTGCTCCCCGGCATCGGCTTTACCAACGGGCAGGTGGCGCTGACGACGGATGGCCATACGCTGCACGCCACCGCCAAGGCGGATTTCGCCGGGGCGCCCGCGCGCGTGGTGGTGGACCAGAATTTCTCCAGCCGGAACGCCAGCGAGACGCTGACGATCGAAGGCACCGCCGGGCCGGTGCTCTGGCGTGCGTTCGGGCTGGATACGCCAAGCAATGTCAGCTCCGCCGCGCAGGGTTCTGCGCCGTTCGACTTCACCCTGAGCGGCCCGCCGGACGGGGTGCAGCAGGCCGAGGTGAACGCCGACCTGACACCTGCCGGGCTTGCCTTGCCGCTGCTGGGCTGGGCGAAGAGCCCGGGCACGGCGGGGCGCATCGCGGCGCGCTTCACGCTGCAGGATGGAAAACTGGGCGATATCCAGGATCTGGATATGGAGGCGCCTTCGCTTTCCGTGCGCGGCCATAGCCAGGGCGGCGTGTTCACGCTGGCGCAGGCGCGTATCGGCCGCAACGATGCCAGTGGCACGCTGACCCCGCCCGCCAGCCCTGGCGCGCCCTGGGTGCTGCTTGCCTCGGGCGCGGCGCTGGATCTGCGCCATGGCGTCCAGCAGGACCGCGTTAGCAAGGGACGCAAGCCCGCTTCCCAGCCCGCCGCTGCGGGCCCGCTCTGGCAGGCCTCGCTTTCGTTTAAGACCATCTATGTCACCAAGCCCCCGGCGCCAGGGCTTGCGAATGTCCGCCTCTCGGCGGCGGGGCAGGGATATGATCTGCGCCAGCTCAGCGGCACGGCGGATGGGGTGAGCGCGACGGTGACGCCCCTTTCAGGTGCGCGGCGCAGCCTGACAATTCAGGGCGATGATGCGGGCACGCTGCTGCGGATGCTGGGCGTCTATGACGGCATGAGTGGCGGCAAGCTCGACTTGCAGGCGGCGTATGGCGGCGGACCGGCGAAGGGCACGCTGAACCTGACCGACGCGCGGCTGGTGCATGCGCCGGGCTTTATCAAGGTGCTGCAGGCGGCCACGCTTTATGGCGTGGCGGAGGCGGTCTCCGGTCCCGGCTTGCTGATCAACCATGCCCACATCCCCTTCACGCTGGACGGCGCGGTGCTGGGCCTGCAAGGGGCCGACGCCTATTCGGAATCGCTGGGGTTCACCGCCAGCGGCACGGTGAATACCGATAGTGGGATTTGCAGTCTCGACGCCACCATCATCCCCGCCTACGCGCTCAACGCGCTGCCGGGGAAAATTCCGCTGCTCGGGCATCTGTTCTCGGCGGAGAAGGGGGGCGGGCTGTTCGCCATGCGGGCGCATGTGGAAGGGCCGATGGATAACCCGCAGGTGCATGTGAACCCGCTCTCGGCACTGACGCCGGGCTTTTTGCGCGGGATTTTCGGGCTGGGAGAGGCCACGCCCAAGGGCGCGGCCTCCCCGCCGGTAAAATAAGCGCTTAGAGCTTTTTTGAGAGGCTGATTCACGCCCTCGGTTGCCGCGCAAAGGCGCGTCAACCTCAAGCGATCAGGCTCTAGCTTTGCGCTGGCGCCTTGGTGACGACGACCATCGCCGGGCGCAGCAGGCGGCCATTCAGCTGCCAGGTCTGGCTCCAGGCCTGGAGCACGGTGCCGGCGGGGTGGTCGGCGCTTTCCTGCTCGGCCATGGCCTGGTGCAGATTGGCGTCGAACGGCGCGCCGGTGGGGTCTGAGCGGGTGATGCCGTTGCGCTCCAGGATGCCGATGAAGGAGCGCTCGATGCCCTCGAAGCCCTCGCGCAGCTTGGTGACGAGTTCGGGCTCGCCCTCAGCCTTTTTGGGCAGGCTGTCGATGCCGCGCTTCAAATTCTCGGCGGCCTCGGCCACGTCGCGGGCGAATTTCTGCACGGCATAAAGCCGCGCATCCTCGACCTCGCGCTTGGTGCGGGCGCGCAGATTGGCCATCTCGGCCTCGGCGCGCAGCCATTTGTCGCGCATCTCCTGCAGGTCCTGCTCCAGCCGGGTGATGCGCTCATCGGGCGCCTCCAGCAGCTTTTCGTCCTGCGGAGCCGCCTCTTCGGGCGTGATGTTCTCATTTTCGGTCATGGCAGGGAATTAGGCGAAAATCCCCCGCCAAACAAGGTTGCGGGCCTGACATGCCATTGCCAAAACCCGCGCGCCGCGCCGCCATGAAGCCCTGCGCGGGCGGTGCCATTCTCCCCTCGCGCGGGGGGGGAAACGCCGCTATGATTGTTGCATGAATATCCTGGCCCCCATGCCAGCGCGGCTGGTGATCGAGATCGTGTTCGATTTCGTCTGCCCCTGGTGCTATCTGGGGGTGAAGCGGCTCTCCTTCCTGCTTGCGCGCAGGCAAGAGCTGGATGTGGAGCTGAGCTGGCGCCCCTTTCTGCTGAACCCGGATATGCCGCGGGGCGGCATGGCGCGGGCTGATTACATGATCCGCAAATTCGGTGCCGAGGACAGGGCGAGGCGGCTCTATGCCTCCATCGCCGAGCTGGGCGCGGCGGAGGGGATCGCGTTCAATTTCGCCGCCATCCGCCGCACGCCCAACAGCGTGGACGCGCATAGGCTGGTGCGCGAGGCGGCGCGCGAGGGGCTGGCGGACAGGCTGGTGGCAGGCATTTTCGCGGCGCATTTCGTGGAGGGGCGCGATATTGGCAGTCATGCCGTGCTTGCAACGCTGGCTGGGCAACTGGGGATGGATGGGGAGGCTGTCGAGCATTTCCTGGCCTCCGGCGAGGGGGCGGAATTCGTGCATGCGGAGAATCTGCATGCGCATCGACTCGGCATAAATGGTGTGCCTTGCTTTCTCATCGATGGGGAGCATGCGATCGCCGGGGCGCAGGAGAGTGAGGTGCTGGAGCGGCTGATCGACCTGGCGCTGAGCACCAGCCGGGAGCGTTAAGGAGGGACGGGCCGGGTTTCTGTTTTTTAATGGCTGCGCTACACGCTGTGACGGCGCCAGCCATACTGTCCTTACAATAAGGGTCTGCCCCACGTGAAGAAAGCCGCGACTGCTCCTTGTCTTGCCGCGCTGAGTGCGGCTGTGCTCATTGTTTTTCCCGCCGCCGCGGCGGCGGCTGTTCCCCCGGATGATCCGCACAGCATCGTCACCATCCAGCTGGAGAATGACGCGCTCTCCCTCCCTGGCACGGATGAGCTGTATACCTCCGGCGAGCGGCTTGGTTATGTCAGCCCGACCGGGGCGGTGCCGGGGTTCATTTCAGGCCTCGGCCACCAGATGTTCGGCGAGGGCACGCAGCGGCTGGAGCTTGACCTGCAGCAGGTGATTTTTACCCCGGTAAATACACAGGTTTACAACCCCAACCCGCAGGACCGCCCCTATGCCGGGCAGCTCTCGCTGCGGCTCAGCCTGATCCAGGATACCACGGCGATGCGCTCCATCGCCGGGGTGGCGGTGGGCGTGGTGGGCCCGGATTTGCTCGCGCAATCGGTGCAGAACGGGTTTCATGAAATCATCGGCCAGACGCCCAACAAGGGGTGGGGCTACCAGCTGCATAACGAACCGACGCTGGATTTCTTCGGCGGGCGCATCTGGCGCGAGGATGTGGCGGATCTGGGTGGTGTGGGCGTGCAGGTTCTGCCCCAGGTCACCGGGCAGCTTGGCAATACCGAGATCTACGGCCAGGCGGGCGGTATCGTGCGCTTTGGCCAGGGGCTGGATTCGGATTTCGGCCCGGCTTTGATCCAGCCGCAACTCTCGGGCACCGACGCCTATACCCCCACACGGCCCTTCGTTTGGTATGTGTTCGGCGGCGCGCTGGGGCGCTTTGTGGCGCATGACATGCTCATCCAGGGCAATACGTTCCAGTCCAGCCGCGGGACGGGGCTGACGCATCTGCAAGGCGATCTGGAGTTCGGCGTGGCGGCGATTTATCGCGGCGTGCGCGTCTCCGCCGTGGAGACCTTCGAGACGCCGGAATTCCACCATTCCGCCCCGGATTTTCAATACGGTTCGGTGGCGGTCTCCTTCAGGTTCTGAGATCCAGACGGCGTGATGTGCCGGGCGGCCGGGGGGATGTTTCCCCCGCGCCGTTCAGGTTTGTTTCAGGAAGGCGCGGAAGGCGGCGAGTGTCGTGGGGGAGATGTGGTGCTCGATACCCTCGGCATCCTCCTCCGCTGCCTCGCGCGGCACGCCGATGGCGGTGAGAACCTCCACCACCAGGCGGTGGCGCTCGCGGCTTTTCGCCGCCAGTTTGGCGCCGGTCTCGGTCAGGAACACACCGCGATAGGGCAGGGAGGTTGCCAGCCCCTCGCGCTTCAGCCGGCCGATGGTCTTGATGACGGTGGCGTGAGAGATGCCAAGGCGTCGGGCGATCTCCGTGGGCCGGGCGCTGCCCGTGCTGGTCAGCAGATCGTCGATCAGCTCGGCATAATCCTCCAGCGTGGCGCTGGATTGCGCGGCGCGGGTCTTGCCAAAGCGCCGGGCTTGTGTTGGCTCCGCGGGTAATGTTGCGGGCTTGGTGTTTGCGGCCATTTTATGGCAATTTCCTGTATCAGAGCGTGCTTTGCTGGAAAACACGTATGCTGGCAAGGGCTTCTGGCGCAGTTGTCGCGTTGCACAATTTTGCTATAAACGGGGTCCGGGCGGTGTGCGCCACACAGCCGCCCGGACTTGAATTTTTTATAATGGACTCAATCACTCGTCCGGAAAAGCGGACGACAAGAACATAAGGGGCACCACCGTGGCCAACGAAAAATCGCAAAACGTGCAGGACGTTTTCCTGAACCATGTCCGCAAGAGCAAGACGCCGGTTACGGTGTTCCTGGTTAACGGCGTGAAGCTGCAGGGGGTCATCACCTGGTTCGATAATTTCTCCGTCCTGTTGCGCCGGGATGGGCATACCCAGCTGGTTTATAAGCACGCCATCAGCACCGTGATGCCCGGCGCGCCGATCATGCTGTTCGATGCCGCCCGTACCGAGGGTGGTGCGCCCGCGCCTGCCTCCGAAGGCGGCCCCGGCACGCTGAAGCTGAGCCGCACGCCGGAGCCGCAATACGACCCGGAAGCCGAGGACTGAGGCCTCGGGCGGCGTTATGAAGGAGACCGCGCCCCCGCCGAGCCGGGCGGCGATCTTGTTGCCATGGGACAGGCAGGCGGCTTTTACCGCCGGGCAGATCCGCTCCGCCGAGGCACGCCTCGCGGAGGCGGTGGGATTGGCCGCGTCCATCGGGCTGGTGATTGTGCATGAGCAGGTCTTTCAGCTCCGCTCCCTCACCCCTGCCACCTTGCTTGGCAAGGGGCAGGTGGAGGTGGCCGGTGCCGCGTTGCGCGCCACCGAGGTGGACGTGGTGGTGGTGGATGCCAGCCTGACCCCGGTGCAGCAGCGCAATCTGGAAAAAGCCTGGGGCACCAAGGTGATCGACCGGACAGGGCTGATCCTGGATATTTTCGGCGCCCGTGCCCGCACCCGCGAGGGTGCCTTGCAGGTGGAGCTGGCGCATCTGGAGTATCAGCGCTCGCGGCTTGTGCGCTCCTGGACTCACTTAGAGCGCCAGCGCGGCGGGTTCGGCTTCCTGGGCGGGCCGGGTGAGACGCAGATTGAGGCGGATAGACGCTTGATCGGCGACCGGATCGTGCGGCTGAAGGCGGAGCTGGAGGATGTGCGGCGCACGCGCGGCTTGCATCGCGGGGCGCGCAAGAAGGTGCCCTACCCGGTGGTGGCGCTGGTGGGCTACACCAATGCCGGTAAATCAACCCTGTTCAACGCGCTGACCGGGGCCACGGTGATGGCGGAGGACCAGCTTTTCGCCACCTTGGACCCGACCATGCGCGGGCTCGTCTTGCCCTCCGGGCGCAATATCATTCTTTCTGACACGGTGGGGTTCATCTCCGAGCTGCCGACCGAGCTTGTGGCCGCCTTCCGCGCCACGCTGGAGGAGGTGGCCGAGGCCGATCTGCTGCTGCATGTGCGCGATGTCTCTCACCCCGACACCGAGGCGCAGGCCAAGGATGTGCGCGCCGTGCTGAACCGCTTGGCCAAGGATGGTGCGCTAGATGAGGAGTGGCCGAGCCGCACGCTGGAGGTGCTGAACAAGGCCGACATGCTGGGCGGTGTTGCGCAGGTGGTGCAGGGGGAAGGCATCGCCGTCTCCGCCCTCACCGGCGAAGGGCTGCCCCGGCTGCTGGCGGAGATCGATGCGCGGCTTGCCGCGGCGCAGGAAGTGTTTGCGCTGGAGGTGCCGGTGGCCGATGGGGCGCGGATCGCCTGGCTGTACCGACATGGCGAGGTGCTCGCCCGCGAGGATGGCGAGAGCCATGTGGCACTTCAGGTCAGGCTTTCCGCAACCGATAAAGCGAGGTTTGAGGCGCTATGAACGAGGCCGAGGCGCAATCTGTCATCGGTCTGCTGCGGCATGTGGCGCGGACGGAGATTCTGCCCCGCTTCAAGAAGCTGGCACCTGGGGATGTACGCACCAAGGCGGGGCCCCTGGACCCGGTGACGGTGGCGGACGAGGCAGCGGAGGCGGCGCTGACGGCGGGGCTGAACAGGCTGTTTCCGGGCGATGACGTGATCGGCGAGGAGGCGGTTTCCAGCGGTGCGGCGCGCATTGAGCGGCTTGCGGCGCCGGGGCGGGTGTGGATACTGGACCCGATTGACGGCACCGCGAATTTCGCCGCCGAGCTGCCCTTGTTCGGCGTGATGGCGGCCTTGGTGGAAGAGGATGAGGTGCTGGCGGGGTTCATCTTCGACCCGTTCGGGGATGATTGCGCGGTGGCGCTGAAGGGCCAGGGGGCCTGGCTGGTGGCCGAAGATGGCACGCGCCGGCGGATGCGCGTGGCGCAGCCCGTGCCGGTGAGCCAGATGGTGGGCTCCATGTCCTGGCGGTTCATGGCTGAGCCGTTGCGCGTCTCATGTTCTGCACCGGCTGGATAAGCTGGCGGCGGTGACCGATTACCGCTGCGCCGCGCACCAGTACCGCATGCTCTCGGCCGGGCATTGCCATGTGCAGATGTTCCGCAAGCTGCTGCCCTGGGACCATGCGGCGGGCGTGCTGTTGCACCGCGAGGCGGGTGGGTATGCGCGGCAATTCGACGGAGCGGAATACCGGCCTTCCGTGACCGGGGGCGGGTTGTTGCTGGCGCCGGATGAGGCGAGCTGGAACGAGCTGGCGGATGCGTTGCTGCGATAGTTGTTTTGTCAAATAATTAACTGAAATTTTTGGTCCGGCTTTTTAAAAAGCTCCAGATAAGCTGCATCTTTCAAATTCCACGAGCCGCCATCACCCCTGGGCGGGGCCTGATAACCTCGCCAGCCGCACCGCCGTATGGCCGTGGCTCACTTTCAGGCTGGGCATGACCATGATGAGATTATCCTCCGGTGTGCGGATTTCGTCATCGCCGTCATGGGCGATCAATGTGCCTGCTTGTGGAATGATCTCGCCGCCGCGAAAATCGCGCGCGAAGACGAAACGGTTGGTGCGGGCGGTGATGAGCGTCACCACCTCGGCGAAGCGGCTTGCCACGGTGGGGGCGGGGGCGTTCAGCATGCCGGCCTGGCGGAGCAAAGCGCGCACGGTGGCGCGGCTTTGCTCCACGGCGTCCTGCTGCCAATGCGGCCCGGCCTCCACCAGCAGGCAGGCGGCACCCTGGGGCGAGCCCTCGGTGAAGCGCCCGTAATCGATCAGCCGTTTGCCGCCGGCATGGCCGGTGTCGGCCACCACCAGCTCCGGCGTGCCAACCGCCATGCCAAGGGCCCGCCCGCGCGGCCCGGCGCCGCAGAGCAGCACCGGATCGGAGGGCCAGAGCATGGTGTGCAGGTCGAGCAGCATGTCCGCCGAATCGATAATGGGCTTGATCTCGCGCGCCCGCTCCAGCTCTGCCGAGCGGCGCACGCCGAACAGGGCGAAATCATCCCAGACGCGGTTCATGTCCTCTTCCACGAAGCGTGAGGCGATGGGGTTTTGGGGGTCGAACCGGGCGAAGGCGGCGAGGTTGGCGAAGCCCAGCGTGAGCTTGCCGCGCAGGGGCTTGAAGCCGCCGGCCAGCAGCTCGGCCAGCACGATGGCGCCCGCGAATTCATTGCCATGGATCAGCGAAACCAGCACCACATGCGGCCCGGGCAGGTCAGACTCCAGGCTGGTGAAACCGGGAATGCCGGTATTGCCCTTGATGTAGGGGGAGAGGTCCGGCGGCGTGATCTCCACGGCGAACACCGGCATCCCTGGCGGCAGGGAGGAGGGCGGCACAGCGGACGTTGGGCCGGTGGTCATGGCCTCCACTCTAGCTTACCCTTGGTTGTGCGCAATGCGGCGGGTTGACGTTGCGCGCCGCGCACCGCAAAGCCGCGCATCATGGTTGATGCCCGTATCATCTGCACGGATCTGGCGGGGCTGAAGTCCCAGGCGTTGGGAGTGGCCGAAGCCGCCGGCCTGACACCGGATTTCCGGCCTCTGAGCTTCCGCCAGCCTTGGCGGCATATTCCCACCAATTTCTGGTTCAATCCGCGCTGGGCGGCGGGGGCGGAGCTGTTCGCGGCGCCGCTGCCGCCGGTGGTGATCGGTGCCGGCGGGGCGGGGGCGCGCGTGGCGGCTTCGTTGCGGAGCGCGAATGTGGGGGCGGTGGCGATCCAGCATCCGCGCATGGCGCTGTCGCGGTTCGATGCGGTTCTCGCCGGGCGGCATGATGGCATCGAGGGGCCGAATGTGATTGTCACCCGCACGGCGTTGCACCGGGTGACGCAGGCAAGGCTGGCGGCGGAGCGGGAGGTCTGGGCGCCGCGTTTGGCGCATTTGCAGCGCCCGCTGGCAGCGGTGCTGCTGGGCGGCTCCAACGGGCGCTACCGGTTTGAGGCGGCGCAGGCGCAGCTTCTGGCCGCGCAGCTCGCCAATGTGGCGCGGCAAGGGGCGGGGCTGATGATCACCCCCTCACGCCGCACCGCGCCGGAGGTGCTGGCGATATTGCGCGAAACGCTGGTGCCGCTGGGCGCCTGGATCTGGGATTTCACCGGCGAGAACCCCTATTTCGGCATGTTGGCCTGCGCGGATGCGATCATCGCCACGGCGGATTCCGTCTCCATGGTCTCGGAGGCTGTGGCGACCAGCGCGCCGGTGTTTTTGGCGCGGCTGCCGGGCAAATCAGCGCGCATCGGCGCCTTCATGGATGCGCTGGTGAAGGATGGCCGGGTGCGGGACTTTGCCGGTACGCTGGAGCTGTGGGATACAGCGCCATTGGATGACACGGAATGGGCGGGGCAGGAGCTTCGCCGCCGTTTGGGGTTGTAAGTGCATGCTGGACATCGAGACCTTCGACAATAAGCGCGGCGGCAATGTCGTGTACAAGGCGCTCTCTCACCCGCTGGCGGCGCGGGCGCTGGCGGCGCTGGCGGAGCGCGCTGGGCCGGTGGCTCTGTTCGACCCGGATGGCATCGCCGGGCCGCTTTTGGCGCTTTGCCCGGATTTCGAGATCGAGGGGCTTTATGTGCAGGATACGCAGGCGCTGGGGCAGATCCGTGCCGGGTATGTCGCGCGGGCGCTGACCGAACTGCCGCATGCGCGGGTGCAGACGGTGCTGCTGGCCGCCTTCGATGCCGGGCGCATGGCGCAGCGTTTGCAGAGCTTGCTGCCGCCGGGGGCGGAGCTGGTGACGCTGGATGCGGTGAAGCTGCCTGAGGGCTGGCTGACCGTGCCGGGGCGCTATCTGGAGGCCAGGAATTTCGCCACCAATTTCGTGTTCTTCCGCGACAACGATTATTTCGCCACGCGCCTGACCACCGCTAATTATTGGGCGGGCTATGGGGCGAAGGAGGTGCTGTTCCAGCACATCCTGTTCGGCCAGGGCGGGCAGGTGCTGGCCGAATGGGCGCAAAAAGCCCCCGCCGGGCCGGGCGGCTATGTGCTGGATAGCCGCGAGGTGCGGGCGCGCTTCGGGCTCAAGCCCTTTACCGGGCAGTTGTTCATTCATGCCATCGGCGTCGCGGGGCATGACGTGGTGAAATATGCGCTGGATACCTACGCCACGGATCATGGCGCCTCGCTCTCCTGCACGCATGACGCCAATGCTTGGCCTTCCGCGCGCTTTGCCGGGCTGCCCGCGCCGCGTGAGGGTGAGCGCGTGCTGCTATGGGTGCAGAACAGCCACGCCGTGCCGATTCCCGCCGGGGCGCTGGCGCTGGACCGCATGGGCGCCGAGGCACCGGTGGCGCTGCAGGAGGAGATTCCGCCCTTCGCCACCCGCCCGTTGGATGTGGCGGAGTTGTTTCCGGATTTGAAATGGCCGGCACAGCTTGAGGTGCGGGCCGGGGGGCATATGGTGCGCCCGCGCTATGAGGTGGTGCGCGAGGGGCGCACGCGGATTGCGCATGTGAATGTGGAACGTGCGGATTTGAAGCCTGATCCTGGCATCTGGGATCTGCACCCCGCCATGGGGCGCGGCTATCTGTTGCCGTTTCCGGTGCTGCCGCGGGGGCGGTTCAAGACCGTCGCGCTGCCGACCCCGATGGTGGAGGCCGAGCGCGACATGCCGCTGCGCCTGGACGTGTTTGCGCCGGACGGGGTGAAGCTGGCGGAAAAATTCCTCGGCCTGCTGCCGAGGAACCATGATTGCGCCGTCGATCTTGACGATGTGTTGGCGCAGGATGCGCTGCCCGAAGGCGGGCATGCGGAGCTGGTTTATGATTTCCGCGCGGGCGGCGAGGCGGATGGCTGGCTGCATGCTTTGTTCCGCTTCGAGGACCGTGCGAATGGCCATGCGGCGGAGAGCAGTTTTGGCGCGCATATTTTCAATACGCTGATGGTTTATAAGAACGAGCCGCAAAGCTACACGGGCAAGCCGCCTGGGCTTTCCACGCGGCTGTTCCTGAAGTTGGGGTTCGGCGGGCGGGAGAGCTTCTGCGTGCTGATCTATCCGGCCTCCGCGCCGTGGATTGAGAAATCCAGCACCGAGCTGGAGCTTTACGATGCGCAGGGTGTGTTGCTGGAGGCGGCGCGGATTCACGTCGCCTGTTCAGGGTCGAAAATCGTCAGGCCTGTGCAGCATTTTTCGCCATCCGCGCTGAAGGCGGCGGGTGAGGCGGGCTATGTGCTGATCCGCGATGCGACCTGCCGGCTCTTTGGTTTCCATGGGCTGGAGAATGAGGCGGGTGGGTTCTCGCTCGACCATATGTTCGGGTTCTGACAGGCCGCGGCGCGCCGTGGGGTTGCAACCCAATCAGCATGGGTGGTTACCAGTTATTGGGCGGCGCTGGCCTGCTCAATAACGGAGATTGTGTGGCGGCGGCCGCCAACCAGGAAGCTTTCAATTCGGGCAAGCATAATCAGTCTCAGATACGAATGCTCCTGGCGGGCGCATCTCCAAAAATTATGCACCAACCTGCACGGGCCGGGAATTTACATTACATCTGTGTGTCCATTGGCGGTGCGCAATGGCAAACGGCAGTGAGACCGCACTTTGGTGCTGACTTTTATGCGATTGCGGGGGACGACGGGGGCATTGCTTCAGTCGTCCTTTAATAGCCGATTCAGGCGCTACAAATCGCCGTCGGCGAATTCGATGCCGATTTGATGTCCAGAAACCCAACGCCGGTACCCCCGGCGCTCGGTGCCGTCACTCAACCTCAGAAAAAATACATCAGGAACATCAACCGCTAAAATTGTCTCGACGCGAGCGCCACGATCCGTGAGATCCAGGACCAGGCAATCAACCACAGCCCCCCAAGTGCCACCATAAACCAGCTTGCCCGATTTAAGCGTCGAGGCTCGTTTTGCGCTGCGGCGGTCGGTTCGGTGTAAGTCAAGCTTGGACGTCGAGGCGTTCATAAAAGTTGATATAATTAACCGATCGCACAGCACAAGTGGCAAGCCGTTGAATGGGTCGTGCCACCCCTGCGGTGGTGTAGGTTGCCGCTGATGGCCTGCCGTAGCGACCGCCATGCGTTTGGCTGAGGCGGAGGGGGGGGGCGAATCAGGATTGACTGTTTGTGGACAAAACATTGTGGAAGCTGCCATTCCCCCAACTCAGGTCCATCGGCAGATTGCGGAGGCTTTCTAACGTCTCAAGTTGCCCGCAACTTTTCGTGAAAGCTGGCCATCTGATTTGCATTGGATGCCTGTTTGCGTGGGACGCCTTGAGGATGGGAGGTTTGCTGAAGTACCAGGACGCTCGTAAACGCCGGGGTTGCGGAAAGATTTTCTCCGAATTCAGGAAAAGCGATTGTTTTTTTTACTAACTGGCCTGTTTGGTCTGGTATCACGGGACAACAAAACGTCACTTGCCGTTTTGTATGCGTTTTATTATGGCAAGCCGATAACCTAGGGCGTAACCGTCGCTTTGCAGGAGGCTTCGCTTAAATGGATGACCTACGCCTCTGTTCTATTTTTATGCCGCAAGGCAAACACCAGAGCTGGACGGAAACCATGCCGGCAGGTGATGCCGCGGCCGTCCTGGAGACGCGTTTTCGGGCCATGCCAGCCCTGCCCGGGGTGATCGTCACTGTCGGGGATAAGATCGCCGGCCTGCTCAGCCGAAGGGAATTTCTCGCCGCCCTAAGCGCTCCTTATGGGCGCGAAGTTTTCCTCAAGCGGCCATTGCAGGAGCTGATGGCGTCGGCCATGCCGGAGACCCTCGTGCTCGATGACCAGATCCCGCTGGCCACGGCCTGCCGGATGGCGCTCGCGCGCGCCGACGCGGCCCGGTTCGAACCAATTCTGCTGAAAGGCGCCGATGGGCCGCGCATTATCGAGCTGGCCGCCCTGCTTTCTGCCCAGGCCGATGCGTTGGAACAAGCCCTGGACGAACAACGCCAGCTTGCCAGCGAACTCCGGGAGGCACGGCGGCGTGCCGAGCATGACGCCATCCACGATTCTCTTACCGGCCTGCTCAATCGCAAGGGGTTTCTGGCCCAGATGCAGGTGTTGATGGCATCGTCAGCGAACCAAGCTGGCGGCGATTACGGCCTGCTGTTTTTCGACCTCGACCGCTTCAAGCTGATCAACGATAGCCTCGGCCACCAGGTCGGGGACGAGCTGTTGATCCAGGTGGCGGAGAGGCTGGCGGCCATCGAGACCCTGTGCAACACTGGCCACGATGAGGCGGGCGCCGGGCCGTGCTGTGTCGTGGGCCGGCACTCAGGCGACGAGTTCGTCCTCCTGCATGCGGTCTCCGGCGATGCCTCCATGCTCTGGCAAGCGGCGCAAATGCTGTACAGCTCGCTCACCGCGCCCTACGTGCTGGACGGGAAGCCGTACACGATCGGTGTCAGCATCGGCATGGTGGGCACGCTTGCCCCCTACCAGAGCCAGGAAGCCGCCCTGCGCGATGCCGACATTGCCATGTATGAGGCCAAGCGCAGCCACAGCGAAAAGATCGTGCTGTTCGAAGCGACCATGCATGCGCTCGCGGAGCGGCGGCTGGCCCTGGAAAACGAGCTGCGTGAGGCTGTGACGCAGGACAACCTGATCCTGTATTTTCAACCGATCATGAGCTGCGAACTCGAGCGGCCCTTCGCCTATGAGGTGCTTTTGCGCTGGCAGAGTCCCCTTGGCCTGTTGGCCCCGGGCGAGTTCATCGCCCTGGCGGAAGAGACCGGGATGATCGACGATATCGGTTTCTGGACGCTGGAAGCCACCTGCCACTGGCTGCGCGATGCCCAGGCAAGCTGGCCGGGAGAGGAGATACGCGCCAGCATCAACGTTTCCCCCGTCCAACTTGCCAATCCAGCCCTGCCTGCCAAATTCGCCAGCATCTGCGCCGCCACGGGCGTGCCGCCCGATCGTATCCTGATCGAACTCACCGAACAATCGGCGATTGCCGCTCCTGAACGCGCCGCGCAATTCCTGCGGGAGCTGAAGAGTTGCGGCTTCCTGCTGGCGCTGGATGATTTCGGGGCCGGCTATTCGTCCCTGACCTGGCTGCACAAGCTGCCCGTCGACATGCTGAAGATCGACAGTTCCCTTACCGCCGAGGTGGACTGCTCCTCCAGCGCCGCGAAGATCGCGGCGGGAATCCTCAATCTGTCCAATAGCCTGGGGCTCTCTGTGGTGGCCAATGGAGTCGAGCGGTTATCGCAAATGGAGAAATTGCGAGGAACTCGGCTTCGATCTGATGCAGGGCTTTTATTTCGGCAAGCCCCATCAGGATCCGCTGGACCAGCCAGGCGCCGCAAGCCGCACCATGCCAGCCACCTCCTCAGGCTGAAGCAGCTCATCTCCATGCATCGGCACAGACAATGCGGATTGCCCCGAAACATCACTCGTTTTCTGTCCCCTCTCGTAAACCGGGGGGGCGTTCTCCCATTCGTCCGGGGGAGGATGTCTTGTCGCGCCCGGCAACAGGCTGCTCAACCCGAGTTGGGGCTGAGGCGAACAGGAAAACTTTTGAAAATAACTTCGAATATAGACGGACTAACGCTGCCTCGGGCCGCGGCGTTTGCTGCTTCTGACGGCTTTCTGGAACCAAACGCATGAGACTTGATTTGTTTCCCACAGCCGCGATCTTGGCCGACCAGGATGGCGTCATTCGGCGCGCCAACATCCATGCCGCCGGAATGTTCGGTTTCACCGTTGATGAAATGGCGGGCCTGCCGGTCAATATGCTGTTGCCCGCAGCGGCTCGAAGCCAGCACGATGCGAATATTCGTGATTGGTTTTTGTCTCCGGCCAAAGCCAGAACGATGGGATTGAGTCAGGAGTTCAGCGTCTGCCGCAAGGACAATACGACCTTCCCGGCCAATATCTCCCTCTCGGTTGCGGTCGATGGTGGCGAGACATTCGCGCTCGTTTGCTTTATCGATCTGACGGCCCATGTCTCGCAGCGCCGCGCCCTGGCCCAGACCAGGCGGGCGCTGGATTTTCTTTCCAGCAGCAACCGCGCGCTGCTTCGCGCCACGGCAACACAGCCGCTGCTCGACGAGATTTGCCGTCTTGCCACCGAAATAGGCGGCTACAGCGCGGCCTGGATCGGTTATGCGGAAGCCGATGATCGGAAGCTGGTGCGTCCGCTCGCTAAAGTTGGTGTAAACCTGGGCCGCCTGGGCAGCCTTGTGGTCAGCTGGGCCGATGATGAACATGGCCGTGGCCCCACCGGCACGGCCATCCGCACGGGCCGGCCGGCGCTTGTCAGGACGATCATGACGGACCCGGACTTTGCCCCTTGGCGGCAGGCCGCGCGGGAATACGGGGTCCAATCCGCAATCGCCCTCCCGTTGCGCGTGGATGACAAGATCTTCGGCGCTTTATCGCTCTACGCGGTTGAACCTGACGCTTTTGACGAGGAGGAAATCAAGCTGCTGATGGAGGTGGCGGATGACCTAGCCTTTGGCATCGAGGTTCTGCGCACCCGTGAGGCCCGTAATGAGGCCGATAAAGAGCTTCGGCGCCTGGCTTATACTGATGACGTGACAGGACTGCCCAACCGCGCGCATCTGCTGAAATTCCTTGACGAGGCATTTGCCCGCCGGCTGGACGGCGCGCTGCTTTTCATCGCGCTGGAACATTTCAAGGAGATCAATGATACCCAGGGCTATTTAGTGGGTGATGCTGTGCTCAAGGCGGCGGGCGAGCGCCTGGCATCCATCCTGCAGACTGGGGACGTGCTGGCCCGGATCGGAGATGAGGAATTCGCGCTGGTTGTGCCGGGGGGCGACCAGGCGGCGGCGGCGAGAGCTGCCATGGCCGTGCTTGAAGCCTTGAAGGAAACCTTGCAGGCCGGGGGGAACAGCATAACTCTCAGTGCGAAGATCGGCATTGCGCTGTACCCTGAGGGGCGGACGACCGCCAGCGAGGTCTGCGCCGATGCCGGACTGGCCAGCCGGGAGGCCAAGGCAAGCGGCGATGAGGGTTACCTGTTCTTTTCATCGCAAATGAGCGCGGCGTTCACGGAGCGGCGCGAGCTTGCGCAAGCGCTGAAACGCGCGATGACCCATGGCGGATTGCAGCTTTACTACCAGCCGAAGATCGACTTGCATTCGGGGAAAATCGCCGGTGCCGAGGCGCTTCTGCGTTGGCGCGATCCGGTGCGCGGCCAGATCGCTCCCGACCGCTTCATCCCGATTGCCGAGGAGCTGGGGCTGATGCCGGCTCTGGGCATCTGGGTGCTGGAGGAGGCCTGCCAGCAATTGGCCCGCTGGAAGCAGGCCGGGTTGCATCTTCCCGGCAGGTTAGCCGTTAATATTTCCGCTCGGCAGCTGGACGCCCCGCATTTCGCTTCAACAATGCAAGGTGTTGTCGAAGCTTCCGGTTGCCCTCCCGCCGATGTTGAGTTGGAAATCACGGAAGGCGTCATGGTGTCCGACGGCCCGACGATCCTCGCCATGCTGGAAGAGATCAATGCCATGGGCTTTGTCTTCGCCATAGACGATTTTGGCACGGGCTTCTCCTCTCTCGCTTATCTCTCCAAATTCCCGGCGGGAACGCTTAAGATCGACATGTCCTTCGTCCACAACATGCTGAAGCGTCAGAAAGATTATACCCTCGTCAAAACCATCATCGGCATGGCGAAGAGTCTTGGCCTGGCGACCGTCGCCGAAGGGGTGGAGACGGCCGAACAGGCCAAGGCACTTTTTGATTTGGGATGCATGGTGGCCCAGGGATATTATTACGGCCGTCCGGAACCGTCGGAGTCATTTGCCAAGCTTTGGCTCACCACAGCGCCCCGCCAGGAACACGTGCTGAATTGAACTAGGCAATTCAATCATACCGCTTTAGGGCTGCTTGGTGATCACCAGCTGGGTGGTCTTGTAGCCCAGGGCGGCGGCGCGGTTGATCAGTGAGCGCAACTCGGCCTCGCCGGGGGTGGGGGTGCGCGAGAGGATCCAGAGATAGCGCCCGGACGGGTCGCCGACGATCGACCAGCCATAATCCGGCGCGTGGTCCAGCACCCAGTAATTGCCGGCATAGAAGGGGCCAAAGAAGCTGACCTTGAGTTTGGCGCCCTGGCTGCCTGGCACCAGTTTGGCGGTGCCGCGTGCGGTGCGCTGTTTGCCATCCGCCATGCGGCAGGCATTCACGATGGTAATCTTGCCGTCAGGGCGCAGGCTGTAATCGGCGGTGACGGCTTCGCAGCCTTTTTCGAAGGATTGGTCGTAGCGCGCCACCTCGTACCAGCGGCCGAGATACTCTTGCAGCGAGACCGGGCGCAGCGGCTCCGGTACACGCGGGTTGCCGACGGCGTGCCGCCTGAACAGCATTGCGCCACCGGCCAAAGCCAGCACCGGCAGCGAAAGCGCCGCCAGACGCAGCAGGGTGGAGGAGGCGTTGCGGGAAGCCGCCATGGGCGTGCGGAGCCTTTGCTAAAAAGCCAGACTCTCAGATGGTGGCGTAGGGGCGGTGCGTCCAGCCCCCGCCCTCAGGCGGGCTGGGTGAGCAGGTTGGGCAGGCTGGCCGCTTTTTCGCCCAGCGGTTTCCATTGGCCGCCGCGCAAAATCTCGCTGGGGTGGAATTTCGCCTTATAGGCCATCTTCCGGCTCTCCTCGACCCAATAGCCGAGATAGACATTCTCAAGCCCCTGTTCCACCGCCCGGCGCACCAGCCAGATGATGGCATAGGTGCCGAGCGAGCGCTGGTTCAGGCTGGTATCGAAGAAGCTGTAGACGGCGGAAAGCCCGTCCCCCAGCCGGTCGGTCAAACAAGCCCCGATCAGCCGGCCGCTCGGCAGGCGGAATTCCACCACCGAGGTTTCAATCGGCGTGTCCTCCACCATGGCGCGGTAATCGTAGAAGCTCATGGTGGACATGTCGCCATCGCCATGGCGGGCCTGCTGGTAGGTCTGGAACAGCGCGAATTGCTCGGCCGTGGCGCGGGGTGGCATCTCCTGCACCAGCAGATCGGCATTGTGCCGTTCGATGCGCCGCTGGGTGCGGTCCGGCGTGAAATCATGCGCGCGGATGCGGATGGGCACGCACGCATTGCAGTTGGCGCAAACCGGCGCGTAGGCGATGTTGTGGCTGCGCCTGAAGCCGCCGCGGGAAAGCCGGTCGTGCAGGGTTTCGGCGGAGACGCCCGCGAGTTCAGTGACCACCTTGCGTTCCGTCCGCCCTGGCACGTAGGGGCAGGGCAGAGGGGCGGTGGTATAGAAGAAATGCGGTCTCCGGGCGGGCTTGAAGCTCATTGCAAACCCTATGTTTGGGACTCGGAGGCTCCGCGTCAATAAGGAAATTGCGTGGCGCGCACGAGCGTGAGGCCGGACAGGATATCATGCGCGGCGCGGCGGCGCGGCGTGAGGAAGGCGAGCAGGAAGGGCAGGCCCGCCAGGGCAAAGCTGAGCCAGAGCAGCAAGGTCCAGACAAAGGCCTGGGCAAGGGTAGGGGGCTCCAGCGTGGTGTCCTGCCGCACGGCGAGCCCAGCCAAGCGCTGGCCCGGCGTGGCGCCGGTGCCGCCGATCAGCAGCGTGTAGTAAACAAAAGGCAGCCAGGGCAGGATGTGAAAGGCGATCCAGCCGAACCCCAGCGTGAGCACGCCGAAAATGGCGATCGCGACAACCATGGCCCAGCCGAACAAAGCCATGCCGATGGCATCCAGCACCAGGGCGGCGCAGCGGCGCGGGATCACGCCCTGGGAAATGGCCTGGTCAGGCGGCGGCGGGTAGAACAGGGTCTGGCTCATGCCTGAAGTCTGCGCTTTTTCGTGCCGCGCGTGCAAGAGCCAGCAGTGCCAGCAGGCATGCGGCCAGCAGGGGGGCGTACAGGAACCAGTGCGAGGCGGGTGAGAGCAGCAAGAGTGGGGCGCTATAGGTAGCCACGCCCAGCGCCAGCACGAGCGGGCGGGGGGCGGCTTCCAGGCCCAAGGCCAGGGCGGCCACGGCGGCGATGCTGTCATAGGCATAGGCGTGAGGCTGGGCGAGGAAAATGGCGATGAGCGTGATGGCCACCGCCAGCCGGTAGGGCGCGCGCCTTGCCGCCCAGCAGGTGACGAGGATCATCACGCCCCCGCACAGCGCCTGCACGATCCAGGCGGTTTTTTCGCTCAGGCCGAGTATGACGAGATTGGCGGCCGGGGTGACGATGATGTTGAGATTCAGCGCCTTCACGCTGTTGAAATAGCTGCTTTGATAGGCGGGCAGCGCATGCCACCACAGCGCCCACATGTCAGGCGGCAGGGCGGCGCAGGAGAGCGCGATCAGCCACGATGCGGTGGCGCAGGCGGTGATGATTGCCCGCCAATCACCCCGGGCCAGCAGGAAGAACGGGACCAGCACGCCAAGTTGGGGCTTGAGCGTGAGCAACCCGAACCATAGCCCCGCCAGAACCGGGCGGCGGGGCAGGCAGGCGAAGCCCGCCAGCAGCAAGGCGGTGGTGAAGAAGGCTGTTTCCCCAGTGGCGGCGCAGATCAGCGCCGCCGGGCTCGCCAGTAAGCCCGCCAGCACGGCCCAGGGGCGCGCGGGAAACATGGCGCGCACACCCAGGGTAAGCGCGGCCAGGCCCAGCAAGGTCCAAAGCAGTTCAGCGGGCCCGAAGGCCAGGAATTTCAGCCAGGAGAGCGGCAGCAGCAACGTGGGCGGGTAGAGATAGGGGTAGAAGCTGTGAAAGTCCGGATAAAGAAGCTGCTGGAAGGCGGTGAGGGCACCCGCATCATAGAGGGTTTCGGGTTTGTTCGCCGCGATGAAGCGCGGAAAGGACCAGAACGCCATGAAATCGCTGTTGAGTCTGGCGTGGGCGGCAAGCAATGCGGCCAGCAGTGCCAGGTTCAGCGCCCCTCCTGCCGCGACCAGGATGGTGATCGTCCGGCTGGCCAGGTTGGTTGTAGCGGGGAGCGGCATCATCTATGGCCATAGGCCAGGATTTCAGAGTGGTCGAGAGAAGGAGCGGGGCATGGCGCGGGCGGGGTCGGTCAATTATTTGTTTGGCACGCGCTTCTACAAGATGGCCTATGTCGAGTTCGGCAATCCGGCGGCGCCGGCCGTGGTGTGCGTGCATGGGCTGACGCGTACGGGGCGGGATTTCGACGCGCTGGCGGAGGCGCTCTCGGACCGGTTTCATGTCATCTGTCCGGACCTGCCGGGGCGCGGAAAGTCCGACTGGCTGCCGGATGGGCTGGCCTATCAGCCGCCGACCTATGTGGTCGCGCTGGCGCATCTGCTGGCGCAGATCAACAAGCCGGTGTCCTGGGTCGGGACCTCGCTGGGCGGCATTTGCGGCATGATGATCGCCGCGGCGCAGAACACGCCGATCACCAAGCTGATACTCAACGATATCGGCCCGCATATTCCCGCCGTGTCGCTGCAGCGCATCCGCGATTATATGGTCTCAGCACCTGAGCGTTTCCCCTCTTTGGCGGCGCTGACGGGGCATCTGCGGGAGGTGCATGCGCCCTTCGGCCTGCTTTCGGACGCGGAATGGGCGCATCTGGCCCGCTTCTCCGCCCGGCAGGTGCTGGACCCCACCGGCGGGGGCAACAACATCGCCATGCATTACGACCCCAAGATCGTGGAGCCGATACGCGCCACCGTGCCGCTGGATGTGGATATGTGGCCGCTTTGGGAGCTGATCCATATGCCGCGTTTGGTGATTCGCGGCGCGCAGAGCGATCTGCTGCTGGCAGAGACCTATGAGCGCATGCTGCTGGAGGGGGCGCTGGGCTATGTGGTGGCGGATGCCGGCCACGCCCCGGCGCTGATGGATTATGAAAGCCAGGCGCGGATCAAGGCGTTTCTGCTTGGCGGCTGAAACGGCCGCTACAGCCCACCGGCGAATGAAGCTTTCGTTGCGCGGTTGATCGCGCCGCCCAAGCTTTTAAACTCACCTTATGGTGGGCAAAATATTCAATCGCGCGCATTTGCCGCTGGTGAGAAAGGCCGCGATCTCCGCCGCGCAGGCCACGGCCTCGCAGCGCGTGTCGCTGGTGGCGGCGGGGTGCGCCTTCTATGCGACGCTGGCGCTGTTTCCGACGATCACCATGCTCATCTCGCTGTACGGGCTGGTGTTTGACCCGGACACGGTGCAGCCGCAGTTGCGCTATCTGCAAAGCTTTATGCCGCCGGATGTGTATAGCCTGATCTCGCAGCGCATTCAGAACCTGGTGTCGCAGCCCGCCAAGGGGCTTGGCATCTCTTTCGCCGTATCGCTGATGATCTCGCTCTGGTCTTCCTCCACCGGCACCAAATCCGTGCTCAATGCGCTGACGCTGGCTTATAACGAGCATGAGACGCGCGGGCTGATCCGCTTCCAGCTCGTCTCGCTCAGCATGACCTTCATCGCCGTGCTTGGCACAATATTGGCCATCGGTTTCCTGGTGTTCTTGCCTATTGCGCTGGCCTTTCTCGGGTTGCCCGCCAGCATGGAGTTCCTGGTCGGGCTGATCAGCTTTGCGGCGATGATCGTCTTCGTGATTGTGGCGCTTGGCCTGCTCTACCGCTTCGGCCCGGCGGGCGGGGGGCATATCTTCTATGCGCCGGGGGCGGCCATCGCCACGCTGGCCTGGTTGCTGGCGAGCTGGGCGTTTGGGCTCTATGTCGGCCGCTTCGCCGCCTACAGCGCCGCCTATGGCCCGCTGGCGACCATTATTGGCTTAATGATGTGGTTTTATATCTCCGCCTATGTCGTGCTGTTCGGGGCGGAGTTCAACGCGGCGCTGGACCGGGAATGGCGCCAGCGGCCGGGGGGCGGCGGGTCAGAGGTGCAGCAGGGCTGAGCGCATCACCATCTGCGCCGCCGCCACGATGATGAAGACCAGTACGATGGCGCGGAAAAATTTTGGCGGCAGCGCGTCGCGCAGCGGCCGGCCGGCGATGATGCCGGCGATGACCGGAATGGCCGCCAGGGCCGAGATGACCAGATCCCCGCCGCTGGCGTGCCGGGACTGGCCGAACACCGCGATCAGCACCGCCACCGAGATGACCAGCACCAGCGCGATCTCCTTGGTGAAGCGCTTGCCGGTGGCGCCGGTGGCGATAAGGTAGGTGGCCAGAACCGGGCCGGGAATGGCGGAGATACCCTCCATGAGGCCGCTGAAAAACCCGGCGAGAAGCCCGATGAGGGCGGCGGATTTTTTCGGCAGGCGGAATTTTGGCGTGAACAGCAGTACGATGGCGGCGGCGAGCAGGATCAGCCCGGCGATGAAAACGGCCAGATGGGCGGGAATTGCGAACAGGATTTTAACCCCCAGCGCGATGCCAATGACGGCGCCGATGACCAGGAACCCGATGCTCTTGAGCGCGGGCATGGTTTTGCCGCCTTCCAGCGCCTGCGGGATGTTGCCGAGGATGATCGGCATGGAGAGCAGCAGCACCGCCTGCTTGACCGAGAGCAGCCCGGTGAGCAGCGGGATGGCGATGAGCGGCACGCCGATGCTGACCACACCTTTCACCAGCCCGCCCAGGACCAGGGCGCACACCACCAGCAGCCAGCCGCGCGCGGACAGAGCATGCAGGGTGGGCCAGAGGAGGCCGTGGGAGAAGGCGAGGTGAGTGATCGACATCGGCGCTCGTTATCCGCACCGGGGTGCGCTGGCAACCGCGCCCCGGTTGGCGCTGGGCCCGGTTGATGCTACCCGCGCGGGGTGAGCTACTTCCTGAAATCTTCGCCTGTGCAGGTTTTTTTGGCCCGGCTGCTGGCCTGGTATATAAGCGCCGCCTTGCGGCTGCAGCTCGGCTTCAGGGTCGAGGGGCGGGAGAATCTGCGTGTGCTGAGCGGCGATGCGCCGATGATCGCCGCCTTCTGGCATGAGACCCTGCCAACCATGCCGGCGCTCTGGCGTGAGGCCCGCAAGGCGGGGATGACGCGCCCCGCCGTGGTGCTGGCCAGCCGCCATAGGGATGGCCAGCTGATCGGCAATATCATGCGTGCCTTTGGCATGGGGCTGGTGTCGGGCTCCAGCTCCAGTGGCGGCGTGGCGAGCATGCAGGAGCTGGTGCGCATTCTCACCGGGGGCACCCATGTGGCGATCACGCCCGACGGCCCGCGCGGCCCGGCGCGGCATGCGGCGGCCGGGGTGGCGGCTTTGGCCGGGCTCACCGGGGCGCGGATACTTCCATGCGGGGTGGCGACGAGCTGGTACATCCAGGTGAGGAAAAGCTGGGATGGCATGCGCATTCCGCTGCCTTTCGGGAGGCTGGTGCTGGTGTGCGGGGAGCCTATCAACGTGCCGCGTGAAAATTGGCGGACGGCGCTGCCGGAGATCGAGGCGGCTTTGAACGCGGCGCAGGCGCGGGCGGTGCCATGATTCTCGGGCTTTATGCGCGGGGCACAAGGCTGGCGGCCCCGGCGCTGCGCCGCATGCTCCGGCGCCGGGCCGACAGAGGCAAGGAAATCCCGGAAAGACTGGCCGAACGGGAGGGGATCGCCTCTCTGCCGCGCCCGGCGGGGCGGCTCATCTGGGTGCATGCGGCGAGCGTGGGGGAGACGATGTCCGCCTTGCCGCTGATCCGGCTGCTGGCGGCAAGCGGCGCCGTGCTGCTGACCACCGGCACGGTGACCTCGGCCAGGCTGGCGGCGGAACGCCTGCCGGCAGGGGCGCTGCACCAATTTGTGCCGCTGGATGTACCCGGCTGGGTGGCGCGGTTTCTGGCGCATTGGCGGCCCGATGCGGCGGTGTTTCTGGAAAGCGAGATCTGGCCGAACCTGCTGGGCGCCTGCGATGAGCGGGGGATCCAGCGCTTTCTGGTCAATGGCAGGCTGTCAGCCGCGTCCACCCGCAACTGGAAGCGTGCCCCTGGCACGGCCAGGCGGCTATTGGGCGGGTTTGCCGCCATCCATGCGCAATCCGCCGGGGATGCCGCGAATTTCCGGGCGCTGGGGGCGATGCAGGTGCGGGAATGGGGCAATCTGAAGTTCTTTGCCGCGCCCTTGCCGGTGGATGAGGCTGTGCTGGTTTCGTTGCAGGCCGCCATTCCGGGTCCGGTGTGGCTGGCGGCCAGCACCCATCCGGGCGAGGAGGCGCTGGTTTTCGCCGCGCACCAAGCTCTACTGCCGGATTTCCCAGGGCTGGTGACGCTGCTGGTGCCCCGCCACCCTGAACGCGGCGCCGTAGTGGCGGCAATTTGCGGTGGGGCGCCGCGCCGGTCTCTGGGGCAGGCTCCGGTGCCGGGGCAGGTTTATGTGGCGGATACGCTGGGAGAGCTGGGGCTGTTCTTCCGGCTGGCGCCTTTTGCTTTTGTCGGTAATTCGCTGGCGGGGTTCGGCGGCCATAATATTGTGGAGCCCGCCTTGCTGGCCCGTCCGGTGATCTGCGGTCCGCATCTGGAGAATTTCGAGGAGGCCGCCGCCCGGCTGCGTTCCGTGCAGGCTCTGCTGGAAGTGGAGGGTGAAGAAGGGTTGGCCGGGGCCGCGCGGGGCTGGCTGGCTGATCCGGCGGCTTCGCATGCGGCCGGCGTACGCGCGGCGGCGATTTTTGCGGATGCGGAGCGATTGCCGGAACGGCTCGCAGGCCTCATCTTGGATGGCGTGCCATGAAAGCCCCGGAATTCTGGACCAAGCGCGGTCTTGCCGCCCAGCTGCTTCGGCCATTTGGCCTGGTGACCCGCCTTGCTACCGCCAGGCGGGTGAGCCGCGCTGGGCTGTCCGTGGGAATCAAGACCATCTGCGTCGGCAATGCCGGGGTTGGCGGGGCGGGCAAGACGGTTGTGGCGCTGGACCTGCTGGCCCGGCTGCCGGGCCATCCTTTCGCGCTGACGCGCGGTTATGGCGGCTCTTTGAACGGGCCGTTGCTGGTGGAGCGCGGCAACCATACCGCCCAGGAGGTGGGGGACGAGGCGCTGCTGCTGGCCGATGCCGCACCCACCATCAAAGCCCGCGACCGCGCGGCGGGAGCGCGGCTGGCCCTGGCGGAGGGGGCAACCGCCATCGTCATGGATGACGGGTTGCAGAACCCGGCCTTGCGCAAGGATCTCTCGCTGCTGGTGATCGATGGCGGCTATGGTTTCGGCAATGGCTTGCTGCTGCCCGCCGGGCCGTTGCGCGAGCCGGTGGGCAGTGCCGCGCGGCGCTGCCATGCCGCGGTGCTGATCGGCGATGACGAGGCCGGGGCGCTGGCGCAATTGCCGCCCGCCTTTCCGGTGCTGCGCGCCAGGCTGATGCCCGACTGCGTGGAGCCGCTGGGGCGGCGCCCGGTGATCGCCTTTGCCGGGATCGGCCGGCCGGAGAAATTCTTCCGCTCCGTGATCTCGCTGGGGGCGGAATTGGTGAGCAGCCATGCCTATCCGGACCATCATGTGTACGCGGCGCGGGAAGCCTCCGCCTTGCTGGCCGAGGCCGCCAATACCGGGGCGCGGCTGGTGACCACCGCCAAGGATTTCGTCAAGCTGCCGCCCAATCTGCGCGCCGCCTGCCTGGTGGTGAAGGCGCAGCTGGTCTGGGAGGATGAGCTGGCGCTGGAGATGCTGCTGAACGCATGAGCGCGCCCGAGCCCCCTTTTGCCCAGCGCGCCGAGGCGTTGCTGGCCGGTGCGTTGATCCGGCTGCTGTCGCTCCTGCCGCCCGTCATGGCCGCGCGCCTGGGCGGGGCGGTGACGCGCAGCATCGGCCCGCTGCTGCCGGTTTCACAAAAGGTGGGGGATGCCAATCTGCGCCTCGCCATGCCGGAACTCTCCGCGCCGGAACGCAAGAAGATCATCCGGCAGGTCTGGGAAAATCTCGGCCAGACCATCACCGAGCTGGTGCGGCTGAAAGATATCCGCGAGGTGCCGCAGGGCGCGGCTGGGCCGGGCTACAGCATCGCCGGGTGGGACGAGCATGTGGCGCCGCTGCTGGAGCCGGGCAAGCCGGCGCTGTTTTTCACCGGCCATATCGGCAATTGGGAGGTGATGCCGCTGATGGCCGATGCGTATGGGGTGGATTTCGGCTTCATGTACCGCGCCCCCTCCAACAAGCTGGTGGATGATATGCTGGCGCGGTTGCGGCGGCGCAATTACCGGCACAATGTCCAGATGTTTCCAAAAGGCGCGGCGGGGGCCAGGGCGGCCTATGCGCATCTGCGCCAGGGGGGGGCGCTGGGGCTGCTGGTGGACCAGAAGCTGGATACCGGCGTGGCCGTGCCCTTTTTCGGCAAGAGCGCGATGACGATGGATGCGCTGGCCAGTTTCGCGCTGAAACTCCGCTGCCCGGTTTTTCCCATCCATGTCAGGCGCCTTGGCCCGGCGCGGCTTGAGGTGGTGTGCGACCCCGCGCTTGCCTTGCCCGATAGCGGAGACAAGCAGGCGGACGCGCTGGCCCTGACCAATGAGATGAACCAGACCCTGGAGCGCTGGATCAGGGAGCAGCCCGGCGATTGGCTATGGCTGCACCGGCGCTGGCCGAAAGGCACGGTTTAAAGGCGCTTACCGCCAGGCGATCTGCAGCTCCTCCCGGAAGGCGAAGCGCAGCAGATGCTGGTCCACCACGTCCTTGAGCTGGGTCAGCTCTTCCGCATTGGCGGCGTTGACGATGATGGAGAGCTTCTGCGCATCAGCGTCCAGCGTGCAGAGGCCGGCTGAGAAGCTGACCTCGCCCTGGCTGTTATCCGGCTCGCGTACCGCCGGCAGCTTATGCGCGAAATGGCTGACGAACTGGCCAAGATAGCGCCTTGCGCTCGCGGTAGGGATGATTGCCGTGGCGTTCACACTCCAGTCTCCTTGGGCTTTGGATTTTGTTCGGTCATGTTCACAGCTCCTCGATCTTGCGGACGAGCTCGTCGATCATGTCGGTGGCTTTGCGCAGGGCGTCCGGGCTGGAAGTGCGGCCCCCGAGCTTCATGCGCAGGGCGGTTCTGAGATTTTCCATCGCGCGTTTCACGGGCATGACGGAATCACGGGAAGGCGCTTCGGCCAGGCGACCCTGCATGGCGTCCAGTGCCGGGCGGGCTTGTTCGAGGGCCGTCTTGCCCGTCTCGGTGATGCTGAACAGGCGCTTGGTGCCGTCCGTCTGGGCCGAGACGTGGCCGAGTTCCTCCAGCATGGTCAGGGTGGGGTAGATCACGCCTGGGCTCGGGGCATAGGCGCCGCCGGTCAGATCCTCGATCGCCTTGATCAGCTCGTAGCCGTGGCGGGGTGTCGCATCGATCAGGTGCAGGACAAGCACGCGCAGATCGCCGTGCTCCAGTAACCGCCTGCGGCCGCCAGGGCCGTGATGGCGATGTCCGTGTTCGAACCGCATGAAATGGCGGTCCCGCGGCCGGGCCTCGTGAAGCATGCCGTGGGATTGGTGCATGAATCTCATGGTTGGGGTGGACCCTTCTTTTTGCATTTAGACTGCGTTTAGATATATCTAAACGCAGTCTAAAATCAACGGAAATGGCGTCGTGGCTATTCGGCGTAGATCATCTTCCTGGTCATGCCGCCGTCGGCGATGAATTCCGTGCCGGTGATGAACCCGGCCTGGGGGCCGAGCAGAAAGGCCGCCAGATCGGCGATATCCTGGGTTTTGCCGACGCGCCCGGCCGGGTGCTGGGCATGATCCTGCGCGCTGATCGGGTGGTGGCCAGTGTCGATCCAGCCCGGGGAGATGCAGTTGACCCGCACATCCGGCCCCAGGCTGATGGCGAGCGCATGGGTGAGGGCGAGCAGCCCGCCCTTGGAGGCGGCGTAGGATTCCGTGTCTGGCTCTGACATATGGGCGCGGGTTGAGGCGATGGTGACCACAGCCCCCTTTGCGGCGCGCAGCATCCTGGCCCCCGCCCGCACCAGCAGAAAGGCGCTGGTGAGGTTACTGGCGAGCACGCTGTTCCATTCCTCCGGGCTCAGCTCTTCCAGGGGTTTGCGGATCATGAAGCCGGCATTGCAGACGATGCCGTCCAGCCGTTCCTCCACCTGTTCGATGCCGGTGATGAGGCTGGCGACCTGGGCGGGGTCAGCCACGTCGCAGATGACCGCGCGGGCCTTGGTTTCGGCGGGCTTGAGCTTGTCAGCCACGACCACGCGGTGGCCGCCCTGCATCAGGCGGGCGGCGATGCCCGCCCCGATGCCCTGCGCGCCGCCGCTGATCAGATATACACCCATGGCTTCGGCTCTCCTTAAGCTGTGTCTGCTTCGTGCCTGAATGTTCTCCCGCGTGGGGCGGGGTTCAAGCAGTCTGGCTTTGCACAAAGTAAAGAAAAGCTGCGGGCAGCTTTGTGGCCGGAATAAGAAAAAACCGGCCACAAGGGCCGGTTTTTGTTGGAAATAAGGCGGCTATTCCGCCGCTTGTTCCACCGCGCTCTTGAGCTGGCCGCAGGCGGCGAGGATATCCTGCCCGCGCGGGGTGCGGATGGGCGAGGCGTAGCCCGCCTGCGTCACGATGGCGGCGAATTTCTTCAGGGCCTCCGGCGTTGAGGGCGCGTAGGATGAGCCGGGCCAGGGGTTGAAGGGGATGAGATTCACCTTGGCCGGCAGCCCGGCGATGAGGCGCACCAGCTCGTGCGCATCGGCCTCGGAATCATTGATGCCCTTCAGCATGATATATTCGAAGGTGATGCGCCGCGCGTTGGAGGCGCTGGGATAGCGGCGGCAGGCGGCGATCAGTTCCTTGATGGGGTATTTGCGGTTCAGCGGCACCAGCTCGTCGCGCAGATCATCGCGCACCGCGTGCAGCGAGACGGCGAGGTTGACCCCCAGCTCCTCGCCAGCGCGGTCCATCATCGGCACCACGCCGGAGGTGGAAAGCGTGATGCGCCGGCGCGAAAGGGCGATGCCCTCGCCATCCATGATGATCTTCATGGCCTTGGCGACATTCTCATAATTATAGAGCGGCTCGCCCATGCCCATCAGCACGATGGTGGAGAGCAGACGCGGCGTTTCGCCCCTCGGGCTTGGCCATTCGCCATAGGCGTCGCGCGCGGCCATGAACTGGCCGACGATTTCCGCCGCGGACAGGTTGCGCGCCAGGCGCTGCGTGCCGGTATGGCAGAAGCGGCAGGAGAGGGTGCAGCCCACCTGGGAGGAGAGGCAGACCGCGCCGCGATCCTCCTGCCGGTCGGGGATATAGACCGTCTCCACCGCCTCATGGTCGCGGAAGCGGAACAGGAATTTGCGGGTTTCGTCCTTGGAGAGCTGGTCGGTCGCGACCTCCGGCCGGCCGATGACGAAGCGCTCCGCCAGTTTCTCCTGCAGGGGCTTGGCGATGCTGGACATCGCCGAGAACTCCCGCACGCCCTGGTGATAGATCCAGTGCCAGAGCTGCTTGGCGCGGAAGGGTTTTTCGCCGAAGGCGTCCACTTCTTCCAGCAGCTCCTCGCGCGAGAGCCCGACCAGATCGCGCCGCCCATCGGGCAGGATATGGGGGGGCGGCGAGAAATGCGCCGCCTTGGCCAGAATCCGCTCGCGCTCGGCGGCGGTGAGGTCGAGATTTACGGACATGCTGAAGAGATCGCCTTATAGGCACCGGAGAAGCCGGAGAGGGAGAACTGGTCCACGACCGGGTGGCCGTGCGGGCCGGGGCCTGTGGAGGCGGCGCTGTTGCCCACCTTAAGGGCTGTTACCGCGTCGGCGCCGCTGCTGGTGAAGGCGATGTTTTTCTGGGTGTAGAAATCGACGCTCGTGCTGCCCACGGCAAGGCTGACCTTGGCGTCCTTCGGGTAGTCATACCCGGCGGTGATGGTGACTTCGTCGTGCGAGCCGGCGCGGTTTGTCACCGTCAGCATCACCTTGCCGCGGGACTTCCAGCCGGGTTTGGAGAGTTGCGGGGTGGTGAAGGCATAGCAGATTTTCGCGTCGCCGCTGCCAAAGGTGGCGGCGGTCCAGTCGCCGAATTTGCCGCCATTGGGCCCAAGCGCGCTGGGCCCGGCGGCCAGGGCGGCGGCGGGGAGAAGGGCGAGGATCGAGGATGCAAATAGAGATTTCATGAGCCCCACCATAAACCAGCCGTCTGGCGCATCCAAGGCATAGGGGGATGATTTGATGTGTGTTCATCTCACCCGGCGTCTTCGGCGGGGTGTTCGGCCGGGCAGGGGCGGCTTTCTGAAAAGAGCCGCCCCAAAAGTTTCTAAAACAGTTGCTTACGGATGAGCCGGCGCGAGGCGGAGCAGTAGATTGAGCACCGCGCCCAGCAGGAAGCCGACCAGCGTGCCGTTGACCCGGATATATTGCAGATCTTTGCCGACACGCAGCTCCAGCTTTTCGGTGACGGTTTTCGCATCCCAGGCGCCGATGACATGGCCGATGAATTTCGCCCCCTCCGCCTGGGCGCTGGGCAGCAGGCGCAACGCCATGCCCTGCACGGCGTTGTTCAGCTTGGTCTTCGCCGCCTCGTCACGCGCCAGCACCTCCGCCAGATTGCCAAGCGCCGCCTCGATCACCGCCACCGAGCGGCCATGGGGGTTGGTGGCGTCCATCTCCAGCGCCCGGCGCATCCGCGCCCAGACATCCCAGAGCCAGGCCTGCACCGTCTCATGCGCAAGCACGCCTTTCAGGGCCTGGCCGAGTTCGGCGGCGCGGTCCGGGTCGGTTTCCAGCTTGGCGATTTCGGCGCGCGCCCATTCATCGAAGGCGTCCCGGATTTCGGAGGATTCCGGGTTGATCTTGTCCAGCTCCTGATTCACGGCGGAGAGCACGCGCTTGGCGATGGTCGCGCCCACCGCCCAGCCGACCAGCTTGCCGCCCTGCTCGGTCACACGCTCCTTGATCGCCTCGCGCAAGGCATCCTCGCGCGCCGCCAATGTCAGCTTCACCTGCGCCAGGATGAAGGAGAACATTTCCTGATGCTTGCCGCCCTCCACCAGCCCGGCCAAAGCGCGGGCCACCACCAGCCCGGCGGCGCGCCCGCCGATGAGCTTGGGCAGCAGCTTGTTCAAAAGCCGCCGGGCGCGGCCATCCTCGATGGTGGCGAGCAGCTTGGGCAGCATGCCGGCCAGGGCCTGGGCCAGCGGCCGGGTGATCGCCGCATCCGCCAAAAAATGGCGGAGAATGGCGGAGGAATCGAGATTGCCGAGCAGTTTGCGGATATCGGCTTCGGTGAACACATGGTTGGCCACAAACCGCCCCAGCGCGTCGCCCAGGCGCTGCTTCTGCGCGGGCAGGATGGCGGTATGGGGAATCGGCAGGCCAAGCGGGTGCCGGAACAAGGCGGTGACGGCGAACCAGTCCGCCACGCCGCCGATGAAGCCGGCCTTGGCCGCGTCGCGCAGCAGCAAGGTCCAGGAGGACGGCGCCAGCCAATAGGTGCCGACCGCCAGGGCGGCCATCAGCACCAGCAAGGCCGAGGCGAACAGCTTGTGGCGGCGAAGTGTGACGCGCAGGGCGGAATCGGGGTCTAGCGGCGTGGACATGGAGGATAGATTACCCGCCCGCGCCGCCAAGTCGACCCAGGTGGCTATTGGTTGTCAGAAGAGGAGGAAGACGGCTCTGCCGGCGGGGCGCTGTCCTGCGCGCCGGAATCACTGCCCCCGCTCTGAGGTGCCGTCTCGTCCTGGTTGCTTTGGTCCTGGCTGCCTTGGTCCTGGTCTGGCGCGGCTTGGTCCTGGCTGCTTTGGTCTTGATCGGGAGTTGCCTGGTCCTGACCTTGCTGGTTCTGGTCGTCGCTTTGCTGCGGCACATAGCCGGGGTCGCCGGGCTGAAGTTCATCGCCTGTGTCGGGGTTGATCTGCGTGCCGTCCCGGAAGCAGGCCTCGCCGTCGGTGGTGCCGCCAACGGAGGTGCATTGATCGTCCGCGCTCAGCGCCTCGCCGGAATTGGGGTCCACCTGCACGCCGTTGCGGCGGCAATCGGTGTCAGAGCCCACACCGCCGATGGCAGCGCAGGCTGGGCTTCTATCCGGCCCGGCGAGGCCGTTCTGCGACTCATCCTGCACCTTGAGCAGCGGTGGATGCCGTGCCGGCGCGGTGCCTACGGGGGCAGGGGCCAGGGCATGGGCCATGCCTGCCCAGGCGAACAGGATGCAAACCAGCCACGCCGATTGTTTTGCCATGGCGTTATCCTTCCAATTTGTACCCGCAAGATGGCCATGATCGCGAGGGCAGACAACATCTTTCCACGTGGTTTTTGTTGCATTCAAAGGGGGCTGAGGCGCATAATTGCGACATCAGGAACATAGCGGGCGGCAAGCCCGGAAACGTCGTGACACCATCGCAAGATGGAGGTTTAACAAAATGAATATAAAAGGTTTTACTCAGGATTCTGTCCGCCATGGACGGCATGTGCCGCATGGGTTGAGCCGTGCCCCCGCCAGCAGCGCCGTGCTTCCCGTGGCGCTGGGGCTGGTCTGTGTGGCGGTGGTGCTGGGCGCGCTCTGGCTGGCTTACACGTTCGGCTGAGGCGCCGTGCGGCTGGGCGGGTTTGCCCAGAGGGCGGAATGCGTTGCATGATCCGGGCATGGGATTTTTGACCGAACCGGTGCCCCCGCGTGGTACCGCCCTTGATGTGCTGCCGGGTATCACCAGGGTTGTCGCCGATAATCCGGGCGTGATGACGTATCACGGCACCAACACCTATCTCGTTGAGGACGAGGCGGGGCTGGTGGTGGTTGACCCTGGGCCGGAGGATGACGCGCATGTGCGCGATATTCTCGCCGCCGCCGGGGCGCGGCCCATTGGCCTAATCCTGCTGACCCACACCCATGCCGACCATTGTGGCGCGGTGGCCGCGCTGAAGGCGGCGAGCTTTGCGCCGGTGGCGGGGTATGAGGCCCCGGCCAGGGCCGGTTTCGCACCGGATGTCAGGCTGGCGAATGGGCAGGGGCTGCGCGGTTTCACCGCCCTGCATACGCCGGGCCATGCCGCGGACCATCTCTGTTTCGCCTTCAAGGGACGGAATGGCGCAAACATCCTGTTCAGCGGGGATCATGTGATGTCCTGGTCCTCTTCCATCGTCAGCCCGCCAGAGGGGGATATGGGGGATTATTACCGCTCGCTGGCACTTTTGCTGGGGCGTGACGATGATGTGTTTCTGCCCGGCCATGGCCCCGGGCTGGCGCAGCCACGCGAGCTTACGGCCGAGCTTCTGGCGCACCGGCAGAGGCGGGAGAATGCGGTGCTGGCAGCGCTGGCGCGGCAGGATTGGAGCGTGGCGGGGCTGGCCGCGAAGCTCTACGGCAAGGCGGATCTGTTCCTGAAGGCGGCGGCGCAGCGTAACGTGCTGGCGCATCTGCTGAAGCTGAAGGCGGAAGGGGTGATCAGGGAGATGGAGCCGGAAACCGCCGTGCATCCGGATAATCTGGCGCTGGCGGCCATGGCCGAGCGCAATGAGAGCTGGCGCGGGCGGGTGGCGCACATGCAGGGCGATGCAAAACGGCGTTTTGGGCTGGTGGCCTAACCCGCCGGCAGCCAGGAGGCCAGTTGCTCCGCCGCCAGCGGCCTTGAGAACAGGAAGCCCTGGCCATGGGTGACGCCATGCGCGCGCATCCGGTGCAGTTGCTCGGTTGTCTCGATCCCCTCCGCCACAACATCCTGCCGGTTTTCCGCTGCGAGGCGTGTGATTTTGCGGATGAAATTCTGCGCGGCCGGGCTGTCATCGGTGACCACGGAGCGGTCCAGCTTCACGGCGCCGATCGGCGTGTTCATCAGCGCCATCAGGAAAGGGGTGCTTGGGATGACATCATCCAGTGCCAGCAGATATCCGGCATCGCGCAGGGCCGCGATGCTGTCCGCCGCCAGGCGCAGATCATGTACCGGCTGGGTCTCCGTCAGCTCGAAGCGCAGAAGCCCCGCCGGCAGGCCGTGGCGGTTGCGTATCGCCTCGACCCGTTCAGGGATGCCGGGATGGACCAGCACATTGAGGGGCAGGTTGAAGGCCAGCGGCAATTGATGCGCGGTAAGGCCCTGCTCCCGATATTCCAGCAAGGCCCGCTCGCCGATCGCACGGGTGAGGCTGATCGCCAGCTCGGTGCTGCTCATGGCCTCGACAATGCTCTGTGGGCCGAGCAGATGCCCATCCTGTCCCAAGGTGCGGGCCAGCACTTCCACATGGGAAATCTGGCCATCCACCAAGCGGATGATCGGCTGATAGCGCAGACGTAGTGTCGTGGCGAGCACGGAACTGGGCGCCTTCATGTGCATCGTCTAAATTACCGAGGTTTGTGCAAAAATCTCACTCGTCTCGTGTAACAGTTTTGGTCAGCAAACGCGACAGAAAAATCAGTTCGCTATCTAATTCACCAGCTTTTTGGGCGCGGCGGCGGAGCGGCGGAGTCTGTGCTCACCCAGGAAGAGCAGGATAGGGGCCGCGATGAAGATGGACGAGGACGTGCCAACCACGATGCCGAACAGCATGATCCAGGCGAACCCCGAAAGTGCTGCGCCACCGAACAGAGCCAGCGGCAGCGCCGCCAGGAACACGGTGCCGGAGGTGCCCAGGGTTCGATTCAACGTCTCGTTGATCGAGAGGTCGATCAGGTCCCGCAGGTTCATGGTCTTGAACTTGCGCAGATTTTCCCGGACCCGGTCATAGACCACCACTTTGTCGTTGGTGGAGTAGCCGATGATGGTGAGGATGGCGGCGATGGTGACAAGGTCGAACGGGATGCGGGTGATGACCATGAAGCCGATGGTCTTGGTGGTGTCCAGGATCAGCGTGGCCACGGCGCCGACGGCGAACTGCCATTCGAACCGGAACCAGATATAGACCAGGATCATCACGAAGGAGAGGCCCAGCGCTTCCAGGCCTTGGGTGAAGAGCTGGTCGCTGACCGAGGCGCCGACCGCCTGGGTGGACTGGATTTGTGCGCCGGGGGCGGCCTTGTTCAGCGCGGTCTGCACCTCGCCGATGGCGGTTTGGGTGGCGGCGGCATTGTCGCGGCTTTCCAGGCTGATGAGCACCTGATCGCCCTTATTGCCGACCGATTGCAGGGCGGCATCGCTGAGGCCGGCCGCCGCCAGGGCGGCGCGCAGGGCCGGGAAGTTGGCCGCTTGCGGGGTTTGCACCTGCAGCACCACGCCGCCCTTGAAATCCAGGCCCATATTCAGGCCCGGATGGAAGAACAGGATGACCGAGGCCAGGGACAGCACCGCCGAGGTGATGAGCCCGGCGAAGCGGCCGTTCATGAAACGGATTTTTGTTCCGTCCGGGACGAAGCGGAAAGCCGGTTTGGTGAACATGGGGCGGGTCCTAGACGGGCAGGGAGGCGGGGCGGCGCGCGGCGTACCAGCGCGAGGTGATGAGGCGCACCAGCACCGTGGCGGTGAACATGGTGGTGATGATGCCGGCACAGATCGTCACCGCGAAGCCGCGCACGGGCGGCGAGCCGAAGATGAACAAGGTGACGTGGGCCAGCAGCGTGGTCACGTTGGAATCGATGATGGTGCCGTAGGCGCGCTTATAGCCCGCTTCCAACGCGGCGAGCGGCTTGCGGCCATTCTTCGCCTCCTCGCGCACGCGCTCATTGATCAGGATGTTCGCATCCACCGCCATGCCGAGGGTGAGCAGGATACCAGCCATGCCGGGCAAGGTGAGCGTGGCGCCCATGACCGTGAGGATGGCGAGCATGAACACCAGGTTCATCACCAGCGCGATATTCGCGAACCAGCCGAACAGCCCATAGAACAGCGCCATGAAGAACAGCACGAGCAGGAAGCCCACGCCGAGCGAGATGGCGCCGGCACGGATGGCATCCGCCCCCAGCTCAGGCCCGACGCTCTGCTCCTCAACGATGTTCAAGGGCGCGGGCAGGGCGCCGGCGCGCAGCAGCAGGGCGAGGTCGGTGGCCGATTGCGGGGTGAAATTGCCGGAGATCTGACCTGCACCGCCGGTGATCGGCTCGCGGATGACCGGGGCCTCGATGATTTTGCCGTCGAGCACGATGGCAAAGAGTTTGCCGACATTGGCGGTGGTGGTGTCGGCGAATTCGCGCGCGCCGACGGCGTTGAGGGTGAAATTCACCACCCATTGGCCGCTTTGCGGGTCGGTGCTGGCCTGGGCGTTCTGCAGGTCGGCGCCATCCACGGCCACGTTGGTCTGCACCGCGAGCTGCTGCTGCGGATTGTCCGACATCGGCAGCCATGCATCGCCCAGCGGCGCGGGCTGGCCGGGCGCGGCGGTGGCATCGACCATTTGGAAGGTCATGTGCGCGGTGGTGCCGATGAGGGTTTTTACCCGCTCAGGATCCGAGATGCCGGGGAGCTGCACCACGATCTGGTCCTGGCCCTGGCGCTGGATGATGGGGTTCAGCACGCCCGAGCCGTCGATACGGCGCTGGATGATGGTGATGGCCTGGTCCACCGCCTGGGTGTCGCGCTGCACCTGCGCCTGGGCGGGGATGGCGAGCGAGATGCTGCCATCCTGAAGCTGGGTGACGGCAAGGCTGGGGGTGGCGGAGCCGGGCGGGTAGGTGATCAGCCCTTGCAGGGCCGCCAGCGCCTGTTGGGCCTGGCCGTCCAGCGGGGTGAGTGTGACCTGATGGGTGTTTAGGTCGGCGTGCAGGTCCTTATAGCCAAGGCCCGCTTTCACCAGCGTCTGCCGCGCCTGGCCGACCAGCGAATCGAGATCCTGTTTCTGGATCGCGTTCGTGTCGATCTGCAGCAGCAGATAGGAGCCGCCTTTCAGATCCAGCCCCAGATGCACCTGATTCCAGGGCATGAAGCCGGGTAGCCAGCCGGGCCTGGCCCAGAGATTGGGCAGGCTGAGCAGTATTCCCAACCCGCAAAGGAGCAGGATACCGAAAGTCTTCGCACGGCTGAAATAAAGCAACGCGGGCTCCGAAAAATGCCAAACCGCTTGCCGTATGGCGGTGCAGAGCGTTGCGCGCAACCCCGGAGCGGAATAGAGCGCTAAAGACATGGCGAAAGACAAGAGCGAGCGTTTGCAGGTCGGGCTGATCGGGGCGGGGCATTTTGGCCGCTACCATGCGTTGAAACTGGCAGGTGCTGCCCGCGCGCAGCTTGTTGGGCTGGCGGACCCTAACCCGGCCCGCGCCAAGGAAGTGGCCTGGGAAGCAGGCTGCCCGGTGAAATCCGTGGACGAGATTCTCGCGCAGGCGGAGGCGGTGATCATCGCCGCGCCGGCGGAGTATCATTACGAACATGCCGCCCGGGCGTTGAAGGCGGGCAAGCATGTGCTGGTGGAAAAACCCATCGCCGCGACGCTGGAGCAGGCGGATGAGCTGATCGCCCTGGCGCGGGATGCTGGTGTTGTTTTGCAGGTGGGGCATCTGGAGCGGTTTTCCGCCGCGCATGGAGCGGTGGCCAGCCGCATGGGAAGGCCGCTTTATATCGAGGCGGTGCGCATCGCGCCCTTCAAGCCGCGCGGTACGGATGTTTCGGTCATTCTCGATCTGATGATCCATGATCTGGATCTGATCCTCACCCTCGCCAACTCGGAGGTGGTGAGCGTGGATGCCGTGGGTGCGCCCGTGGCGAGTACGTTCGATGACATCGCCAATGCGCGAATCCGTTTCGCGAGCGGGGCGGTGGCGACGATCACCGCCAGCCGCATCTCGCTGAAGACCGAGCGCAAGATGCGGATTTTTTCGCAGACCGGCTATCTGACCGTGGATTTCTCGGCGCGCAAACTCAGCCTGGTGGGCCGGGGGATTGGCACCAAGGTGCCGGGCTTTTCGGAATTCGGGATCGAGCAGGCGGGCTGGCAGGACCATGACGCACTCTCCGCCGAGCACGAGGCGTTTTTTGCCGCCTGCCTTGATGGCGCGAAGGTGGTGGTGGATGGCTAGGCCGGCAAGCAGGCTTTGGCGGCGGCGCTGATGGTGAGCAAATCCATCGCCGAGAGCCGGGCGATGGCCGAGGCGAGCGGGTTGATTCCGGAATTTCCGGAAATTTAGAGCCTGATCGCTTGAGGTTGACGCGCCCTTGCGCGGCAACCGAGGGCGTGAATCAGCCTCTTATCAACGCGCTCTAACGCATCCTGGATTTCATCTGGATATGCTCGCCATCCATCGTGAAGGCGCCATAGCCGTGATGATGCAAGGTGGGGGCGTTTTTCAGCTTGGGATTTTCCCAGGCCTTCACGCATTCCAGCACGAAGAGGTTATAGGTTTTCACCATCTTCGTGTCTTTCACTCTGCATTCCAGATTGACGATGGCCTCGCCGATCAAAGGGGCGGCGACATGCGAGGCGGGCAGGGGGGTTAGGTCGAAATTGCCGAATTTGTCGGTATCACCGCCCGTGCAATTGCCGATATCGGTGACGATTTTGGCGAGGCTGGCGGGCGGCACGGCGATGACGCATTCGTGGGTCTCGTGCAGGGCCGCGAAGCTGTAATTACCCGCCGCGACCACACAGCCGATGAGCGGCGGCTCGAAATCCAGCATCATATGCCAGGACATGGTCATGATATTCGGCTTCTCCCCCGGCGCCTGGGTGGTGAGCAGCACCACCGGGCCGGGTTCGATGAACTGATAGACTTTGTTGAGCGGCAGATCTTTCATCATGGCGCGCATAAATAAACCCCGCCACAAGGGCGGGGTTTGATTCGTATCAACGTCTGGCCCGCTTAGGCGCGGGGCAGATATGCGCCCTACCCGAGCTGTTTCTTCACGGCCTCGTTCACCAGGGCCGGGTTGCCCTTGCCCTGCATGGCCTTCATCACCTGGCCGACGAAGAAGCCGAACAGCTTATCCTTGCCCGATTTATATTCCGCCACCTTGTCCTGGTTATCGGCCAGCACCTTGGTCACGGCTTCGTCGATGGCGCCGGTATCGGTCACCTGCTTCAGGCCCTTCTCCTCGACGATGGCGGCTGGCATCTTGCCGGTTTCCACCATCTCCTCGAACACATCTTTGGCGATGCGGCCATTGATGGTCTGGTCGGTGATGAGGTCCAGCAACTGGCCCAGTGCCTCGACGCTGACGGGCGGGTTCTCGATGCTCTTGCCGGTGCGGTTCATGGCGGCGAAGAAATCGCCGGTGACCCAGTTCGCCGCCAGCTTGCCGTCGCGCCCCTTGGCGAGGGTCTCGTAGAAATCCGCTGTCGCCTGCTCGGCCACCAGCACACCAGCATCGTAGAAGGGGATGGCGTAGTCCTCGCAGAAGCGGGCGCGTTTTTCGTCCGGCAGTTCGGGCAGCTTGGCTTTCAGCCCGTCCACCCAGTCCTGTTCCAGGATCAGCGGCAGCAGATCCGGCTCGGGGAAATAGCGGTAATCATGCGCGTCCTCCTTGGAGCGCATGGAGCGCGTCTCACCCTTGGAGGGATCGTACAGGCGGGTTTCCTGCACCACCTCGCCGCCGCTCTCCCAGACCTCGATCTGGCGCAGCGCCTCGGCCTCCACCGCGTGCATGACGAAGCGGATGGAGTTGACGTTCTTGATCTCGCAGCGCGTCCGGAATTCCTCGCCCGCCTTGCGGACCGACACGTTCACGTCAGCGCGCATGGAGCCTTCCTCCATGTTGCCGTCGCAGGTGCCGAGATAGCGCACGATCTGGCGGATTTTGCGCAGATACGCCCCGGCTTCTTCCGGGCTGCGGATATCCGGCTCGGAGACGATCTCCATCAGCGCCACGCCGGCGCGGTTGAGGTCGATGACCGATTTGCTGGCATGCTGGTCATGCATCGACTTGCCGGCATCCTGCTCCAGATGCAGGCGGGTGATGCCGATATGCTTGATCGTGCCGTCCTGCAGCTCGATCTCGACATCGCCGGTGCCGACGATGGGATGCGCGAACTGGCTGATCTGGTAGCCCTGCGGCAGATCCGCATAGAAATAATTCTTGCGGTCGAAACGCGAGAACAAATTGATCTGCGCGCGCAGGCCCAACCCGGTACGCACCGCCTGGGCCACGCATTCCTTGTTGATGACGGGCAGCATGCCGGGAAAACCCGCATCCACGAAGGAGACATGCGCGTTGGGCGCGCCGCCATAGGTGGCGGAGGCGCCGGAGAAGAGTTTTGATTCGGAAATCACCTGGGCGTGGACTTCGAGCCCGACCACGACTTCCCAGGTGCCGGTGCGGCCTTCAAGTGTGTAAGTAGCCATTATTTTGCTCGCAGTTCAGGCAGGGCCGAAAAGCCCGCCGCGCTTTCGATGGCGGCCGAGACCGCGAACACCGTTTCCTCGTCAAAATGCCTGCCGATGACTTGCAGGCCGAGCGGCAGACCTTCCGCCGAAAGCCCGGCGGGCACGCTCATGGCGGGCACACCGGCCAGGGAGGCTGGCACGGTGAACACGTCGTTCAGGTACATCGTCACCGGGTCGTCCATCTTCTCGCCCAGACCGAACGCAGCAGAGGGCGCGGTGGGGGTGAGGATGGCATCCACCTGCGCGAAGGCGTCGGTGAAATCCTTCAGGATCAGGTTCCGTACCTTCTGCGCCTTCAGGTAATAGGCGTCGTAATAGCCATGGCTCAGCACATAGGTGCCGATCATGATGCGCCGCTTCACCTCAGGCCCAAATCCGGCGGCGCGGGTGCGCTCATAAAGGTCGATCAGATCCTCGCCATCGACGCGCGCACCATAGCGCACGCCGTCATAGCGGGCGAGGTTGGAGGAGGCCTCGGCGGGGGCGACGATGTAATAGACCGGCAGGCCGTATTTGGTGTGGGGCAGCGAGATGTCGATAATCTCCGCGCCTTGCGCCTTCAGCCACTCGATGCCCTTGTCCCACAGCGCCAGGATCTCGGGGTTGGTGCCCTCCAGCCGGTATTCGGCGGGGATGCCGATTTTCAGGCCCTTCACGCCACGGGTGAGCGCGGTGGTGAAATCCGGCACCGCGCGCTCGGCGGAGGTGGAATCCTTCTCATCGAACCCGGCCATGGCGTTCAGCAGCAGGGCGCTGTCTTCCACATTGCGCGCCATCGGGCCGGGCTGGTCGAGCGAGGAGGCGAAGGCCACCACGCCCCAGCGCGAGCAGCGCCCATAGGTGGGCTTGATGCCGGCGAGGCCGGTGAAGGAAGCGGGCTGGCGGATGGAGCCGCCCGTGTCCGTGCCCGTGGCGGCCAGGGCGATGCGCGCGGCGACGGCAGCGGCGGAACCGCCGGAGGAGCCGCCGGGGACCAGTTTTTGCTCCGAACCCGCGCGCTTCCACGGGATTCTCCACGGGGCCGAAGCCGGAGGTGATGTTGGCAGAGCCCATGGCGAACTCGTCCAGATTGGCTTTGCCCAGCATCACCGCGCCCGCTTGCTTCAGCTTGGCGGACACCGTGCTCTCATAAGGCGGCACGAAGGGCTCCAGGATCTTGCTGGCGGCCGTGGTGCGCACGCCCTCGGTGCAGAACAGATCCTTCATGGCGATGGGAATGCCGGTGAGCGGGGTGGCGGTGCCATCCGCCAGCCGGGCATCCGCCGCCTTGGCTTGCTCAAGGGCAAGCTCCGGTGTGGTGGTGATATAGGCGTTCAGGCGCGGATTCAGCGCCGCCACGGCCTCGTTATAGGCCGTGGTCAGCTCGACGGCCGAAATTTTTTTGCTCCGCAGCGCCTTTGCCGCGTCAGCAATCGTAAGATCAAAAATGCTCATTCCACCACTTTCGGCACGGCAAAGAAGTTTCCGATGCGGTCCGGCGCGTTGGCCAGGATTTTCTCCGCTTTGTCCCCGTCGGTGAGCTTGTCCTCACGCTGGCGCAGCGCCATTTGCGCGCCGCCGGAGAGCGGTTCCACGCCGTCCACGTTCACTTCGGAGAGCTGCTCCACATAGCCCAGAATGGCGTTCAGCTCGTTCTGAAGCGTGGCAACCTCTTCGTCATTCACCCTTATGCGGGCCAGTTTCGCAATCCGGCGTACCGTTGCGGAGTCCAGCGACATACCAAAATCCCTTGGCTAAAAAATCCGGCCGGACCATACAGGCGGGCATGGCGCTCTACAACCTGCCCGAATTTTTAAGCATTTTGCCCCCCGGTGCCCGGCTGCTGGGGCTGGACCCCGGCTCCAAGCGCATTGGGGTGGCGCTGTCTGACGTGAATTGCCAGGTGGCCAGCCCCTATGCGACGCTGATCCGCGCCAAGATGAAGCAGAATGCCGCCGAGGTGGCGGCGATCGCGGTGCGGGAAGGGGTGGGGGGGCTGATCATCGGCCTGCCCTTGGATGACGGGCAGAAGCTGGGGCCGCGTGCCCAGGCGGCGCGCGACTGGGCGCATGGCATGAGCGATGCGACCGGCCTGCCGGTGGCGATGGTAGATGAGAGCTTTTCCACATCGGAGACGCATGAGCGGCTGATTGCAGCCGGGCTCTCGCGGGCCCGGCGCGCCGAGATCGTGGACAAGATGGCGGCGGCGGAGATTCTGCAGCGGGCTCTGGAGGCGCTGCGATAGGCCCCGGCTATTGCTGGAACGCCTCGCCGATTTTATGCGCCGTGCTGGTGATGGCATCGCCGGTGGCGTTGGCGCCATCGCTGAAGCCGCGCCCGATATCGGTGGCGCCGCTGGCGATCTTGCCGTTGCCGAGATTGGTCCCGGCGGCGTTGAAATCATTATGCGCCCTGTTTCCATTCGCATTACAGGCGGCAAGGGGCAGCAAAACGGTCAGGGGCAAGGTCAGGCAGGCGAGGCGGTGCATGTAAACGGCTCCAAGCGGGGTCGAATTTGTGCGCCTATCTGGCCCGGCGCGGCGCAAAATTCAAAGCCCGGATTCACGTGCCAAAAGCTCATGGGATTGCATTCTTACCGTCGGATCATAAACCGCGAGGCGACAGCCATCGCTGTGCGGGGAGAGGGGGCTGATCGTCGGCCTGCCGCTGGATGAGGGGCAAAAGCGGGGGCGTGCGCCCAGGCGCGCGGGTCTGGACGCATAAAAAAAGGCGGCGGAGTTGGCCCCGCCGCCCGAAACGCTTCCTGAGAAGCAGGCTTAGTGTTTCTTGACGGCGTCTTTTGCGCCGCCAACGGCGTTCTGCACCTTGCCTTCAAATTTATCGGCCTTGCCTTCGGCTTGCAGCTTGGCATCGCCAGTGAGCTTGCCGGCCGCGACTTTTACCGTGCCTTTGGCCTGCTTGAGGGAGCCTTCTATACGATCCTTATTCATGGCTGATCTCCTTTCTGATTAAGTTTGCTGCGGCAGCGCACCTTCCCGAATCAAGGGGGGGGTGAGCTCGGCGCGTTATTATTGGCGCTGTTGGTCAGCGCATGTCCGCCCTGCGACAGGTCTTGCCCGACGCCGGCCGTAGTGTGGCAGGCGGCCAAGCCGGCTGTCAGGCCGAGCATTGCCACCATGCCGAATGCCAACCGAAACTTTGAAACCATAACCTGATGTCCTTGTGTTTATGAGGCGCTCCCGCAATGGGGTTTGCCTCATACACGGAATGTGGTGTTATTGTTTGAAGTCTTCAATGAAAAATCAGCTATTTTCAAAATTTGATGGATTTTGATTGTGGATTTTATGACATGATTTTTTTAGATCATGCCGAATTCTTTTGCCAAAATCTCGTAAGATCTTGTTCTCGCGGCAGGGTCGTAAACCGCCGTGGTGATGGCGATTTCGTCAAGCTGTAATTCATGAGCCAATGTGTTCAGTCTTTCTGCCACCTGCGGCGCGGTGCCGATGAAAGAGCGCTGCTGCGATATTTTGATTTTTTCTTTTTCTTGCTCGGAGAAATCGAATTGATCCGCTTCGTCAGGCGAAGGCAGCGGGATATAGTGCCCGCGGTTGCGCATGCCCCAGAAGGCGCCGCGGGATTTGGCCCAATAGGCGGCTTCCTCCTCGGTATCCGCGGCGAAGGCGAAGACGGTGACGGCGGAGCGCGGTGTGGCTTCGGCGGGCTCGGGCTGTTTGAATTGTGTCTGATAGACATGCATCGCCTCCGCCGCGCCGGCGCCGTCGGAGAAGAAATAGGCGAAGGCATAAGGCAGGCCGAACCAGGCCGCGAGTTGCGCGCCATAGAGCGAGCTGCCGAGAATCCAGATCTCCGGCGCCTGCGGGCCAAGCGGTTCGGCGATGATGGTACGGAAGGGATGGTCCGGTGGCAGGGGGCGGCCGGAGACCCAGGCCGCCACGTCGCGCACCTGGGCGGGGAACATGTCCGCCGCATTATGGGCGTTGGGGTTGAGCGCCAGGGCGGTGCGGCCATCGGAACCGGGGGCGCGGCCAAGGCCGAGATCGATCCGCCCCGGGGCGATGGCCTCCAGCACCCGGAACTGCTCCGCCACTTTCAGGGCCGAATAATGCGGCAGCATGATCCCCGCCGCGCCTACCCGGATGCGGCTGGTGGTGGCGGCGATGGCGGCAGCCAGAACCTCAGGCGCGGAGCCTGCGACAGAGCCCGAGCTGTGATGCTCGGAGAGCCAGTAGCGATGATAGCCAAACCCCTCGCAGGCCTGCGCCAGGGCGATCAATTCGCGGATTGAGGCGTCAGGTGAGGCGTTGGTGCGGATGGGGGATTGATCGAGGACGGAAAGTTTCATTCCGTTCATATAGGGCGCACAGGCCGCTGTGCCAGCGCTGCTGGGCGGCACGCCATGTGTTCGCGCGCGGTTGGCAAGTGCTGATATCGCCACCAAGATTGGGGCGGAGATTTCATGTTGAAAAGATGATCAGGCGTATGAAAAAAATCGGCTTTCTCTCCTTCGGGCATTGGGCACCCTCGCCGCAATCAGGGACGCGCTCGGCGGCGGACGCGCTGCTGCAATCCATCGATCTCGCCGTGGCGGCGGAAGAGCTGGGCGCGGATGGCGCCTATTTCCGGGTGCATCATTTTGCCCGGCAATTGGCCTCGCCCTTTCCGCTGCTGGCGGCGGTGGGGGCGCGGACGAAGCGCATTGAGATCGGCACGGCGGTGATCGATATGCGCTATGAGAACCCGCTTTACATGGCCGAGGATGCTGGCGCGGCGGATCTGATCTCCCAGGGGCGGTTGCAGCTTGGGCTCAGCCGGGGCTCGCCGGAGCAGGTGATCGATGGCTGGCGCTATTTCGGCTACCGCCCGGGCGAGGGGGAGAGCGATGCGGATATGGGCCGGCGCCATACCGAGGTGTTTCTGGACGTATTGCGCGGCGAAGGCTTCGCCCAGCCGAATCCGCGCCCGATGTTTCCCAACCCGCCGGGGCTGCTGCGGGTGGAGCCGCATTCGGAGGGGCTGCGCGAGCGCATCTGGTGGGGGGCGGGTTCCAACGCCACGGCGGTATGGGCGGCGAAGCTGGGCATGAATTTGCAAAGCTCGACGTTGAAGGATGATGAGACCGGCGAGCCTTTCCATATCCAGCAGGCCAAGCAGATCCGCGCCTACCGGGAGGCCTGGAAGGAGGCCGGGCACGCGCGCACGCCGCGTGTTTCCGTCAGCCGCAGCATTTTTGCCCTGGTGAGCGATGAGGACCGGATGTTTTTCGGCGGGAGTGGCAAGGAGCAGGACAGCATCGGCTTCATCGACGAAAACACCCGCGCGATTTTTGGCCGCTCCTATGCCGCCGAGCCGGAGGCGTTGGTCGAGCAGCTGCGCGCGGATGAGGCGGTTGCCGAGGCCGACACGCTGCTGCTTACCGTGCCGAACCAGCTGGGCGTTGCGTATAATGCCCATGTGATCGAGACGATTTTGAAGCATGTGGCCCCGGCGCTGGGCTGGCGCTGAGACGGCGGGGAGCGGCTTTCAAAAACTGCGGCAGCGCAGGGTCATCAGCCGCTCATCAGGGGCCCAGGCCACGCGGGTGGGGGCGTCGCCGATGAACACCCGGGCGCGGTGCGGCCCGGTCTCACTCTGCAGCCGCACGTGGATCAGCCGGTAGCGGACGGATTCGTAATTGCAGAGCCGCACCAGCATGTCCGCATTCACACGGATCACCACGCCCGGCACGGTTTGGCCTGGGGAGCGTCGCAATGTGGGATAGCGCGCACCGCGCAGCAGCACGCGGGTAAAGCCGTGCAGCCGGGCAGGCTGGGGGGCGTGCTTCACCGGCCTTCCGGCGCAGCGGCCGAAGGCGTCCTTGTCCGCCAGCGTGCCATAGACGAAAATCTTCATCCGAAAATCTTACTCCAATTGCGCTCCAGCGCCGCATCGACTTGCGCCATGTCAGCCGTCACGCCGAGCGCCTGGAGGCTGGTCACGCCGTGCTCGCTGATGCCGCAGGGCACAATGCCGGTAAAGTGGGAGAGATCCGGCGCCACGTTCAGCGCCAGGCCGTGCCAGGTGATCCAGTGCGAGACCCGCACGCCGATGGCGCCGATTTTTTGCTCCGACCCGTCCGGCTGGGCGACCCAGATGCCCACACGCCCCGCGCGGATCTCGCCCTTGATGCCGAACTCCTTCAGCGTCTCGATCACCCAGCGCTCCAGCCCGGCCACATAGCAGCGCACATCCCGGGCAGGGACGCCGCCATGGGCGCGCGACAGGTCCAGCATCACATAGGCCACGCGCTGGCCGGGGCCATGATAGGTCCATTGCCCGCCGCGCCCAGCCTTGAAAGTGGGAAAGCGAGTCGCATCCTGCAGATCTTCAAGCTTGGCGGATGTGCCCTCTGTATAAAGAGGCGGGTGCTGGACGAGCCAGACCAGCTCCTGCGCATTGCCCTCGCGGATGGCGGCCACCTGCGCCTGCATGCGCTCCAGAGCGTTTGCATAATCGGTCAGGCCCGGGGAAACCTCCCAGGCCACTTGGTTTTTCATCATCTTTTCCCCTGTTGCAGGCTCCGGGATCATAGTCTATAGGCTCCCGGCCTCGATGCGGTCGTGGCGGAATGGTAGACGCGCAAGCTTGAGGTGCTTGTGGGGGAAACCTCGTGGAAGTTCGAGTCTTCTCGACCGCACCAATCTCTTCTCTTCGTAAAACTGGCTTTCATAAAACTCATGGCGGGGCATGTTGCCTCTCCGCCGCCATTGAGCCATGAACCCAATGGGACGTAGTACTAGAGAGGACGGAGAGAGCCATGGATGAGGGTTTACGCAAGGACGCGCTGGAATACCATCGCTCACCCCGGCCCGGAAAGCTTGCCATCGTCGCGACCAAGCGCATGGAAACCTCGCGCGACCTGTCGCTGGCCTATTCACCCGGTGTGGCCGCGGCCTGCGATGCGATCGTGGCGGACCCGGATGCCTCCTTCGACCTGACCTCCCGCGCCAATCTGGTCGCGGTCATCACCAATGGCACGGCGGTGCTGGGGCTGGGCAATATCGGCGCACTCGCCGGCAAGCCGGTGATGGAGGGCAAATCCGTCCTGTTCAAGAAATTCGCCGGCATCGATTCCTTTGATATCGAGATCGACGAGCAGGACCCCGACAAGTTCATCGAGACCGTGGCCCGGCTGGAGCCCAGCTTCGGCGGCATCAACCTTGAGGACATCAAGGCGCCGGAATGTTTCAAGATCGAGCAGATCCTGCGCGAGAAGATGAAGATCCCGGTGTTCCATGACGACCAGCACGGCACCGCCATCATCGTCGGCGCCGCAGTGCTGAACGCGCTGGTCGTGCAGAACAAGAAGATCGAGGAGGTGAAGATTGTCACCTCCGGCGCCGGCGCGGCGGCGCTCTCCTGCGTGCGCATCCTCAAGGCCCTGGGGGCCAGCCCCGAGAACATCACCATGACCGACCGGGACGGCGTGGTTTATGAGGGCCGCCCCAATCTCGACCCGACTCTGGTCGACGTGGCCCGCAAGACCGACGCCCGCGCCCTGCCGGACGTGCTGCCGGGGGCGGATATCTTCCTCGGCCTTTCCGCGCCGCGCGTGCTGAAGGAGGAGTGGCTATCCCTGTTGGGGCCGAATCCGCTGATTCTGGCGCTGGCCAATCCGGAGCCGGAAATCATGCCTGAGATCGTCCGGCGTGTGCGCCCGGATGCGATCATGGCCACCGGCCGTTCGGATTTCCCGAACCAGGTGAATAATGTGCTCTGCTTCCCCTTCATTTTCCGTGGCGCGCTGGATGTGCGCGCCACCGCGATCACCGAAGGGATGAAGCTGGCGGCCGTGCGCGCCATCGCCAATCTCGCCCATGTCGAGGCCTCTGACGTGGTCGCCGCCGCCTATGGCGGGCAGGCGCCGGTGTTCGGGCAGGATTACATCATTCCCAAGCCCTTCGATCCGCGGCTGATCCTGCATGTCGCCCCGGCCGTGGCCCAGGCGGCGATGGATGAGGGGGTGGCCCGCAAGCCGATCGCCGATTTCGAGGCCTATATGCATGAGCTGGAGCGCTTCGTGTTCCGCTCCGGCCAGTTGTTGCGCCCGGTTATCGAGGTGGCGCGCAAGGCGCGGCCGCGCATCGTCTATGCCGAGGGTGAGGATGAGCGCACGCTGCGCGCCGTGCAGAGCGTGGTGGATGACGGCATGGCGCGCCCCATCCTGCTCGGCAATTACGACGCCGTCGCGGCGAAGATCCAGGCGCTGGGCCTGCGTATCCAGCCCGGCAAGGATGTGCAGATCCTGGATATGGACCGCGAGCCGGAATTGTTCTCGCGCCTGCTCGCGGCCTACACCAAGCAGGTTGGCCGTCGCGGCACCCCCCCGGACGCCGCCGCCCGCCAGGTGCGCAAGCGCCCCACCGTCACCGCCGCCATGCTGCTGCAGCAGGGCGAGGCGGATGCCGCCATCTGCGGCGGCACCGGCGATTGGTGGCGCCATTTCCAGTACGCGCTGCCGATCGTGCCGCGCAAAACCGGCTCTGGTCGCGTCTTCGCGCTCAACGCCCTGATTTTGCAGGCCGGCCCGCTCTTCTTCTGCGACACGCATGTGAACGTGGACCCGAGTGCTGAGGAGATCTCCGAGATGACGCTGATGGCGGCGCAGACGGTGCGCCATTTCGGCCTGACGCCGAAAGTGGCGCTGCTCTCCCACTCCAATTTCGGCGCCTCCAACTCGCCTTCGGCAAAGAAGATGCGCCATGCCCTGGGGCTCATCCGCGCCGCCGAGCCGGAGTTGGAGGTGGACGGCGAAATGCACGCCGATGCCGCCCTGGCCGAGCAGATCCGCCATCACGCGCTGCCCGATTCCACCCTGTCTGGCACCGCCAACTTGCTGATCTTCCCCAACATCGATTCCGCCAATATCGGCTTCAACCTGGTCAAGGCGACCGGCGACGGGGTGACGGTGGGACCGCTGTTGATGGGGCTGGAGATGCCGCTGCATATCGCTGTGCCCAGCACAACGGCGCGCGGCCTTATTAACCTCTCCGCCGTCGCGGCAATGGAAGCGGCGCTGGCTGGCGCCAAGTAAGCAGCCTCAGGCAGGATTGCGAATGAACAGGCTGAACCGGAAGGTTCAGCCTGTTTTGCTTTTCGGCCTTTCCGGGCCCGGGGTCAGGCGGTGACTTGCCCCTGATGCTGGAGATGTTGGAGGCACTGGAGGAGCTGTCTTTGGCTAAAGCTTGAAGCCGTGGTTCCGTGGCCGTTCATTTGAATGCGGCGGAATGGTTAAGGCGCGGTTTACGGCTTCAGGATTATTTTGCGAATGCCGGGTCCAGCAGGCTGAGGATGGCCTTGGCGGCGGCTTCGGAGGGCGCACCTTCCGGCGCGCGCAGGCTGGCAAGGGCGGCGGTGAAGCCGGCGCGCTGGGCGTCTGCTTTCGCCGGGTCGCGCAGCAGGCCGAGGATCGTTTCGGCCAGGCGGCCCGCCCGGCAATCCTCCTGCAGCAATTCCGGCACCAGGGCCCGCCCCGCGAGCAGATTGATCATCGCCACATAGGGCACCTTGATCAGCCGCCGCCCGATGGCGGCTGAGATCGGGTTGACCCGGTATGTCACCGCCATCGGCACGCCCGCCATAGCGAGTTCGAGCGTCGAGGTGCCGGATTTGGTCAACGCCGCTTTGGCCGCCGCGAAGGCGTCATAGCGTTCCGAAACATCGCGCACGATGATGGGTTTCACCGGCCAGTCCGCCGTATGGGCGGCAACGGCGTCGGCAATACCCGAGGCCGCCGCTACCACCGGTACCAGGGCTGGGATTTGTGGTTGGAGGCGCGCCAATGTGTCCTTGAACACCGGCAGCAGACGCTTGGTTTCGGTCACGCGCGAGCCGGGCATCAGCACCAGGGGCACGGCATCCGGCGGGAGGTTATGGGCGGCGCGAAAGCGCGCGGCATCGCCCTTGTCGGCGCCGGATTCCAGCACCGGATGGCCGGTGAAGACCGGATGCAGCCCGTGCGGCGCGAAAAATTCCGGCTCGAAGGGCAGCAGGCAGAGCAGCTCCTCCCATAATCCGGGGAAATGCTTCACACGTTCCTGCCGCCAGGCCCAGACCTGCGGGGCGACATAATGCACGCGCTTTGGCCCGCCGGGGCCGATGGCTTTCAGCACCCGCAAGCAGAAGCCTGGGCTGTCGATGGTGAGCAGAATATCCGGCTTTTGCACGCGGATGGCCTCCACCGTTTGGGCGAGGCGCTTCTTGAGATGCAGCACTTTCGGCAGGATCTCGGCCAGCCCCATCAGCGCCAGCTCCTGCATCGGAAACAGCGAGCTGAGCCCGGCTTCTTCCATGCGCGCGCCGCCAATGCCGGAGAATTCGATGTCCGGCTGCAAGGCAAGCAGCGCCTGCATCAGACGCAAGCCGAGCACATCGCCGCTGGCCTCGCCGGCGATAATGAAGATCTTGGTCATGCCAGGGGAACGACAGGAGCGGGGGCGATTGCCGCCCAGTCGCGATGGTTCAGCACCGCGCCGTCCTGGCGCACCTTGTCGATGGCGGCGAAATCCACCTCGGCGAAGACGAATTTCGGCTCGTTCAGTGCCCCAGCGGCGGCCACGCCGTCATCGGGGAAGCCCGCATCGCAGGGGGTGAAGAGGGCCGCGTGGCCGATATTCACGTCGATGGAGCCGGACCAGGCGGCCTTGCCCACCAGCGGCACGATTGCGGTGTAGCATTGGTTTTCCACGGCGCGGGCGCGGGCGGAAAGCCGCACGCGGTTGAACCCGGCGGGGGAGGCGGTGCAGCAGGGCACCAGGATGAGTTTTGCGCCCGCCGCGACCTGCGGGCGGACATGGAGGGGAAATTCCGAATCATAGCAGATGGAAACGCCGATGCGCCCGAACTTCGTTTCGAACACTTTCGGCGCCGCGCCGCCGGACACGCCCCATTCTTCAGCCTCGAAGCGGGTCATGGATTGCTTGTCCTGGAACTCAAGCTGGCCGGAGGGGGCGATGAAGGGGGCGCGGTTGCGGATCTTGCCATCCGCATCGCGCATCGGCAGCGAGCCGCCGAGGATGAAGAGCTTGTGGCGTTTGGCCATCTCCGCAAGCTCAGCCAGGATTTCATCGGCCTTGCTAACGGCATGCAGCAGCTCGGCCTCGATATCCGGCGTTTTGATCTGCGCGCCCGCGCAGACCATGGCGGCATATTCCGGCAAAACCAGAATATCGGCGCCGGCCAGCGCGGCCTCGGCGGCCAGGCGCTCGATGCGGAGCAGAAACGCCTTGAAACTGGCGGGGGGCGAGACGCCGAAGGGGGCGAGGGCGAGTTTCATAGGTGTTTCGTCCAGAAAATGAGTTTCTTTTGCGTCTGTGCCGCCTCGCCAATGTCACGCCAGGACATGAAGCAGAAGAGATCATCCCGGCGCTGATAGCCCCGGTGCCGCCAGAATTCATCCAGCGGCACGTAAGTCTTCGGGCGCAGGGGGTGATCCGCCGGGCGCTGCACGGCGCAGAAGCAGGTGGTTTGATAGCCAGCCGCCTGGGCTTCGCGGGCCTTGAAGAAGGCAACGCCAATGCCCCGGCCGCGATAGGCGGGGTCCAGCACGCTTTCGCCGAAATAGAAGAGGCGGGAGAGATCCATGCCCGCCTCGATGAAAGGCTTCTGGACATTCCCGGTCTCGGCGGCGAGCGGCAGGCAGGTGGCGGCACCGACGATTCGGCTGCCATCCTTTGCCAGCACGATGGCCGCACCCGGCACGTTCACATAGCTGCGCAGATAGTCGCGCTCATAGGCCTCATCGCCCTCATAAAGATAAGGAAAGGCGCGGAAAATTTCGATCCGCAGCCGCGCCAGGGCGGGTAGGGCGGATGCGGCCTCAGGGCCGGTGACGGTCTCGATGGTCAGGCCGGAGGTGGCTTTGGTATTCATCTGCGGGGCAGAATGTCCGCCCCGTGTCCGCCTGCCAAGCCCCGGTCAGTGGGCGCTGATCAAAGGTTGCGCGGCGGCGATGAAATCCTTCAGCGCGCTCTGCTTGTCCGAGAGGCTCAGGCCGGGTGTTTGCGCCAGCACCGGGCAATAGGCTGCGACCAGCGTGTTGGTGAGGTCGGCATCGCTGATGGCGCTGTTATTCGCTCGCATTGCGGTGATCAGCTCACGCGTGCGGTTGGGCAGCGTGGCCGTATTGGCGCCCTGATAGATGTCCAGCAGACCATTGCCGGGGTCGGCCACGGTGGTTGGCCCGCCCGAAGGGGAGATTCGGGGGCAGCCCAGCTCATCCGCCGCCTGCCCGGCGATGGGCGGCAGATCGCCCAGGCCGCGCAGCGCCATCACCTGGGCCGGGGTGGCGTCCGCACTGCCTTCATTGCCCCAGGCGGTGCGGACATAGTTGGTGATGTCGGCGATCTCCTGGTCGGAGAATTTTGCGCCGAAGGCCGGCATCTGAGGACCGTGCTCCACCCAGCTTCCTAGCCCGGCCAGCACGGCGCCGATGACGTTGTAAGGCTGCTCAGCCGTTACGGAACCATTGCCCGCCAGGTTGGGGACGAAATGCGGCTTCATGCCGCCGCCGGTGGCGCCATGGCAGCCCGCGCAATTGGCGGCGTAGAGCTTCTGGCCGCGCGCGATGGAGGCGCTGGCATCCGCGATGGCCGGGCCGGGCGGGGTGGATTGCGGCTTGGTGGCGGTTTGCAGGTAATCGGCGATGTCCTCGACATCCGAGACCGGTAGCAGGCTGGTGGAATGGTCCGTCATGTCGCCCATGGCGCCGTAGGGCGAGCCTTTCACCATGTTGCCGTCATCATGCAGATAGGCGACGAGATCCGCCTTCGCCCAGTCGCCGACGCCGTAGGTTTTGTCCGACGAGATGTTGGGGGCGAAGAGATTATCAATGGGCGCGCCCGCATAGGCCTTGCTGGCGATGGTCGCCTGCATCAGGTTGCGCGGGGTGTGGCATTCGCCGCAATGGCCCAACGCCTCGGTGAGGTAGGCGCCGTTCTTCATATGCTCATCCCAGGACGGGTCCATTTTCATCGGCCCGGATTTGAAGAAGAGCATCCGCCAGCCCAGCAGCACGGGGCGCTGGTTGAAGGGGAAGCTGAGTGAATTGGCCACGCGCGGGGCCTGCACCGGCGCCAGCGAGAAGATATAGGCCTTGATGGCCATGACATCCGCATAAGAGAGCTTGGTGTAGGAGGTGAAGGGCATCGCCGGGTAGAGATATTTCGGAAACACCAGGAATTCATGGCCAGGCGCTATGCCGTCATGCAGGGCTTCGTAGAATTGCTTGTCCGTCCAGTTGCCGATGCCGGTTGCCTTGTCCGGCGTGATGTTGGGGGAGGCGAGCCCGCCGAAGGGGGTGGCGAGCACCAGCCCGCCGGCATAGGGCGCATGGCCGGGGCCGGTATGGCAGGGGGCGCAATCGGCCGCGGTGGCCAGATATTTGCCGCGCGCGATCAGCGCCGCCTGGTCAGTGGGGGCGGAAAGCGAGGCGGCGGGGTAGTTGGCGGTATCCCCCGCCGTGGCCATGCGGCTGGCGGCAAGCCCCCCCAGGCCGAGAACCAGGGCGGCGGCGGCTAGCAGCGGGCGCATGGCGGGCAGTCGCGGCATTCTGGCTGGCATGGAATAGGTCCCTAGAATTTTTTTGTTCTGGAACCATTTCGCCGAAATACCGCCTCCGGATCAAGTATGATGGTAGAGTGCGTCGGGATTGATTTGGGGCGTGGCGATCTCGACCAGTTCGCCGCCGCGCACGGCGGTGTAGAAACAGTTGCGCCGCCCGGTATGGCAGGCGACGCCGTGCTGGTCCACGAGCAGCAGCAGCGTGTCGCCGTCGCAATCGATGCGCATCTCCACCAGCTTCTGGGCCTGGCCGGAGGTTTCGCCCTTGCGCCAGAGTTTTTGGCGCGAGCGGGAGAAATAACAGACCTGGCCGGTGCGCAGCGTTTCCTCGACCGATTCGGCGTTCATCCAGGCCATCATCAGCACCTCGCCCGTGTCGTGCTGCTGGGCGATGGCGGCGACGAGGCCGTCCGCGTTGAAAGTGATGGCGCCCAATATGTCCTGTGTTTCGTTCATGCGGGCAGATGAGGGGCGGAGGGCGCCAAAAGTCAACTCGCCAGCATGCCGTTGGTCAGGCAGGTTTCGTCGAACCGGCAGAGCACTTTGCCGTCCACGTCATGCGGCGAGGCATCTTTGTAGTCGAGGCGGGAGATCAGATCGGCGATGATGGCGAGGCGCGCGGCTTTTTTGTCATCGGCACGCACCACGATCCAGGGGGAGGCGGCGCTGTCCGTACCGCACAAGCATGGCGTTGCGGGCCTGGGTGTAGTCGTCGAAATGCTTCAGCGCCTTTTCGTCGATGGGGCTGATCTTCCATTGCTTCAGCGGATCCTCCCGCCGCGCCTCCAGCCGCTTCTTTTGCTCCTTGCGGTCGATATCGAGGTAATATTTCACCAGGGTGATGCCGGAATCGGCCAGCATGGCCTCGAACACCGGCACGGTGTGCATGAATTCAAGGTACTGGGTCTCGGTGCAGAAGCCCATGACCTTCTCCACCCCGGCGCGGTTGTACCAGGAGCGGTTGAACAGCACGATCTCCCCGGCCCCTGGCAAATGCCCGACATAGCGCTGGAAATACCATTGCGTGGTCTCGACATCCGAGGGCTTGGGCAGGGCGACGATGCGGATATCGCGCGGGGAGAGATGCTCGGTGATCCGCTTGATCGTGCCGTCCTTGCCGGCGCCGTCCCGCCCTTCCAGGATGATCAGCAGCCTGCGCCCTTCGGAGATGACGTGGCGTTGCAGCTTGACCAGCTCGATCTGCAGGTGGCGGAGTTGTTTTTCGTAGCTTTGATCCTTGGCCATGGGGCGAGCATAGGCGCGGGGGCCAGGTTGTGCAAAACCTGCGCCGGTCCCCGCATGGGGAGGGCCAATACAAGGAATGACAGAGATGCAGGACGAGGTTTGCGCCGTGGCGGCAGCGTTGATCGCCGCTTTCGAGGCGAATGACCGGGATGGTTATTTCAGCTTTTTCACGCCCGGGGCGCGGTTCATTTTTCATACCCTGCCCGACGTGTTGGAGAGCCGTGCTTCCTATGAGGCGGAATATGACCGTTGGGTGCGCGAGGATGGCTTCAAGGTGCTGGAATGCACCAGCACGCACCAGAATGTGGATGTGTTCGGCGATAGCGCTGTGTTCACGCACCAGACCTTCACCCGGGTGCAAACCCATGCGGGCGAGAGCGCTTATCATGAGCGCGAGACCATTGTTTTTACCCACCAGGACGGGACATGGGTGGCGGTGCACGAGCATCTCTCGCTGCTGCCGGGCTGAATGAAAAAGGGAAGCCGTTTCAGCTTCCCCTTTTGACTAAGGTGTCTGGCGCGGCTCAGAACGTCACGATGCCGCGCAGGCCGATCACCAGCTCATTGCCCAGCTTCTTGCTGGTGTCATCCGGATCGTCGATGCCACCCGCCGGGTTGATGACATATTGCAGGTCCGGTTGCAGAACGAACCAGGATGTTGCCTGCGCCTGGTAAGTGGCCTCGATCAGGGTTTCGGTGCCGGGACGGCGCGTGCCCGCTGCCTCGGCCGCATCCGCGGCGCGGGAGGAGACGTGGGCGACGCCGAAATCCAGGCCTGCCTGGTCGTTATCTCGCCCGGGCAGCGGGGCGGTGAGGGTGACGCCGCCATTGAAGCCGAAATCGACGAGATTCTGGTCGCTCGGCGCGCCCATGATCCGGCCGAAGAGGTTCAGCGTGCGTTTGCTGTTCTTGGGCGATTGCCAGATTGTCTGATCCACCACCGCGTACAGGCTGTAATTGCCGCGATGATTATAGCCGTAGAGTTGGTCCGGGAAATTGGCGGAATCGTACCAGCCGCCAAGCTTGTAGGTGCCGGGCAGGCCCAGAAGCTTGGTGCTGTATTGCAGCTCGGCGATCCAGAGCGCGCCATTTTTCAAGCTGAAGCGCCCTCCGCGCGGGTCCAGCGCCTGCTGGTCGTCATCGAAGCTGCCCGCACCCGGGTCGTCATCGAACACGCCGGCCAGGATGGTGACATTGTCATTGGGCTTGAGCTGGCCACGAACGCCGAGCGAGCTGAGCGGATAGGCCGGGCCGCCGCCATAGAGATCGACGGAGGGGATGATCGGCCAGCCCGCCATGGTGTTCACGAACAGGCCTGAATAGGTGCTGACGATGAACTCGTTATCGATGCTCTGCTGGCCGAGCTTGATGTCGAACTTGCCGTCCGGCGTGGCTTGGTCGAACCATAATTCCCAGAGGCGGGTGGCGTTGTCGCCCTCATTGCCGTTGGCGGTCTGGAGATTGTCCAGATAATAGGGGCTGAGCGGCCTGCCATGCAGTTGCAGGGCAGAGACATGAAAGCTGCCGCCCTGCAGGCCGAACGCCTTGCCGGCGTCCACATCCATGGTCATGGTGGTGACACCCTGCAGGGTGGCACCGGTCTTCACGCCGCCGGAGACATTGCCCAGCAGGTTTTCGGAATCATTGATGCCGATTGTCACGCCATGCGCGGTGAGGGCAGGGCGCAGCCCGCCCCAATCGCCCAGCAGGCCGGTATTGTCGGCCTGCTGCGCCATGGCCGGGGCGGCCAGCGCGGTCAGCAGGGCACACAGGCTCACGCCGCGCCAGGAATTGCAGGCTCCCATGGTCACTCCTCTCTGCTCGGCCCTTGCGGGGCTTTCCGCCGTGAGATGGCGGTGGGTTGGCGATGGTCCCTTTATATGCAATTAAGAATTATTTGCAAGTATGGTGGTGCGTATGTTCTGTCATAACATTCCAAACAAGGAAAAGCGCACTCAGGCTTAAAGAAGCTGGTACATAACGAGCGCATCAACATAGCCTTGCTCAGGGTGCAGGAAGGCACCCTGTAGCCGGCCGGTGATGGAAAAGCCCATATGCTGCCAGAGCCTGACAGCGCGCAGATTGGTGCTGACCACGAGATTGAACTGCATGGCACGAAAGCCCGCCGCCCGCGCTTCATCCAGTGAATGGGCGCACATGGCCCGCGCCACGCCGCGCCCGGCGGCCCAGCCGGCGGTGACATAACCGCAATTGGCGACATGCGCGCCGCCACCCGCCTGGTTGGCGCGCAGATAATAAGTCCCGGCGATGCGGCCATCGTGCGCCGCGACGAAGCTCTGTTTCTCAGGCGCCAGCCAATAGGCAAGCGCCTGGTCGCGGGTCCAGTCCCGCGGCAGGGCGTAGGTGTCGCCGGCGGCGATCATCGGGGCGAGAATCTGCCAGATGGCGTCTGCATCTTCAGGGGTGGCGGGGCGGATGGTGAGGGCCATGGTGCTGTCTTCCCGCTTGCCGCGCTGTTTGCCAAGCGCTGGACGGGCCACATCGTGCCGCGCATAAATCGGCGTCGCAGGCGGAGCGTTGCCGTGACGAAAATCGTTTCCTTTACCCGGGTGCTGAACGAGGACGATATCATCGAGGCGTTCGTGCGCCACCACGCGGCGCATATCGATGAGATGCTGTTCCTGGATAATGGCAGCACGGACCGTACCATCGAGATTTTGAAGGCGCTGCGTGACGAGGGGTTCCCGCTCAAGCTGTTTCGCAATTACGCGGTCAGCTTCGATGAGATCGCCATCAATAGCTGGGGTTATCAGGTGGTCTCGCAGGTGATGGGCGCGGACTGGGTGGTGTTTCTGGATGCGGACGAGTTCATCGCCACGCCGGACTCGGTGCCCTTGTTGACGCTGCTGCCCGGGCAGGGGCGTGCCCTCAGCGTGCCTTTGGTGAATTACGGCCAGGTGGGCGGGGAGACCATGGACGAGCCGGTGGTGCCCTGGCGCCTGCGCTGGCACCAGAGCGCTCCAACTGGGGTGAACAAGGTGATGGCCCAGGCGCGGATTCCCAATCTTCTCGTGGGGGCGGGCAATCACGCGGTGTTCGTGCAGGGGCAGGAGGTGCCGGCGCCGGCTTTGCCGGGTGTGAGCCTGGCGCATTATCCGCGCCGCACTGGCTGGCAGGCCATGCAAAAATGGGCGGCGGGGCGGCTGAAGGCGCTGGCCTCCGGCGCGCCGGGGCAGTTTTACTCAGGGCACTATGTTTTTCCTTTCGAGACCTTGCGCGACAGGCCCTGGGAATTCCTGCTGAACGAGGATTTCTTGGCGCGGGACTTTGATAAATCCACCGCGACAGAGGCGCCGCTCGTCTATCTGGGCGGGCCGCTTGCCTATTACCAGCCCTCGGACCCGAGGATGAAGGCGCTTTCCAGCTTTCTGCATTTCACTGAACAGCTCGCCCTGCAGCATGGGCGGCTGATGGATAAATCGCCCCAAATGCGGGCCCTGGTGGAGGGGTGGAACGCGCGGCGGGATTTCCTATTTTAACATAATCGACGTTGAAAAGCAGGGTTGTATGGCCACCTATCTGAGCGTGGGGCCGGCTATGCCGTGTGGTACATTGCATTCCGTCACAAATTCGGCTTAAGCCGGAAGCCAGCAAACCGAAACAGGAGACTTTCAAATAGCCAGACCGCCAGCGCCACCCGCTCCTCCCTCGCGTGAGGGCCCCCGGGTCAACGAAGAAATCAGAATCCCGCAGGTTCGTCTGATCGACCAAGATGGTGAAATGATCGGTGTGCTCAGCACCCGGGACGCAATCGCGCGCGCCTATTCCGTGGGGCTCGACCTGGTCGAGATCAGCCCCAACGCCGAGCCGCCGGTGGCGAAGATCCTCGATTACGGCAAGTTCAAATACGAACAGCAGAAGAAGCGTAACGAGGCGCGCAAGAAGCAGAAGGTCGTCGAGATCAAGGAGGTGAAGGTTCGCCCCAATATCGACGAGAATGACTATCAGGTGAAGATGCGCGCCATGAAGAGCTTCATTGGCGAAGGCGACAAGGTGAAGGTCACGCTGCGTTTCCGCGGCCGCGAGATGGCCCACCAGGAGCTGGGGGTGAAGGTGCTGGAGCGTATTCGCGCCGATATGGAGGCCGATACCAAGGTCGAGCAGATGCCGAAGATGGAAAACCGGCAGATGGTGATGGTGCTGTCGCCGAAATAAGGCGACAGACTTACGAAGACCATGAAAAAGCCCGGCTTTTGGCCGGGCTTTTTGTTTATGCAGCAAACGGAGGCACTGGTTACTCGGCCTTGGCGGCCTCGACCGTCTTGGCGCGGGGCGGGCGGCCGCGGCGCTTGGGCGCGGGGGCGGGCTCGGTCAAGGTGAGCTCGGGCGCGGCAACCGGGGGCGCATCCGGGATGATGGGGATGGCGCGCGGCTCGGGGGTGGCCAGGGCGGGGGCCTGGGTCTTCACCACCTCCGGCTGTTCGCCGAGGCCGGCGGGTTCTTCCTTGCTGGCGGCGCGCAGTTCTGCTTCCAGCGCGGAGCTGATATCAATTGGTGTATCGGCGATGGGGGCGGTGGGACGGTAGGGGCGGTCCTGACGGTCCTGACGGTCCTGGCGCTCCTGGCGGTCACGGGGCTGGAATTCCTGGCGTTGGCGCGGCTCGAAGCGGCGCTCCTGGCGGTTCTCGCGATTGTCGCGGAACTCCCGGCCCTCGCGGTGTTCCTGCCTTGTGTCCTGCCGGGGTTCGCGGCCTTCCTGGGCCTCGCCTTCAGCGCCTGGCTCGCGGCGCTGGAACTCGCCCTGAGGCTGGTTGCTGTAGCGCTGCTCGCCGGTTTGGGTGCCCTGGCCCGGTGGCGGCAGGCCCTGGGCGGCGTTGATGGCGCTCACGATCCGGAAATAATGTTCGGCGTGCTGGTAATAGGCTTCGCCCAGCACACGGTCGCCCGAAGAGGCGGCGTCGCGCGCCATCTGCGAATATTTCTCGTAAAGCTGCTGGGCCGTGCCACGCACCCGCATTTCCGGTCCGGAACTGTCGAATACGTGATTGCGGTTGAGCGGAATCCCATTCTGCTGGTTGCGAAACCCGCCACCGCCGCCACCGCCCGAACGGTGGTTGCGTCCACGCATGCGCTTCATATTCATAGGCTCGTGTCTATCCTCGTCTGCTGGCTAGCGCTGTGCGGCATATAAATTCATCGCCCTTTTTGGCTCCGGTATTGCCGGAGACTCGTGAGCAAGACGGCACGCGCCGTTTGTGCTTAGCGGCAAAACTTTATTCTGCCAATCGCTTATTTGCAGAATTTGAGCGTTATGGCGCGGTCTATGCCTGAAAGATCAGGGCGCAGGGTAAACGTGAACCCCGCCTTCTGCGCCAACTCGCCTACTGATTTAGCCTGTTCGGCGCCAAGTTCAAGCACCGCCAGCCCGCCGGGGGCTAAAATACGCGGCAGATCGGCTATAATCGCCTCATAGGCGGCCAGGCCATCCGCCCCGCCATCCAGCGCCGAGGCGGGTTCATGCGCCGCCACCTCCGGCATAAGGTCAGGAATATCAGCGCTTTCGATGTAAGGCGGGTTCGACAGGACCAGATCGAATTTTTGGTTCAGGGCGCTGGCCCAGCTGCCCGCCAGAAAGGTGGTGCGGTCTGCAAGGCCGAGATGCTGGGCATTTTTGCGGGCAAGGCGCGCCGCCTCCGGGTTTAAATCCACCCCCACGCCAAAGGCGGCGGGGAATTCATGCAGGCAGGCGAGCAGCAGGCAGCCTGTGCCGGTGCCGAGGTCCAGGATCGTACGCGGGGCAAGGCCCGAGTCCAGCACGGCTTCCACCAGCGTTTCCGTGTCCGGCCGGGGGATGAGCGTGGCGGGGGAGGTGAGGAAATCCAGCCCCCAGAACTCCTTATGGCCGGTGATATAGGCCAGCGGCTCACGCGCGGCGCGGCGCGCCAGGGGGGCGGCGTAGCATTGCGGGTCCACCTCATCACGCGCCAGCAGCCCGGCGGCGTTGGTGCCCAGGGCGAAGGCCAGCAGCAGCCGGGCTTCGCGGCGCGGCGCCTCGATTCCGGCCAGCTTCAGCCGATCGGTCATCTCGGCCAGCGCCTGGGCGGTGGGGATCACGCCTGCTCGGCCAGCCGGGCCGCCTGGTCCTCGGCGATCAGCGCGTCGATGATGTCGTCGAACTCGCCCAGCATCACCCGGTCGATCTTGTGCAGGGTGAGGTTGATGCGGTGGTCCGTGACGCGGCCTTGCGGGAAATTATAGGTGCGGATGCGCTCCGAGCGGTCCCCGGTGCCGACCTGGCCCTTGCGGTCGGCCGCGCGGGTGGCGTTAACGCTGGCGCGCTGCTGGTCGTACATGCGCGAGCGCAGGATCTTCATGGCTTTGGCGCGGTTCTTGTGCTGGCTGCGCTCCTCCTGCATCGCCACCACGATGCCGGTGGGGATATGGGTGATGCGCACGGCCGATTCGGTCTTGTTCACATGCTGCCCGCCCGCGCCCGAGGCGCGGTAGACATCGATGCGCAGATCGCTCTCGTTGATGTCCACATCCACCTCCTCGGCCTCCGGCAGCACCGCGACGGTGATGGTGGAGGTATGGATGCGCCCCTGCGTCTCGGTGGCCGGCACGCGCTGCACGCGGTGCACGCCGGACTCGAATTTCAGCTTGGCGAAGACGGATTTGCCGGTGATCTCGGCCATCGCGCTCTTGACGCCGCCGAGTTCGTTTTCCTCGTAATCCATCACCTCGAAGCGCCAGCCCTGCAGGGCGGCGTATTTCTGGTAGGCGCTGAAGAGCTCGGCGGCGAAGAGGCCGGCTTCGTCTCCACCCGCGGCGGGGCGGATTTCCAGGATGCCGGAGCGGTCATCCGCCTCGTCCTTGGGCAGAAGCGCCAGGCGCACGGCCATTTCCAGTTCCGGGAGCTGCTTTTTCAGCTCATACAGCTCCGCCTCGGCCAGCTCCTTCATGTCCGGGTCGGCGAGCAGGGTTTCGGCCTCCTTGGCCTGCTTCTCGGCGCCGCGCAGGGCGGAGATTTTCTCCTCCACCGGGGTGAGTTCCGAAAGCTCTTTCGAGGCTTTCACGAATTCATCGCCCGAGAGGGAGCCTGAGAGCATGAAGCGCAGCTCCTCGGCCCGGGCCATGATCCGGTCCAGCTTGCTTTCCAGAGATGAACTCATGCGGAGAGGCGCTCCAGCAATGTTTCGGCGGTCACGTCTTCCTGGGTGCCGTCGGCGAGGTTTTTCAGCTTGATCTCGCCGCCCACCAGCACCGCGAAGGCGGCGCCGGATTTATTGGCGCGCTCCAGCCGCTTCTTGGCGTTGCCGGAATAGCCGATCTCGGCCGCGATGTTTTGCTCCCGCAGCAGGTTGAGAATTTCCAAGGCGCGGCCTTCGGAGTCGCCGCCCATGGGAATGACGGCCACGGGCTGCGCGGCGGCAGGCGGAGCAGAGATCAGCATGGAGAGGCGCTCGATGCCTGCCCCCCAGCCGATGCCCGGCACGTTGGGGCCGCCCATCTGTTCCACCAGCCCGTCATAGCGCCCGCCCGCCATCACCGTGCCCTGCGCGCCCAGGGCGGTGGTGACGAATTCGAAGGCAGTGTGGTTGTAGTAGTCGAGGCCACGGACGATGCGCGGGTTTTCCTCGAACGGCACGCCGAAGGCGGTGAGCGTGGATTTCAAACCGGCGTAGAAGGCGGCGGCCTCTTCGGTGAGGTGCGCGTAGATCAGCGGGGCGTTTTCAACCAGCGCCTTGTCGCCCTCATCCTTGGAGTCCAGGATGCGCAGCGGGTTTTTCTCAAGCCGCAGCTTGCTGTCTTCGGAAAGCTTGTCCGCATGGGCGGAGAAATATGCCACCAGCGCGTCGCGGTAATTCGCACGGCTCTGCGCGTCGCCCAGCGTGTTGATGTTCAGCACGACATCTTGCGCGATGCCCAGCTCGTTCAGGATGCGCCAGCCAGCGGAGATCACCTCGGCATCGGCAAGCGGGGAGGCGGGGCCGAGCAGCTCGACGCCGATCTGGTGGAATTGCCGGTAGCGGCCTTTCTGCGGGCGCTCGTAACGGAACATCGGCCCGGCATAGAAGACCTTTTGCGGCAGGGTCTGCGTCAGGCCGCCGGTGATGAGCGCGCGGCACACACCCGCCGTGCCCTCCGGGCGCAGCGTGATGGAATCCCCGCCGCGATCCTCGAAGCTGTACATTTCCTTGGTCACGACGTCCGAGGTTTCGCCCAAGGTGCGGGAAAACACGCGTGTATCCTCGAAGATCGGCGTCTGCCACTCGGCGAACCCATACAGCCCGGTCACGCGCCGTGCGGTCTCGACCACATGAAAATGCCGCGCCGCGTCCTCGCCGATCAGGTCACGCGTGCCGCGCACAGGTTGCAGTTGAGTTGCCATATCCGTCCTACCATCAAAACAAAACTCCGGAGCGGATGCCCGCCCCGGAGGAATCAAGAATTTCAAAAAGGCGAAGCTATTCAGCGGCGATTTTCGCCGCCGCCTTCTCCGCCTCGACCTGCGCGGCCTTGGTCTCGACCAGCTCGACCAGATGGTCGATCATCTGCTCCTCGGAGATGGTGTGGTCGGTCTTGCCGGCGGCGTAGATCATGTGCCGGCCGCCGCCGCCGCCCGTCAGGCCGAGATCGGTCATCAGCGCTTCGCCGGGGCCGTTCACCACGCAGCCGATGATGGAGAGGGTGACCGGCGTTTCGATATGGGCGAGGCGCTCTTCCAGCGTCTCCACGGTCTTGATGACGTTGAAGCCCTGGCGCGCGCAGGAGGGGCAGGAGATGATGCGCACGCCGCGATGGCGGATGCCGAGAGACTTCAGGATATCCCAGCCGACATGCACTTCCTCTTCCGGCTCGGCGGAGAGGGAGACGCGCATCGTATCGCCAATGCCGGCCCAGAGCAGGGAGCCCAGCCCGATGGAGGATTTCACCGTGCCGGCGCGCTTGCCGCCCGCCTCGGTGATGCCGATATGCAGCGGGTGGTCGCATAGCTCGGCGAGCTGCTGATAGGCCGCGACGGCCATGAACACGTCAGACGCCTTCACGGAAATCTTGAATTCGTGGAAATCGTGGTCCTGGAGGATCTTCGCGTGTTCCAGGGCGGATTCCACCAGCGCGTCCGGGTTGGGCTCGCCGTATTTCTCCAGCAGATGCTTCTCCAGCGAGCCCGCGTTCACGCCGATGCGCATGGAGCAATTATGGTCGCGCGCGGCCTTGATGACCTCCTTCACGCGCTCCGGGCTGCCGATATTGCCCGGGTTGATGCGCAGGCAGGCGGCGCCGGCCGCTGCGGCCTCGATGCCGCGCTTATAGTGGAAGTGAATATCCGCGACGATGGGCACATTCACCTGTTTGACGATGTGCTTGAGGGCGGCTGTGCTTTCCTCATCCGGGCAGCTCACGCGCACGATGTCCACGCCCGCCTTCTCGGCGCGCAGGATCTGCGCGACGGTGGCCGTCCACATCGGTGGTCAGCGTGTTGGTCATGGTCTGCACCGAGACCGGCGCATCGCCGCCCACCTTCACATTGCCGACGCTGATCTGCCGGGATTTGCGGCGGTCGATCTGCTGATATTCGCGGTAATTCATGCGGATTCCTTTACGGGGCGGTCCCGGTGGTGGGGGCGGGGGCCGGAGTGATTGAGGGGGGCGGAGTGGCAGGTGCCGTGGCGCTGCCGCTGGCGTCCGGGGTGAGCTGGTAGTTGTGCAGCACCACACCAACGGTGCCGAGCGGCTGTCCCGGCTTGCCATCGGTGGTGATGATGGTGCCACCGGCATTGCCGGTGGTCATTTTCAGCCCCTCTTCCTGCGGCACGGGCCAGCTGTCGCCAGGGTGCAGCACCTTGCTGAACAAGATGTTGCCGCTGGCATCGGTAACCTGGATCCAGGCATCCTGGGTGGCGGTGATCGCCATGCCAGCGCCGGGCGCGGCCGGAGGGGCGGGCGTGGCGGCTGCAGGCGGGCTGGCCGCGCTGGGGCTGTCGGCCGGCGGCGGGTTGGCAGCGGATGGCGCGGGCGCGGTGGACGGCGCGGCGGCCTGGGCGGCGCTGGCCGCCGGGGGCTGGGCTTGGGCTGGCTGTGCCGCGCTGGTTTGCGTTGGGCTGGTTGGCGCAGGGCTGGGCTGCGCCTGGCTCGGGGCCGGAGCAGGGGGCGGCGTGACCTTCGGCGGCGTGGCCAGGGGGGCCAGCTCCGCTGGCACTTGCGGCACGGATTGCGCGAGGCGGCGCTCCTGCTCGGTATGATGATACCAGAGCCCGTACCCGGCCATCACCACCACGATGCCGATCAGCACAATGGCGCCCTTGGGCACGCCGCGGTCCGGCACCGGGGCCAGGAACTGGATCTCGCTTTTCGGCAATTCGCCCATCTGCCCGGCTTCGCGGAAGCGGCGCAAGATCTCCTCGCCATCCAGCCCAAGCGCCTGGGCGTAAGAGCGCACGAATCCGGCGCGATAGGCGGGGCCGGGCAGGGAGGAAAGATCGCCGCGCTCCATGGCGGAGACGAATTCCGCGCGGATGCGCAAGCCCTCCGCGACCTCAGGCAATTTCCAGCCCAGGCGCTCGCGCACGTCCCGCAATCCGGCGCCAACGCGCGCGGCTGGGGACATCGCATCGGGTTCGATAGTTTCTGTTCCGGTTAGATTATCTGGCATGTCGCATTCTTTTAGCCCGGAACCGTGCATCCCTCAAATTGGGAGATTATGTTCACGCGCCCACACCGCCAGCGGCTCGCGGATGCTGCCGCCCGCCGCTCCCGCGCGGCGCAATTCACGCAGCACCGGGCGCAGGGCGTTGAGATCGGCCTCCACCAGCACGGCTTTCACCGGCAATATGGCGCTGCCGGACATTGAAAGCGTGGTGACACCCAGTGCTGCGAAGGCCAGCGCGTCCAGCGGCCGCCCTGCGGCCTCGCCGCAGACGGAGAGCGGTACCCCTGCGTCCTGGCAATAGGTGACCAGCTTTTCCAGCATCTCCAGCACCGGGGCGGAGAGCGTGTCGTACCTGTCCGCCAGCTCCGGCGTGCCGCGATCGGCCGCGAAGAGGAACTGCATGAGGTCGTTGGTGCCCACCGAGATGAAATCCGCCTCCGCCAGCAGGCCGGGGAGCTGGAAGAGCAAGGAGGGAACTTCCAGCATGCTGCCGGCCTCCAGCCGCTCGGGCGCGGGGCGGATGCGCCCGGCCTCGGCCTCCAGAAGATCGCGCGCGGCGCGGAACTCCTCCACCGTGGCAACCATCGGGAACATTACCCGCAGCGGCCGCCCCTGGGCACCCAGCAGCAGGGCGCGCAACTGGCGGCGCAGAATGGCGGGGCGGTCCAGCCCGATGCGCAAGGAGCGCCAGCCCATGGCGGGGTTTTCCTCGGCCTGCGCGGTTTCGCCGGGCAGCAGCTTGTCGGCGCCGAGATCGAGCGTGCGGAATTGTACCGGGCGGCCCTTGGCGCGGTCCATTACCCGGCCATATTCGGCGGCCTGGCCTGCCACATCCGGTATGCCGCCTGCTGCCAGCGCCGCGATTTCCGTGCGGTAGAGCCCGATGCCATCGGCCCCGGTGCGCTCCAGCTGGTCCAGCTCCAGCGCCAGCCCGACATTCAGCATCAGCTTCAGCTCGGTGCCGTCCTTGGTGATGGCGGGCCGGTCGCGATAGCTGGTGAGGGCGGCGGCGCGCTCGTTGCGCGCGGCCAAAGCGCGCTCATAAACTTGGATGACCTCCGGTTCCGGGCGCAGCACCAGCGTGCCTTCCTCGGCATCCAGCAAAGCCAGCTCGCCTTCCACCGCCGCCTCCACCGCGCCGCGCTCAATCTGCAGGGCGGGAATGGAAAGGGCGCGGGCCAGGATGGCGGCGTGGCCGGAGGCGCTGGCCTCCTCGATGGCAATTCCGGCGATGCCGCGGGTGTGCCAGTCCAGCAAATCGGCGGGGCCGAGGCGGCGCACGATCAGGATCATGCCATCCGCGCGCTCGGGCTTGGGCGCCATGCCGCCCAGGGCAACCATCAGCCGGCCGACCATGTCCTCGATATCGGCCAGGCGCTCGCGCAGATACGGGTCGGCCACGCGGCGCATGCGTTCGCGCAGCTGCCGGGCCACCTTGTCCACGGCGGTTTCGGCGGTGAGGCCATCGGCGATGGCGGCGCGGACCTGGGTGAGCCAGCCTGAGCTTTGCGCCACCATGCGGTAGGCGTCCAGCACATCGCGCGAGGCATTGCCGCCGGGCATGTTGGCGGTGATCAGCCCGTCGAGCGTTTTATTCGCGTCCTCCACCGCCGTGTCCAGGCGGGTCAGCTCGGCCTCGGTATCGTCGGTCAGCAGGTTGGTGATGGGCGCGGTGGCGCCATAGGCCAGCACCTGGCCGCGGGCGATGCCGGCGGAGAGTACATGGCCGCCATAGCGGCGGGGCAGGGTTTCGGAGAAGCCATCCTGGCCGACATCTGTGGCCCCGGCGCGGGCCAGGATTTCGGCCAGCAGCATGGCCACGGTGGCGAGCGATTCCACCTCAACCGGTGCGTAGGTGCGCACCTCCCTGGACATGACGGAGATCACGCCCAGCGTGCGCCCGGCGCGCTTCACCGGCACGGCGAGCATGGAGGCCATGTTCTGCTCGCCGGTTTCGGCGCGGTAGACGAAGCGGGGGTGGTTCTGCGCGTCCGGCAGGTTCAGCACATCGCCGGAGGCCGCCGCGAGGCCGACAATGCCCTCCCCCACACGCAGCCTGGTGCGGCCGACAGCAGAGATATTCAGCCCATGGGTGGCGGCGAGTTCGAGAATCTCACCCGGGCGGGTAACGTAGATGACTGAGGCGTCGGCCATGAGGCCTTCCGCCACCAGCTGCGCGAAGTCAGGCAGGGAGGCGGTACCGGCGGCCAGATGCTCCCGGAGCGCGGCAAAAAGATGCCGCGTATCGCCGAATTTCGGTTTTTTGCGCCGGCGTGCCGGCGGGGCGGGGCTGTTAGGCTCTTGTGCCACGCGCCACCAGTGCGGCGATGGCTTGCGCCCGCAACGCCGCGATGATCTCCGCCACGGGCTGCACCGCTGTGACCATGCCGACCGATTGGCCCGCCATGACGGAGCCGTTCTCGATATCGCCCTCAATGACCGCGCGGCGCAGCGCGCCGGCCCAGAAATGCTCGATCTCCAGCTGCGCGGCGGTCTTGTCTAGCTCGCCGCTCTGGAATTTCTCCACCACGCCGGCCTGGTGGCGCATGAAGCGCTTGGTGCCCTCATTCACCAGCCCGCGCACGGGGATGACGGGGAAGCGCTCATCAAGCTGCACGCTGGGCACGGCATCGCGTGCCGCGGCGCGGATGAAGGCTTTCTTGAAATTCTCGTGCGCGATGCTCTCCGTGGACGCCGCGAAGAGGGTGCCGAGCTGCACGCCCGCCGCACCCATTTCGAGATAGGCGAGGATCGCCTCGCCCCGCCCGATGCCGCCCGCCACGAACACCGGCACCTCGGTGATGGTGGGCAGAATTTCCTGCGTCAGCACGGTGAGCGAAACCGGGCCGATATGCCCGCCCGCCTCGGAGCCCTCGATCACCAGCGCATCGGCGCCGGACTTGATGAGGCGCTTGGCCAGCACGAGAGCCGGCGCGAAGGCGATGATTTTGGCGCCGCCCTCCTTGGCCGCTTTGATGCTGGCGGCGGAGGGAATGCCGCCCGCGAACACCACGTGGCCGACCTTCTGACGCACGCAGACCGCGACCAGCTCATCGAGCTGCGGGTGCATCGTGATCAGGTTCACGCCGAAGGGCTTGTCCGTCAGCGCCTTGGTTGCCTCGATCTCTTTTTCCAGCAAAGCGGGGGGCATCGCGCCGCAGGCGATGACGCCGAACCCGCCGGCATTGGAAATGGCCGAGACCAGATGTCGTTCGGACACCCAGCTCATCGCCCCGCCAAGAATGGCGTGGCGCGTGCCGAGGAAATCGGCGCCGCGTTTCTGCAGGGCGTCGAGCTGCTGGGAAGCGGCGGCTGTGTGGTCCATGGCGTCAGGCATCGAGACCGTAGGCCGTATGCAAGGCGCGCACCGCAAGCTCGGTGTACTCGGCGGCCACCAGCACCGAGACCTTGATCTCGGAGGTGGTGATGGCCTGGATATTGATGCCGCGCTCCGCGAGCGTCTTGAACATCGTGCCCGCGACGCCCGCGTGGGAGCGCATGCCCACGCCGACCACGGAGATCTTCGCCACGTTCGGGTCGGAGGTGATCTCGGCGAAGCCGATCTCGGTCTTGGCGTGGTCCAGCACCTGCAGGGCGCGGGCCATGTCGGTCTTGCCGACGGTGAACGTCATGTCCGTGGTGCCGTCGGCGGAGACGTTCTGCACGATCATGTCGACGTTAATGCTCGCGTCGGACAGCGGCACGAACACGGCGGCGGCGATGCCGGGGCGGTCCGGCACGCGGCGGACGGTGATTTTTGCCTCATCTCGCGAATAGGCGATGCCGGCGACGATTTCCTTTTCCAAAACCTCTTCCTCATCAACAACCATGGTGCCCGGGATGTCAGCGAAGCTGGAGAGCACCTGCACGCGCACATGCTCTTTCATCGCCAGCTCCACGGAGCGGGTTTGCAGTACTTTTGCCCCCACGGAGGCGAGTTCAAGCATTTCCTCGTAGGTGATCTTATTCAATTTCCGCGCGTTGGGAACAATGCGCGGATCGGTGGTGTAAACACCGTCGACATCCGTATAAATGTCGCACTGGTCGGCCTTGAGCGCGGCGGCCAGCGCCACGGCGGAGGTGTCTGACCCGCCGCGCCCCAGCGTGGTGATGCGGTTGTCCGGCCCCACGCCCTGGAACCCGGCCATGACCGGGATTTGCCCGGCCTTCATGCGCTCGATCAGCTCCTCGCCCTCGATGCTCTCGATGCGGGCCTTGCCATGCTCGCCATTGGTCTCGACCGCCACCTGCCAGCCCTGCCAGGAGCGGGCTTCCTGCCCCAACTCCTGCAGCGCGATGGCGGTGAGGCCGGCGGTGACCTGCTCACCGGTGGCGACCACGGCGTCATATTCACGCGCGTCGAACAGAGGCGAGAGGGACTGGCAATAATTGACCAGCTGGTTGGTGACGCCCGCCATGGCGGAGACAACCACGGCAACCTCATGGCCCTTGTCGGCCTCGGCCTTCACCCGTTTTGCCACATTCTTGATCCGGTCGAGGTCGGCGACCGAGGTGCCGCCAAATTTCATCACGATACGTGCCATGAACAAACCTTGTGTACAGAAAACCTTGTGGAAAACGGGCAGGGGCGTCACATAGCGGCGGAGCAAGGTTTGAGCAATGAGCCAAGGGTCAGTCATCGGGGAAGAAATCGCGCGGTTCGACGCGCTGGCCGGGCATTGGTGGGACCCGGATGGCCCGATGCGGCCTCTGCACATGATGAATCCGCCGCGCGCGGCCTGGGTGGCGGCGCGGGTGCGCCGGCATCTCGGGGCCGGGGTGCCGATTCTTGATGTCGGCTGCGGGGCCGGGCTGCTGGCCGAGGCGCTGGCGAAGGATGGATTCGCGGTCACCGGGCTGGATGCTGGGGCGGAGGTGATCGAAGCCGCGCGGGCGCATGCCGAGGGGCAGGGGCTGAACCTCACCTACCGCCAGGGCACGGCGGAGGCGCTGGCGGCCGAGGGCGCCAAATTCCCGGTGGTGACGGCGCTGGAGATCATTGAGCATGTGGCCGACCCGGCGGAATTCCTTGCCAGTTTGAAGGCGTTGCTGGCGCCGGGGGGCTTGCTGTTCCTCTCCACCCTCAACCGCACGCCGCAATCCTATGCGGTGGCGAAGATCGGAGCGGAATATCTGCTGCGGCTGCTGCCGGTGGGCACGCATGACTGGAAGAAATTTTTGCGCCCCGTGGAGCTGGGCACACTTTGCCGGGAGACGGGGTTGCGCCTGGCCGAGACGGCGGGGCTCAGCTACTCACCCCTGGCGCGGGGGTTTAAGGTGAGCCGGGATCTGTCGATCAATTACATGGCGATGGCCGTCGCGGATTAGGGCATATCGACAAAGCCGGCGGGCGCTCCCTAAATAAGCAAGACGCCGGACCGGGAGGGAGCGACGCCATGCAGGATGAATTCGCAGCACAATTGATCGCCTGGCGGCATTATCTGCACGCGCACCCCGAGCTTTCCCGCCAGGAGGAAGCCACGGCGGCCTTTGTCTGTGCCCGGCTGCAGGAATTCGGCATTCCCTATGAGGCCGGGATCGGCGGGCATGGGGTGGTGGCCAGCCTGAAGCGCGGCGGCTCCAACCGGGGGGTGGGGTTGCGGGCGGATATGGATGCGCTGCCGATTCCGGAAGCCACCGGCAAGCCCTATGCCTCCCAAAATCAGGGGGTGATGCATGCCTGCGGGCATGATGGGCATACCACCTCCCTGCTTGGGGCCGCTTTGCTGCTGCGTGACGACCCGGACTGGTCCGGCCAGGTGCATCTGGTGTTCCAGCCCGCCGAGGAAGGGTTTAACGGCGCGCATGCCATGGTCGCGGATGGGTTGCTGGAGCGGTTTCCGATGGAGCGTATCTTCGGCTACCATAATTGGCCGGGTCTGGAGACCGGGACGGTGATGGTGCATCCGGGGCCGGTGATGGCCGGGGCAGCGAATTTCGAGATCACGCTGAAAGGCAAGGCCGGGCATGCGGGCATGCCGCATCTTTGCGTGGACCCGGTGCAGGGCATCGCCCAGTTGATCGTGGCGGTGAATGCCATCGTGGCGCGCAATCTGCCGCCGCTGGAGGCCGGGGTGATCTCCACCTGCACCTTGCGGGCGGGAGAGGCGCGTAACCAGGTGCCAAGCAGCGCGTCCATGGGCGGGACCATAAGGGCCTTTTCCACGGCGGCGATGGAGTTGCTCAAGCGCCGCCTGACCGAGACCGCCAAGGGCATCGCCGCCGGGTTCGGGCTGGAGGCGCAGATCTGGATCGGCGGGGATCTGGCGCCGACCGTGAATTCACCGGAGGCGATGGAACTGGCCGTTCAGGCGGCGAAGGCCGCAGGGCTTGCCGTGCGGCGCGACCTGGAGCCCACCATGGGCGCGGAGGATTTCGGCCGCTTCCTGGCGGATATCCCCGGTGCCTATGCCTGGATTGGCAATGGCGACAGCGCCGGGCTGCACAACCCCGGCTATGACTATAACGACGCGATTTTGCCCGTGGCGGCGCGGTTTCTGGCGGAGAGCGCCAAGGCGGCGCTGCGGTGAGGCGTTGCGCCTGGCGGGGAGGCAGGCGGCGTGGAGATTGAGGGGCCGGGCATTGTCGTGGAGCGCGCCCTGCATGGCGAGGGCGATGTTATCGTCGCGCTGCTGACGCCCGAGGGGCTTTGGCGCGGGCTGGCCAAGGGCGGGGCCTCGCGCCGGCAGGCGGCCATCTGGGACACCGGCAATATCTTGTCCGCGCGCTGGACGGCGCGGCTGCCTGAGCAGCTGGGCGCCTATAGCGCGGAGCTGGTGCGCCCGGCGGCGGCGCTGGCGATGGAGGCGCCCGACAGCCTCGCCATTCTGCGGGCCGCCTGTCAGCTTGCGGCCCAGGCGCTGCCGGAGCGCGAGCCGATGAAGGAGAGCTTCAGCGGGCTGCTGCGGTTGCTGGCGGGGATAGACATTAAGGATTTCGCCTTACCGGAACTGTGCCGCTGGGAGCTGGTGCTGCTGCGCGAGCTGGGGTTTGGGCTGGATTTTTCTTCCTCCGCCGGAGGAAATGACCGTTTGGCCTATGTTTCCCCCCGCACGGGGCGGGCGGTGACGCTTTCCGAGGCCGGGGACTGGGTGGACAGGCTGTTGCCATTGCCGGAATTTCTGCTGGGCGAGGGCGGTGCGGAGCTCAAGGATTGCGTGGCGGCGCTGCGGCTGACCGGGCATTTTCTGGCCCGCGACGTGTTCGGCGCCCGCCACCGCCCCCTTCCGCCGGCGCGGCAGGCTCTTTATGAGCAACTTTCCCTGAGACTTGAGAATAAGGATAGCGGCGATGCCGGATGATTTCGGGCAGGTTGAGGATCTGGCGCTGGGGAATGCGCTCTCGGAGCGTTACCTCGCCTATGCGCTCTCGACCATCATGTCCCGCTCGCTGCCGGATGTGCGCGATGGGCTGAAGCCGGTGCATCGCCGGCTGATCTACGCCATGCACCAGTTGAAGCTGGACCCGCGTTCGGGGTTCAAGAAATGCGCCCGCGTGGTGGGTGACGTGATGGGTAAGTTCCACCCGCATGGCGACAGCTCCATCTACGAGGCGCTGGTGCGCCTGGCGCAGGAGTTTTCCTCGCGCTACCCGCTGATCGAGGGCCAGGGGAATTTCGGCAATGTCGATGGCGATAATGCCGCGGCGATGCGCTACACCGAATCGCGCCTGACCGAGATCGCCGAGTTTCTGCTCCGCGGCATCGATGAGAACGCGGTGGATTTCCGCCCGACCTATGATGGCGAGGAGCAGGAGCCGGTGGTGCTGCCGGGCGCCTTTCCGAATCTGCTGGCCAATGGCGCGGCCGGCATCGCGGTGGGCATGGCGACCTCGATTCCGCCGCATAATGCCGGCGAGGTGTGCGCCGCCGCGCTCCAGTTGATCGAAAAGCCCGAGGCGAGCACGGCGGAGCTGCTGGCGCATATGAAGGGCCCGGATTTCCCTACCGGCGGTGAGCTGGTGGAGGATGAGGCGACCATCCTGAATGCCTATGAGACCGGGCGGGGTTCCCTGCGCACCCGTGCGGTGTGGCAGAAGGAGGAGGGCAAGCACGGCACCTGGGTGATCGTGGTCACCGAAATCCCCTATCAGGTGCAGAAATCGCGCCTTGTCGAGCAGATCGCGATTCTGCTGACGGAAAAGAAGCTGCCGCTGCTGGGCGATATCCGCGATGAGAGCGCGGAACATATCCGGCTGGTTCTGGAGCCGAAGACCCGCACGGTGGATGCGGAGATGCTGATGGCCTCGCTGTTCCGCGCCACGCAGCTTGAATCCCGCTTCTCGCTGAACATGAATGTGCTGGATGGCGGGCGCACCCCGAAGGTGATGGGGCTGAAGGCGCTGCTGCGCGCCTGGCTGGACCACCGGCATGAGGTGCTGGTGCGCCGCTCCAACCATCGGCTGGAGGCGATCGCCCGGCGGCTTGAAATTCTTGATGGCTATATCAAGGTGTTCTTGAACCTTGATGAGGTGATCCGGATCATTCGCTACGAGGACAAGCCGAAGGAAAAGCTCATCGAGGTGTTCGAGCTGAGCGATGTGCAGGCCGAGGCGATTTTGAACATGCGCCTGCGCGCCTTGCGCAAGCTGGAAGAGATGGAGATCCGCAATGAGCATAAGAAGCTCACGGCGGAACAGAAAGGCTTGCAGGCGCTGCTGAAGGATGAGGGCAAGCGCTGGGTGAAGATCAGCGAGGAAATTGCCGAGGTGCGCGCGAAATTCGGCGCCGGTTTGCTGGGAGCGCGGCGGACGAAGATTTCCGCCGCGGCGCCGGTGCTGGAGATTGTCGCCGAGGCGCTGGTGGAGCGCGAGCCGATTACCGTGATTTTCTCCGAGAAAGGCTGGATCCGCGCGCAGAAGGGGCATCTGGCCGATGGGGCGGAGCTGAAATTCAAGGAAGGCGACAAGCTGCATTCGCTGCTGCCTTGCCAGTCCACGGACAAGATCGCGCTGCTTGGCACCAATGGCCGTGTCTACACCATCAAGGCCGCCGATCTGCCGCGCGGGCGCGGCGATGGCCAGGCGATCCGGCTGGTGGTGGAGCTGGCCAATGAGGATGGCGTGCTGATGCTGTTTGTGCCCGATGCGGCGCAAAAATATCTGGTGGCCTCCTCCGCCGGGCGCGGCTTCGTGCTGCCGGGGGCGGAGCTGGCCTCGGAACGCCGGGCGGGCAAGACGATCCTGTCCCTGAAGCCCGGCGAGGAATGGGCGGTTTGCGTGCCCGCCAATGGCGACCATGTCGCGGTGGTGGGGCAGAACCGCAAGCTGCTGGTCTTTCCGCTGGAGCAGCTGCCGGAAATGCCGCGCGGCACCGGCGTGCAGCTGCAGAAATACAAGGATGGCGGGCTTTCCGACGCCAAGGTGTTCGTTCTGGCCGAGGGGCTGTGCTGGGCCATTGGTGAACGCATGCGCACGGAGCAAAAACTGACCGAATGGCTGGGGGCGCGGGCCACCGCCGGGCGCTTGCCGCCCAGCGGTTTCCCCAAATCCAACAAATTTGGCTGACGCGCGGGGGGCATGAAGCCAGTTCTGCCGAACTGGGCTTTGAATATGCGGGCGCTCTCGCTCTTGGAAGGGCTGCGCGCCTTCTGCGCGGTGGCGCTGCCGCTGCTTTTGGGGGAATTGTCCGGGGTGCAGCAGCTCGGGCTGGCGGCGTTCGGCGCGCTGCTCACCTGCTTTTCAGACCCGGGCGGCCCGGCGGCCCGGCGCGGCCCGGCTGTGATTGCCTTCGCGCTGGTGGGGGGCACGGTGTACGGGTTGTTCACCTGGCTGGGGGCGCAAAGCCCCTTCATCTCCGCGCCTCTGGCGGCGCTGTTGATTTTCTGCACCAGCTTTGCGCGCATTTACGGCCAGAGCGGGATGCAGGTGGGCAATCTCATCAGTGTGGCGGCGGTGCTGGCGCTGGGTGCGCCGGAACCCTCGGCGCTGCAGGCATTGGTGCATGGCGCCAATTTCTGGGCGGGGTCCGCCTGGGCGGTGCTGCTGACGGTGGTGATCTGGCAGACCCACCCTTACGCGGCCTCCCGCCGGGCGCTGGCGGAAGTGGCGGGGCGGCTGGCCAGGTTGGGCCACGGGCTGGTGGCGTTTGCCCGCGACGCCGAGGGGGAGGCGGCCTTGTCCGCCCCTGCGCTGGAATATCGCGGCCAGGTGCGCGAGGCGATCGAGACCGCCCGCGACGTGGCCTATGAGACCTTCCGCCGCCGCGGGCTGATCTCGCCGCGCGGGGCGCAGCTCTCGCTGCGGCTGGAGAGCTTCGACCGGATTTTCGGCGCTCTGATCGCGCTCTCGGAGCGGCTGGAGCAGGACCCCGCGGTGCGGGCGGCGTGCGTGAAGCCGCTGCGGCTCATGGCCGGCTGGCTGGCGGCAATGGTCCCGGAGATCGAGGCGGACAGGCCGCTGGACACGCCGCGCAAGCGCGCCAGCCTGCAGCGGCTGCGCCAGGTGCTGCAGGCTTTGCCGGATGCGGCGGAGCGGCATGTGCTGGAAGCCATCGAGGAGCAGTTCGCGGTGCTGATCGCCGTGGCCCCGCCAGCCGGGGTGCCGCAGCCGCCACCTGGGCCGACGAGCCTGCGCAGGCGGCTGCTCTCGCCCATCAGGCAGAATTTCACCATCTCCTCCGCCGCTTTCCGCCATGCATCGCGCGTTGCTGTGATGGCCTTGCCGGTGCTGGCGGTAACCTCGCGCTATGGCGGGATCTATTCGCATTGGGCGACGATCACGCTGGTTTTCTGCCTGCAGCCTTATTTCGCCGTCACCTGGGCGCGCACGGCGGAGCGTTCCGCCGGCACGGTGCTGGGGGGCGTGCTCGCGGCCATGATCGGGCAGTTCGTGCATTCAGATTTGCAGCTCGCCCTCGCCATGCTGCCGCTCAGCCTGCTTGCCTTCGCGCTGCGGGCGGTGAATTTCAGCCTCTATGTCGCGGTGCTGACGCCGATGGTCGTGCTGCTGGTCGAGCAATTGCGGCCGACCGGCGAGAGCGAGCTTTATGTGGCGATGTCGCGGGTGTTGTGGTCGCTGCTGGGCGCGGTGCTGGCGGTGCTGGGCAGCGCGCTGCTTTGGCCGGGCTTTGAGGCGCCGAAACTGGAGGCCAATATCGCCGCCGCCAAGCGCGCCCATGTGGCCTATGCGGAGGCGGTGATCGCGGCCCTGCTGGGGCAGGGGGGATGGGCGGCTGCCGAGGCGGCCCGCCGGGCGGCGGGCCTTGTCAGCAACAACCTGGAGGCGGCACTTTCCCGCGCGCTGGCGGAGCCGCACGGGCGCTATCAGCAGGAGTTGGTGAAGGCGGCGGCGGTGGATGCGGCGCTGCGGCGCATGGCCGGGCGGCTTTCGCTGCTGGCAGTGCAGCGCCCCGAGGTGGCCCCGCAGGAGGCGGCGGTTTGGCGGGCCTGGCCCGTATGGATTCGGGCCGTTTTGGAGCAAGGTAGCGCACTGCCGCGCCCGGCCCTGCCGGTTGGCCCCGGGGCGGAGGATTTGCTGCGCCTGGCCTGGCAGGTGGAGCTGATGACGGGCTGACAGGTCAGGATTGCGCGTATCCGCTTTTGCTGCGCTGCAAAAAATTCCATATTGGTGGGATGATGCAAAGATATTCGGGGATGTATTACAAACCTTTGTTCGCCTGGCCGGATTTGACCCTGGCCAATTTGACCGCGCAGGGCGCTATGCTGGTGATGGAGGCGCAGCAGGTTGCTGCCTTGCGGCTGGCCAAGCTGGCGCAAGGCGGGCCGGGTGCGCAGCGTGAGGCCGCGCTGATGGTGACTGAGAAAATGCAGGCACTGCAGGAAAGCGGGCTGCTGCTGCTGCGCGCGGCGCTGGACGGTAAAAAGCACATGAACGCGCCGGAAATTGTGCAGCTCTACCGCAAGAAGGTGCGGGCCAACCAGCGGCGCCTGTCTGAGGCCGCGTTCGGTTAACAGTTTTTTACAGAACGCGCCCTGGCTTCGCCATGTTTGGCAACGAGTTGTTGGTCTGCAACAAGAAACGGAGAAGCCAATGACGACACGCCGCTCATTTTCCAGATTTTTCCTGGGAGCGGTTCTGGCCGGGTCCGCGCTTGGCACGTTAAGTGCCCCGGCCCTTGCGCAGCCCGTGCCGCCGCCCGGCCCTGGCCCGGTGCCGCCTTATCCGCCGCAGTACCAGCCGCTGCCGCCGCCGCGCATGGAACCGGTGCCGCCGCCGCCCGGCCCCGCCTATGTTTGGGCGCCCGGCCATTGGATGTGGAATGGCTACCGCTATCGCTGGGTGGGCGGGCATTATGTGCGCCGCCGGCATGGCTGGAACCGCTGGGTTGACGGCCATTGGGCGATTATCGGCGGCGTGTGGCGCTGGGTGCCGGGCCACTGGGTCTGACAAGGTGCTCCAGCCCCGGAAAACCGGGGCTGGATTGTCGTTCAGACGGCTTTCGCGAGGTCTTGAATGCGCTCGACCATCGCCGCCACGCCATTGCCGCGATTGGTGGAGAGCGCGCCGATCAGCCCCAGATCATGCAGGAATTTTGCCGGGGTGGCGAGGATCTCCGCCCGGCTGCGGCCGGAATAGACCCGCAGCACCAGCGCCACGAGCCCGGAGACAATGGCGGCATCCGAGGCGCCGGTGAACCAGAGTTTGCCGCCTTTGTCCTCCGATGCCAGCCAGACCTGGGACTGGCAGCCGCGCACCCGATGCGCCTCATCCTGCCATTCGGTGGGGTAGGGGGGGAGTTTGCGGCCTAGCTCGATGATGAATTCATAACGGTCCATCCAATCATCGAACATGGCAAGCTCGGCCCCGATGCTCTCGATAGCCTCCGCGGCGCTTGCCTCTTCAGGCATGTAAATAGCGGTCATATCCAGCCCTTTTTACGGAACCAGATCAGCGGCGCAACCGCGGAAATGATCATCAGGGCCCAGGAATAACCATAGCCGTATTTCCAGCTCAGTTCTGGAATGTCGTGGAAATTCATCCCGTAGATGCCGGCGATGAGGGTAGGCGGGATGCCCATGATAGAGACGATGGTCAGCACCTTGATCAGGCTGTTCTGGGCGATGTTGATGAAGCCCAGAGTTGAATCCAGCAGGAACTGGACCTTGTCGGTCAGATGGGTGGAGAATTCATTGAGGGAGGAGATATCCTTCTCCGCCGACTTCAGCCGCTCGCGCACGGGGTTTGGTATCCAGCTCACCGCCGTGGCGGCGTAAGGGGCGATGCGTGCCACGCCGAGCTGTGAGTCACGCAGATAGGAAATGGCGTCGTAGTCGCGCCCCAGCGTGACCAATATGGCTTGCAGCTCGCGCTCGGCGTTACGGGCTGCGGTGCGGCTGCCCAGCCGGTGGTGGAAGATCTTGTGGCTCAGCTCATCCAGCTCCTCGCGCAGCTTTTCCAGCGAATCGGCCAGCCGGTCGACGATTCCTTCCAGCAAGCCGGCGAAGATATGGGCGCTGCCGGGCACGCCCTCCGGCGGGGCGGTGGTGGTGAACTGGTTGAACAGCATGCTGGGGGCAAAACGCAGCGTGACCAGGCAGGTGGGCGAGAGCACGAAGCCGCAGACGCCGGCCTCCAGCACCCCGCTGGCGCGGGTGATGATCGGCATGGAGAGGGTAAGAACCTCCTCCTCCACGGAGAGGCGGGAAGAGTTCTCGATCTCGGACAGATCGGCATAGTGCGGCAGCGAGAAGCCGGTGACCCGGGTGACGAAGGCATATTCCTCGGGGTCAGGCTTTTCCAGGTCGAACCAGACCGCCTCGGAGACTTCCTCCGGGGCAAGGCAGTGCAACCGCCCGTTACGGCAGGCGTAGGCTTTCAGCATATCCGGTCCTTGTCCATCGGCGCAGCAATATCAGCGCGCCGGGCTTTGGCAAGCGCGGCTTTGCACGGCTGGGTGTTTACGGAGCAGGCCTGTTCAGGCCTCCGCGCTTTTGCTGCCGTCAGTGCTGCCTTGGTCAGCTCCGAGATCAGCTCGCGCACTCGTTGAGCGAGACGCACGGCGCTGAAATGATCGGCCTGCGGGGCAATTCAGCGCCATGAAGGCCATCCCAGCGCGCCATGGCGCAGCAAGCCCGGCTTGCCTATTGGCAGCGTTGCCCCTGTGCGCGAGCGTATCAGCAACGCCTCGGCCAGCTTCGGCTTGTCCATGGGCTGGCCTGACTTCATTTTGATGATCTCGGCAGCGGCCCAGACAATCTTGCTAAATCAATTGCGTTACACATCAATGATAATTTAGCGGCAAACGTAAACTATTAAGGAGTTTGCGCGCACCTGGATGGCAAGGTTGTTGATTAATAAAGGTTTTTGACGCAACATGAAGTATGTCACAACGAGTTTGCCTTGTGCGCGAGTGGGGCCCCTAAATTGTGCGGTCTCCTCAACCCGATTTTTTGTGAGGACGCTTATGCGTTGAGATGCGGAAGCTGAAGACGTCATCAGGTCTGCCGAGAACACAGCCTTCAGCGGCAGGATGAAGTTTGTTTTTTTTGAGAGAGCTTTAACGAGAATGTCATTTTATAAAAATCTTTCCATCCGCCTAAAGCTGCTTCTGGCATTTTTGTTGGTTCTGGTTGTGGCCGTCGGGAGCGGTTTATTCTCCGGATTGCAGGTCGCTCAGATTGGAAGCAACACGGCGGCGATTGAAGAAAACATCCATGAATTTCAGCTGCTTTCCATGATCACGAAAGACGGCGAGCAGATTGCCAATCTCTCAGCCCTAGTTGCCGCGTCCCTCACGCCCGAGGAAACGCAGTCGCTTATCCAGCAGGAAAACGCGGTTCGCGCGGATGAAGCAAAGCAATGGCAAGCATATGCACAAAGTTTCGGACAGGGCGAGGAGCGGCGCGACGCTGATGCATTCCAGGCCGCGTTTGGCCGCATCAGTGCCGCGTCGACACAGATCAATAAGGACAATAACGCCGGCGATGTTGGTGACATCGACACATTGTTGATGAATGAACTCGGTCCCCAGCTCGACGTGTTCAACAAGGCGATCAATGCTGACATTGCCTACAAGAACCAGCAGTCAGCCGACCTTGCGCAGACCGCCACTGACGAGCAGCATTTCACCATTCGGGGGATTGCGGCCGTGCTTTGTGGGCTGGTTCTGGTCGTTATTGGCATGGTCTGGATGATCCGCAGTTGGATCTCCATTCCGATCCTGCAAATGACCGAATCCATGCGCCGCCTTGCCGCGAATGATACCGGCGTGGAGATCATCGGTGTAGGCCGTGGCGACGAGATAGGCAGCATGGCGGCGGCGGTGCAGGTGTTCAAGGAGAACGCCGAGCAGCGCATCAGGCTTGAGGCCGAAGCTGCGGAATTCCAGAAAAATCTCGACGCGCGGCTGAAGGAAACTGAGGCGGCGTTTGCCGAGTCGGGCCGCGAACAGCAGGAGGTGGTGGAGGCCATGGCGGCGGTGCTGGCGGCCCTGGCCAAGGGGGATCTGACGGTGCGGTTGGCGCGCGAGGTTTCCGCCGTCTATGCGGCGCTGAAACGCGACTTCAATTCCGCGATGGAGACGCTGCAGGTAACGATGCAGTCGATCGCCGCCAACGCGCAGGGCGTGCACAGCGGGGCGGGCGAGATCACCCAGGCGTCGGACGATCTGTCGCGCCGCACCGAGCAGCAGGCGGCCAGCCTGGAGGAGACGGCGGCGGCGTTGGATCAGATCACCGCGACGGTGCGGCGCACCGCCGAAGTGGCGAACGAGGCGCGCAACCTGGTTGCCACCTCCAAGGCCGATGCCGAGCATTCGGGGGCCGTGGTGCGCGACACGGTGCAGGCGATGAGCGGGATCGAGACCTCGTCCAAGCAGGTCGGCAACATCATCGGCGTGATCGACGAGATCGCCTTCCAGACCAATTTGCTGGCGCTGAACGCCGGGGTTGAGGCGGCGCGGGCCGGCGATGCCGGACGCGGCTTCGCCGTGGTGGCCACCGAAGTGCGGGCGCTGGCGCAGCGCTCTGCGGATGTCGGCGAAGGAGATCAAGGCGCTGATCTCGACCTCGGCCCAGCAGGTTGCGACCGGGGTGAAGCTGGTCAGCGAGACCGGCCAGGCGCTGGGGCGGATCGTCACACAGGTGAGCCAGCTCAACGGGCTGGTGACAGAGCTGGCGGCCTCGGCGAAGGAGCAGGCGACCGGGCTGGGCGAGGTGAATACCGCGGTGAACCAGATGGACCAGGTGACGCAGCAGAACGCGGCAATGGTCGAGCAATCGACCGCGGCGAGCCATGGTCTCTCGGGCGAAGCCCAGGAGCTTGCTCGGCTGGTCGGCCAGTTCAAGCTCGGCCAGGACGCTTTGCGGCCGGAGGCGGCTGCCGCCCCCCGCAAGGCGCCGCCGCAGGCCGCAAAGCTCCCCCCCGCGCGCAAGGTTATCGCCCTGCCGCGCCGGGCCGCGTCGAAGCAGCCGGTAATGGCCGACACTGCGCAAGGCTGGGACGAGTTCTAGCGAGTGGAAATTTCTGGCGCCCCCGGTCAGTTCTCAGTGCAAATCAACAGGTACAGGGCTTAAAACAGCTGCCGTCCGGATATGGGCATGGTTGGGCGGATCGCTGGGGGATTTAGCATGGCCCCAAAGACGAGGGGCTTGGTTCCTGGTGGAGTTCCCCCGTTTTAGTGGACGGTTTGTGGCTTAGGTTTTTACGCTCAGGTCATGGTGCTTTCTTTCATAGTTGATTGGCGAGAGATAACCGAGAGCTGAATGCCGGCGGGCCGGATTGTAGAACCCCTCGATGAAATGGAAGACGCCCATTCTGGCCTCGGTATGGGACCGGAAGCGTCGGCGATCGAGCAGTTCGCATTCCAAGGTGGCAAAGAAGCTCTCGCACATGGCGTTGTCATAGGCGTCACCTACGGAACCGGTCGATGGACGTACCCCTGCTTCGGCGCAACGGGTGCCGAAGGCGATGGAGGTATATTGTGAACCTTTATCGGAATGATGGATCACGCTGTCGGGCTTGCGCTGTGCCAAGGCCATGTCCAGCGCGTCGAGAACGACACGGGTCTTGAGGTCAGGGGCGAACGACCAGCCGACGATGCGGCGCGACCAGGCATCGAGCACGACCGCCAGGAACAGGAAGCCGGCGAGCGTGGGGATGAAGGTGATATCGGCCACCCACAGCTCATTTGGCCCCTCGGCCGCAAAATTCCGGCGTACCAGGTCTGAGGCAGGGTGATGTGCCGGGTTGCGCCTTGTCGTCACCGGCCGGCGCCGGCGGCTGATACCGGCCAAACCCGCGGCACGCATCAGCCGGGCGATACGCTTCTTACCGATCGCCATGCCGCCTTCTTTGAACTCGGCATGTACACGCGGGGCGCCGTAAGTCCCATATGACGCCGCGTGGATGGTGCGGATCTGTCGCGTCAGTTCCCCATCGCGGGTGGCCCGCGCCGACGCTGGACGCTTAACCCAGGCATAATAGCCCGAGGCCGAGACCTTCAGCACCCGCGCCATGGTGCGGACAGGGTACTGCGCCTGGTGCGCGCTCATGAACCGGAAGACCCGCTCGGGGTTCCCTTGCTCTCCTTCGCGAACCAGGCCGCCGCCTTTGCCAAGATGTCACGCTCCTGGCGCAGCCGATGGTTTTCCCGGCGCAGCCGTGCCAGTTCTTCCCGTTCGCCAGAACTCGGACCGTCCGTCCGCTTGCCGGCATCGCGTTCCGCCTGCTTCACCCACGACCAGATCGACTGGGCCGTCGGCTCAAACTCCCGCGAAAGTTCCTCAGGCGTCCGGCCAGACCGGGCCAACTCTACCATCTGCCGCCGAAACTCAGGCGGATACGCCGCTCGATATCGTTGCATGGATCACCTCTAAACATAGCTTAAAAGTGTCCACAAATCCGGGGCAACTCCAACTCCATAGTGTTAGCATCCAAAGTGACCCGATAATTTCTAGGCTAAGGGTTCAGATCGGCGGGTTAAGGGTGTGCGTGCACATCCGGAAGCCAACTTCCTCCAAACAGAAAATCTTGCCGGAAACCGAGTACAGCGGTGAGGCCGGAAAGATCTGCTATCAAACCACGCGAGGCAGGGAAAGTCGTCAAGCCTTGAAACCACATAGACCCGCTGCGTAATGCTGCAGCATAGGCGTTGGCATCGCCAGCACGATCCAATAGAGCGGCAATTCCCGCAGCAAAGATCGCCGGCAGGGTAAGACGCACCAGGCGCCTAGTCACCTGCATCACCGGCAGAAGATCAGCGTGGCTGAATGCCCCACTCAGAACATAGCCCGAAATGAGGAAAAACAGGTAAACAGCGGCTCCACCGTTGTTGAGCGCTCCGAACCACTGGTTCGGCATGAAGGCAAGACTGTAATGGTTCAGCACTACAATGAGGCAGGCCACCCCACGAAGACCATCAAGGTGCGAAGCACGCTGCATCACACGACGTTAGTCACGCATATTCCGGCTTGCAAGTGGACGTTGAGGGCGCCGCGAGCCAAGTTCAGAGACGTCGATGGGCACTCGCTGACCGCCCCGGGAGAGCAGATCCGGCAAGGCTCGAACCATCGAGGCGCCGGAGGACGCGGTTTCTGTGGCCAAAGGGGAAGTAGCTTATGGACGGCCCGCCCGCCTAGATGGAGCCGATGAACTGCAAATGGCCGCACTTGCAGCGACAGCTACCAGTGATGCCGCACTTCCGCCTTCACGACCTGCGCCATGTCTATGCCTGACCCAGGCCACTGCCGCCCTGCTTGGCGGTGGAGACGCGGTAGTAAGCGACGATGCGGTGCGGCTTCATGGTGTAGGCCCTCGTTGATGCTCGTTGCCCAGAAACCTACAGCCGACGTTCTGCGATGATTCGAAAGTTGATACGGACTCCCTGGTGAGTTCTCTCGCGCATGACTCGGCGGCTGGTGCTGGCACGGTTCCTGCCGTGTCGCTGCGGACTGACGGTAACAGCGTGTTGTCATTCGTCACGTTCACATATTGCTGCTCAGTATTCGCTGAGTGTGTCGTGTTGTGCATCATCAAGATGTCGACCGATTTCGCCTGACGCGTCGTCAGATTTTGCCGGCCCGCAGAATGGACCACCGGGTGTCTGTCAAAAGTCATTCCCAAACCTGGGCTAAAGGTTGATCGTTGTGGTCGTCATCGCCGGGCGTTGCGCGTGACGGAACGCTCTGGGAACCTCCAGGATTCTGCTGGACCGGCCCAAGGGCCAGGGGCCGTGCGTGATAACGCCATGATAGACAACCTGTCGTTGTTCAGTTACTTCGAGGCTGTTTTGAGGCTGTAATTTTTCTGATGGAGTGAATATGTCCCGACTTCTGATAGGCTCGGCGCTGGTCTGGATCGCTGCCACGGCATCCCCTGCGCTTGCTCAGATGGGCCAGTCGCCGCTCATGGCTCCCAGCCCGCTGATGGCACCAAGTCCGCTGATGGCCCCCAGTCCATTCACGCAGCCTCCTGTCGAACAGTCCCAGCCGAGCTACCAGCAGCCGCAAGTCGCCGTGTCCCCTGAGGGAACGCCTATGGGGGTCGTGGTGCCGATGGGCGGCAATAACGTGGTGGTATCGCCAGACGGCCAGCCGGTGGGCGTCAGCCAGTAGTGGGGTGGGTGTCGTAATGAGAAAGGTTAGCCTACTTTTGGTCGTGGCACTGGCGGGGTGCAACGTCGTGCCTCCGCTGGATTGCGTGATGGGCGTTCAACGCCCAGGGTGCCACAGGGACGCGAACGGCATGTATCATTACCGTGACACATCACCTCTTCCACCAGCGCCGAATAGCGATGCCACTCCTCCGACCCAAGCCACAGAGGCCAATCCTTGGCTGGCGTTCGGAAGCGGGATGCTTAGTGGGCACAGCTTTACAGATGGTATAAGCAGGGGATTTCAGCCGCCAACCAGTAGCGCCCCAGGCCTCCCAAGCGCAACGGACACATACAATCACGCCGACCGTCGACTTGTGCGACCCGCGCTCCCTGTGGGCGGCGCTTCTGGAGTTCACGGAGACCATCGAGCTGGAGGCCCAGGGATGGCTGGTGTGTAACCGGCGGGTACATGCTTCGTGGCTACATGCATGATGCTATTTTTTATAGTTAATTCAATGTGTTGTTAAGTAACGAGCCTCAATGACTTCCTCCTCCCGCCGGGGACCCTATGTCCGGGCATATAGTAAGGCGAGGTCAATCTCCGACCACGTCACGCGCTCTATGGCCGCTTTGAGCAGTGGCAGCTCGATGCCTTTGAGGTACCGGCGGCGGCTCTCACCGCCACTTTCGTGGCCCGTCAGCAGGTCGATCCAGCCCTCGTTGACGTCGCGTCATAGAGCTTGGTGGTCACGCCATGGCGGAACGAGTGATAGTCCAGGCCCGTCCGTTGAACACCAATGGCCTTCCGGTAGGCGCTGAACTTCTTGCTGAAGTAGAAGCCCAGCTTCTGGTCCTGCCCCCCGGTTAAGGTCGGGGAATACTTGATCCTGGGAGCGGGGCCGTCTGGCCTCCACATACTCGAGGAAACCTATCCGGATGAGCTCGGAATGCAGGGGCACCTTGCGCCGGGACTGCTCGTTCTTAAGGGACCGGCCGTCCTCGTCGTGATGTCGAGGAACCACACTTCCCCCGACCTGGGCGACATCGGCCCGGCGGAGCTGGGCGAATTCCTCCAGCCGGTTTCCATGGTACAGGCCCAGCAGTGGCAGCCAGAAGAGTGGCGTCCCGGATGATCTGGTCCCCTGGGCGGGAGCGAAGTGGGGATGACACCCAGTCCAAACGGGGGAGGTGAAGAGCTTCGCCAGTTCTCGGACCTGCCCACATGCTGCGCTGGCTCCGCGCTGGCCCCTTCGTTTGAACGTGAAGCCCCGCTCGGGATTCGGTGGGTGCGTTGGCAGCCGGCCGGTCTCAAGTCAGAAACTCGAAGAACGGGAGCCGCCCAGAAATGGCGCTTGAGGTCTTATCGCCGTTCGAGGCAGCCCCTTTGCCTCGGCCTCGGCGATAACTTATCCGATGGGTTTCAGCTTTTCCTTGGGGACTTCCTGTAGACGGCCGGTAACTGACGCAACGTGGTACTGAATTTGTCGCCGTCCACTCGGGTATAGCTGTCGATGGGCTTGTCGCCGCAGATCTCAATGAACAGCCTAAGGGAGGTTTCTGCTTGGCTCGTTGCCTCCCGCCCTCCAGCCGCCTGACTGAAGCCCCCAATCGCTAAACGCCTCAACGAGGCTGGAGGCTCAAGGCCGGGGCAGGGTGCAAGACGGTCGGCGCGGTAGGGGCAACGGAGGAGCGGGGCGCGTGCGGGACTGGGCGGCGGCCTCAAAGACCAGCGGTTCAGTCCCCAGTGTGCGGCGCTCGGCCACCTCCCAGCCCTGATCGCGGCCTCCAGCAGGCCATAGGTTAGACGGCCCAGTAGCTCCTCCGGGAGGTTGTGGCGCTTGGGCAACCGGCGGCGACCATCTCCACCAGATCGTCGGGCGTGTTCATCGTTAAGGTCGCTGCTTCAGGCTGTCCCGGGCGTTGCGGATGACCCTGAGGTCTGCCTCGTCCGCTGTTTTTTGTCCCCGGTTCCCACCGTGAAGCGTAAACGGCCGTGAACCGGCTGGACGGTCCATGCGGCGCTTCAAGGTCTTGCTCCAGGATGTCCTGAAGGTGTTGGCCCGCAGAATTGCCTTCAGGTCGCTTCGTCTCAGTGCACGCCTCTCGCGCTCGCCGTAGCGCGTACATCAAACACTCCATCCAGTAGCCCCGCCCGGTGTTCGGCCTCTCTGTAGTTCTGGGTTCTGAGGCTCAGGCATACTTCACCGTCCGCCGGCCGGGAAGCCGCGGCCGGTAGTGGTAGATGCCTCGCTTGCTGGCGATGTGGGAACATGTGGAAACGTTTGTGGAAACATCTGGCCCAGTATAAGGTCCGGTACGTTGGCCGGGACATAAAAGCCTGCGTTTCCGTGGAAGTTATCGCCGCGATGGCTGGGGGACCTGGATTCGAACCAAGGCTGCCCGGGTCAGAGCCGGGAGTTCTACCGCTAAACTATCCCCCAAGCGGTATCGATGGCGGGCGTCTAGCATCGCTTTGCGGGTGGGGCAAGCGTCCGCTGTCATCATGCCATCATAAAATATTCGGGTCTGGTCTGTCCTGGCCGCGTTTGCTGCTTGCCCAGGCGGGGTAATCCGCGAATATATAAACAATGGCCAGTCAGTTCTCCCTCGCGCAGCCGACGCGGCCGGTACCACACCGGCGGGGGCGTCGGCGTGCGGTGTTCGGGGGGATCGACCTTGGCACCAATAATTGCCGCATGCTGGTGGGTACCCCGGCAGCGCATGGCTTTTATATATTGGATAGTTTTTCGCGAGTTCGTGCGCCTGGGTGAGGGGCTGTACGAGACCGGGCGGCTCTCCGACTCCGCCATGGACCGCGCCATCGCCTCGTTGTCCATCTGTGCTGACCGCGCGCGCCGCTGGGCCGGAGATGAATTTCACGGCCCGATCAAGCTGCGCGCCATCGCCACTGAGGCCTGCCGCCAGGCGGAGAATGGCGGGGAGTTCGTCCGCCGCGCCCGTGAGGCCACCGGGCTGCCGCTGGAGATCATCAACCCGCGCGAGGAGGCGGAGTTGGCGGTGGAAAGCTGCGCGCCGCTGCTGCGCCAGGCCGGGCGCCGGGCGCTGCTGTTCGATATCGGCGGTGGCTCGACGGAGATTGCCTGGGTGCGGCTCGATGGCGGGCCGAGGCCGGAACTGATCGGCTATCTCTCTTTGCCCGTGGGCGTGGTGACCCTATCCGAGCGCTGCGCCGGCTCCTGCTATCAGAATGAGGGGTTTTCTCGCCTGGCGGAGACTATCGCCGCCATGCTGCGCCCGTTCGAGGCCGTGCACCGCATCGGCGAGGAGATCCGCCGGGGCGGGGTGGTGATGGTCGGCACCTCCGGCACCGTTACCACGCTGGCCGGTGTGTCGCTGAAGCTGGATCGCTACCGCAGGGGGCTGGTGGACGGCGTCTCGCTCACCCGCCGGGCGGTGGATGAGGCGCTGGCCGAGGCCCGGGCGCTGGGGCGCGATGGGCTCTCGCGCCATCCCTGTATCGGGCTGGAGCGGGTGGAATTCGTGCTGCCGGGCTGCGCGATTTTCGCCGCCATCCATGAAATATGGCAGGTGCCGCGGCTGATGGTGGCCGACAGGGGCTTGCGCGAAGGCATGTTAATGAGGCTGATGCGCGACATGCCACCCCAGAAGCACAGCCTGCACGCATGACCGAGAACTCCAACCTGCCGCCGCGCCGCGATGCTGTGCGGCTGAAAAACGCGCGGAAACATTCCACCTCTTCGCAGCGCTGGCTGCAAAGGCAGTTGAACGACCCCTATGTGGCGGCGGCCAAGGCGCAGGGCTGGCGCTCGCGCGCGGCCTTCAAGCTCATCGAGCTGGATGAGAAATACAAGCTCATCGGCAAGGGCGCGCGGGTTCTGGACCTTGGCGCGGCCCCCGGCGGCTGGAGCCAGGTGGCGCTGGCCCGCGGCGCGGCCACGGTGGTGGGGATCGACCTGCTGGAGATCCAGCCTGTCGCCGGTGCGGAGTTCATCCAGGGCGATTTCCTGGAAGAGGGTATGGAGGCGCGGCTGACCGAGATGCTGGGCGGCAAGGCGGACCTCGTGATGTCCGACATGGCGCCCAACACCTCCGGCCATGTCGCCACCGACCATCTGCGCATCATGGCCCTGGCGGAGACGGCGCTGGCCTTCGCCTGCGACGTTCTGGCCCCCGGCGGCGCCTTCGTGGCCAAGCTGTTCCAGGGCGGGGCGGAGAAGGAGATGCTGAACACGCTGAAGGCGCGCTTTCACCAGGTGCGGCATGCCAAACCCCCGGCCAGCCGCAAGGATTCGAAGGAAATGTACGTGGTGGCCACCGGCTTCCGGCCGGATTGAGGGCCAAGGCTTCGCAATGAAGGCCACACAGGAGGGGGAGGGGCTCGCCTCGCCAACAGCTGCCGACTTCCACCGATGGCGAGTTTGCAGGATAGACCATCAATGCGGCTCACCTCAAGTGAAACACGGTTTGAGGCCAGGGCAATCGGGTGAAAAACGTCGTGACAAGTAGGGGACCGGCAGCAATTCCGTCTGCCGCTCGAGCGGCCACTTCGCCCGCGCCAAATCCTGGAATTTTGGGCAGTGCCTGTTTCTGCAGGAGTTGTAGGCGACACGCACATCACCACAACCGTCTCACCGCTCGACGTGGCCGCCGAGCACCGCCGTTCGACATGCCTCGATGGCGCCCATGACGCGGCGCTGCCCTTTTGAGAGGGGCGCCGCGTGTTTGGTGCGATAGGCGTCGCCATGGCAGCGGAAAATATCCGCCACCTCGACCGTCGGCTTCATGGCGCGGCCTCAGTGCGGCGGCGTCACCATGAGGTTGAGGTGGTCCAGCGGGTTGTTGGCGCTCGCGATCAGATTCGTCGCAACCTGGGTGTAGCGCGCCGTCGTTGACAGTCTGGCATGGCCCAGCAAGACCCGGATGATGCGGACGTCCGTACCGGCTTCGAGAAGATGGGTTGCGAAGGAGTGCCGCAGCGTATGAACCGTGACCGGCTTGCTTAATGCCGCCTGCCTTGCCGCCTGTCGGCAGGCTTCCTGTAGGGTGGGAATGCTGACTGGTTCCGTTGGATCACGCCCCGGAAACAGCCATCGGCCCGGACGCGCAAGGCGCCAGTAGGTGCGCAAAATTTGCAGCGATTGCGCTGACAGCCCGACGTAGCGGTCCTTGCCGCCTTTGCCTTGTTCGATGCGGATCAGCATCCGGTTGCTGTCGATGGAAGTGGTCTGCAAACGCACGACCTCGCCAACGCCCATCCGGGCGCCATAGGCCGTGGTCAACGCAACCCGGTTGCGCAGTCCAGGAACGGCTTCGAAGAATTGCACAATTTCTTAGCCACTCAGAACCACCGGTAGCCGCTGCAGCTAACGGGCGGCGACGCATTCGCTCGAATGCGTCTGCCCGGCCCAGGGTCACAGCAAGAAAAAACGCCGTGCACAGACGATCTGGTTGATGTGCGACCATGATCGCTTCTGCCCAATCAAATACACCTGGTACACCCGCACATCCTCCAAACCCAGCCGGTCAGGCGAGGGGTTGAAATACCTGCTGAACTTGGAAACGGCGTAAATGCGTAAATGTAGGATTGCTGCGTCGCCGGCGAGAGGTTGCGGACGGCCACGTCCTCGATCATACGGCGACGTAGAGGGCTGATCTCAGTCATCGGAGGCGCCTGTCTGGTGAGGTTGGGTCGGCAACCCAACCCTCTCAGACAGGAGACCATCTGGTGAAGCCAAAAACGCCCAATCCCCTATAGCAAGATAAGCCCCCCTACCGCGGAGCAGTTTCGTTCAATCAGCACAAGAGATCGTCCATCACGCTTCATAGGCGAACATAACTAAGGACTCGTACAAAAATCCACTGAAAAGTAGACTTGCTTACTCAATGACGCTGTTTGGCATGACTGACTGGATCGGCGCGCCGCGCAGTGACGGAAAATGTGCCAGCCCCCCCCCCCGTGAATTGTATTTCTCGTCGATCGAACATGGATTTTGTGCATCGCCACCGGAAGCCCGCGTTGGGGACTGTCAAGCGGTAAAGCCTCGGCGCTGAGCAAACATTTTTGTAGGTGGACAACAAAAGCCTGGGCCTATCAGGTC
>CAVTQN010000013.1:0-84893 GCA_963736885.1 uncultured Pseudomonadota bacterium
CGAGTGGGGTATAGCTCCACCTGGTAGCAATGGAATGCGGAGGACATGATATTCGCCGAAAGGGTGAATAGCACGCCGAGCGTGATCAAGCTGACCGGCGTAGTGGCCGTGGAGAACAACGCGATGAACACCGCCATGCAGAGCAAGCCCAGAATCATCTGGAATTTGCGTTCCAGCCTGTCGGCGAAACTGGCCGCCAGCAGCGGCCCTAGCGGATCTGCCAAAGCTATAAAGAACGAGTATTGCAGGCTGTGGGTGAGCGTGATCCCACGCGCCATCAACAATGTCGGCACCCAAGCGGCGAAGCCATAAAATCCGATCACCTGGGCCAGATTGAAGATACACAGCATGATGGTACGTTCGATATAGCGGGGTGAGACGAGCTCCCACAGATGCCCTCGGCCAAACTCCTCTGGCGTTGCCTTCTTCGGGGGAGATAACGTCCTCCCGGTCTGCGCCTCGGCCGCGCGCTCAAGCACACAAACGATCGCATCGGCTTCAACCACGCGGCCTCTAACGGCGAGCCAGCGCGGCGATTTCAGAATCGCGGCACGCAAGGGCCATACTGCTATGGCGCCAACCGATCCCATGAGCATCACCCAGCGCCATCCATCAAGCCCGAGCAATCTGAGCGGGGAAAGCAGCCACGCCAACAACGCGACCACCGGCACTATGCTGAACGTAATGAACTGACTTACGGCAAACGCCCTGCCGCGCATGTCAGGTGGAACGATCTCGGCAATATAGGCATCAATCGTCACCAGTTGCACGCCGAATCCGATCGCCCCCGCAAACCGCCAGATATTCAGCGTCTCACCTGTTGGCTGCAACGCCGTCATGAAGGTGCATGCGACATACCATAGCAGCGACCACGTAAACACCGCGCGACGTCCCAACATATCGGCCAACCGGCCGAAAACCAGCAGGCCTGTCCAGAACCCGGCAAATGTGCAGAACAAAAATGTGCCCGGCCCGGAGACGGAGATCTTCTGCAATGTCGCGAATGGCCCGATACTGGCCTGCGAAAACAGGCCCGCTTTGATCATGTCCGGCGCGACATAGCCGGTCAAAAACAGATCGTAAAACTCAAATACACCCCCTAACGAGACGAAAACAACAATCTTCCATACCATGTGCGAGGGTGGCAACCGGTCCAACCGGGCGGCAATTCCCGCACCATCAATTTCGGAAGTGTGCAGCGCCGAAGCAACGTTTCTCTTCATGTGCCTCCCCGGTTGGATAACGTTTCTTGCCCGTCGTCGAATGAACTGAGGCAAACAGCGACTTGGATGAGCAGAGGGAATGGCTCACCCACTGACTTGGCGATTTAAACGGTTATTCAGGCGTGGAGCAAGCGGTAGCAGGCTCTACTAGCAGCCTGTCGGACTTAACGTGCCACTGACGCATCCCGACATGCTCCCGGATTTGCATCCGGTCAGGCGTACATGGGCAGGGCGAAATCAGAGGCTCCTTAATGGCCAAACCTGGCCAAATTTCGAACGGTTGCTTCGGGTGTCGGGCGAAATGAGAAATTGCGCGCCTGACGAATTGGAGAACTGATCCCCTCGCGCCTTATGAGAGGAGGGGCGAAGGACATGCACGAGGCTAGCAATCTCTGCTCATCATCCCGTTAAGTTCGTCGAGTTGTCGTTTCCACTTGCCAGAAGGTTATTACTAATCGTTGCCGCTGGGGATGGTTTCTCGTTGCTTCGTTGGCATACCAGCTTCACCGTAATTGCGGCCATGAGGGCCCTGCATGCGGTGCCGGTTTCTTGGGGTTCCACTAGATATTCTAAAAAAATGGAGTGGCCGTAATGAACGTGGCGACAATCATGTTGGGCGGCCAGGACTCCGCCAATGCATTCATTACCATGGGAGGATAGAAAGATCGCGACCCAGGAACGTTCAAAGGGCTGTGCGGATACCCTCGTTCGGGGAATGGTTGAGCGACGATGGCCAAGGCCCTCTCCCGCGCCGCGGCCTTCTCCAAAAAGCCAAGAGCGTTTGACCGCTGTCAATGACAGTTGGCTTCCCCAGAGGCTAGTAGGCAATCCTCTTCGGCCGGAGATGCTGCATGCATCCATCGTCACGCGAACCTGCCACAAGCTCTGAAAATGCTTCGCCCCCAATTGCTCCAAGGCAAGGACAAGGAGCCACATCCGGCGGGCCCATGATAAGTCGGGAGGCCGATTTTGCCTCTTTGTATTATTTTCACAATTTCGATCGCGTGCTGCGCGCCATGGCGGCGCGTATGACGCAAGGCGTATCTTATCGCCTCATTTTCGGTGCTTGGATGGAGTGGATAACGCAGCTTGCCATCTCACCAGGAAGGCAGGCTGAACTCGCCGCGCGGGCGGGAAGTGGCATGGCCAGCTTCACGCTGCGATTGCCTAACGCGATGGTTGGCGAGGTTGGTTCATGGGTTTCAAAGCCAACGGAGGATCGGCGCTTCTCCAGCGCGGAGTGGATGGCATGGCCGTTCAACGCCTTTGCTCGCGCGCATATGGTTGCCGAGGATTGGTGGCTGGAGGCGGCGCGGAATGTGCCGGGGGTACCCAAGCGAACAGAGGACGAGATGCAGTTCCTGATTCGCCAAATCGCCGATACATGGTCTCCGGCCAACATTCCCTGTCTTAACCCAACAATCATCTCGAAAACGGCCGGGTCAGGCGGACTTAACGTTCTCCTGGGCGTCAAAAACTATTGGGAGGATTGCGACAGGATGTTGTCCGGCGCCCCGCCGGCCGGCACGGAGGCGTTTGTCATTGGTGCCACTGTCGCGACGGCCGAAGGCAAGGTGATTTTGCGCAATGATCTGATGGAGTTGATCCAGTACACACCGGTGACCGAGACGGTCTTTGCCGAACCGGTCCTCATCGTTCCCGCCTGGATCATGAAATACTACATCCTGGATCTGTCTCCGCAGAACTCCCTGGTGCAATGGCTGATCGCACGTGGACATACGGTTTTCATGATCTCCTGGAAAAACCCGGATCATCGGGACCGCGACATCAGCCTGGACGACTATCGGCAGGCCGGTGTTATGGCGGCGCTCGAAGCAGTTGGGCGCGTCCTGCCAGGTTGTAAAATTCACGCATGCGGCTATTGCCTCGGCGGGACGATCCTTGCGATCGCGGCGGCGGCGATGGCCCGCGAACATGACGAGCGGCTCGCGAGTGTTACCTTGTTCGCTGCCCAGACCGATTTTGCCGAGGCCGGCGAGATGCTGTTGTTTCTGGACGAACGGCAGATCAGCCTGCTGGAGGACTTGATGTGGGAGCAGGGGTATCTTGATACACGCCATATGTCCGCGGCGTTTCAGATGCTGCGCTCGAACGAGCTAATCTGGTCCAGGCTGGTGCGCAATTACATTCTCGGCGAACGCGACGAGATGACGGATCTGGGGGCCTGGAACGCGGATCAGACGCGCATGCCGGCGCGCATGCATAGCGAGTATCTGCGCGGGCTGTTCCTGGAGAACCGGCTCTCCGCCGGCCGCTTTGCCGTGAATGGCCGCGTGATCGCGATGCGTGACATCCGTGTCCCGCTTTTCGCCGTGGCGACGGAGCGGGACCAGATCGCCCCCTGGCGGTCGGTCTACAAGGTGGCACTGTTCACGGACACGGATATGACCTTCGTGCTCACAACGGGCGGCCACAATGTCGGAATCGTCACTCCGCCGAATGCCGGGATGGGTTCGTTCCTGATTGACCGACGCCAGCAGGGACAGCGTTACCAGGATCCGGATCGTTGGGCCGCCGGGGCCGAACAACGGGCCGGATCGTGGTGGGTGGCCTGGCAGTCTTGGCTTGAGGCGCTAAGCTCACCCGAACGCGTGCCTCCGCCCGGGATGGGTGCGCCGGACCATGGGTTGCCCCCGCTCGGCGACGCGCCGGGTACATACGTGCGAATGCCGTAACAACCATTGCCGCTGACTTGTGGGAGGCTGGCTATCTTCCTCGCCACGGCAGCATGCGGCACAGCACGTCATTCTTGAGCAGGTAATGGTGGCAGAGCGTACCGTTTATGATTGTCATGCCGTCGCCACGAACTTCTATTGCGCTAGATCAAGGTGCAATCCCCCGGAGTGTATCATATGGACACGGGCTGTATCGGAGAGGCACGCAGAGCTGTGGTTACCGCGCCGGCAAATCCTGCAACAGGGCAAACCGGTGATGCCGGCTCGGCCCGCTTTATTAAAAAGCTGCTCATTACGCTCCTTGTCCTGGCCCTGGCTTTAGCAGCTTGGCGGCTGGCCGATCTAGCTATTCTGCTCTTCGGCGCTGTATTGATCTCGATCGGGTTGCGCCGGGCCGCTGAGCTTCTCGGGCGCCGCACCAGGATCGGCACAGCGGCCGGACTCGCGCTGGTTGTCCTGCTGTTTGTGACGGCCCTGGCAGCTTCCCTTGCATTCTTTGGCACCGTCGCGGCGGGGCAATTCAACGAGCTCGTCCAACAGGTACCACAAGGTCTGCGCATCGCGCTCGCCTGGCTCCAGGCGCAGCCATATGGTCCTTATGTCCTGACACAGGCGCGCGGGATCGCGCCAGCGGAACTCACCAGTGCGGCCGGGCGCGCGGTGACATTTGGAGTGCAAGCCATGGCGAGCGCGCTCGGTTATGGCATCCTCACATTTCTGGTCGCCATTTATCTTGCGGCGCAGCCTCAGCTCTATCGCCGGTTCTGCCTTCGGCTGGTGCCACCGGCCTATCGCTCCACCGCGGGTCGTCTGTTGGACCAGACCGGCGAGGTGCTGATGCGCTGGATGCTGGGGCAGTTTATCGTGATGCTCACCATTGGCACGTTGTCGGGGCTCGGCCTCTGGGCGCTGGGCATTGAGGCACCTTTCGCGCTCGGGCTGGTCGGCGGATTATTGACCTTCATTCCCTATTTCGGGGCCGTGCTGGCGGCAATTCCCGCCACGCTTGTGGCACTTACCCAGGGGCCGCTCAATGCCGTCTTGGTCATCACTATGTATGCCGGGGTGCATTTTATTGAGGGCAATTTCGTCACGCCCATCGTACAGGCCGAGGCCACATCCCTGCCGCCGGTTCTGTCGCTGCTATCGACCGTGGCGTTTAGTATCCTGTTCGGCCTGTATGCCGTGCTGCTGGCTACGCCGCTCACCTTGTTCCTTCTGGTGGCGGTGGAGTTGCTTTACGTTGACGGCGCATTGGGCGGCGCAGCTAAAAGCGCAGAGGGCCCGGTCAATGCCGATTGATGTGCCAGAGCCAGCCATGCCACGCCAAGGCCTTTCAACCGCCGAGGCGGCGGAACGGCTGCGCCAGGATGGCCCGAATGAGCTGCCGCAGGACCAGCGGCGACGTTTGCCGCGTATCGCCTGGGATGCGGTGCGGGAGCCGATGCTGCAGCTCCTGCTGGCCGCGGGCGTCATTTATCTGTTCCTGGGCAATCTATCGGAGGCATTGATTCTTCTCGGCTTCGCCGTGCTCAACGTGGTCATGGTGGTGGTACAGGAAGCCCGTACCGAAACCGCGCTGGCCGCGCTGCGTGACCTTGCCAGCCCCCAGGCGCAGGTTTGGCGTGATGGGCAGCGCGTGCGCCTTTCTGCCAAGGACCTCGTGCAGGGTGATGTAATCTCCATCGCCGAGGGGGAACGTGTGCCAGCCGACGCGATGTTGCTCGACGCCACATCCATGCAGGCGGACGAATCCCTGCTCACCGGCGAATCTGTCCCCGTCCGCAAACGTGCCGGCGCCGTCGAGGCGGTGGACGCGATCCCGGGCGGCGATGACAGCCCGCATGTCTGGGCCGGCAGCCTCATTGTTGGCGGCAGCGGTACGGCGCTTGTGACGGCCACGGGGTCACGCACCGCCATCGGCCGGATCGGCAAGTCCTTAGGCACGGTAGAAGCGGCATCGGCACCGTTGCAGCTGCAAATGCGCCGCCTTGTCTGGCTCTTCGCCGCGGCAGGCATTGGCGCTTCGGTCGTCCTCGCCGTCGTCTACGGTGCGCTGCACGGGCAATGGTTGCAGGCGGTCCTGGCCGGGATCACCCTCGCCATGGCCACGCTGCCGGAGGAGTTCCCTCTTGTCCTAACCATCTTTCTCGTGCTCGGCGCCTGGCGGCTGTCGTGGCACCACGTGCTGGCCCGCCGTTCCGCGGCGATCGAGGCGCTTGGCACCGCGACACTGCTCTGCACGGACAAAACGGGCACACTGACGCAGAACCGCATGTCCGTCGCGACGCTCAAGGCCGGGGGCAGCGCGTTGGCCATAGGTGAACAAATGCCGGCCCTGCCCGAGCCGTTTCATGAGCTTGTGGAGTTTGCCATCCTGGCGAGCCGGCCGGATCCGTTCGACCCGATGGAACGAGCCTTCCATCGTCTGGGCCAGACGTACCTAGCCGGTACGGAGCATCTGCCATGGGTTGGGAGCTGGCACATAACTATCCGCTGCAGCCAGAGTTGCTGGCGATGTCCCAGGCATGGCGGGCCGGGGCGGGCGGGAGCTATGTTATCGCCGCGAAGGGCGCGCCCGAGGCGGTCGCCGATTTGTGCCATCTTGGCGCGATGGCGCTGGAGGCCATCCGGCAAGACGTGGCAAGAATGGCTGCGGAGGGGCTGCGCGTGCTGGCCGTAGCCAAGGGCGTGCATGCCAAGCCGGGCTGGCCGGACTCACAGCATGATTTCAATTTCACTTTCCTGGGGCTGGTTGGCCTTGCCGACCCGCTGCGCCCCGGTGTGCGCGAAGCCGTTGCCGCGTGCCGGACGGCTTGTATTGGCGTCGCCATGATCACGGGTGACCATCCGGAGACGGCTCTGGCCATCGCCCGGCAGGCCGGCATTGCCAGCGGCAATGTGGTCACCGGCCAGGAAATCACGGCGCTCGATGACACGGCGCTGCGCCAGCGTGTCGCGGATGCACGGGTGTTTGCGCGGATCATGCCGGAGCAAAAACTGCGCCTTGTGCAGGCTTTTGCCGCCAATGGCGAGGTCGTGGCGATGACGGGGGACGGTGTCAACGACGCGCCTTCGCTCAAGGCCGCGCATATCGGCGTGGCCATGGGCGGGCGCGGCACGGATGTCGCGCGCGAAGCCGCTGCGCTGGTGCTGCTGGACGACGATTTCACCAGCCTGGTTGCCGGTATCCGCCTCGGCCGGCGGATCGACGATAATTTGCGCAAGGCTTTCGCCTATATCCTCGCCGTGCATGTGCCGATCGCGGGCATGTCGCTGATTCCAGTGCTGCTCGGCTGGCCGCTACTGCTAGGGCCGGTGCATGTGGTGTTCCTGGAAATGATCATCGATCCCGCCTCCTCGATCGTCTTCGAGACAGAGCCGGAGGAGGCAGGCATCATGTCCAGGCCGCCGCGCCCGCCCGGCGCGCCGCTGTTCGCCCTGACGCTGCTGCTGAGGGGGCTGGTCCAAGGCGTTGTGGTTTTGGCTGCGGCACTGCTGGTGTTCCTGGCCAATGCCGACGGACCTGGCGGTGAAGCCGCTGGTCGTGCGATGGCCTTTGTCGCGCTTGTGTTGGGAAATCTGGGGCTGGTGTTGACGAACAAGGGGTTGGAGTCCGGCGCCATGCAGGCTTTGTTGAAGCCCAACCGCGCATTGTGGATTGTTGTTGCGATCGTGCTGCCGGCTCTGGCGCTGGCGCTCGCCATTCCTGAACTGCGCCATCTCTTCGGCTTTGCGCCGCTGCGTCTATGGCAGGTCACGATCGCGGCATTGGCCGCCGCCGGCAGCTTTGCCGCGAATGAGGCGCTCGCCTGGATAATCAGAAAAATTCACCGCCGTAAGGCCTGACGCGGAAGACCGCCTGTGTGAACGACTTTATCGTTTGTTCACCCCGGCCAAGGTGGAGCGACGGGCAACCACTGTGGACGGGTCGAACACGCCCTGGACGGTCACAGTTCTCTTACGCTCAGGCGGACACAAGGCTGTCTGTGAACCGGTGTCCGCCCCCCCGAATTCAGTTGCCTCGGCGCTCGCGAAATTTGTTGACCTTAATCAACTGGAGCATCCTCCCGCCCGTATCGCTGTGGTGCGGACGAATGAACTGTTGGGCACCCATCTGGCTTTCATTTCCACGGCTGCCATTGTGGCTGAGGACGCGGTGTCTGATCAAACACGGGAGCGCCTTGCGTTGGAGGACGCGGCTTAGGGGAAAACGCTGACTTGGATTTCCTCTTTGCTGATGATCACGTTGTCGACGAACAGCTTCAGGTAAGCCTTGCGCATCTCTGGCGGTGCATGCCACAGCGCCTTAAACGCTTGCCCCGGCATGCCGGACTGTGTGCCGGAAGACGAACTTCCGCAGTTCCGCATCGATTTTATCCGCAATCGCATCATCCGCACCGGCGAGCGTCACCGCGACCTCAAGCCCGCGCTTGCCGCCATCGCGCACCTCCACCTCCACCGATGCCGCCGGAGCAATGTCCGACAATATTGGCTTGAGAAGCCGCACCGTGGCATCGCAGCGCAGCGCCGGCTTGTAGAGTTTGCCCACCGTCGTCAGCGGCAAGGCATCGACGATATAAACATGCTTGGGCCAGGCCGGACGCTCGGCGATATGCTCGCGCGCAAACGCCATCAGCTCCTCTTCAGCGGCCATCGCGCCCGGTGCGAGCGTCACATAGGCCACGGGCAACTCGCCTGCGTAAGGATCGGGCAGGGCCACCACGGCGGCCATGGCCACTGCGGGGCAGCGCTCGAAAGCCGCCTCCACCATCGCCGGGTCGATATTATGCCCGCTGCGGATGATGACATCTTTCGCACGGCCGGCGATGAAGAGCTTGCCCTCCGCCCCGAAATAGGCGAGGTCGCCCGTATTCAGCCCGCCATCCATAAACACCCCGGCATTTTGCAACGGATCGCGATATCCTGGCGACACGGTTGGCCCGGCGACGAACAGCACGCCGATTTCGCCGGGGGCGCAGTCATCGCCAAGCTGCCCCGTCTCATCCCGGCGGCGGACGCGCAACTGCGTGTAGGGCACGCGGTATCCGACCGAGCCCGGCGTCGGCCGGCATCCCGCCGGGTCGACGGCGGTGACGCCGCCGCTCTCCGTCATGCCCAGAATTCTCATGCAACTGCTTGCCCGTCACCTCGGCAAAGCGCTCGCCCACGCTCTGCGGCAGGGGGGCTGCACCGGTCAGCCCGAAGCGCACCGTGGCGAGCGAACCGGTGACGGGAACAGCCAGGATGGCGGCAAGCGATGTCGGCACGCCGCCTATGACGGTGACGCCGTAGCGCTCGACGATATGCCAGAAGCGTTGCACCATCGCCGGGTTGCGCAAGCCCAGGGGCGAGAGGATGATCACCTCCGCGCCGCACATGAAAAAGGCGAGGCTGCAGGAAATGGTGCCCGCGACATGAAACAGCGGCAGCCCGTTGCTCACCCGGTCGGTCTCGCGCAGGCCCATCATGGCCACAAACCCGAACGCCGCGCAGATCTGGTTGTGATTTGTATGCGCAACGAGTTTGGGCAGGCCCGTGGTGCCGCCCGTATGGAAATAGGCGACGACCGAATCCGGCAGGTTGCGGCGCTCAAATGCGAGACGATCGCCACGGTGCTGGGCCAGCGTCGCGTCGAAGGACACGCACGCCACCTCCGGCGTCTCCGGCGCGCCGATGCAGACCAGCGCAACATCCGGCAGGGACTGCTTGATGTGAACGCTCTTCTCCCAGATCTGCGCATTGATCCCCGGCCCCACGGTGACGAGAATTTTGGCGCCCGACGACTGCACCAGATCCAGAATATGTTCCGCCGTCAGCAGCGGATTGACCGGCACGGCATAGCCTGACGTCTCGGCACCCCACAGGACAAAATAGGTTTCGATGAGCGACGGCAGCAGATAGGCGACGCCTGCCTCCGGGCCGGCCAGCGCGGCAAATAGATTGGCACTTCGCGTAATGCCCTCGAGCAGGCCGCGGTAGCTGACGCGCCTGGCGGCTTCGTCCGCATCGCCGGTCAGCACGAGGCTGAGCGCGCACCGCTCGCCGTACCGCGCGGCGCTGGCCTGAAAGACGCCGTAAATGCTCTGCGCGGGCAGCATGCGCTCCAACTCGAAACGGTTTTCGAAAGTCTCGATGTCGCGCAGGTTGGTGAGTGAGATGTGTCTGATCGCCGAGATTCATTCTTGCCTCCCTCTATTCGCCGTCTCATCCGCATTGAAAGCGGAATGTTTTGTCGTTCCAGCCCATGGCACCTCGCCGCCGCACCGGCGGCGCGAGATGCGAAGCTCTAGCTTGCCAGCCTGGCGAAATCGGGCGGACGGCGCTCGGCGAAGGCGGTGAAGGCTTCCCGCGCCTCGGCGCTGCGCAGCCGCTCCTTAAAGTGCGCCGTCTCCTCGTCGATGCAGGCCGTTAGCGCTGCCGCATCGCGCATCAGCCGCTTGGTTGCGGCCAGGGCGCCGGACGGTTGCTGGGCCAGCTGCTGCGCGGCCTGGCGTGCGCCGGCCCGCAAGCTGCCGCGCCGGAACAGCCTGGTTCGCGAGCCCCCAGGCCACCGCCGACGCGGCATCGACAATCTGCCCCAGCGCGAACATGGCATAGGCGCGCGCATGGCCGATGCGCGCCGGCAGCAGCAGGCTTGAAGCCGCCTCGGGCACCAAAGCGAGGCTGACGAAGGGGGTGGAGAGCAGCGCATCCTCGGCCAGCAGCACCAGGTCGCAATGCAGCAGCATGGTGGTGCCGATGCCCACGGCCCGGCCCTGCACCGCCGCGATGAGCGGGCGGGTGGCGCGCGCCAGGGCGTGCAGGAAGCGGATCACGTGCAGCTCGCCCTTGCCGCCACCCGCCGCATGGGCGGCGAACTCGCCGAGATCATTGCCGGCGGTAAAACTGTCGCCATCCGCCTGGAACAAGATGACGCGCACCGCCGGGTCGGCCTCGGCGCGTTCCAGCGCATCGGCCAGGTCGCCGTACATGGCGTTGGTCAGCGCGTTCTTCTTCTCTGGGCGCGACAGCGTCAGCGTCAATATGCCCGCCTCGCATTCCGCTTTCACATGTTCGTTCATGCCTCGTTTCCTTCCCTGATTGTTGGTTGGCGGCAGATTACCCCAGGCCGGCGCACAGGCGCCGGCGCGCCGCCTGATATTCAGCGGCGAGCCGCGCCACGAGCTCGGCCGCCGGCGCCACGTCGCTGATCTGGCCGGTGCCCTGGCCCGCGCCCCAAATGTCGCGCCAAGCCTTGGCCTTCTGGTTGCCGCCCGAGCCGAAATTCATCGCGCTCTTGTCGGCGACCGGCAGGTTCTCCGGATCGAGCCCGGCATTGACGATGCTCTTTTTCAGATAATTGCCAGGCACGCCGGTGAAGAGATTCGTGTAGACAATGTCCGCGGCGGTGCTTTCGGTCAGCGCCTGCTTGTATTCAGGGCTGGCAGCGGCTTCCTCCGCCGAAATGAAATAGGTGCCCATATAAGCAAGGTCGGCCCCCACCGCCTGCGCCGCCAGGATCGAACCGCCATTGGCAATGGAACCCGAGAGGATGATCGTGCCGTCATAGAAGGCGCGCACCTCGGGCACCAGGGCGAAGGGCGACAGGGCCCCGGCATGGCCACCGGCGCCGTTGCAGACCAGGATCAACCCATCCACCCCGGCCTCCAGCGCGCGTTTGGCGTGGACGATGTTGGTGACGTCATGAAACACCAGCCCGCCATAGCTGTGCGCCGCCTCTACCACCGCATCGGGTGCGCGCAGCGAGGTGATCTGGATTGGCACCTTATACTTCGTGCAGATCTCGATATCGTGCTCCAGGCGGTTGTTCGAGGAATGCACGATCTGGTTGACCGCAAAGGGGGCCACCTTCTTCTCCGGGTTCGCCGCCTTGTAGGCCGCAAGCTCGGTGGTGATGCGCTCCAGCCATTGTTCCAACACCTCGGCCGGCCGCGCATTGAGCGCAGGGAAGGCGCCGACGATGCCGGCCTTGCATTGTTCGATGACCAGCTCGGGGGTGGAGACGATGAACATCGGCGAACCGATGACCGGGAGCGCCAGATTGTCGCGCAGCAGGGGGGGCAAGGACATGGATGAAATTCCTTTCAGATCGGTGGCAGGCAGCGGCTGAGCGCCGCGCCGCATGGGCAGCAACTTTCAGTCATGGTTGTGATGGGTGCAGTGGGGCAGAAGCGGCAGGACCGACGATGCAGCGCCCGGCCCGGTCTCGGGCACCACCTCGCGCGCGTTCAGCGTCTCGCCGCAAACCGAACAGACCATCACCGGCTCGAACAGCGCGCCGCAGTTTTTGTGCCGGTGCAGCAAAGGCGGCCCCTCGGGGGTGGCCATGTGGCGGTCGCCCCAATGCACCAGGGCCAGCAGCACCGGGTAGAGATCGATCCCCTTCTCCGTCAGCCGGTATTCGTAACGGGCCGGGCGCTCGGCATAGCGCACGCGCGACAACACGCCGAGATCGACCAGTTTTTTCAGCCGGTCGGCCAAAACATGGCGGGTAATGCCGAGCCGCGCCTGGAAATCATCGAAGCGGCGGATCCGCAGAAAGCAGTCGCGCAGGATCAGCAGCGACCAGCGGTCGCCAATCACCGCCACTGTGCGTGCCACTGAGCACGCTTCCTGGTTCAGTTCATTCCACCGCATCGAGGGTGCCTCCGTTGAGCAGGAGGTTCCCGTTTGGAACGCACTATGTCAAGGTTCTTTTTTGGAACGCTTTCATACACGCTCCCGCCGCACCATTCCCGCCCGAAACGGCGAAGCGTCCCGCAGGTTGCGGGGGAGGGCGGCATGAGCTGATCGAGCCGCTGACGTGTTCGCCCGGGGATGTGAATCGGCACCGCAACGGAATCACCGGCGCAGATGATTGAATAACTAGCTGATTTATAGAAAGAAATCGCCTGCTGGGTGGGATCCGGATCGGCGCCGGGGTCCCGTTGTGATGCGAATTCACAGCTATCAAGCGGGCATTGCCCTCAACCACAAGAGCATCGAGCGCAGTCTCGGCCATATCAAGAATTTCATGGCCTGGGCGGTCGAAGCCGGGCACTTAGCAGATGACCGCTTCGGTGACGTGAAAAGCCGCGACCAGCCCCGGGAGGAGCGACTGTCTGGCAGTCGCCGCAGGGCGTTCACCGCCGCCGAGCTGGAGAGGCTGTTCACCAGCCGCTGTTCCGAGAGCCGAGGGATGAGGTGGGCTAGGCGGTGGCATGGTTTCTGGCGATCGCCGCGCTGACCGGGGCGCGGACGGAGGAGATTGCCGCGGCGCCGGCAGAGCTGGTCAAGCTGGGTGAGGTTTGGTGCCTTGATCTGCGCCAAGTGGGGACGAAGACCCGGGCGGCACCCCGGCTTGTGCCGCTGCTCCCCGATCTGATTCGCCTGGGGCTGCCCGACTGGGCGAAGCGACAGGCGGCCTTGGGGCGCCGATTGGTTCAGCCTGGCCCCGAGGCGAGGAGCGCCGCGGCGTGGTCGAAATGTCTGAACCGCATCATTAACAAGCTTGTGGCTGACGCGCCGGATCTGGTGCTGTACTCGCTGCGCCATAGCTTCCGGCAGATGTTGAGGGGGGCTAACATTGGCGATGAGCTGGCCAACAAGATATTCGGCCATGAAACGGGGACGGTCGGTGCCGGATATGGCAAGGATTTGTCGACACAGGAGGCGGAGTTGGTGGCCAGATCAGTAAGGCCGCTGACGTGCTCAAAAATTTGTATCCGGTCAGGCGTAGAGTCCTACCCTTTCATGCTTGATGGTTGAAGTGATGGCAACATGGCTTTGGGTATCCTCTAAGCCATGTTGCCCGGCGAATTCGGCGGGTGTTCTGCCGCCGAGTTTGGAATGGGGCCGGACCGTATTGTAGTCGTGCCGCCAGGCGCTGAGGACCGTCCGTGCGTGGCGCAGGGAGGTGAACAGCGTTTCGTTGAGGCATTCATCGCGCAGCCGGCCGTTGAAGCTTTCGCTGAATGCGTTCTGCTGCGGCTTGCCCGGGGCGATGTAGTGCCAGGCGACACCGCGCTCCTGGGACCAGCGCAGGATGGCCATCGAGGTCAGCTCGGTGCCGTTATCGCTGACAATACGCTGTGGCCGGCCGCGAGTGGCGATCACGGCGTCCAACTCACGCGCCACCCGCGCGCCCGACAATGATGTATCGGCGATCAGGCCCAGGGATTCCCGGCTGAACTGGTCGACGATCGCCAGGATGCGGAAGCGCCGGCCGCACGTCAGCGCGTCCGAGACGAAGTCCAGCGCCCAGCACTGGTTCGGTCTTTGCGGCACCGCCAGTGGCGACCGCGTGCCCAGAGCGCGCTTGCGCCCCCCGCGGCGACGCACCTTCAGCCCCTCCTCACGGTAAATCCGCAGCAGCTTCTTGTGGTTCGGCGCCAGCCCCTCGCGCGCCAGCAAATAGCCCAGACGCCGGTAGCCAAACCGGCGCCGCTCCGCCGCCAACGCCCGCAGACGGGCACGCAGAGGCCCATCATCCGGCCGCCGCGAGAGATAGCGCATCACCCGCCGCGATATTCCGATCACCGTACACGCCCGGCGCTCGCTCACCCAAAAGCCTGCTGGGCATGAGCGACGCATCCCGCCTGGCCCCGGGCGTCACCATTTTTTTGCGGCGATATCTTCAATATCGCGTTGTCTAGCATCGCCTCCGCCAGCAGTTTCTTCAGCTTGGCGTTCTCATCCTCCAGCGCCTTCAGCCGCTTGGCTTCAGACACCTCAAGGCCACCGAACTTGGACTTCCATTTGTAAAAGGTCGCATCCGAGATCCCGTGCCTGCGGCAAACATCCGCCGTCTTCGCACCGGCCTCTTGCTCCTTCAAAATCCCAATAATCTGCTCTTCCGTGAACCTGCTGCCTTTCATAAGCCCGTCTCCCTGAGACAGACTTTACCTCAAAACGGATACATTCCGGGGGAGCACGTCACCACGAATGTGACGTGGTCTTGTGACATAGCGGGAAGCCGCATGTCCGGTTGTTCGTGCGCTGAAAGACGGGGCAGCTGGTACTACTTCCGGGCCCGGATGCCGGTGGATGTCGCGGCCATTGCCGGGCGGACGCATATCGTTGTTTCGCTCGGCACAGCCGATGCGCGCATCGCAAAAATTAAATCTGCACGATTATTTTTGTCGGTTGCGACCTGCCTGGAGACGATGCGTCTCAGGATGGCGCGCATTCGACATCGACGGAAATGGCTCCGGCCGGCTGGAAATGCTGGCGGCGGAGGCGGTTGCCTTGGGTCAGGAGTTTGAGGCGCGGAAAGAAAATTTGAAGCGGGAATTTTCGGCGAGGCTCAGCCGGTTGATCGCCAGCCTCAGGGATGACGCCACCCCGGCTGCTGTGGCCCCTGTTTGCGCCAACGTGGGTGGTGTGATCAGCTTCGTGGCCGCACGGGAGCGTTTCGGCGCGTCCCCTGGGCTGACCATTGCGGCGGGAGCGCCAAATTTTTAGCATTCTTTGTACGAGGCGCTGGGCAACACGCCGGATTTGCTGGGTTGACCAGCAGATGCAGGGCATAATGATCAGTCAATCAGGTTCCTCGAACGAGTATAGCAGCGCCGTGTCATCCGCGAAGCCGGTTAACACGGGGGCGGCCGGGCGCATGCCAAGGCCGAAGCCGCATTCCAAATGCGGCCTCGCCACCATAGAAGGGCGCGGGGAAGATCAATCTGCCGTTGGGTGTCGGCAAGCGGGCCAGCTCCGCCAGCGCGCCGGCCAGGGGCTCGATATCCTGCTAGACAACTCGTTAGTGCAATGAGGGTGCCGCTAACGGCCGGCGCTAGACATCTGGGGCGTAACGAGGTAGGCTTGGCTAAGTTGTCGGCCTGCTGTCAGTTGATAAATTCACTCGTAGCCGAGATGCTCGTTTGATTGATAAAGCTGAGAGCGCCGCATGACCCAGACCTGAGTGATCGCGCGAAGCACGGGATTCAAAAGAGACAGAGGGCTATGAGGCAACGATTTCTGGGGCGTCACACAAAAGCATTCCGCGCCGCCAGCTCGAGGCCAAGGTGGACCATCCGGTGAAGATGATCGTAATCGTCGACGATTTCAGCGGCCAACCTGAAAATCTACGCCAAGCTTGCCGAGGCCATAGACTCGGATGTGGGCGTGCGGGCGTTCCATGACCCGCTGCAGGCGATCGAATGGTTGGAGCTTAACGACCCGGACCTGGTGATCACCGATTATAAAATGCCCGGTATGAGCGGTGCTGAGTTCACCCGCCGAATCCGTGCCCTGCCTGGTTGCGCCGATGTGCCCGTGGTGGTGGTGACCGCCTATACTGACCGAGGCTTTCGCATAGAGGCGCTGGAGGCCGGCGCGACCGATTTCCTGCTGAGCCCGATCGACCATGCCGAATTCCAGCCGCGGGTGCGCAACCTGCTGCGGCTGAGCTGCCACCAGCGGCGGGTCCGCCAGCGCGCGCAGGCGCTGGAGCACGAGCTGCAGGCAAGCGAACACCTGCGCGACCAGATCTTGCGCGATAGCCGCGGCCAGCTGGCCCAGGTCATTGACACCGTGCCGGCCATGATCAGCGCCACCGACCTCCAGGGGCGGAGCATCTTCATCAACGCGTATCAGATACAGGTGCTCGGTGAGCGCTGCCGCCGGCCGGCCGATGAGCGCGATGCGCTCGTCCTCGCCCTGGGCGTCCCGCAACCCAGCTTTGAGGAGCAGGTACGCGACCAGAGCGGAACAGCACGCACGTTTTTTACCACCAAAACGCCCCTGCGCGCGGTGGATGGTGCCACCATCGGCGTGCTCACCACGTCAATTGACATCACCGATCGTAAACGCTCGGAGGAACTCCTTGTCTTCCAGGCCAAGCATGACCAGCTCACATCTCTGCCGAATCGTCATTATTTGAACCATTGGCTGGCCCAGGAGATTGACGCCGAAAATGCCGCGAAGCGGCCGTTTGCGCTCTATTATATCGATCTCGACCGCTTCAAATATGTCAATGACGGGCTCGGCCATCATTTCGGCGACCGCCTCTTGCAGGTGGTCAGCCGGCGCCTGAAAGACGCCACGCGCCATGGCGACGTCGTGGCCCGGCTGGGTGGCGATGAATTTGCCATTCTGCAGCTTGGGGTCAACAGCTTCGCCGAGGCCAAGCCATTTGCCGAGCGGATCAACCGGCTGCTGCTGGAGCCGTTCATCATCGAGGGACGGGAGATCGCCACCAGCGCCAGCATCGGGGTGACGATCTATCCCTGGGATGGCGCTAGCGCCCAGGAGCTGCTCCAAAACGCTGATCTGGCGATGTACCGGGTGAAGGCGCGGGGCCGCAACGGCACGGAAGCCTTCACGCAAGACATGCTTTCCCAGGCGCGCGAGGCGAGCCGCGTGCGTAGCCTGCTCGGCGGCGCGCTCTCGCGGGACGAATTCGTGTTGCACTACCAGCCGCAAATCGACCTGCGCAGCGGCCAAGTGGTCGGGGCTGAGGCACTTATCCGCTGGGCGCAGGGGGGCGCGGCGCTGCTCGGCCCGGATGCTTTTCTGCAAATCGCGGAAGAGAGCGGCATCATGCGCCCCATTGATGAATGGGTGCTGCGCGAAGCCTGCCGCCAGGCCAAGCATTGGTTCGACACGCTGGCCCGGCCGATCCGGATCTCGGTCAATCTTTCGGCACAGACCTTCCGCGACCCGCATCTGAGCGGGCTGGTGCTGCGTGCGCTGCGCGACACCGGGTTGCCGCCGGAGCTGCTTGATCTGGAGCTGACCGAGCAAGTGCTGCTGGACCAAGGCCAAGTGACCAGCCGCGAGGTGGCGGCGCTGCACGAACATGGCGTGCGCCTCTCAATCGATGATTTTGGAACCGGTCATTCCTCGATGGCCCGGCTGTCGAGCCTGCAGATCGACACGCTCAAAATTGACCGCTCCTTTGTTAGCAATCTTGGCGATCGCAACAACATGGCGATCGTCCGCGCCGTCGTCAGCCTGGGCCAGGCATTGAATGTCGAGGTCCTGGCCGAGGGGGTGGAAACATCCGACCAGCTCGAATGGGTGCGCCAGGCCGGTTGTGACCTGGTGCAGGGCTATTTCACCGGCCGCCCAATGGATGCCATGCGGATGGAAGGCTATCTGCGGCGGGAGAAAGAGGCGGGCTTAGACATCGCCAATGAGGACCAGGAGCTCTGCCGGTCACCATGACCCCGGTGAAACGAGCCCGGAACTGGTGGCGGCGGCTCGCGGCCGATGGCGAGCAGCAAATGGTGGTGAACCGTTTCGTCGTCGGCATCTTTGCGCTGCTGTTCAACCTCTGGGTCGCACAGCGCGGGCTGGTGTCCGGGCTGCCGCTGGTTGCACCCTGCGTTTATATCGTCCTGGGCTGGCTGGTCATGCTGCATCTGTTGCTGCACCCAGCGCCTTCGGTTGGCCGCCGCGTGATCGCATTGGTCCTTGACTGCGCCGGCGCATCCTACGAGCTGCATATCGGCGGCGGCGCCACTGTCTGGCAGTTCTCAGGCTATTTATGGATCATTTTCGGCAACGGCTTTCGTTTCGGCTCGCGCTTCCAGGTCTATGCCATGCTGACCGCCACGGCCGGGTTCGCCCTGATGGTCGCGGTAACACCGTATTGGCGCGACCAGCCGGCGCTCATGGCCGGGGGCATCATCAGCCTGACAGTTGTGCCGCTCTACGCGCTGGCGCTGATTAAGCGCCTCTCACAGGCCCGCCAGCAGGCTGAGGAGGCGAGCCGGGCGAAGTCGCTCTTTCTGGCCAGCGTCAGCCATGAGCTCCGCACGCCGTTAAATGCGATTATCGGCATGGGCGCGTTGCTGGAGAGCAGCGACCTCACAGCCGAGCATGCGCAAATGAGCCGCACCATCATGACGGCGGCGCGCAGCCTGCTTTCGCTGATCGACGGGATTCTCAATCTCTCCCAGGCTGAAGCCGGGCGGGTGGTGGTGACGCTCAGTGACTTTAACCTGGCGCAGCTGCTGGACGAAATCCGCACCATTTTCGCCGCCGAGGGGCTTCTCAGGGGCGTGCAGATCAATCTGCACATCACGGCGCGCACGCCGGTGCTGCTGCATGGCGATGCCCGCAAGCTGCATGAAATCCTCCTGAACCTGGTCGGTAATGGGATGAAATTCACCGAAACCGGTAGCATTACGGTAGCGGTCGATGTCGCGGAACAACAGGGTGCGGGGCTGTTGTTGCGTTTTGAGGTGACAGACACCGGAATTGGCATTGCGCCGGAGGCGCATGAGCGGATTTTTGACGTCTTCACCCAAGCCGACGAAACCATTGTAAACCGTTTCGGAGGCACCGGGCTGGGGCTGACGCTTGTGCGCAAATCGGTGCAGCGGCTCGGCGGTGAGATCGGGGTTGAGAGCGCACCGGGGAAGGGCAGCACCTTCTGGTTTGAACTGCCCATGCAACAGCAGGAGAGGCGGCCGGTAGCCGCGCCGCCGCTGCATGCCTTTGTGCTGGCGCGCAGCCCGGCTGTGGTGGCGCCGCTATTGGGCCGCCTGATAGATTGCGGCGTCAGTGTCGAGCATGTTGATAGGGCGCAGCCAGGCTGGCCGGCCTCGGCAGACCCCTCATCGGTCTGCCTGCTCGCCTTTACCGCTGCCGGCGCATTGGAGCCGGTGGACAGGGCCGGCCCTCTCATCTTCGTCGATGTGTGCCAGCGCGCGGCCAACGGGTTTCCGTTGATCGACGTGCAGCGCAATTTTGCCAGCACGCTCCATCTGCCGGTCACGGATGACGAGATGAACCATGTGCTACAGCTAGCAAGCGCCCTGCCGGGGCAGAGGGGCGCGGCGGCCGAAATCGTCCAGCGCGCCGTTGCAAAGGAGAGTTTCACCCTGCTGGTGGCTGATGACAATGCCACCAACCGCTATGTGATCGAGACGGTCCTTAGTGCGGCCGGCCATGTGGTCACGCTGGTCAATAACGGCGAGCAGGCCCTGGATGCGCTGGCCGAAAATGACTTTGACGCGGCGGTGCTGGATGTGAATATGCCGGTGATGGGGGGCATTGATGCGGCAAAATTCTACCGGATGACCACCCCCGGCAACACCGCCATCCCGCTGATTGCCTTGACCGCCGATGCCACCTCCGCCACGCGCGCGCGCTGCCTGGAGGCGGGGATGGCGGCCTGCCTGGTCAAGCCGATTGAGCCCTTGCAGCTGCTGGCGATGATTGATGAGGTGATCCAGCAAAGCCGCGGTACGCAGGCGCGGCCGGAAGCGGCAAGCCCCAATCCGCGCGTTACCGAGATCGCCGCACATCCCCGCTTCCGGGGCAATCTGGCATCGCCGGTGGATCTTGAGGTGCTGGCCCGGCTGCGTAGCCTGGGGGGCGAGGCGTTTGTGGCTGAGGTCTGCGCATTGTTTCGAAGCGAGGCCAGCACCTCCATGCTGGAGCTGCGCGCCGCCGCCGAGCTGGGGGATGTGCCCAGGTTCCGCACCAACACCCATGCCTTGCGCAGCGTGGCGGCCAATGTCGGGGCGCGCCAGCTCTGTGAAATCTGCCTGCCATTCCAGAGCGCCTCTGCCGTCGGGCTGCGGCAAAGCTCAACGGCATGGCTGGCGCAGATCGAAGCGGAGCTGGGGCGCGTTAATTCTGCGCTCACCAATTACTGCAAGAGCCCAAGCGCGCAATCTAACTGTTAGAGCAATATGCGATGAGGCTGAACCGGAAGGCTCAACCTCATCGCATGAAATTGCTCGCCAAAAGGAAAAGCCAGAGCGTTCATCCGCAAGATGAATGCTCTAGCGCGCGATAGGTTGAGGTTGACGCATGCGCGCCCCCCTCAACGCGCTCTAGCTCTTTGTTTAGAGGCTGATTCACGCCCTCGGTTGCCGCGCAAGGGCGCGTCAACCTCAAGCGATCAGGCTCTAAAGCGGGCGGGGACATATCCCCTGCCCACAACCTTATTTCTTCAGCCAACTTTACTGACCGCCACCTCAGCAGTGCGGGCGCGGAAGCGGTCTTGCGCTGCGGCGATCCGGCACATCCGGCGCAGATCCTGTTCCGATAGACGCAACGCCGTATCGACCCAGAGGTCGGTGATGTCATTCAGCTCCTCCAGCGAAACCGGATTCACCCGCCGCCGTACCTTGCGGACCGCAGAGAGTGCCAACTGGCGTGAGCGGTTGCGCTCAATATAGTCGCGCACGGCAAACTCGCCTTCGCCGGGCTCGACCACCATGTCGATGGCGCCAACCGCCAGCATTTCTTCGGCCGTGTAAGTCCGGCCGCTGAGGATGATTTCCTCGGCCTTCAACATGCCAACCCGGCGGGACAGAAAGCTGTAAGCCCCCATGCCGGGGTAAAGGTTGAATAAAACCTCAGGCAGCCCGAACTTCACCTGCCGCTCGGCAATGAGCATGTCGCAGCTGAGCGCGGATTCAAACCCGCCGCCAAGCGCGTCACCCTGCAGGAGCGCGATGGTCATGGCGGCGTTATCGTATCCGCTGTGGTTGGCATAGCCGACCGCAACGCAGGCATGGGCATATTTCCGCAATCCTTCCCGATCGCGCGTGCGGATTTTATCGGCGAACAGGGTGAGGTCGCCGCCAAGATTGAATACGCCCTGCGTGCGCGAGCCGAGCACGACATAGTCGAACGGCGCCGGCCCGGTGGCCAGAAGTCGCTTGATCTGCCGTTGCACATCGGTCAGGTCAAGCAGCAACTGGCGCGTGAAGCTTGGCCGCGCCTGCGGCTTCATGAAGCACCAGAAGGCCCTGTCTTCCTCGGTAATGCAGACATCAAGATCGCTATAGGCCAACCCCGCAACCAGTTCCTGTGGCGAGAGGTCGTTCTGCAGCTCCAGCATTTCACTGCGGGAGAAGGGGGCGTCTGTTAGGGAAAACCTCTCTGTCGTTCCCGCTTGCGCCGCCACGGCGGAGGGGAAGTTGCGTGTCATCTGCTTCGGGTTATGGATGATCGTCATGAAAAACTCCTTTTGAGTACGAACGAATGTTGGCTACAGACACCTCGATCGGTGATGCGGCTGGCGTTAATCATTCCAGGTAAGTCATGGGTTTCACAACCCCGCTTGACCCCCTTTATGATAGGCTGGCAACAATCGATTGAGCGCCATCTAACCTTAGCTGCAACTCAGGGTTGAAGGGAGGTGTAAATGGCAAGTCACAGTGCTACACTTTGAATTGCCATTTAGACCTCGAAAGCGGACACACGCACGGTGGTACGTCATTCAAGGCTGCTGTTGAAAAACACCCATGCAGGGCATCGTTACGAAATGTTTGAGCAGTTCAGGAGCAAAACAAAGACGATTATTGCGGAGTTGTCGCTATCTGAGAGCTAAACTTGCGCATTCATGCGCCCAAAATCGATTTTAACAATATCCAAGATTTATGCGCCAAAGGCATCCATCAAATACGCTCAGGAGTGCGGTTTGTGGCTTAGGTTTTTACGCTCAGGTCATGGTGCTTTCTTTCATAGTTGATTGGCGAGAGATAACCGAGAGCTGAATGCCGGCGGGCCGGATTGTAGAACCCCTCGATGAAATGGAAGACGCCCATTCTGGCCTCGGTATGGGACCGGAAGCGTCGGCGATTGAGCAGTTCGCATTCCAAGGTGGCAAAGAAGCTCTCGCACATGGCGTTGTCATAGGCGTCACCTACGGAACCGGTCGATGGACGTACCCCTGCTTCGGCGCAACGGGTGCCGAAGGCGATGGAGGTATATTGTGAACCTTTATCGGAATGATGGATCACGCTGTCGGGCTTGCGCTGTGCCAAGGCCATGTCCAGCGCGTCGAGAACGACACGGGTCTTGAGGTCAGGGGCGAACGACCAGCCGACGATGCGGCGCGACCAGGCATCGAGCACGACCGCAGGAACAGGAAGCCGGCGAGCGTGGGGATGAAGGTGATATGGGCACCACAGCTCATTTGGCCCTCGGCGCAAAATTCCGGCGTACAGGTCTGAGGCAGGGTGATGTGCGGGGTTGCGCCTTGTCGTCACCGGCCGGCGCGGCGGCTGATACCGGCCAAACCGCGGCACGCATCAGCCGGGCGATACGCTTTACCGATCGCCATGCCGCCTTCTTTGAACTCGGCATGTACACGCGGGGCGCCGTAGACCATATGACGCCGCGTGGATGGTGCGGATCTGTCGCGTCAGTTCCCCATCGCGGGTGGCCCGCGCCGACGCTGGACGCTTAACCCAGGCATAATAGCCCGAGGCCGAGACCTTCAGCACCCGCGCCATGGTGCGGACAGGGTACTGCGCCTGGTGCGCGCTCATGAACCGGAAGACCCGCTCGGGGTTCCCTTGCTCTCCTTCGCGAACCAGGCCGCCGCCTTTGCCAAGATGTCACGCTCCTGGCGCAGCCGATGGTTTTCCCGGCGCAGCCGTGCCAGTTCTTCCCGTTCGCCAGAACTCGGACCGTCCGTCCGCTTGCCGGCATCGCGTTCCGCCTGCTTCACCCACGACCAGATCGACTGGGCCGTCGGCTCAAACTCCCGCGAAAGTTCCTCAGGCGTCCGGCCAGACCGGGCCAACTCTACCATCTGCCGCCGAAACTCAGGCGGATACGCCGCTCGATATCGTTGCATGGATCACCTCTAAACATAGCTTAAAAGTGTCCACAAATCGGGGAACATTGACCTGATCGAGTGTCTGTTGACAGTCCGCCCAGCATACGCGGTCTTTGCCATCCTGCTTGGCCCGATAAAGCGCGCGGTCAGTCGCCGCCACCAAATCGCCGGGGGCTGCATGTCCTGAACCCGGCACCATGACTCTTGAACTGATTTCGCCGCGGAAAGCCCGGCCCATGCCAGCGCCCCGCCGCCGACGAGCAGCAGATCAAACATCTGCGCCTCAGAGCCGCCTTGGGATACACCGCGTGTTTCCCATCATTATTGAAGTTTTATGGTTCGGACACCTAAATAGCTTGACGGTTTGGTTTTCGTAATCGAAAATGTCAGTAGAAAATTTGGCGCGTGTTCGCACATGCACAATAAATATCTATTCGTATGACAACATTGCGGGCCTTATGAATGGCGCGGGCGGCCGCTGCGCTGGCGGCGTAGGGCGGAGGTGCCTATGATGCGGGGGCGAGCAGGGGCAGGGCGGTTGTTAGAGAAGCAAGGCAATGAGGAGCGGCAAAGCGGCATCGTGGAACTGGTGGCCAAGCGTGGCTTTCAGACCATAGAGGCCCTGGCGCAGCATTTCGGCGTGACGGTGCAGACCATCCGGCGTGATGTGAACATGCTCGCGTCCGAAGGCAGGTTGTCGCGCTATCGGGGCGGGGCAGGGCTGTCCTCTTCGATCGAGAACATGGAGTATGAGCGCCGGCAGATCGTAAATCTCGCCGCCAAGCAGCGCATCGCCGCGAGGGTGGCGCGCGATGTGCCAAACCATGCCTCGCTGTTCATCAATATCGGCACCACCACGGAGCAGGCGGCGCGGGCCTTGCTGTCGCACGAGACGCTCCGCGTCATCACCAACAACATCAATGTCGCGAAAATTCTCAGTGAGAATGAGCAATGTTCGATCGTGATGGCGGGCGGCAAGGTACGCAACCGCGACGGCGCCATCACCGGCCAGCTCGCGGTGCAGATGTTCGAGCAGTTCCACGCGGATATCGGCATCATCGGCGTCTCCGGCATCGACAAGGATGGCGGGCTGTTCGATTATGATCTGGATGAGGTGATGTGCACCCAGGCCATCATCCGCAATTCGCGCCGCGTGTTCCTGCTGGCGGATCATTCGAAATTCGGCCGCCCGGCCTTGGTGAGGATCGGCAATCTGTCACAGATTTCCGCCCTCTATACCGATGCGCCGCCGCCGGAGCCGATTATCGCTTTGCTGAAAGAGGCCGGCGCGGTGCTGGAAATCTCTGGGTAGGTCGCAGCTTTTTGAAAAAAGCTGCACCAAAAACTTTTTTTGGCAGGCGCTTCGTGGGGTAGCCGCTGAAGCGCCAGCCCCTTGTTAGCGCTTGACCAGTGCCGCCAGGGCGGCGGGGTAGCGCTCGCCGGTGATCTCGATCTCCGCCAGTGCCTGGCCGATGGCGGCGAGATCATCCGCCGACAATGTCAGCGCCGCGGCGCCGAGATTCTCCTCCAGCCGGTGCAGCTTGGTGGTGCCGGGGATGGGCACGATCCAGGGTTTTTGCGCCAGCAGCCAGGCGAGCGCGATCTGCGCGGGCGTGGCGCCCTTGGCGGCGGCAATCTCGCCCAGCCGCGCCACCAGCGCCTGGTTGGCGGCGCGGGCCTCTGGCGTGAAGCGCGGCACGATGTTGCGGAAATCATTCTCGCCAAAGCTGGTCTGGGCATCGATGGCCCCGGTCAGAAACCCCTTGCCGAGCGGGCTGTAGGGCACCAGGCCAATGCCCAGCTCCTCCAGCAGCGGCAGAATCTCCGCCTCGGGCTCGCGCCACCACAGCGAATACTCGCTTTGCAGCGCCGCCACGGGCTGCACCGCATGGGCGCGGCGGATGCTCTGCACGCCGGCCTCGGACAAGCCGAAATGCGTCACCTTGCCTTCGGCGATCAGCGCCTTCACCGTCCCGGCCACGTCCTCCATGGGCACGGCGGGGTCCACGCGGTGCTGGTAGAAGAGGTCGATGCGGTCGGTGCGCAGGCGCTTGAGAGCGGCATCGCACACGGCGCGGATATTTTCCGGCCGGCTATCCACCCCCTGCGCCACCAGGCCGTCGCGGAAGCCGAATTTGGTGGCGATCACCACCTCATCGCGCATCGGCGCCAGCGCCTCGCCCAGCAACTCCTCATTGGCGCCGGGGCCATAGGCCTCGGCAGTGTCGAAGAAGGTCACGCCACGCTCATAGGCGGCGCGGATGAGCGCGATGGCCGTCCCGCGCTCGGTGGCCGGGCCGTAGCCGAAGCTCAGCCCCATGCAGCCCAGGCCAAGGGCCGAAACCGTAAGGCCGCTGCGGCCAAGCTGACGTTTTTCCATGTCTCAGCTCTCGTATTCTGCGTCGGTGACATGCTCCAGCCAGGTCACGGCGGACTCCTCCAGTCGCTCCTGGATGGCGATATGGCTCATCGCCGTCTTCGGCCCCGCGCCATGCCAATGGCGCTCACCGGGGGCGATCCACACCACATCGCCGGGGCGGATCTCCTGTATTGCTTCGCCCTCAAGCTGCACGCGTCCGCAACCGGTGGTGACAATGAGCGTCTGCCCCAGCGGATGGGTATGCCAGGCGGTGCGCGCACCGGGCTCGAAGGTCACCAGCGCCATCGACACGCGGGCCGGGGGCGGCGGGTTGTTGAGCGGGTCTATCCGCACGGTGCCGGTGAAATACTCAGCCGGGCCTGGGCCGGAAGCCTGCGAACCGGCGCGTTTGATCTCCATGGAACTGCTCCTTGGTTGGGAGCTTTCATCTAGACCCAACCGGCGAAGGCGATTAGACGGGATAATCGGCATGACTCTATAAGCTGAGCTTCTTAATGGCGCGTAATACGCTCTCCGACCTCACGGCTTTTCTGGAAGTTGCCCGGGCGCGCAGCTTTACCCGCGCGGCGGCGGGGCTGGGCGTGTCGCAATCGGCCCTCAGCCAGACCATTGCGGGGCTGGAGGCGCGGCTGGGCGTGCGGCTGCTCACCCGCACCACGCGCAGCGTGTCTCCCACCGAGGCGGGCGAGCGCCTGCTGGCGGGCATCGCCCCGCATCTGGACGGCATCGCCGCGGAGCTGACCGCGATGGGCGCGCTGCGCGAGAAACCCGCCGGGACAATCCGCATCACCAGCTCGGAACACGCCGCCGCCACGCGGCTCTGGCCGGTGCTGGCGCGTTTCCTGCCGCGCTACCCAGACATCAAGGTGGAGCTGAGCGTCGAGTCCGGCCTCACCGACATCGTGGCCGAGCGGTTCGATGCCGGGGTGCGGCTGGGCGAGCAGGTGGAGAAGGACATGGTGGCGGTGCGCATCGGGCCGGATGTGCGCATGGCCGCCGTGGCCGCGCCCGCCTATCTGGCGCGGCACCCGGCACCACAGACGCCGCATGACCTCGCCCGGCATGACTGCATCAATCTGCGCCTGCCCACGCTGGGCGGGTTCTATCCGTGGGAATTCGAGAAGGATGGGCGGGCTTTGAAGGTCCGTGTCGAGGGCCGCCTGGCCTTCAACAATACGGCATTGATCACCCAGGCCGCCGAGGCTGGGTTTGGCATCGCCTTTCTGCCGGAGGATCATGTGCGGGAAGCCCTCGCATCGGGGCGGCTGGCCTGTGTCCTGGCCGATTGGTGTCCGCCCTTTCCTGGCTTTCACCTCTATTATCCCAGCCGCCGCCAGCCTACCCCGGCCTTCGCGCTGCTGGTGGAGGCGCTGCGCTACCGGCCATGAAAAAAGCCGTGGCGGGCGCGTTATTTCTTCCCCTTCGCCCGCGTCGCCAGCACATTCTTGATTGAAAAACTCGAATGTATCCGCGAGACGCCGGGCAGGCTGGAGAGAATCTCCTTATGGATCCGCTCGAACTCCCCGGCCGTCTCCACCTCCACCCGCAGAAAATAATCCGAGCCGCCGGTCATCAGATAGCATTCCTGAATTTCCGGGTGCCGGCGCACCGCCGCCTCGAAGCGGTTGAGATAATCGGCGGTCTGGCGGTCCAGCGTGATGTTGATCAGCACCGCGATGCCCTGGCCCGCCGTGCCGGTCTCCACCAGCGCCGTATAGCCGCGAATGATCCCGGCCTCCTCCAGCAGCTTGATCCGCCGCAGGCAGGCAGAGGGGGAGAGCCCCACCTCGGCGGCGATGTGCGCGTTGCTCATGCGCGCATTCACCCGCAGCAGCCTGAGAATATTGCGGTCGATCGCGTCAACGGGCGTCATGCAGATTATTCCAATTCGTCGTCGATTATTCTAATCTTTATGATAACATGAAATTAACAAGCGTAAATTAGCGAGAATATAATCGATTCTTGCAATAGCTTTAGCATCCAGGCAGCGGCGGCGGAGGCAGCTCATGGACGGGCTTCATTGGCAGGATGGCGCGAGCATGGCGCAGGGCTATCCCGGTTATCTAACGATCGATTTGCAGGCGCTGGTGCGCAATTACCGGCGGCTTGCGGCGCTGGCCGCCCCGGCCGCCACAGCGGCGGTGGTAAAGGCCGACGCCTACGGGTTGGGTGCTGCGCGCGTGGCCCCCGCGCTGGCCGAAGCCGGGTGCCGGCATTTCTTCGTCGCCCATGCGGGCGAAGCCCTGGCGCTGCGCCCGCTGCTGCCGGCTGAGGCGCAGCTCATTGTCCTGAACGGGTTTCTGCCAGGCAGCGAGGCCGCCTGCGCGGAGGCTGGCATCATCCCAGTGCTGAATTCCCCTGAGCAACTGGCAAGCTGGCAGGCCATGGCGGCGGCGCGGGCGCAAATTCTGCCAGCCCTCCTGCAATTCGATACCGGCATGTCCCGCCTCGGCTTCGCGCCGGAGGAGCGCGCGGCGTTGCGGCACGCTCTCGCGAATGGCCCCAGCCTCGATATACGCTACGTCATGAGCCACCTGGCCTGCGCGGATGATCCCGCCCACGGCCAGAACGAGGCGCAGCGCGCGGAGATGCAGACATTGGCGGCGGAATTCGCGTCCGTTCCGCTCAGCTTCGCCAATTCCGGTGGTATTTTGCTTGGGCCCGATTACCACGGCGCGCTCGCCCGCCCCGGCATCGCGCTCTATGGCGGCGCCCCCGCGCCGGGGCAGGGAAACCCGATGGAACCTGTCGTGCGGCTGGATGTCGCGGTGGTGCAAACGCGCCGCGTCGGGGCCGGGGCGGCGGTGGGCTACAGCGCCACCTATGTCGCGCAGGGCGAAACGCGGCTCGCCACCATCGCCGCCGGCTATGCCGATGGCCTGCCGCGCAGCCTCAGCAGCCGTGGTGCGGTTTATTACCAGGGGGTGCGCCTGCCCATCCTCGGCCGCGTGTCCATGGACAGCATCACCATCGATATTTCCGCTTTGCCGGAAGATGCGCTGAAGCACGGCAGCCTTGTCGAAGTCATCGGTCCAAACCAGACCCTGGAGATGCTGGCCGCCGATGCGGGCACCATCTCCTATGAAATCCTCACCAGCCTCGGCCATCGCTACCGCCGGGATTATCGCTGAATTTTTGACTCTATTGGATAAGCCATGAAGATTGTTGTTCTGGGCGCCGGTGTTGTCGGTGTCACATCCGCTTACGAGTTGGCCAAGGCCGGGCATGAGGTGGTGGTGCTCGACCGCCAGCCCGGCCCGGCGCTGGAGACGAGCTTTGCCAATGCCGGCGAGGTTTCCTTCGGCTATTGCGGCCCCTGGGCGGCGCCCGGCATTCCGCAAAAGGCGTTGAAATGGCTGTTCATGGAGCATGCGCCGCTGATCATCCGCCCCAAGCTGGACGCGGCGATGCTCTGCTGGATGCTGAAGATGCTGCGCAACTGCACGTCTGAGCGCTATGCCATCAATAAAGGCCGCATGCTGCGCCTGGCCGATTACAGCCGCACCGCTTTGGCCGAGGTGCGGGCGGAAACCGGCGTGGCCTATGATGAGCGCATGCAGGGCACGCTGCAGCTTTTCCGCACCGATGCGCAAATGGAAGCCTCCGCCAAGGATGTGACGGCGCTGGCGGCGGATGGCATCCCCTATGAGGTGCTGGACCGTGAAGGCTGCATCCGCGTTGAACCCGCGCTGCGCCATGTTGCGGCCAAGTTCAAGGGCGGGCTGCTGACGCCCAAGGACGAAACCGGCGACTGCTTCAAATTCACCAACGCCCTGGCCGAGAACGCTGCCGCCCTGGGCGTGCGCTTTCGTCTATGGCCGCACCATCAAGGATATCGCCACCGAGGCGGCAAGGTGACAGGCGTTGTCACGGACCAGGGCGTGGAGACCTGCGATGCCGCGCTGGTCTGCGCTCGGCAGCTTCTCGCCCTTCATGGTGAAGCGTTTTGGCATCAAGCTGCCGGTCTATCCGGTGAAGGGCTATTCGCTGACCATCCCCATCACTGATGCCAGCCCGCGCCCCGGAATCGACCGTGATGGACGAGAGCTACAAGATCGCCATCACCCGCCTGGGGGACCGTATCCGCGTCGGCGGCATGGCGGAGATTTCAGGCTTCACCACGGATCTCGGCGAAGCGCGCCGCCGCACGCTGGAACATTCGGTGACGGATCTGTTCCCCGGCGGCGATGTCGCGCAGGCGCAATTCTGGTCGGGCCTGCGGCCCATGACGCCGGATGGCACGCCGGTGATCGGCGGCACGCATATTGGCGGGCTGTTTCTTAATACCGGCCATGGCACGCTGGGCTGGACGATGAGCTGCGGCTCGGCCCGCCATATCACGAAAGTGATCAATGGCCAGGGAACGGATCTGAACCAGGCGGATTATCTGCTGTCGCGCTATTAAAAATTTCAAAAGTTTTTGGCGCAGCTTTTTTCAAAAAGCTGCGAAGAACCCGCCTTTTTTGCAAAAAAGGCGGCCCAAAAAACTTTTGATACTTTACATCACGTCGGTGGAGAGAGCCGCCGCGTGGCTCAGCGCATGCGCCATGAATTCCAGCGCCGTGCGCAGGGCCGGGCGGGTGGTTGGTCCGCCAAGGCAGATGCGCACGCTCTCCGGCGGCTCGCCCCTGGTCACGAAGGCATCCGACGTGACGATGCCGATATCCGCCGCCCGCATATGCTGCGCGAAGGCTGAGCGCGTCCATCCGCCCGGCAATTGCAGCCAAAGATTGAAGGCGAGCGGGTCCGCGCGGAACAGGCCCGGCGGCAAAATCTCCGCTGCCAGCTTCTGGCGCGCGGCGCTCTCGGCCCGGATGAAGCGCAGAATGGCATCCCCCGTGCCATCCTCGATCCAGCGCGTGGCCAGGGCGGTAGTGATGGGCGAGGCCATGATGGTGGCGGCACGCATGGCGGTGGCAAAAGCCCAGCCGCTGCGCGCCTCCGGGGCAATCACATAGGCAACCCGCAACCCCGCCCCGAAACATTTGGCCAGCCCGGCGATATGCCAGGTCAGCTCCGGCGCCAGGGCCGCGAAGGGCGGCGGGGCGTGCGGCGGAATGAAGCCATAGGCGTCATCCTCGATGATCGGCAGCCGGTGGCGCCGGGCGATCTCGGCCAGCGCCTCGCGCCGCGCGGCGGGCACGGTGAGGGTGGTGGGGTTTTGCAGCGTCGGGTTCAGATACAGCGCCTTCGGCTTGCCCCTGGCGCAGATCTCCTCCAGCGCGCCGGGCAGAATGCCGTCCTGGTCCATGGGCAGGCCGAGCAATTGCAGCCTCTGCTGTGCCGCGATGTTGCGCGCCCCCGGATAGGTGATGCTCTCGCACAGAATGGTCTCGCCCGGCTGGGCCAGCAGGCCGAAAATGGCGGTCAGCGCCGCATGCGCGCCGGGGGCGATGAACAGCCGCTCCTGCGAGGGCACCAGCGACCTGCGGCCAAGCCAGCTTGAGGCGGCATCCTTCGCCTGGGGCGAGCCGCCGAAGCTCTGGTAATGGAGCAGCGGCACCAGATCCCGCGCCACCTCCTCCAACCCCGCGCGCATGCGCTGGATCAGCGCCGGGTCATCCGGGTCCGGCGGCAAATTCATGGTCAGGTCCGCAGGTGCCGCGCGCGGGGAGGGGGACGCGGCCCGGCCCAGCACGAAGGACCCGCGCCCGACAGTGGAATCAATCAGCCCGCGCCGCGCCGCCTCCGTATAGCCACGCGCGGCGGTGGTGAAATCCACATTCAGCGCGGCGGCCAGGCGGCGCTGCGGCGGCAATTTATCCCCCGGCGCCAAGCGCCCGGCGGCGATGGCGGCCTCGATCGCGTTCGCGATGGCGAGATAGCGCGGCTTGTCGCTTTCCGTAGCGTCAGAGATCCAGTCAATCATGCGATCCATCCAGTCAATTCAGGCCGCAACATGGAAATAGGTGGCGGGGAAAGTCAATTGACTGGATCTTGTTGCATCACCGCGCCCCTGTCTGATTACTGCCCGTTATAAACGTTGCCGTAGCTCGTCATGCATTGCACATAGTTGATGTTGTATTGCTGCTGCATGGATTGGGCGGATCTGTTGGACCCAATCGCGGCGGCGCCGCCACCCAGCAGCAAGCCGGACCCGGCGCCGATGGCCGCCCCCATGCCCGCATTGCCCGCGGCCGCGCCAATCAGTGCGCCGGCGGCGGTGCCGACCACAGTGCCGCCCACGGTTTTGGTGGTGGCTGAATTCGAGGCCTGCTGCTGGGCGCCGTTCAGGCGCTCGCTGGCGAGTTGGCGGCAATATCCATCTTGTTGCTGGAACTGGGCCGGGCCGACATTTTTTCCGGGTGTGACAAGGACGGTCGGCCCTGTCGGCGCGGGAACCGAGCAGCCTGCCAGGCTGAGTGAGGCGAGAACCGCACCTCCGATGGCCATGCCGCGTAGGATGTTTTTACAATGTTTCATGTTGATACCTCCTATCCCCAGGGGTTGGAAAACCTTGCCAGACATGGCTGCGCCCGGCAACATTTGTTGGAAAAACCTTTGGAGGCTGCAATCATCGCGGCTGTCCGGGGGCAAGCCTCGGAATTTTCGTGATTGCGATGGTTTCGGGGGCAGAGAGGGGGCGCCTGGCCAGCGAGAAAATTTGCACCGGTGCGATGGGCGCCCCAGATTCAGGGGCCAACCCAGGAGGGGGCGATGAGCATCTACATGATTGCAGGATATGTCGATGAGCAATGGGACGAGGTGCATTTCGACAACGCCATCGCGCTGCTTATGTATCTGGAGCATCACAGCGTGACAGGCATGACGCTCAAATGCGATGGCGAGGTGATCGGCATGGGGGAGGTGGCCCGGGATGCGCGGCGCGAGGTGGATGAGGCGGATCGCAAGGGCGGTCAGTGACGTCAGGTCGTTTAGGGTCTGAACTGAGCGATTGCTTCGTGGAATCCTATGATCCTGTGGCAGGTGCTGCGGGGCGGACTATGCCTTCGCCTACACGCGGCCGGACGGCTCAATTTATTTCGACGCGCTGGGCAACACCATCGATTTCGAGGTCTATCAGGCGGAGACGGGGCAGAAAATCGTGATCAAGGAGGATGATTACGATCCATCGACCTTCCAGTACCAGGACGATTCCGGCGATCGCGGCTCGCCCGGCGCCACCCCGTAACGCGCTACCCGGCCCGGCGGCGCTCCGCCGTGGCGATGGCGAGCGACATGGAAAGCGCCATGGTGGCGGAAAGGGTGCGGAAGGCGCCGAGATCCGCCTCCACCACCTCCAGCCAGGCTGCCGCGATGCCGGCGATGGGCGAAAAGGCTGAATCCGTGATGGCGACAAGGGGCACGCCCCGCGCGGCGGCCTGGGTGGCGATCTGCACTGTCACCGGTGCGTAGGGCGTGAAGCTGATGGCCAGCAGCGCATCCTGCTTCCCGGCGCTGGCGGCCTGCACGTCGAGCATGCCGCCGACATTGTCCAGCAGCATATGCGCCATCTCCAGATTGCCGAGCATGTAGGACAGATAAGCGGAGATGGGAAAAGCCCGGCGCTGGCCCAGCAGATAGATCATGCGCGCCCCGGCCAGCGTGGCCACCGCGCGGTCGAATGCGGCCGGATTGATGGAGCTGGAGAGCCGGGTGAGGGACTGCACCGAGGTTTCCACCAGCCGCGTCAGCACCGGGGCGGAATCGGCGCCCTGGCCGGTCTCGTCCTTCACCTTCGAGAGCCGTTCCTGATAATCCGGCCAGCGCTCACGCAGCCGGGCGCGCAGCACCTGCTGTAAATCCGAGAAACCGGAATAGCCGAGGGTCTGGGCAAAGCGCACCAGGGCCGAGGGCTGCACCCCGGCGGCGGCGGCCAGTTCCGCCACCGTGCCCAGCGCCATGTCATCCGGCCGGTCGAGGGTGAATTTTGCTACCTGGGCGAGGCGCTTGGGCAGGCTGCCCTGGCGCGCGATGAGCAGGTCACGAAGCGCCGTGAAGCTGCGCGGGGCGGCGGCCAAGGCGGGAAGGGCAGAGGGCATGGGCGGAACGCTACCTTAACTGATCGGGTCTTGGTAGAACGAAATTTCTATTTTTGGAACAGTCTTGAGGAGGGATTGGTCGCAAAACAGAATTTAAATTCTGCTGTTGCCAATAAAATGGAATTGCTGTTTCATACGATCGCCTGAAAACGTGACGTCCGGGCGGCGTGCGGGCTTGCAAGTCCCGCTGCCTTTTTACGCCTTGTGAGGATAGGAAAGCCGCATGCAAACTCTTGGTCATTACATCAACGGCAAGGCCGTGCCGGGCACCGGCGCGCGCAGCCTGCCGGTGTTCAACCCCGCCACCGGCACGCAGAGCAAGCAGGTGGCCGTGGCCAGCAAGGATGAGGTGAACGCGGCCATTGAAGCCGCCGCCGCCGCTTTCCCCGCCTGGGCCGCCACCCCGCCGCTGCGCCGCGCGCGGGTGATGTTCCGCTTCAAGGACCTGCTGGAACAGCATGCGCCCGAGTTGGCGGAGATCATTTCCGCCGAGCATGGCAAGGTGCAGTCCGACGCGCTGGGTGAGGTGACGCGCGGGCTTGAGGTGGTGGAGTTCGCCTGCGGTATCCCCGAGCTTTTGAAGGGCGAGTTCACCGAGAATGTCGGCACCAATATCGACAGCTACAGCGTCCGCCAGGCTTTGGGCGTGTGCGCGGGCATCACGCCCTTCAACTTCCCGGCCATGGTGCCGCTCTGGATGTTCCCCGTCGCCATCGCCTGCGGCAATACCTTCGTTCTGAAGATTTCCGAGAAGGTGCCCTCCGCCGCTTTGCGCATGGCCGAACTTCTGAAGGAAGCCGGGCTGCCGGATGGCGTGTTCAATGTGGTGAATGGCGACAAGGATGTGGTGGACCAGCTTCTGCATGATCCGCGCATCGCCGCCATCAGCTTCGTGGGTTCCACGCCGATTGCCGAATATGTCTACACCACCGGAACCAAAGCCGGTAAGCGCGTGCAGGCGCTGGGCGGCGCAAAAAACCACCTCGTCATCATGCCGGATGCGGATCTGGACCAGGCGGTGGATGCGCTGATGGGCGCCGCCTATGGCTCCGCCGGTGAGCGCTGCATGGCGGTGTCCGTGGCCGTGCCTATTGGGCCGATCGCCGAGCCGCTGGTGGCGCGCATCACCGAGCGCGCCCGCGCCCTGAAGATCGGGCCGGGCACGGATAAAGAGGCCGAGATGGGCCCGCTTGTAACCGCGCAGCACAAGGCGAAGGTGGAAGGCTACATCGCCAAGGGCGAGGCCGAGGGGGCGAAGCTGGTGCTGGATGGCCGCGGCCTGAAGCTGCAAGGCAATGAGCAAGGCTATTTCACCGGCCCGACCTTGTTCGACCATGTCACCCCCGAGATGAGCATCTACAAGGAAGAGATTTTCGGGCCGGTGCTGAGCGTGGTGCGCCAGAACAGTTTTGACGCGGCGCTGGAGCTGGTGAACAAGCATGAGTTCGGCAATGGCGCCGTCATCTACACCTCCGACGGCGATACCGCCCGCGCCTTCACCAATGGCGTGCTGGCGGGCATGGTGGGGGTGAATGTGCCCATTCCGGTGCCGATGGCCTTCCATTCCTTTGGCGGCTGGAAGCGCTCGATCTTCGGTGACCATGCCATCCATGGCCGCGAGGGGGTGCGGTTTTATACCCGCATCAAAACCATCACCTCCCGCTGGCCGACCGGCATCCGCAAGGGCGCTGAGTTCGCCATGCCGACGATGAAGTAAAAAACTAACAAAAGTTTTTTGGGCGAAGGTGGCAAAGGTTCCAAAGCTGCGAAGCAGCATTGGAATGCCGCCGGAGGGGCCGCCTTTTTTGCAAAAAAGGCAGCCTCTTTGCAGCTTTTTGAAAAAAGCTGCACCAAAAACTTTTCAAACTAGGGTAAGGGCGGCGTGCCTCGCGCCGCCTCTTTCTTTCCGGAACAAAATTTGCGACGAGGACATTACGTCTTTCCGGAGGAATAATGCGCCTGCTTCTCGCCCTGCTTCTGCCCTGGTTCCAGTTCTTCACCATCGGCCGGCCCTTTGCCGGTATCATCTGTCTGTTTTTGCAGATCACGCTGATCGGCTGGATTCCGGCGGCCATCTGGTCCGTCTACGCGCTCAGCCAGTACAAGACGGACAAGAAGATCGAAAAGGCGCTGGGGCGGGGCTGAGCCCTCATTCCTCCAGCCGGTAGCCGATGCCGGGTTCGGTCTTCACCTTGGCGGCAAGTGCGGCACCCAGCTTGCGCCGCAACTGCCCGATATAGACGCGCAGATACGCGATATCCTCGGTATGGGCGGGGCCCCACACGGCGGTGAGAATCTGCCGGTGGGTCAGCACCCGCCCCTGGTTGCGCACCAGCAAAAGCAGCAGCGCGTGCTCGCGCTTGGTCAGGCCCAAGGGCTCGCCATCCAGCTCCGCTTTCGGCGCCGCGGGGTCTATGCGCAGGCCGCCGAATTCCAGCTCTTGCGTGGCGGGCTGGGCCTGCCCCTTGCGGCGCAAGGCGGTGCGGATGCGCGCCAGCAGCTCGCCAAGGGCAAAGGGTTTTTCGATATAATCATCCGCGCCTGAATCCAGTGCGGCGATCTTTTCCGCCTCGCGGTCGCGGGCGGAGAGGATGATCACCGGCACGTCGGAGAAGGCGCGCAGCTTGCGCAACACCTCCTGGCCATCGATGTCCGGAAGGCCAAGGTCTAGCAGCACCAGATCCGGCGCGGCGCTGGCCGCTTGGCGCAGCGCCTCCTCGCCGCGTTCGGCGCGCAAGGGCTCGTACCCGGCGGCGCTGAGCGCGGGGCTGAGGAAGCGATGGATCTGCGGCTCGTCATCCACCACCAAGATGCGGCCGGAGATCATGCGGCAGGCAATTCCACGGTGATGATGGTGCCGGGCAAGCCGTCGGCGGGCAGGTCCGTGCGCGGGCTTTGCGCCGCAATCCGCCCGCCCATCGCCTCGGTGAAGGCTTTCGCGATGGCGAGCCCCAGCCCGGTGCCCGGCGCCACGCGGTCTCCCCGGCTGGCGCGGAAGAAGCTGTCGAACACCGCTTCCAGCTCATTGGGCGCGATGCCGACCCCGGCATCCGCCACGCCGATGCGCACCTTATCGCCCGCGCGCGTGGCGGCGACGCTGATATGGCTGTCCGGCGGGGAATATTTCACGGCATTGTCGAGTAGATTCACCATCACCTGTTCCAGCAGCGCCGGGTCCGCCTGCACATAGGCGGAATCGGGCGCGATGTTCACGCGTGTATAGAGCGCGCCGCTCACCCGCGCGATGGCGGCTTCCACCACCTCCTCCAGCTTCACGCGCTCCTGGCGCACGGTCAGCCCGCCCGATTCCACCCGCGCCATGTCCATGATGTTGGCGAGGAACTTGGTCATGCGCGCGGTGTCCTGGGTGATGCTGGCCAGCAGGTCGGCGCGGGTGGGCTCGTCCAGCGCGTTGCCGGCCTGGGTCAGCGTCTCCGCGGCACCGCGTATGGAGGTGAGCGGCGTGCGCAGGTCGTGGCTGAGCGAGGAGAGCAGCGCGTTGCGCAGCTTCTGGCTGTCCTCATGCGCCTGGGTGCGGGCTGTGTGTATGGAAAGCCGGGCGCGCTCCACGGCCAGGGCCGTCTGCCCCGCCAGGGCGGCCAGGGCCTGCGCCAGCGGCGGCGATATGGCGGCAGGCCGGGCGCCAAGCACGCCGATGCAGCCCGCATTGCCCTGCAAGGGCAGGAAGCGCCAGGGCACGGAGGGCAGGGTGGCGGTGCCGATGCCGGTTTCCATGCCATGGGCAAAGCACCATTCGGCGGCGGCCATGGCGGCTTCGTCGAGGCTGGTGCCCGCCGGGCGGCTCGTCTCCGCGTGCAGGCCCTGCTGGCCGTTCAGCAGCACGATTCCGGCGCCGGTCATGGAGGCGGCCTCTTCCGCAGCCCCCGCCAGCACGTCGGACAGCGTGGCGGCGCGCGAGAAGCGCTGGCCGAACAGCGAGATGCGGCGCAGCGCCTCCACCCGCGCGGCGGCGGCCCCGGCCTCCTGGCGCACCCGCCCGGCCAGCTGGCCGGTGAGCAGCCCGACCAGCAGGAACACCAGCAGCGCCACCACGTCCTGCGGGTCTGAGACCGAGAGCGTGTAGACCGGTGGCAGGAAGCAGAAATTCCACAGCAGGAAACCGGCGATGGCGGTGAACAGCCCGGCATTGCGGCCCGAGCGGCTGGCCATGCCGACGATGACGCCGGTGAAGATCAGCCCCATCGCCTCCTGCGGCACATATTTATTCGCCGCGATGCCGATGATCGTCACCACGCCGAGCAGCCCGCTGGCCAGCAGATAGGGCTCCCAGTCGGTCTTGCGGGGCTTGGGGTTGGGGCGCGGCGCGGGGGCGGCGGGCACGGGCACGAAATGCAGCGAGAAGGCCGCACTCTGCCGCGTCAGCGCCTCCGCCAAGCGCTGCCCGGGCCGCCAGCGCCGCGCGGGCAGCCGCCCCATGACGATATGGGTGATGTTATTCTGGGTGGCATAGCCCAGCACCGCCTGCACGATGTCCGCGGCACTTTGCGCCACCACATTGCCGCCGAGCTGCACGGCCAGGTCCAAAGCCGCCTGCACCCGCGCATCGTCATTGTCGCGCTCGATATGGAAGGCGGTGAGCGGGGCACGCAGCGCCTCCGCCAGCCGCGCGGCGTGGCGCACCACATTCCCGGCCGAGGCATCTGCCCCCACCAGCGCCATCACCCGCTCCGTCACCGGCCAGGGGCCGGGGATGGCGCGCAGGCGCATGTAATGGGTCACGTCCTTGTCGATGCGCTGGGCGGCGCGGCGCAGCGCCATCTCGCGCAGCGCGCCGAGATTGCCCTCCCGGAAGAAATCCCGCAGGGCTCGGGCGGCAACGTCCGGGCGGTAGATGAACCCTTCCTGCAGCCGGGCGCGCAGCTCCGCCGGGGGCAAATCGATCAGCTCGATCTCATCGGCCATGTCCAGCACGGTGTCGGGGATCGTCTCGGCCACGCGCACGCCGGTGATGCGCGCCACCTGGTCGTTCAGGCTTTCCAGATGCTGCACGTTCACCGTGCTCCACACATCGATGCCCGCTTCCAGCACCTCCTGCACATCCTGCCAGCGTTTGGCGTGGCGCAGGCCGGGGGCGTTGGTGTGGGCCAGCTCGTCCACCAGCAGCAATTGCGGGCGGCGCTTCAGCGCGGCGTCCAGGTCGAAATCTTCCAGCACCTGGCCGCGATACGGCACGGCGAGCCGGGGCAGCAGCTCCAGCTCGCCGATTTTCTGCAATGTCCCGGCGCGGCCATGGGTTTCGATCAGCCCGGCCACCACATCCACGCCGCGCTGGCGCTTGGCGTGGGCGGCGTCCAGCATTTCCCATGTCTTGCCGACACCGGGCGCCGCGCCGAGGAAGATTTTCAGATGGCCGCGCCCACCCCGCTGCGCATTCGCCAGCAGCGCATCGGGGTCGGGCCGGCCATCATCTTGCATTGCCATGCCGCGTTATGAGGCGGCCTGCTTGTCCAGCGCAAGGTTAAGTTCCAGCACATTCACATGGTCGGTGCCGACCACCCCCAGAAAGGCATGGTGGGTCATCTGCTGCACCAGGGACGTGACGTTCGCCGCGGGCAGATGCCGCGCGGCGGCAACGGCAGGGGCCTGGCGCAGCGCGTTGGCCAGCGAGATGTCCGGGTCCAGCCCCGAGCCGGAGGCGGTGACGGCATCGGCAGGCACCGGGCCGGGGCCGAATGCCTTGATGTACGCCGCGACGCGCTGCTGGACGCTGGTTTGCAGGCTGGCGCTGGTGGGCGCCAGGTTGGAGGCGCCGGACTCGCTGGCGTCATAGGGCGTGGGGATCGTGTTGCCCTTTGAGTCTGTTCCGGTCAGCGCCGAGGGGCGGGGCTGGAAATAGTTTGCGCCGGTGAAGTTCTGGCCGATCAAGGCTGAACCTATAACCTTACCATTCTCGGTCAGCAGCGAGCCGTTGGCCTGGAAGGGCAGGGTGGCCTGCATGGCGCCGGTGAAAACCTCCGGCAGAACGAAACCAAGGAAGAGGGTGAAGAGCACGACCAGCGAGAGAGCCGGGCGCAATTCGCGGATGAGAAGCATGGAAAGCCCCCGTTACGAGAAGATGTGAAACACGCCGAGCAGCATGTCGATCAGTTTGATGCCCACGAAGGGGGCAACGATGCCGCCGAACCCGTAGATGAGCAGGTTGCGCTTGAGCAGCGCGGCGGCGCCGATGGCGCGGAACTTCACGCCCTTCAACGCCAGCGGCACCAGCACCACGATGACCAGCGCATTGAAGATCACCGCCGAGAGAATGGCACTCTCGGGCGTGCGCAGATGCATCACGTTCAGCGCCGCGAGCTGCGGGTAGGTGGTGACGAAAATCGCCGGCAGGATCGCGAAATATTTCGAGATGTCGTTGGCGATGGAGAAGGTGGTCAGCGCGCCGCGGGTGATCAGCAATTGCTTGCCGATCTCGACGATCTCGATCAGCTTGGTCGGGTCGCTGTCGAGATCCACCATGTTGCCGGCTTCGCGCGCGGCCTGGGTGCCGGTCTGCATCGCCACGCCGACATCGGCCTGCGCCAGGGCGGGCGCGTCGTTGGTGCCGTCGCCGCACATCGCCACCAGGCGGCCCTCGTTCTGAACCTTCCTGATATAGTCGAGCTTGTTCTGCGGCGTGGCCTCGGCGATGTATTCATCCACCCCGGCCTCGGCGGCGATGGCGGCGGCGGTGACGCGGTTATCGCCCGTCACCATCACCGTGCGGATGCCCATGGACCGCAGGGCGGCGAAACGCTCCTTGATGCCGGGCTTGACGATGTCCTTCAGCTCGATCAGCCCCAGCAGGCGGTTATTGAAGGAGACCGCCAGCGGCGTGGAGCCGGCGCGGCCGATGCGCGCGGCGGCCTCGGCAAAGGCGGCATCGCCTTGCGTGTTCAGCGCCTTCAGCACGGAATCCACCGCGCCCTTGCGGTAGCTCTGGCCGGAAAAATCCACGCCGGACATGCGGGTATTGGCGCTGAAGGGGATGATCTCCGCCCCCGCCGGGCGCTCGGGCACGATGCTGTATTTTTCCCGGGCCAAAGTGAGGATGGAGCGGCCTTCCGGGGTGTCATCGCCCAGGCTTGCCATCGCGCAGGCTTGCGCCAGATCCCGCTCCTGCACGCCCGCAACGGGATAGAAGGCCGAGGCCATGCGGTTGCCGAAGGTGATGGTGCCGGTCTTGTCCAGCAGCAGCGCATCCACATCGCCCGCCGCCTCAACCGCGCGGCCCGAGGTGGCGACGACATTGAAGCGCACCAGCCTGTCCATGCCCGCAATGCCGATGGCCGAGAGCAGCCCGCCAATGGTGGTGGGGATCAGGCAGACCAGCAGCGCCGCCAGCACCGGAATGGAGAAGCTTGTGCCCGAATAGGCGCCAAACCCCACCAGCGTGACCACGGCGATGAGAAACACCAGCGTGAGACCGGCCAGCAGAATGTTCAGCGCGATCTCATTGGGCGTCTTGCGGCGCTCGGCGCCTTCCACCAGCGAGATCATGCGGTCCAGGAAGGTGTGGCCGGCATCGGCGGTGATGCGCACCACCAGCCAGTCCGACACCACCTGCGTGCCGCCGGTCACGGCCGAGCGGTCGCCGCCCGCCTCGCGCACCACGGGGGCGGATTCACCCGTCACCGCGCTTTCATTCACGCTGGCGACACCTTCGATCACCTCGCCATCGGAGGGGATGAGATCGCCCATCTCGACCAGCACCACATCGCCCTGGCGCAGGCTCTGCGCCGGGGTGGGCTTGTAGAGGGCGCGGTTGGGCGGGTTGGTGAGCTGCTTGGCCATGGTGTCGGAGCGCGCCCGGCGCAGGGATTCCGCCCGTGCCCGGCCGCGCCCTTCCGCCACGGCTTCCGCGAAGGTGGCGAAAATCACCGTCAGCCACAGCCAGGCCGCGATCACCAGCGGAAAGCCGTAAGGCTGGTGGCGGATGGCCGCCTCGATCCCCGCCGCGGTGACGAGGGCGGAGACGATCTCGGTGACGAAGATCACCGGATTGCGCATCAGCGTGACGGGGTTGAGCTTGACGATGGACTCCAGCGCTGCCCGGCGGATGATCCGCGCATCAAACAGCGAGATGGTTTCTGCATGTGACATTTGCGATGTCCCTTAGAAGGTCTTGCCGGCTTGCAGCAGGTAATGCTCGGCGAGCGGCCCCAGCGTGTCCGCGGGCAGGAATTGCAGCCCGCCCAGGATGACGATGACGCCGATGAGCAGCCCGATGAACAGCGGCCCGGTGGTGGGGAAGGTGCCAACGCTCTCCGGCAGGCGGGGCTTGGCGGCGAGTGAACCGGCAATGGCCAGGACCGGGATCATGAAGGCGAAACGCCCGAACAGCATGGCCGCGCCCAGACCGAAATCGAGCAGCGGCGTGTCAGCGGAAATACCCGCCATGGCCGAGCCGTTATTCTCCGTGGCGGAGCTCCAGGCATAGAGCATTTCCGTCAGGCCGTGCGGCCCGGCATTGGCAAGCGAGCCAAGGCCCGACTTGGTGACCAGCGAGAACCCCGCGCCCGCCAGGATGAAGAGCGTGAGGATGAGCACGCCGAGCATGGCGAGCTTGATCTCCTTGGCCTGCACCTTCTTGCCTAGATATTCCGGCGTGCGCCCGACCATGAGGCCCGCCACGAACACCGAGAGCAGCGCGAAGACGATGATGGTGTAGAAGCCCGAGCCGACGCCGCCGGGCGTCACCTCGCCAAGCTGCATCAGGAAGAGCGGGATGGCGCCGCCCAGCGGGGTGTAGCTGTCGGTGAAGCTGTCCACAGCACCCGTGGAGGTGCCGGTGGCGGAGACGTTGAAGGTGGTGCTGGCGGGAATGCCGAAGCGGACCTCCTTGCCCTCCCAGTTGCCGGTGTTGGCAACGCCGGCGGCGGTTTGCAGCGGGTTGCCCGACGCTTCCGCCGCATAGGTGCCAACGCAGCCCAGCGCCAGAATGATCGCCATGGCGGCCATCAGCGCGCGCCCCTGGCGCGGATTTTTCACCATATGGCCAAAGGCGATGGGCAGGGCGAAGCCGATGACCAGATCCAGCCAGTTTTCAAGCAGATTGGTCCAGGCATTGGGGTTTTCGAACGGATGCGCGGAATTGGCATTGAAGAAGCCGCCGCCATTGGTGCCGAATTCCTTAATCGCCTCCTGCAGCGCCATGGGACCCATGGCGATGGTCTGCTGTGCGCCTTGCAGCGTGTGGGCGCTCAAGAAGGCGCCGAATGTCTGCGGGATGCCAGCCAGAACCAGCAGCACAGCCGCCACGATGGAGACCGGCAGCAGCAGATAGAGCGTGATGCGGGTGAGATCGGCATAGAAATTACCGATGGCTTTCAGCCCGCCGGCGGTGAAGGCGCGCATGACCGCCGCCGCCGCCGCGATGCCCGCCGCCGCCGAAATGAACATATGCACGACCAGGCCAAAAATCTGCGCACCGTTGGAGATCTCCGACTCCGGCGCGTAGGCCTGCCAGTTGGTGTTGGTGGTGAAGCTGGCGGCGGTGTTGAAGGCAAGGCGCGGCGACATGCCGGCGATGTGCTGCGGATTCATCGGCAGATAATATTGCAGCCGCAGAATGGCGTAGAGCAGCAAGAAATGGATGACGCTGAGCAGCAGCAGCGCAACCGCATAACCCTGCCAGCCCATCTGCCGGTTTTCATCCACCCCGGCCAGGCGGTAGAAGCCGACCTCAACCGGGCGCAGGAACTTCACCCGCCCCTCGAAGATGGCCGCCATATAGCGCCCGAGCGGGAAGGCCGCGCCCAGCACCAGAATAAAGACCAGCGCGATATACGCGATGCCCTGGATTGTCATGGGAATAGGTCTTTCAGAAATCTTCCGGGCGCAGCATGGCCCAGACAAGGTAAACCAGCAGAGTGGCGGAAACGGCGCCGCCTAGAACCAGATCCAGCATCACACGCGCTCGCAGGCTGGAACGTAAAGAACAAGAAGCGCGAAAATACCCGCGCCGAATAGAATCGCGATGACATCGCCCATGGGAGATCTCCTTATCGAAGTCTCCGCTCTAGGCGTGCGGGCATAAAACCGCGATGTGGGAAGCGGCGCGCCGGAATAAAGACGGCATAAAGATTTGCCGCCTTGTCTTGTTTTGCGTGTGGCGGCCCTGGCCGATCCCGTCGCCGTGGCGCTGGCCGGATCTGCCGGCCAGCGGCCAGACATTGCTGGCGGCGGGGCGCGGGATGGGTTTTGATTGGATCACCTTGGTGATCGGTCAAAACTCCGCATCCCGCTCTCTTAATCTCAGAGGGATAAAAGGTGATTTCGGACCATAGACCCGCCCGCAAGGCGAGCGGATCTATCGTTATCGCATTCCAGGTTGTTTCGCTGAAGACCGCTGGCGCGGCCCTGAGCGCTCAGCCGCGCTGCGGCATCATCCGGCGCAGTATGCCATCTTTCAGAATGTGATGATGGAACAAAGCCGCCGCGGCATGCGCCCCGGCCAGGATGATGATGGCCCAGGCGGTCACGTCATGGAGCTTATCGATCAAATGGTGCGTGGCCTTGGAGAAGCCGCCGAAGGGTGAGGGGATCAGCAGCCCGAAGAAGTTGAGCGCCTGGTTGCCCGCCCAGCGGGTGAGGAAACCGAGTACGATTTCGGCGCCGAGGAGGATGTAGAGCAGGCCGTGCATCAGCCGGGCGACGCGGTTGAGGAAATTGCTCCCGTCATCGAAATGCGAATGGCCGGGCCGCAGGCGCCAGACGAGCCGCAGCGCGAAGACAGCCGTAAGGATCAGCCCGAGGGACATATGCGCCGCGATCATCAGATGATGCACGGGGTGGGGAAAGTAACCCCAGACTTCCGCCATCAGGAACTGCACCACCACCAGAAGGGCGGTGAGCCAGTGCAGGGCGATGGTGGAGCCGTCATGACGGCCAAGAGCGGGTGTGGGGGAAGGCTTGGTGTTGCGATTCACGTCCATCATCTTTCGAAATTGTGCCGTCGGCGGGCGCTATAGGCGGTTTCCCGGCAACTGGGAACGCGGCAATCTGCCCGTGTGTAAGCCGCGCGTTACGGCACGGTAAAATATATTGACCGGTGGGGTGATCCCGAGGGGCAGCGCGGCTGGGCGTTTGTCGGGCCGACGACAATCCATGCCTTCATGCAAGCGATGGGTTTGGTGAATGACCATGCGCAGGGCTGTGTGATCCGCATCCAGGCTGAAAAAGCCAGGGAAAGATTTCAAGCGGCCAGGGGGTTGAGCAGGCGCCTTGGCATCAAATGACAGGATCTTAAGTTTCTGGTTAAGACAGACGGGCGGGCAGGGACCATATCCAAGCCCATGCGTCCAAGTCTGCCTCTTCCCGCGCTCTCGCGGGACTGTGCCTTGTTCCTCGACATTGACGGAACGCTGCTCGACTTCTCGGTAAGGCCAGATGGGGTCATCGTTCCCTCCGGCCTGCCCGCGCTGCTTCATGGTCTGGGGCAATGGCTGGATGGCGCGCTGGCGCTGCTCTCCGGCCGCCGGATCACGGACATCGAGGCGCTGTTCGGTCCCGGCCTAGCGGTGGGGGCGGAGCATGGCGCCCTGTTGCGCGGCGCCGACGGAACGTTGATCGCCGAGGCCAGCCCCGACCCGGCCTTGGCGGCGATGGCCGCGACCCTGCGCGCCGCCATCGCCGCGCGCCCCGGCACGCTGCTGGAGGAGAAACGCTTTGGCCTTGCCCTGCATTGGCGCGCGGCCCCCGCCATGGCGGCGGAGCTGACGGCGCTGGGCCAGGCGCTCGCCGCGCCGCATCCGGGGCTGATGGTGCTGCCCGCGCATGAGGCGCTGGAGATCCGCCTGCGCGGCACGGACAAGGGGGGCGCGCTCGAAACCTTCATGGGCATGCCGCCCTTCGGGGGGCGCCGCCCGGTATTCATCGGCGATGACGTGACGGACGAGCCCGCCATCGCCCGCGCCAGGGAAATGGGCGGGCTGGGGCTGCATGTGGCGCGGGATTTCGGCGGTAGGACAGAGGCCGTCCGCGTTTGGCTGGCGCAGAGCCTGGACAAAGGAGATATTTCGTGACGCCAAGGCCTGATCTCAATCTCGCCGTCATCGGCAATGGTGCCATCGCCTCGCTGATCGACCGCCAGGGCACGCATGTCTGGTGCTGCTGGCCGCGCCTGGATGGCGACCCGGTGTTTCATGCCCTGCTGAGTGACACCGGCAAGGGCAGCATGAGCGTGGAGCTGGCGGGGCAGGTCGAGGCCAGCCAGAGCTACCTGCCCAATACCGCCATCGTCGAGACCATCCTGCGCGACGCGCAGGGCAATGCGCTGCGTATCCTGGATTTCTGCCCGCGCTTTCGGCTCTATGGGCGGATTTTCCGTCCGCCGATGCTCATCCGCCGGCTGGAGCCGCTCTCCGGCCGGCCGCGCATCACGGTGCGGGTGCGGCCGGAATTCTCTTATGGCGAGCAGCATCCGGCGCCTGCCATCGGCAGCAATCATCTGCGCTTCACCGGGTCTGAATTTTCGCTGCGCGCCACCACGGATATGCCGATCGCGCATCTCCTGCACGAGCATGATTTCACGCTCGGGCGGCCCGGCACGCTGGTGCTCAGCGCCGATGAGCCGCTGGACCAGGCGCCGGATGCCCTCTCCACCTATTTCCTGGCCGAAACGCGGGGCTATTGGGAGGATTGGGTGGCCGGCCTGAATGTGCCCTTCGATTGGCAGGACGCGGTGATCCGTGCCGCCATCACGCTGAAGCTCTGCTCCTATGACGACACCGGCGGCATCGTCGCGGCGCTGACAACCTCCATTCCCGAGGCGCCGCGCTCCGGGCGCAACTGGGATTACCGTTTCTGCTGGCTGCGGGATTCTATGTTCACCATCTCGGCCCTCAACCGGCTTTCCGCCACCCGCACGATGGAGACCTATCTCAATTTCGTGCTCGATACTGTCGCCGGCTCCGGCCCGCGTGAGCTGCCGCCGCTCTTTCCCATCGCGCCGGGCATGCCGCTGGAGGAATATATCGCCCCGGCCTTGTCTGGCTACGGCGATGGCGACGGGCCGGTGCGGGTGGGCAATGGCGCCGCCTCCCAGCGGCAGAACGATGCTTATGGCTCCATCATCCTCAGCCTCACCCAGTTCTATTTCGACCACCGGCTGAAGGTGCGTGGGGATACCGCGCTGTATCACCAGCTTTGCGTGCTGGGGGAGCTGGCGGAACGCGTGGCGCTGGAGCCCGATGCCGGGCCGTGGGAGTTCAGAGGCATGGCGCGGGTGCATAGTTTTTCCGCCGCCATGTGCTGGGCCGCGCTCTCGCGCCTGGCCATGATCGCCACCATGCTGGGGCTGGAGGCCGAGGCCGCGAGCTGGACCCTGCGCGCGCATAATCTGCGCATGGAGATCCTGCACCGCATCGTCACGCCGGAGGGCTGGCTCTCCGGCGTGCTGGACGAGGCCGTGGCGGATGCCTCGGTGCTGGTGCTGTCCAGCATCGGCTTCATCGAATCCGCCTCGCCGGAATTCTCCGCGACGCTGGACATGGTGGAAAAGCGCCTGCTGCGCGGCGGCTTCGTGATGCGCTACGAGGATGCGGATGATTTCGGCCTGCCGGAAACCGCCTTCCTGCTGTGCAGCTTCTGGTACGTCAACGCGCTGGCGATGGCGGGGCGGCGGGCAAGGGCGATGGAGCTGTTCGAGCGCATTCTGGCGGTGCGCAACCATGTCGGGCTGCTGTCGGAGGATGTGGCGCCGCCCGGCGATGGGGAACCTGCGCGGCTCTGGGGCAATTTTCCGCAGACCTATTCCCATGTCGGTTTAATTCTTTGCGCCATGCGGCTCTCGCGCGGCTGGGAGGCGGGGTTGTGGCGCGCCTCGTAATCGTCTCCAACCGCGTGCCGGATGTGTCGGACCCTTCAAGCCCGCGCGCGGGCGGCCTGGCCGCCGGGCTGGCCGATGCGCTGGCGCCGGGCTCGCTCTGGTTCGGCTGGTCGGGCCGGCGCGTGCCGGAGCGCTCCGAGGATATGCGCACCATGGAGGCCGATGGCGTCATCTACGCCACCATCGATCTGGCCGAGGATGATTACCGCGCCTATTATCTCGGTTTTTCCAACGGCACGCTCTGGCCGCTGTTCCATATGATGCCGAGCTTCGTGACCTTCGACCTGGCCGGCTACGCGGCCTACCGGGAGGTGAATGAAGCGTTCGCCAAGGGGCTGCTGACGCTGCTGCGGCCGGATGATCTGATCTGGATCCATGATTACCAGCTGCTCGGCGTCGCCGCTTCGCTGCGCCACATGGGGGTGGGCAACCGCATCGGCTTCTTCCTGCATATTCCCTTTCCGGCCCCGGCCTTGTTCGACCTGCTGCCGCCCGGTGAAGAACTGCTCATGGGCCTGCTGGCGCATGATGTGGTCGGGTTCCAGACGGCGCAGGACCAGGGGCATTTCCTGGCGGCGTTGCAGGCGCGCGGCATTCCCGTGCAGGGCGGGGATGTTCTGCATGGCGGGCGGCTTGTCCGCACTGTGGTCACACCCATCGGCGTGGATGTGGAAGGGGTCAGCCGCCTCGCCACCCGCGCCGCGCGGCGTGTGGAGGCGCGGCGCGTGGTGGAGAGCCTGGCTGGGCGCGCCCTGATGATCAGTGCCGACCGGCTGGATTACACGAAAGGCCTGCCCGCGCGCTTCGATGCCTATGGGCGCTTTCTCTCCATGTTTCCGGCGCAGCGGCGGCATATCAGCTTTCTGCAGATCGCCGCCCCCTCGCGCGAGGAGGTGGAGAAATACAAGACCCTGCGCGACGAGCTGGATTACAAGGCCGGGGCGATCAACGGCGAGTATTCGGATTTCGACTGGGTGCCGCTGCGCTACATGACCCGCGCGGTGGGCCGCGGCTTGATCGCCGGGCTGTTCAGGATCTCGCGCATCGGCCTGGTCACGCCGCTGCGCGACGGGATGAATCTCGTCGCCATGGAATATGTCGCGGCGCAGAACCCGGAGACTCCGGGCGTGCTCATCATCTCGCGCTTCGCCGGGGCCGCTGCTTTGCTGCCGGAGGCGTTGCAGGTGAACCCCTATGATGTCGACAAGGTGGCCGAGGCGATCAACACTGCCCTGACCATGACGCTGGAGGAACGCCAGGAGCGCCACACCGCCCTGCTGGCCTGCGTGCGCAGGCATGATGCAAGCGCCTATAGCCGCAGCTTTGTCGCGGCACTCAACCAGGGGGCGCTCGACGGGCCCCGGCCGGGTTGATAAGCCCCTCCGGTGAAGGGGGCTGCGAGTCGGGTATGACGGTTGCACTATGACAGTCGCGATTGAGATGGGACAGGTTCCGGGTGGCGGCCCGGCGTCGCTCGACCTTGAGGAGCTGCTGGCCACCCGCTTGCTGGTGCAGGGCAATTCAGGCTCCGGCAAATCGCATTTGCTGCGCCGGCTGCTGGAACAGAGCGCCCCGTGGGTGCAGCAGGCGATCATCGACCCGGAAGGCGATTTCGTGACCCTGGCCGAGCATTTCGGCCATCTGGTCATCGATGCCGAGGCGCATAGCGAGCAGGGGCTGCAGCTGGCGGGGGAGCGCGCGCGCATCCACCGCGTCTCCACCGTGCTGAATCTCGAAGGGCTGGATGCCGAGAACCAGATGCGCCGCGCCGCCGCCTTTCTGGGCGGGCTGTTCGAGGTCTCGCGCGACCATTGGTACCCGATGCTGGTGGTGGTGGACGAGGCGCAGCTTTTCGCCCCGGCGGTGGGCGGCGAGGTGCCCGATGAGGCGCGCAAGCTCTCCCTGGGCGCCATGACCAATTTGATGTGCCGGGGGCGCAAGCGCGGCCTGGCGGGGGTTATCGCCACCCAGCGTTTGGCCAAGCTGGCCAAGAACGTGGCGGCGGAGGCCTCCAACTTCCTGATGGGCCGCACCTTCCTGGATATCGACATGGCCCGCGCCGCCGAGCTGCTGGGCATGGAGCGCCGCCAGGCGGAATCCTTCCGCGACCTTGAGCGCGGGCATTTCATGGCGCTGGGCCCGGCCTTGTCGCGCCGGCCCATGAGCCTGCGCATCGGCGCCACGCAGACCCAGCCCCGCACCGCCACGCCCAGGCTGATGCCGCTGCCCGGCGCGGCGCTGGAGGATGCGCATGCGGTGATCCTGGCCGCCCCGCCGCCCGACGCCCCGCGCCCCGCCCGCCGGCCGCCGCCGCCGCCCGGCGCCGGACCTGCTCAGCCAGCTCATGGCCGCCGCCCCGGCGGTCGAGGCGAAGGAGGAAGAGGCGCCGGAGCCGCCGAGCCCCGAGCAGCTCGCCGAACGCCGCGCCAGGCTGGACAGGATTCTCGCCGCCATATTGGCCGACCCGGAGGCCGGGTTCCGCGCCGTCGGCGTGCTGTATCAGGATTTCCTGGTCCGCTGCCGGATCGAGGGCATGGGCGCCGGGGCGCCGGACCTCAACGCCTTCCGCCGCATGCTCACCCGCGCCCGCGCCGGTATTTCCGCCGAGATGGCGGAGGATGAAATCTGGCGCGATGTCGCCGCCCGCGCGGCGGTTTTGCCCGAGGATATGCAGGGCATCTACATGATGATCGCCCGCGCCGCGAAGGAGGGGCTGCCCTGCCCGGGCGATGCCGCCATCGCCCGCGCCTATGGCACGCGCTCCATGGGCCGCGCCCGGCGCCTGTTCACCTATATGGAGGAGCAGGGGCTGATCGTCTGCCAGCAGGATGGGGCGGGGCGGCGGATCGTAACCCTGGTGGAGCTGGCCTGGGCCACCGCGCCGGGCGACCCGAATGCCGATGAGGAGCAGCTGGCGGGCTGAACCGCCGCCGTCATAAATAGTTTACGTCTTCCGCCTTGGCTTTGTGCGCCGCGCATGGATTATGCCGGGCAAGACCCAAATATTTGGCCAGGTGAGCCGCAGCATGACCGCAACCTCCACGCAAGCAGCAGCGCCCCAGGCGGCGCGGGACGGCTCGGCCCTTGAGGTCCTGCGGATCTTCCTCAAGCTCGGGCTGACCAGTTTCGGCGGGCCCGTCGCCCATATCGGCTATTTCCGCGAGGAATTCGTGCGCCGCCGCCAATGGCTGGATGAGCACGCCTATACCGACCTTGTCGGGCTGTGCCAGTTCCTGCCCGGCCCGGCCAGCAGCCAGGTGGGGTTCTCCATCGGGCTGATGCGCGCCGGGTTCTGGGGCGGGCTGGCGGCCTGGGCGGGGTTCACGCTGCCTTCCGCCATTCTGCTGGTGCTGTTCGCCTTCGGGGCGGGCGCGCTCAATGGCCCGGCCGGGGTGGGGCTGCTGCATGGGCTGAAGCTCGTCGCCGTCGCCATCGTGGCGCAGGCGGTCTGGGGCATGGCGCGCTCGCTCTGCCCGGACCGTGAGCGCGCCAGCATCGCCGTGGCGGCGGCTCTGGTCATCCTGTTCAGCAGCAGTTCACTGGCGCAGGTCGGGGTGATCCTGCTCGGCGGCGCGGCGGGGCTGTGGCTCTGCCGCAACCTGCCGGCTGGGGCGTCCGGTCATATCTCTGTTCCCGTCTCGCGCGCGGCGGGGCTTGCCTGCCTGGCGGCGTTCTTCCTGCTGCTTCTGGGCCTGCCGGTGCTGCGCGGCCTCACGGGCTCCTCCGCCGTCGCTTTGTTCGATGCCTTCTACCGCTCCGGCGCGCTGGTGTTTGGCGGCGGCCATGTGGTGCTGCCGCTGCTGCGCAATGGTTTCGTGACGCCGGGCTGGGTGAGCGATGGCAGCTTCCTCGCCGGCTATGGCGCGGCGCAGGCGGTGCCCGGCCCGCTTTTCACCTTCGCGGCCTATCTCGGCACGGTGGCCAGCCCCTCGCCGCATGGCGTGGCGGGGGCGATGCTGGGGCTGGTTGGGATTTTTCTGCCCGGCATGCTGATCCTTGTCGGCGCGCTGCCCTTCTGGGACGGGTTGCGCAAACGGCCCGGCGCCCAGGCGGCGATGCGCGGGGTGAATGCCGCCGTGGTCGGGCTGCTGGGGGCGGCGCTCTACAACCCGGTCTGGACAAGTGCCGTGAAAACGCCGGGGGATTTCGGCCTCGCGCTGCTCGGCTTCGTGCTGCTGACGGTCTGGAAGGCGCCACCGCTGCTGGTTGTGGCGGTGAGCGCCGCGGGCGGGGTGGCGCTGTCCCTCGCGGGGTGAATGAGGCGGCGCGGCTGACCTCAGGCTTGTTCCGCAGGCTGCGCCCAGGGCACGTCTTTCAAACACGCGGCCAGGTAGTCCAGCAATGCCAGCACGCGGGCCGGGCGCAGGCGGCCGGGCGGGGTGACGAGGTTCAGCGCCACATCCTCGATCCGCCAGTCCGGCAGCACCTCCACAAGCTGCCCGGAGGCCAGCTCGTCCCACACGATGAATTCCGGCTGCAGCGCCAGCCCGTGCCCCGCGAGCAGGGCGGGCATCAGCGCGTCCGCATTGTTGATTTTCAGCCGTCCTTGCACCGAGACGGTGAACTCACGCTCCAAGGCATGATGGAAACACCAGAGACCGGGCGAGGGCAGGTTGCTGTATTGCAGGCAGACATGCTGCTCCAGCTCGCGCGGGTGCCGTAGCGGGCCGTGGCGTTCGAGATAGGAGGGTGCTGCGACGAGCGGGCGGCGCACCTGGCAAAGCCGCCGGGCACGGAAGGAGGAATCCGTCAGTGCCGCGATTCTCAGCGCCACATCGAACCCATCGGCCACCAGATCGACGAAGGAATCGCTCAGGCTGCATTCGATATCGACCTCAGGATAGCGCGCGAGGAAGTCCGGCAGGATGGGGGCGAGGAACTTGACCCCGAAGGACATCGGCGCCGCCACCCGCACCCGCCCGCGCGGCGTGGCGGCCTGGAGCGAGGTTTCCGCCTCTACCGCCTCGCCCTCGGTGAGGATGCGCAGGGCCCGCTCGCGCGCCAGCATGCCGCTCTGGGTCAAAGAGAGCTGCCGGGAGGTGCGGTGCAGCAGGGTGGTGCCGAGCCGCTGCTCCAGCCGCGAGACGGCCTTGGACACGGTGGGCTGGGAGAGGCCCAGCCCCTTCGCCGCGCGGGCGAAGGAACCGGTTTCAGCAATTTTGGCGAAGATCGCCCAGGCTTCCAGATCCGGTAGTTTTTGCATAAAATTTCAGAATTGATGAGTTTCGATTATTTCCATTTTTTATATTGTGCCGCAAGCCTAATTAGACCTCGAACAAGACTTTCAGGCGATGAGGTGCCAAATGATCGAACTTAGACCTTTTGTAAAACTTGGCGGCGCCGACCATGGCTGGCTGCAAGCCAAGCATCATTTCTCCTTCGCGTCGTATCACGACCCCAACCGCACCGGCTGGGGGCGGCTGCTGGTGTGGAACGATGACACCATCCAGTCGCGCACCGGCTTTCCGCCGCATCCGCACCGGGACATGGAAATCATCACCTATGTCCGCAAGGGCGCGATCACGCATGAGGATAATCTCGGCAACCATGGCCGCACCGAGGCGGGGGATGTGCAGATCATGTCGGCGGGAACCGGCATCCGCCACAGCGAGTATAATCTGGAGCCCGGCGAGACACAGATTTTCCAGATCTGGATCGCCCCCGCCGAGCAGGGCCATGCGCCGCATTGGGGCGCGCGGCCCTTCCCGAAGGGGCAGCGCGCCGGGCGGTTCGTGACGCTGGCTTCCGGTTTTGCGGAGGACAAGGAGGCGCTGCAATTGCGCGCCCCGGCCCGCGTGATGGGGGCGACGCTGAAGGCCGGGGAGAGCTGCGACTATCCTCTCGGCAAGGAGCGCCTGGCTTATCTCGTGCCCGCGACGGGGGCGGTCGAGATCGAGGGCGTGACCGTGAAGGCGCGCGATGGCGCGGCCATCAAGGATACCGAAACCCTGACGGTGAGGGCTTTGGAGGATAGCGAGCTGGTGCTGGTCGACATCGACTGACCCGCACAGACGGGCGGGGGCTAGACCGCCAGTTCGGCGGCGCATACCATGCGCCCACGTAACGGAGTTGCCTCATGAACGAGACGCTGTCCGCCCCGCTCGACCTCTCTTTGTTCGATACGGCCCCGGCGGCGCCGGTGGCCGCTTCGCTTCCTGTTCCTGCCGCCCCGGAGGCCGTGCCTGAGGCGCTGGCCCCGGCACCGCGCCTGCCCCGGCTGGTGGAGGTGGAGAAGCTGCCGCCCGATGAGCTGCAGGCCGCGCAGGAGGCGGCGCAGAAGATCGATTTTTCCAGCTCCGCCTCGCTGATGGCGCATGGCGAGGGCGTGCTCGCCGGCATTGCCGGGGCCTCGCGCCAGTTGCTCTCCGGCGTGCGGCTGGGCGATGCGGGCGAGGCCGGGCGATCGCCGCCGCGGTGATGGATGGCATCAAGATCCTGCGCATCTCCGATCTGCAGGCCGAGGCCGAAGCCGGCGGCTGAAGCGCCCCGGCCTGATGGGCAGGCTCTCGGCGCGTGGCCGAGGCGCGCACGGCTTTCGCGGCTTTGCCGAAAGCCGCAAGCAGTTTCTGACCCTGATGGACCAGGAACAGGCCAAGGCGCGCAAGACCAAGGCGGACCTCGCCGTGTACCATCGAGCTGCTCGGCCAGCAGGCAGCTCGCCATCCGCCAGAGCCTGCACGGATTAAAGATCGAAATCGCCGCCGGGCAGATCGCGCTCGACCGCGCGCGAGGATGAGCTCGAGGCCAAGCGCCAGCACGCCATCGCCACGGGCGATCCGGCGGACGCGGCGCGAGGTGCAGGCGTTTCGCGGCGCCATCGCCAATTTCCGTGGCAAGGTGGCCGACATGCGCGAGGCGCTGGTCGGCTCGGCCATGCTCATTCCCATCATCGGCCAGAACCGCTCGGCGGCGGAGACCCGCATGATGAAAATCTCCAACGGCATGCTGGTGGTGATTCCCCGCCTGATGGCGGTCGCCTGCCAGGCGGTCGTCCAGGTGGAGATCCGCAACGCCGCCGATGCCGTCGGCCAAGCTGGACGAAGCCAACCGCCAGATCAGCCTGCTCGCCGCCAAGGGCGCGCACGAGGCCGCCACCTCCGCCGCCCGCTAGCTGGGCGGCGATCCGCGCAATATCGACGTCCTGGCCCAGGTCGCGGATGAGACCATCGCCACCATGAACGAGGTGATCGACATCGAGCGCGAAGTCGCCGCCGCCGACGCGGCGCGCGAGCAGAAACTCGCGGACATCCGCAACAAGCTCGTGCACGGCATGCAGGGCGTGAACGCGCGGGCCCTGGAGCGATGAGCCGACCTCGATTTCGACATCCAGGCCGCCTGGCTGCGGCGTTTTTCCGCCGACGCCGCGAGCAATCTCGGCGCCTTCGCGCTGCGCCTGAAGGAGGCCTTGCCCGACCTCGTGACGATCCACGAGAGCAAGGGGTTCTTCGCGAGATCCGCGAAAATCACGGGGGTGACCGTCGAGCTCGGTGAAAACCGCTACAAGCTTGAGTTGTCGTCCAGGCCGGCTGCAGGCCAGCATCGCCATGGTCGTGCGCGGCATCACGCTCAACACCAAGACCGATCGACCCCGGCCGAGTGGTTCGCGCGCCTGGCCGAGGAAACGAAAAAAGCCTCCGCCCACGCGCAATCCTTCAGCGTCTCCCTGCAGAAATTCATGGCCAGCTGATGGGCCTGTTCGATTTCCTCAAGCCAAGCGCCGGCCCCGAAGACTCCGAGGAATAATGCGCCGCCAGGCGGACATCCTCATGAGCCTGCGCGCGGGCGGATCCCCACCGCCACGCTGGAGCGCCTGCAGGCGCGGCCCGCGGCAGAATACCCTGGATGGCGACCCTCACCCCGGCGGAATTCAGATTGTGCGCTCGCACGGGCTCAAGCCCATCGCCGCCATCTCCGCCACCTGCTGGCTGCATTACGGCTGGTCCTGGACGCTGGGCCATGCCCAGGGCTGGGAGACGGCGCTGCAACGGCTGGCCGAGGAGGCGCGGGCCTGCGGCGCCAACGCCGTGCTGGACGTCAAAATGCGCACCATCCCGCTCGGCGTTGGAGAACAGCATGGATTTACGCTGGTCGGCACGGCGGTGAGGGTGGAGGGCCTGCCGCCCTCCGACGAGCCGATCATCGCCACCGTTCCCGCGCTGGAATTCGTGAAGCTGCTGGAGGCGGACGTGGTGCCCACCGGCATCGCCATCGGCGCGCATTACGAATGGCTGCGCGACTGGCGCGGCTAGCCGCCAATCCAGCGTCTGGATGGGCAATAGGGAGGCCACCCAGCTTTCCGGCCTGTGGGAAACTGTGCGGCCGCCGCGCCCAGCCCAGAATTTGCGCGAGAGTGCGCGCCCGCGCGGCAATGGCGTGCTGGCGCATCTCAACTTCTCGCAAATGTTCGAGCTGCGAGCGCGAGGTAACGAGCAGCAAGATGAAGGAATATCTTGCGCGGCACATCGTCATCGCCACCACCGTGGATGCCAGGCGCGGCACGCCGCTTGCCGCATGAGTTCAAGATGGTGGTGGATATGCGCGATGGCGGCAACGCCCCTGCAGCGGCACCAAGCCGCACCACCAATCCTACGCCACCAACGAGCAAGAGCGGAGCCATTTAAGCATGACCAGCAATCTGCCCCCGCACGCCCAGGAACGCTTGAAGGGCTTGCGCGTCCATCGCTGCATTCCACCGGGGTTTTCACGTCCGACTTCTCGGTCAATGAGTTCCTGCTGGTGCGCAAGGCGGGGTTCGAGCCGATCGGGCTGTGCGTTGGCTCCTGCGTCTATCATGTGGGCATTCAATATGGCTCCTGGGGCAAGAACCAGGAGATGGAGGTGCTCTCGAAGGCCATGTACCACGCGCGCGAGCTGGCGATGTCGCGCATGCGCGCCGAGGCGGCCGCCATGGGCGCGGACGGCATCGTCGGCGTCAAGCTCACCATCAAGCGGCTGGAATGGGACGAGCATCTGCTGGAATTCATCGCCATCGGCACCGGCGTCGTGCATGGCGAGGGGCATAAGGGGTTTCGCGCCCATGACGGCGGGCCCTTCACCTCCGATCTGTCGGGGCAGGATTTCTGGTCCCTGCTGCATGCGGGCTACCGGCCGGTGGAAATGGTGATGGGCTCCTGCGTCTATCATGTGGCGCATCGCGGCATGCTCGCGGGTCTTGGCACCGGCGGGCGCAACGTGGAGCTGGAGAATTTCACCGCCGCCATGTACGAGGCGCGCGAGATCGCCGTGGAGCGCATGCAGTTCGAGGCCGCCGCCGCCAAGGCCGAAGGCGTGGTGGGGGTGGATATTCACGAAGGCAGCCATGGCTGGCAGACCGCATGTGATCGAGTTCTTCGCCATCGGCACCGCCGTGCTGCCGCTGGAGGCCAGGAAATCGCCCCGGAGAAAATCGCCGACCCGATCATGGTGCTGTCAGTGAACGATTGAGGCGGCGCGGCTCGATATCTTCCGCCTGCCCGCCGGCCACGTCAGCCGCCGGCGGGAGAGCCGCTCTCTGATCCATGCGGCCGCGTACGGCGCGATGAACGGTTTTTTGGCCTATCTTACCGAGAATTGTTGTCGCGGGGATGCTGCTTCATGCAATATTTCCGCCTTCGTTCCGTCGGCCAATCAAGAGGGAGACCTCCGCCATGAAACGCCTGCACGTGCATTTGTCCGTTGAGAAACATGACCAGCCGGTCCGGTTTTATGCCGCGCTCTTCGCGGCGCCGCAGGCCGCCTGCTGCCCGAGCGGGCCGGAGGGCGTGACATGAGCGGCAGGAGCTATAACGTTCTCTTTCTCTGCACCGGCAACAGCGCCCGCTCCATTCTGGCGGAATCCATACTGCGCAAGGACGGCGCGGGCCATTTCAATGCCTTCTCGGCCGGCAGCTTCCCGAAGGGCGCGGTCAACCCGTTCGCGCTCAAGGTGCTGGAGGGTTACGACTACCCGGTCAACTCCATGCGCTCAAAGGGCTGGGAGGACTTCACGGCACCCGATGCGCCGCAGATGGATTTCGTCTTCACCCTCTGCGACGATACGGCTGACGAGGTCTGCCCGATATGGCCTGGCCATCCAATGACCGCGCATTGGGGCATTGAGGATCCGTCCCATGTCACCGGACCGGACATTGAGAAAGAGAAAGCCTTTGTTCAGGCTTTCAAATATCTCAGGAACCGCATCAGCCTCTTCCTGAGCCTGCCGCTGGCCAGCATCGACAGGCTGGCGCTGCAGACGCGGCTGCGCGAGATCGGCAAGGCCGAAGGGGCCTCTGTGGGACACGGCAACCCGTCCTGACCATCACCCTCTACCACAACCCGGGCTGCGGCAGGTCGCTAGGGCGCTGACGCATAATTTTCTTTGTGCGCATTGTTTTTTCTTAAAGGTTAATTTATTTATTGCTGATCAACAGCGTTTTTCATATCGTGTCCGGCGAATGGAGGACTTGCACCAAAATTTCCGGGCGCGGCTGAAGGGCGGCTCGCTGTCTGACATTTTTCGCACAGGACACTCCCCCACCCACCATTTTTCCATAAAGGATAAGCATGAAGCCTCGCGTTGCGATTATCGGCGCCGGACCGAGCGGGTTGGCGCAATTGCGGGCCTTTGAGGCCGCGGAAAAACAAGGCGTTGAGCTGCCGGATATCGTTTGTTTCGAGAAGCAGGCCGATTGGGGCGGAATCTGGAATTACACATGGCGGACCGGGCTCGATGAATGTGGCGAGCCGGTGCATGGCTCGATGTACCGGTATCTGTGGTCGAATGGCCCCAAGGAGGCGCTGGAATTTGCCGACTACTCCTTTGAGGAGCATTTTGGCCGGCCCATTCCCTCTTATCCGCCGCGTGCCGTGCTGTGGGATTATATTGTCGGGCGCGTCAAGAAAGGCAATTTGCGCCGTTTCATCCGCTTCCGTTCGCCGGTGCGCGATGTGGTGTTTGACGAGGCCACCGGCAAGTTCACCGTCACGGTGCGCGACCTGGCCAATGACCGGCTTTATTCCGAAATCTTCGATCATGTCGTGGTCGCGTCCGGGCATTTCTCGACGCCGAACGTGCCGGAATTCCCAGGGCTGGAAAAATTCCCCGGCCGCGTGCTGCATGCGCATGATTTCCGCGACGCCGCCGAATTCGCGGGCAAGCGGGTGCTGTGCGTCGGCAGTTCTTATTCCTCCGAGGATATCGGCACGCAATGCTATAAATATGGAGCCAAGGAGATCACTTTCTCCTACCGCACCAGGCCGATGGGCTTTGCCTTTCCCGAGGCCTTCTCGGAAGTGCCGCTGCTTCTGAAGCTTGAAGGCAAGACCGCGCATTTCAAGGACGGGACCGCCAAGGAGGTGGACGCCGTGATACTCTGCACGGGCTATCAGCACCATTTCCCCTTCCTGCCTGACGAGATGCGGCTGAAGACCAATAACCGGCTCTGGCCGCTGGGGCTTTATAAGGGCGTGGTGTGGGAGAAGAACCCGAAACTGCTCTATCTCGGCATGCAGGACCAGTATTACACCTTCAACATGTTCGACGCCCAGGCCTGGTACGCCCGCGACGTGATTTTGGGCAAGGCCGTCCTGCCGTCATTGGAAGAGATGCAGGCTGACAGCCAGGAGTATCGCGAACGTGAGCAATCCACCGCCGATGCGTCAGAGGATATCGACTTCCAATGCGCCTATATCCGCGACCTGCTGGGGCTGACGGATTATCCGGACTTCAAGCCGGAAACCATGGCCGAGCAGTTCAAGGAATGGAAGCATCACAAGGAGGAGGATGTGCTGACCTACCGCCATCACAGCTTCCGCTCCGTAATCACCGGCAATATGGCGCCGCCTTTGCATACGCCGTGGATGGAACAGAAGGATGATGGGTTGGAGTCCTTCTTGGCCAATCACTGAAACAAGAGAGCCGCCCGTGAGGGCGGCCTTTTGCAGCTTTTTGGAAAAAAGCTGCACCAAAAACTTTTTAAAGTTTGTCTTGCTCTGGGGCGATGCCGGTGTTCAGGGCGCGGCCATCGTCGAAGGGGGCCAGATAATCCAGGATGATCTGGCGGTAGCGGCCGGTGGCTTTATATTCGGCGATTTCAGGATGCAGGTCGCGCAGAACGCGGTGCAGTCTGATGGCCCATTTCCTCACGCGCACCAATTCTTCCAGCCGGATCAGATAGCCGCGTATGCCGAACAAGATTGCGTTTGACCTTGGTAGGCGCGTCAAGGTTTGCAGTTCCACGCGCAGGCACATGCGATGGCCGACAGTCTCCGGCGTGATGGTGGTGCGGTCCGGTCCCCAGACCGGGTAATTCTCCGGCGAGGTATCGAGGCGGGGATTGACCGTCAATGTCCAGTTCAGCCGCCGCACCGGCTTGCCGTGCTGCAGCCGGAGCAGGAAGGCCAAAGCGCGGTCGAACACGCCCAGCTCATGCGCCACCGGCACCGGGCCGTGCCATTCATGGAAGGACATGCCGATATCGAAATTCAGCGACCAGTCCGCCTGGGAGGTGATCATGCCGCCATCCATGAAGAGATTATTGTCCCGCTGGTCCTGCAAGGAGAAATCACCCTGCACCTGGCGGGTGATGTACTCAAAGGGCGGGCAGGGCAGTGTTTCCGGTTTGCCGAAGGTGAAAGGCTGGTCGATGTTCAGCGGGCGGTTGACCCAGTGCCATTCATCGCCATTTTTGGTGAGCGAGAAATGCTGAGGATAATCCAGCGCCAGGCTCTCCATCAGCAATTCCAGCGTGTCCCATTCGGCCTCCATCATGTGGGGCAGAACCTGGCAGCGCAGCGGGTCTTCCTGAAGCACCAAGGCGCGGTCTGCCATGTCGCCCACATAATGCTCGTCGAGGTCGAACACCGCCTCGAAGGCCTGAGTTGGCCCGCCGCGCACATGCGGCTCGATATTCACGGAATACATGTAGATGTCTTCCGGGAAGGGGAAGGGAAAGCGCAGGATCGCTTCGTCGGAATTGGCGAAGCTGAAATCGCCACGGAAACTTTCGGCGGGTTTTAGGTTCAGGTCCATGGCTCAGAAATCCAGAACGAGTTCAGGGGTGAGGGCGCGGGAGACGCAAATCATCATGGATTTGCCGGAGGCTCTTTCGGCGTCGGACAAATAATGGTCGTGATGCTCGGGCGTGCCGTCCAGAATTTCCATCCGGCATGCGCCGCAGGCGCCGCCACGGCACAGAGAGGGCGGGTTCAGCCCTGCCGCTTCCAGCGCATCAAGCAGCAAGTCCTCCGGCCCCACCTGCACGGTGAGGCCTGAGCGTTTGAGCTGCGCGATGAAGGGTTTGCCGCCGGTGGCGCCGCCGAAACGCTCCAGATGGATTTTGGCCCCCGGCCAGCCGCGCGATTTTGCCGCGGCTATTATGATATCCATGAAAGGCTCAGGCCCACAAATGGAAAGATGCGTGTCGAGCTTCTGACTCGCGAGCAGCTTGTGCAGGTTTAGCGCGTCGCGGCTGGTATGCAGCACGGCATTGGCGCCTTGCGGCAGCAAAGCGCGGAAGGCTTCCGCCTCCTCCGGCTTGCAGCAATGATGCAGCTCATAGGCAAGGCCCGGGATTTGCAGATAGGCGAGGAAGGGCGTGATGCCGATGCCCGCTGAAAGCAGCAAGTGCCGCTTGGCGTTGCGCGGCGGGTTGAAAAAATTCTGCGGCGCGCCGGCCTCCAGCACATCGCCGGTTTTCGCATGGTCATGCAGCCAGAGCGAGCCGCCGCGTGAACGCTCCACCCGGCGCACGATGATCCGGTAGGCCCCGTCCGGCGCGCCGATGAGCGAGTAGGCATTCTTCCACACCCGCCCAGGCCCCGGAATTTCCAGCACCAGATGCGCGCCCGGCCCGGCCCAGGGCAGTTCCGCGCCCGTGAAGGTGAAACGCTTCAGCCCGGGGGATAAAGCCTCGATGGAGGCGATGGTCAGTTTCATGTGGCAAATGCCTCCGCTGCCGGAATGTCGCCCGGGACCTCAGCATCCACCTTCACCCCCATGAAGGCGGCGAGGCGGCGGGAGAAATGGTCGCGCACGAACAGGCTGGCCTCGCAGCCAGGGCAGGGGACGATATTCACCGCCACATCCTCGATCATCGTGCGGCAATGGGTGCAATAGACGCGCCGGAGCTTCGGCCCGGCCTGATGCAGAAAGATCTCGCCCCGCCCCAGCCCGGCGGCGGTGGCGATGGTGCTGGCATCCCAGATGAAGGATTCCGAACCGATGGCATAGAGCCGCAGCCCGATGGCGGCGCGCGCCAGCCTGTGTTTAAGCTGCGCCAGCAGCTCCGTGCGCGAGCGGAAAGGGCGCAGATGCGCCGCCCCCGGCGCCGGTATGCCAGGGCCGGTATGGGCGACAATCCAGATCTCCACCTCGCTAAAGCCATCGTCCAGCCCGGCCGGCGGCGCCGCCAGGCTGGTGACGATGAGATGCGCGGCACCGGACGGGTCCAGCTTGAACGGCGCATAGGCGGGGCGGCTCTTGCTCATCAACCCACCGCCGTGCGCTTGGTCTTCTTCGGGTCATCGAAGGGCAGCGTATGGGCAATGGCGGGCACGCCGCCGACCAGGAGTTTTGTGCCATGCACCGCCACCGGCACGTCAAGCCGCGCGATGGCCATGGATTTGCCGGTGAGGGTGGAGACCATCGGGCAGGTGACAACGCCAACCTTCTTGCCCTCGGCTTCAACGATATCGCCCGGGGCGGCGGCCTTGTCGCTCTCCAGCAGCAGGCCGAAAATCTTGAAACGCTCCTTGCCCTTCAGCCGGTAATGTTCCTCCGCGCCGCGAAAGCCGGTCTTGCCAGGGCTGACGGTGAAATCCAGCCCCAGCTCCCACAGCGTATCGCCGGGGGCTTCGTGTTCGAACGGGTACATCTCGGAATTGTCGTAGGGGTAGAAGAGCAGATAGCTTTCGGTGCGCAGCAGGTCGAGGGCGGTGAAGGCGCAAGGGGTGATGCCCATCTCCTTGCCGTCCTCCAGGATGCTATCCCAGATCAGCCCCGCATCCTCCGCCTTGCAGAAAATCTCATAGCCGCGCTCGCCGGTATAGCCGGTGCGCGAGATTGTCACCGGCTTGCCGAACAAAGTGGTGCCGACATGGTGGAAATATTTCAGGTCCCGAATACCCGGCACATGCTTGGCCAGATACTCAACCGCCAGCGGGCCTTGCAAAGAGAGGTCGAGCAGGTCGTCATCAAACAGCATGGCGACGTTGCGGCCATGGGCGGCCTGGGCCAGCGCCTGGTGCGCGGCGCCGGAGCCATGCACCACGAACCAGCTATTGGGGCCGGTGCGGTAGAGAATGCCGTCATCGATGAATTTGCCGCCCTCATTCAGGAAGCAGCAATAGGCGGATTTGCCGGGGGTGATTTTCGACACGTCGCGGGTGGTGAGATAATCCAGAATCCCGGAAGCGTGCGGGCCGTGCAGGTGAATTTTCTTCAAGCCCGACACATCCATCAGCCCGGCCTTGGTGCGGATGGTGACATGGTCCTCCTGCAAATCATGCGCATAGCTCCAGGCCGTGGGCATGCCGTTCCAGTCTTCGAGGTTTGAACCGAGGGCGCGGTGGCGGGAAGCAAGAACGGCGTGGCGCCAGGAGCGTGTCATGCGTGAACCTTCTTTGATCTAGGGAGATAAACTGCAATCACGCTGGCGGGCGGTGCAGCGGCGAGGCGAATGCGCGAAATCCCGTGACAGGTTTGCGCTGCCATGGTGCTGGGGCGGTGCTGTCCAGCGTCTTGCCCAGGATTTCGTCATTACAAAAATTCCTCTCGAGAAGAGAAGGTAATTTGAGAGAAATCAATCTGTCAACGCAAAGTTTTCCCTTTTTATCCGCTTCAGCGTGGGCGCGTCATTGCCCTGGCGCGCATGGAAAGAGGCGGGCGATTTTTCAAAATGCCGAGCAACGCCGCAAGCTTACGCACGGACTTTGGTTTTTTCCGGATCGTAATGCGGAAAGCGGATAATCGTCGCCTTCAACCGCCGCTGCTGGCCATCCAGCTTGCCGATTTCAAGCGCTGTTCCAGGTTCGGCGTAATAGGCATCCACACGGGCGAGGGCGATGGATTGATGCAGCACGGGCGAGCGCACGGCGCTGGTCACCACGCCGATTTGCGCGCGCGCGCTATGCACGCAATCACCATGGAAAACCGGCTCATTGCCTTCAATCAGCAGGCCCACGAGCTTGCGCATGGGGTTGGCGGCGCGCCGGCGCAGCGCGTCCCGGCCGATGAAATCCTCTTCGCGGTCAGCAACCGCAAAGCCAATGCCCGCCTCGAACGGATCTGTTTCATCGGAGAATTCATGGCCTGCGAGAATCAGCCCGGCCTCGATGCGCAGCATGTCCAGCGCCGCCAGCCCCATGGGCTGCGCGCCGGCTTGCGCCAGCTTGTCCCACAACGCCACCGCGTTGCTCGGATGCACCCAGATTTCATAGCCAAGCTCACCCGTATAGCCCGTGCGTGAGATGACCAGCGGAATTCCTTCCGGCCCGCCAAGCCGGCCGATGGTGAAGCGGAACCATTTCAGCTCGGCGATGGAAGGCTGGGTGGGCGGTGTAAAAATCAGCGGCGCCAGCACGTCGCGCGCGCGCGGCCCTTGCAGGGAGAGATTATGAAGCTGGTCGGTGGAGGCGCGGATGAAGACGCGCAGGCCCCGTGCCGCCGCCAGATTCCCGCAGCCAGGTTCCGGAATAATCCGAACCGCAGATGAAGCGGAAATTATTGGCGGCAAGGCGCATCACCGTGCCGTCATCGATCATGCCGCCATGTTCATAGCACATTGCCGTGTAGACGACCTGGCCGATGGCGAGTTTGCGGATATTGCGTGTCAGCGCCAGGGCCAGCAGCGCCTCCGCATCCGGCCCGGTGATCTCGAACTTGCGCAGCATTGAAAGATCGATCATCGCCACGTCTTCACGGCAGGCGTAATATTCGGCGACCGCCCCGCCATCGGTGAAGCAGGAGGGCAGCCAGAAGCCGCTGCTCTCGATGAAATTGCGGGTTAGTTTCGAAGTGGCCGGGTGAAAGCCGCTTTCGCGGCTCAGCCTCGGCTCTGCGTCCGGCGTCATGCGATGGGCGATCCCTTTCGAAAAAACCTCGGCCTTGTCATAGATGCGGATCAGAATATCGGTCGGGTTATAGGCGTTGGTGGTGAAGACATCGTCCGCGCAGGAGGAGCTGGCGCAGATCAGATCGCGCATGGCGCGCAGCAGCACGTAATCGCCGGGGCGCGACCAGGCTTCGTCGGCGATGATCGTGCCATCCGCGGCGACCTGGGTGTTGAAGAAGAAATTGATCGCCGGCCAGCCGGCACGCGGCGCGATTCCGAATTGCGCCAGAACCTCATTGAAATTATCGGAACAATTCGGATGGCCCGGATAGCCAGCATCCTCATAGGATTTGGCGGAACAGGCGAGGCCGAACGTATCATGCCGCCCGCAAGTATCGCGGATCACCTCCACCAGCGGCAGCATGCGGTCATCGAAAAATTTCGCGTACAGGCCGGGGCCAGGATAAATCCGCCCGCCCAGCGTGCGGGTGGTTGTGGAGTCCAGCCCATGCGCGGGTGAAGCCGCGTCGAAGGCCAGGAAGTCCGAACATTGCTGGCCGTCGAGATCGATGATCTGGATATAGTCCCCCGCCTCGATTTTGTAGGATTGCGCGGTGGCGGCGCGCACGAGGATTTCGGCCTTCACCTTGGCCAAGGGCGCGGGATAGGATTTTTGGGCTCTGCGCAGGTTGAGGCGCAGATCCGTCGGTGGCGTCTGCTCATGCGGCTGCATCGGCTGCCCGGGGGCTGAGACGGACACTTCACAATCCGTCTTCGCCACCATGCGGAACGAGGCGCCGGGCAGGGAGGTCTCATCCAGAACGCGCTGGGCCTGCTCACCGGAAATCTGGATTTCACAAGGTTGTGCGCCTTGCTCGTCAATCACCTCCAGCGCCTCGCCCTGCCGCAACGCGACGGATAGGGAGGCGCCGCCGCGTATATAAAGTGTCTCGGTCAATCCGTCGGAATTCAGGAATCCATGCACGAGCCGCACCGCCGGGTTCAGAGCGAATTATCGGTAATCAAGAATTATACTCTACAAGAAAAGTGCGCTTGTCAAATGACGGATCGGCACATTCATGCCCGCAAAAAAATCAGGCCAACGTTTATGCGTTGGCCTGATTCAACGACGCTATTGCCGATTTTACAAATGGAAGACCCAGTTGGACAGCAGCACCACCGCGACACCGCCGATCAGTGTCAGATAGGGCAGGAAGCCGGCGCGCTTTGTCGTGGTGTCGCCGGAGCCGCCGACATGCAGGTCCTCCAGCATCTGTGCGGGGAATTTGCCTTTGTCCTGGATGAAATGGCGGAAGCAGAAGACCGGGATGATGAGGGCGGCGAAGATGAAGCCCGCCCACAAAGCGGCGGGGTTCCAGGTCTTCGCGCCCGCGCCAAGGAACATCGCATTGACGAAGGCGAAGAGCGTGCCCAGCCCCAGCAGCCAGTTGGGCGCGCGGTAAGGGCGCCTGGTGGTGCCGGAATCCACGCGGTGGATCCAGCCGGCATTCAAATTCAGGAAGTTGAAGATGATATAGCCGACATTCGACACCGCGAGGACGAAGAAGAAGCTCGTCGCATCCGTGGAGGCAACGGCGAGCAGCAGCAGATTGGCGACGAGATCCGTCCACATCGCCCGCGTCGGCGCGCCATGGTCATTGACGAAGGTGAGATAGCGCGGCAGCCAGCCATCAACCGAGCCCTGATAGAGCGTGCGCGAGGAGCCGGCCATCGCGGTCATGATCGAGAGAATGAGCGCCAGGATCATCAGCATGACCATGATCGAGCGGATCAGCGGCCCGCCGCCGACCATATTGGCCATCGCCGCGGCGACGCCGGAGCCATCCGCGATTTTCGGGTCGAGCATGCCGGCCAGCCCCAGCGCGCCCTGGAAGGTAAACGGCACCAGGATGAAAAGTGCCAGGCAGAGCAGGCCGGAATAGAAAATCGCCTTGAACGTGTCAGTCGCCGGGTTGCGGAATTCCGAAGTGTAGCACACCGCCGTCTCAAACCCGTAGGTGGACCAGGCGGCGATGAACATTGCCCCCAGCACCATCGTCCAGTTGGAAAGAGTCCAGCTGCCAAGCTGCGGCGTGTCATAAGAGGCCAGCGGCAGCAGCGGCGTGTAGCTGGAGGCGTGCACGGCGCCGTTGAGCAACGGCACGATGCCGACGATCGCCATGGGAATGATCACCAGCAGGCCGATATATTTCTGCACATTGGCGGTGCCGAGAATGCCGCGATGCTGAATGGCGAAGGTGACCAGCATGATCGCCGCGCCGATGAAGAAGGTGGCGTTCAGCGAGAAGCCGACCGGCCCAAGCGTGTGGCTGAACAGCGTCCAGTTCCGCAAGGCGGGCGTCAGCGCGGTGATGGCGGCGTTGACCTGGGCTTGCTGCCCGCCGGTGATGGAAGCGCCGTGCGCCGTGATCCAGGCCAGGACCTCGGGCGAGTTGGCGGCGGGAATGGGGGCGAGCGCGTTCAGGATATAGGCCGCGGCGATGGTGCACCCCAAGGAGAGCACCGGCGACCACGCAAACCAGTTGCACCAGACCGAGAGCGGCGCGATGAACTTGCTGTAGCGCACCCAGGCCGCCGCCCCGTAAACCGACGCGCCGCCGGATTTGTTCGGAAACAACCCGGCGATCTCGGCATAGGTGAAGGATTGGATGAACCCCATGAACATGGAGGCCGCCCAGACCAGGAACGCCAGATTGCCGACCATGGCGGAGATGCCGCCAATTGAAAACAGCACCAGCGCCGGCACGCCGCTGGCGACCCAGAAAGCGCCTCGCCAGTCTATGGCTCTGCGAAGAGAGCCGGATTCTGTCAGATTACGTCCTACGGGAAGGCTAACATCACTCACGGCAACCCTCTCTTGTTTCAGTTGATAGCGGCATGGTGGATAGCGATTTTATTTTGAAGCAACTTTTATGCCATATACTAAAGCTCTGGGCGGGTTATCGGGAGCAGGCTGGCTTTGGGTTGTTGCCTCCATTTTTGGCGATATGAAAATATTCGTTCTTGTTTCGATTATAAAATCGGCAAAATAAGGAGCAAAATTAAGCGGCTTGTGTTTTTGGGGTCGATTTGTGTTTTGGGGGTTGGTGCGCGGGCGGCGCAGTTCGCAGGGGGGCAGGCCGCTCGGGCGTGCTTGGCAGCCGCCTCAGCCTCAGTGCTCGGTTGCCAGCTTTTCATTGCTTGGCCACAAATCGTGCCTTAGGGTGGACACAGAGCCATACACCAAGGATTAGGCCCTCATGCTTAAATCCATTCTCTCCGCGGCCGCCCTCGTTGTCATTGTCCTGGTTGGCGGGTTCGCGATCTATGCCTGGCATGGCAGCATCCCCGTGATGAATCCTTCGGAGCGGCCGCACTTCGATGCCGCCACGGTCGAGAAGGGACGCGTGCTGGCCGCCGCCGGCTATTGCGCGGCCTGCCATACCGCGCCGGGCGGCGCGCCCTACGCGGGCAATTATCCGATGGTGACCAGCTTCGGCACGATCTACGGCTCGAACATCACCCCCGACCCGCAAACCGGTATCGGCACATGGTCGCCGGAAGCCTTCCGGCGCGCGCTGCATGAAGGCGTGGACCGCGACGGGCGCAACCTGTTTCCGGCCTTCCCCTACGACCATTTCACCAAAATGTCGGATGCGGATGTGGATGCGATCTACGCCTATATCATGACCGACATCCCGCCGGTGACGCAGGTCACCAAACAGCCATCCATCCCCTTCCCGCTGAATATCCGCTACCTGCAATCGGGCTGGAAGCTGCTTTTCGTCCAGTTCGGCCGGTATCAGCCCGACCCGTCGCACTCAGACGCATGGAACCGTGGCGCCTATCTGGTCGAGGGCGTGTCGCATTGCGGCGCGTGCCATACGCCGCGCAACGGGCTTGGCGCGGAGGAGAGGAGCCAGCGCTATGCGGGGGCCGTAATCGATAACTGGACAGCGCCGCCGCTGACGAAGGCGAACCCCTCCAGCGTGCCATGGACCGCTTCTGATTTCATCGTCTATCTGAAGACCGGCTCCGATCCTTACCATGGTGTCGCCTCGGGGCCGATGGCGGAAGTGGTGGCGGGCCTGCGCCAGTTGCCTGACAGCGATTTTGAGGCGATCGGCACCTATCTGGGCAGCGTCTCCGGCGCCACGGCCAGCAACCCGGCGCAAATCCCGGACGTGGTGGCGAGCATTGAGGCCGGCAAGCCGGACCCGGCATACCGTAATAATCTGGGGGAGCGGCTCTATGTCTCGGCCTGTGCCTCCTGCCATTACAACCCCTCGGCCGACAGCCTGAAGCCTGAGCGCCCGGATCTGGGCATCATCTCCGCCACGCGGCTGGATGATCCGTCGAACCTGATCCATACGATCCTCGATGGCGTTCCCGCCTCGCAGGGTGTGCACGGTGTTGCCATGCCCGCCTTCCGCACGGCGTTCGATGACAGCCAGATCGCGGCCATCGCCGCCTATATTCGCGCCACCCAGGCCGGCCTGCCGCCATGGCAGAACCTTGAGGCAACCGTGCAGTCCTTGCGGGCGCACGCTGGAACGAATTGACGAGGACAGGACCATGATCGAGTTTACCATCAACGGCCGCAAGGTCAGCCTGGACGTCGCGCCGGACACCCCCCTGCTATGGGTCATCCGTGACGAAATCGGCCTGACAGGCACGAAATTCGGCTGCGGCGAGGGGATGTGCGGGGCCTGCACCGTGCATGTCGGCGGCCACCCGACGCGCGGCTGCATCACGCCCGTGGGAAATGTAGCGGGCGCAGAGATCATCACGATCGAAGGGCTGGACCCGGACGGAAACCATCCCGTGCAGGTCGCCTGGCGCGATCTTCAGGTGCCGCAATGCGGCTATTGCCAGTCCGGCCAGATCATGACGGCGGCTGCGATGCTGAAGGACATGCCCAACCCGACGGATGAGGATATCGACGCGGTGATGACCGGAAATCTGTGCCGCTGCATGACCTATAACCGCATTCGCGCCGCCGTGCGGCAAGCCGCCGCCGCGATGAAGGGGGCTGTCAGCAATGGCTAATGGCCTGTTCCCGCCCCGCAAGGCGGCGATGCCGGAGATCGGCCGCCGCGGCTTCCTCGTTTCGATGTGCGCGGCCGGTGCGGTGTTCGGCTTCCCGCTTGCGGCCCGCGCCGCCATGAACCCCGAGGCGCCGGACGGCCTGCCCCTGGACGCCGTGGGGGCGACATATGAACCCACGCTCTGGTACTGGATCGACAGCACCGGCAAGGTGAACGTCAATATCATCCGGGCCGAGATGGGCCAGCATGTCGGCACCTCCATCGCGCGCATCCTGGCTGATGAACTCGGCGCGAACTGGGACGATGTGCGTATCGAGCATGTCGACAGCGACCCGAAATGGGGGGTGATGGTGACGGGCGGCAGCTGGTCCGTGTGGCAAAGCTGGCCGGTCTACCGGCAGGCCGGCGCCGCGGGCCGCGTGGCGCTGACAGAAAAGGCGGCGCGCCTTTGGGGGATCAGCGGCTTCGCGGATCACGGTCGAGAACGGCATTGTCTCCGGCGGCGGCAAGAGCGCCAGCTTCGGTGAATTGGTGGCCAAGGGCATTACCCGCAGCTTCACCGCCGCCGAACTGCAGGCCTTGCCGCTGAAACCCCATGCGGATTTGACCCTGCTGGGCAAGAGCCTGCCTGCCCTCGATATCCACAACAAGACCACGGGCCAAGCGATCTACGGCATTGATTTCGAAGGTGGAGGGCATGGTCCATGCCGCGCCGATCCTGCCGCCGACGCGCTATGGCTGCACGGTCACGGGGATTGATGACAGCGCCGCGAAGGCTGTGGCGGGTTATCAGCAAACGTTGAAGCTCGATGATCCCTCCGGCACCGCGCCCGGCTGGGCGATGGTGATCGCCGACAGCCATTGGGCGGCGCAGAAGGCCGCGAAGCTCGTGAAGGTCAGCTACGACATCAAGGGCAATGCGCAGGAGATCGGCGAGGCCGATCTCCAGGCCGAGAACAAGCGCCTGATCGATGACCCGAAGACCGGGGCGCTGCTCGACACCGGCGATACCGATGTCGACCCGGTTTTTGCCAAGGCCGCCGATATGTTCGAGGCTTCCTACACGACGCAGACGGTTTTGCATTTTCAGCTTGAACCGCTGAACGCGCTCGCCTTGCTGAACCAGGACGGCGTCTGGGAGATCCATACCGGCAACCAATGGCAATCGCTGTGCCTGCCCTGGCTGCAGACGGCGCTAGGCGTCGGCGCGGACAAGGTCGTCATGCGCACCTACCTGCTGGGCGGCGGGTTCGGGCGGCGCCTGAACGGTGACTATACGGTGCCGGTGGCGCTGGCCTCCAAGGCGCTGGGCGGCAAGCCGGTAAAGATGATCATGACGCGCCCGGACGACGTGCAGTTCGATAGCGTCCGCCCGCCGACCATGTCGCGCATCCGGATGGCCTTCGATGCCAACAAGCAGGTGATCGCGATGGATACCGCCGTGGCCTCCGGCTGGCCGACCAAGGCGATGATTCCCGCCTTCATGCCGAAAGGGGTGAATGGCCAGCCTTATGATCCCTTCGCCTCGGACGGGGCGGACCATTGGTATGATGTCGGCGCGCAGCGCGCCCGGGCGATCTCGAATGAGCTGGCCGAGGCGACCTTCCGTCCCGGCTGGCTGCGTTCCGTCTCGCCGGGCTGGATCAATTTCGCGGTCGAGAGCTTTATGGACGAGGCCGCCCGCCATGTTGGGCAGGACCCGGTGGCGTTCCGCCTCGCCCATTTCACCGCCCAGGGCCGCAATGCGGGGTCCGCGCCGAACGCGGTCGGCGGGGCGGCGCGCCAAGCGGCGGTGTTGCAACGGGTCGCCGAGATGTCGGGCTACGGCAAGGGCGGCCTGCCCGCCGACACGGCGATCGGGATTGCGACGACCTACGGCCAGTCGCGCTCAATGCCCACCTGGGTTGGCGGCGCGGTGCAGGTGCATGTGGACCGGACCACGGGCGATGTGGATGTGCAGAAGGTCTGGCTGGTGGTTGATTGCGGCACTGTCATCGATCCCGACGGCGCGCGGGCCCAGGTTGAGGGCGCCGCGATGTGGGGCCTCTCCATGGCGCTTTACGAGGGCACCCAGTTCAAGGGCGGCAGGGTCGTTGACTCGAACCTGGACACCTACATGCCGCTGCGCATGATCGACGCGCCCGAGATGACCATCGAGATGGCTGAGAGCACCGAGGCGCCGACAGGCTTGGGCGAGCCGGGCACGACCGTGATGGCGCCGGCCATCGCCAACGCGATCTTCGCGGCCGTGGGCGTGCGGATGCGCCATTTGCCGATGACACCGCAGGCAATCCTCGACGCGCTCGGGGCGGGGAAGGCGTGAGCGCCGGGGGGGCGGGCTGCGGCTGGACAATGCCCGCTTCGGCGAGCGCGCAGCATCCCGCTCTGCTCGACCCCTGGGATGCCGCCCTGACGATGGGGGATGGCACGATCATCGCCCTGCTCATGGCGACCGAAGGGCCGGCCTATCGCAATCTCGGCGCGGCGCTGGCCATCTCTGCCGATGGGCACTGCGCCGGGGCGATCACTTCGGGCTGCATCGAAGCGGATCTTGTTCTGCATGCGCCGTACGTGCGGGCGAGCGGGCAGCCGAAGCGGCTGCGCTATGGGGCGGGCTCGCCCTTCTTTGATCTGCGTCTGCCCTGCGGCGGCGCCATCGAGGTGATGTTTTTCCTCCTGCGCGATGCTGACGTGCTGGGCGAACTGGCGCGGCAGCGGGCGGCGCGCAGGCCGGTATCGCTAAGCGTCTCGGGGCAGGGGCGTTTATCCCTCGCGCCCTATGCGCCAACGGGCGTTGTGAATGATGGCCTGTCGCTCGGGTTCCGGCCGCCTTTGCGCCACGTCATCCTTGGCGCCGGGCCGGAGGCGTTGGTTTTCACGCGCCTCGTGGCGAGCCTGGGGCATGATCATAAGCTGCTATCGCATGATGAAATGACGCTCGGCGCCGCGCGGGCGGCAGGGTGCAGCGCCGAAAAACTCTCGCGGATTTCGGATCTGCCGGATGTGCCGGTCGATGCCGATACCGCCGTGACGCTGTTCTATCATGATCATGATTATGAGCCGGAGCTGCTGCGTTATCTTCTGGCGGGCCAGGCCTTCTATATCGGCGCGCAGGGCAGCCGGGGCGCGCAACGGACCCGCTTGGCGCGGCTGCAAAAGCTGGGCGTGCCCGCCGCGCAGATGGCCCGCCTGCGCGGGCCGATCGGCCTTATTCCCTCGGCGCGCGATGCGCAGACACTCGCGGTTTCGGTGCTTGCCGAGATCATGGATGTCGCCAGAACGCGCGAGACGATGGGGGGTTCCGCCGCCGCCGAGGCGGTGGGCTGATGCGCAGCCTCGGGGTGCTGCTTGCGGCCGGGGCATCGCGCAGGTTTGGCCCGCAGGACAAGCTTCTGGCCCCCTATCGCGGCGCGGCGCTGGTGCGCGCGGCGGCCACATCCCTCCTCGGCGCCGGCTGCGATGCGGTGCTGGCCATCGTCTCTTCCATGGAGGTTGCCGCCGCCTTGCCCGCGGGATTCGAGATTTGCGGCATTGCGCCTGGGCAGATGATGGCGGTCTCCTTCCAGACGGCGATTGATCAGGCCCGCGCCCGGCAAGCCAGCCGGCTGCTGGTCTGCCTTGGCGACATGCCAAATGTAAAACCGGCTCTGCTGCGCCGGCTTGCGGCCCATGACAGCTCCTGCGCCTGCCAGGCCGGAGAGATCCGCACGCCGCCGATGCTGCTGGCCGCGGCCGATTACGCCGCGGCGCGGGACAGCGCGGAGGGCGACCGGGGGGCGCGCCGATTCCTGGCCACGCTACCGCCGGCCGCGCTGATTGATGTTGATCCCGGCGAGATGCTCGACATCGATCAACCGGCGGACATCACCCCGGAATCGTGGTGATGTAGCCATGGCGCCCATCGGCACCATCACGCCCGCGCAAGCCGCGGCACAATCCCGCGCCAAGCGGGAAACTCAGCCCCTGTCGCCAGGCTTTAATCCCCCGAAGGCACCGAACAGCTTGGCGAACGCCTGCTGCATCTGATCAGGCGCCATCGGCATCCATGCCTTCAGCAGCGCTTCCGGCGTGCTTGCGTCGATGGTGCTCTGCATGCGCTGCTGGAGTTTCTCCATGATAGCCTGCTGCATGGGGGCGACGTCGGGGAGGCCGAGGAAGTGCCGGGCCTCCTCAGGCGTACAGTCAACTTCGACGGTGACCTTCATGATGCGGTTCCTGTTCGCGGCACGCCCGGCGGTCTGGGGCCAAGGATAGTGAAACGGAAAACGCGACACCTGACAAGCGTTTCCGCGCCCGATGCTGGCGCTCCCGCGGGTGGTTCCAGTCATTGAAACGCTAGGCCGGGCGCGGAGGTCGCAACGCCATGTCCTGCCAGGTATGCGATGATATCACTCGCAACCATTGTCAAATATAACCTGATATGGTGATATCACTTTTATGGTAGTCAACCCTGACAGACTGACCCGGAAGCTGGTTTCCCTCCCAAATGAGCTTTTGGCGGAAATTGATGATTACCGGTTCTCCAACCGGGTGAAGACCGAATCCGAAGCTATCCGGCGCCTGATCGAGCTGGGCCTGGAGAAGGCGAAGGAAGCGGAGGTAGGTTAAGGAAGCAAACTGATGGCTAATAAGGTAAGAGCGGCGGCGGTGGCTAAAATGATCAGCCTGCCCGTCAGCAAGATTCAGGAGATGGCGATCTTTGGAAAGCTGTCGGAGGTCTCGTGAGTTCTCGATCTCTTCCCTGACGCCCCCCGGCATCGCGCTCCATGGAGATGGCGGATGGCTTTGCTCGATGTGAGTGAGTCTTCCGGCGACATGGCACCCCACGGTTCGTTTCTTGCTTCATTCAAGTGCGAACGATGCGAGCACAGGTCGGAATGGGTGCAGGTCAACACAATCGCAGAAGCCAAGCGCGGCATTCCATGCCCTGTGTGTAACAAGCCATAGGGATCTTAGAGGCGCGTCGGGTAATCCCCCTGATCGAGCTGGGGCCGGAGAAGGCGAAGGCGGCGGAGAAACAGCTATTTGCCGCGCCGTAACGTTTCGGTGTCGGCGGTGGGGGTTGCTTGGCTCTAAAAGGGACAGGTCCATTTATTTGGGCCGCTGTTTTTTCCTGCGCTGCGTTTTGCTCCCCGCTTTTCCTCTTTGCGTGATGCCCAGACGCCGGCATATTTAAAAACGAACCCGGCAGAGCTGGCGCTTATGGAAATCGAAACGGTGTTCAGACAAAGCCGGCCACCTCTGTCGCGCCACACAAATCATTGCTTGTATTTAATGAATTGCCCTGTACAATAAATGATTGAATTGACAAAAGCGAACCAATTTAGAATTCTCGGTCTGTTGCGATGCGATCCGACAGTAATTCTTGTGGTGGTTCATGCATCACCAGGGGTGGAACGCATATAAACGCCTGCATAGATCTATACACACCATTCATTGGTCCATCGATACCCTCGTCCAAATAGCTAACTCCATCTTGCGAGAATTGTATCGCCTGTTTTCTTAATGGCAAACAATGGTCCAACAACATGCGTGCGCCCTTCGGCGAAACGGAATAGCTTTGCAATCCCCAAGAATTTAAAAGCCGAAATATGGAGTAATCATATTCAGTGGATTGGAAGTCTATGCACTCACCAAATTTTTTTGGCGCGTAGAAATCGATCATTACTTTGGAAAACGACAGGTCCAACCAGACTTTTAGGGGGCCACCGAAGAGATACCCCCAATTAACAACGTCCCAGTCCGCAGGGATTTTTTCGAGAATTCGCGCCATTTTTTCTTCAAATTCAAAGGCAGCAATTACGTCATCCTCAAATATAGTAATTGGACGATTCTCGGTTAACGCTTTTCGCCATAATTCGATATGCGAAAGTGCACACCCCAATGTCCCGCTGGAATACGGGCAGTCTTCTAAAATGATTCCATTTCTTATCAACTCCTGGCGGTCCAGGAGCGATCCATCTATGGCCGGGAAGCGCAACACGGTCTTCAGATGCGAGTTGCGGCGGTTGAACGTCATCAATCGATCACTGCTGCGGTCGAGATTGATTAAATGGACATGTGACATCATGGCAAGCCAACATTTCCCATAAGAGCGGCCGGTCCACTCCCCATGGAGAAGGAATAGCCGCATTTTGAAGAGATGAGAATGGCTAATCAGTCGTTTTTGCTTTCCCCAACTGCGTGTTCCACGTGATCATGGGCGGGTCTGGCCGGCAATCTGAAGCTACGGTTGGCCTCGTTTTGAACGAGGGAGCCGAGATGCCAATGGGACCACGATCGATGCGCCGGATACGCGATGTGATGCGTTTGAGATTTCAGGGGCCACCACCGTCTGGCGCAAAAATTTTAGATGCTGTTAAGAAACGACCGTCTGGCAATAATCGCCTTCGTATTGATTCCGAACTGTTAAAACGTTGCGCAAAGATGCCGGGCATTGAAGCTCTCGCTGTAGCTGTTCTCCCAGGGACTCCCTCCGCTGCCATTCCAACGGCTACGCCGTCGGAACCTTGGGTAGCTCCGCCCCGTGTGATGTCGGCCGTCAGGGCGGCCTCGTCATCAGCCGTCCTTGGCGTTTGGCGCTGCCTCGCCCGCTCTGGCGGCTATAGGGTGGGATGAAGGCTTCAGATCAGGCCTTCGGCAGTGTTTCAGGCATGAGCTTTCCAGTCAAAAGGTTGAATTGACGGGAATCCTGGTCCGTCTCTGGACGGATCAGACGGCGTCCGCCGCCCGCAAACCCTCCATGGTACAGAGAACGTTGTGATTCTATCGCGCGGACTCGCAAATGCAGGGCCGGGCTGGTCCCTGGCGCTTACTTTTCTCGATTTGCCCAGCGCAACACGCCGCCACACCCGGCGGGAAGGCCAAAGTCTGATATATTTCAATGAAATAGAGGTGGTGGAAGGGGTTGGATTCGAACCAACGTAGGCGCACGCCAACGGATTTACAGTCCGTCCCCTTTAGCCACTCGGGCACCCTTCCGTGTGGGCGCCTCCATGCAACGGGAGGGGGTCGGTTGTCAACGCATGGGGGTGGGGATAGTGAGGGCACATGAGTCAAAATCGTCCGCACCATGGCAAAAACGGCCCGAAACAGCGCCCCCGCAGCGAGGACAGGCTGAGCCTGCCCGGAACCCGGCCCGAGGGCCCGAAGCGCCCCGAGCGCCCCGAGCGCCAGGATCCCCGCCAGGAGCAGCGCCGCGGCGGGGCTGACCGCTCAGAGCGGCGCGGCCCCAGCGCCCCGGCCGGGGCGGTGTGGCTGTATGGCACCCATGCGGTGGCGGCGGCGCTAAAAAATCCGGCCCGTCTGCTGCGCCGGCTGGTGATCACCGAGGAGGCGCAGGCCGCCCTGGCGGCGGAATGCCCGACACCCTGGCCGATTCTCCCGGAAATTTCGCCGCGCGAAAAAATCGACCAGCTTCTCGGCGCCCGGCCGGGTTCGGGAATCGTGCATCAGGGCATCGCCCTGCTGGCCGACCAGCTCTCCGCGCCCGCGCTGCTGGATGCGCTCAAGCGCCCCGGCCCGGTGCTGGTGCTGGACCAGATTTTCGACCCCCGCAATGTCGGCGCGCTGATGCGCACGGCCCAGGCCTTCGGCGCCTGCGCCGTCATCGCGCAGGACCGCAACGCGCCGGAGGAGACCGGCGCGCTCGCCAAGGCGGCCTCCGGCGCGCTGGAGACGATTCCCCTGCTGCGCATCACCAACATCTCCCGCGCGCTCATCGTGCTCAAATCCGCCAATGTCTGGGTGGTGGGGCTGGATGGCCATGCGGACAGCAAGCTGCGCGGCGAGGATTTCGCCGGCCGGCGGGTGGCTTTGGTGCTGGGCAGCGAGGGCGAGGGCATGCGCCGCCTAACGCGCGAGACCTGCGATGAAGTCTGCGCCCTGGCCATGCCGGGCGGGATGGAGAGCCTGAATGTTTCAGCGGCGGGGGCTGTGGCGTTGTATGAATTAACCAGAACGGCTTGAGGGGGTTAATCTTTAAATCCGTTTCGATTGATTAACTCTTGCGCCCCCGTGCGGCTGCGATAGAAAGTTGCACAAAAGGGGGGAGCGTGATGGCGGAGTTGTGTGCGCCGCATTCTGTGGGCGAGGCAATCCTGGTCGTTGATGACGAGCCGATGGTTCGGATGCTCGTCATGGAAACGCTTGAAGAACAAGGCTATGCCGCCATCGAGGCGGCGGATGCGCCGTCGGCGATCGACATCCTTAAATCGCCGGGGCGGATCGATCTGCTGGTCACGGACGTGACCTTGCCGGGCCAGAATGGCCGGCAGCTGGCCGATGCGGCCAAGCTCCTGCGGCCGGATCTGAAAGTGCTGTTCATGACCGGCTATGCCCATAATATCGAGGTGGGCAATGGCAGCGCCATGGCGGGCGGCATGGAGATCATCACCAAGCCATTCTCCTTGGATGGGCTGGTGAAGAAAATCCGCGCGATGATGGCCGGTTAACGTGCAGGGGGCGGCCGCCCGGCCGCGCCCCACACCCTGCATGGCCCACCCGCGCGCAGCTTTCCGGCGCTAATTTACATTGCGCTGCAATAAAAACCGGTGTTTCCATAAGAGCATGGGGAACTTCTCACATGCCTTTCGCGGGGAAACCTACCGTTTCGCCGATTTGAAAACCGTTCTTGCCCGCGCCTCGGCCCGGCGTTCGGGCGATGAGCTGGCGGGGCTGGCCGCTGCCTCCGATGCCGAGCGTGTGGCCGCCCGCGCCGTGCTGGCTGATCTGCCGCTGAAGATTTTTCTGGAAGAGCCGTTGATTGCGTATGAGCAGGATGAGGTCACGCGGCTGATCTTCGACCGCCACGACGCGCTGGCCTTCCGCCCGGTTTCGCACATGACCGTCGGCCAGTTCCGGGACTGGCTTTTGTCCTACGAGGCCGACAGCCCCACCCTGGCCGCCCTGGCCCCGGGGCTGACGCCGGAGATGGCCGCCGCCGCCTCCAAGCTGATGCGCAACCAGGATCTCATCGCCGTGGCGCGCAAATGCCGGGTGGTGAAGGCTTTCCGCAACACTATCGGCCTGCCGGGCCGGCTGTCCTCGCGCCTACAGCCCAACCACCCCACGGATGATCTGAAAGGCATCGCCGCCTCCACGCTGGACGGGCTGCTCTATGGCACCGGCGATGCCGTCATCGGCATCAACCCCGCCACGGACAGCGTGCAGAACTGCCTTTCGCTGCTTGGCATGCTCGATGAGCTGCGCCAGCGTTACGATATCCCCACCCAGACCTGCGTGCTCACCCATGTGACCAATTCCATTGAGGTGATGAATGCCGGGGGCGCGGTGGATCTGGTGTTCCAGTCCATCGCCGGGTCGCAGGCCGCGAATGAGGGGTTTGGCGTCAGCCTCTCGATTTTGCGGGAGGCTTATGAGGCGTCGCAATCGCTCAAGCGCGGCACCATCGGCCAGGATACGATGTATTTCGAAACCGGCCAGGGCGCCGCGCTCTCGGCCGGCGCACATTTCGGCGTGGACCAGCAGACCATCGAGGCGCGGGCCTATGCCGTGGCGCGGGAATTCTCGCCGCTGCTGGTGAACACGGTGGTCGGCTTTATCGGCCCGGAATATCTCTATGACGGCAAGCAGATCATCCGCGCCGGGCTGGAGGACCATTTCTGCGCCAAGCTGCTGGGCGTCTCCATGGGGTGCGACGTTTGCTACACCAACCATGCCGAGGCGGACCAGGACGATATGGACACGTTGATGACGCTGCTCACCTCGGCGGGCGTGTCCTTCGTCATCGCCGTGCCGGGGGCGGATGACGTGATGCTGAATTACCAGAGCCTCTCTTATCACGACGTGCTCTATCTGCGCTCCGTCTTCAATGCCCGCCCGGCGCCGGAATTCGAGGATTGGCTGGAGAAGATGGAGATGCTGGACGCCCATGGCCGCATGCGCCTGCCGGGGCCGCAGAATAAGGCGCAGCGCCGCCTGCTGGTGGCGGAGGACCGCGATGCCGCCTGAGCATAACGACAAACATAACGACCCCTGGGCAAGGCTGCGCCAGGCCACGCGCGCGCGCATCGGGCTGGGCCGGGCGGGCGACGCGATGAAGATCGCCGATGTGCTGGATTTCCAGTTCGCCCACGCCAAGGCGCGCGATGCTGTGCATGCAAAGCTGGACATGGCCCAGCTCCGCGCCGCTTTGCCCAATGCCATCGAGCTGCATAGCGAAGCGCCGGACCGCGAGACCTATCTGCGCCGCCCCGATCTCGGTCGCAGCCTGGCGCCCGAGTGCCTGCCCCTGCTGGGGAAGGGCGAGTACGATGCGGTGCTGATCATTGCCGATGGCCTCTCCGCCACGGCGGTGATGCAGAACGCGGTGCCAATGGTCGAGGCGCTGACCGAGCGGCTGCAAGGCTTCAAGCTGGCCCCGCTTGTCATCGCCACCCAGGCGCGCGTGGCGCTGGGCGATGATATCGGCGAGGCGCTGGGGGCGAAGCTGTGTGCCGTGCTGATCGGCGAGCGGCCGGGGCTGACGGTGTCGGACAGCCTGGGCGCCTACCTCACCTACAACCCGAAGCGCGGCACGCTGGATTCGGCGCGCAACTGTATTTCAAACATCCATGCGCATGGCGGGCTGTCTTACGGCGCCGCCGCTGACATGCTCGCCTGGCTGATGCGCGAGGCTCTGCGCCGCGGCCTCACCGGCGTGGGGCTGAAGGAGGCGAGCGGGCTGGCGCTGGAGGGCTGAGGCCAGCATCGGCACCGCCCGCCCCGTGGCGCTGGCGATGGCGGCGGTGAGGATCAGCGGCACCAAAAAATCCTGGGAGACATGGGTGAAGCCGAACATCAGCGCCACGGCGGTGAAGGGCATCTCCATGGAAACCCCCAGGAAGGCAGCCGCCCCCACCAGCGAGAAGGCGCCGGGCGAGACGGGCGGCAGGATGGCGTTCCAGCCCAACGCCAACAGGCCGGAGATGAGCGCGCCGACGGTGAGGCCCGGCGTCAGCACGCCGCCCTCGGCACCCGCCCACAGCGCCCCCGCGATGGCCGCCACCTTTAGCGCCAGCAGCTCAATCCCCAGCCGGGTGGAAATATCGCTCTCCAGCCCAAGCTGGATCGGCCCCTTGCCGTTGCCGGGCAGTTGCGCAAACAGCGTGGCGACCAGCCCGACCAGCAGGAACACCATTAGGCAGCGCCAGATGATCCGGTGATCCGTGCGCATATGTTTCCGCGCGACGTCGGTAAGGCGGGCAAAGCCATACCCGGCCAGCCCCAGCAGCGGGGCGGTGAGCACGCACAAAACCATCAGCGGCACGGAGAGGCTGAAATCCGGGATATGATATTGCGGCACATCGCCCAGGGCCGACCAGGCAACGACCGCGGCGATGCAGGAGCTGGTGAGCGCCATCAGCACCGCTTTCACATCCATGCGCACCAGCAGCACTTCCAGCGCGAAAATCGCCCCGCCCAGCGGCACGTTATATACCGCCGCCAGACCAGCCCCGGCGCCGCAGCCCAGCAGCATTTTTGCATCCTCGCCGGAAATGCCGGCCCAGGCGGTGAGTCTCTGGGTGAGGAGGGCGGCGATTTCGCGCGGCGCCACCTCCCGCCCCAAGGGCGAGCCCATGGCGACGGTGATGATCTGCAACAGCGCGTGGCCGGTGGTGCTGCCATAGGGCATGGGCTTGCCGGTGGCGGCGGCGGATTTGATGCTGACCAGTTTTGAGCCGCGGTTATACACCGCCCACCAGCCAAGCCCCGCCACCAGCCCGCCCGCCGTGAGCGCCAGCACGCGGTGCAGGGGTGAGACATTCGTGACCGCTTGCAGGAAGGATTCAGGGCCGACCAGATAACCCAGGCTGTAGCCATAGGTGATGTGCTGCACGACATGCAGCACCAGGGCCATGCTCATGCCGCCCAGCCCGCCGGCGATACCCACCAGCAGCGTGACCGCTGCCAGAACCAGGTTTTGCCGTGCCGAATCCGCCTTCATCGAACCCCTCCTCGTCATGAAGCGGTTTTGGTTCTTTCAGAAACGAAATAACAGCGATATTTGTTATTGCGTTTTGTGATAAGCAAAACGCATGGACCATTTGCTCGACCCGGTATTGCTGCGCAGTTTTGTTGCCGTCGCGGAGGCGGGCGGGTTTTCCGCCGCCGCAAGGCAGTTGGGCATCAGCCAATCCACCATCAGCCAGCATTTGGCGAAGCTGGAGGCGCAGACTGGCCGCAAGCTGTTGGCGCGTGACACGCATAGCGTGGCCACTACGCCGGATGGTGATGCGATTTTGCCTTTCGCCAAGCGGGCGCTGGAGGCGAATGCGCGCATCGGCCAATATTTCACCGCCGGGGGGGTGCGCGGGCGGATACGGTTTGGGGCGTCGGAGGATTTCGTGTTTTCCGCCCTGCCGGACATGCTGGCGGAATTTACTGCCCGCAATGCCGAGGTGGATCTGGAGCTGACCGTGGGGCTCAGCGAAGTTTTATATGAGCGCTTCGATGCGGGGCAGCTTGATCTGATTCTCGCCAAGCGGCGGGAGGGGGATGCGCGGGGGCGCCGCGCCTGGGTGGATGATCTGCGCTGGGTGGGGCGGCCGGGAATGGTGCCGGACCCGGAGGCAGCCTTGCCCTTGGTGATCTATCCGCCGCCGAGCATGACGCGCCAGCGTGCGTTGGCGGTGCTGGATGCGGTGGGGCGGCGTTGGCGGGTGGCTTGCACCAGCGGCAGTTTGAGCGGCTTGCGCGCCGCCGCCATGGCGGGGCTGGGCGTGGTGCCGCTGGCGGCGCAGCTGATTCCGCCGGGGCTGGCGGAGGTGGCACCCTCGGCGGGGTTGCCGACGCTGGGGCCGGTGGAATTCGTGCTGGTAGGCGGCGGGCAGGGGCGGGATGCCGTTTCCGCTCTGGCGGAGCTGTTGCTGGCGAGTACAGGACGGCTGCGAGGCGGCTAGAGCAACATCCTATCTAAAGCACCAGAAACCCCTCTCCGCCACGCAAGTGGCGGGGGGAGGCTGGAGCGGGGTTTACGGTACCACCGAACCGTTGAGGCTAGGCTGATTAGCCGGCGTCGCTATCGGAAGCGGCACCACCGACCCAATGGGAGGAGGTCGGAACGTCATTGCTGGCAAACCGGGCATTTTCAGCGCCGCGGCCGGCCACGAAGGCGCCATGCTGGGTGGACTGGGTAGCGGGCTGGGCCTGGCCTGTGGTGCCGAGGCTGCCGGAGCGGGCCTGGGCGGCGAACGGCGCCAGAGAAGCGACCAGCAAAGCGGCGGAAGCGAATTTTACAAAGCGTGACATGATGGGAAAGTCTCTTGTTCGAAGAGGGTGAAGTGTAATGCGGAGAGAGAAAAGCCGGTGTTGTTAGCCGCCGACGCTGTCGGTGGACGCGCCGCCAACCCACTGGGTGGCCACGTTCTGGCCGGTCTGGCTGGAGTTGGAGTTGGAGCAGCTGGCCTGGGCGGCAAACGGCGCCAGAGCGGCGAGCAGGGCGACGGCGGAAGCGAATTTCACGAGGCGTGACATGATAGGAAAGTCCATTGTTCGAAGAGGTTGAAGGCGTAAAGCGGAGAAACAAAACGCGGTGGTGTTAGCCGCCGGTGCTGTCGGTGGGCGCATTGCTGGCCCAGGCAGCGGCCGCGTTCTGGCCGGTCTGGCTGGAGGAGCGGGCCTGGGCGGCAAACGGCGCCAGAGAGGCCAGCAGGGCGACGGCGGAAGCGAATTTCACGAGACGGGACATGGTATTTTGATCCTTCGGTCGGCGGGGCGGGATGCCCTTTCGACGAGCAACCATTTATATGTACGTACGTCTTTCGGCAACTAAATTGTGAACGTACGTACGTACACCAATTATGCGTTTTCTGCATGGATTTGGGGAAGCTATGTGCTTGCGGAGCGGAAGAGACGGACGTATGCAGGCGTCCCCTTGTAATAAATACGTACGAACGTACTTATTCGTTCGTCTGTTCTTCTCTCTGTCTCTTGGAATCGCGATCACCGTTATGTCTAGACTATCTAATCGCGAGAAAATTCTTATCTGGGGCGTCCGTGTCATACATGAGCGGGGCTTTGGTGGCGCGTCCGTGCGCGGGATCGCGCAGGCGGCGAATGTGCCGCTGGGGTCGTTCACCAACCATTTCGCCTCGAAAGAGGCTTTCGGGCTGGAGGTTCTGGACCGCTATCACGATCAGAACAGGGCGCTCGCGGCCCAGACGCTGCAGGATAAATCCCTCCCCGTACGTGCGCGGCTTGAGGCCTGTTTCGACCGCGTCCTTGGAGATTTAAGCGGCGATGAGATGCGCCGTGGCAGTCTGATCGGCAATTTCTCCACCGAAATCTCTGGCCAGTCAGAGTTGTTGCGCTTGCGCCTGGCGGAAATTTATCAGGATTTCTGCGCCGACATTCAAACCATGCTGGAGGATGGTGTTGCCTCGGGGGAGCTGCGTGCCGATCTGGATTGCGAGCAAATGGCGGAATTCATTTATGCCTCGATGCAAGGCGCACTGCTGTTTGCCAAGGTGCTGCGGGTGCCCGAGCCCGTGGAAAGCTGCCGCAATCAGATCCTGCGGGATCTGGATTTCATCTTCTCGCCGTCTGAAACATTGCCGCTCGAGGGTGAAAGCTCAATCAGTTCGGCCGTCCCCAAAGGCTGAGTTGGGTGGATGTCTGCCAGTCAGCTTACGGCTGGCGAAAGCGGATATCGGACATTCTCCTAATGGCGAGACCGGGCCGGAAGCGGCCTGTCCGCTTTGGGGTAAACGACCGCGATAAGCAGACAGTTTTGCGGTCGAAGGCTAACGCTCTGGGTGGACTGCACAAGCCGAGCGCCTCGCCTTGTGGCCTTCCCTCTAGGGGGCTCGCGCAAGTTCAATTGAATGTGCGACGACGGAGAACAGCCTGAGCGGGCGAACGAAGCGCATTTCTGACAGGCATTAAAAGGAGCTTTTTATGTCATTAAATTCATTGGGTTTCAGCAGATAATGGCGCCGAAAACTTCATAAAACTGCCATATTTTCTCGAAGTATGCCATAATTGTGTGGAGGCGGTCTCAGGAGGGGCATGCATATAGTCTGGCCTTCCTTTTGCGAACCCGGCACAAGGAAAGCAAACGTGAAAATACCCAGGAAATTCCCTATCCGCATAGCAGCGCTTGCGACAGTTGCGGTCCTTTATGCTGGAACCGCCTATGCCGCTACGATCTTGTACGAAACCGGGTCGAGCCTTCTCTATCCGCTATTGA